>NZ_WBOT01000004.1:0-459738 GCF_008923265.1 Bacillus mesophilum | reverse complement strand
GACTTGCATGTATTAGGCACGCCGCCAGCGTTCGTCCTGAGCCAGGATCAAACTCTCCAAGAAAGAGTTGATTAGCTCTTGTGTACATAATGTACATTGTTGATTCCGAAGAATCTTTTTTAAACGTTGACGTTTTATTGTTCGTTCAGTTTTCAAAGAGCAATTTTTCTTAAGTATCGCTCCGAGGCGACTTTCTTAATATAACATGTTGAGTTTTTCATGTCAACACTTTTTTAAAAAATATCCGTCAGCTACAAAAACGTTTTTTGTTCGTTTCTCAGCGACGGATATAAATATACCAAGTATTTAATTAAAGGTCAATACTTTTTAAAACTTTTTTACGATAATTTTTTCCCGACTTTATAATAGCGATGGAGTATCCCTTTTCCTTTGGTCTCCACATTCACAACCTCAACATAATGTTTATCAATCAGATACTCTAGAAGCATTGTTAAATCCACTGCATATAAGCCGAGTTCTTCATGATTTAAGATCTCTTGCACAGTCCAATGCTCTCTTTCACTTAAAATATCAATAAGATGGCTGATTCCATCCTTGGTTCTTGAATGAATCAGAAACTCACTTGCTAGAAACAACAGCTCGAGCCGTTTTTCTAAAGGCTCGTGGCTATTCACCAACTCTTCATATAACTTCATAATCTCTGGTTCGATTTGTTTGACCTGATTCCAAACCGTATTCTCCGGATGAAAGCCATGGTCAATTACAGCAAGTCTGGCCAAATGATGCAATGAATGAACAATATGATTGTATGCATCAAAATATTGTTTGTTCTCAAAAAATGCTTTTCCGTCCATATACCGCTTAATAAGCTTGGCAAATTCAAGACCCATTTTCAACTTACGTCCGTGAAAAGGAAATTCCTGCAGTTCTTTCTTCGCCGTTTGCATATATTCATTACGATCAAACAGAATCTTTCCATTATAAATCCAATCAAACACCTTTTTATTAGTGCCAATCAGCAGCCATTCATTTAGCTGCTGCTCCGTAATGATATATAATGCAGCCTTCTTTTCCATATATGTATAATGTTTAATAAAAACCGGTTCATCCGCTTCCGTTACAATAATCAGCAGAACCGCATCAAAGGTATCGGTTGTCGGCAGTGCTTTCTGCCTCTTCTCAACAAGCAAAACACCCTTTGTGTTTGCCTGGCTTGCCCGCTCCTGATAGATCGGGCGGAGAATATCTTCCATTACAATTCCTCCATTAATTAAAGTGAAACTTCAATCCATTTTTCAATCAATAATAGTCATTATACCAGACCATAACGAACAGTTACGATTTCTTTTCCCTGCTAACAATTGAATTCAGACAGTTAGAGAGGGTCATATATGTAATACTTTCGCCAAAATGAAGTTGAATTCCTTCATAAAACAGAGACAATTTTCGACAGGAATAGGAATTGATATTTATAGCAGGCAGGCTTATATGCTATAGTTAACTTTTAGGAGGGTGTTGCATGGCTAAATATTCAAGCAAAATCAATAAAATTCGTACCTTTGCACTGAGTTTGATCTTTGTCGGTTTTATTGTTATGTATATCGGAATCTTCTTTAGAGAATCTCCTGTTCTCATGACCTTTTTTATGTTGCTTGGAACTATATTCATTGTTGCTAGTACAGGTGTTTATTTCTGGATCGGTTTATTATCCACGAAAGCTGTACAAGTTGTGTGTCCAAGCTGCGGTAAATATACAAAGGTACTTGGACGCGTCGATATGTGCATGTACTGCAAAGAGCCTTTAACATTAGACAAAACATTAGAAGGCAAAGAGTTTGATGAAAAATACAATCGTAAATCACAGCAAAACTCGGCAAACTAATGCCGAGTTTTTTGTTTGGCCATTTCGTTCCTATTCTGCAATGAATGACAAAATAAAAAAGCCACCTTAAATTAGGCAGCCTAGTCAATGAATTAGATTAATGCGCTTCTTTTGCAAGACACTCTGGACAAGTTCCGTAGATTTCCATACGGTGATGGCTAACTTTAAAACCCGTTACATGGGAAGCAAGCTGCTCCACTTCATCTAATCCCGGGTAATGAAAATCAACAATTTTGCCGCACTGCTCACAGATTACGTGATAATGCTGTGTTGTAATGAAATCAAAACGGCTTGAAGAATCCCCGTAAGTTAGTTCTTTTACTAATCCAACCTCACGAAATACTCTCAAATTATTGTAAACTGTAGCCACACTCATATTCGGAAACTTTCCTTCTAGAGCTTTATAAATATCATCTGCTGTAGGGTGTGACATGGAGTTTATTAAATATTCAAGTATCGCATGACGCTGAGGAGTAATGCGGACTCCTGTATCTTTTAAAGTATCCAGCGCTTCTTTAAGTTGATCGTGCGTCACGTCATGCACCTCTTTCTAACATAGATTATTACTTTATAATGTTTATAAATAGTGTACTCATTTTACAGTGACTTTGTCAACAATGACAATTGTTCTTCATCTATATGCCTGTCCAACAATTATGCTCCTTTAAATAGTATATACGTTTTTAAAGGTGAAAATTACTTGAACTCCCATCTGCCCTCTCTCCTGCTCAAGTCATAAAAAAACGGACCTTTAAAAGGTCCGCATTATGACTATCTGAGGAGGTATGCCCTAATAAAATGATATTCAGATTGCCGTTTTTTGAATTGGACAAAAGCCTTGAAATCATAAAATAGGCTGGAAATCCGCTCAATTGGGTTCCTCTTTATTTCAATTCTTCTTTTACAAAGCTGTGTACTTCCTCTACATGATCTTTAACCTTTACTTTGCGCCACTCTTTTGCAATCCGTCCCTCTTTATCAATAACGAAAGTAGATCGCTCCACTCCCATGTATTCTTTGCCAAAATTCTTTTTCAGCTTCCAGACATCATATAGTTCAGCTGCTGTATGCTGCTCGTCCGCAAGCAGCGGAAATGGCAGCTCATGCTTTTCAACAAACTTATCATGTCTGTTCAAAGGATCCGGGCTGATGCCAATCACGATGGTGTCTTCTTCTGCAAACTGACTGTGGCGATCACGAAAATCACAAGCCTGTGTCGTACAGCCAGGCGTCATGTCTTTTGGATAAAAATATAAAACAATGTTTTTGCCTCGGTGTTCTGATAGTGTAAATGTCTCCCCTGTACTTGCAGGGAGTGAAAAGTCTGGTGCGAACTCTCCTGTAATTGCTGTCATTTTGACATCTCCTTTATTCATATGTAAAAGTAAGTTTCCCTCTACAAAATAATAATAAACTGTCCAAAAACTTCTCCACTTTTACGTTAATGAAAAAAGAACAGAAAAACAACAGATAAGCATCATGTCTGCTGATCGATATCAAAAACAACTCGCGCTACAAACGCAGTTGGGATTACATAACCAATGAGCGCCTCAATGACAGCGATCATCCGGCCAATGCCAATTGGCGCAATATCCCCATATCCCACAGAAAACAGCGTCATCGCACTAAAATAAAAACCCGTCTCTAGCCGATCCAAAAAACTGACCTCCAGATAGCTAGTTTCTTCTATTAAAACAATATGTCCATTCAAATCAAGAATAATATAGATGAGCCCAAATCCGATCATGATCGTTCCATATAGAAACACTAAATAAATCATGTTCTCAATCGAAACCCATTTCCCTTTGATCCTTTTTGAAGTAAATAAGCTCTGCAGACTCATGATCATGCAAAGCAGGATTAGAACTAAAGAAATATAAAGTATCATCACCATACCTCATTTCAAGCCTGTCTACTCATTCATATGCGCAAAAAATACCTTCTATGAGTGCTTGTCATGTTCCCGGCACATACTCTATAGAGAAAACGTGGTAAACTAGAAAAGCAGAAGGTGCTCGCCCAGGGACGACAAGCTTAAGGCGAGACACCTTTATTTAAAAAGTGTTTAGAAGAGATCCAAGGAGGAATACCCATGCAATTCACAAATTCAGAACGATTACATAGCGAGGCGCTTGAACATATTGTTGGCGGTGTAAATAGCCCATCTCGTTCTTATAAGGCAGTTGGCGGCGGTGCTCCGATTGCGATGGAAAGAGCGAGCGGCGCATATTTTTGGGATGTAGACGGAAATCAGTATATTGATTATCTTGCTGCTTACGGTCCGATCATTACTGGACATGCACATCCTCATATTACAGAAGCGATTACAAGAGCTGCTGAAAGAGGCGTTTTATATGGCACGCCAACACAGCATGAAGTGAAGTTTGCCAAGATGATAAAAGAAGCAATGCCATGGATGGAGAAGGTTCGTTTTGTGAACTCCGGTACAGAAGCGGTAATGACAACAATCCGTGTTGCCAGAGCTTATACAGGTAAAGATAAAATCATCAAGTTCGCCGGCTGTTATCATGGACACTCCGATTTAGTGCTTGTTGCTGCTGGATCTGGTCCATCTACTTTAGGTACGCCTGACTCTGCAGGTGTCCCTAAAAGCATTGCCCAAGAAGTGATCACCGTTCCATTTAATGATATTGAACCTTTTAAAGAAGCATTAGAAAAATGGGGAGATCAAGTGGCGGCTGTCCTTGTTGAGCCAATTGTAGGAAACTTCGGTATTGTAGAACCGCACCCCGGATTTTTAGAACAGGTGAATGAGTTAACACATGCCGCTAACGCGCTTGTTATTTATGATGAAGTAATCACTGCTTTCCGCTTTTCATATGGCGGTGCACAGGACATGCTTGGTGTACGTCCTGATTTAACGGCAATGGGTAAAATTATTGGAGGCGGTTTGCCGATTGGAGCATATGGCGGCAAGAAAGAAATAATGGAAAAAGTCGCTCCGCTTGGCCCAGCTTATCAGGCAGGCACTATGGCCGGAAACCCGGCATCCATCCTTTCAGGAATTGCATGTTTAGAAGTATTAAAGCAAGACGGAGTTTACGAGTATTTAGATCAATTAGGCGAAATCCTTGAAGAAGGCATCCTAAAAGCAGCGAGAGAGCATAACATTCCGATCACAATCAATCGCTTAAAGGGTGCATTAACACTCTACTTTACAGACGTGAAGGTCGAAAACTACGAGCAGGCAGAAAACACAGATGGTGAAATGTTTGCTAAGTTTTTCAAGCTCATGCTGCACCAAGGCATCAATCTTGCTCCTTCCAAATATGAAGCATGGTTCTTAACAATCGCTCATACAGAGGAAGATATTGAAGCAACACTACACGCTGTCAACAATGCTTTTGAAGCATTAGCATCTCAATAATTATACATTTTTTATTCATTAAACGAAGGCTGTTCTGGCCTTCGTTTATACTGAACCAACGATGAAAACGTTTACATATATAGCTTTTTATTCACAGATTATACAATTACCCCAATACCTTCTATCCAACTTTCTGTATATTTAATTGATTTCTGAAAATTCATATGATACTATTAAATCAATATTCTTGTGTAAAACACCCTTTGCTACTTTCGCGTGGTAACGCGGTACATCATTATGTATAACTGCTGATCTCGTCCCTCAAACATTTCAGCACACGATCATAATGAACACGATAAAGTTTCAGATTAATTTTTCTATACAGGAGGTGAACGGCTTAAAGGCCCAGCCTATATAGCCGAAATGATGACAGAGCAATGGACTCCTTCACAATTCAATCAGTTTCATCGACAGGAACACGATGCATGTGGAATTGTCGCAAGTGTTGAGAAGCAAAAAACCCCTACAAGAGAAAATATCTTCAGTTGTATAAATGCCCTCGTAACGATGAATCACAGAGCCGGCTTTATTAACGGCGAAGGTGATGGCGTAGGTATTCATATCGATATCCCCCGTGTATTATGGAAGGAAAAATTAGCAGCAGCTGGTGCAGATGCGAACGCTGCAGATCAAAGTAATTTTGTTGTCGGCCATATTTTCATGTCCAGAGGACAAGATACAGCACAATTCAAAGAAAAATTGATTGAAAAATTAGAAAATAATGGTTTAAATTTTGTATTTCAATCTGAACAAGTGACAGAAGCGTCTGCACTTGGACCAATCGCAATTCAAGAAAACCCTGTTTTCTGGCAATTTGCTTGTACAGCAGATTTAGAGGAAAGTGAACTTTCTAAAACGCTTTTTGCTTTAACCATTGATTTCGAAGAGAACGAACATGTTCATGTTGCTTCATTAAGTCAGCATCATGCGGTCTATAAGGTAATGGGTGCTGGAGATATTCTGCCTAAATATTATCATGATCTTGCTAACCCGCTTGTGGCTTCAACTATGACTCTCGGCCACAACCGCTATTCTACGAATACACTTTCAAGCTTTTTTCGTGTGCAGCCATTTAGTGTACTTGGCCATAACGGTGAAATTAACACGATTGCAAAGCTGCGTGATGAAGCAAAAATGGTGGGTGTGCCGCTTGTAAAAGACGGCAGTGATTCACAGGATTTAAACCGGACAATTGACACATTTATCAGCCGTGATGGCTATTCTCTTTTTGAGGCGGTAGATATTCTCTTCCCGCCGATCGTAAATGAAATTAAAGCATACCCTGAACATCTGCAGAACCTGTATGCTTATATTCGCGAAGCATGGGGACATTTTTCACAGGGACCTGCCGGCATCATTTCCCGATTTGGCGACGAAGCGGTATTCAGTGTTGATGCTCTAGGTTTGCGTCCTCTCTGGATGCTTGAAACCCAAAGTTCTTACCTATTTTCATCTGAACCGGGCATCATTCCGTCCAGTGAATATGTAAATGACCCAAAACCTTTATCTCCTGGTGAAAAAGTTGGCCTTAAATGGGACGGAAATGACATTGTTCTGTATGAACAGAATGAGTACCAGCAGGAAGTGTATGAGCGCTTTTCCGCTAGAATGCTAGTTGATCAATATAAATTGCGTCTGACACCGCCGAAGTTTGATAAAGTCGTATCGATGAACTACCCAGATAAAATTCATAATGGCCAGTACAAAGCCTTTGGCTGGGAGCGAGATCATGTTCAGCTAGTGGAGCAAATGTCGAAAAATGGTGCCGAACCGATTCGCTCGCTTGGACACGATTCTCCACTTGCAGCACTTAATCCGCAGCGTAAGAACATTGCAGATTTTATTAAGGAAAGCGTGGCGGTTGTTACAAACCCAGCGATTGACCGCGATAGAGAAACGGAGCATTTTTCCACAAGAACGGTTATTGGAAGACGCCCATCTCTATTTGAAAAAGAAACAGCAGGAACAGCGATCGAACTGCTTTCTCCTATTTTAATAGAAGGAATCTCAGGCTATCGTTGTGCCAGTGAGTTGAACCAGCCTAGCTTTGACCAAGTGACAAACTTTTTCCAGGAAGAAAAGCTTGTTTCCTATATTCATATTCATTTTCACGAAAGCGAAACATTAAACGACGCAATTGAGCGTCTCAAGAGTGAAGCGATTGAAGCAGTAAAAAGCGGTAAAACGTTGCTAATCCTTGATGATTCGAATGTTCATCAGGAAGGTGCCTATTGGATTGATCCGCATTTAGCGGTGTCTGCCATTGACCAGTCACTTGTAAAGGCAGCGCTAAGACGGGATTGTTCTTTATTATTACGCTCTGCTTCCATCCGCTCTCTGCATGACATCATCACAGCATTTGGACTTGGAGCAGATTTATTAAGTCCATATTATATGTTTATTACGGTTGCGGATGAGGATCAGACTGCTCCGTTAACCAATCTTTTTGCAGCTTTAACGAAAGGGCTTGAAAAAGTCATTTCTACCATTGGAATTCATGAATTAAGAGGATATGGCCGCTTATTTTCATCAATCGGCTTAAGCAAAGAAGTTGCGGATGAGCTTAATATTGTGAACTTCTTTGGCTCTGAGGAGCTGAAATACAATTTCGCTTCTATGCGTGAAGATGGAATTGCCCGTGCAGCCGATTACAACAATGAAAAAGAACGAATCGGCAAAACGTTCAGCCTCTTCCCTCGTATCTGGAAAGCAATTGGCGAAGTCGCTTCAACTGGTGACTATAGCACTTATAAAGAAAAGATTACCGAGCAGGAAGAAGAAAATCCAACAACGATTCGCCACTTAACAAGCTTTAAAAAAGCAAGCGAAGTTTTATCGCCTGAAGAGGTAAATATCGCTGTTGGCGATCATGACTTGCCGTTTATGATCTCTTCCATGTCCTTTGGCTCGCAAAACGAAGTAGCGTTCCGTGCATATGCGGAAGGCGCCGACCGTCTGAATATGATCAGCTTTAATGGTGAGGGCGGAGAAATTAAAGATATGCTCGGCAAATATCCGCGCACACGCGGACAGCAGATTGCCTCTGGACGATTTGGAGTTAACGCTGAGCTCTTAAACTCGACAAACCTGCTTGAAATTAAAATCGGGCAAGGCGCGAAGCCTGGAGAAGGCGGACATCTGCCTGGTTCAAAGGTTACCGCTAAAATTGCCGAAGCACGTAACGCAACCATTGGCTCGGATTTAATTTCGCCATCTAATAACCATGACATCTATTCCATCGAAGACCTTGCGCAAATGATTCATGAGCTGAAAACAGCAAATGATAAAGCCAAGGTTGCGGTTAAGGTCCCTGTTGTTCCGAATATCGGTACAATCGCAGTCGGAATTGCCAAGGCTGGCGCTGATTACATCACACTTAGCGGCTTTGATGGAGGAACTGGTGCTGCAAGAATACATGCGCTCCAGCATGTTGGACTGCCGGTTGAAATCGGCGTCAAAGCGGCACATAATGCCCTTTTGGAAGCTGGATTGCGTGATGGGGTGGAAATTTGGGCAGACGGCGGTATTAAAAGCGTTTCTGATGTGTTAAAAGTAATGCTTCTTGGTGCAAACCGGGTTGGCTTTGGAACATTATCGATGCTTGCGATTGGCTGTACAACTTGCCGCGGCTGTCATTTGGATACATGTCATGTGGGAATCGCTACACAAATCGACTCAGAAGCACAAGCAAAAGAACACGGCTTAAGACGTTTTGTGCCGCGCCAATTTGATTTAGCCGTGCAGGGCATAATGAATTTATTCTCTGCGTTTGGCAAAGAGCTTCAAACACTGGCAGCTGAAATGGGCATTCAAAACGTTCAAGACGCTGTTGGCCGTTCGGATCTTTTAGAACAAGCAAAAGGCAGCGACCAGCTCGACTTAACTTTCCTGTTAAAAACATTGGAAATCCGCCAGCTTGATAAGCATGAAACAGCTTCTGCTCTATCCGAAGCACAGCTTCAAGTGGCAGTTGGAGCCGAGTATCTGGATGCAACGGTTGAAGAATTGCATAGCTCACGTGAATTCAACAGCATTACCTCTGAACAGCGTGTGCTCGGAAGCAGAGTTTCCTGCCACCGTGTCAGAGGCAGACTGGATGGATCTTATAAAGCTCTTCCGCCTGTTGATCTTAAATATAAAAACGGCTCCATCCCGGGCAACGGACTTGGCGCATACAACAGCTTTGGCATCAATATCGAAGTTGCCGGCGGGGCGCAAGATGGGATCGGAAAAACATCATTTGGCGGACAAATTCTTATTTTCAAATCCAAAGGCAAAAATGGTCACTACTATAATGGCTCTGTCGGAAAAGGATTTGGATATGGAGCACAAGAAGGCTTGCTTGTTGCTCAAGGAAATGCGGATGCACGTGCAGGGATTCGCCTCTCCGGCGCAGATATGATCATTGGCGGACAGCTTACGAAGCCTATTCCTGAAAATGAATTCGGCAATATTGGCACAAACGCGAATATTAAAGGATTTGCTTTTGAGTATATGACCAATGGCCGCGGGCTCGTCCTTGGCGATCCTGGCCCATGGATTTGCGCAGGTATGACAGGCGGTGTCGTTTATTTACGCCACCAGCCAGAAAAAGGCCTGACAAAAGAAGCCATTCAGCGCCGTATCGCCAAAGGAGCAAAAGTAACGATTACATCTCTTTCTGAAAAAGGCAAAGAGGATATCCAAGAACTGCTTGGCCAATACATCGCCATGCTAAAGATTCAGGAACAATTCGAAGAAGCTGCTGAATTATCACAGCTGCTCGAAAACCTTGATGATCACTTCCTTCAAGTTATCCCTGTGAAAGAACAGGCAGATCCATCAGTTTCTACTGAGTGATATGAGAAATATTTTTATAAAAGAGAAACGTTTGCTTGTGCGAACGTTTCTTTTTTTGCCTCTATTAGTTATGAGGTGGTTGTGTTTACAATCCCCCCTGCCTCCCTCTCATGTTTATAAGTGATTCCGCCACATATAAATCCCTTAAAAATAACAACCCACCCCAATCAATCCCCCGTCATCTAATTAAAACGTTTCCATAAAAAAGGTAGTAAAACTTTCAAAATTTAGGCTGTTTTTCTTTCAAAAGTTACTTGAACTTCGTGTATAATCCCTGTATAGTACATTATTGTTTAACAACTTGGAAAAACGTTTAAAGTAGATAATATGGACATACTTCCTCATTTTTAGAAGTATATATTGGTTAGAGTGAAACATTTTTTGATGTTAATACGTCAAACAATAGGTATCCATTAAGACTCCTGTATAAGAAAGGAACACATTTTGTATGAAACTTGGCGCCCGCATTTTAAAAACGGGAATCGCAATTATTTTGGCATTATTTTTATCCGAATTATTACAGCTGCCTAATCCTGTATTTGCCGGAATCGCAGCCATTTTTGCTCTGCAGCCTACCATTTACAGATCATATTTATCCATCATTGAGCAAATTCAAGGTAACTCGATTGGCGCTTTTATCGCCGTCATTTTTGTTTTATTATTCGGCAATGATATTTTTATCATCGGCTTGGGTGCAATTATTCTCATAACGATTAACTTAAAGCTGCGAATTGAAAATACGATTGCACTTTCTCTGGTTACGCTGCTTGCCATTATGGAATCACCTGGAGATGAATTTATTCAGTTCGCTCTTATTCGTTTTTCTACCATTATGCTGGGTGTCTTTTCAGCGTTTATCATTAATCTTGTATTTTTACCTCCTAAATATGAGAATAAGCTATATAACCGCATCTCAAATGTCACTGAGGATGTGACTAAGTGGCTTCGACTGACTGTCCGCCGTGCATCTGAGCATCATACCTTAAAATCTGATATTGAAAAAATGCAGGACTCTATCAGCAAATTGGACATGATCTACGCGATGTACAAAGAAGAAAGAAATTATTTTAAAAATAATGCTCTCGCGAAATCGCGAAAGCTGGTTATTTACAGACAAATGATTTCCACCACAAAACGCGCATTAGAAACGCTGAAGAAGCTCCATCGTTTTGATAATGATATGGCGGATATTACAGAGGAATTTCAGTATACCCTGCAGCAGCAGCTGGATTGCCTTATCCACTATCATGAACATGTGATGCTAAAGTTTATTGGCAAGGTTCGTCCACAGGTTTCTTTTGAAGAAGGAGAAGTCACGTTAAACAGACGCGAGCTCTTCCAGGTCTTCATTCAGCAGCAGCGGCAGATGGACACTGATCGCGATATTGAAGAATCCATGCTTCCGCATACCATGCAGATCGTATCTGCGTTCATGGATTATCTTGAGCAGGTCGAACATCTTGATATGCTGATTTCAAGCTTTCAAGCTTATCATAAAGAAGATAACGAAGTAACGATTGAGGAAACGGCAGAAAATTAATAAAAAACAGCTGACCATGGTGTCAGCTGTTTTTTTAATCAAAAGAGGAATTTTTCAATTTTTATGGAAGTATGAGATATACCATTCAGCACAAGGAGTTTACCCATGACAAAACAAATCAATATCTGGGCTTTTATATTATCAATCTGCTTTGTTTTTCTCTTTTTTATGATGCCTGGAACCGAATCTATTTTTGGCTTACATCCGCTCTATCTTCTTTTCTTTATCACGGTATTAACATTTATACTAAGCTTAATAGGATTTTTAGGCATTCAAAATTGGAAAAGTGCTATTCGGAGTATCGTCTCTGTGGTACTAACACTGGGGTTAGCTGCTATTCTTATTTTCATAATATTTGTTGGAAGCTTATAGAAAACGCCTGGAGAACACGAAGTCTCCAGGCGTTTTCTTAATTCTCCAGCTGCTGCACTTGAAAGAGCTTATAATAACTTCCTTGTTTTTTCATGAGCTCATCGTGAGAGCCTTCTTCCATGATTTGGCCATGCTCGATTAAAATGATTCGATCTGCATGAGTAATGGTAGAAAGGCGGTGCGCCACAATAAAGGTGGTTCGGTCTATTGCCAGCTCCTCTAATGACTCCTGAATAAGGTGTTCGCTTTCTAGGTCCAATGCAGATGTGGCTTCATCTAAAATTAGAATCGGAGGGTTTTTCAGGAAGATACGAGCGATCGCAATCCGCTGTTTTTGTCCTCCTGACAGCTTCACACCTCGTTCGCCCACTTTCGTATCATAGCCTTCTGGAAGACTCATGATAAAATCGTGCGCATTGGCTGCTTTTGCCGCCTGAATAACTTCCTCATCTGTTCCCTCTGGTTTCCCCAGCAGAATATTGGTTTTAACCGATTCGCTGAATAGAATATTATCCTGCAGAACCATGCCAATCTTATCTCTTAAACTGCGGACTTTGAAAGAACGGATATCTGTCCCATCAAGAAGGATTGATCCATCTGACACATCGTAAAAACGCGGAATCAAGCCCACTAAGGAAGACTTTCCGCCTCCGCTCATGCCGACTAGGGCGACTGTTTCTCCCTTTTGGATATCAAGGTTGATATGTTTTAATACATCTTCCTCATTTTCATTATATTTAAAGCTGACATCCTTGAACTGAATATGGCCGTTTACTTCCTTGCATTCCACTGCATTTGGCGCATCATCAATATCATATTTTTCATCAAGGAGCTCAAATACACGGTCCATTGAAGCAATTGACTGTGTCAGTGTAGTCGATGAATTAACAAGTCTGCGCAGTGGTGCGTATAAGCGATCAATATATGCTATGAACGCCATCATAACACCGAGTGAAATATCTCCTTGAATTACCTGGTAGCCAGCATAGCCAATGACAAGCAGCGGCGAAATGTCGGTAATCGTGTTTACAACCGCAAAGGCTTTTGCGTTCCATTTTGTATGGTCAATCGCTTTTTGCAGGAAGTTGCTGTTCTGCCGGTCAAAATTCCCTTGTTCATAATCCTCTGTCGCAAAGCTTTTAATTACAGCCATCCCTTGCACCCGCTCATGCAGATAGCCTTGCACCTCGGCGAGTGCCTGGGAACGTACACGTGTTAATTTTCGCAGATTGCCGAAAAAGTATTTAACCGAAAAAGCGTAAAACGGAAATAAGATCAATGACACGATGGTTAATGTGATGTCCATATTAAACATAATTATGACAGCAATAATGATCGTAGACACATCAAGCCAAAGATTCATTAATCCTGTGACAACAAAGGTTTTCGTTTGCTCAACATCATTGATGACCCGGGAAATGACTTCCCCAGCCCGTGTATTGGCATAATACTTAAAGCTTAGCTTTTGAATATGTACAAATAAGCGGTCACGGATATCATATAAAATTTTGCTGGATACCCATTGTGCAAAATATTGGCGATAATATTCAATCGGCGGTCGTGCCACAACAAAAATGACAATCATACCGCCCATCAGCCAAAAAAGTGTACTTGTCTTTTCAGAATCGGCTGCATCACCGCCAATAATATCATCGACGACATATTTAATCAGCAGCGGAATCAATAATGGAATGGCAAATTTAATAATTCCAATGATAATCGTTCCGATAATCTGAAGCCGATATGGCTTTACGAATTGCATATATCTTTTAATACTGTTCAAGTAGCCTCCACCCTTTCAAGGCCTAAAAAAATGCATATCTTTTGCACTCGTTTTAAATTGACCCGTTCCTCATGCTTTCATACCTAATGTTTCTTCCCTTCAGTGCAAAAAGAAAACTTGCCATATTGGCAAGCCGAAAAGACAATCATTAGGCTTCACGTATATTTCTATGCTGCTAAAACATTTAAAAAGCTAAAACCTGTTGACAATCCGTTCAACAGGCAACTCTTAGGCATTTTAACCCTAAATACTAGCGTCTGTACGTTAAATAGCGCTCATACCAAATGTCGATAAAATCAGGTGCAAAAGGACCTTTGCGCTGGCGAATCCATTGAATGAGCTTGTCCACATTGGACCACAGAATTTGATCAATCGGAGCAGGGTAATTCATTTCTTGACGATGGCGTTCATATTCGTCTTCATCCAATAAATTGAAGGTCATATCAGGAAACACTTTAATATCAAGATCATAATCGATATATTTTAATGCTTCCTCGTCGTATATAAACGGCGAGCTGATATTGCAATAATAGTAAACGCCGTCCTCTCTGATCATTCCAATAATATTAAACCAGTATTGGGAATGAAAATAACAGATTGCCGGTTCTCTCGTTACCCATGTTCTGCCGTCCGATTCTGTTACAATGGTCCGATCATTGCCGCCGATGACAAGATTTTGCGTACCTTTTAATACCGTTGTTTCCTCCCAGACGCGATGGATGTGCCCATTATGTTTATAGCTGTGTATTTGTATTGGAGATCCTTCTATGGGTACGGCCATTTTTTCCCCTTCTTTCATTTCTGGAAGCTTTGAAACCTATAGTCCTCTAGAAGCAAGCAAAACGGCTGCTTTTCTTTTAGACACTGAGTACCTTAGATGAATATGGAGCAGATATCTGCTTACCCGCTGTTCATATAAAGTTATCCGATCTGATCCTTTGAAAAGAATTCTTATCATTAAAAATTCCTCTTCACTTCGAACGACGAAAGGCTTGCAAAGAACGATTCCTATTTCTTCTTATTATAACGGTTATACGCTCATTTTAAAACAAAAGAACCATTGAAATGGCTCAATGGTTTAAATAATGCATCTATTTTGCTGTAGATCCTGTCCTTTATACAGGAACATTCATGTCCTGATAAGACCGGATCACCTCTTCTGTCTGTGTTTCGAATATCTTATGAATGGCCTTCAATTCATTTTTCATCATTTTAATTTCATGCTGAATGCTTTCAAGCTCTGTTTCCTGCTGAATTAGCTGCAGCTGTTCCTCAATCTCTTCACAGCGCTCCAGCTCCCCTTGAAGAAACAATAGCTTGTCCATCGTTTTCATCTGCTCTGATACTAAAAGGTTAAACTCACGCACCATTTGCCACCATCCCTTTTGTGATCTCCTAATACAAATTCGCGGCAGAACCCCTTTTCCCTTTGACTGATAATGTAGACTTAATGGAAGTTTTGTCGAGGATGTGCTGATGTTCTATATTGAAGCAGCAAAAAAACCAGGAGAAACTTCCCCTGGTTTCTACGAATAATCATAAGGTCCATCTTCAAGCAGATGGCATGCTGCTTGATGTTCGATCTCGCTCAGCGAATGCAGCTTAGGCTCTTCCACCGCACAGCGGTCCATGGCATATGGGCAGCGGGTGTGGAAGCGGCACCCTGCTGGCGGATCAATCGGCGACGGCACATCTCCTTTTAAGATGATTCTTTCTTTCTTTTTCTCTCCCACATTGATGCTTGGGATCGCAGATAAAAGCGCTCTTGTATAAGGATGCTGCGGATTTTCAAACAGAGAATCCTTATCCCCTATTTCCACTATTTTACCGAGATACATAACAATGATGCGATCCGATATATGGCGGACAACCCCTAAATCATGTGAGATAAATAAATACGTCAGCTGGAATTTTTGCTGAAGTTCTTTTAATAGGTTTAAGACTTGAGCCTGGATCGATACGTCCAGTGCCGACACGGCTTCATCGCAAATGACCAGTTTCGGATCGACTGATAAGGCACGGGCAATCCCAATTCGCTGCCGCTGTCCGCCGCTAAATTCATGTGGATAACGATCCATTTGATGCGCTCCAATGCCTACTGTTTGCAGGAGATCCTCGACCTTCTGGCGTCGCTCTTTCCTGGGAACCACATTTTGAATCTCAAGCGACTCTTCCAGGATTTGTCTTACCGTTTGCCTTGGATTTAAAGAGGCATAAGGATCCTGAAAGATGATTTGCAGGTCCTTGCGTTTTTTTCGCATTTTGGCCTTATTTAAACTTAATAAATTCTCTCCATCGAATAAAATATCACCTGAAGTGGGGTCATCTAAACGCAGGATCGCCCTTCCCGTCGTTGATTTTCCGCAGCCGGATTCTCCCACAACACTGACTGTTTCTCCTTCATACACGACAAAGCTAATATCATCCACAGCCTTTACGTGGTTCACTGTACCGCCAAACACGCCGCCTTTAATCGGGAAATACTGCTTTAAATTATTGACCTCTAACAACGCTTTCTTACTCATGAGTTGACACCGCCTCTTCTTGCTTTTCCCATTGATCGGTGTGCATCCAGCAGCGCACTTGGTTTCCATCTTCTTTCGTTTCCAATGCCGGCAGCTCTCGATGACAGATCTCTCTCGCATGTGGGCATCTTGTCACGAATCTGCAGCCGGACGGCAATTCAAATGGACTTGGCACAGACCCTTTGATCACAGACAATTCTCCTTCAACCTTTAAGTCATGTCTTGGAACTGAATTTAGGAGTCCAATCGTGTAAGGATGCTTTGGATCTGTAAAAATGGTTTTCACATCTGCATACTCAACGACTTTTCCACAATACATAACTGCGACACGATCACACATTTCCGCAACGACCCCAAGATCATGGGTAATAATCATTAAAGAGGTTCCCAATTCTTCCTGCAGCTTTTTTATTAATTCTAGTATTTGTGCTTGGATCGTCACATCAAGTGCGGTTGTCGGTTCATCTGCAATTAATAGCTCAGGATTACAAGCAAGGGCAATCGCGATCATAACACGCTGCCGCATTCCGCCAGAAAGTTCAAACGGATACTGCTTGACCCTTTTCTCTGGAGATGGAATTCCTACTAATTTCAGCATTTCTATCGCTTTCACGCGTGCTTCTTTTCGATTAAGCTTTTGATGAATCCGGAGTGACTCTGCAATTTGCTCGCCACATGTTAAAGTCGGATTTAGGGAGGTCATAGGCTCCTGAAAGATCATAGAGATTTTATTTCCACGAATATCTCTCATTTCTTTCTTTGTTTTCGTTAAAAGATTTTCTCCTTTAAAAACAATTTCTCCATCGACAACTTTACCGGCTGGTTCTTGAACCAGTCGCATAATAGATAAGGAAGTAATACTCTTGCCTGAACCAGATTCCCCCACGATGCCAATGGTTTTGCCTTTTTCTATTGAAAAATCTACTCCATCAACGGCCTTTACTTCTCCTTCATCTGTGAAGAAGGAGGTACAGAGATTTCGAACTTCCAGGATATTCTCTTCATTTGATATATTCATCCTTCTCACCTTCCTTTAATTCAGCTCAATTCGTTTATTAATTAAACGATATGTGATATCAACGATAAAGTTTACGACGACAAACAAGACGGCACATACGAGAATGGTCCCTTGCACCATTGGAAAGTCACGCATTCGGATTGAATCGACAACTAAGCGTCCCAATCCATTAATAGCAAAAACGGTTTCTGTGATAACCGCTCCGCCTAGTAATGTACCAAACTGCAAACCTACGATTGTGACAACCGGAACGAGCGCATTTCTTAAAGCATGTTTATAAATAACTACTCTGTCATGAACCCCTTTTGCATAGGCTGTGCGAATATAATCATTGTCAAGGACCTCAAGCATACTGGAACGTGTCATCCGCGCGATAATTGCTGCTCCCCCTGTACCGATCGTTAACACAGGAAGCACCATATGTTTCCATGATTCCCAGCCAATCGTTGGGAACCAGCCTAAATTAACAGAGAAGAAATAGATTAGCATAATTCCGAGCCAGAAATTCGGCATCGACATACCGAATAGGGCGACAATCATGAGTGATACATCCGAAAATGAATATTTTCTAGTAGCAGAAATAATCCCAGCGATTAATCCTAAAATCACTGCTAAAACTGTCCCATAAAGCGCTAACTCAAATGTAATCCATATACGATTTGTAAATATCTCTTCTGTTACGGCCCGATCTGTCCGGATAGAGGTGCCCAAGTCACCTTGAATAGCGTTTCCGACATAGCGGAAATACTGCTGATAAAGCGGATCGTTTAACCCTAAATTCTCCCTCATTTGTTCTAATTGGGCTTCATCAGCTCTCTCCCCTGCCATTATTTGCGCCGGATCCCCCGGAATCAAATGCATCATAAGGAATACAGCTAACGTCACACCGATCATGACAGGAATTGTTTGAAATAATCTTCTAATGATAAAAACAAACATGTCTCTCACCTTCCTTCATTATCTTTTTGTTTTAGGATCCAGTGCATCTCGCAATCCGTCTCCAAATAAGTTAAAGCCTACTACAACGACTAAAATAATCAGACCAGGAAATAAACTGATATGTGGTGCCTGAGCCATAAATGATCGTCCCTGAGCCAGCATAGTTCCCCATTCAGGCGTTGGAGGCTGTGTTCCGAGTCCCAGGAATGATAGTGCACTTGCAGTAATGATAGCTGATGCTATGTATAAGGTTGATTGGACAATGATGGGTGAGGTAATATTCGGTAAGATATGTTTGAAAATAATTCTAAAATCACTTGCTCCCACTGCACGAATGGCATCGACATACTCCAGCTTTTTTACACTGAGAGTTGAACCGCGTACAATCCTCGCAAAAGTTGGAACAGCAAAAAATGCAACAGCAACAATTACATTTGTAGTGCTTGGACCAAGAATACTGACAATAGCCAGCGCCAAAAGAATTCCCGGAAATGCCAGTAGAACATCACATATTCTCATAATCAATGAATCTACCCATTTTCCGTAATAACCTGAAACGATTCCTAATATGATGCCAACGACTGCACCTAGGATTGTTGATAGAATTCCAACCGTTAATGAAATACGGGAGCCATATAGAATTCTGCTTAGAATATCCCGCCCTTTGTCATCGTTTCCAAACCAATGATCAGCAGACGGCGGAGCTAATCTTTTACTCATGTCCATCGTAGTAGGATCATAGGGAGCGATTAGCGGTGCGAGGATTGCCAGGATCGTAAAGATCAGCACGACAATTGCCCCTGCGAGAGCTGCTTTGTTTTTTGCTAATTTTTTGTAAAATGATGCCCAAGGAGTTGTACTTTTATTTTTTGTTTTAATAGGAATACCTGTAGATTCTTGCAACTGGGGATGACTCATTCTTTTTCCTTCCTTTCTGTCGATTGTTCTTTCAATTCAGTCTTTTTTATAATATATAGTATTCATAATTATTACAATAGTTTTATTATTTGGTTTTTACTGTTTCTTATATCCTATGTTTCCAGATACTCTAATAGAAAGGATATTTCTTCATAGATGAGAAAACTTCCTTATATTCATATAATATTCAAATAATTATATATTTTTGTTAAAAATCTAGTTGTACTTATTGAATTTTTAGACTATTATAAAAATACACATGCCAAGTGTGTGTAAACTTTACTATTTTTAGGGGGAGTCAAATGAGAAACAAAAAAAATGCCTTTCTAATCCTATTGCTATCACTTTTTCTTGTGTTAGCGGCGTGCAGTACAGGTAGTAACACAGAGCCAGAAGACAATAATGATAGTGATGGTGAAAATGCTACTGAGAACGAAGAGCCTAGTACAGATGGCGGCGAATTAGTATTCGTTACTCCATCTGATGCCCCAACTCTAGATCCTCATGGTGTTAATGACACTGCATCCAATACTGCTACTACACAAATTTTAGAAAGATTAGTTGATTATAGTGAAGATGGCTCAATCGTTCCATTGCTGGCAACAGAATTTGAAGCGATTGATGATACGACTTGGGAGTTTAAATTGCGCGAAGGCGTAAAATTCCATGACGGTACAGACTTCAATGCAGAAGCTGTAAAAGTGAATATTGAGAGAATTACAAACCCTGACTTTGCTTCTCCAAAAGCATTCATTTTGAATGTAATTGAAGAGGTTGTCATTGTGGATGATTACACAGTTCAATTCAAGACAAGTGCGCCATTTGCTCCACTGCCGGCTCACTTAGCTCATAATGCTGGTTCGATCATTGCTCCATCAGCAATTGAAGAAGAAAACAGCGGCGGTAAAAAAGTAGATGAAAACCCAATCGGTACTGGCCCATTCAAGCTTTCAAATTGGAACCGCGGTGCTGAAATTGTATTTGAAAAGAACGAAGATTATTGGGGCGAGCCTGCAAAAATTGATACCCTTAAATTCGTAGTAGTTCCTGAACAAGCAACTCGTGTTGCGATGATTGAGACTGGTGAAGCACATGCTATGCTTTTAGGTGCATCTGACGTTTCCCGTGTTGAAGCAATGGAAAACATTGATATCGATCGCGTGAAAGGTACACGTATGGACTATGTTGGCTTCAACGTTACAAAAGAACCGTTTAATGATGTAAGAGTTCGTCAGGCAATCAGCATGGCGATTAACAAAGATGAAATTGTAACTGGAATTTTAGATGGTCAAGGGATTCCTGCAGTTGGACCTCTTGCTCCAACAGTTGTAGGAAACTACCAGGATTTAGAGCCACTGGGTTATGATGTGGAAGAGGCAAAAGCATTATTAGCTGAAGCTGGCTTCGAAGATGGTTTCGAAACTACTCTATACGTTAATGATGGAAGCCAAGAGCGTGCAGACATTGCTGAAATGGTTCAGGCTCATTTAGCTCCAATTGGCATCGATGTATCGATCGAGGTTGTTGAGTGGGGTGCATTCCTAGAGCAAACAGCTGCTGGTGACCACGAAATGTTTATCCTAGGTTGGACAACAGTAACAGCTGACGCAGACTACGGTTTGTATGCATTATTCCATTCTTCACAGTTTGGTTCACCGGGTAACCGTTCTTTCTATAAGAACGAACGTGTTGATGAACTGCTTGATCTAGCACGATCTGAATCAGATACTGATGCACGTAATGAAGCTTACAAAGAAATCTCAGAAATTCTGGTAGAAGAAGTGCCAATGGTTTACTTGCAGCATCCTGACTTTGTCCATGCACTTAATGGAATTGAAGGAATATTTGTAAACTTCAGCGGTACTCCATTCTTCCATAATGTATCATTAAAATAATCCGGATTTCCAAGGGGACGGTTACCTGTCCTCTTGACTTCTCGGTCTCAATGCCAGAAAAAAGCACCCTCCGTTGAAAGGGTGCTTTTTTCGTTACGTATCAATTATTTGCTGTTGCCAGAGTTTTTACCTTTTTGAGCTTCAGCACGTGCGTTACGTTCTTTCACTTCTTGTACGTTAGTTTCAGAAGCGAACTCAGTTCCGTATTGACCTTGACCAGCAGATTGAGCGTTTTGTTGTCTTACTTCTTGAACGTTAGTACCAGATTGTGTTTTGTTTGGTTGTTTTGCCATTGTAATCACCTCCACGCTCATTAATTTGTCCTTGAACGCAGAAAAGTATCCAACTTTTTTTAGAAAAAAAATCAAATAATTTTTAAACGATGATTATGGCCTATGTTTGTTGCTTAAATGTCAGAAAGAATGATTGTTATTAAACTAACAGTGAAATTCCGCCATCAACAATAATCGTTTGCCCGCGGATCATGCTTGATTCTTCTTTTGTCAGGAACATGATTGCATTTACCATGTCATCAATTGATACCATGCGGCCAGCTGGTGTTTTTTCAGCTGCTTCTGTCAGCAGTTCCGCGCGATTTGGGAAATGCTTCAATGCATCTGTATCAACTGCTCCGCCAGAAACAGCGTTTACCACGATATTTTTTGATGATAGCTCTACAGCCAAATACCTTGTCAAAGCTTCTAATGCAGCCTTTGACACACCTACGACCGTATAGTTTTCTAAATAGCGGATGGATCCAAGTGAGCTGACGCTGATGATTTTTCCGCCTCCGTTTTTCTCCATCAGTTTCGCTGCTTCCTGTGCACAAAATAGCAGTGCCTTGCTGTTAATATTCATGGTCCAATTCCAATGTGACTCTTCTAGCTCCATTGCTGGACGCTGAACGCCTGAGGCTGCATTATTGACGAACACATCAAGTCTGCCAAATTCACGATCGATTTCCGCAAAAAGATGCTTAATTTTATCCACATCTCCTACATTTGCCTTAACGGTAAGAACCTTTCTTCCCAGCTTTTCAATTTCCGCTGCCGTTTCTTGTGCGGCAGTTTTGCTGCGTGCATAGTTTATAACGATATCGTAGCCTTCTTTTGCTAATTTTAAGGCTGTTTCCTTCCCGATCCCTCTGCTGCTTCCTGTAATCAATGCTACTTTTTGTGTCATGTTCAAAACCCTCTCTTTACCATGCTTATGTACTAAACACTATTGCTACCATTTTAGCTTTTCCATGTATAGTTGGCAATCTGGATTACAACAATACTCTTATAGAGAAGGGAGGAATTTTCATGTATGTAGGCAGAGATATGACTGAGCTTTCCATGATGTCCAAAACAGATTGGAATGATAGTGAGCTAGCTTATTTTCATCATTCCTTACAGCAAATCACTCCATATTTAAACGCTGAGGGTCATACGATTCAGACGGAAATTATTAAAGAAATTGAAAGACGCGGAGGCAACGAGCGAAGAGAAGCAACGTATACGAGCGGCACAAAAATCAGCTATGATTAAATCAGGATATACGGGATCATTCGACCTGTCTTTAGATAGACCGGCTAGCTCACAATGAGAACGACTAGGCATCTGCATTTATTTAAGAAGCAGCCTTGCCTTTACTCCTATGCATTAAAAAAAAGGGCTCACATCCTGCAGCCCTTTTTTACATATATTAACCCTATTCTTTTTCAAGCTGATACATACGAAACATTTTTTGATATGGAACTGGAAAAGCATATTGGTCCAGTTCCTCTATTGAAACAAATTTCACATTTTGAAGTTCGCTTGCCGAAACATCATCGATTGTACCGGCATATATATTGATATTCCAGATAAGGTGTGAAAATACATGCTCTAATTGCCCGATAGACCGGTTAAGGTGAACATTTCCAGAATAATGACTTGCAAAGCGATCTTCCAGCAATGCTTTTTCATCCACATAACTTATTGTACTTTCGATATTCGGAAACTCCCAAAGATTTGCCAGCAGCCCTTTTGACGGGCGTTTTTGAATGAGAATCTCACCCTTGTCATTCACCAGAATGGCTGCTGCCATTTTCACATGCTTCTGTTTTTTATTTTTCGTTTTAATCGGCAGTTCATGCTGAGTGCCTTCGTGAAAAGCAGCGCAATGATCTCTGACTGGGCAGAGCAGGCAGGACGGCGACGTGGGTGTACAGATTAAGGCACCCAACTCCATTAACGCCTGATTAAAATCGGAAGGATTGTCATGCGAAATCAGTTCTCGTACAGCAGTTTCGAAGACCTTTCTTGTGGACGGTTTTGCAATGTCATCCCAAATGGAAAGAATTCTGGAGAAGACACGCATCACATTACCATCTACAGCTGGTTCCGGAATCCCATAAGCAATGCTTAGAATTGCACCGGCGGTATACGGGCCAACTCCTTTTAAGGACGAAATTTCCTTCGGTGTATTCGGAACAATTCCGCCATACTTTTCATACACTTCTTTCACGGCACTCTGGAGGTTTCTGGCTCTTGAATAGTAGCCCAGCCCCTCCCATGCTTTTAGAACCTGATCTTCTTCCGCCTGTGCTAAATCTTTTACTTCCGGAAAAAGTTCTAAGAAACGATGAAAGTAAGGAATTACGGTATCTACTCTTGTTTGCTGCAGCATGATTTCAGAAACCCATACCTTGTATGGATCCTTATCTTTTCGCCATGGCAGTTCTCTTTGTTCTTTCTGAAACCAGGATATTAAGTCTGTCTGAAATTGCTCTATGTCAATAGTTTCTAATGGCTGTACATCTTGTTTGTCCAAGTTTTTCCCCCTCCATGATGTTAAAGAAACGTAAATTTGGGAATATAATAAGTAAGTGTTCATTTTAACTCATACAATCAAATGAAGCTGCTTTTCATCCAAACAGTATTTTTTTCATAATGAAGACTTGCCGATTGGGCAAGTCCCTGAAAGGACGCAGACAGAGGCTTAACTGCACTTATACTACATTCTTGGAATGAGACGCTATGTCGATCATTCTGCTGGTCTGCTTATTTATACTGTCAGATCGTATAAAAATAAATCTTAACTTTAATATGAAAACAAATACTGCTAAAATGACAGTAGCTGCAATACAACAAACAAGGAGGTTTTTTCCTCTTGGATACTGGTACACACGTTGTCATGGGGCTGTCACTCGGCGGGTTGGCAACACTTGATCCAGCCGTTGCCGAAAACTCGGTAACAGCGACTAGCATCATGATTGGCACAATTGTTGGCTCACAGATTCCTGATATTGATACCGTATTAAAGCTGAGAAATAATGCTGTATATATACGAAATCACCGCGGCATTACACATTCGATACCGGCAGTGCTCTTATGGCCATTAGTCATAGTAGCTGTCGTTTATCCTTTTTTCCCAGAAGCTAATTTGCTTCATTTATGGCTTTGGACATTCCTTGCCGTATTTTTACACGTTTTTGTTGATATCTTTAATTCTTATGGCACTCAAGCCTTAAGACCCTTCTCCCCTAAATGGGTGGCTCTAGGCACAATCAATACTTTTGATCCGTTTATTTTCGGAATCCATGTCGTTGGTTTGTTCATTTGGGCGTTTGGTGCAAATCCCGGGTACACCTTTTTAGTCATCTATGGGATTCTGATATTGTATTATATTTATCGTTTTATCGCCCAGCGTCAAGTGCTGAAGGCGGTTAAAGTATTAATCCCAGATGCTCATGATATCATCATTGCACCAACCATGAAAATGCACAGCTGGAGAATTGCAGCGATGAACAAGCATCAGTTCTTTGTGGGGCGCTCTGAAAATAAACAAATTCTCATTCAAGATCAGTTTAACCGGGTGCCTGTTCCAGAAACAAAGGTCATTGTGGAAGCAAAAAAAGACGAAAATCTTTCAGCCTTTCTTTCCTTCTCTCCGGTCTACCGCTGGGAGGTTGATGAATACGATGACTATTATGAGGTCCGTTTCATCGATTTGAGGTATCGCAGCAACGATTACTATCCATTCGTAGCTGTTGTTCAGCTCGATCAGGACTATAATATCATAACCTCTTACACTGGCTGGATTTTTAGTGAGGAAAAGCTAAGAAAAAAATTAGATATTATTCCAAATTAACATGCAGGCGAGCCTTTTTAAAGGCTCGTTTTTTAATGCATTTTTTTAGGATCCTCGTTAAGTAAATGCTTGTATTTAGGATTTTGGGCAACAAATTCATGAAGCTTTTCTCCATAGTTTTCTATCCATTGACCAACAACCTTTGCCGTCATTTCACTTCCCTTATATTCACGGCCTGCCTTCGCATATGTTGTTTCAAAATCATCCCAAAGCAATTCAATCCATGTTTGAGCCTGAGCTGCAGAAATTTGTTTGTTTTTTTCTAAAAGCAGTTCATATAGTCTTTGCTGATATTCATTCATTAAAAATCCCTCTTTCTCATGTTTTTGCGCTGTATCATTAGCTGTCTTTTTACAAATACTATTTCTGATTCACCATTTCAGCGATCTGAGGAGGAGAAGCAGGATGCGCAATAAAGCAACTAATTTCCCAAATCAAAACAACAATAAATTTGAAGGTGAACCACGCGCAAAAGCTGAATATGCATCAAAACGTGCAGACGGCACCATAAACACTCATCCGCAGGAGCGAATGAGAGCTTCAACTAACCGCGACAGTGACACACCTGATTTTTAAATGCAGCGTGCTTCCAGAGAGAATGGATTTCTCTTTGGAAGCTTTTTTTGTAGCTGCTGGACCAAGTCCTATTCCCCTGCAGCCGTTTTTTTCAGCATAGAGATCGGCAGGGCTTCTTCTTCTTTACTTCCAGCCAGCCTGTAGCCCCAGGCGAACACGCCGTTTAAGTAATCAATTTTAAAATATTGGCCAGGATCCCCTTCAATTTCGTAAATTTCGCCTTTGATAAAATCCTTTGGATCAAGCAGGTATGATTTGGCCATTACGGCCTTTCGCTCCAGGACCGCATATTCATTAACCATTCCCATTTGTTCTGCTTTACGTGCTTTTTCGTTTAAGCTGGCAATTTCCTGCTGTAATTCGTATGGAGTCAGTTCGCTATATCTTTTTTCTGACATTTCTAAGCGCCCCTTTGTTATATTCAGTATAAGTATAGTAAAAATAGCTTAACAAGCAAAGAATTAGATAGGCAGAATGGTCCTTTCAAAGCAAGGGAATTGCAGGAAACTTACTCTTCCTCCCTCAGCACCTTATCAATTAAATCAAAAGAAAATCCTTTCCGTGCTAATGCCTGTTTCATTTTCTGGCGGTACTCAAATTCAGGAAGCGCTCTGTATTTCCGGCTTGCCTTTTCGGCTTGATGCCGCAACGCAGCCAGTTCTTCATCTTCTTCTTTTTCCGGAGCAGATGCGGAAATAGCTTCTTTTATGATGTCAGAGTAAAATCCTTTTCTGCTTAGTACCTGCTCTAGCTTTTGCTTGGCAATCCTGGTGGACTCCTTAGTATTTTTTCTCAAGTTTTTTTCACATAATTTAATCGCTGTTTCTAGCTCATCTTCATAGCTGAATTGCTCCAGTGCCTTCTCTATCAGCTCATCACTGATTCCTTTTTCCTTTAGCTCCCTTCGAATCAGGCCTCTGCCTTTATCCGTCGTATTCATCTGTGTACGCACAAATGCAAGAGCAAATTCTTCATCGTTTAAAAAGCTGTAATCGTATAATTTGTGAATGGTTTCCTGGATAATGGCCTCGTCCACTTCTTTTCCTTTTAAAAACGTCCTTACCTCATATTCAGAGCGCATCCGCCTTGAAAGATAACCGATTGCATCATTATAAGATTTGCGGATATCATCATGGTAGCCGATTTCAGATAGTAAAAATTCATCAAGCTCCATTCCCTTTTTGAGTCCATGCTTAATGAGTACATCTTCATCCACACTGAAGGAATATGCTTCACCACTTCCATCATCGGTAAAAATATTATAACGGTCCTTGTTTTTCTTTTGGATTGAAATTTTTGTAATCACCGGCATTTTTTCATCACCTCATTATGTTTGTAGCATATCAGAAAAGGGTTTTAAGAGGAAAGAGAGAACTATTAAAGATACATAAACGGGATATATTTAAGACCGAAAGGGGAAATGATATGAAAATTGCTCTTGCTGGAGGAACCGGCTTTGTCGGCAGCTATTTAACAGAAGCATTAAAGCAGAAAGGTCATGAAATTTTCATTCTCACAAGAAATACTCAAAATAAGACAGCAGCAGATCAAGTGAAGTACGTGCAATGGCTTAATGATGGAGATGCACCAGAAAAGGAATTAGAAGGGATAGATGCTTTCATCAACTTAGCTGGAGAGTCGATTAACAGCGGCAGATGGAGTGAGGGAAGAAAAAAAAGGATTATAAAAAGCCGGACGCAATCGGCACAAGAGGTTAATCGTATCTTACATAATTTAAAGGAATCTCCAAATGATGTCATTCAAGCGAGTGCAATCGGCTATTACGGCACGTCTGATACAAAATTCTTTACAGAAGAAGTAACAGCGGCGGGTTCTGACTTCTTAGCAGAAACAGTCTATAAATGGGAACAAACTGCCCATGAAGGCAAGCTTCCAAATTGCCGCCTGGTCTTTACCCGCTTTGGCATTATTCTCTCAAAAAATGGTGGTGCGCTGCCGAAAATGGTTCTTCCCTATCAATTCTTCGCAGGTGGAAAACTGGGAAAAGGCATTCAGTGGATGTCTTGGATTCATATAGAAGATGTGGTCAAAGCCATTCTTTATTGCCTGGAAAATAAGAAAATAGATGGCCCAGTCAATTTTACCGCACCAAACCCTGTGCAAATGAATGAATTCGGGAAAACATTAGGAGCAGTTTTACATAAACCGCATTGGCTCCCTTTGCCTGGTTTTGCCATGAAAATGATGTTAGGTGAAATGAGCATGCTGATGCTCGAAGGACAGCATGTCACACCGAAAAAACTATTATCAGCTGGTTACTCCTTTTCATACCCCCATTTAAAGGACGCATTAGAGGATATTTATTAACCCCTATGTATGAACACCTCTTAATTAGGGAAAATTGCT
Organism: Bacillus mesophilum; assembly: GCF_008923265.1. Classification (NCBI taxonomy): domain Bacteria; kingdom Bacillati; phylum Bacillota; class Bacilli; order Caryophanales; family Bacillaceae; genus Bacillus; species Bacillus mesophilum. The sequence goes on along the minus strand of NZ_WBOT01000004.1, from coordinate 431,619 downwards.
AATGCTTCTTAAATTTTGAAAGGGTGGGTCTGAAATGACAGGAGAAAAAAAGCGTAAGGAAAAAACGAAAAGCACTTTATCCAGCATGCAGGAAGTTACATATAGCCGGGAATTCAAAATGGCTGATCGCGCTGGCGGCTATACAGGCGGCCGTTCAAAACATTAATACGAAAAGCGGATGGCGCTTGCCCAGGACGACAAGCTTAAGATGAGCCAGGTGAAAGGTTGCTCTTTAACCTTTTGACTGGATCAGCTTAAGACCTCGAGTCCCTAGCGCCTGGAGCTAGACAATACGAAAAGCGGAAGGCGCTCGCCCAGGGACGACAAGCTTAAGATGAGCCAGGAGCTCGACAACGCAATTAGTTTTAACCATTTTACCCTTTTGTATCATATAAAAGCGTCTCTTGAGCAAGCTATATTTACGGAGCATTGCTTCCGTACATCAGCCTGCTGATGAGCGCTTTTTTTATGCTTATCAAGCATTGAAAGGGGATTACTATGGGACGCTTAGGCAATCAGCATCATAACTCCAAAGCAAAAGCAAAGCTGCCGCAAACACCTAAAAACTTAAAAAATTCTCCGAATGAAGAGTATGCTGGAGAACTGACAGATCAAGCTGAACTTGAAGTCATTGCAAGAGCAAACGCTGCTAATCAGCGTATAACAAGAAGATCTGACTGATTAAAATGACCCCTGGAGATCCAGGGGCCGTTTTTTATATATTGTTAAGGCTACTATAAGCTTGCAAGTCAGGATGTTACATGCTCTCCAACTGCTGCCAAGCCTTGATTGAGCTCATAATAAAAACCTTTTTTCTTCATTAATTGCTCATGTGTTCCTTTTTCCGTCATTCTGCCGTCTTGGAGAACAAAGATTTTGTCAGCCTGGCGGATTGTATTTAAACGGTGGGCAATGACAAAGCTTGTTCTTCCCACCATCAGTTTTTGCAATGCTTCCTGAATTTTCAGCTCTGTCACTGTGTCTATACTGCTCGTTGCTTCATCTAAAATTAAGATTGATGGATTTGCCAGAAAGGCTCTGGCTATGGAAAGCAGCTGGCGCTGTCCCTGACTGATTCCGCTGCCGTCCTGGTTTAAGACGGTCTCATATTTTTTTGGCAGCTTCATGATGAAGGAATGAGCATTTGCCAGTTTAGCCGCTTCCACCACTTCCTCATCTGTTCCATCCAATCTTCCATAGCGAATATTATCCATGACCGTTCCCTGAAATAAAAAGGGGTCTTGCAGCACAAAGCCCATATGCTCTCGCATACTCTCTTTTTTAATCCTGCTAATATCTGTTCCATCCAAATAAATCTTGCCTGCATTCACTTCGTAAAAGCGGGAAAGCAAATTAATGATCGTCGTTTTTCCTGCCCCAGTGGGACCGACAAAAGCGGCGGTTTCGCCAGGCATCACAGAGATCGAAATGTCCTTAAGCGTCTTGCCTCCTTCTTCATATTCAAAGGAAACATTTTCGAAAATTACTTCACCCTTAATCGAGCTCAGTTCATCGAGAGCCTCTTCATTTTGATACTCTTCCTCCTCATCTAAAATATCAAAGACCCTTTCCGCTCCAGCAATAGCTGAGAGCAGGGTATTGAATTGGTTGGCGAGATCGTTTAATGGCCGTGTAAACTGGCGCGAGTACTCGGTGAAAATAACGATTGTACCGATGGAAACCCAGCCATTAATCGCAAGAATACCTCCTACCCCTGCAATGATGGCAAACGAAAGGTTATTCAGTCCGTTCATAAGCTTTGGAATGAATCCGGAATACGTCTGCGCCCAAAAGCCAGCTGTGCGGAGCTTTTCCCCTTTTTCTAAGAATTCATTGATTACCTTCTCTTCTTGTGAAAATGCTTTAACAATCCGCTGGCCAGAGATCGTTTCCTCGATATAGCCATTTAATTCTCCGAGATTTTTCTGCTGCTCTTTAAATAATTTGCCTGTTCGGTTTGTAATCCACTTCATCCCGAAGAACATAAGCGGAACAATCGTCAGAGTCAGCAGAGTCAGCAGCGGGCTCATCCAAAGCATGACGCCGAGTGTGCCTGCCAAGGTTAAAACACTCGATATAACTTGAATAACAGAGCTATTTAGAGTTGAGCTAATGTTTTCAATATCGTTTGTCACTCTGCTCATTAATTCTCCATGCTGCCTTTTATCAAAGAAAGGAATCGGCAGCTTTTGCAGATGTGCAAATAAATTCGTCCGTAAAGTAAAAACGGTTTTCTGCGCAATGCCAATCATCCAATAGTTCTGATACCAGGTTGACAACGAAAATAACAGATAAATGATGCCTAACATCACTAATAGAGTCAGGAGGTTTGCAGTTGCATCCTCCACAATATAATGATCAATGACATATCCGACTAAATATGGTCCAAGCAACCCCATTGCCGAGCTGATCACCACCATGATGACTACCCAGATTAGAAGGCTTTTATTGATTGCTAAGTATTTCCAAAGTCTCTTTAATGTTTCCTTATAGTTGCCTGGCTTTGCTTTTTTCTGTGCCTGTGTTTGGCTGGACCGCTTGGAAAAAATCGATTTATCATATTGGAAAGGCGTTAACAGATCTTTTTTAGGCATAGCTCCGATCCTCTCCTCCTGTCTGTGACTCATAAATGCTTCGATAAAGGCCGGATGTCTTCAACAACTCTTCGTGGCTGCCTTCAGCAATCAAATCTCCTTCCATTAAAAGAAAAATATGATCGGCTTCCATCGCTGTATTGATTTTTTGCGTAATAATAAACGTTGTGCAGTCATACTGCTTGATCGCCTCCAGAAGCTTTGCTTCCGTTTTCATATCGAGCGCACTGGTACTGTCATCAAGCAAAAGGATCTTCGGCTTGCGCACTAAAGCTCTTGCAATCGTCAAGCGCTGTTTCTGTCCGCCAGATAAGTTGATGCCTTTTTGGCCAAGCTTCGTCTCATACTGATGGGGCAGTTTCTCAATGGTGTCATGAATTTGGGCATTTTTCGCTGCAAGGACGATTTCCTCCATGGTGGCATCTTCTTTCCCCCAGGCGATATTATCTCTGACGCTTCCGCTAAACAAAAGAGCATCCTGCGGCACATAGCCAATTTTTCTCCTAAGATCTTCAAGCTTCATTTCTTTTACATTTTGACCGTCAATCAGCACTTCTCCGCTGCTTGTTTCATATAAACGGGGAATAAGCTGAAACAGGGAGGTTTTTCCAGAGCCAGTAGCTCCTAATAACGCTACTGTTTGCCTGCTGTGAATAGTGAAATTAATATCTTCTAGTACATGCTTATCTGTTTCCGGATACTTAAAAGACACTTGTTTGAATTGTATTTTTCCATTTGTTACAGTATGATTTTGATCTGTTGCCAGCTTATCGACCAAATCAGCATCTGTTTCAAGCACTTCCGCAATCCGTTTCGAGGATGCTCTCGCACGGGAAAAAGCCATAATGATAAACGAAAGCATCGAAAAAGCTGAGGTTACTCTCATGGCGTAATTGACCACAGCAACAACTTCACCCACTTGCACTTCCCCTGTATTTACCTGAATGCTGCCAAACCATAAAACAGCAATAATCGCCCCATTCATGATCAAGAGCAAAATCGGCATCGTTACTTCCATTAACCGCAATGCTTTTGTCGTCTTTTCCTTCAGTTCATCATTTGCTTTTGTAAACCGTTTGACTTCATAACTTCTGCGGATAAAAGCTTTAATAACACGAATGCCCGTCAGGTTTTCCCTCATAACACTATTCACTCCATCCAGTTTCTTTTGGACAGATTGAAATAGTGCTCCTCCCTTTCTCATTACCCATACAAGAAAGAAAAACAAAAAGGGAATCACAACCGACAGAATCAGCGCGAGTTGAAAGTTGACCACAAACGCCATGACCAGGCTTCCGACAATCAGAAGCGGCGCCCTCATCATGATGCGCAAGCCCATAAAAATCGTGTTCTGCAGCTGTGTAATATCGTTGGTCATTCTCGTTATCAGAGATGAGGTCGGAAAAAGATTGAAATTCGCATAAGAAAAGGACTGTATTTTCTTAAATAAACTCGTGCGCACATCAAATCCAAAGCCCTGACTTACGTGTGCTGCATAAAAAGAATTTATGATTCCAGATGCAAATGCCAGCATGGAAATCGCGATCAGAATCGTCCCCCATACCGTAATAACATGTAAATCCTGCACTAAAATACCATCATCAATAATTTTGGCCATAATGAGTGGCTGCAGCAGCTCAGCAGCCAACTCGGTCAGCATCAGCACAATAGCTACAGCGGCCGCCAGCCGATATGGCTTTAAAAATTCAGCGATCTTCTTCATTAAATGCCCCCTAAATCTCTATAGCGAAACTCTTTCGAAAAACTAAATATTAAAGTGTATTTTTTTATCATATAACCTTTTGCAAAATTTTTAAATAATTCTGGTGTATATTTGTTTGTTTTTTGTGAAATGCTGATATCGGATGTGGGATTAGCTAGTTGGTTTGCTGCAGGTATGGGTTGGTGGGATGTGGCAGCAGCTTAAGTCTATGACTGTTTTTTGGTGTTATATTTGGATTTCAACTACCCATCTTTCTCTTTTCACGGGACTTCGGGCGTTTAAATCAGGTTTTAACTATCCATTTCACTCGTGCCGCGCGTTTCGGGCACAACCTTGCATCAATATCCAAACCGACGAATACTGCTTCTTTTATATGTTAATTCTATAATCATAAACCTATGTACCAGTTCATTATTTTTTTACATTCCTCAATATTCTATTTACCACTCCATAGGTGTCATTATTCCTAGTTATTCATCATCTGCTCTAATCATCCCTATGATGAACACTCTATATGTAAAAAAAACCATCTCAAAGCATCTCCTTTATACATGACAAAACTTTTGCATACACGCTACAATTACAGTAGTCTTAATGTATGCAAACACCATATGTTCATGAATAATGGTACAATATTAAATGATGAATATGAAAAAAGGATGGTATGACACGGTGAAAACTAGTAATCATTTACATACGGAAGCAACCGAAGTCCTAAAAGAAACAAGCAGAACCTTCTTTATTCCTATTAGCCTGCTGCCGGAAGGGTTAAAAGAAGGTGTTGGTTCAGCGTATTTATGTATGAGGGCAATTGATGAAATTGAAGATGATCCTGAAATCGAAAGCAGTCTAAAAATACAGCTCCTTTCTTCGATCAGTACCATTCTTAAAGAGGATGACCCTCGCGAACAGCTGAATGAATTATTGAAGCCACATCGACACCATCTTCCGGAAGTAACCAGCCGGATCGCAGACTGGGTTACGTATTGTCCTGAAGGCATTCGAAAAGAAGTTCTTAAATCCACTTCAATAATGGCCGAGGGGATGGCTAAATGGGTGGAAAAGGAATGGAAGATTACCGATGAGCAGGAACTCGATGATTATACCTATACGGTTGCAGGGCTAGTTGGTGTCATGCTGACGGATATCTGGAATTGGTATGACGGCACTAACGCTGATAAAAATCTTGGCATCGCTTTTGGCAGAGGACTCCAGGCCGTTAACATTCTCCGCAATTATAAAGAAGACGAAACACGCGGTGTCAGCTTTTTTCCGGAAGGCTGGTCTCTTGATGAGATGTTTGCCTATGCACAGCGCAATCTTGAGTTAGCAGACCTCTATATTAAGGATATCGACAATACTACCATCCTGCATTTCTGCAAGATTCCTTTAACACTGGCACACGGAACGCTACAGGCATTAATGGAAGGCAAAGAAAAAATGAGCCGAAACGATGTAGAAGACGCTGTTAATAAAGTCGTTGGGAAATAGGAACCATTCACCTAAGTCTAGGACATTCCTAGGCTTTTCCCTATTTTTTTACTGAATAGGAACTATGGTTTTTATGTCTCTCTCAACGATCCTAACTTCTTGCAGAGATTCAGAAATTCCCTTATCTAGTTCGATTACAAAGGTCCTTGGTGCAGCAAGCTCATCACAAGTATTTTCTTTTGAAGCCACAGTAATGGTAAGCATTTCTTGTTCATTATATATCTTTTCTATATGAGTGGGACAGCTGGATTCATACAGCCCAACAATCATGACATTCTTTGATTCAAAATCCACTTTTGGGATCTTCTTCTCAAAATCAAACAAATTCCAGAACTGCTCAAAGTCAATTGGGTTGTATGCTGCTTTAATTAAATACTGAAAAGCAGGAGGTTCTTCTCTTTTAAAAGCGATCTCATCAACGTTAGCAGACAGTGTTTTCTCGCTTGCGATCAGTTCGAAATTGATTTGAGGAGCTTCTGATGTTTCACCCTGATGCTCTTTTCCGCATCCATGCAGTAAGGGCACGCATAGTGCAAGAAATAATAAACTTTTCATCAGATTCACCAGAATCCCTCCCACACTATACTAGACGAAGCTCATTTTTAAAAAGTTTCTTCTGTTTGAAAAATTTATCACCTAGACGCACTAAAGTGTTGTATAATATGGCAAATGATTTAAAATTCATAATTTTATTTCATTTACTAGGGAAAGAAGGGAGAATAATATGGATTATAGCTTAATCATTTCTATTACAGTCTATATGGCAGGGATGATCGGGATTGGAATCTGGGCTTATAAAAAGACTTCCAATCTATCAGATTATATGCTGGGAGGACGTACGCTTGGACCCGCGGTTACCGCGCTAAGTGCCGGTGCTTCAGATATGAGCGGCTGGCTCATGATGGGACTGCCAGGCGCAATGTTTGCCGACGGTTTAAGTGCTTCTTGGATTGCCATTGGCCTTACATTGGGTGCATGGGCAAACTGGATTTATGTTGCACCGCGCCTGCGTACTTACACAGAGATTGCCAATGATTCTATTACCATTCCAGGCTATCTTGAAAACCGCTTTAAAGATCGCTCAAGGCTGCTTCGCCTTATTTCTGGTTTAGTTATCTTAATCTTTTTTACTTTTTATGTTTCATCTGGCATGGTTTCAGGCGGAGTTTTATTCCAAAGCATCTTTGGACTTGAATATCATACAGGGCTTTGGATGGTTTCTGCTGTTGTTATTGCCTATACGCTTTTTGGCGGGTTTTTAGCCGTAAGCTGGACCGATTTTATTCAAGGAATTATTATGGTTCTTGCACTTATTCTTGTTCCGCTCGTTACGATTTTTCATATTGGCGGCATTGGACCTGCAGTGGAGATTCCGCGGGAAATTGATCCTGCTCTCCTGAATATCTTTACAGGCACAAGCGTACTTGGAATCGTCTCCCTTTTCGCTTGGGGTCTCGGATATTTCGGCCAACCGCATATCATCGTGCGCTTTATGGCCATTTCGTCAATAAAAGAAATCAAAAAGGCCAAAAACATCGGAATGGGCTGGATGATTTTCTCGATCATCGGAGCCATGTTTACTGGTTTTCTTGGCATTACCTACTTTTCTCAGGCTGGGCAAACACTCGATGACCCTGAAACGGTATTTATTACTTTAGGCGAAATTCTTTTTCATCCGATCATTACAGGGTTCCTGATCGCCGCTATTTTAGCAGCCATCATGAGCACGATTTCTTCACAGCTTTTGGTAACATCCAGTTCATTAACGGAAGATATTTACAAAACATTTTTCCGCCGCGAGGCAAATGATAAGGAGCTTGTCTTGATTGGGCGCTTATCTGTACTAGTTGTCGCAGTCATTGCTCTTTTCATCTCATGGGAGAAAAATGAAACGATCCTTGACCTTGTCGGCTATGCATGGGCAGGATTTGGTTCTTCCTTTGGACCTCTCATTCTCTTAAGTCTCTACTGGAAACGGATGACATCAGCTGGCGCGCTTGCCGGAATGATTGTTGGTGCTGCTACGGTAATTATCTGGTCAATGGCAGATCTATCTGATTTCTTATATGAAATGATTCCAGGCTTCGCTGCTAGCTTGCTGGCAGTTGTTGTTGTAAGTATGCTTACACCTAAACCATCAATAGAAGTAGAAAAGGAATTTGAGGAGTTTGAAGAAGTGTTGAAATAATATAGGGAAAGCAGATCAATTGCGATCTGCTTTTTTTTGCGTAGAATATTCCGATAATATAATTACCTATTATTGTATTTAATGTTAAAATTAATAAAAAGAGAGAATAGATTAGGGGGAGTTTTTCTGAAAAAAATAGCATCTATCAGTCTGCTGAGTCTCTTTTTCCTGACAGGCTGTCAATTCCTAAATATTAGTATTGGCGCACTAGACACAACTAACTTAACGGACATTACTGAAGAGCAGCAGGGCAATTCACCGATCACTTACGAAGCAGCTACTGTAGAAGAGGGCCTTGAGGCTCTTCCGTTTGAAATGATCTTACCGGAAGAACTGCCATTTGAAGCAGAACTCTATATGCCTCCTGTGATCAATGATCTGAACGGTGATGGCAAAATGATCATCGCTTATTTCGGAGCACGCTCTGCAAATGAAAATGAAGAAATCCTCTTAAGAGTAAAAGCCGATTATCCTGTTTCAGACAGCAGTTATCCCAATTATGAAGAAGTGGAACTGAAAAACGGTGTAACAGGCTATTACCTAAAAAGCGCACTTTCTTTCCAGATCGACGATGTCGCCTTTACTGTGGTATATATGAATGATGATATTCCTGTGGAACAGCATCGAGAGGAAATCATCGCAATTGCAAATCAGATGATTGAATAGATTAGGAGATCACAAGGGAGTTTGGAGTTATGCTTCAAACTTCTCGTCTACTCTGCTATTTATTAACGAAAAATATAAAAAGGACAGAGAGAAACACCCTCTGACCTTCAAATTTTATTTTTTATCATTAAATAATAGATTAATAACCAGGATATCCGCCGTTATTTTGTATCCGCCGTCAAAAAATTTTATCCGCCAAAAACAGCACTTTATCCGCCATTCTCTCAAATCACTACAAAGAATAAACAATCCCTTCATAAGGAGACAGCTTTCCATTTTCCCGAGCATCTTCATTCGCAATCAGCACAGATGCTTCTCCAATGAACAGCAGAATCTGCTCATCTTCAATCACCAGCTCCTGATCCGAGAAGTTGCAGAGAACCAATAACTGCTGATTTCCTTCCACGCGCTTATAGGCAAAAATATGAGGATGCTCCCTCAGAAGCAATTCAAAATTTCCTGTTGTTATAATGTCATGCTTTTTCCTAAGTTGAATCAGGTTCTGATAATAGTAGAAGATTGAATTTTCATCATTCAAAGCCTGCTCAGCGTTGATATCAGTGTAGACCGGATTAGCCTTAATCCATGGTTTACCTGTTGTAAAGCCGCCGTTTTCCCTGCTGTTCCATTGCATCGGCGTGCGGGCATTATCTCTGCCCTTTTTATAAATTGCCGCCATTAATTGCTCATGATCCCAGCCTTGCTGCTTGCGGTCATGGTACATATTGATCAATTCAATATCACGGTAATCGTCTAATTTATCAAAACGTACATTGGTCATTCCTATTTCTTCGCCTTGATAAATGTACGGAGTTCCCTGCAGCATATGCAGACAGGTGGCAAGCATTTTGGCCGACTTGACACGATATTCGCCATCATTCCCAAAGCGTGATACAATGCGCGGCTGGTCATGGTTATTCCAATACAAGCTGTTCCAGCCGACACCATGCAGAGATGTCTGCCACTTTTCAAAGTTTTCCTTCAGATCCTGGAGATGTAAATCAGTAAAACTCCATTTGTCTCCATTCTTACTGTCTAAGTCCATATGCTCAAACGTAAACACCATATTCAGTTCCTGATTCTCCGGGTTTGTGTAAATTTGTGCATCTTCCGGAGCTGCTCCTGGCATTTCGCCGACTGTTAACACATCATATTTGGAGAGGACCTCCTTATTCATTTCGCGTAGGTATTCATGAATTCTCGGCCCGTTAATATAATGCTGCCCGCCGTTTCCATAAGCATCACCTGGATTTTTATCACCTTCTGGGAAATCTGGATCCTTTGATATAAAATTGATGACATCCATTCTAAATCCATCAATGCCTTTATCCAGCCAAAATTTCATCATGCTATAAACATCTTCTCGCAAGCTGGCATTTTCCCAATTTAGATCAGGCTGTTTTTCAGCAAAAATGTGAAGATAATATTGCCCGGTTTTCTCATCCAATGTCCATGCCGATCCGCCAAAGGTTGAACCCCAATTTGTCGGTGGCTCTCCATTATCCTTTCCATCCTTCCATATGTAATAATCGCGATATTCATTGTCCTTACTCTGCTGTGATTGCACAAACCATTGATGTTCATCCGACGTATGATTGACAACCAAGTCCATCACAAGCTTTAACTCTCTCTTATGCATTTCTTCCAGCAGCTGTTCAAAATCTGCCATTGTTCCATATTGATGAAAAATCTTCTGATAATCTCGAATATCATAGCCATTATCTTCTTGCGGAGAATCATAGATTGGTGAAAGCCAGATGACATCAACCCCCAGCTGTTTTAAATAATCAAGTTTGCTGATAATGCCTGGAATATCCCCGACTCCATCTCCATTGCTGTCCATAAAGCTCTTCGGATAGATTTGATATACTACACTTTTTTTCCACCATTCCATTACGTATCACCTAATTCTATATAATTTAATGTAAACGCTCTCCTCATTATCCACAAAAACAATGAAAAGAGCAAACGTTTGCACAAAATTATTTTCAAATCTCAAGTAAAGGTGGATATTACTTTTTTTGCAAGAGCTGCAAGCTCTAACCCCTCTAACGACTGACAATAATCAGCTTCAATTTTTCCTTTTCCTGCAGCCTCTTCTTCTTTCAGTAGATATAAAATTCGCCAATCTTTACACCACTCTTCTTCCTGGGCTGGTTCATGGTCAAACGTATCCCATACTGCTAAAAGCTGCGGACTATACAAGCGGCTGCTGGCGTTTTTCAAATGACATCCCTGCAGCTTAGCTGTATAAGCAGAACCTGGCACTTTGTCTTGTATATCATTAAAAAGGTGAGACCAATAATCCTTTCGTGAGCCTGTATGCTGGTTTGCGGCTGCCCAATGCTTCACTTGATTTTTTTCAGAGCTAAAAAGGATCTGGTACAGCTTTTTCCCGAATCGTATCCGTGCCTCCACATGCTGGAATTGATGAACGGTATCCCCTTTTAATGAAACATTGCCATCCTGCATGTATGGAAAAAGAATGTGATTGAATGCCAAATAATCCTGCAGTTTAAACTCCAATGTATCTACAACTTTTTTCTGAAAGACGGAATCATTCATCACCCTGTTTTGGATATAATTCTGTTCATTGATGATTAATCCATATGTTAAGACCTCGACATCTTTACTTTGCAGATAATGATTCCAAACCACCTCCATAAAAGTCGATACATGAAAATCAGCTAATAAATGGAACCTATTTTTACGTGTTCTTTTCCATTCTCTATAAAGCAGCAGCTGCGGATAGACATCTTGGAAAATAAGCCAGTTTCCTCTTTCTAAGAAGGCAAAAAAGGCTTTTTGTTCTTCGCCGTTTAATATTCTAGATAGAAACTCACCGCGTAAATCGGTCATGTTCCAGCCTGCATTTCTTGATACCATATGTGCCAAGAAGGACCAATGAATCTCCGGATATTCCTGGTAGTAGTCGTAGTAGGCCTGCGTTCTTGTCACATTATTTTTATTTAATTTTATTGTCTCAGCTTTAATTTTGGCTATAAGTTCTTCGTCCTCGGTTGAACACACTTTCACACTTCGCTTCTCTTTCAGCAATTTTTTCAATTCTTTTTTGAGCGGCTGCAGCTCAGGGGGCAATCTCAGTTGTTTTAACACTTTTAAAAGTACGTCCATGCTTCAACCTCCTTATCTTTGTGAATGGTGCTTCCCCCTTCAGAATATGTATTATGGAAGATTGTTTCGAGGAGGTTTGGAAGATGAACATTTCTCAGTCTATTGATAATTTGGTTACACGTCTAAGACAAGATCAAACAGAGCATGGTTCATGGGAATATCCATTTGAGACGGGGATTACGACAGATGCCTATATGATTATTTTATTAAGGTCACTAGAGATTGATGATGAACAATTGATTGAAGAATTATCAGAGCGGATTATGAGCAGACAGGAACAAAACGGAGCTTGGAAGCTTTTTCACGATGAGCTCGACGGAAATATCTCGGCAACGATTGACTCTTATTACGCCCTTCTTTACTCACGTTATTATCAGAAAAATGATGCACGCCTTCGTGCAGCCCGAAGATTTATCCTAAACAACGGCGGCATGGAAAAAGCGAATATGTTCACGAAAATGATGCTCACTCTGACAGGGCAGCAGCGCTGGCCTGCTTTTTTTCCGCTTCCCATTGAATTTATTCTTTTGCCGTCATCCTTTCCGATCAACTTTTACAGTCTCTCCGTTTATGGCCGCTCTAACATTGCACCAGTCATGATTCTAGCTGATAAAAGATTCCGGTTAAAAACAAAAAATCGCCCCGACCTCCGTGAACTGTATGGAAACCGAGAAGATGCTTTTTTCAGCTGGTCCCGCTCAGATGAATGGCAGCAGATTTTTTCTGCTATCAAAAACAGCCTCACCTATCTTGCTGGTTTGCCCGCTCAGCTGCACAGTATGGCAGTGAATCAGACAAAGCAGTATATTCTTAGCCGAATTGAAGAGGACGGTACGTTTTACAGCTATTTCAGCTCCACTTTCTTTATGATCTATGCGATGATTTCGCTTGGACATTCTAAAAATGATCCCATTATCCAAAATGCCATTAATGGCATGAAATCCATGAAAACTGCCATTAAAGGAACCACACATATGCAATATACGACCGCTTCCATTTGGAATACGAGCTTAATCAGCCATGCGCTGCAAGAAGCAGGCGTTTCTTCTGCTGATCCTATGATCAACAAAGCAAATAATTTTTTACTCAAAAAACAGCATCGCAAATATGGCGATTGGGCGGTTCATAATCCGCAAAGTCTGCCTGGCGGCTGGGGCTTTTCAAACATTAATACCATTAACCCTGATGTAGATGACAGTACAGCCACACTTCGGGCCATTACAGCAAGCGCAGCAGATCACAGCTCTCTTTTATACGCTTGGGACAAAGGCACAAATTGGGTGACCTCGATGCAAAATGATGATGGCGGCTGGCCCGCTTTTGAAAAAAATACGGACAGCAGATTTTTCTCCTTTTTGCCGATTGAAAAAGGTGAATTTATTCTTACCGATCCCTCCAGTGCCGATTTGACTGGAAGAACGCTTGAATACTTGGGACAATATACAAATATGGGGAAAACTTTAGCACCAATGAAGGATGGTATCCGCTGGCTTGTCTCAAATCAGGAGAGCAACGGCTCGTGGTATGGCAGATGGGGAATTTGTTATATATATGGCACTTGGGCAGCCTTAACAGGATTAGCGGCAGCAGGCGTTTCTCCAAAGCATAAAGCAATTAAAAAAGGAAAAAGCTGGCTTAATAAAATTCAAAATGCTGATGGAGGATGGGGAGAGTCGTGTAAAAGTGACTCTAACATGATCTACACTCCGCTAGGAACAAGTACATTAACGCATACAGCCTGGGCAGCTGATGCATTGATTTCCATCTCAGACCACCCAACTCTTGAAATTAAAAAGGCAATATCCTTTCTAATTCAAAACATTGATCAAAATGATTGGACAACAGATTATCCGCACGGCCAAGGAATGGCTGGAGAATTATACATTCATTATCATAGTTATCGTTATATATTTCCGCTGCTCGCACTTGCTCATTATAAAAATAAATGGGGTGAATCATAGCAAAGACAAGAACTCCGATTCGGCAAATGCCGGGTCGTTTTTTTTTTATTGGAAACACATTATATTTACTGATAAAAGGAGCAAATTAAAAGATAAATACGGTTTAGTTTTGTTATGAGGTGATGTTTATGAATGACAAAAAGATTTTGCATATTATAACTGCTATAAGCATGGCAGGCTGGTCCCTATTATTTCGCAAAAAAGGAGATACGAAAGATTGGTTTTTAATTTACTTTATCAAATCCTTAATCTCAACGCTCATTGATATTCCCGTTGTCAAAAGAAAATATGTGAGCTATCCTATTCGCTACTTTCCAAAAGTGTTTCAGTCCAATATTGTCTTCTTATACATTATCTTTCCATTATTATGTGTGAGCTACAACCAGTTTACCTACAAAATGAAGCCTTTAAAAACAATCTTCAGCGTATTACTGTTCAGCATTCCCATGACATTGATTGAAGGAGTACTTGAAAAGAAAACACGGCTGGTAAGTTATAATAAGGGGTGGAATGCTCTCTTTACATTTCTCACGCTCACCGGTACATTTTGGATTGTGCGACTGAGTATTGGTGTCATCCGATTGCTTGATCAAAAACGTAAAAAAGATCGTACGCAGACTGGCGAATAAATTGCAAAAGGGCGCTAGATCCATGCGCCCTTTTGTTCATGCTTAATTAAATACAATCGTTTTATTTCCATAAACAATCACACGATCCTGCAGATGCCACTTAACGGCACGCGCAAGCACGCTGCGCTCAATGCTTCTTCCTGTCCTTTTCAAATCTTCGGCATGATCTCGATGATCAACCCGTATTATATCCTGCTCAATAATCGGACCTTCATCTAATTCATTAGTAACATAATGCGAAGTCGCTCCAATAATCTTAACGCCTCGCTGATACGCCCGGTCATATGGACGTGCACCAACAAATGCCGGCAGGAAGGAATGATGAATATTAATAATTTTAAAAGGGTGTGCTTCCACAAAATCGGGAGACAAAATTTGCATATACCGTGCTAAAATAATGGTCTCCACTTCATATTCCTGCAGAAGCTGAAGCTGTTTCTCTTCCGCTTGCCGTTTGTTGTCTTTGCTCATTGGGATATGAACAATAGGTATGCCAAACGATTCTACCAGTTCTTTTGCTTCAGTATGGTTGCTGATGACAAGCGAAATGTCTGTGATTAATTCACCGCTTTCCCATTCCCATAAAAGCTCGCGTAAACAATGCAGTTCCTTTGATACAAAAATCGCAGTTCTTTTAAGATCATGAACAAATGTTAGCTTCCATTCCATTGAAAAAGTATCTGCAACCTTGGCAAAGCTTTCTTGAAGAGAGCTTTTTCTCTCCAGTAAATCCTGACATTCAAACTCAATACGAATGAAAAACGTTCCTCCCTCTGGATTGGTTGAAAACTGATTCGACTCCATAATATTCGCGCCATTTTCAAATAAAAACTGAGAAACTGCTGCTACAATGCCTGGCTGATCTGGACATTGAATTAACAGCCTGCCCCGGTTCTTCATCTTGTTTTTAAATGATTCAATCTGATGATCTTTCGTTCTCATTAAACTAACCACCTGTCTAAAAAGGATATGGTGTATTATAGCAAATTTGCATGAAAGCAATGTGAATTTTTGAACTTTTGTTTGATTCAATGAGAAAATGTGCTGAAAATCTGGAAATTGTCGGGTTTTATACTAAAGTTAGAGGCAAGATCGTTGATTCTGAGCTAATTTTGGATTTTCACTTTAAATCTTTGGGATTTTTTTATAGGCCTTGGGGATTTCCTATCAAATTTTATTGGTTTCCTATCAAACTTCTGCATGTTCCTATCAAAGATTCTGTCTTTCCTATCAAACTTACCAACCTTCCTATCAAATTCATTAATTTTCCTATCAAACCCGCCTTTTTAGAAGGCAAAATCACCTTCCGTGCATGAGTACATTGTATGAAGGCAGGGTGCCCGGCCATACAGAAAAAAGTAACAGTTTCTCCTTATATTCTCATAAAGATATGACTATTGTGGTATTTTGGCGAATGTCATCGAAATTCGGCAGTAAGCAGTGTATAATAAAATAGGTTTAATGACAGCCATATAAAAGGCTATATGGTACATACCATTGCTGCTAATATTCAGTTTCACATAATGACAGATTGATAGATGTATCTTTAATTTTAGGAGGAATATTTATGGGTTGGGTAATCGCAGTTTTATTTGGTGCTGCCGCAGTACTACTCGTATTATCTTTTATTAAAGCGAGAAAAACAGCTGCAAGCACAGATCAGCAGATCGATCAGCTTTCTTTTTCACTAATGGATGAAATTCATCAATTGAAGCAGCAAATCCGCAATCTAGAACTAGACAGCGAAATCGCAGATACGGAAGCTGGCATTGCCGCTGATGAGAAAGATCGCAAGAATACATTGAGAGAGATGCTTGAGATGCATCGCCGCGGCTATTCATTTGAAAGTATTGCAATGAAAATGAAGCTGACGCCAGATGAAGTTCAACAGGTTCTCGCTCCTTATATGAAACAAAAGGATGAAAGGAGTAAGGTTGCTCAATGACAGCTGGTACAATGCGCAGTTTTGCAGCGGGCCTTTTGGCAGCTGCCACTTTAGTCGCCATCGTTTATTTCCTTAGTCCTAGTGAACCTAAAACAACAGAAGCAAAACAAGTACAAGAAGAAGCCAAAGCTTTAACTGAAGATGAGATGAAAGCAGAGTTAACTGATAAAGACTATATCATTCTTACTGAGGATGAATGGAGCAAGCAGCTTGCTGAAGCAAAAGCTTCTGCAGAACCTGAAAAAACAGAAGAGCCTGCCAAAGAAGATGAGCAAGAAACAGAATCAGCTGAGAAAGTCGTGTACCGTACGATGCTGACTGTTACTTCCGGAATGACGAGCATTGATGTCGGTGATGCACTTGAAAGAGCGAATGTCATCAAAAACGCTAACGACTTTTTCAAAGAAGTTGAAAAACGCGGCTTATCCAACGAATTGCGTCCAGGTACATTTGAAGTTGAGAGCGGCATGACCATGGACGAATTGGTTTCGGTTATATTTAAATAATAAAAAACAGCGAGTAATCGCTGTTTTTTTTCTTGGAAGCCATACCCGCTGCCTCCTCACTTCAAACTAATTCAGTTATAACCTTCTGTGCTGTCTTCTCTCCATTTTCAATGCAATCCGGCAGACTTACTCCGTAATAAGAACAGCCGGCAAGCTCGATGCCAGGATAGATTTCGGCAAGTTTTTGTTCTAGGCTGGTTACTGTTTCTTTATGATCAATTAAGTAATTGGGCATGCTGTTTTCCCAGCGGGTAATTTCGCTGATGGCAGGTGCCGCCTCAATTCCTAATGCTTTTCTTACATCTGTTAAGGCTGTTTGCAGCAGTTCTTCTTCTGTCATCTTTTCAATAGAAGCGTAATTGGTCAGACTGCTTTTATAAAAAAGCCTTAACAGAAGGTTTCCGCTTTTTGACGTATGAGACCATTTTCTGCTGGACCAAGTGCAAGCATTGCATGTTAGTTCGTCAGGATCTGCTGAAATAAAGCCTGTTCCGTCAGCAGGCAGGATACTGTCAGGCACTTCAAAGCCAAGGTAGACACTAATTAAAGAGCTGGACTTTAATTGCTGAAAGCTATCCTGCAACTTCTGGTCAGCAAGCATGTTTTCAGCAGCCTTATGCGGAATGCTTAAAATAATATGATCTGCAGTTACTACTTCCCCATTCGTAAACGTCACGGTGTACTGGCCATCCTGCTTTTCAATACGCTCAGCCTTACTATTCATAAGCAGCTGCACATCCTCTAAACGATCTGCATAGGCATCAATAACTGTATGGAGTCCATTTTCAAAGGATAAAAACCGTTTCTCGCCGCTGCTTTGATACATCGCCAGATTGGCTTCAAAGCCTTTTATGATACTGCCATATTCATTTTTATATTTAAGCACACTCGGCAATGTAGCTGAAATCGTCAATTGATTCAGATCACCCGAATACACGCCAGATAATACAGGAGCGATTTGCTTTTCCACCAGCTCTTTCCCGAAATAGTGCTCTAGAAATTCTCCAATTGAATCTTCTTCTGTAAAATGTTCATTTTTTGTATAAAAATCCTTTAAAGCTGCCACCTTCCCCTCGGCTGAAACAAGCGTGCTCTCAGCTAATGCCTCAATGGTTCCCGGAATGCCAAAGACCGAATTGGTTGGAATCGGATGCAGCTGACCATCTGAGAATATATAAGATTTGCCTGATGCATTGTATACCACTTTGTCTTCAAGATTCAGATCCTTCATAAAAGACATAGAATGGGTTTTGCGCGTAACGATTGAATCAGCACCAGACTCCATCAAAAATCCATCTTGTTTAACAGAGCGGATTTTTCCGCCCAGCTGATCAGCTCCTTCTGCAAGGATCAGCTTCACATTTGAGCTGTTTTCTTTTTTCCATTTTTGCAGTTCATACATGGCAGCCATTCCAGTAATGCCGCCGCCGATGACTAATACTGTTTTCACTGTGTACACCTCAGTTATCTATCATTTATATCTATATAGAGTGTAACATATAATGATTAGATCTCTTTTATGCATGATTGTGAAAGTTTGAGGATTGTGTGACAGATGAGACTTTTTTTAACTGGTGATTATTTGCGGGTATTTAAGCAAATACATCTCAATTGCTTTTCACCTAAAAAGACTTTAAAATTAGATCGTACACGATTTAATTTTACATTAGGGAGGAAATACAATGAGCACGGTACATGATTTCCAAGTTAAAATGACAAACGGCAATGAAAAATCATTAGATGAGTATAAAGGCAAGGTTTTATTGATCGTGAATACAGCAAGCAAATGCGGATTAACTCCTCAGTTTGAAGGTTTGCAAAGTCTATATGATAAATACAAGGATCAAGGGTTAGAAATTTTAGGTTTTCCTTGTGATCAGTTCAATAATCAGGAGTTTGATAATATTGAAGAAACAACACAGTTTTGCCAGCTCAATTATGGTGTAACCTTCCCGATGTTTGGAAAAATTGACGTGAACGGAGCTAATGCTGATCCTTTATTTTCACATTTAAAAGAACAGAAAAAAGGCGTCTTATCCAAAAATATTAAATGGAACTTTACAAAATTCCTGGTGGATCGCAATGGTCAGGTCATTGAACGATATGCACCTACTACTGAGCCTGGAAAAATTGAAGATGATATAACAAAACTATTATAAATCAGTAAAAATTGCACAACCAACCAGTATGATAAGACCTGCATAGAAGCTATATGTTAGGTCTTTTTTTACATAAAAAAAGAAGTACCACTCATTACGAGCAGTACTCCTTTCCAACTATCCAATTGGAGTATGTTTTACAGCCTGTTCTGTGCCTTCAACAGGAGCTTTTTCTTCCTGTTCAACCACTGGTTTTTTCGCCCAGTAAGTAGCAAGAATCGGTCCTGAAATATTATGCCAAACCGCTCCTAGTGCGCTTGGAATAGCAGCGATCGGACCAAAGTGTGCGGTAGCTAGGGTAACCCCAAGTCCTGAGTTTTGCATTCCTACTTCAAGTGCAATGGCCCGGCGTTTGCTTTCATCAAGTCCGCACAAACGGGCTGCAAAGTATCCCAGCAGTAAACCTGCACCGTTGTGAAGCATAACCGCAACAAAAACAAGCAATCCTGTTTGTGCAAGTCTTTCAGCATTGCCTGATACAACAGCTGAAACGATAATCATAATTGCCACAACAGAAATCAATGGCAGAACCCCAATGCTCTTTTCCACTGTCTTTGGGAAGACTTTTCGAATCAATAACCCTAATGCAATCGGTACAATAATGACTTGAACAATTGATAAGAACATTGCAGCTGCGTCAACTGGCATCCATTGCCCTGCTAATAATAATAAAATAAGCGGTGTAACAACAGGAGCCAGCAATGTTGAAAGTGACGTCATTGCAATTGATAACGGTACATTTCCTTTCGCTAAAAACACCATAACATTTGATGCTGTTCCGCCTGGTACAGAACCTAGAAGAACTAAGCCTGCTGCAAGTTCAGCTGGTAAGTTGAGTGCTGTTGCAATCAGGAAAGCCACTAGCGGCATAATTGTAAATTGTCCTACAAACCCGATTAATACAGGAAATGGATTGGTGGCAATGATCTTGAAGTCTACAGGCTTTAACGTTAATCCCATTCCAAACATTACTACACCTAAAAGAATTGTTACATAGCCTCCCAGCTGCTGGAATGGTGCTGGCACTAGAAAAGCAATAACCGCAATGACAATCACCCATACGGCAAAAAATTTACCTGCGATTGAGCTGATGGTTTCTAATAGTTTCATAATCATAACCCCTGTTCTTTTACTTTTAATTTTTTCTTAATTACAGTTATATCCCTCACCCATTAAATGGGTTTCTTACTTCTGAATAATCTCACCACATATAAAAATATCACTCATATGATACCGCCCCTTTAATATTTTAATATCCATTCTACTAAAGAATCTGAATAATTAAAACAGTAAATTTATTTTTTTGTCAGAAAATCTTCCAGTTTGCTTGCAATCTCGTAAATTTGTAATTCACTTTCTTTTCGCATATACAAAAAAGCCTGCTCGTAAAAATACGAACAGGCAATAAATTTATTTATTTTTTCTTTTCGTGAGTCTGCCAAGCAGGAATGCTCCTGCAGCCACACCAATAATTGTATTCGTTTTCTTTGTAAAGACCTGCTTTGCCACAAGATTTAAATTTTGCGGGCGTTCCGCTAATCTGCGCATAAAATAGCCATACCAATCATGTCCAAAAGGTACATATGTGCAGAAATTGTAACCCTCGCTGGCAAGCTCGAGCTGCATCTCTTTTCTAAAACCATATAGCATTTGGAATTCAAACTTGTCATTTGAAATCTGGTGTTCTTTAACAAATTGCTTTACATGATTAATTACTCGGTGATCATGTGTCGCGATTGATGTAAATTTGCCATTGAGCAGATGCCATTCAATCAGTTGAATATAATGTTTATCTATTTCTTCTTTTGTCTGGAAAGCAACATCTTCGGATTCTTTATAAGCTCCCTTAACGATGCGCAATCGGTAATTTTTATACTTTTCAATGTCATCATCTGCTCTGAAAAAATACGCTTGGATCACTGTGCCAAGATTATCGTATTCTTTTGAAAGTTCATCGAGCATATCGAATGAAGGCTGCAGTCTTTTGTAGTCTTCCATATCGATATTAATGAAGATGCCATATTGATAGGCCCGAGCTGCAATTTCTCTCAGGTTCTCTAAGCAAAAAGAGTAATCAATATCAAGGCCCAGCTGGGACGGCTTTAAAGAGATATGCGCATCTGCTTGATGTTCATGAATCGCTTCAATCACTTCAAGGATTTGATTTTTTGCTTCTGTAGCTTCACTTTTTTCAAATACAAATTCGCCAAGATTATCTACAGTACAAGAAATACCCTTCGCATTAAGCTCTTTAATACTCTTAATCGCTTCGGTTAAGTTAGTGCCTGCAACAACACTTTGAGCACCCAATTTTAACCCGTATTTTTTCGCCGTATTATTTAAGAATTGATTTTGGGAAAGGCCAATAAACACATCTTTTAACACCATAGCGATTACTCCTATTCATATAAATTTACAAAATAAATTATAGCATATTTTTTTAATTTAGCTTGTTTTTCGAATATTTCAACCATCATATTTATACAAAAGGCGACAAAATCAGACATACATTCTGCCACTCCTGATATATGCTATTTAATTTCTTGTTATAATGATTACATTCCCTATTATTAAATCGCAATAACAATTATTTTTTCTTTTACCTTGCATTACAAGATAATTAAAGTTACACTAATCAATATCATGCTTTACAAGGTATATAAACCACATAACCCTTGTATTACAAGTTAGTAAAGAAAGGAGGGAAATTTTTTGTCGTCAACTCAGATGCTTAAAGGAATTATTGATGGCTGTATCCTGGCCATTATTCATAATAAAGAAGTCTATGGCTACGAACTGGCCGAAAAGCTTGAAGAATATGGATTTCATTCTTTCAGTGAAGGAACCATTTATCCTTTGCTTATAAGGATGCAAAAAGAAGAGTTGGTTACTTCTACATTGAAGAAATCCACTGCTGGTCCACGAAGAAAATACTACTCACTTACTCCAAAAGGAGAACTGGAATTACAGAAGTTTATAGAGCGCTGGCATCAGCTGGAGAGCAGTGTCAATAGGGTACTGCATCAAGAATCAGACAATGGAAAATAAAACTAAAGGAGCTGAAAATGTTGAATAATGAATTCACCTTATCGAAAAAAAGCCAAAATTTCTTAGAAAATCTGCGGGTTTATTTATTTTCCAGCGGTAAAAATCCAAAAGAGATTGAGGAAATGATTGAAGAATTAGAAGTTCATCTTTATGAAGCAGAAAAAAAGGGGAAACCAATCGAGAAAATTGTTGGAAAGTCCCCAAAAGACTATATGCAGATGATTTCAAATGAAATGCCTATTGATATGAGAACGTGGTTCAAATATATATGTCTGATTGCTTTAGGTTCATTTTCCTTTAACATCATTCCAGATTTGCTGAAAGGAACACTCTCGTATTCTGTTTTAGAAATTGTCGGACATATCATGATTGCGATCATTTTTATTGCTTTAGTATTGATCGGATTTAAGGCCATCTCTACATTGGAACGCTCTCCTATAAAAAAAGGATTGATCTTTATGGGGATATCTATTGTTCCAATTGGACTATTTCTCGGCTTAATCTTTCTAAACAAAGCGATCGCCACTCCTGTCATCGATTTTGGCATACTTGGAAGTATCATTACCGGGACTATTCTGCTATTGTTTCTTATTGGGACCTCCCTCTGGGCTAAAACCTGGGTTATGGTGATTGTTCTGGCACTTATTACATTGCCTGACTACCTGCTGGAACAAACATCCTTGCAAGATGAGGCAAGACTGATCACAAGTACACTAATTACCTTTGGCGGCATTGCTATTTATCTTTTGATTTCTGCAAAATTAGAGAAAAATAAAGCAGTTTAATAGAAATCTGAACAAAAAAAGATTCAAGGCATCAACGCCTTGAATCTTTTCTATTTTATTATGAGACACTCGCACTATCTTCTTTTAACTTGCTTGTTTTCTGCGTTTTCTCTCTTGATTCTTTTTTCTCAGCAGCCGGATTTTTGGCAACTGCTTCTTTTTTATAGTCAGCTCTTATGACTTTAAAGATCGAGAAATTCATCAGCAAGAGAATAATCACAAACGGCAGAGCGGCAATAATTGAAGCTGTCTGCAATCCAGTCAGTCCGCTTGCAAGGAGAAGGATTAACGAAATTCCACTCATTAAAACTCCCCATATAATTCTTATTCTAATTGGAGGATTGAGTGAGCCCCCAGTCGACATACTGCTCAAAATGAATACCGCTGAGTCAGCAGAAGTAATCAGGAAAGTGAAGATTAACAGAAGAACAAATACGGAAACAATTTCTGTAAATGGCAAGCCTGCTAAAGTAGCAAATAAGGCACTTGTAATGTCATTGTTAACAGCAGCCGCGATTGTTCCGCCTTCAAATAAATCCATATGAAGTGCAGTTCCTCCGAAAACAGCAATCCACAATAAAGCTATAGCAGGGGGAGCGACCATGACACCTAGGATAAATTCACGAATCGTACGGCCTCTGGAAACACGTGCTACAAAAGCTCCGACAAACGGCGCCCAAGCAATCGCCCATGCCCAGTAAAACACAGTCCAATCATAGACCCATTCACCGCCGCTATAAGGACTTAATCTCAGACTATAGGAGATGAAGTTTGTAATATAATCGCCAATACCAACAATTAACGTATCCAAAATGAACACTGTTGGACCTGTCACAAATACAAACAACATAAACACTAAAGCTGCACCCAGGTTGAAGTTACTTAGCCAGCGAATTCCTTTATCCAATCCTGTTGTAGCAGACAACAGATATAAGCCAGTTAGAATGGCCATAATGATAATCAGCGTCCATGGGGATTCTGCAAGCCCAAATGTGGACGTAACTCCTCCATTAATTTGCATGACACCTAACCCGATTGAAGTCGCTACACCTAGTACTGTTGCTACGATCGCCAAAATATCAACGAGTCTCTTTGTTGGCTTTTCATGTTTTCCTTTTCCGATGATCGGAGAAAGAGTCGTCGACACCATTCCATCTTTGCCCTTTTTAAATTGGAAGTATGCCATTGCAAGACCCACTATCCCAAAGACGGTCCATTGGCTAATTCCATAGTGAAAAAAAGAGTAACCCATGGCGATTCTTCCTGCCTCTGTAGATTGCGCCTCTACATCTGAAAATGGCGGTGCAAAGAAATGCGACATAGGTTCACCGATTCCGTAGAAAACAAGAGCGACACCAAAACCGGCTGAAAAAAGCATACCGATCCATGTAAACAGCGGATATTTCGGTCTTTCATTTTTGCCTCCCAATCGAATCGATCCATATTTACTGAAAATTAAGTAAATTAAAAAGACCGCAAAAATGAATATCGCGCCTAAATAAAGCCAGCCAAAGTTGTGCGTAGTAAATTGGAGCGCTGTGTTGGCAACTTCTGCAAAAGCCGTTGGCATGAAAGCGCCCGCCAATACTAAACCTGCAATAATGACCGCCGATGCATAAAATACTATATTTAATTTTTTCTTTTGAGAATTCATTGATTCTTCCTTTCAGATCGTTTTAGTACGAAGGGAAAGAACATTTGGTTTTTGAATATAAAAGAAGTTAATTGCGAAGTGAATCGAAGCGAATAAAACTAGAGTTTAGTGCAAGAATAAATTTCGCCGTAAAGAATTAATTTTCATATCCTCATAATCTCGTTGTGCACTGCATTCTTTATCTGTATAGGACAGATCCCCTTCTTCAGTACACTATTACGAATATAGGAAAAATAATTCCATTTCCAATTGTTGTGCTGTCCTCCTCCTTTCTTATATATGAACTTATCATAACTAAAATACAATATCAACCGCTGCTGCTCCCATAGAAAAACAGCAGAGTGCGGTTTCTCCTTATAACCACAAGGATCATCCATACTTCTCTTTTCCCTAAATTTATATAGAGTAAACCTCTATTTCAGTAAAATCTTCATAGATGACCAGAATAATATTCCTCGCCAAAAAGCAATGGCTGGCAAAAAGCCAGCCACATTTATCAATAATAATAATATGGCGGATAAAACGGTCGATATCCAGGATAACCGCCATATCCGAATCCAGGTGTAAGAAGTGCTCCTGCTGCCAAACCTCCAACAAAACCGCCTAAAAACGGTACGCCAAAACCATAACCGAACGGTCTTCTGCCAAATCCTCCATAACCAAATCCATAAGGTCTTCTTCCATACATATTAATAGGCTCCCCCCTATAATAATTAATTGGCTTAGCCGGATCATGATCGCGCCTTACTTCCACCAGGCTGACATTTATTTTTAGCCTTCATGCTTTTTCATTATTTAAAATGTGGAAGAAACGAAACAATCCTAATACAATTGCACAGCCAATTTATAAGATAAAATATGCTGGACATTCGTATATGTTTGAGGCAGTTGCCTATATTTGTTAAAAAAGAGGGCTATTGCTGATTTTTATGTTGGATTGCTTCTAAAGCAATTAACTCTGTTTGATTTCCTCAACTAAGGGTTTCGATGCACTGTGTCGAACATATAGATACATGTATTTTCAAATCGACAGTATTCCCTAGGAAATAATGGGATCAAACAATGTTTTCATAATTTCTTAGAATATATGACAAATGAAGAAAAGACTGTACAAATCATTAATGTGCTCAAAATATGCAGAAGCTGTAATGCGCTGAGGTTAACCCAGCCTAGCTGAATTCCTATTTGAAACAATATCAGGTACAGCATAAACGCTATAAAAGAAGCAAACATCCCCTTCTGCTTGATTAATTTCACCCGCTCATCATTTTCTTTAAATTGCGGAAATAAGTAGCTGAGACAATAGGACATGTAAGCCATGGCAAGAACAATATAGGTCATGGATACTGGAGCTGAGTCTGCCATGATTCCTGCGTATCCTACAAATCCCCCCATTAGCGTAAATAGAATCCCCATGACTAAGAAAGTTCTTCGTGATCCCATCATCCTTCCTCCTTTTTTCCTTCATAAATAAATACATGTTCAATCGTTGTTTCAAATGTTTTTGCTAGTTCAAAAGCCAGCGGCAGCGAAGGAAAGTATTTTCCTTTTTCAATTGAAATGATAGTTTGCCGCGACACTCCAAGCTTGGCTGCAAGACGCTCTTGCGAATATCCAAACATTTTCCGTAACTCAGGCAATCGATTTTTCACTTCATCACCTCTCATATTTTCACATTAACGTAAAAGAAACTTTACGTCAGGTTTACTTCACATCTCTTTTTGAAGATCATACAAAAAAACGGCAAGAGCTTTTAAAAGCTCTTGCCGTTTTTTATGTTTTTCTAACCTATATTTATCTTCCCAGCCAGCCGCCATCCACGACTAATACATGGCCATTGACATATTCAGAAGCCTTGGAGGATAAAAAGACTGCGGCTCCAGCCAGGTCATCTGCTTCTCCCCATCGACCTGCCGGAATTCTTTCTAAAATCGATTTATTGCGCTGCTCATCGTTTCTGATGGCTTCTGTGTTGTTCGTTTCAATATATCCAGGAGCAATTGCATTTACCTGAACGCCTTTGCCAGCCCACTCGTTGGCTAAAGCCTTTGTCAATCCAACTACTGCATGCTTGCTTGCCGTATAAGCTGGTACAAATATACCTCCCTGGAAGGATAAAAGGGATGCAATATTAATGATTTTACCTGATCCTCTTTCCACCATTCCTCTCCCAATTTCCTGAGACAATACGAAAATGGAGTTCACGTTAACATCAATGACACGCATCCATTCTTGCTCATTAAAATCTACTGCTGGTTCACGATAAATAACACCCGCATTGTTAACTAAAATATCAATCTCATGCTTTTCAATGATTGGTTTAAGTTTTTCACGAATTGTGTCGACCTTGCTTAGATCGATTAAGATGGTATCGTACGTCCCGCCAATTTCCTCAATCTTCGTTTGTGTTTCCTGTAAATTATCACGATGGCCCAAAAGAAGGACATGTGCACCAGCAGCTGCCAAACCAATTGAAATTGCTTGGCCAATTCCCGTCCTTGCTCCTGTAACTAATGCCGTTTTCCCTTTTAGTGAAAAGTAATCCAATTGAAATGTCATGTGTATCCTCCGTTCGTTTAGTACAGATCTATTTTTCATTTCACCATTCTATTTAATATATAGTTTACAATTTTATGTTTAAACAAGTACTAAAGGTCTTTCTATCCTATAACCTATTCTTTCTTAACGCCCTAACCAGCCGCCATCAACCGCCAGTGTATAGCCGTGAATATAGTCAGAGGCATCAGATGCTAAAAAGATTGCAACACCTTGCATATCCTGGCCATTGCCCCATCTTTGTGCGGGGATTCTCTCAAGAATTTGCCTGCTTCTTGTTGGATCTTCGATTAGCGCTGTATTCATTTCTGTCGCCATATAGCCTGGTGCGATGCAATTTACGTTTACTCCTTTGCCGGCCCATTCATTCGCTAATGATTTCGTGAATTGCATGACCGCTCCTTTGCTCGCTGCATAGGCTGGAACGGTTAAACCGCCTTGAAAGGATAGGAGCGAAGCAATGTTGATGATCTTCCCTTTTCCTCTTTCAAGCATATGTTTTCCGACAGTCTGACAAAGATAAAATACGGCGTTTGCATTAATATCCATCACAAAATCCCAATCTTCTTTCGGAAATTCCGCAGCAGGATGACGTTTTTGAACTCCTGCATTATTCACTAAAATATCAATTTTGCCCATTTGATCTATCACTTGATCCACTAGTGAACCGTAGCCATCCACATCCCGAATATCATAATTGATGCCGATCGCTTTAACTCCTTGATTTCGGATTTCTTCCAGTACCTCTTCTGTGACATTTCTCGCTACCACTGCAACATCAGCTCCAGCACTGGCAAGACCTAAAGCCATTTCCTTTCCAAGACCGCGATTACCGCCCGTTACTATCGCTACTTTTCCAGTTAGATCAAATAAGTTATTCATGTTTTTATTCCTTTCTAAAGGACAAATATTTTTCTTAAAAAGAATACATAACCTTCACAGCATTTGTTCCTGTTGTCAGCAGTTCAAAGCCTTTTTCTGCTTCTTCAGGAGGAAGCACATGTGTAATCATTTTTTCAAAGCTGCTTTGTGAGTTTAATAGGTCAATCGCAATCTCAAAGTCTCTTGGTGTGTAAACACGCACAAATTGAATGGAGAGCTCCTTAAACATTCCTTGAAGAAGGTTGACTGGAGCCGGCTTTTTATAAGCTGCGACAATGATTATATTTCCTCTGACCTTTACAAGCTCGGTCAGCTGAGTTAATACCGATGGATGGCCTGCACAATCAAAAACAAAATCGGCACCTAAGCCGTTCGTATACTCTAAAACCACGCTGTGAACATCCTCAGTCAGCGGATTTACCGCAACAAAACCAAGCTCTTTCGCCATGGCAAGACGGTGTTCATTTGTTTCAGCCACAATGATATCTGTTGCACCCAAGCTTCTTAAAACGAGTGCTACACATAAGCCAATCGTGCCTGCACCAAAAACAACGACCCGATCTCCCGGCACATAACCGCCCTGACGGACCGCATGAACTGCAACCGCAACCGGCTCTGCCAATGCTCCTGCCTCTAAATTCATCTCCTCCGGCAGAGCAATAATGCTTTCGACGGGTGCTGCAACATATTCTGCCATCCCGCCGTCACAATCAATGCCAATCAGTTTTAGAGACTCACAAACATGAGACTGTCCTGATACACAAGGTCCGCATGTGCCGCAGCTTAATAATGGGTTTACTGTTACTTTTGCTCCTTCTTTTAGTGTTGGATGTCCTTCAAGCACCGTACCGGAAAATTCATGCCCAATGATTAAAGGCGCAGCAGCGCGAGGATGTGTTCCTGCATAGATATTTAGATCTGTTCCGCATATCCCAACATGGGAAGTTTTAATGAGTGCCCACCCTTCTGGCAGTTTAGGCATCTCTGCTTCTTTGAAGGCAACATGTTCCGCACCCTCATAAAAAATGGCTTTCATGACCAATCCCTCCATTACATAAAAAAACATATTTAGCATCATTCTAGCTGTTTCTCAAACTCTCATTATAAAAACAGGTACAGTCCCGTTTCCACGCTACATGTACCTGTCCACTTTTTATTAATTTCCTGTTAAGTTAAATAGCTCTGGTATAAATAGTGATAGCTCTGGGATGTACGTAATAAGAAATAATACCAAGACAGTCACTAGGAAGAATGGCAATAACGGTTTTATTACACTCTCAATTCGCAGTCCAGCTACCTTGGTACCTACAAATAATACTGGTCCAACAGGCGGTGTAATGGTTCCAATTGATAAGTTGAATACGATCATGATCCCAAAATGAACTGGATCAATTCCGAAGCTTGTTGCAATTGGTAAGAAGATAGGCGTAAAAATTAATACCGCCGGTGTCGGATCCATGAACGTACCAACGATTAAAAGCACTATGTTCATAATCAGAAGTATAACAAACATGTTATCTGAAATACTTAGCAATGTATCCGCTATAATGCCCGGAATATTCGTAAATGCCATTACCCATGACATAATAGAAGAAACACCGATTAAGAAAATAACAATAGAAGTTGTTTTAGCTGAATCTAGTAGAATACCAGGCAAATCTTTAATTTTAATCGTTCTGTAAATGAAAGAAAGCAGCAGGGAATAAACAACGGCAATGGCAGAACCTTCTGTTGCCGTAAACACGCCTCCAATAATCCCTCCAATAACAATCACAATTAACAAAAGACTTGGAATGGCATCTAAAAATACTTTTAACGCGATGGCAAAGCTGACTTTGTCATCACTTTTATAGCCATACTTTTTCGCTAATAAGAACGCAACAAGCATACAGCCTAATCCCCAGAGAATTCCTGGAATGTACCCAGCCATAAACAGGGCAGCGATTGACGTTCCGCCGCTAACAAGAGAATAGACAATCAGCGTATTACTTGGCGGAATCAGCATTCCTGTTGGAGCGGATGCAATGTTTACAGCCGCACTAAATTCCTGATTGTAGCCCTCTTTTTTTTGCAGTGGGCCCATCGTTCCTCCAACTGCTGCTGCTGCTGCAACTGCCGAACCGCTGATGGATCCGAACATCATATTAGCAACAATATTGGTATGTGCTAAAGAACCCGGCAAACGGCCGCTCAGTACTTTAGCACAATTGACCAGTCTCATTGCAATCCCGCCGTTGTTCATGATTACTCCGGCAAGAATAAAAAACGGAATAGCAAGCAGCGTAAACGAGTTCATTCCGGTAAACATCCGCTGTGCCGAGGTCAAAAGACCATTATTAAAGTCCACGATGGAGAACATCGCCAAAGCGGATGCTACTCCTACACTGATACTGATTGGTGCACCAATAATTAATAAGAATGCCACGCCAGCAAATAGTATCAGTGCCGCTTGAACAGCAATATCCATATTATCTACGTCCTTTCAGCCTAACTATTGCTCTAGTGGTTTCTTATTTTTAATGATGAGGTACATATTATAGATACAGTAAAAGATAATAAATACTCCGCTAAGCGGAATGGCTGAGTATAAATAGCCTACGGGAATCTGAAGCGCACCAGATAGCTGTGTCCATGCAAGACTTGTTGCTGCAAATCCACCTTGGACAAGTATAAGAGCGGCAAAGAGAATAACTACGAGCTCAATAAACAGTTCAACTCCCATTTTGATCCCGCTTGGAAATTTATCCTTAATAAATTCAATGGCCATATGCCCTCTTTCACCGAATACATAAGCAGCCCCAAACAAGACAAGCCAAACGAAGCAGTATTTTGCTAATTCTTCAGAGATCACACTCGGATTATCAAAGATAAACCGAGTGATAACTTGCCATGTTACCAGTAAAACAAGGAAAGCGAATAGAATGATACATATACTGCCCAGTATTTTATCTAAAATTGTTTTTATGAGTTTCATACAATCACTCCAGCTCTTATTCAGCTACTTCTCTAACTTTTTCATATAAAGCTTTTGCGCTGTCTGAGCTTAACTTTTCATCAATGACCGGCTGAACGGCATCTTGGAAAACTTTAATATCTAATTCGTTAAATTCAGCACCTGCTTCTTCAGCAGCTTTTTTCGCAGCTTCTACATCTGCATCCCAAAGCTCAACTTCACGATCAACTGCTTTTGCCAATTCTTCTTTGAAGATGTTTTGATGCTCTTCAGACATACCTTTTAATAAATTTGTGTTGATGAGCAGGTAATCAGGAATCATTAAATGCTGTGTATACGAATAGTATGGTGCGATTTCCACATGCTTCAGATTAGAGTAGATTAGCTCATTGTTTTCTCCTCCATCAATAACACCTGATTGAATCGCTGTGTAGACCTCACCTTGACCCATTGGTGTTCCTGTTCCACCCATGTTTTCCATCATCTTAATGTTTGTATCACTTTCGATAATACGAATCTTCATTCCAGCTAAATCCTCTGGTGTATTAATAGGTTTTTCACTGTTATAAACATTGCGGACACCGCCATGGAATCCAGCTGCAACAGTCATGCCTTGATCTTCAACTGACGTATATAAGTCTCCTACAATATCCTGATTATTTAATACGGACATTTGGTGATCCTTTGAATCAAATACGTATGGCAAGTTGAATACAACAAATTCTTCATTGAAGTTTTCCATTAAGCTTCCTGCAACAATAGACATTCCAATTGTCCCGGATTGAACAAGCTCCATTGTTTCACGCTGTGCACCTAAAAGTTCATTTGGATACAATTTGATTTCATATGCACCATCCGTTAATTCTTTAAATTTTTCACCGAACTCTTCCATTGCTTTGTACTGCGGATGGTTTTCAGGCTGGTTGAAAGCTACTTTAATTTCCTGAGCTGATCCGCTTCCGCCTGATCCTCCATCTGATGTATCACCAGAAGAACTAGATCCGCCGCAAGCAGCTAACATTGTTACAAAGAAAACGGTTACAACTATAGCAAAAGTTTTAAAAGTCTTTTTCATTTACTCCACTCCTACTCTTTTATAAGGTTATGAATCTCATTTATTGGGTAGTGCACAGGTTCGCCTTTCAAGAAACGCACAGCTTCCTCTGCTACTTTTCGTTTTAATTCCAATGCGGCCTGTTCAGAGTACCAAGCCATATGCGGTGTACATAAGAAATGATCGTGTTTGAATAATGGAGAGTCTGCAGACAGCGGTTCTTTTTCCGCTACATCAACAGCAGCACCGGCTATCCACCCTTCTTCAAGTGCTGTATCAAGGGCAGCCTCGTTCACGATTCCTCCGCGCGAAACATTCACCAGATAAGCTGTATTTTTCATCCGTTTAAGCTGTTCTTCATCTAACAAGTTATATGCAGATTCAAGCGGGCAGTGGATGGAAACAACATCAGATTGCTCAAGCAATTCATCTAATTCCACAAGCTCCATTCCATCTGGCAGTTTTCTAGATTGATTGTTTTTATATTTGGAATCGCATACAATAACGCGGCAGCCAAGAGCCTGCACTTTTTGTGCAAAAGAAGTGCCAATTCTGCCTAACCCGATAACGCCAACAGTTTGTTCACTATGGCGGTAGATCGGAATGCTCTTTTGGTAATCCCAAACGCCGCTCCTTACTAGCTGATTCATGTGCGATATTTTTCGGGTAAGAGCAAGCATCAGCGCCAATGCATGATCGGCAACCTCATTCGTGCCGTAATCAGGAACATTACACACTTGAACTCCGTATTTATCTGCTGCTTCCAAATCCACATTATTCACTCCAACACCATAGCGGACAACCAGCTTCAAATCAGGCAAATTCGCCATAACTTTTTCGGTAATAGGAGCGTATTGATTGAGAAAAACAGAAGCTCCCCGGCAATTAGCAATGACATCATCTTCTGTTTTACAGTCCAAGTGTTCAAAAGTGAATGATTCATTTCGAAAAATATTTGTTTCTATATCAATATTTTCATGGTCGCAATCTGTAATGATAATTCTGGGCTTTGTCATGGCAGCCTCCTTCAAGCGTTAAAAGTAGATTCGAAGGATTGCGCTACTAACGCAAATCCTTCATTGCTACATGATCCATATCATCGAAATCCTGATTTTCTCCGCACATTCCCCAGATAAAGGTATAATTGCGCGTCCCGATTCCAGAGTGAATTGACCAGCTCGGTGATAGTACAGCTTGCTCATTGCTCATTACAATATGTCTTGTTTCATGCGGCTGTCCCATTAAGTGAAAGACACGTGTGTCTTCTTCCATATTAAAGTAGAAATAGACTTCCATTCTTCGTTCATGCGTATGAGCAGGCATTGTATTCCAGCCGCTTCCTTCTTCAAGAACCGTCATCCCCATGCTCAACTGGCAGGAATCCAGCACATCCGGGTGAATAAACTGATGAATCGTTCTTTTATTCATCGCCGCATCTTCTCCAAGCGGGCGTGCGATTGCTTTCTCTAAATCTACTTTTACGGTTGGATATGTTTTATGAGCAGGACATGAATTGATATAGAACTTAGCAGGCTGATTTGCCTCATTTGATTTAAATACAACCTCTTTTGTTCCTCTGCCAATGTAAATTCCTTCTCTGTTATTGATCTCATATTCTTCTCCGTCGAGAACGATTACTCCGTCTCCGCCAATATTGATAACGCCCATTTCACGTCGCTCAAGGAAATATTCTGCTGCCAGTTCTTTACCAGCATCTAACGTCAACGCTTTCTCGACAGGCATTGCTCCCCCATAGATAATGCGATCCACATGGCTGTATGCTAACTCAACTTCGTTCTCTTTGAATACAGTTTCCATTAGAAATTCATTACGTAGTTTTTCAGTTGTATAGTTTTTGACATCATCCGGATGGTGTGCATAATGAATTTTCATTTTAAAAATTCCCCCTCTGTAATACTAAATCGTTTGGAAAGCGATATCATTTCTCCGCGTCCTTCGTTAACCTTTTTACTAACAATTCCTCTTTGTTCCACATTATAGAATCATGTTCTATAATTTTTATTATAAATGATATCTGATGAATTTCAATAAGAAATTTTCTTTTAAGTCAAAAAAATGAAAGGGGATACATAAAATTTTTCCATAGTTTACAAACCAATTTGATTTTACTATGATAAATGTGTCAACGTGCCGTGAATAATAAATAATAAAAGTTATCTAGATATGATCATTGATCAGTCTTCGTTCGTTAACGATGGAGGGAAATTATGGCGAATGTACAATCATTGGAACGTGCTCTTACCTTGCTGAATGTTCTATCCGAATATCCAAACGGGATTCAAATTACACGTCTATCAGAACAGGTCGGACTATCAAAAAGTACTGTTCACCGACTTCTATCCACACTGATAGATATGAATTATGTAAGTAAAGATGTTGAAACAGATAAGTATAAAATTGGGTTCCAGATCATTTATATTTCAAGAAATGTATTGAATAATATTGATTTGATCCCTATTTCAAAGCCTTTTCTTAAAAAACTTTCTTCTGAAGTGAATGAAACGATTCACTTATGCATGGAGGATAAAGGTGAAGTTGTCTATATTGACAAAATCGAGAGCAATCAAACGATCCGCATGTATTCAAGAATTGGGAGCAGAGCCCCTATGTATTGTACAGGCGTGGGAAAGGTCTTGCTTTCAGGTAAAGATGAAGAGCAATTCGAGGAGATTGCAGCAAAGACTGATTTTATCACCCGTACAGAGAATACGATCCGCTCACGCGATGAATTAAAACGTGAAGTAGAAACCATTCGAGCTCAAGGGTATGCACTAGATAATATCGAAAATGAAGAAGGCATACGCTGCATTGCTGCTCCAATTTATGATTATACTGGTAAAATTATTGCCAGCTTTAGTATATCCGGACCAAGCAGCCGAATTACGATGGAACGAATAGACGATGAGCTCCAAAACAAAATTCAGGAAACATCAAGGAATATTTCTAAGCAGCTCGGTTACCGAATTTAAAATAATTGCTTGATCATTTCTTGATAATAAAAAACATCTCCTTTCACCGAGTGATTGGAGATGTTTTGTTATTTTGGAATAGTTGTTTTATGTTGTGAAGTTTCCATCATAGCTCAGCATAACAGACTTCATAGGTGACTTCGAAGTCATAACCTGGCATGATGGTACCAATTTTGAGATTCAGATAATAGACTTTTTGCGGTTGTTGCAGTCATTTATGCGACACTATTTTCCAGATGCTGGACTTTGCGGGGGTATTTCTGCCATTTTCACGACACTCTTTTCCAGTTACTGGACTTTCCGGGGGTGTTTCTGCCATTTTCACGACACTGTTTTCCAGATGCTAGACTTTTCGGGGGTGTTTCTTCCGTTTTCACGACACTCTTTTCCAGTTACTGGACTTTTCGGGTTTGGTTCTTCCGTTTTTACGACACTGTTTTCCAGTTACAGGACTTTTCGGGGTTGTTTCTGCCATTTTCACGACACTCTTTTCCAGTTACTAGACTTTTCAGGTTCGTTTCTGCCATTTTCACGACACTGTTTTCCAGTTACAGGACTTTTCGGGGTTGTTTCTGCCATTTTCACGACACTCTTTTCCAGATACTGGACTTTTCGGGTTCGTTTCTGCCATTTTCACGACACTCTTTTCCAGATAATGGACTTTCCGGGGGTGTTTCTGCCATTTTCACGACACTCTTTTCCAGTTACTGGACTTTTCGGGGTTGTTTCTTCCGTTTTCACGACAATATTTTCCAATTACTGGACTTTTCGGGTCCGTTTCTTCCGTTTTCACGACAATATTTTCCAATTGCTGGACTCTCCGCGCTTGTTACCACCATTTACACGTCACCTTTTTCCAGTTACTGAACTCCAGCACCTCGTTTCCACCATTTACACGACACCGTTTCCCAGTTATTAAACGTTCATGACTCATTCTAACATCCCAGCATTGCACTGCACCCAAGCATTTACCCATCTCTA
Organism: Bacillus mesophilum; assembly: GCF_008923265.1. NCBI lineage: Bacteria > Bacillati > Bacillota > Bacilli > Caryophanales > Bacillaceae > Bacillus > Bacillus mesophilum. The sequence continues at coordinate 395,719 of NZ_WBOT01000004.1, read as the reverse complement.
TTTTAAGCGCATTGTTCGCTAGTTTTACTCTAATTGGATAAAATTAAACTAAGCAGTTTTCTAAGAGCTAGGAGGCTTTAGATATGAATAATGAAATCCGTTTAAACGGCACATCTATAAAAGTTAAAAGTTTGAATCACGACGTAGCAGGAGGTCTTCATAAAATCACTGTTGTCTTCAATGTAAACAGTGAAGAATATCATGACATCGCTGTATTATTATATGAAAAAAGCTTTCAAGTTTCCGTACCTTCCCTGCAACTGGCTTTCACGGGAGAAATCGTTCACTACTATACCTCCCTTACAAACCTTTATGAAAAAGGAAATGTCGGAGAGTATACGGTAACCTTTCTGGAAAAGGAACAAGAGACACAATGAAGCTAAGCATTTTGGATCAATCCCCTATTTCAGCGAATCAAACGGCAAAAGAAGCACTGGAAGCTTCCTTGAAGCTTGCCCAACACGGTGAAAAGTACGGATATTCCCGCTACTGGATTGCAGAGCATCATGATTTAAGCGGCCTTGCCTGCCCCGCACCGGAAATCATGCTGAGTTATATTGGTGCACAAACGAATACCATTCGAATTGGGTCCGGTGCGGTTCTTTTACCTTACTATAAGCCTTATAAGGTTGCAGAGGCTTTTAATATGCTTGCCACATTGTTTCCAGACCGCATTGATATCGGGCTTGGCCGTGCACCAGGCGGATCTGCTGAAGCAAGCCAGGCACTATCTGATCATTTCTTAAAAGGCGTATGGTCCTTTCCTGACTCAATTAATGACCTCTTGCATTTTCTGGACAATGATTTTCCGGAAGATCATCCATATGCAAAAGTAAAGGCAGCGCCAATACCTAAGCAGCCACCACATCCATGGCTGCTGGGCACCAGTAAAAAAAGCGCCATCCTTGCCGGCGAAAAAGGAATATCCTATGTATTCGGTCATTTTATGAGTGACAAAGATGGCCCTGCAATTGTGGAGCAGTATCGGGAAGTTTACAGCAAAACTCCACACAAAGAAAAACCTTATGTCATTATAGCGGCAACTGTGTTTTGCGCTGAAACAACGGAAAAAGCTGAAGAAATTGCTTTAAGCTCTTTAATCTGGTCTATTCAGAGAGAAAGGACAGAGGGGAATAAAGGAGTACCAAGCATAGAGAATGCGAAAAATACCCCGCTGTCTTTTGAAGAAAAAACGAAGCTCAAAGCCATGAAGGAGAAGATCATTTTCGGGAATCCTGCTGAAGTTAAGCAGAGACTTGACCAATTGCAGAATCAATATCATGCTGACGAGCTTATGATTGTGACAATTACATATGACCCAAGTGATAAATACGAGTCTTATCGATTAATAGCCAAGGAGTATAAAGAGTTATAATTCACTTTTTGCAGGCTGTACGTTAAATAGCAAAGGCATCTACGCTTGTAGATGCCTCTTTTTTCTCTTAAACATCAGCTGCACAGCGGAATCCTACATTGCCTGATGAACTGTCAGGTGTATTTGAACTCCTGGCCGCCACTCGGTAGCGATTACAGTATGAATCGTGACATAAATAGGAACCGCCTCGCATTGTTCTAGGTGACTCAGGCATGAGTGTATTGGGATTATGTTCATCCTTTTTAGAACGATCAAACCAATTGGCACACCATTCCCAGACGTTTCCTGCCATATTGTGCAAACCATATCCATTTGCCGGAAAAGCATGAACAGGTGCTGTGCCTAAATAGCCATCTTCTTCCGTATTTTTTACCGGAAATTGACCTTGCCATATATTGCAGTAATGCTCTCCGTTTGGCTGTAAGGTATCTCCCCATGGATACCGCTTCTGAACAAGCCCGCCTCTTGCGGCATATTCCCACTCTTCTTCTGTCAGCAGTCTTTTTCCAGCCCACTTGCAATAAGCCTGTGAGTCATTCCAGGAAACATGCACAACAGGGTGATCCATTCGTTCTTCAATTGAAGAATCAGGACCTTCTGGATGCTGCCAATTGGCTCCATGTACAACACGCCACCATGGGGTTTGTACTGGTGCCTGTGTGACTTTTGCAGCTGTTTCTTCAGATATTAGCAGATGAAATACAAAAGACCAGCCAAATTTGTCGGCATCTGTCTGATAGTTTGTATCGTTAATAAATTCTTGAAACTCGCGATTTGTTACGGTATATGGATCAATATAAAAAGGGTCAACCTTTACTTCCCGAATCGGTCCTTCCTGGTCAAACGGATTGGCGTCAGCATCCTCCGTTCCCATTAAAAAGGTGCAGCCTTCAAGGTAAACCATATTTTCTCTATCCTTCTGTTTCACTTGGCTCTCAAGATTTTGTTCGCTTTCTGAAACAGTATTATTCACAGAAATAGACGATCTGGATGCAGAACAGCAGCTTTTCTGGTTGTCCATTGGATCACTCCCTATAGAAAATCTCACTTTAATCATTTTCCCATTCGGGCAGGAGTATTGCCAAATTTCAGCACTCAATAATAAAGTGGCATTTTATTTTCATACTTATTAATTTTATTTGTAAACCTTAATGTAGTCAGGTGTGGCCGCGTAATGGCACTTCCAACCACGACCGCATAGGCACCTAAGTATAAACTTTCAATTGCCTCTTCAGGTGTATTGATTTTCCCTTCCATTAATACAAGTCCTTTTCCCTCACATGCACGTACAATTTTAGCCAGCATTTCAAAGTCAGGACTATCAATTGACTTCGGATTATCATTAAATCGATACAGAGTTGGAGCCACCATATGAGCACCTTGCTCCAGGGCGATGACAGCTTCTTCTTCATTGCGGATATCTGCTAAAATGGTGGTTTCAGGATATTTTTGTTTGATTTTTTCAATTAGGAAATATGCTTTTTCACCATCTGCATTGATCCGGTCAGTTGCATCAAGTGCCACAATATCGGCACCTGCCCCTATAACCTCGTCAACTGCTTCCATGGTTGGCGTTATAAAAACAGAACTATTCTCTGAATGCTGCTTCCACAGACCGATAATAGGAAGGTCTGTGATTTGGCGGACCTCGCTGATTTGTTCAGGAGTGTTAAGACGCAGGCCTGCTGCTCCTCCCCATATCGCAGACTTGGCCATCCCTGTAATGATGCCTGGCATATACATCGGGTCGTCCTTTTTTGCCTGACATGAAACAATAAGACCATTTTTTAATTGCTGGATCATTTTCTGCTGTTTCTCATTATAAGATTGCATTTCACCATTACCTCCTTTATTTAGATACATAATGGAAAAATCCCGCTTACTCAGAAGAATAAGCGAGAGTTACCCAGCACTTTTATTTTGTCAGTTCAACAATATTTTCCTGCTGTGCTTCTACTTTTTCATTGGGATTGTTCACTTTGCAGGCTTCCCCGCTTGTGAAAATCAGAATTATATCTGTTGAAGGAACAAGTTCTTTGATTAAATCAAAATCAATCGTTAATAAAAGGTCACCTTGTTTCACCTTTTGTCCATCTTGTATGTGAGAAGTAAATCCTTTACCCTCTAAGTTTACAGTATCTACGCCCACATGAATGAGAATTTCTTTACCGTCCTCTGTCTTTAAGCCGACCGCATGATTTGTTTTAAAAACAAAATCCACGACAGCATCCACAGGGGAGAATACTTGCGTAGCGCTCGGAGCAATCGCAAAGCCATCACCCATGATTTTTTGTGAAAATGTTTCATCGTTTACCTGGTCAATCGATTTAATAGTCCCGGCAGCAGGGCTAACAAAACCATCTTTTTTCTTTTTATTAAAAAGTCCAAACATGTTACTCACCAGCCTTTAAGTAGTCATTAGGATCTTTTGAGCTAGGGTTATACGTTTCTGCACGATTAACCTTCCAGCCTTCTTCTATTTTGAAGTGACCTGACAGAATCGGATCATTTGTTTTCACTTGATGATCATGCAGTTTTTGACGCATTTCTTCAAGGATCGTATTGTAGCGCTCAACACCAGCTAAGTTATTTCTTTCGCCCGGATCGTACATTAAATCATACAAACCTTCATGAGGCTTAACAGCTTCTTCTAAGCCATTTTCATGAAATAATGTTTTTGTTGGTGAATTATCTATATTTGTGCGGTTAATTTTCAAGTAGTTTTCATCATAATATTTGATATATTTATACCTTTTCGTACGAATGCTACGTGCAGGCTCATAAGACGTATGATAATTGATCTCAGCAAAAATCTCGTCTCTCACCTCATGATCCATCACTTTAAACATCTCTGCAAAAGAAACACCCTGCAGATAAGATGGCTTTTCGATCTCCAGCAATTCACACAATGTAGGGAAGATATCTACCTGCGAAACAAGACCTTCTACTTCCTCACCAATCATATTGCTTCCTGGAACACGCATGATTAATGAAACACCGATTCCGGTATCATACAATGTACATTTGCCGAATGGGAAAGCTAAACCATGGTCCGTTGTAAGAATAATAATGGAATTGTCATATAAACCTTCTTCTTTTAACGCATCAATCACTACTTTAAATGATTCGTTTGCCCAAGTGGCAGAGTTAAGATATCCTGTGTAATCTTCACGAATTCTCTTATCATCCGACATTGGGTATGGAGGCATTACATACTTTGGATCAAACTCCGGGTAATCCTCGTGCGCTTCTTCCGGAAACTTACGGTGTGTCGCAAACATTCCATAAGATAAAAAGAAAGGCTTATCCTTATCTGTCTGCTGCAGCCATTCACGAACTTGATTCGCGTTTTTATAATCCCACTTCACAAGCTCTTGTTCAGTTAAACCAGCATTATCAGACGTAATATCCTGGTCATATCCAATCATTTTTGCACCATTTTTATGATCTGTATAGCTGCCAGCCTCATGCTGAATACCACAAAGGACAGTATGATAATCTTGCTTCTTTAAGAAATTTACTAAATGCTGATTATAATCATGAAGCTGGAATCCCCGCTGAGATAGTCCATACATTCCGTTGCTATGCGGGTACATTCCTGTCAGAAGTCCTGCCCGGCTTGGTGAACAAGTTGGCCCTACACAATATGCCTGTCTAAAAATAGTTGCTTCTTCCGCAAACTGCTGCAATGCAGGTGTCGGAACATCATAACCATATGGACTAAGAACTTTTCCGCTATCATGTGTGTGTATATAGATTACATTTTTTTTCATTATAAAAACTCCTTTCAAGACGAATTGGCAAAGGCTCTATCAAAAATCGATAGAGCACTCCACTCATTACAAATGCTTAATATTGTTCTGTTCGATATAGTCGTCTACTTCTCCGCGGATGATATTCACTTTTGGTCCGTAGATCACTTGAATCGCCTTGCCTCTTACAACTGTGTTCATGGCGCCAGTCTGCTTTAATGTCTTCGCATCAATTTTATCTGGCTTCACTACAGTTACTCTCAGTCTTGTTGCACAGTTATCAATTTCTGTAATATTATCAAAACCGCCAAGACCTTCAATGATTAATTTAGCTTTATCATCTTCTGTTACTACTGCTGCTACATGACTTTGTTCTTCTTCTGTCACCTCGTCATCATCACGGCCAGGTGTTTTTGCATTAAGCTTGATAATCAAGAACTTAAAGACAAAATAGTAAACAGCTATAACCGGAATGGCTAACAGGAGAGCCCAAAGGAAATTCGTTTTATCGTTTCCTTGGAATACTCCGAATAGAAGGAATTCAACAAGTCCTGCTGAGAAAGTTGAACCGATTGTAATATTGGCAATGCTCGCTACCACAAAACTTAAAGCGAAAAGGATTGCTTCTGCTGCGAAAAGAAGTGGTGAAGCGAATAATAGAGCGAAAGAAATTGGCTCAGTAACACCTGTTACAAATGCTGTTAAACCTACTGATAATAAGAAACCAGCTGTTGCTTTTCTCTTTGGTCCTTTAGGAATTGCATGATACATCGCAAGAACGATACCAATCATACCGAACATCATGTGCAAATAACGGCCACTATTAAATAGTGCTAAGTTTCCAAAGAATTTAGTTGTTTCAGGATCAGATAATTGCGCTAAGAAAATCGTTTGGAATCCTTCATACATCTGTCCGCCAACTTCTAATGTTCCACCGGCAGCAGTCGTCCAGAATGGAAGATAGAAAACATGATGAAGACCAAACAGATAAAGAGTACGAAGCATTAAACCATATAAAAATGCTCCAAGTGTACCAAGTCCTGTTGCAAATTCTCCAAATGCGGCAATTCCATTACCGATAAATGGCCAAATGATATACATTAAAGCACCAACAATTAAGAATACGAATGTATTAATAATTGGAACAAATCTTGAGCCTCCAAAGAAGGCAAGCATTTCAGGCAGTTTTATATTATAAAAGCGATTGTGGATTAAACCGGTTACAATACCTGTTAAAATACCTCCAAAAACACCCATTTGAAGTGTCAGAACTCCAAATTGTGCTCCTTGTCCATATGCTCGTGGATCTGCATCTGGTGGAGCTAATTCGCCTGTAATAGTTAAAAGTGCATTGATCGTAATAATTAAGACGAAATAACCAACAACAGCTGCTAAAGCAGCAGGACCCTTTTCCTTTTTAGCTAAACCAATCGCTATCCCGACTGCAAATATTAATGGGAGAGCATTAAATACCCCTGATCCAGCTGCTTTCATAATCTGTAAAATCGCTTGCAAAATGGTGTTGTCTAAAATTGGATATGTTTCAAGAACTGCTTGACCAGATAAAGCGGACGATATTCCTAGCAATAATCCCGCTACTGGAAGAATCGCTACTGGCAGTAAAATCGCTTTTCCAAGTTTTTGACCAAAACCCATCAGTGCGTCTTTCATTTTTATCCCCCTTTCTCTTTGTGAAATTAACAGTAAACAGGAACCGCTTTCATCACTCTCAAAAATTTTTCACTCAACTTTGAGTGCTGTAAACGGTTAATTCAATTTCTATAAACATAATATCAAATCTATTAAATATGTCAATACATTTTAATAATATGTATTAATAAATAAAAGCGAGTTACATTATCTATATATTAAAAGAAGGCAGGATAACCCTTTTCTCTTTATTCCTAAGCTTTTATGGATACAAGTGTCTGCTCCTTTCCAGAAACTTATGTATAAAATGGTATATTATTTTTATAAAATAAAAAAAGCACTCACCTCATTGGTGAATGCCATTATTTTTGCTAATTCAATTGTAATATTTATATAGACTGTATAAAATTTGTTAATACAAATTATTTCGCTCTTATGGATTGATACTGATACTTTTCTGAGTTTAAAATGACCTCAGTATAATCCAGAATTTTTCCGGTTGTTAAAAAGGTTGTATTCAATAACTTTATTAAAGGCTGCTCTGGGTTATAGTTAAAGTATTGTACAATTTCCTCAGTCGGCATAATCGGTACTACTACATGGTGGGAGTGATCGATGGTTTGATTTTTTACTTCTTCGATATACTGATATTTAGATCCAGTAATATTTTCATAAGATAGATCTGGGTAATCTTCCACACTCATATAGCTAGTCTCCAGCATCATTGGGTCATCGTCCGCTTTCCGGAGTCTTCTAATAAAATAAATGGGATTGCCCTTTTCCATTTGTAATTTAAGTGCTATTTCCGGACTTGCCGAAATAATTTTAAATTCAAGCACTTCTGTACTGGCCACTTTCCCCATTTCTTTCATTTCATCTGTAAAACTTTTCACATTGGTCGTTCTGCCAACAATTTTTTGACTTGAAACGAAGGTGCCGCTCCCCTGACTTCTGGATAGATATCCTTTTGCCACTAGATTGTTGGTAGCCTGTCTGACAGTCACACGGCTTACACTAAACTTTTCAATCAATTCCTGTTCTGTTTCAATTAATTGGCCTTTTGTATATTCTCCGCTTTTTATTTTTTCAAGTATATATTCTTCAATGATTTTATATTTCGCAATTCTTTTAGGCTTTTGCGGCAACAGACTAACCTCCACATATCACATTGTTATATCTTCAATATACCTTTTTTAGCGTGAGAATTAAAGGGAGTACCGGCTAATGTTCTCACAGAAAGCGAATGCGGTTTGTGATTGTATGTTAAAGCAATGCTTCATTTTTTATGGAGGAGAAGAAGAGGATATGTCAAAGTAGCACTTTTATTTAAAAAAATTTTATTTTAGAAGCAACACTAAAAAACCCGAATGATTAGAAATAACTCCTTTTCTAATCATTCAGGTATGATGTTAAATATTTATGTCCCAAGCTCTTTTAATAGGCTGTAAAGTCTAACCTGACTCAACTTTTTATTTCACATCATCCACAAGCTTCTTCATCGAGTTCAGCTTGTTTGATAGTTCTTTAAACCACTCCCGGTCTCCAGTTTCAAGAGCCAGGTCAATGAGAAAGCGAAGCTGTTCTATGTTAGTCACCTTGGCATTAGGGATTTTCTTTAGCTGTTTCTGCAGAATCGGAATTCTCCTTCCAACTGCTTCATTGTTATCAGAGGTTACAACGATTACCTTTGCAAATTGTTCTTGTTCATTTACGGAATCAATGTATCCTAAAATTAATTCTCCATCTGCTGATTGTCCTTTGATCCAATCGCCGATTTGCAAATTCGTCATATATGTTCACCTACTCTTTTATTTTAACTGTAAATATTTTCACTACAGTTAGACTGCAGGAAAAAATGATCATTCCCCTGTCAGCACAATTGATTTTTCTGGTTAACAAGATCCACAATGTCTTTAATAGTATAGTTTTTTAAATATTGTCCGAGATGCTGTTCTGCACCGATAAAAATCGAAAATAATACTTTTTGCATGTTTGCGCCTACTACGCAATCCTCATTCGAATCTGGACATTTGGGCTGTAAGGCTCCATCTGAAGTGATGCGATATATATCCCACAAGTTGACTTCACTTGCATCTTTTGAAAAGATAAAACCGCCGCCGATTCCTTCTTTTGATACAATGAACCCATGTTTTTTTAATAAACTTAAAACCTTGCGAATTCGTACGGGATGTACACATGCACTTTCCGAAATAGCATCACTCGTTGACATATGATCCAATTGAAGAGCAAGATACGTTAAACTGTGTATGGCAAGAGTAAAGTCACTATTCATTTTTTGCCTCCAAAAAATGCAAAGTTTGTTATCTGTACTGTAATACTAATTGTTACAGATAGTGTTGTCAAGAATCCTGTCCGAGTGCATTAGTTCGCCATTTTCTGCAATTCACTAAAGGAAAATGAACGGAATTTGCGCGGCAGAAAACTGCGGATTTCTTCTTCATTAAAACCTACCTGCAAACGTTTTTCATCTAACAAAATGGGTCTGCGCAGCATTTGCGGATGATCCATAATTAACTGATACAATTCCTTCAGCGGGAGTGCATCCACATCCACATCTAAAGCTTGAAACGTTTTTGATTTTGTTGAGATAATTTCTTCTGTCCCTGCTTCAGTTAATCTTAAAATTGATTTAATTTCATCTGCTGTTAAAGGGTTCGTTCCAATATTCTTTTCTACAAAATCAATTTGATGCTCCTCTAACCATGCTTTCGCTTTTCTGCAAGATGTGCAGCTTGAAGTTGTATATAAATGTACCATGAGTTTCAACACTCCCGACATAGTATTAGTCTAAATGTAATATAAAAAATTACAGTTTAAATAAATATATAAGTGATAATCGTTATCACCTTATACTGTAATATTAATATTTACAGTTAAAGAAGTCAACCGTATTTTTATCTTTAATTAAAAATATTTTATATCGAACATTTATATTGTGTGATTGAGATCTCTTTCTATTTGTGCAATCCTTGCCTCCATAACCTCCGTTAATTTCTCTTTCATCATATCTGACGTCACAATGCAGCTGACTGGAAGGAAATTTGTTTGGATTTTCAGCTCATAGCCGCTATTCACCTCTTTGCCAAACCCATAGAATCTGTGATTCTGATTGATTTCAACAAATCGAAATGACTTGATGTTTTTCCAGGGAATAAAACGGGTGCCGCATAATAGGCCGTCATTTAAAACAGCGAATAAGTTTAGGAGATTAGTTGTATGGATTAGCGGGAGAAATATGCATAAATACATGGCCCATTGAAGCTGCCAATAGAATACACCCATCAAAACCATTACACTTAAATAAATAAGCAGCAAAGAGTATGTGATTAAGCCTGTTTTATGCTGGGAGAAAGTCGGAAATTTAACAGGTGATTGGGGGTGTTTTCGAATATGCTGAAGATCCTCATTATTTAGAGGCACCAGAGGCTTCTTATTCATTTTAAAGAGGAGCTGAAGTAATTTAAATGCAGAGAATCCTATTATGAAAAAGAAAAGAACCGTCATAAAAATCTTCATTTTCTACACCCTTTCCAAGTCTTAAGGTCATGATAAAAACAGTGAAACAAAAAAGATAATCAACAAAACCCCAAGTGCAATTCCAACTCCAAAAGCTACAGCATAAGTTTTTCTCGTATAGCCTTGAAACTCAACCGGTGTGCTCGCCTGATCTACTTTTCTAAAATGGATAATCAAACTAATATTAATCATAATAAAAACCGTAAAAGCAATTATCAGCATCAGCACGATTTCTAATTGAAAAACACCGTCACCGGAGTCACTGAACAAAACGGATTGCAGAATGAACATGCAGCCCAGCACTAAACTCCAAATGTGTCCAGTTCTTTTATACTTATACCACTCATTGCCCATTTTTTCTTTCTCATATTGTGCTGCCTGCTGAAGGATTGGAAATATTGATCTCGTAGAATCCCTCTTTATAAGACCAGAAAGCCCCTGAATCAGCACTATAATCCCAGCTGTTAAATAAAATTGAGAGAACGTTAGCGTAAAGACATTGACAATAAGAAAAAAAAGAGCGAGAAGAACAAGTATTAACATATTGATTGTGCCAGCTTGCTTTAGCCTCATATCGCTTACTTGATTTGTATCCATTCTGTTTCCCCCTTTTCCTGTTTTTCGGCCAGATGATAACTTTTATTTTACATACTGTAACAATAGGTTCCATGGCAATTTAAACGTTTCTATTTTAAACTGCTAAATTCTGCATTCTTCATTTTGTGTTCCTTATAATACGATCAAGATATCAAACAGTTTCATTATTTGTATATATTCCCCTTATTTTACCTGATTGTACAACTAAAAAAGCCCTAATGCCGAATCCACATTAGGACTTTCAATTCCATTATTCAGCTGGGTTAATTTTAACTTTCACCACATCATCTAAGTATTTGGTAGAGTCATAGCCATACAGTTCAATCGCTGTAGGTGTAACATTATTTCCGTAATATTTTGTTCTTTCCACAGTTCTAATATGACGGGGATAAACAAGCTCTTCATATGGAATGGAGAGATTATGAATATCATACTCCTTACCATTTTTATCGACAATCACACCTTCTCCATCCATCTCCATAGAGGTGACTTCTGCATCGTTTTCAGTTACAACATTGTACTGCAGGGAATCATAACTTCGATTCGCAGTTTCATAATTGCTGAGTGTAATCTCAGTGGCATCTCTCGATTGGACATTGTCAATTGAAATGGTACTATCTGCATATTCAAAGGTATAAGGATATTCCTGGATCGAATCCAGCGGAATGGTTAATGAATCCGTCACCGATAAATGAACAGATCCAAATTGAATGCTCATTTCATTTCCTTCTGCCCCCAAAAGAGGATCAAAAAGGCTTTCAGTGGTTATTGACCCATTGTTATTGTGAGTTGAGTTATAATAAGACCCGTAAAAGTCTGACTTAACGACTGTCTCACCGACATTTAAATGGTCAATCATATAAGTATACATTTTCTGCATGGTCGGATCCCCTTCTACCGTATATTGAAGCACGGTTGAAGTCGGTGCAGAAGTCAATGTATTAAAGGTTACTTCTACTCCGTCAATTTCTGCACTTCCCTCCAATGCAAATTCGGTCGAAGGCTGTTTCGTTAATGGGAGCTCAAATTCCCATTCCCCTCTTGCAGCCTCTGCATAGTCATAGTTGATGAATCCCTCTTTCGTCACTCGCTGCAGGTTTCTAATATTAAGCTTAATCGTACCGCTATCTTTTACGAGCGGCCGTAAACTTAGCTTTCCATGATATACATTTTTTTCTCTCTGGTTTAAATCCGATTCAATATTTGGCGGATAGTAACGCGGATAGCTCATGCCGCTCAAGCTCTTAAATTCGTCTTCTACAGTGACCCCATCTTCATAAATCATCATATATTGATGTTCTTCTTCCAGATCTTCAATTTCATAATAAACAAGGGTCTGATATTCATCGGCAATCGCACTTTTAATCGTGATTTTAACACCATTATCTTCCGCCACCAGGTTCAGCCGTTCCCCTAAGTTTCCCTGCAGATAATAACGCAGTTCAGGATCATCCTCTGACAGGGCATAATAAGTAGAGGCAAAAATACCTGTAATAAATCCTAATGCGATCAGCATCGTAAAAACACTTGCTGTGATAAGACCAATTCTTTTTCGTTTTTTTCTCTTCTGCTGTCTTTGTTTTTCTGTTTCTTCCACTCTTTCTTTGAGCTTTCTCCATATGGCAGCAGGCATCTGTTTTTTAGGCAGATCAGCCAGCATCAGCTTGACTTCTTGGAATGTCGCTAAATCCTCCTGGCAGTTTTGACAGTGATATAAATGAATCTCAAAATCTATCTTTTCGGACCGCTCCATGGCCCGGTCCAAATAGGTAAGATAGTGAGGAATAAATTCCTGGCAGCCCTTAAATTCTGGTCCCTCTCCTATTGTCTCTCTGATGGATTGAATTCCTGAAGCTAAAAGGGCTTTTAACTGATCTATATTTAATTGCAGCAGAGCTGCCGTTTCATCGTATGGTATTCCTTTTACATAAGTTAAAAGGATGGCTTCCTTCTCTTGCTTTTTTAATTGATAAATTGCGGCGATTAGTTCTTCTGTTCCCTCTGTCTCCTCTCGAATTCCGCCGCCAGCAAGCTCTTGGCATTTATGTATAAAGTTTGCGGTAACCCAGCCTTCATATGAGGTTTCTCTCTTGAATCGTGAAGATTCCTTGTCGGTTTTTAAAATAGATTGATAAAAAACTTCTTCTATTTTCTGATGGTCTGTGAAATGGCACAAGGCAATATAATAAAGCGATTGATTATGATGGTCGAACCAGGAGAGTGTTTCAATCAAACTGCTTTCACTTATATTGCTGACATGCACCTTATCCGTTTTTGCTGGGATCATGAATGTATTTCCCCCTGTATCCTGTCTTTTTCTCATTTAACTGGGTACTTCACTGCATTTTTCTCCATTTTTTTAAAAGCTTCTTCCATTAGATCCACATCCATCTTCTCAGCCAATTGCAAAAGATAAATGAATACATCCGCCATTTCTTCTTTTATATTTTGTTTATTATCTGCAACTGCTGCCTCGCTGCTTCTCCATTGGAAATTCTCTAATAGTTCATTCGCCTCAAGCGAAATCGAAATTGCGGATCTTTTTCATTATGATAAGGCGACCAGCCTCGTTCATCTCTAAACGCAGTAATCTTATCTATTAACTCTTTCAAGCCTATCCCACCTACTATTATTGTAAATTACTACTATTTTATCATTTTTTGAATTGGAAATTGAAGGATGACTTTGAAATTTTTATAAAAGTTTGACAGATTGCCGCTTTGAGTTGAGGAAATGAAAAAGTCGACCTTTGAATAAGGGATGTGCCTAAATATTGTTATGATTTTCATTAGAAGTGGGGAATAGTTCAACTCGCATACTATTAAAATCGATTGATTTTTCATTTAATAGTAGGGTTCCTATCAAAATTTTTGATTTTCCTATCAAAGTTTTTACGTTTCCTATCAATTTCGATGGCTTTCCTATCAAACTTTTTTGTTTTCCTATCAAATTATTAAGTTTTCCTATTAAACCACTTCTTCACCTTTTAAATACCACAAACCGAGCCCGTCCCATATACCAAAAACTTATAGTATACTAAATTTACCATTACTTAAGAGGTGATCCTAATGTGGCATTTAACTAGAGAAGCACAAGTAAGGTTTGCTCAGGTAAATCTTCTGCCTATACACGAGAGCGATGAAGACTGGGAGATTGCTATAAGTGAAGCAGATGAAGAAGGCGAGGATCTTTTTGCCTCATTAAAAGAAGATCTCGATGAAGTGCGGGAAGAGCTTCAGCAAGTGCTGCCAAGCCGTTTTATTCCGTATTTAAATAATAATACTTTAAATCATCCTTCACTTCCGAAAGCTGTTCGTGAGGATTATTTACAGTGGATGAGTGAGGGTGAACAGGAATTTGAACAGATATTAGAAGCTGCAGGTGAGAATGCGGAGCATGCGATTCCCTTTTTATCCGCTGCAGCACAGGAAGTGTTTAATGAGAGCTTTCATGATGGAAGAATCGAACGCATCATAAGAAAAAGTGATACACTTCATATTTACATCAATACAGAAGGCGGCTTTTCTACTAAAGCATATGTTCATCTAATGTTAAAAGGTGTTACGTCAGAAGAAACAGATGTGCCGCTGGAGGCTGGGCAATACTTTATCTATGATGAACTTCAGAAAATTGAGGATGGCTTTGCTTTTCGCGTTTTATTTGATTGTCCTGAATCACAATGGACCATTACGATGAAGGATGTCGATGCCCGCAGTTTCTATCGACCAAAGCAATATTCTCTACTTCATGATGAAGATCGGTTTGAATCCACATCTCTTGAAGAATATGTTTCAGAGCTGAATCCTGATCACCGCTATTGGCTTTTTACACCTGATGCTGAATTGGATATGCAAATTGATTCAGGTCAACTGCTTATCGATAATGGATCATTGAAAATGACCGAGAATGAAATCCTTATTTCCACACATCATAAGCAATTTACTTATGATATCGAAGAATACTCTCCTCTTCAGTTTATTTACACTGATACATATGAAAACCCTTATGAACAGCAAAATGAGTCTGTACCAGCAGACGAGCTGGAAGATGCGGCTTTAAGTGATGACTTGGAATTACAAGTGCGTGCATGGAACACGATGTATCGTGGTCCTCAGGAATTTGCGGACATCATTAACACTGTTCTTAGCAAAATTGAAATAAACGAAGAAAACGAAATGATCCTAACTGTATATGTGAATCATTTTTATCAAGAGGAAATTTTGAAGAGAGATGTTATAGAGAAGTTCAAGGAACTAATTGAGTAGTCGGCTTTAGAGGGAATTTTTAAATAACTAGACGAGTCGATTATAACCAAGATTAGGAGACTGAAACTTACATTTTTAATGATTGATTAGAAATACAATGTTTAAACCTGGTGAAATGAAGCGGAGGACACTCGCCTCCTGCGGGAAGCAGAGCAAAGGGTGAGACCCGACAGGCTTGCCGAAATGCTCACGCGGAAAGCGAGTGTCCAAAACGCAGGTGGAACGGAATTGTTTTGAAAGCTAGAATAAACTGTAATTTGGGATGGGCTTTTAGATTGTTCCATCCTTTTTTTACCAAACAATCAATCCTCCACCACATCAATCAATTCCTCATAAATCTCCACGAAATACGCTTCTAATAATCCAGCTAATTGGTCGTCCAAACTGTAATATTCTGCATCAGCTTTTTCAATTACTTCATAGTATTCGCTTTCTTCCACTTCATCATTTTCTAAAGAGATATGCAGCTTCCACATTTGCTCCCCATATTTTCTGATGATCGCAGCATAATCATGGGCATTTATTTTCTCGAGACTCTCTATTAATTCTTTTACATATGCTCTAATTCCTACTTCTTTTATATAATCGGAAGTCCAATTGAGTAAAATTTCATGCCCGCCGCTTTCCATTTCGGAGTAGTATTGAAATACCGTAAAAGCTTCTTTTGCTGTTTTGTTTTCTGCAGAATAAACATATTCAGGTAAAGCAGAGATTACTGCATTCCAAATGTCATCTTTATGAGCTAATTCTTTTTTATTCATTTTAGGCTTCATAAAAACCTCTCCATTTCTTATTCATCTTTTAAAAGTAAACCGTTATTCATCCTGCTCAAGATCATCCTTTAAAACCCAAGGCAGTTTCATTTCAAAACCTATTTGTAATACAGGAGAAGAAAGAGTATCTATATGATCCATTTCAAATCCAATTGCTGCATCGCCAAAGGTGGCTGTATTTTCAGCATTCCAGGTCGAACTTGTGCAAGTGGGTCCTTTCACTACTTTACCTGTCAAATGGTAATTCCCTATGTACAACCGCTTCCCATCCTCCTCTTCTCCAAATTCAGATAACAGACTTGGTTTCGACGGATCTACGCCTAACTGCAAAAACAGCTCCATTACAGAGCTGTTGATATATTTACATGCTTTTCTAAAATTTTTACAATCCAAACATGTACAAACCTCTTGTTCTTTCTTATAAAAATCTTTCGTTTTGTCTACATCAATCTCTAAAACCCAGTGCAGGAACTCTATTCTTTTCATATAATTGATCTCATTTCTCTGCGTTTTAAGTTGTTTCTAGACTTACTCACTTTAAGATTAGCAAAAATTTTATGATTGGTCGATCATTATAGTGCCACGAGATTTCTCAAGTTTTCAAGCCCAAATCGATTCAGAAACTTGAAGAATGGCTCTCTCTTCTTCCCATATTCAGCATAGATATCCAGTATGTTCTCAACTGCTTTATAAAGCATTTCTGGTGTTAAATTCTCCATGAATAAAGTACCCACATGCGCATCTTTTCCTTTTGCTTTACCGCCAAGATATAGATGATACCCCTCCTTAATTTTCATGACGCCAATATCATTTACAAGCGGCTCTCCACAACCCACCGGACATCCTGTGTATGCTGGCCGAAGAGTAAACGGAACCGGCTTTCCGGCAATGCGGTTATTTAATTCAATTGCTGCGGGCATGCCTTCTTCTTCTGAACCTTTGCAAAAGTTGCATGTTCTTAAGCTTTTTACATAGTTTCCAACCGGGTAACAGGACAATCCAACCTCTCGAAGCTTTGCCTCGACTTCTTCAACCTTGCTTTCTTGAACCTCTATATAAAGCTGCTGAAAGGTGGTTAACTCCAGTTCATCTTCATCATTCATGTATTCTGTGATCGTCACAAGCTGTTTCGCATTCAGTTTGGCTCCAAACGTTATCCCGCCGTTAATCGCCATTTTTACTTTTTTCTGTGTTTCTTGCATTCTCTCACACCCCTATATGAATGAAAGAGTAAACTGCGATCAGGCAGTTTACTCTTCATTTGTTTTTTTATAATTTAACTCTCTGTAATCGCAATGCGTTTAAGACAACAGATACGGAGCTGAATGCCATAGCTGCTCCTGCCACCCATGGTGCAAGCAAGCCGATTGCGGCAATTGGAATTCCAATTGTGTTGTAGGCAAATGCCCAGAATAGGTTTTGTTTAATATTGCGCATCGTTTTGCGGCTCATGAGAATTGCGTCCGCAATACTATTTAGATCTCCGCGAATAAGTGTGATATCGGCTGCTTCCATAGCTACATCCGTACCAGTGCCAATCGCCATCCCCACATCTGCTGTCGCAAGTGCTGGTGCGTCATTAATTCCATCTCCAACCATCGCTACTTTCTTTCCTTGCTCCTGCAGTTTTTTCACTTCTTCTGCTTTGCCTTCAGGAAGCACTTCAGCGATCACTGAATTGACGCCAACTTCTTTCCCGATTGCATCTGCTGTCCGCTGGTTATCACCTGTCATCATAATGACATTAATGCCCATATCCTGTAAGCGGCGAATAGCATGGCGGGAAGTATCTTTAATGGTATCTGCAACAGCTACTATTCCAGCGTACTGACCATTGATTGCCGCAAGCATCGCTGTTTTGCCGTCGCTTTCTAATTTTTCCATTGATGATAGAACCGCTTTAACATCAACACCATACTGCTGCATAAGCTTCCGTGTACCAACAATTACAGCCTGACCTGAGATCGTCGCTTGCACACCATAGCCAGGAATGGCTTCGAAGTATTGAACATCTCCAAGTTCAATGCCTTTTTCCTGAATTCCTTGGACAATTGCTTCTGCCAATGGATGTTCAGATTGTTTTTCAGCTGTGCCAATATAGGATAAAAATTGTTCCTCATCCTGGCCTTCAGCTGTTAAAACATCCGTTAAAACCGGTTTCCCATGTGTGATAGTACCTGTTTTATCAACAACAACAGTATCAATGCCTTGGGTTTGCTCCAGGTGTTCTCCGCCTTTGAAAAGAATGCCGAATTCAGCTGCACGCCCGCTTCCTGCCATTATAGAAGTAGGCGTTGCTAACCCTAAAGCACATGGACAAGCAATAACAAGCACGGCAATTAATACTTCCAATGCCGGCGTAAACTCTCCAGGCTGAACCCAAATAATCCAAACAAGAAATGTCAGAATGGCAATCCCAACTACGATCGGAACAAATATGCCTGAAATTTGGTCGGCCAGACGCTGAATCGGTGCTTTTGAACCTTGTGCATCTTCGACAACCTTGATAATTTGCGCTAATGCTGTATCTCGGCCCACTTTTGTTGCTGTCATTTTAATGAAACCATTTTTATTAATAGTAGAACCGTATAAAACATCGCCTGTCTGTTTATCAACTGGCAGGCTTTCACCTGTCAGCATGGATTCATCTACAGCTGTTGTTCCTTCTAAAACTTCACCATCCACAGGAATCTTTTCTCCTGGTTTTACCAGGATGGTGTCGCCAATCACGACTTCTTCTAAAGGAACTTCTTTTTCTGCTCCTTCACGTAAAACGATCGCTGTTTTTGCTTGAAGCCCCATTAGTTTTTTGATTGCTTCAGATGAACGACCTTTTGCTTTTGCTTCGAATAATTTTCCTAAAAGAATGAGTGTGATTAACACTGCACTTGTTTCAAAATAAAGATGCGGACCATGATGTTCTCCAACCGAAACAATCGCCTGATAGACACTATAGAAGTAAGCGGCTGATGTACCCATTACAACAAGTACATCCATATTGGCGCTTCCATTTCGAAGTGCTTTATAAGCACCAACGTAAAATTGCTTACCAATAATAAATTGAACTGGTGTTGCTAATAGCATTTGGAACCATGGATTCATCAATAGATCAGGTACATACATAAACGATGTAAATGAAAAGTGTCCGAACATCGTCCAAAGAAGAGGCAGTGATAGAATGGCAGAAATAATGAATTTTTTCTGCTGACTTTTAATTGCCTGTTCCCGATGATCTACTTGTTCTTTCTTGTCATCTTTTTTTTGGTGTGCACCGTAACCCAGTTTCTCCACTTTCCCAATAATGTCTCCGATGCTTACTTCGGTTGGGTTAAATTCAACCGTAGCTTTTTCCAGTGCTAAGTTGACATTTGCTGAGGCAATGCCCTCCATTTTATTTAGTCCTTTTTCAATCCTGGAGGAGCATGCTGCACAGGTCATGCCTGTAATTTCGAATTCTGCTTTTTCTTTTACAACGCCATAGCCAAGTGCTTCTATTTTTTTCTCAAAATCTGCAGCACTTAATTTTGATGGATCATATTTAATGGAAGACTTTTCGAGAGCTAGGTTGACGTTTGCAGACTGTACACCCTCCATTTTGTTTAAACCTTTTTCAATCCGGGTCGCACATGCTGCACAGGTCATACCTGTAATTTGTATATTAGCTTCTTTGGCTTCATTGGCTAGAGAGCTCATACCTTTCACCTCGCATACCTTATAGGGGTATATATTTATTAAAATGAGAGAGTGCTATAGAAGCACTCTTATTCTACGTCATATCCTTGATCATCAATCGTCTCTTTAATTTTTTCAAGAGAAACTTGTGATTCATTATAAACAACTTCTACTTGCGCATCATCTAATTTTACAGTTACTTGTTCAACACCAGTTAATTCACCAACACTGCCTTCTACCGCTTTTACACAATGTCCGCATGACATTCCTTGTACATTTAACGTTACATTTTTCATAAGTATTCTCTCCTTAACATGATGTTATATTTATCACTATATACACTATAGGGGTATATATAAACCTAAAAAAATATAATTATTTTTTCATTAACTTTTGAACGGTAACTACAAATTCATCTAATACCTCTAGATCGCCTTCTGAAAGCCGGTTAACTACACAGCCTTTTAGATGGCCTTCTAATAAAATCTTAGCTACACTATTCAGTGCCGATTGAGTCGCAGCTAGCTGTGTAATAACATCATCACAATAAACATCCTTCTCAATCATCCCTTTGATGCCTCGTATCTGACCTTCAATGCGATTTAAGCGGGAAGTTAGATTCTTTTTAACCTCTTCAGAATGATGACTTCTTCGGTCAGAATTTATATGACCAGTATCACAACAGGAATTCTCCAATACTAATCCCTCCTAACTTATACTCAGAATAACATACCCCTAAAGGGTATGTAAAGGAAAGAATCTCAGTTATTATTTATACTTGTTTTCCATATGGAAATGATGTTTTCTTCATCTACAATATAAATATCTGGACATACTAAGCCTGCTAAATACGGCGGTGCACCTATTCCAATTACCAGCCCTAAGAAAATTGGATAATACAAGATCTCCAAGGGAGAGTGATAAATTATTGAAGTTTTTCGTATCTCCCATTACTAGACAGGCTATTCTTCTCCCAATCCTGCCCTACCAGATGAAGCAGTCACAATAAGCGGAGGTTTTACCCTTATTTCCAAAATTGATCTATTTTCCGGCGAAATAAGGGGAGGTTTTCCGACTATGTTGAATAAAATCGCTCATTTGCACGTTTTTTGGTCAGTTAGTCGGAATATATCCGTCTATTTAGGCAGATTTTAAGTGATTTTACGATTTAAGCGGAATTCCTCCGCCTATTTTTCATTCTCAAAATTTTTAAGAAAATCAATTTAGCACTATGCCTGTTGATTGAAATGAAAAAGTGATAGATGCCACTCTCCGCCCCTCCCCGCGGAAATGAACTTCTACTCATTTAAATTCATAGCGAAAACAGCCTATGCTAAAGTTTTTAAATTTTTCATCATTATTCTTTTATCAGCAAAAATCATTTAATCAGCCTGTATAGGAAATTTTTTCTTAGGCAAAATAAATGTGAATTTATAAGAAAGGCGGTTGGTGCCGTGTATTTTTATCGTGAAGATTTAATTAATATGATTGTTCCTGATCGTCCAGATCCTTCTGCAGCAAAGGTTCTGCAGGAAGCACTTGGAGGACAATTTGGGGAAATGAGAACCATGATGCAGTTCTCTTTTCAAAGTGCAAATTTTAGAGGAAATGCAAAGCAGTATCGTGATCTAATCAGAGGTGTATTTCTAGAGGAACTCAGTCATATTGAGCTTGTACAGACTACTATTAACCAGCTGCTGAATGAATCTGGAGGCGAGCTTCCAGGAAATCAAGCATCTGATGGGGCACCGCTTGACGATGTGATCCAATCTGGAGCAAACCCTCATCATTATATTATGGGCGCAAAAGCATCACTGCCTGTTGATGCTGGCGGAAATCCGTGGAATGGCTCATGGGTTTATGATCATGGAAATCTAGTTGCCAATCTTCTTAATAATGTTGTCCTCGAATCAACAGGTGTTCTGCAAAAATCACGCATTTATGAAATGAGCAGCAACAAAACATTAAGAGAAACAATCGCTTTCTTAATGGTCCGTGATAACGCTCATCAAAATGCTTTCGCTAAAGCTTTAGAAACATTGGGTGTTGATTGGGGCAAAACATTCCCTGTTCCTAACTATGACCTAAATAAATATCCTGAATGCCGCAAATATGTGGATATGGGCTTCCACAATGCTCAATTTAATTTCCGTCTTGATCAAACAAGAATCGGTGAAGTTTTTTCTGGCACAACGCCAAGCAGAAATGGCGGAGAACTTGCAGTAACTGAACCGCCTAAAGGTTATCCAGTTCCTGAGCTTCCAGATATGCCAAATGAGCATGCACCTGGTTTACATGATTTAAATAATTAATACATTTGCAAATCATAAAGAGGCCTCCAAAAGTAAAACACTTGGACAGCCTCTTCATTTATTTCTGCATTAAGAGGATTTCATCTTTAAAGATTTCCATGAATGTTTCTTGTTCCTCTAAAAATGGGGAATGTGCAGAGTTTTCAAACGTATACATTTTTTTATAAGGTGCTGTGATGCTATCAAAAAATCGCTTTGCTTCTTTATAAGAGGTTTGATAATCATATTTTCCCTGCACAACGTATACCGGAATTTTAAACTCATGTGCAAGCTCGGCCACATCAAGCTTCGCCAGCTGTTCTGCAAATGCCTCATAGCTCGTAAAAATCCCCTTTGGAATATTCAGCTTTTCTCTCCAGGTATACCTTCTGCACGAAAATAATTCTAACAAACTTTTCATTTGTGAATAATCAGCTCTCTTCATTCCTCCTCCGTATTTGATTAAATAACGGCTGAACACCTTCCGATATTGATTATCCTTATAAAAATGCTCATCAATCTGCACCTTTTGAATTTCCTCTTCAGCCTTTTGGTCGCCTCTTTCAATTGCCGTTTCCAAAAGGAATTCCACCGTATCTGCATTGGAATGCAGATGCCTTCCCATTTGTCCCGCACCAATATAGGCAATAAAATGCTCTGGGTACGTGCTTGCTAAAATAGAGCCTATTAACGTTCCCCAAGAATGTCCAAACAAATAGATTTTCTCTTTTTTATATTCCCTTTTTAAAAAAGCGGTGACGACTAGTGCATCTTGAACAAATCGTTCAATTGTCAATGTTCCCTGCGTTTTTGAATTGTAAGACATGCCTGCTGCCCGCTGATCCCAATAGCATACAGTCACATAGTCACTCCAATTTAAACCTGCAGATTGGATCATTGGATATTGCGGATAGCCTGGCCCTCCGTGAAGATACAGCATAACTGGGTGATCGGGACTCGTACCTTCGATAAACATGCCGTGTTTGTGCCCATCTATTGTGAGGTATTCTTTTCTAAAGAAACATTTTGATGCTAATTTGTTCATACGACACCACCTATCAGAACGTTTTATAATAGAGCAATCCAGAAACATAAGATACAGGCGGCAGCAGATAAAGGGGTCATGACGTATTTCTCTTTTTTACTAACAGAGAACAGATTTGCGATGGAGTTTAATGCTAGAAAAATGGCAATGATCCAAACAAATACATGTGTTGAAAAAGGCAAAATACTTTCTAAGATATATGCATGCTGTAAAAAAATCCATGCAAATAAAATTAAAATAACGGCATTTCCTATACTCACAAAACGCCATTTTTTCGGCAGGACCTTATGAAAGCCTCCAAGCGCAAACTCACCTAACGGAAAACCAAGTGCCAGCAGCACCTGAAAAATAGCGATTAAGAGAAAAAGGACTGCAACAGTTATGGATAAAAAAGTAACCACTGAATGAACACCTCCTACGGTAACTTATACGTTTAAGCGGGGGTTCATGACTGATATTTTGTTATGTTTTTCTTTATAAGGACTTATTTTCTTTTCTTCTTTTTAAATATCCTAATGTACAATGATATAAAGTACTGAGAGTGGAGTGATTAACGATAAATATCAAGGATAAGGCAAAGCAGCTTCCCTCTTCTCCAGGTGTATATTTAATGAAAGATTCATCGGATCATATTATATATGTGGGAAAATCAAAAAGTTTAAAAAGCAGAGTGCAATCTTATATGAATCACTCTAAGAACCATACAAAAAAAGTTGAGAGATTAGTTGATCACTTAACAGACTTTGACTATATTTTAACGGATACTGAATTTGAGGCTTTCATGCTTGAGTGTGAGCTAATTAAAGAACTTAAGCCAACCTATAACAGAAAGATGAAAACACCTAAATCTTATTCTTATTTAAAAATTCAACGGGATACACACTCCCCGTCTATTAAGCTGACAAACACAAAAAACATTGCCGATGGCTCCCTTTACTTTGGACCCTATACCGGCCAAAGAACCATAGAAAACGCATTAAACGGGATGAAGCTATTTTATAAAATGGATTGTAATCACCCAATGAATCATCGGAAACCCTGCTTTAACTACACAATTGGCAAGTGTATAGGGATTTGTTTTAAAAGCTCAGCAATGGAGGAATACCGGAGGATTTTAGATAAAATCATTGATTTACTTCACGGAACAGATACGAAGATCCTTCATGAGATGGAAGAAAAGATGATTGAAGCTGCAGCAGGCTTTCATTTTGAAATGGCTGCCGATATTAAAACATGGCTGAAATCTGCAGAAATTCTATATAAAAAAGGGCAGGTTCTCCAATTCACAAACGAAAACAATTATATTCTTGTAATGGAATACTTAGAAGAAAACAAGATGAAACTGTTTTTAATCAGAAGAAATAAAGTGCTGTACAAACAGATATATGACTTAAGAGAGGCACATCTTAAACAATTGATACAGACCCATCTTCAGCCTTATATAAAAATAGAATCACTGCCACCGAAGGAAATCAATCAGGATGAGCTGGATGAAGCGCAGATTATCTATAGTTATTTGAATAGCAATGCTTGTGAATATGTCATTGTTCCTGAGAAAAAGCTGTATGGCGGAAAGAATAATGGCATTGAGCAAGCCGTTCATGATTTGCTGGATTCCAAGACAACGGAAGTGAACTAGTTTATTTTATTGCAGTATTAAGTGATTTCGACTGCATGGTACTCTCTTTCCAGCGGGGCGGGAGATGAGCTTTCTCACAGCGATGCTCATCTTCTCACTCTCCTGAGCAGGAGCCTTGCACCATTTCATTTCAATCAGCGGGCAGAGTGTCAATGCTTTACCCCAATCATTCAATCAATCACACTAGATGATCCTGTTTATTAAGAAACTTAATGATTCTTCCTCTTTCGCTGATCTCTACAAGATGCATGCCTGTATCACCAGTATAAAATATAGCCTCACTATTAATTGGCAGATTTAAAAACGCCTTGAAGAAATTAGAAATAAAGCCTCCATGTGATACGACAGCGATCCTTCCGTATTGCTGATAATCATGAATGATCTTATGAAATATTCTTTCGACTCTTAAACGGAAGTCCAATTCCGATTCTCCTTCCGGAATCGGCACATGAAGAGGACGACCGCCTTTTGGCAAAGGATATTTGATCATTGCTTCTTTTCTAGGGAGTCCTGCTAACACTCCATTATGAAGCTCCATTAGATCCTCTTCTTCAATTAATTCACAGCTGATTGCCTCTTGCAGAATACCAGCAGTTTTTTTCGCTCTCTTCAATGGACTGGCAAGAATGATCTCCGGTTTATAATGTTCTTTCACAAACTGAGCCATTTTTCGTGCTTGTTCTTCCCCTATTTCAGTTAAAGAGAAATCTGCTCTTCCTTCGTGAACATCAAGTATATCTGCTTCTGATTGGCCATGCCTAATCAATAATAATTCCACACGATACGCCTCCTCATCCAGTTTTTTCATAAACTACATTTAGTCCTCTACACGCATCTTCTAAAAAAGACCGAATCCAAATAGGATTCAGCCTCAATTTATGCTGCAATGATGTATCAGCTAAGGACATTAATGAATATCACGTTTCTTAAAGTTACCGCCCTTTACTTCGGCCACATCGTATACAGCTACGAAAGAATTTGGATCGATTTCATTGATGATTTCTTTCATTTTACTATCTTCTAAGCGGTTCACAATACACGTAATTTCTTTAAATTTTTCATTTGTATAACCGCCCTGCACTTCATTATAAGTAGAACTGCGGCCTAAACGGTCGCGAATCGTTTCAACCATAATTTCCGGTTTACTTGTAAGAATTTTATACGTTTTTGAACCGCTTAATCCTTCTTCAACAGCGTGAATAACTTTAGAAGCTATGTAATAAGCGATGGCGGAAAGGAAAGCACCTTGAAGGCCAAAGACGAATGAAACAACAATAAAAACAAACATATTTAAGAATAAAATAAGGTCACTTGTACCAAACGGCAATTTCCTGGACAGCAAAACAGCCAGCATATCAATGCCATCCAATGCTCCCCCATTTCTTAAAGCCAGTCCCATCCCAAAACCAATCACAATACCGCCAATTACCGTTACAAGCAGTGTATCTCCTTCAATGATCGGTGTAATATGATGCATTAGAACGGTACTGACTGCCAATGAAGCAATCCCAATAACAGAATAAATGGCAAAGCTTTTGCCGATTTGTTTGTAGCCCAGAAAGACAAATGGAATATTTAACACGGCAATTAAAACGCCCAAGGGAATGCCGATCAGTTGTGATCCAACGATACTAAGACCTGTAATCCCGCCGTCAGACACAGAGTTTGGTATCAAAATGGCCTCTAATCCATATGCCGTTATAAAGCCCCCGATAATAACAGCTAATCCCCTTAAAATTTTCTTAACTAAATTACTTTTCTTCTCTGAAGTCATTTTTTTGCTCATTGAATTATCCTTTCTCATCTTCATTCTCTTTTTACTTTACACATTTTTATTTCGTTTTGCTAGCTGTTTTCGTTGTGGGAATTAAAAGGGGCACTTATGAGAAGGCCAGTGATGGGAAGTTTTCGAAGCGGATGTATGTTTATCTTGTGTTATTTATTTAGCGAAAAAAAAGCATCCTTTATAAGGATCCTTTATGAATATTCAAGCAAACTCGACCAATCTTTATCAAATGAACAACTCATTTTCCGATTTAAAGCTCATTACTTTTTTTAAAAGATCCTGAAGAACAGCTGAAAAAAGGAGAATTACTATTGTTAAAAAGAGAATGGCTAGACCTATTAATGCCACACCTGGATGCAGTGCATTTTGCATTACAAGAAAGAGCATTCCGATTACATAAATTATGATAATAGAACCTGCACAGTGTTTAATCATGCCTAACGAATGTACAGCTGTTTTTGAAAAAACAAGATTGTTAATTAAATTATTCAGCAGTTTTAATGCCTGATAGAGCGCATAAAAAAAGGGGATAGCTGTAAGGTACAAACCAATCAACACCGGATACTGCAAGTAAGCAAACTCTGGATTCATAGCTGCTGCCTCATGAGCAAGTGTTGGTAAAGCAAAAACACATAAACACAGGATAACGATTCCCATAACATAAACGGCTGCCTTTAACAAAAGGATCTTTCCTTGTTTCATAAAATACCCCCATTCATTTCCTTTTAATTCAATTTTACAAAAAGATTTATTGTTTTTCAATAAATATTTGTTAATAAACGTTATTTCCTTTTGGTCATTTACTATTACTATTACTATTACTATTACTATTACTATTACTATTACTATTGGATTTTTTTATGTTGGTGTTTATAATGGGCGGTTATATAAAGAAGCAGGACCTATGCGGCTCCTGCTTCTTTTATATAATGCATCTTTTTATTCAGGCTGTATTTCCTTCCCTTTAGCCTTCATACTTGGGGCTGCCGGGAAGGATTCGTGCATTTATTCTTAAGCCAGTCGCTCGTTTTTCCGGTCTGGAGAAAAAAATTCGCATCAGTTTCCTCCCCCTAACCTGTTCTCTCCATCAGACACTAATTCTCTTCTTCACCGCAATCCAAATCTCACTATTAACATTGCTTCGATCCGATAAGTCACCTGTAAAAGAGATCTCAGGTGCTTCTACTAATTCGTAATCTGAAGACGGAAGCCATTCTGCCGCTATTTTACCCCAGGTTTCTTGCATAGATTTTGGGAACTCACCTTTTGATGAAAATATAGCCCAATTTAGTTTTGGCACCTCAATTACATCTAACTCATCAAAATCCGATTGGCTGTCTGTTAAAACACCAATCATATGATCAAGGCTTCCCTTTTCCTCCATACGCTCAACATCGAAATGATAGGATGCATTTACGACTTGATGCGGCTCAATGTTTGCCAAGTTCCGCATTTGTTCTCTTTGCTGAGGTGTAATGCTTTGTGCTAATTTTATGATTTCCTGATTTTCTCCTTGGAATTTAATCGGAACTCTCTTTTTAACGCCAACAATCTTAAAAGCTTCTTTTTGCTGTATTCGATAATCCATATTGTTTCCTCCCTGAATGGTTAGTTGGAAGGAGAGCTTAGGAAATGCTTTAAGCGTGTTTGTCTTCTTAACTTCTGAGGGATTGATTCCCGACCATTCCCTGAATGCACGTGAAAATCCATCCACAGATTCATATCCGTATTTGAAGGCAGTTTCTGTGACACTTTTACCTTCATTCTGCAGATCAAAAGTAGCGTTAGAAAGCTTGCGGTTACGGACATACTCTCCTAATGACATGCCAGCTAGAAAAGAAAACATTCTTCGAAAATGATAAATGGAGGTTCCTGTTATTTTTTCCACTTCGTTGTAATCAATCTCATCATTCAAGTGAACTTCTATATAATCCAAAGCCTCATTCATTCTTTTCAGCATATCTTCTCCCCCTTCCTATCTTTATTATAAAAACGATTAAAATCGGATACCCGATGGATCAGAAACGTTTTTTGTCGGATTTATTCTTTATTCTTTTTATACTTGACAACATATGCATAGTTATAATCTTCCTCATAGTGTTCTGGATTGCCCCATGCCCGTTAAATAGCTCTCATATAGTTTTTGAAATGCAGCCTTTCTGTCGGTTTCATGCAAAAATTCATCACTGATCATCTGCTCCAGCAAGCGGCTTTTCCATGCTGGGTCTCGAACATTCTCTAGAATAAATCGCCTTGACTGCTGCAGAAACTCGAGATAGTTTACATATCTTTCATCATACGTTTGGGATAGCTGTTTTTTTATCTTTTTTGCGAGCTTGGGACTTGCTCCATCTGTCGAAACTGTTAATGTCAATTTTCCGCGTCTAACCATTGCAGGGACTTGGAAATCAGACAAATGGGGATCGTCTATCATTAACACAAGCTGATTGTCAGATGCGGCCTGTTTCACCTCTCGATTCACCAATAGATTGTCTGTAGCGGCAATGATTATGAAAAAACCTGCTGCATCTTTGTTTTCAAAGCATTTTTCTTTCCAGGTGCATTTTTCCTCGGAGATTAATTTACACAAACCAGCTGTCACTTGAGGGCTAATGATTGTCACTGCTGCTCCTGCCTCAATGAGTCCTGCCGCTTTCCGTTCAGCAATGGCTCCTCCGCCAATGATTACAGCACTCTTTCCTTTTAAGTTCATCATCATTGGATACAGCATCAGCTCTCAAATTCCCCTTTCGTTCTTTTTACAAGCAGTTCTGCCAGTCTTGGATGAAACCCAAGCGGGTCGCAGTGGATGACTTTAGGAGAAGTGCCATCTGCTATTTCCTTAATTCTTTTTGTGATAATACCGGTAAAAAGCAGATGTGGAATTGTGTATATCGTTTCATACCCTGACTCCACAGCACTCTGCAGTTCTTCCTTGTAGCCTGGACTGCTTTCTTTTAGAAAACAGGGAAAAACATGCTGGCTATTTAAATCTGCTTTCAATAGATTACCAAGCTCTGATAGTTGCCTTTCGCTCTCCTTTACCCTGCTTCCATGTCCGATCAGCAGTACCGCTTTTTTGCTGTTATCTTCACTAAAATGCTTTTCCTGCACACGCTCTGCCAATATTTTGGCAGCGAGAGGATCAGCTCCCAGTTCTCTTCCATACTGAAATAACATATTTGGATAGCGTTCCTTCATTTTTGCAATCTCTTCAGGTATATCCTCTTTACCGTGAATACCAGCTAAAAGCAGCACAGGCATAACCAGGAGTTCTGAAGCACCTTTTTCAACACATGCTGCAACTGCTTCTGAAATGGAGGGTGACGCATTTTCAAGAAATCCGACCTCCTGTATGGCTGCATTAATATGCGGCATAACTTGCCCAATAAAGGCATGGAATTCTTCATTGCTGCTGGAGTTTCGGCTGCCATGCCCGATATATAACACTGCTTTCATCGTGTCAGCTCCTCGCCCTGAGAAATCATCATGTGCAGCAGCTCATCAGCTGTCGGCTTTTCGGGAATTGTAATTTGTTCATTCGTTAATTTCGAAGTAGCATTGCTGCTCTTTTTTCCCATACAGTATAGCATTTTCTCTTTTAAAAAGGAGACTGGATCCATGTTCATTTTCTTCGCCGCCGTCATCATTGTTGTAAATGCCGTGCTGCTCGGGATGATGACACTTTCTATCGCTGCGTCCTCAAACAGGCGGTTATAAATTGGGAAATAGTTCTCGTCTATGATCATTTCATGTGTATAAAAGTAATGTGCATTTTCATATACCTGTTCTATGTTTTTCTCGCCAATGATTAATAGTTGATTTGGATCTATATCGTTAGGCATATTTGATGCCATAATTCCGAATTGCGCAAGCTTTGCGATCGACTTGCTTGAGGCGCCATACACATTCCTTGGGATAGAGCGAATGTCCAGTTTTTCCTCTTTTAAAAGGGCAAAGAAATCATCCACACTTTCTGGAGAGGAAAATAAAATGTCAATGTACTCGCTGAGATTTGGCAGTTCCGCTCTTTCTTTTTTGGCTTTCATTTTCGGAAATTCGATTACATCTGCACCAAGATCGCGAAGCTTATTAGCAATTCGGCTTTCTGTCACCCCTGAGCGGGCAAGCAGAATCTGTCTTCCGTACATCGGTTTCTTTTCAAACCAGTTCAATTTTTCTCTTAGTTTCACAATCTCACCAACTAGTGTTATCGCTGGATTTAAGAATTGCTGTTCTTTTGCAAGTTCCGCAATGGTCGCAAGTGTGCCTTCTAGCGTTTTTTGTCTTCCATATGTGCCCCACTGAATTAAAATGACTGGTGTTTCAGATGGTTTTCCGTTTGCTATTAAGTTTTCGCAAATGAAAGGAAGGTTTTTAATCCCCATATAAAAAGCAATCGTATCAACACCTTGAGCAAGTCCAGCCCAATTAATGCTTGGCTTGCCGTCAGCTGACTGATCATGGGCTGTCACAACTGCAAATGATCCGGCATAGTTCCGATGTGTTACAGGAATGCCGGCATAGGCAGCTGCTGCAATGCCGGAAGTGATTCCCGGCACAATTTCGTATTCAATTTCATTTAGAGCAAGTTCTTCTGCTTCTTCACCAACCCGGCCAAAAACGGAAGGATCTCCTCCTTTTAAGCGGACGACAATTTTTCCTTCCAGTGCTTTTTCAACCAGCAAACGATTGATGGTTTCTTGCCGTAAAATATGGCGATCCGGCAGCTTGCCGCTATAAATGAATTCACAATTTTCCTTTGCTTGCATTAATAGCTGCGGGTTCAGCAATCGATCATAGAGAATGACATCAGCCTTGGTGATCGCATCCATCCCTTTTACTGTAATCAGTTTCAGATCCCCTGGTCCTGCTCCGACTAAAAATACCTTCCCTTTGTTCATCATGCTTCACCCTTTCCGTTAATCCAGCAAAATATAAACCTTATTATCCTCGACTTCTACTTCATACTTTTTTACGCTTCCGGTATCTGGACTTTGCACAAGTCCGTCCAGCAGCGAGATTTTCCAATCATAGAGCGGACAGAAAACATAATGCCCGCTCACAAGCCCCTCAGATAAAATACCGCCTTTTGGATGGGGGCTCCTATTTTCTATTGCATGCACGTCACCGTTTGATAGTTTGAATAATGCAATATTGGAATCGCCAACCGTTACCGGCTGCCCCATCTGTTCGTATAGCTTGGAATATGGATAAACTTCAATTCTTCTCATTTGGATCAGCCTCCTTAAACTAGTTCTACTTCTTTAGTAGAGTAATATTTTTCATTTACTTTTTGATCTTCTATCGCTTGCTTCCACGGCTCATTGTAGCGCTGTAATGTTTGGTCAAGACGATCATTCAGCTGTTCTCGTATGTTTTTATCAGCCAAGTGAGCTTTGACATGATCTAAACCAAGTCTTTCAAGCCATGTGGAAGTCCGTTCCAGATAGTTTGCTGTTTCACGGTAATACTGCAGAAATGCACCGGAGTATTCCATTACTTCTGCTTCAGTTGTGACGGTCCACGCGAGATCGCCTGCACGCAAATCTGTACCGCCGTTTCCGCCGACATAGATCTCCCAGCCGCCTTCTATTCCAACATATCCTAAGTCTTTAATGCCTGATTCTGCACAGTTTCTCGGGCAGGCAGATACCCCCATTTTCACTTTATGAGGTGTATCGAGGCGCTCAAATTTCTTCTCAAGTTCCATTCCGAGTGACATGGAATCCTGTGTGCCATAGCGGCAGAATTGAGATCCAACACAGGTTTTAACTGTTCTTAATGTTTTTCCGTACGCATATCCAGATGGCATATCAAGCTCCTGCCATACAGCTGTCAGGTCCTCACGTTTAACACCAAAGAGGCCAATTCTCTGTCCTCCTGTTAACTTCACAAGCGGCACATTATATTTTTCAGCAATTTGAGCAATTTTCATTAAATCTTTTGCATTTGTCACGCCGCCATACATCCGCGGTACAACAGAGTACGTGCCATCCTTTTGAATGTTTGCATGCATTTTTTCATTTACAAGACGAGAATCTCGGTCATCCTGGTATGCATCCATATGAACCATGCCTAGGAAATAATTGATCGCTGGGCGGCATTTGCTGCAGCCTTCCTCCTGCTTCCATTCGAGAACGTTCATCACTTCTTTTACTGTTGTTAAACCTTTTGTGCGAATTTCTTCTACGACTTCATCCCGGCTGAGTGCTGTACAGCCGCAAAGCGAATCTTTTGCAAGAGAAGCATCAAAACTATCGCCAAGTGTATGCATGAGGATATCATTGACTAGCGGTTTACAGCGTCCGCAGGATCTGCCTGCATTTGTGCAGCCGGAAACTTGGATTAATGTTGTTAAGCCTTGTGTTTGGATGGCTTCAACGATTGTTCCTTTTGTCACACCATTACAGCCGCAAATCACTTCTTCAGCTGGAATCGAACCGATATCCTCCGCCCCTTCCTCTCCTGCTTTCTGCAGTAGAGAAGTGTCTGTAAGGTCGGTAATTTCTTCTTTGGCCATCATCATCCGGAATAATTTACTGCTGTCCTTTGTATTTCCGTAAAGAACAATTCCTGCAATTTTGTTGTCGCGCACAAGAATTTTCTTGTAAATGCCATCAAATTCATTGTGAACTTTGATCGCTTTTACAGAAGGGTCATCCATTATTTCTCCAGCAGAATATAAGTCCACACCAGAGACCTTTAATTGTGTGCCTGTAATTGAACCTTCATAAGTACTTTCGCATTTGCCAACGATTGTTTCTGCAAGCACTTTTGCTTGCTCATATAAGGGAGCTACAAGACCGTATGTGACTTCCCGGTGCTCTGCACACTCGCCGACTGCATAAATATCAGGAATGCTTGTTTCAATATAATCGTTGACGACAATTCCGCGATTCACTTCCAAGCCGCAAGCTGCTGCAAGCTCAATATTCGGTTTTATTCCAACAGCCATAACAACTAAATCAGCAGCCGTTTCGCTTCCATCTGTGAAACGAATGACTGTTACCCGCTCTTCCCCTAGAATTTCTTCTGTTTGTTTTTCCATCAGGAAGTTCATTCCCTGGCTTTCAAGTTCTCTCTGCAGCATTTGTGAGGCTGTTGGATCAAGCTGTCTTTCCATTAGATGCGGCATTAAATGAACCACATCAACCTTCATGCCAAGATCAATTAGACCGCGTGCTGCTTCAAGTCCAAGTAGACCTCCGCCAATGACAACCGCATTTTTATAAGACTCTGCCGTCTTGATCATTATTTCACAATCATGTATATCACGAAAACCAGTTACGCCCTGTTTGTCTGCACCCTTTACGGGCAGAATAAACGGACTGGAGCCTGTCGCTATAATTAACTTGTCATATGCAGTGATGCGCCCATTGCTGCTCTCCACTGTTTTGTTTTCAGGATTGATTTTCACAATGCTTTCGTTTGTAAATAGCTGAATATGATTCTCCTTATACCAATCCCAATCATTCATAATGATCTCTTCCACTGTTGTATCACCCTGCAGCACATGTGATAATTGGATGCGGTTATAGTTAGGATATGGCTCTTTTCCAAAGATCGTTATCTCAAATTCCTCTTTATTTAATTTAAGAATTTCTTCGATTGCTCTTACTCCCGCCATGCCGTTCCCGATCATAACTAATTGTTTTTTCATTTTATAACCTCCTAAATTTGCTCAATATTTCACATAAACATGCTGATAGGTTTCTTCTTTAGGTATATTGTTTATAGATTTATTATACAAGATAAATAGAATTGATATTGTGAATAACTTCACAATATCATATTTTTTTGGTTTTTGATTCACATTTTTGACACAGTCACAGTGACGCCCCGAATTTTCTTGTTTCACAGGTAAAACCCTCCACTTGGATTTTCCCTGCTATTTCTATTAAACTATGAATAAGCAATCTCTGTATGAAGGGAGAAAAACGATGGATTTTATTGCAATTGACTTTGAAATTGCCAATAACCGTCTGGACAGCGCCTGTTCAATCGGAATGGCATTTGTTGAAAACAACTCGATTATAGACGAAAAATATTATCTTATTCAGCCTCCAACACTGTTTATGGATCCGGGGATGGTACGGGTGCATGGAATTACAGAAGATGATGTTAGAAATGCACCAACATTTGATGAAGTGTGGAAGGAGATCCAGCAATATTTTCAAGGAGAGCATCTCATAATTGCTCATAATGCTCAGTTTGATATGAGTGTGCTGAAAAACTGCTTGCTCACACACAAACTGGATATCCCTGAATTCACTTATGCATGC
This sequence comes from Bacillus mesophilum, assembly GCF_008923265.1. Lineage (NCBI taxonomy): Bacteria > Bacillati > Bacillota > Bacilli > Caryophanales > Bacillaceae > Bacillus > Bacillus mesophilum. The sequence goes on along the minus strand of NZ_WBOT01000004.1, from coordinate 361,052 downwards.
AGTATTCCCATCAGCTCATGTGCGCTTGGCCGCGAAAGAGTCAGCGGATCTCTCAAAGATCGCGCCGAACGCTTTGGAGTCCAATTAGATCAGCATCATCATGCTTTATCAGATGCAATTACATGTGCACAGCTTGTCATCAACTGTGTAAAAGCAAAAAGACGTAAATCACTGGAAACATTTTTAAGCACCTATCGTTCTGTTTCATTAAAGTCTTTTTCAGAATTAAAGCATCAAACTACTTTCGGTAAAAAAACGGCGGCACCAGCAAAGAAACGCTTTGCCAGTGCGCCAGCGATTTCATCTATTACAACAAGCAAAACAGAGTTTGATGAACAGCATCCTCTTTACGGAAAACATGTTGTATTTACAGGTGAATTAGCTGGGATGGATCGTGCAGAAGCCATGCAGCAGGTTGTGGATCATGGCGGATTGCTTAAAAGCGGTGTAACGAAACAAACCAGTTATCTTGTTGTCGGCACACAGGATAAAACACTGGTTGGCAGTGCAGGCGTGAGCTCAAAGGAAAAAAAGGCGGCAGCCCTCCAGGCAGAAGGTCTTCCGATTGAAGTGATTAACGAAGAACAATTCCGGCAACTTGTAGATGGACTGATGAGTTTGAGTTTTAAGCAGTCACAGTGACGCCCCGAATTTTCTTGTTTCACAAGCACACCGAAACTGCAAAGAAAAAGCCGATTACAGCGTAATCGGCTTTTCAAATTTAGAATAATGCATTGTTTTATTTGTCTTAGTAGTTGTTGATGGTTCCATCAGTGATCCGTAGTAAACAACATAACGTGATTCTTCGTTTGGCTCTGGAATGCTTTCCTTGATTTGCTCATAGTTAAACTTCCCATAATCTGATAACATTTTAAATAATATTTTCATTTTATAGCCTCCTTTTGTTCGTAACCTCATTCTAAAGGTGAATACTGAAATCCTCAAAGCCATTTAACAATTGAAGAAGAAAACTGTTATGTAAAATTTTAAATCAAAAATAGTACAGATAAATTACATCATATCAGAATTAGAAAACTAATCTTCCATGTACGGTACTGTAGCAATGTATTTCATTTCTATATTTCCCGATCCTTCTTCACTGCTCAAAATATCATCTTCAAGATCATATAATAATATTACAGAGTTAATTTTATGAGCTAAATGATCACCTTGTATGACTGTTTTTAAGCTTGGAATAAAGCTTCCACTATAAGAAAAGTCTTTCAGTATTTCGTCCAGATCACTTAACGGTTCCTCAAAAAAGTGAATCTCAATTTTATCTTCATCATAGTAACCAAATCCAAAACTTGTGCCAAATCTGGAATCGATTGAATCTCCATCTTCTGTATAAGTCACTTCAACATATTCTTCAAGGTTATGAAGAGATTTAGAGACTCCGAACCAAATCGATACCGCACTGTTAGATTGCATAAATTACACCTCCTGAATTTAGTCAAATTATTCTCCATATTAGCTGATCAGTTATCTATTTTTTCCTTTGTTTTTTTATAACTAAGATCACAAAAGCCATGATTCCCATTATTACAGCTGCTGTAACCCATATATAGAGATTACTTCCTTCATGTTCTCTTGTTAAATCGACTTCTTTCGTCGGAGGCTGCCCATCACCCAGTATGGCTATATCCTCTTGCAGAGAAGTCATTTTATTGGTGCGATCACAAATGCTACTTGCTAGATTTTTTTCACCGAATGTAGTGGATTCACTAGCATATACCAAGTATTCTGTTCCCTCTAAAAAATTAAATCCGCAATCGCCCCCACCTTGCCCTGTAGTAATAATAATCTGCGATTCATCTGCACCCTTCCAAATGTTCCTTACTTCAAAAAGAACGGACTTTGATGAATTTCGCTTTTCTCTTATATCCAAAACCGTTCCACTGAATACTGCGTCTGAACGTTCTATTTCTTCCTTAACACTTGGTAATTCCGCGCATGAACAAGCACTTACGAATGAAGGAAAAGAGTTAATGACTAAAAGACTAAAGAAAAAGAATAACGTTATTACTTTTTTCATTTTAATCACCTCATCTTAATTGTAAGCAGTAAAAAGATCACCATTAGGTGATCTTCTAGTCTAATGTATTTGTAAGTACAGTATAACAGTATGATATTTCCCAAACAATTTCGTATGCTTTAATAATAGATCTCTACCTTCGATCCCAAAAACGCCGAACCGTAATCGCCGAAACAAACGCCTCATTAAAATCTTGATTTTCAGCTGCAAACACGACACCATCTAAATTATTGTATTCAGAAGGCTGAATATAGGACTGTCCTGTTGTCGCCACACCAATCGGCTTATAATATTTGTATATTCCGTTTACAAAATCTAAAGTATTAATATCAAAGGAAGTTTGATTAGCACTTTCCCCGCCAACTATATACAGAGAGTCATATAGCGTATGATGAGTAGAAACAAAGATTTGATCCACTTTCAGTTCTGTGCCATCGGCTCCTGTAACAGTGCCAAGCTTTTCACTAATCAAAACAACGAAAACTCCATTTTGATTAAGTGTTTCAAGCGTATTTTTTACTTCTTCTCCATCAAAGCCATTGGCAATGATTACACCCACTTTTAATGTATAAGGATAATGCGGTGTATTCTCCTGGCTAAGTGCAGGCGAAGCCAAGGTAACCGGAACATTCTCTCCCTCTGGAGGATTTGCACCAATATTTTCGGCAATCTTTTTCGCCATTTCCTTATCGACGTTCACATACATATCAACAACCTGCTGGCGAACAGACTCATCCTTCACTTTCGCAAGCTCAAAACTGAATGCCTCGATGATATGCTGCTTTTCAACGCTTGACATGCTATTCCAGAATAGTCGCGCATGAGAGAAGAAATCCTTGAAAGTATCACTGCTCGCTTTGACCTTTTTCCCTTCCACCTGTTCCGGATAATGAACGAACCCGCCTTCCTCTGGCGGAGTTGGCCCGGGCGTGTTATTGGCGATAGAATTTCTAAAATAGTTTACTTGATCGACATCAATACGATATCTGTTGAAACTGTCTCGCTGATTGTTATGAAATGGACAGATTGATTTATTGATTGGCAGATCAGGATAATTCGAACCGCCAAGCCTGTGCTGCTGAGTTATTTTATAAGTAAAGGTCCTTCCCTGCAAAATGGGATCATTGCTAAAATTGATGCCAGGAACTAGATTCGTCACATCAAAAGCAACCTGTTCTGTTTCGGCGAAAAAGTTATCAACATTTCGATTCAACGTCATCTTCCCGATTTTTTCAACGGGAATGATCTCCTCTGGCCAAACCTTAGTAGGATCGATCACATCGAAATCAAACTTAAACTCATCTTCTTCAGCGATCATCTGCACCCCAAGTTCATAGACAGGATAAGCACCACGCTCAATCGCTTCACTCAAATCGCGTCTATGATAATCCGGATCTACTCCGCCAATAATCAGGGACTCTTCATTAAGGAGCGAGTGTACACCAAGCATAGGCTTCCAATGAAACCGAACAAAGTGCGACTTCCCCTCTTCATTCACAAAACGGAAAATGTTAATGCCGAACCCTTCCATCATCCGCCAGCTTCTAGGGACTGCGCGATCAGACATCGCCCACATCACAAAATGAGCCGATTCCTGATTATTGGCGACAAAATCCCAAAAGTTATCATGTGCGGCAGAAGCTGTTGGCATATCATTATGCGGTTCTGGTTTCAGAGCATGCTGTGAATCCACAAACTTAAATGCATCATGTATCACAAAAATGGGAAACTGCAGACCCAGCAAATCATAATTTCCTTCATCTGTATAAAATTTCACAGCAAACCCGCGTATGTCCCGGGCTGTATCCATAGACCCTTTGCCGCCCTGCACAGTAGAAAACCGCACAAACACAGGCGTCTTAAGCCCTTCCTCCTGAAGGAATCCAGCTCTAGTATATTTTTTCATCGATTTATACGCTTCAAATTCACCATGCACACCAAACCCTCTGGCATGTACGACTCTCTCTGGAATTCGTTCCGTATCAAAATGCATTTGCTTTTGAAAAAAATGAAAATCCTCCATTAGCACAGGACCGCGATCTCCCGCTTTTAAGGTGTTTTCATTATTGGCAACCTTTAAACCTTCATTTGTTGTAATCGGATTGTCTGCATTTTTAATTCGATATTGATCCAGCTGTTCATTTTTCTTATTTTGCTCATCTCTATTATTATTTTCCGGTGGTTTCTCCATGTTCTCACCTGCTTTTGGAGTTTAGGGGGTAACCCATTAATATATATGCGGGGGTGTAGGGGTTATTACTTATGGGAGGAATAGTTAGCATACAATACCCTCAACCTGTTTATTGAGGGTATTGTTCATTATATAAAAATAATCAGAGTCTCCTCATGTTCTCACCAGATTTAATGACTATACTTACACCCGAGGAAGTACCACTGTCAACATGATTTTCTATTTCCGTTACATCGATCTCAGCATAAACCTTCTCTACTTTTCTTTCATGTCCTGCTAATTCCACCGTATGAGGACCTGAAATATTTAGAAGCGATTCCATTTTAATATCATCTTCGAAATAGAAACTTTCATTAAATTCGAGAGTAAACTGAACATCATTACTGTTGTAATTTTCAAAAGGCAGATCACATTCTCCTCTTAAGGTAGATTCCCCTATCATTTCGAAGCGGCAATTGCTCCACTCACGATCATAAGAAACAGCATATATCCCGTCTGCAAATGTCTGTTGATACGCATTGGCGAGCATTGATGGAGCAAATACAGCAACCAATATAGCCAGCAAGACCATGCGCCCTTGATACTTGGCTATCGATCTGACAAGAAGAAAAAAACTAGCAAATAATAAGGCAAGTGAAAGTATACCCATAATATGAAAACCATTAGCAGATCGTATAGGAATATTGAATATTTCAAGCAGTGTTTCACCATATGGTCTTTCGTGCGGAAAAGGGAAATTTAAGGCCATTGATATAATATAAGGAATAAAAGCTAGATAAAGCAATTTTTTGTTTTTTATCATAAAGAAACACATCCATTCCATCATGATCTCTACTAACTATATACGGACTTGAATTCGTTTTAGTCTCACTTTTTTCATTTTTTTACAAAAAAACCTGGAAATCGGTTCACCGAAATCCAGGTTTTATAAAATCTATTTTATTGAGAATTTCAGTGTTCTCCAGAGTTATCTATATTCCTCTGCTCAAACTCATCCAACAAAGCTCGCACTTCATCTGTTGACTTCGTACTCATCAGCTGATTCCGCAGCTCACTTGCCCCTCTGAATCCTTTCACATATATCTTAAAAAAGCGAGGAAGAGGCTTGTACGGGCGCTGTTCTAGTGCCGAATGTTTATCATGGAGATCCAGGTGCAATCTTAAAAGATCCAGCAATTCCTTGCTGCTATGCTCTCTTTTCTCTTTTTCAAAAGCAAAAGGATTGCTGAAAATGCCGCGTCCGATCATCACTCCATCGACACCATATTGCTCAACAAGTTCCATGCCCATTTGGCGGTCAAGGATATCTCCATTGATTGTTAAAAGAGTATCTGGAGCGATTTCGTCACGAAGTTTTTTAATCTCTGGAATCAGTTCCCAGTGAGCAGGCACTTTGCTCATTTCATCTCTTGTACGCAGGTGGATGGAAAGATTCGCGATGTCTTGTTTCAATATATGGGTCAGCCAATCGCGCCATTCATCGACCTCTGTAAAACCAAGTCTAGTTTTCACACTTACAGGCAGTCCACCTGCTTTCGCGGCTTCAATAATATCCGCAGCAACTTCAGGACGGCAAATCAGACCGCTTCCCTTCCCATTGTCAGCCACATTCGGAACAGGACAGCCCATATTAATATCAATCCCCTTAAACCCCTGCTTCGCCATCCCCATACTCATCTGACGAAAATACTCAGGCTTATCTCCCCAAATATGAGCGACAATAGGCTGCTCGTCCTCTGTAAAAGTCAAACGCCCGCGCACACTCGCGTTCCCCTCTGGGTGGCAATAACTCTCCGTATTGGCAAACTCCGTAAAGAATACATCCGGTCTGGCTGCTTCACTCACGACATGGCGGAACACAACATCTGTTACATCCTCCATTGGTGCCAGTATAAAAAATGGACGTGGCAGATCACGCCAGAAATTATCTATCATCATAAAAATCCTTTCGTTCAAAAAATATAAAGATTATATAAGTAAAATATATATAGAACACCTTAATTTTTTTTGCATCAATATATAAAGTACAATGAAAAGCCAAACAAAACAAGGTATGTGTTCATGGAAAAGACCCGGAAGGAATCTTCCAGATCTTAGATTAACTAGTATTTACATTAAAGTTCAGTGGTTACATACCTAATTTTTCTATATTCGCTGCAGACAATTCTTGAACATCTCCATGCTGTTAAATCCTGATTTCCATCTCTTCGTCTGCAATGAAAAATCCTTTTGCTTCGATTTGCTTTCTTAGCAAACCATCTTCATTTAATACGGGGTTTGAATGGTTAAGATGTGTAAAATAAATATCCGTCTCCCCTGCTAAATCTTCGAGCAGCTCCATCGTCTCTGTTATGAGCGGATGGGGGATCTGCCGATAATCGCGCCCAATGTTTGCTATTTCCTCTTTAGAATAAAACGTACCATCGAGAAAACAAATATCCGCCTCTTTGGCCGCTTCGCGAATATCAATATCCCATTCATTCCAGCGATCAATATCTGGGATAAACAGTACCTTTTTATTCGGACCAATAATCCAAAAAGCAAAAGTCTCAGAAAACTCATTCCGATGTGGAACAAGTACAGGAGTTACCGTGACTTCTGAAGAAACACGGACAGGCTGTCTGTCTTTTAGTTCTTGAACAGCGATGTTTTCAAGCGCAGTTAACTGGCTCCATGGCGCATGATTTTCAATCAGCTTTTTCATCTTCGCTCCTGCCATTACTGGCAATTGGCGGGAATTAACCGATTCTTTCCCTAGGAACATCAAGCCTGGATAGTGACCAATATGGGCATGCGATAGAAAAATGCTGCTCATCAGCTGTGATTCCATCCCATATCTCATTTGCAAGCGTGCCATTTGTTCCCGCAGATCAGGAGTAGCCTCAATCAGATGCCACTTTTTCTCCTCTGGTAATATAATGGCCAAGGATGCAGCCGTTCTTTTAAACTTCGAGTCTGTTAATGCCCTCTTACAATTATCACAGAAACAATTTGCTTGCGGCAAACCGCCATCTTGTGCAGTTCCAGCCACACTTAAAAGTACCTCACTCACTATACAACTTCCCTTTCTGCATGTACCATTTCTTCTTCTTTGGTGTAATCTTTCCTGGCAATTGTCCATCCGGTAAAACCAAACAGCAGGTTAACTAATGGAACAAGATAAATAAAGAACGCATAGGGAATGAACTCCCACGCACTAACTCCCAATACGCCAGATGCAAATACAGCAGGCACACTCCAAGGCACAAGATTAATCCCGACAGTCCCCATTGACTCTACTGTTCTCGAAAGATTTTTCGTATCAATGTTCATATCTTTATACTTTTGCACAAACGTTCTCGCGGGCAATATAATGGCTAAAAATTGCGCACCGCTTGCTAATGCAACAATAAATGTTGATAACAGCGTAGAACTGATCAGCGCTCCAGCACTTTTCACTTTTTCCATCATTTTACCTGTTAATACTTCAAATGTTCCTGTTTCTTCTAAAATGCCGCCGAGAGCTGTAGCAATCATTAGCATCCCGACAGTTCCAAGCATGGAAGATAGTCCGCCGCGATTTAATAATGAATCAATCTCACCGATACCTGTTGTTATTTTAAAACCGTTCGTCATAAATTGAACGATTGAACTTACTGAGATTCCCTGAACCACAACAGCTATTACTGCACCTAATAAGCCTACTCCCATTAATGCTGGCAATGCAGGAACACGCTTAAGCATTAGAAAGATCGTTAAAATTGGGAGCAGCAATAATAATGGATGAATTACAAATGCATTCTCTAAGCCGGACATGATTGTATCAATAGCGTCTGATTCGATATTTGTGCTGTTCGCTGACTCCAAACTGCCAAATACCCAAAACAAAATAAGCGATAATAAAAATGCAGGTATCGTATCCCAAAGCATATGTTTAATATGACTGAATAAATCTGTATCAACCAGTGCCGCAGCAACATTGGTTGTATCTGATAATGGAGAAAGTTTATCCCCTAAATACGCGCCTGATATAACGGCACCTGCAACTAGAGCCGGCGGAAATCCTAACCCCTCACCAATTGCCATAAAGGCTAATCCAACAGTTGCAATCGATGTAAAGGAAGTTCCCAGAGTAATGGAAACAATACCCGTGATGAGTGCAACAACCGGAATAAACCAGCTTGGATTTATGATAGAAATCCCATAATAAATCATCGTCGGAATTACACCACTCGCAATCCAAGAACCAATAATCGTGCCGATGACCAATAAAATAAATACAGCTGGCAGAGCCCTTGTTACTCCATTTACCATCATCTGCTGCACTTGATTCCAGTTCCATCCGCTGCTAATCGCAACAGCAGAAGCTAAAATAACCCCAATGATTAATGGAACATTCATTCCAGCATTCCATATAAAAATGGAAGAAGCCGCAGCTATGATTAATCCTAATAAAGGAATAATCGATTTCCACATTGTTAGATTCTCTTTCACCTTTTCCCCCGCCAATCATATGAAACTATTATATACATTAATAGTTTCATAAATACTTTAACACTTTAAAGCTTTTATGCTTCTAAGTAATTAATCGTGATAATCATAAGTTATTTTATTTCATTAGTCAAATGAATATGGTTAAGAACTGCTAAACTTTTACTCACACAAAAAAGGACCAATCATAAGATTGATCCTTAAATTATTCAGCTATCTGCTGAGGTAAATTTTATTATAAATCCTAATTATTATATTCCAATTCCCTCAGATTGCTCATACTTCTTTCTATGAATCTTTGATAAAACAAAAATAGATAAAATGAGTAAGGCAAACACTAATACTAAAGTTAATGCACTCCCTGTGATCCCAGCAACAATATAGCCAACAAACGCAATTGAAGCATTAAGAAGTGCATATGGCAATTGTGTTTTCACATGATCGATATGGTCTGCACCTGCTCCTGTAGAAGATAAAATCGTTGTATCAGAAATAGGCGAGCTATGGTCACCCATGATTCCACCTGAAAGAACAGCACCGATGCAAACTAACAAATGTGCATCAAGTGTCACAGCCATCGGAATGGCGATTGGCAGCATAATAGCATAGGTGCCCCATGAAGATCCTGATGCAAGAGACATTAAAACACCGACCAAGAATAAGATGGCTGGGATAATGAATGCAGGCACATTTCCATTCATTGCTTCAACAATAAAGTTAGCTGTACCCATTTCTTTCATAACCTGTCCAAGGGACCAAGCAAGAATTAACGTAACGGCAACATAAACCATCTTTTGCATCCCTGTTGTATAGATATTGAAAATGTCACTGAATTTCTTCAACTTATATACAAGCATTAAGATGATAATCGTAATAGCAGCAAATAAATAGGCTGTAGTTAAAGCAACTCTAAAATCATTTCCTGCCACAGGTTCAAATGGGAATCCATATGAAATCAGCAAAGCGAATAGAGTAACAAATAACACTAACAGCGGCAGCCAAATTAATATGGCATGCCGGTGTTCCGTTCCCTCTTCGGCATTCTCAGCCCTTCTTAATGGCTTAGAAGCTGGCCAGTACAATTCGCCCGAAGTTTGAACTCTGCGCTCAGCTTTTGCCATTGGCCCAAAATCTAACTTTGTAAGAGCAATTAACGGTACAAGTGCTACTGCCAATATCGCATAAAACTGAAAAGGTATAACCTGGACGAGAGTGGTAAATTCAGATGTCGTAATATTCAATGCTTCATATTCCTTTTGAATAAGACCCATAATGTATACGCCCCATCCAATAAAAGGAATTAACACAGCAACTGGTGAAGACGTTGAATCAATAATCCATGCTAGCTTCTCTCTAGAAATCTTTGCCTTATCAAAGATCTTTTCAAAAACTGGTCCAACAATAAGTGGAGTACCCAAATCGGAGAAGAAGATGATAATTCCTCCGAACCAAGCTGAAATCTGTGCTTTTGCCTTCGTATTGATAAATTTAATCGTATTCCCTGCAAGAGCGGCTCCACCGCCCGACTTTTCCATGAGTCCTACAAATCCGCCAATAAAAAATAATAAAACAATAATAGCTGCGTTGTATCCATCCGCGGCAAGAGTAAAAAAGTAGTTTCCAATCGTCACTGTCGTTGCCTCAAGAGGATTCCCTCCGACTAGAATGAGCACCCCAATAAAAGCACCAGAAAACAGTGACACTACAACGTTCTTTGTTATGATGGCAAGAATGATTGCTATAATTGGGGGAAGTATTGATATCCAGCCCATGTGTTCCATAAATATTCCTCCTTATTAATAAATATGCAAAATGTATGTATAAATACAAAATGGTTAATTTTATAAAATTACCTTAAAGGTAGATTATAGGGAATATAAAGATAGAATGCAATAAGCTATTTTGAATAAACATAAAATTTTAATCATTTCATATTTACTTACAGTTGTTTAATGAAATGAATTTTTATACACAATATATACAAATTGGATATCACTTATTTCACATATTAAAAGAATATACATCATATTTGTTAATCTAACTTTTAATAAAAAACAAATTTTAAAATCTTCTAGAGTAAATTCAGCGGAAGAATCGGAGGATGAGGATTGAAGCAGTAGGATTGGGGAGTATGGCTTTGTCCTTGAAATTTTAAAAAGGAGTATCTTTAACTACTTCATTTAATGTGATTGAGTGAGGATTTTTAATCTACTTGAATTGAGAAATTTTGTATGCGGGTTAGCATTCCTAAAATAGATAAAGGCAAGAGCCTATAGACTCTTGCCTGATTTTTATTTTAATTTTAACTCTGTTACTACCTCAATATGAGAAGTCTGCGGAAACATATCCACCGGCTGAATCATTTCAACGTTATACTTCTTGCTTAATACATCAATATCCTTTGCAAGCGTAGATGGATTACATGAAACATAAACCACTTTCTTTGGTTTCACGTTAAGAATGGTCTGGATTAGCGCGCGATCCAGTCCAGTTCTTGGCGGATCTACGATGATGACATCTGGTTTCCAGCCTTCTTTTACCCATTTCGGGAGCAGTTCTTCTGCTTTGCCGGTAACGTATTTTGAATGCTTGATGCCATGACGTTTCGCATTTTTCTTTGCATCTTGAATGGATTCTGGAATGATATCCATCCCGCGGATTTCTGACGCTCCGTCCGCCACCCATAATCCAATGGTTCCAACACCACAATATGCATCAGCTACTTTTTCCTTCCCTGTTAGCGCAGCAGCTTTTTTGACTTCATCATAAAGCTTTACGGTTTGCTCAGGGTTCAGCTGGAAGAAGGTTCTTGCTGATAATTCAAATTGCAGATCGCCTAATGTTTCTTGAATGAAATCACTGCCGTCGAGGTTGAACGTTTCTTCCCCAAATATTAGCGATGTTTTTTGGCCGTTAATGTTTTGAATGATGGATTTAACTTCTGGCAGACTGTTTTTAATTTTTTCTATTATTAATGCCTTTTTTGGCAGTTCTTTTTTAGCTGTGATCAGGACGATTTGCAGTTCGCCTGTTTGGATGCCAACACGGGCGACAATGGTACGGACAATTCCTTTTCTTGTTTTTTCATGGTAAATCGGGATTTGCAGATCCTGAAGCACTTGTTTGACTGTTTTGACTGCAGCATTTGTTTGCGGATGCTGTACGGCACATTGCTCGATGTTGATGAGTTTGTGGGAGTTCAGTCCGTATAGTCCTGCCAGTACTTTGCCGTTTTGTGTTCCTACTTGGAATGAGCTTTTATTCCGGTAGCTCCATGGATTGTCCATGCCAATGGTTTGTTTTATATTTAAATCTTCAACCTTCAATCTTGAATGGCGTTCTAATGATTGAATGACGATATCGCGTTTTTCCTTGAGCTGCTGGGTGTATTCCAGGTGCTGCAGCTGGCATCCTCCGCACTGGTCATAGACCGGACAAGGCGGGACAACGCGATGCTGAGATTTTTTGCGTACTTTTTTTATTTTACCTTCTGAAAATTTCGGATGTACCTTTGTTGCTTCGACCACAACTTCTTCGCCTGGAAGAGCGCCTGGAACGAAGACAACTTGTTTTTTAAAGTAGCCGACTCCTTCTCCATTGATGCCGAGGCGTTTAATTGTCAGCGGAAAGGTTTGTCCTAATTTTAACTGAGCTGTTTGGTTTTGAGTCATTGATATCACTCCAATTTATTCGATGCTTCTCCATAAATAGAGTGAAGCATAGCTTAAGTATGGCTCCCAATGCTGGGCGTATGTTTGCATTTCTTCCTGGGTTGGCTTTACTGGTAAATCATATAATTTTTTGAGGGCATTTTGTATGCCAATATCTGCCGTGGGGAAAAGGTTTGGTCTGCCGAGGCCAAACATCAGGAAATTTTGAACGGTCCACGGACCAACTCCCCGCAATTTGATTAGTGTATCATAAATTTCCTCATCAGACATGTTCTTTAACTCTTCATATTGTAAATATCCTTCGGCTGCAGCCTTTCCAATACCGATAACATACTCTGCTTTTCTTCCGCTAAACTGGAGTTCCCGGAGTTCTTCGACGGTTAGCTGTGCTACCGTTTCTGGGAGTGGATAAAAGGGGACACCATCTTTTTCAAAACCAAATTTGCGTACAAATCTTTCAGTTAATGTATAGGCGAATTTTAGGTTAACCTGCTGATGGATGATGAGTTTCATGAGCGAGCTGTATGGATCAAACTCTAAGAATAGCGGAGTGCCGCGGTGATCCGTAAAAATCTCTTTCAAGTCAGTTTTGATGAAAAAATCATGGATTGGCGCAAGCTTTGTATTCCATTGAAAAATATCAGCAATTCGCTGTTGGGCTTGTTTTTGATAAGGTTCTTCAATTCCTGAAATTTTGAATTTTGGTTCATCTGTTGTTCCAACCGCTTGGACCTCTGCAACAACTGGTGTTTTGTCGATTAAAAGAGGGACTTTTACAAATCTTTTCTCCATATCAACAACATGCAGCGGATCAAGCGCTAATCTGCTTAGAACTAAATCGAAATTATATGGTCCTTCTACTGTCAGTATATCCATATTTCCCCGTCCTTGTTCTTTTACCTGCATTATAACAAAAAGATCGAATCCAGTCAGAAGCAGAGCTGGATTCGATCTTTTTTATTCAGTATAGCATTGGGTTGCTGATTTTCCTCGACCACATTAAATCGTCTATGCTTTTAAATGTATAGCCGCGTTTCTTTAAATCTTGAATCGCTTTTTCCAGTGCTTCGGCATTGTCCTTTGAAACGGTATGAAGCAGAAGAATACAGCCTGGATGGATTTGTTTCATGATATTGTCGTATGCGTATTGTGCACCTTTTTGCTGATCCGTCTTCCAGTCAATAAAAGCTAATGACCATAAAACATGTGTGTATCCTTGTTTTTTGGCCAGGTCTAGTGTTCTTTCGCTTAAGATGCCGCGTGGCGGACGTAAGTAGTTCATCGTTTTCATTCCGGTAAGTCTTTCAGTTTCTGCTCTGACTTTTTCTAATTCGCGTATAAAGCGCTCTTGATCAACTGTTGTCATATCAGGATGATGCCAAGAATGGTTCCCAATCGTATGCCCTTCTGCCGCCATTCTTTTTACAAGGTCTGGTGCCGTGTTTAAGTAGTGTCCTGTAATAAAAAACGCTCCGGGTACTTTTTCTTTTTTCAGCACATCAAGAACTTGTGCTGTATAGCCATTTTCATACCCGTTATCAAAGGTTAAGTATATATCCTTTTTCGATGTGTCACCCTTATAAAAAGCATCGTATTTCTCTAAAAGATCATCAAGCGGTTTACCCGCTTCTGCCGGCACTTCGTTTGAAGCTTTTTTGAACCCCCAATGGATCGCTTTATTTGATGTTTGTGCGTTGGCTGTAGTTGTACACAATAGTAAAATGAAGGTGAAAATGATACTTCTTTTTAACATCTTTGTCTCCTCCAGGATTTTTTCTTAGTTTCTGTTTAAATGGAGGAAACATTAATGACAATTGTATCCTTATGTGGATGGTGGAAATTGGGTGGCTTTTGAGTAATTGTTAAGTGAAATTTATGACTTTTTGGTGGGATCTAGCTGTAATAGAGAGGTTATTCTACTTTATTGGACTATAGAGGTGTGTTTCTCTGCTTTCCGCGACACTGTTTACCTTTTTCTGGATTATAGAGGGGTGTTTCTCTGCTTTTCGCGACACCGTTTACCTTTTTTTGGATTATAGAGGGGTGTTTCTCCGTTTTTCGCGACACTATTTACCTTTTTCTGGATTATAAAGGGGTATTTCTTTGCTTTTCGTGACACCGTTTACCTTTTTCTGGATTATAAACGGATATTTCTTTGCTTTTCGCGACACCGTTTACCTTTTTCTGGATTATAAAGGGGTATTTCTTTGCTTTTCGTGACACCGTTTACCTTTTTCTGGATTATAAAGGGATATTTCTTTGCTTTTCGCGACACCGTTTACCTTTTTCTGGATTATAAAGGGATAATTCTTTGCTTTTCGCGACACTATTTACCTTTTTCTGGATTATAGAGGGGGGTTCTTTGCTTTTCGGGACACTATTTACCTTTTTCTGGATTATAGAGGTGGGTTTCTTGCTATTCAAGACTTCATCGTTTAATTTATTCTCCCCCACTTCCACATAAAAATCCCCCGCAAACCAAGCCTGCAGGGGGATTACGACTTTATTTAAAAACAGGTTCTTTAAACTGTGCCAGTTTTTCAAGGGATGACTTGTCTACATCTTTATGAAGGCTGTTGCCGTGAGAGTCCATTGTGACTACAGCTGTGAAGCCTTCTACTTTTAGGTGCCACATTGCTTCTGGAATTCCAAAGTTCATAAGGTCAACGCCTTCGACCGACTTGATACAGTCCGCATAGTATTGCGCCGCACCGCCGATTGCGTTTAAATAAACTCCGCCATGTTCTTCAAGAGCAGCAAGGGTTTTTGGTCCCATTCCGCCTTTTCCGATGACAGCACGGATGCCAAATTTTTTCATGATGTCGCCTTGGTAAGGTTCTTCACGGATACTTGTTGTTGGTCCGGCAGCCTTAACATGCCATTTACCGTCTTCATCTTTCATCATAACAGGTCCGCAGTGGTAGATGATTTGTCCGTTGAGATCAATCGGTGCGTCATGCTCCATTAAATGATGGTGAATCGCATCGCGGCCGGTATACATCATGCCGTTAATTTTAACAACATCTCCCACTTTTAGACTGCGGATTTTCTCTTCAGTAATCGGTGCCTGCAGTTCAATCACCGCATTGTCCTCTGAAGTCGCAGCTACTTCCTGCTCTGCATCCGTTTTGCCAAAATCAATCTGTTCTCCATCCTGATACATCCAATCTTGGATTTCTCCAGTTTCTGCATCAATTGTGATTCCGAGACGGCGGAATGCCCAGCAGTTATAAGCAACAGATACGAAGAAACTGGCAGGGATACGGTTCATGACGCCAACTTTACAGCCTAGCAGCGTAATCTCACCGCCAAAACCCATTGTGCCAATGCCAAGCTTGTTGGCATTTTCAAGGACATACTCCTCAAGCTTGCGCAGGTC
Organism: Bacillus mesophilum; assembly: GCF_008923265.1. Lineage (NCBI taxonomy): Bacteria > Bacillati > Bacillota > Bacilli > Caryophanales > Bacillaceae > Bacillus > Bacillus mesophilum. Next base: position 345,306 of record NZ_WBOT01000004.1, on the reverse strand, counting down.
TTCGTTTTCGTTTACATCTTCAACAGAACGGAAAAGCTGTTCTTTTGCTAGATCATATCCAGAAGAACGGTCTCCGCCGATGCCAACACCAATAAAGCCGGCGCTGCACCCTTGTCCTTGTGCTTGGTACACAGAGTGCATGATGCATTTGCGAATGCCATCTAAATCACGGCCAGCACGGCCCAGGCCGTCCAGCTCACATGGAAGGCTGTATTGGATATTTTTATTTTCACAGCCGCCTCCTTTTAAAATAAGGCGCGCATCAATATAGTCTTTTTCCCATTGTTCAAATTTAATGACAGGTGTCCCTCCGCCAAGGTTGTCCCCGCTATTTTCGCCTGTTAAGGAATCAACGGAGTTTGGACGCAGCTTGCCGTTTTTCGTCGCAAGTGCAACAGCGTTCGTAATTGCTTCTTTAATCACAAGCTGATTGACGCCAACTGGTGTTTTGATTTTAAAGGTTGGAAGTCCGGTATCCTGGCAGATTGGCGAGATATTATCGTCAGCCATTTTGATATTGTTTGTGATCGTGTCCAGGCTCATTGCAGATCTTGTTCCAGCGCTTTCTCTTTCTTTTCCAGCTCGAATCGCACGGCGAACATCGTTTGGCAGCTTTGTTGACGTTTCTACCACTAAGTCATACATGCTTTGCTGTAATTTTTCAAGATTCATTATTGCCTTCCCCTCTCTCTTCTCCCCTGTTTTGCCCATTACAATTCTAAATATTTTCTCTTTTATTATACCCTGTTCTCCTATGTGTGCAAGGGATTGAATACGCTTACGAATATCTGCCATTTTTACTACATTGCATGGATAGTTTAGGACATCTTATTGGGTAAGGAGGGTTGTTTATGAAAATTAGGGTGTTATTATTCTTAATGATTTTCTTATGCTTTCAGGTGGGAATTGCTAGTGCGGAGAGCCCGCTTACAGCTGCATTTATTCGGGATCATCAGTTATGGATTAAACAAGGCGAAAAAGAAGTGCAGCTGACCAAGGGTGCTTATGTTCGTTCCCCGAAATGGTCTTATGATGGCCGCTTTATTGCTTATACAGATGGAGATGAGAGCGGCGAGAAGTCAGAGCTTTTTATTTATGATATTGAGAAAAAAGAGAGTTTTCAGCATTATCCTCATGTTAATACTTTTAGCTTTAAATGGTCACCTGTACGAAATCAGCTGGCTTATACTGACGGTACTGTTCTTAACGTGACTAATGAAAAAAATGGCCGCCCTCAAGGATTTGAAAATGTTTCATTAGGAGTCAGCTCTTTCGAATGGTTTCCTAATGGGAAAGAGTTCATTGTTTCCGCTGAGCCCAGTATAAGTCCCGCCGGCTGGGGACCTATCCACCTTTTTAAAGTTGCTAGTGATGCTAACCTTTCCCAAGATAAGATCCACCCGTTTTATACGATTCAAACGAATGATTCTGATTTGTTCGCCATTTACGCAAATGATTTTAAGTGGAGCTATGATGGAAAATGGCTTAGCATGATTGCTATCCCTACTGCATCATGGTCAAATGATAGCAATTCATTATGTGTGATCGACAATCAAGGAGGGCAGTTCCAGAAGATCGGTAACATGCTAGGATTTAAAGACTGGGTAAAATGGGCCCCATCTTCCAACCAATTAGCCTATATTTCTGGCGAAGGCCGATTTTTTGTGAAAGATAAAAAAACAGCCATAGCCGACATGCCTGCTATTAAGAATGAAAAAGTTTATACACCAGAAGGGTTTGTTGATTTGGATTTAGAATGGTTCTCTCAAAATGAGGTAATTGTGGCACGAGCGAAAGAAAATCTGGAGTGGAACGAAGGACCGGTGCCGACTATGTACACTGCTTTATATGTGATTGATATTCATTCAAGCATCCAAAAGCAAATTTCATTTCCTAAGAAGAGGGAAATCGACCTGGCTCCGCAAGTGGTTGGAAATAAGCTTACTTGGAAGCGGAGTAGCGCTGTGTACAGTCCTGGTGATGTGTGGGTGAGGGATGGAGTAAACGGAGAAGAGTATGTGTGGCTGAAAAACATTGAAGAGGCGCCAGTATTTTATCAGAAACGAGGGAATTAAAAAGATTTTTCATAAAAATATGGTGCAAGGAGGCATCCTGTCCTCGTAAAGGGCAATCTTTCACCGCAAAAGCTCTTATTGACTAGAGTTTGCATCTTAAAAACAGGCTATCCGCCGTCCCAGACAAAATATCTGCCTTTAAAATGATATATCCGCCGTAAAAAAATTTTTTCCGCCGTTATTTGAATTTATACGCCAAACGCCAAAACTAAACAAACTTCCAGCAACAAAAAAGCAACCAAAAAGGGCCGCCCGCGCACTAAACACGGACAGCCCTTATCCCTTACATATCGCGATGCTTAAATTCACGGCATTTGGATTCTAAATCGTCAATCATATCAATTAAGCGGTCAATATCTTCTAGTTCTGTATTTTCAGGCTCGATGGCATCCAATACGTCTAAGAACATATTAAGGCGCTGTTTTAGAAATACTACTTGTGAATTTTTGTCTTGAATCTGGCTACCCATGGGCTCTCTCCTTTCATCTCAGAACAATCCTACAGGAAAAGAAGCTGTGACGCAAATGGATATCCCCTTTATTATGCCCGCCAATTAATCGTTTAAGCCGGCAGCTTTTCCTTCCCGGCTGAAATCTGCGGCTCCATGTAAAAGACCATTTTCGCCATCAATCACAATAGCCTGGACATTGCCGATTGAGCTTGGCTCGTCTCCAAAATCAAAGCCCATTGCCTGAAGCTCGCCTTTGGCATTCTGATCCATCTCTCCTTCCCATTCGACTAATGGGCCGGTGGTGACAAATATGCGCGCCTCGTCAATGGCATCTTTAATACTCACACCAAAATCAAGATAATGAACAATCGTTTGAAACACTGAAGCAATTATCGTTGGACCACCCGGTGAACCTAAGGTCAGGACAGGTTTCCCATCCTTGAATAGAATGGTCGGGCATTTACAGCTGACAGGACGCTTCCATGGTCCAGGTTCGTTTGTACCGCCTGGATTAGCATCAAAGTCAGTCAGCTCGTTATTCAGTATAAAACCATAATCACTGACCATGATTCCTGATCCAAATGGATGCTCGACTGTTGAAGTACAGCTTGCGATATTGCCCCATTGGTCCACAACGGTAAAATGAGTGGTTTCACTTTTTTCCATATCATCCGGCTGTTTCACAGGGGGCTTCTGATCATCTTCAAGCTTCCATGGATTTCCGAAATCGATGGCATCGTTCCTTCTTTTAAAATTGATATATTGTAGTCGTTCTTTTATATATTGTTCATCCAGCAGTCCTTTTGTCGGAAGTTCAGCAAATTCCGGATCGCCTGAAAAAGCCACTTTATCGGCAAAAGCCAGACGCATGGCTTCTAAAAATAAATAATATTTTTCTTTTGATTTGATGTCATATTTGGATAAATCAAACGTATCGAGAATCTTTAAGATCTGCAGCATGGTAACGCCACCTGCTGTTGGCGGTGCTGCACTGGCAATTTTGTGGCCTCTGTATTCGCCCCAGACAGGCTCATCTACTGTGGCGGAATATTCCTTTAAATCCTCAAGTTCGATTAATCCTCCTTCCTCTTTCAGCTCAGCTACAATCGCTTCGGCGATCTCCCCTTCATAAAAGGCTTTTATCCCTTTTTCCTGAAGCAGGCGAAAAGTGTTTGCCAGCTTCTCTTTCACAAGAAGATCACCTTCTCCGAGTGCAGCTCCTTCTGGGAAGAAGAACGATTTTGCATGTTCACCTAAACGGTGGCCATGCTGTTCAAGCGCATTGCTTAACACCCAATTGACTTCCACCCCTTCTTCAGCCACATCAATAGATGGCTGAATTAAATCAGCAAGAGGCATTGAACCATACTTTTTCAAGGCAGCATCAAGTGCACTGAGGATGCCGGGAATGCCCACTGCTGACGCATGTGTTGACCTTTCTTTAAATGGAATAACCTCTTTATTTTCATCTACAAACATGTTCGCATAAGCAGCTTTCGGGGCTCTTGAATGACCGTTAAAAATTTGCACTGTATCCTCTTTCTTTTGATAGACCATAAAGAAGCCGCTGCCGCCGATTCCTGTCATCATCGGTTCAACGACATTCAATGCAAACTGGATCGCTACAGCAGCGTCTACCGCATTTCCGCCTTTCGCCAATATGTCTCTGCCAATATCGCTTGCGATTGGATGCGCTGTCACAACCATCCCTTTTGTGCCGGTATCTGTCTCCCTTTCATGGGAGGTTTTCTGCATTTCTCTCGTTAATGACTTTGCTCTTCTGCTCATCTTTTGGGGTCTCCCTTCACACTTCTTTGATGATAAAAACCTCTGCCGGAGCAGAGGTTTGCATGAAGCGAACTACATAATCATACGTTTATTTTGAATACTTATTTTCTTGTGGATCTGTTGCAAGATCCTCATTATTTACTGGAAAAGCTGTACCTGCCTGGCTGCCATAGAATTCAGATTTTTCTTGTGTGCCTCCAGTGGAAACAGGCTGATCCATTACCTCGGAGCCGGCTTGTTTTACTTTTGAACCGATATCCTTAAGATCATGTTTAGCATCCTTTGCAACTTCTAATGCATCATTGGAAACCTCTTTAACCACATCCATGTTGCTGAAGATATCTTCATTCACACGCTGATATAGCTTTTGAGCATCACTGATCGCTTCTTTTAATGTGTTAGAAGCACTTTTAAACTGGCTGATCATTTGATCTTTTACCTCACCAGGGTTTTCCTTCACTTCTGTAATCATTTTGCTGGATGTTTCTTTAATGCCCAATGCTGTATCTTTCACCTTATTTCTAGTTGTCGAATCAAGCAATGCCAATGCTCCGCCAATCATGCCACCGATTAGAATGCCTTTTAATAATTTGCTGTTCTGTTCTTGGTCTGAATAAGTTTGATTACCCATTGTTGATCCTCCTCAAAAATATATGATGCTTGTCTTTTCCCATATAAAAGGAGAATTAAACGCCTAGTTGACAGAACGCTGTGTTCGATTAATAATGACTAGAGATTTCTCCCCCATTTTGGGAGTATTATTTTTTTAAAGGAGTTAACGTAATGACTTTGCCATTAGCCCCGATTACACCGAATTTTGATCCTTGGGAAGCTTATATGGATATAGAAGAATTTGGCGGAATGACGCTTTCAAACGTAGAGTTTACAACTACAGTGCTTTGTAATATGAGATGTGAGCATTGCGCGGTCGGCTATACATTGCAGCCGAAGGATCCTAGCGCACTGCCGATTGAATTGTTCTTGAATCGCCTGGAGGAAATACCTCATCTGCGCTCACTTTCCATTACCGGCGGCGAGCCGATGCTTTCAAAAAAATCAGTGGAAAATTATGTCGTCCCATTGCTTCGTTATGCAAGAGAACGCGGAGTGCGCACACAAATCAACTCGAACTTAACAATTGAGCTTAGTAAATATGATGCGATTTTACCTTACTTGGATGTGCTTCATATTTCGCACAACTGGGGAACTGAAGAGGATTTTATTGAAGGCGGCTTTGCCATGATGGAACGAAAGCCTACCATCAGCCAGCGCCAGGCATTATTTAAACGCATGATCGATAATAGCGCTGAGCTTGTCAAAGCAGGTGTGATGGTATCGGCAGAGACGATGCTAAACAAAAGAACACTGCCTCACTTAGAGAATATTCATAAGCAGATTACGGAAGAGATGAAATGTCAGCGGCATGAGGTGCATCCTATGTACCCTTCCGATTTCGCTTCATCATTAGAAGTTCTTTCTTTGAATGAAATACGCTCTGCTATTCATCATTTGTTAGACATACGAAATCCATCTGTATGGATGCTTTTTGGTACACTTCCGTTTTATGCCTGCCAGACAAACGCTGAAGATCTTGCTCTATTGCAGCGCTTAAACGACACTGACAAGGTAACCGTCCGCAATGATCCGGATGGCCGCTCCCGTTTAAACGTCAATATTTTCACTGGCGAAGTCATTGTAACTGACTTTGGCGATACACCTCCGCTTGGAAATGTGCAGACAGATTCCCTGCCGGATGTGTTCAAAAAGTGGAGTCAAACAAGTCTTGCAAAATCATTAAGCTGCCATTGCCCGCAAGTAAAATGTCTTGGTCCAAACGTACTTGTAAAGGATAAATACTACCCAGGTGTTGATTTTCAAAACCGGAAAGCAAACCTTTCCTTCTCTTCAGCAGCAAAAGTATAATAAAAAAACGCCCTAGGGCGTTTTTTTGTTTAGCGAGGTCTTTCAGATACCATAAACCCAAAGGACATATGGTCCTGTACAGGTATCCATGCTCCAATTCCTTGCGAAGTTACATTTTTCACGACAATGACCTTTTTGCTTCCTTTCAGCATAAGAAAAACTTCGCCATATGTCACTTTTCCTTTTTCATTGATGGCAGGAGCATAGCCATATAAATAGCCAAGGCGTTTAGGAGGGATATTATACACATTATCCTTTTTCGTTCCGCCTCCAATGATCGTTTCAAACGCAAGAGACAATCCTGTTTTCTCGGTTGCCTTTAACAGCATCATTTTTTTAACATCTTCTGAATTGGGAATTTTAGCGGTTAATCCGCCTTTTACTACTTTCTGAGCTTCTTGAACATAGTGAATTTGATAGGGAGCTTTTCCTCCGCGATTATCAAAATAGTTCGTATTAATTTTTTGATATTCCCAGTTTGGCGCTGTTTCTGTTGATTCATAATTCAGCGGCCATTGCCCTAAATACACAATAGCTTTATAGCCAAAAGCAAAAGGCGTGCTATTGACTGTTGTTTCATTTAACATCCGGATTAAGTCCGGATTCTCAATTTTCACCTTTGTAGAATCAATCAGCTGCTGTGTAAGCTCGCTAGGCTGAAGAGTCGGCATATCCTGATCTGGATTCGGATACGTATTTTCCTTTGTAATATTGAGAACCGAGCTTGGAATATTGATGGCTTTTGCTGTTTCTTCCTTTTCGGTTTTTTCTTCTGCTTTTTCAGCTTTTTCTTCTGTTTTTTCAGCCATAACAGATGTCTGTAAGGACAATATGATTAATAGAGCAGATACAATGGGTAGCATTCTTTTTTTCATGCTGAAGAACTCCTTTCATATTTAGCCATTATGATTTACTGTTAGTTTTTTCGTCCCGAGGCCATTCTATCCATCCATAAGAAATAAAAATGTAACACCATTGTAAAAATCAGAATATTTACAAATATCAAAATATATGTCATAATTACCTTAATACAACAAAGGAGGGCAGCTAAATCCCATTCGCTTATAAAGGAGGCTAGAGCATAATTGACTGGCAAGCAGGAAGAGAAATCATCCTAAACAGGAAGATGGTGATTCATGCCGATTAGCGAAGAGATAAAGCTTACCTAAACAATCATGATTTAAAAATACTTATAAGACTACCCTATAGTGAAGAAAGCTACTGCTTTCCGTAAACATGAAAACGGCTCTTTCCCCTGAGAGCCGTTTTTATCTTTTATAATAAATAGAAACCTATCCCCATAATTAAATAGGCGGCTAATAACGTCGCACCTTCAAACCAGTTGGATTCGCCATCATTTGAGATCACAATCATCAAAAGAACCGCTGTCACCATTGAAATTAATTCTGGCAATGTGAAAACAAGCGACATTGGCTCCGCAAAAACTAATGAAATTAACACAAGAACTGGTGCAACAAACATAGCCACCTGCAAGGTTGACCCCACCGCAATTTCGACTGCAATGTCCATTTTATTTTTATAAGCCATAATGATGGCCGATGCATGCTCGGCAGCATTTCCGACGATTGCAACAATGACCACCCCAATAAAGAGCTCAGTCCAGCCAAACGCTTCACCAACGGTTTCAAATGTGTGAACAAGATTCTCTGACACATAAGCAACAGCAACCGTGCTGATGGCTAATACAGTAATAGCCTTTCCTTTTCCCCATTCCGGTTCTTCATGAGCATGCTGCTCATTTTCAGTGGTTGTTTGATAAACACCCCGATGTGTAACAAGTTTAAAAAATAGAGCTGCCAGATAAAGAACAATTAATATAATCGAAATTCCTATGCTAAAACTAATTTTTTTCGTTCCATCCATTGTCATGGAGAAAACTTCCGGAATCACAAATGCCACAATGACACCAAACATTAACAGACCCGAATTATGTCTTGCATCAAAAACATTATAAGTCTGCCGTTTAAATTTTAATCCTCCCACAAAAAAGGATAACCCAGCCACGAGCAGCAGATTGCCAATGACAGAGCCTGTTAAAGAGGCAAGAACAACACCCACAAGTCCTTCTTTTAGAGCAAATACAGAGATAATCAGTTCAACAGCATTGCCAAATGTTGCGTTGAGCAACCCGCCGATTCTTGGGCCTGCTACAATCGCCAAACTCTCCGTTGCTCTTCCCATAAAGCCCGCCAGCGCTATAATCGTTAAGCAATAGATCCCAAACAGGATAATATTAGACCAATGCAATAATGTTCCTATTACTGAAAGCGGAACACCTGCAAAAACAAGCACTAAAAATATTTTATTCATCCAGGACAACTCCCTTTATGCAGCATGGTGTAGAGAGGAATCTATCTTCCTTTTCTTAAGGTTATTCTGTGCAAAAAATGGATGTATAACCAATTTATTTATTTTTCAAGCAATCCTCCAATTTTATTCACGAAAAAACCTTGGTGAAGGGTCTATTTTGTGTTTGTTTCGATCATTTCCCATTTTTAATGTTTAATTCGCGACTGTTTCCGATCAATCTTTCCTTCTCCTCTTTTCACAGTCCGCTCTTTAAGCTCGTTCTCCCTTGATCATTGGACATCTTTTCCTTGCCAATCTTCTGAATTGCATATACCATCTTTTAGGGAGACTAAATTTTTACAAACTGAGGTATGGGTAATGAAAAATAGAGCAAATATGCGCTTTTGGATCTTAGTAAGCATTGTGGCGATTTCAGGATTCAGTCAGGGGATGCTGCTGCCTTTAATTGCGGTTATTTTTGAAGCGGATGGAGTATCTTCGAGTTTAAATGGTCTAAACGCAACTGGACTTTATATTGGAATTCTGCTGATTTCTCCGTTTATGGAATATCCGCTGCGTAAATACGGCTATAAACCGGTAATCATTTTGGGAGGTTTGCTCGTTGTACTGTCGCTGCTGCTTTTTCCTTTCTGGAAAACGTTTTGGTTTTGGTTTGTGCTGCGGTTATTGGTTGGAATAGGCGATCATGCCTTGCATTTTGGAACTCAGACATGGATTACCAGCTTTTCACCTGATCATAAAAGAGGACGTAACATATCTTTATATGGTTTGTTTTTTGGTTTAGGTTTTGCGGTCGGACCTTTGATGACACCGCTTGTTGAGGTTAATGAAGCATTGCCATTTATTATTTCATCTATTTTATGTTTTATAGCCTGGTTATTTTTATTCACATTAAAAAATGATTTTCCTGAGCAAACAGTCCAAGTGAATTCTTTCAAAGAAACGATGAAGCGTTTTAAAGCGGCATCTAAATATGCGTGGGTTGCCTTTCTTCCTCCACTAGGCTATGGATTTTTAGAAGCTTCTCTGAATGGAAGCTTTCCTGTGTATGGGTTAAGAATTGGCTTAGAGGTTTCGAGCGTATCCTTGCTATTAACATCTTTTGCAGTGGGAGCAATCGTTTTTCAGCTGCCACTTGGTATGTTAAGCGATAAATACGGAAGAAGGAAAATATTATTGAGTGTTCTTCTGTTTGGCTCACTTGCCTTTGTAACAGCAAGCTTTCTTGAGAGTTCAGCAACAGCACTTGCGGTATGTTTGTTTGTTGCAGGCATGGCAGTTGGATCAACTTTTTCGCTTGGAATTAGTTATATGACTGATCTTGTGCCGCGCAATCTGCTGCCGACAGGCAATCTGCTCTGCGGCGTTGCTTTTAGCATGGGAAGCTTGTCCGGGCCATTTTTAGGAGGAATTTTCATTGAGTATTTCCAGGCTTTAAGCTTCTTTCATATAATAAGCATTATGCTGCTTCTCATCTTCTTGAGTATCGCCTTATTTGGCGGGAAACCGAGCAGTGTTGCAGAGCATGCCTAATTGGAAACTTTTTGCTATGCAACTTCTATTAGATAAGGTATGATAGGAATATACAAAACAACCACATATAAAATTTGTCTTGAATGCTGTCACCTCTATGGTGGCAGCTTTCGTCGTTTTATTGGGGTATTGATGTTGATTATTCTTCTCACTTGAGATCGTGTGTATAGTCCAACTAAACAAGGAGGAACTCCAAATGAATACTGAAACAAATCCCGTTTACCAAACACAGCCAGCAGCTGAAACACGAAACCCATTTGCAGCGATTAAAACTCATGCAGAACTTATTGCCGCTCTTTTTAGCGGTGTGCTTATTCTGGCAGGCTGGCTTTTAGATCGAGAAGGCTTCCAGTCTGCATCAGTTGCCGTATATTTGGCTGCATTTGTGATCGGCGGCTTTGCAAAAGCAAAAGAAGGTATAGAAGATACTATTGAAAACAAAGAATTGAATGTAGAAATGCTGATGATCTTTGCAGCCATCGGCTCTGCAATCATTGGCTATTGGACTGAAGGAGCTATTTTAATTTTTATTTTTGCATTAAGCGGTGCTTTAGAAACATATACAATGAACAAAAGTCATAAAGAAATCTCTGCACTGATGGATCTGCAGCCTGAAGAAGCCTTACTTCTCTCCGCTGGACAAGAGAAAATAGTGCATGTATCAGAGCTGGTCATTGGTGACCATATTCTTGTGAAACCTGGCGAACGAGTTCCTTCTGATGGCAAAATTGTAAAAGGTCAAACGACCATTGATGAAGCCGCGATTACTGGTGAGTCGATGCCCGTCTCAAAAGGCGCGGATGATGAAATCTTTGCTGGAACCGTTAATCTAAACGGATCTATTACTGTAGAAATCACAAAGCTCAGCAATGATACTCTCTTTCAAAAAATTATTAAATTGGTGCAATCCGCCCAAAGTGAAAAATCTCCATCACAGCTTTTTATTGAAAAATTTGAGGGGCGGTATGTGAAGGTTGTTCTGTCTGTTGTTGCCTTAATGATGATATTGCCTCATTTTCTGTTGGGCTGGTCATGGACTGAGACATTTTACCGAGCAATGATTCTTCTGGTTGTTGCCTCTCCATGTGCATTGGTGGCATCGATTATGCCTGCGACATTAGCGGCAATCTCAAACGGTGCCCGTCATGGCATCTTGTTTAAAGGCGGCGTTCATCTTGAAAATTTAAGCCACTTGCATGCCATCGCTTTTGACAAAACTGGAACACTGACAAAAGGGAAACCGGAAGTCACTGATTTTGTTGCGGTTTCCGATGTTTCCGCTGAAGAAATTTTAGCTGTCACAGCTTCAATCGAACGGCATTCTACACACCCTCTTGCACAAGCGATCGTGAAATATGCGACAGAACAATTAAATCAGCCTTTATCGGAACCAGATTATATCGAGGATGTTCCTGGCTGGGGTGTAAAAGCAGTCATTGCAAATGAAGAGTGGACGATTGGGAAGGCGAACTTTTCACCAAGTAATCAAACGGAAGAATTCAAATTAAAAGCCGAAGCATTGGCTCAAAGCGGAAAAACGGTTGTGCATGTAACGCGAGGCGGAGAACTGGCTGCCATTATTGCCTTAAAGGATGTTGTTCGCCAAGAAACAAAGGCTGCCATTGAACTGCTGAAGAAACAAGGCATTTATACGATTATGTTAACAGGCGACAGCAAAGAAACAGCAGCCGCGATTGCCGCTGAAAGCCATGTCGACGAATTCATTGCCGAGTGCCTGCCGGAAACAAAAGTTGACCAGCTCAAAGCGTTAAAAGAAAAATACGGTAATGTTGCCATGGTTGGCGACGGAATTAACGATGCACCTGCACTTGCATCGGCAAACGTTGGAATTGCCATGGGCGAAGGTACAGACGTCGCTCTCGAAACCGCAGATGTTGTATTAATGAAAAATGAATTGCCGAAAATTGCTGAAGCCATCTCATTGTCCCGGAGGATGAATGCAATTGTGAAGCAGAATATTATCTTTTCCATCACTGTCATCATGGTTTTAATATCCTCTAACTTTTTGCAGGTGCTTGATCTGCCTTACGGAGTTATTGGTCATGAAGGTTCAACGATTCTTGTCATTTTAAATAGTTTGCGGTTGTTGCGTTCTTAATACGTATAAAAAAGTCCGAGAAGTCTATTCTCGGACTTTTGCTTTTCTATTGTCCAGCTACAGTGGCTAGCCCCTCGAGGTCTTAAGCTTGTCGCCCCTGAGCAAGCGCCTTCCGCTTTTCGTTTGTCCAGCTGCAGGCGCTAGGGGCTCGAGGTCTTAAGCCAATCTGTCCTAAAGGTTAAAGAACAACCTTTATGCCATCTCGCCTTAAGCTTGTCGCCCCTGAGCAAGCGCCTTCCGCTTTTCTATTAATGATATCCGTTTTGGCCGTTGGCAGATCCGGATGTTTTATGTTTTGGTTTGTTTTTGCCTTTTTGTTTTGTGCCGCCGTCTTTTTTCGTATGTTTTGTCATGTGAAGTCCTCCTTGGCGTTAGGTGTGGTCTTACCATGTTATTTTGCGGCACCCTAATCCTTTTTATACAGGAGAAAATTGGACACAAAAATTCCTTTCTGAGCAAGACGCTTCCGCTTTTCTTGGTGTCTAACTGCAGCGCCTAGCCCCTCGGGGTCTTAAGCCAATCCAGTCAAAAGGTCAAAGAACGACCTTCTGTCTGGATCGTCTTAAGCTTGGGGCCCACAGGATGTGGGTTGTGCAGACGTTGCCACAGGACGTGGCGGTTTTAGTCTGCGTTCCTTAACTTGAGCAAGGCACTTCCGCTTTTCTTAGTGTCTAGCTGCAGCGCCTAGCCCCTCGAGGTCTTAAGCCAATCCAGTCAAAAGGTCAAAGAACGACCTTCCGTCTGGATCGTCTTAAGCTTGTCGGGGCTGAGCAAGGCGCTTCCGCTTTTCTATTTAGCAGTCCTGTTTCGTATTTTTCATATGAATAGCGTTGATTTCTCCGCCGATCAGAATGATGATGCCGGATAGGTAAAACCATACCATCAGAACGATGATTGCCCCAATACTTCCATATGTCGCCGAATAGTTGCCAAAACTGCTTACATAGTAGGAAAATGCCAGCGATGTTAAGATCCAGCCAAGTGTAGCAAAAATGGCACCTGGAATCACACTGATGCATGTTAGTTTTTTATTCGGAGCAAACCAATAAAGTCCCACAAAGATGATAAACAAAATTACTGGACTGACAAGCCACCTAAGCATATTCCAAACAGTTAAGAAAAAGTCAGACAGACCAAAGACATTAAATAAAAATTCTCCGATTTGTCTGCCAAACACCGGTAAAAGCAGAGCAACGACAAAAACAATAATCATCCCAAAAGTCAGAAGAATGGCCATTCCTCTTGAAACTAGAAAAGATCTGCTTTCCTGGACATCATAAGCTTTGTTAAAAGCCCGCACCACCGCGTTGATCCCATTAGAGGCAGACCAGATCGTAGCGATAATCCCGAATGAAAGCAGCTTTCCATTTTTCTCGGATAACTGATTCACATTGTTTTCAATTAAAGCCATCGTATCTCCAGGAGCGTAATCGCGGACAACACTTAAAATATCTTCTAGCGTAATCGGCAGATACGGCACTAATGTGACCAAGAATAACAGCAAAGGAAATAATGATAGCAAAAAGAAATAAGCTAATTGAGCCGCAAGACCAAACACATCATCGTTATGCACACGATTCCAAAGGTTTTTGATTAAACCTCCGTATGTTTGTCCCATTCATTCACCTCGTTTTCAATGTGAGGATCTTTCTCCCCTTTAAAAGCACTTTTGGTATTTTCCACAAGCGTTGTCACCTGAGGAGCAGCCTCCCGCAATTCTTCTACCGTTTCTGCAATGAAAGCTACATCTTCGCTTACCTGCTGAGCAGCAATTTTTACTCGTGCAGAAAACTCTTTTACATTGTTGAATGTTTCATTTGGATTTTTCACATAATACGCCGTGCTGCTTGCCGTTTTTTTACAAAATGCTGCTGTAGACTCACGCGTGCTTTTATCCAGCATGGTTAAAGCTCCTCCGGCAATGGCACCATAAAAAACACCTTTCCAAAACAATGATTTCCCCATCTGATCATTCTCCTTTTCATGTATACGAATTGAATTCTGGAATTTAGAACTAGATTCCTCTATTTCATTTTCTTCTATTTCTCATGGTTCATGCAACTTATATAGCATGGCTGCAAAAGAATAATGTTTGACTTTTATCTAGGAACATGGAAAGATGAATTGACAAGCTTAATAAGAGGGGGATGTCGGATGAATTTATCAGAGAAATCAACTGAAAATGTCGAATATATGATTGAAAAAATTAAGGATAAGCTTAAGGTGTTAAATATGGGTGCTATCAAGCCTTCTCATTTTGATGAAGAAATGTATGAGGAATTACGCTACCTTTATGACCATATCATGAAAAAAGATTCATTCAGCCCAAATGAAATGCAGGCGCTTGCTGAAGAATTAGGAAATTTGCGTAAAGTGTAATTAAAAAACAGCCCGGAGGCTGTTTTTTTTGTTTTATAAAAGATTCAGTGACTCACGCGTAAAGGCTGGAATGTCATCAGGCTGTCTGCTTGTGACAAGCTGATTTTGACAAACAACTACTTCTTTGTCTGCATATTTAGCACCTGCATATTCCATATCAACTTTAATGGATTTAAATCCAGTTGCATCACGGCCTTCTAATGCCTTGGCCGTAATAAGAAGCTGCGGTCCATGACAAATAGCAAAAACAGGCTTCTTTTCATCCATAAATGCTTTTGTAAATTGAACAAAACGATCATCTGCACGAAGCTGATCAGGTGAAAAACCGCCTGGTAAAAACAATGCATCGAAATCCTCTGGTTTCACGTCATCGATGCCTTTATCAATAGAAACAGTAGCTTCCCCCTGCTTTCCTTTAACGGATTTGCCTTGTTCCTTTTCAATTGTCACAACTTCATGTCCAGCTTCTTTAAAGCTCTTCGCAGGCTCCGTATATTCAGAGTCCTCAAACATATTTGTGATTAAGCATGCAATTTTTTTACCCATGTTAGATCATCTCCTATCAGTTCTCTCATTTTTTGCACATTATGAGAGTTCCCTGAAAAAAGAGCATTAAAACATAGACTACGCATTCCCCATTCTGCGGGCAAAATCAACAAACCTGAACTTATCTGGCCGATGTCTTGATTCTGTATATTGAAAAAGTGCTGCATCATCGAGATAAATATAATTCTTCACAACGACAATGGCATGGAAACCTTCCATGTCAAGCAGCTTATAATCCTCCGCAGTCGGCTCCTCAACGGTGAATTCCTTCTTCGCAAAACCAATCTTGCGGCCAAGCACCTTTTCAATATATTCAAAAATGGACCGCTTACAAATCTCTTCAGTTAAACCGGGGATCTGACTTTCAATTATGTAATCTTTATCAAGAATAATCTTCTCGCCTTCAATCTTTCGAATGCGATGCACTTTCCATACCTTTTTATCTTTTTCAATTTGAAGCTGCTTCATAATATTGCTGTCCGGCTTCTTCAAGGTGAATTCCGCGACAATAGTTTCAGCCTGCTGACCCATTGTACCTGTCAGCTCTTTAAAACTGACTAACCCAGAAATCGGAAACTGCAGCTTCTTCAAATCAAGTACAATAGAGCCTTTTCCGCGAATTTTTTGGATATAGCCATTTTGTGCAAGCAAATTCAAAGCCTTGCGGATCGTCTCTCTTGAAGTAGAATACAAATCAGTCAGATCATTTTCAGACGGTAATATGGAATGAACAGGATATTCTTCCTGATGAATTTTCTCTACCAGATCTTCATAAATCATTAAATATTTATTTTTCACAAGAATCACCACAATAAAAGAGTATAATCAGATTGTAAGATGTTAGCTAACATCCATGAATAAGAGCCAGATGCACAGCTTCGAAACGTTCTTCTATTTTCAGTCTCCCTGTTTCCCTGCTATAGTATCCGTAAGTATCTTATATTTCTTAAGCTAACACCACATTCATATTGTGCACTAGAAACCTATTGGAGGCAATGAAAATGAAAGAAATGAGTGTTGAACAATTACTGAAATTAGACAGAGCCGTTCCGGTCGATGTCCGCTCTCCAATTGAATTCCGTGAATTTAACATACCAGGAGCCGTTAACATCCCTTTATTTACGGATGAAGAACGGGCAGAAATCGGCACATTGTATAAACAGACCAGCGGTGATGCAGCACGCTGGCGCGCAATGGAAATCGTTTCTCCTAAAATTCCTCAGCTATTAAAACAAATCAAATCCATTAAAGATAAAGGCAATGAACCTGTGATCTACTGTTGGCGCGGCGGTACTCGCAGTAAATCAGTCGCAACTTTTCTGCAATTTGCCGGACTCCCCATGCCTCGTTTGATTGGCGGATATCGTGCTTATCGTCAATATATTTTAGAGAAACTGCCGAGTATGCTGAAGAAAAAAGCAATTGTTTTACACGGTTTAACAGGCAGCGGCAAGACAGAAGTACTTAGCCGACTAAGTGAGCAAGGCATGCCCGTCATTGATTTAGAGCTTATCGCGCGTCATCGAGGCTCAATCTTTGGCAGTTTTGGCCAGGAAAATCCACATAATCAAAAGATGTTCGATGCATTGCTTTTTCAAACATTGCATACCATACAGGAGTCACCATTTGTCATTATGGAGGCTGAAAGCAAAAGAATCGGAAAAGCTGTCCAGCCTGAGGAGTTAATTCATCTAAAAAAAGAAGGCATTCACATTCAATTGGATTGTTCAATGGAGCAGCGAGTGAACCGTTTGTCCACTGAATATGTGAAACCATATATACAAGAAGAATGGTTTAATGTTAAATTAGAGGAATCCTTTATCTTAGTCAAAAAAAGGCTAAGAGACAAAGAAGCCATCGCGCTTATCGAGGATGCACTGCTGCAAAAGGATTATCGACGTTTTATTCAGCTGCTTCTGGAAACATACTACGATCCTCGTTATACATTTAAACTTAATGAATATGATGGTCCGTTTTACTATATAAACTCAGATCATATCGATAAAGCAGTTGAAGAAATTGCAGACATTTATAAAAAAGAAGAAGAAAAAGAAAAAATGCTAAATTAGGAATAAAGACCTAAAAACAAGCAATAAAAAGATTAAATTTTTGTGAAATTTTGGCGAAATTTATGATACTATAATATAGAAATTATTGAACAAATTGTTCGTAATATGGAACTGGTAAGGAATTTTCTGATATGATGAACTTACCAATGTTGATAAGGTGTGTGAGATTGAATGATTGGAGATCGAGTGAAACAGCTCCGAATGGAAAAAAAATTATCCTTATCTGAGCTTGCTGAACAAGCAGGAGTTGCAAAATCTTATTTGAGTTCTCTGGAAAGAAACCTCCAAACGAACCCTTCAATCCAGTTTCTGGAAAAAGTTGCTGGCGTACTAGATGTTCCAGTTGATCATTTAATACATGAGCAAATTAATAAAGATGAGCTTGATTCTGAGTGGATGAAAATTGTAAAAGAAGCCATGGAATCAGGAGTATCAAAGGAACAGTTTCGTGAATTTCTCGATTTCAATAAATGGCGAACAACACAAAATAAATAACCAGCTTCAGACTTGGTCAATCATTGATTGAGATACATTTCTAGCAGACTCTGCAGCAAAAAAAAGCAACAAACTTAGGCGTGATACTATATGTATCACGCCTCATTCATTCCGACTGTCTTCCTCATTTTAAACCTTCTCCACTTCTTTTTCTAAATGACATTGAAGAAAAGCTCTGATTTCCGCTTGTTCCAGCCCCATATTCTTGGCTTCGGTAATCAACTGGATCCATTCAGCATCAACGACTTCACGATTATTACTCATCATCTCGATCACTCTTTTTCCCCCCAAAATACGTATCGTATCCTAGGCAATCCGGCCATCATAGTATCTTCTCCAGGCGGTGTGTATGACAGTAAAACTTCCTTACATCGGTAATGACGCCCAATATTATACGTTAGATCCGTGACTTTGCGTCCTTGCCTTTCAGCAAGTTTGCCTTTTCTTCAAAGTATTTCCTCACTATCTATCATACTATATCCTTTTGTTAATGTTTGTCACTTTTTGTACATTATTTTATTTTTTTCTATATTTTTCAGAATATCGGTAAAGTAATTTAAATAATAAGATTAATAGATTTACTTACCTCTGAAACAGCAGGCTGATAAGGAGTGTCCTTTTCAATTTTCTTTTTTTGTTCTTTTACTTTATAGGAAACATTTACTCTTTCCTGTGTCATAGCATTAAAAAAAGGCTGGCTGGTCAGATCATTTCCGCAAACCGGACAGAGCCAATCCCCCTGTTCACTGCTGCTGAAGGATGGACGCTGACAGCGATCACAATTTTTCTGATACATAAAGCACCTCTTCTCGAAGAAATTCTTCTATCATCCTATTCACTTACAAAGGCATTCATGTTAAAGCACAAATGGAATAATCCAAAGACTGTGCAGAACACAAACACCTGTATACAAAATCACAGCAAACATCGCCAGCTTTCTAATTCCTTTTCCATCCGGAACAGCCCCAGTGAAATTCAATCCATACAAAATCACCGAAAGGGCAACCTTTAGTATAAGAAACCAATGAGGTCCTGCCTCATAAATAGCATCCATTAAAGGGTTGGCTTCTGTGATCATGTTGTGTTGAAGACCGAGATAGGTTACAGCACCGTCGAGTAAATTTAAAAGCGCAAGATAATACAGTATGACTTTCATCTAATCACCGTAATTTCTAAAAAATCATCTAGATGATCCAGCTTCTTGGTTTGCTTTAAATGTCCATTTAAGCTCTAAGGCATCTCCTTGGTATATATTCTGATCCTGCCCATTATCAATAAATTTAAACTGAACTGTAAATTTCGTTGCGTTTCTTGCACCTGCTGGCATATTTTCCAAAACTTGAACTGGATTATTCGTTAAGTTGGCTAAGCTCTCTGTAAATATCACTTGTTCTTTGCCTGATACATTATATAAATATTGAACGATAATATGCTCACCAAAATCTTCCCCATTGTTATCGCCCTTTTTATCGTATACTTCGTATTCAGACTGCAGAAGAATATCTTTAATATTTAATGAACCAGCATTCTTTAATTCAAAAGCACGAAATGCATAATCACCTGGTTTGAGATTATCAATCTTGATAATATTTTCTTTGTTAATCTCTAAATCTAATGTACCGGCAGCAAAAAAGCTCTCTGCAGTTTCCTGATCGCTAAAGTAAGCAAATGTTCCTCCTGCAACCAGGCTAAGTCCTAATGCAGATGATAAGACACCAGCAGCTAATTTCTTTTTTATATTCAAGTCTCTTTCCCCCATATCATTTCGCGTCTAACCTGCATTGCGAATTTTTCTAATATAAATAAGTAAAAGGAAACCTCCACCGATAGTTGCAAGCAGACCTGCTATGAGTATGTTGTAATGATTCGTTGCCGTATTTGGAAGTGTATTTACAACTTCTGGACTTACAACAATATCTTCCGCCGGTTGTTCATCATCAGGTAGGGTTGGATTTGGATTGTTAACTGGATCGGCAGGATTTGGGTTCGTTGGATTTGGATTTCCGCCTGGATCAGTCGGATCTGGGTTCTCTCCAGGGTTCGTTGGATCTGGATTTTCTCCCGGATCAGTCGGGTCTGGATCCTCTCCTGGATCGGTTGGATCTGGGTCTTCTCCTGGATCAGTCGGATCTGGGTCCTCTCCAGGGTCGGTTGGATCTGGATCTTCTCCTGGATCAGTTGGGTCTGGGTCTTCTCCTGGATCGGTTGGATCTGGGTCTTCTCCTGGATCAGTTGGGGTTGAGTCTCCAATTCTCTCTGCTAAAAAGATAATTTCAACTTCAGCCGAGCTGCCTTGAAAACTGTTTCCTAACGTTTCGGGCACTTTTACTTGAAGGAACAATGTCTCTTCTGATCCCTTTGTCAGTTCCCTTGGAGAAAAGCCAGTAAAATCTTTCAGCTTTCCATCATATAAAAGATCGTTTTCCTTTTTCACCAGGAACTCCAGCTCTTCGAATAAACCCTTTACAGACTTTTCATCTCCAATTCTAGCGATATACTTAAAGTCCATTAAGCCATTATTCTTTACGGTAATATTTCGCGGCATCCAATCTCCAGGTTTTAAATTGTCAACTTGAAAAAGATATCCATGAGGATTGGTTTGAATATCAACCTCTCGATCTTCTGCATGAACAGGAAGCCCGCCAATGCCCAATGAAAGCATAAATATAAATAGGATGAAAACGATCTTTGGTTTTGCCAGCAAACCTTGATTATTCATGGCATTACCTCACTCATTTGATTTGACAAAAGGCGGGAATAAATTCCCGCCTTTTTGTGTTGCTATTATCTGCTTTCGCCTCTAGTTTGTTGTGCTTCGAAAGTCCATTCAAGCTGCAATGATGCTCCTTGGAAGGCATTTTGATCTTGCTTGTTATCAACGAATTCAAACTTCACTTGAAGATCGTCTGATGTACCTGCTCTTAGTCCATCTTCTTCGCCACCAAGGAACCAACCTAATACATCTCTATCTGTGACATTACTAGTACTCAGTGCTTTTAGCGTTGTTTCATGTACAACTCTAGTCTTTTTATCTTTATTATCGATAAACTGTACCTTAATATGGTCACCGAAATCTGCATTACCATCAACTCCTGTTTGTGTATATTCAGAAGTTAACAATACTCTTGATACATTCAATGATCCAGTATTATTTAGTTTAAAGTTGCGAGTCATAGTATCCCCAGGTTTGATATTAGAAACGTTAATAATTGCATTATCTGTGTCGTTTCCTTTTACGTTAATATCTAAAGTACCTGCAGCAAAACTACTGTTATTTACTTCAGTATCATTAAAGTATGCAAACGTTCCCCCGCCAACTAATGACATTCCAAGTGCAGCTGATGCAATACCTAAACCTAATTTTTTCTTAATGCTCATTACTAATTTCCTCCCTGACCCTTTTTGGGTATGTATTATTGTTTTATATTGACTCTTGTAGGAACAAGAGGTTCAACCGATTCTATTAAGCTGTTTTTTCTGTTGTTTCTTCTTCTTTTTTTGCTTTTGGCTCTAATTCTCTTAAGCCTTGATATATGCTGAATGCAGCATAAGCAAGTAAGAGAACTCCAGGACCAATGAGTAAGATTGCACTTCCTTCTTTCGATTGTGCAAAGTCTATAAAATAACCTGCAAATGGAATCGTGAAACCGGAATAAACGGCTCTGATATTGTCTGATAAGACAGATTCCATATCTGCAGTCTGGTTGTTATCCCCTTTTGTTTCATACATAACCTGGTCGCCGCTTTCAGTGACTCCGATAATTCTGTGTGTGACTAAAATTTCATCACTTGTTACATACGTGATGACATCATCTTTCTTAAGCTTTTTTGCTTGTTCAGCATCTACTGGTTTGACTGCAATAATAGAACCTGTTTGAAAGGTTGGTTCCATAGAGCCTGATAGTACTGATTTCAGCTGATATCCAAAGGCCTGTGGTTCCCCTCCTGACGCTTTGGAGGAAACCACTAGAAAGGCCATTAGTATTAAGTTCACAAATAATACTCCTGTGATCACATTGCTAATTATTTTTTTAGCTTTCTTCATCTAATCACCAGCCTGTTCTATTGTTTTTTCAGAATTTTGTTCACTCGGTGGTTCTTCCACTGGTGGCTGAACTGGTTCACTTGGCTGCTCTGGTTTCTGCTCTTTTGTTTCTTCAGCAGGAGGTGTAACCGTATTTCCATCCCCTTTACCGCCAATATCCGCTGGAGGTGCGGGTTGTTTAGGATCATCTTTGTTCGCTGGCGGTTCTGGCTGCACCTTATCTTCAGTACTTTCTTCCCCGTCTTTAATCTCTTCAGCTGGCGGATCTTCTACCTTTTCATCAACTACTTCTTTAGGTTCTTCTTGCTCTTCTATCGTTATTTCTAATAACTCTGATAAACTATCTTCTGACCCTGGGGCAGATATTCTAAATTGATAGCTTCCGCTTTCACTGGCTTCGAAGGTAATAGTGGTTGATCCACCTTCACTTAATAAGTCAATTGAACCTTCGTAAACAGCTTCATTCGCTTTTAAAATTTGATATGAACCCGTAGATTCCATTGCGGCACCAGCATTTTCAACTTTAGCGTAAATGCCTTTGCCATCATCAGAGTAACCTGTTGCAGTGATCTTCAATGAAGGAAGCCATACTCCGGCAGTAATTTGTCCGCTTACTTTGCTATCATCAATAAAATATGCATTTGTATTTCCTGTTAGATAGGCTGCCATTCCAAAGAACAAATACCAAATTGCCGTTATTTTTATTACATTGATTAACTTCTTATTTTTCTTTTTGAACTTTCTCAAGCGTTTCTTTCTTATTGGAATCCCCCCCAACAGGAAATCGTTCATTATCTTTTCTTTTTTTCGTTCGTTTTATCGAACTTACAAACTGAGTATATTTCAAATTTACTAGTTTGAAAAATACTAAAAATAGCCAAATTTTCGTTTTAACGAACGTTTTTCCTGCATTTTCTTACTTTATCTTCAGTTTTCTCATTATTTCGTATTTTTTACAGAACACTTTGTTCGTTATAATGAATGTGTTGATTTGTTTTTTTAATATACATTTCCTCTAGTTTCTTACAGATATAAAATTATGCTGATAAGGTGATCTACAAAAAAAGGAGTCTTTTATGATCGGGATAAAGGTGAAATATTTAAGAGGAAAAAAGGGATATTCTTTAAATGAGTTAGCGGAACTCGCAGGAGTATCAAAATCATATTTAAGCTATATTGAGCGGGGCATTCAGAAGAATCCCTCTCTGCAAATCCTAGAACGTCTGGCGTACACGCTTGATACCACTGTTGAGGACTTATTAGATAAGGAAAAAGATTTATCTAATCTGGATGAAGAGTGGGTCCTTTTAATCAAAGAAGCTATTGAAAATGGAATTACAAAAGATGATTTTGCTTATTACTTATCTTTTATGAAGTTTAAGAACTCACAAAAGGAGGAGTTGGAGTGAAGGGTGGCTCGATTCTGTTGCTCGTCAGTGCCAGTATTCTGATGATTGTGGGAGGAGGATTATTATACAAAGGAATTTCTGCCATTGCTGAAACTGAGGCAAAAACAGCAGAATCTCTTGAACAGGCGTATCGTAATATCGGAAAAAGTTCGGAGAGTAACTTATCTTCTGTTACTGAACAAACGCCAATCGAGATTCCTTCTTTTCAGATTGGAGAGTCAATCGGAATTCTTCAGCTTCCAACCATCGATGGTGAACTTCCTATTATAGAAGGAACAGACGAGGATGAGCTTGAAAAAGGCGTTGGTCACTTTAGCAGCACCGTTTTGCCTGGGCAGGCTGATCAAATACTGCTTTCCGGCCACCGTGATACCGTGTTTCGCCGGCTTGGTGATGTGCAGATTGGGGATCTTGTTCACATGATTATGCCTTATGGGGAGTTTACTTATAAAATTAAGCGAAGCTATATCGTGGACGCAGATGATACAACGGTTATACGCTCCACAGCTCCAGAGGAACTATTAACAATTTCTACTTGTTATCCGTTCTCCTTTATTGGCGATGCGCCTTATCGGTATATTCTAGAGGCAGAATTAGTTGAAACAACTCAAGGGTAACTTGCGGAGAATGCTTGCGTTATCTTTTGTGTATAAGCTCGCAAAATTTCTTCAGATCTCTGCCTGTTTTTAGAGGAAAAATGCCTTTATCCGGCTTTTTACGCTGCAATTATTCAGAAAACGTCTGAAAATCCTAACAAGTCTATCGCTTTAGCTTAGATATCCGCCGTCCAGAAAATTTATCTGCCATTATTTTGATTTATCCGCCGTAAAAAATTATTATCCGCCGTTATTCTCAATTATCCGCCAAAAACGCCGTTTTATCCGCCAAACGCCACCAGCAAGCATCATCCCCAGTCCCCTGCCAACAAAAAAACCGCCATCAAGTCCAAACGACTCAATGGCGATCCCTAACCACAATTACTTTTGAAGTTTTACAGCAATTCCAGCTCCAACAACAGCATTATGCTTTACTAATGCAATATTAGCTGTCAGGCTTGTCCCTTCTGTCAGCTCTTTTACTTTCCCAAGAAGGAATGGTGTTACGTTTTTACCGGCAATATTGTTTTCTTTTGCTTCTTTTAAAGCCGTTTCGATTACGTTTGTAATGAACGCCTCTTCTAGTGCGTGCTCTTCAGGGATTGGGTTTGCGATCACAACGCCCCCGTTTAAGCCTAGTTCCCATTTCGTGCGGATTAGGTCAGCTGCTGTAGTTGCATCATCTACTCGGAAATTGACATCAAATTCGCTTGAACGCGTGTAGAATGCAGGCAATTTGTCTGTTTCGTACCCAACTACTGGAACGCCGTTTGTTTCTAAGTATTCCATTGTTAGACCGATATCTAAGATAGATTTAGCTCCTGCACAAACAACCGCAACATTTGTTTTAGCAAGCTCCTGCAGGTCAGCAGAAATATCCATTGTTGTTTCTGCTTCGCGGTGAACCCCGCCAATTCCGCCTGTTACAAATACTTCAATGCCAGCAAGCTCCGCACAAATCATCGTCGCAGCTACTGTTGTTGCACCATTTTTCTTTGTAGCGATGAGATATGGAAGATCTCTTCGGCTTGCTTTTTCAATATCATTGCTTGTTGCCAAAAATTCTAGTTCTTCGTCTGAAATACCGATCTTAATTTTTCCATCTAAGATGGCAATTGTTGCTGGAATAGCTCCGCCTTGGCGAATAATATCCTCAACCTCTTTTGCCGTTTCTACGTTTTGCGGATATGGCATGCCGTGCGAAATAATTGTGGATTCTAAAGCAACAATTGCTTTTCCTGCTTTCTTTGCTTCCAGTACTTCTGCTGAGTATTCCAAGTATTTTTCTAACATAATGTATGATGCTCCTTAGTTAAAATTTTGTTTAAATGTATCTTGCAGTCGTGAATGATTTAATTCAGGATTTACCGTTTCTTGTGATTGCAGAGTCAGCATGGAGCAGGCAATTCCTATCTTGCATGCATTCTCCGTATTTAACCCTTTTAAATCAGCAAACATAATGCCTGACACCAATGAATCACCCGCTCCTGTTACATCGGCCACTTTTACGTGAGGCGGCAGCAGTACTCCAGCATCGCCTTCATTTGTAAAGTAGATTAACCCTTTATCTCCACGAGTGATGACCACTTTTTCAACGCCTTTTTTAATCAGCATCTCAGCTGATTTAAAAAAGTCGCCTTCATTCTCAATCTTCATTCCAGATAAAGCTTCTGCCTCATCTTTATTGGCAATCAGCCATGTTACTCCATTTAAGTTGGCAGGCAGTTTCTTCACTTTTGGAGCCGAAACAGGAGTAATGCAAAGACGAATTTCTTCTTCCTCACATCGTCTGATAATTTTCTCTAATACCTCTTTTGAAAAATTCGTATCAAGTATGACCATTTCGGCAGATGCAAAGTAGCCCCATCTTTTATCGATAAAATCATAATTAATTTCATCGTAAATAGACATATCCGCAAGAGCAATACTCATTTCTCCTCTTTCATCTAAAACAGCTGTATATGTCCCTGTTGAGCGATCTGTGAAAACATGTGATGGGGTGATATCTACGAAACTTTTGGATGAATCCAATAGCCAACTTCCTTCATGATCACCGCCTACAACTGTCAGCAAGGAGACGTCAGAACCTAATCTGCCCAGGTTTTCAGCAATATTTCTTGCTACCCCGCCGCATGACTGAGCACTTTCTGCCGGATTGGATGTGCCGTATTGCAGATTTTCAATTACTTGTATCTTTCTGTCCACATTGGCTCCGCCAACACAAAGAATATTTCTTTTCTCTGGCAGGACATATGCTCTGCCCAGCAGTTTCCCCTGCTTCACTAAAGAAGAGATATAACCAGCTGCAGCTGAGCGCGATAACCCAGTCTTCTCGGCAATTTCATTTTGAGTCATAAATGGATCTTCTTTTATAAGCTGTAAAATAAGAGATTCTTTTTCATTCATGATTTCACCTCCAACACTTATAAACTTTTGTCTTAATTATAAACATATGTTTAGCGTTACTGCAAGCCAAATCTATATAGACATTTGTGAACAATGTGTGTATAGTTACCTAGGTAACTATTTTTATAAAGGGTGAATAAGTTGGATAACAGCAGTGATTTTTTTCATAGCATAAATCAATTTTCACGTCATTTTTCTAAGCTTCTAAACGAAAAGCTAGTTCCTCTCGGTCTGTATTCTTCCCAGTGGAGTATTATTTATCTCTTGCACACAAAAGGACCCCAAACACAAAAAGAAATTGCAGCTTATTTAGCTATTGAAGCTCCATCTATTACAAGAGCTGTGGCACGATTAGAAAAGGCTGGATTTATTGATAAAACGCAAGGAAATGATAAACGTGAAAAAAGAATTATGCTTTCAGCTGAGGCGGTTGATAAATTTCCAATCTGGCTCGAGGAGATCAAATCCTGCGAGAAACAGGTTTTATCTCATTTAACTGAAGATGAGTTTCTAACCGTACTGAACATTATCCATAAAATGAACAGTACTTTACTGTAGAAAAGGAGGACATCATGAAAAAACCATTATGGACAAAAGATTTTTTAGGTATTTCATTTATTAGTTTTTTTCTATTTATCGGATTTTATATATTGCTGACAGCACTGCCGCTTTATGTTTTAGATGACTTGCACGGAACAGAGGCGGATGTTGGGCTGGTGACAGCCTGTTTTTTAATTTCTGCTGTACTCTGCAGACCGTTCACTGGAAAATGGATTAATGGAATCGGCCGCAAAAAGCTGTTATTGATATCTTTATGTATTTTCTTTATTAGTTCTTTTCTATACTTATTAGCTGATTCCATTCCATTCTTGCTGGCACTCCGCTTTATTCATGGCATTGGCTTTGGCGTCGCGACAACAGCTACAGGGACTATTGTTGCAGACGTGATCCCTGATGAACGAAAAGGCGAAGGACTTGGCTATTATGCATTGTTTATGAATATTGCCATGGTTGCAGGTCCATTCACTGGATTAACCATTATTCGCTCTTTCTCATTTGACGCTCTTTTCATCCTTGTTGCGATTTTAGCTCTGTTTGGTTTGCTGCTTTCATTAATTGTTAAAGTGCCAGAGAGAAAACCGCTTCAAAAGGTAAGAGAGAAATTATCCTTTGCCAGCTTTTTTGAAGCATCAGCAATTCCAGTTGCAATTGTAGGGGGGATTCTTGCTTTTGCTTACTCAGGAATTCTTTCTTTCATTTCGGTTTATGCAACGGAATTAGGTTTACTCAAAGCTGCAAGCTATTTCTTTGTAGTATTTGCTGCGTTTATTATCCTTTCCCGTCCATTTACGGGAAAATGGTTTGATTTATATGGCTCACATAAAATCATTTATCCTGCTATTGTCATTTTTGCAGTTGGGATGTTTGTTTTAAGTCAGGCATCAGGCGCCTTTGTGTTTTTATTGGCAGGCGGGTTAATTGGCCTTGGTTTCGGTACTCTTTCTCCAAGCCTGCAAACCATGGCGATTAATCGGGCCGCCCCTGAAAAGAGAGGCTTAGCAACCTCCACTTTCTTCACGTTTTTTGATTCAGGCTTTGGCATAAGCTCTTATGCATTGGGTGTTGTTGCAGCTTATATGAGCATTGGCAGTTTGTACAGTATTCTTTCGGTCGTTATTCTGCTGACGGTTATTCCTTATTATTTTCTATGTCATTATCAGGGTGGCCGGGGAACACAGCAGACCGATTTGTCTGCATAGGGTGATCTTTGCACCTAGGATCATCTTTCCGATCCGAAATGATCTGATTATTAAACTATTTCTATAACATGTTTACAACTGCCTATTTATGGCATCCTTTATAAGGAAACAGCTCCTTTCGCATTATAGCTCTGATTTGGTTCATACCAAATTAACCTACGTCCTGCGATAGGAGCTATTTTTTATATCTAATTATTCGCTGAGAAGTACTTTCTATATTTATAAAAAAAAAGCTGAACCCTATTACGGGTCAGCTTTCTGTTCTAGGTAAGATCAAAATTTCAACTCTTCGGTTTTTAGCGCGGCCGTCTGCTGTGTCGTTTGCTGCAGCTGGCTGGAATTCTCCAAAGCCTTTGGCACTAAATTTGCCAGGATCGAGTTGATCATTTTCTAAAATTATTTTCATAAAGTTAACGGCGCGCATAACGCTTAGTTCCCAGTTTGATGAAAATCGAGCATTGCTAATAGGGACATTATCCGTATGTCCGCTAATCATAATATTTCTCGGCGGATCCATGACGAGCAGCTCAGCTATCTCTCCGGCGACATCATAATCCTGTCTTCTTACGTCCGCACTTCCTGACTGAAATAATACGTTATCACGTATCGTGACAAGCAGCCCTTCTGTGGTTAAGGATGTTTCCAGTTTATCCGTTAAATCATTGTTTGTAATATATGAATTCACTTTTTCCTGAAGAGAAGATAATTCTTCTTGGTCAGCTTGTTTTCTCAGCTCTTCATTAGCAAGCTGTTCAAGAGCTGCTTGTGCCTCCTGATCCTGCGGCTGTGGCTGTTCCTGCTCTTGTCCACTTTCCGGCAGATTATCTTTGCTCACATCAGTAGCTTCCCTTGACCCTTCAGGTATGGGGCTTGGAAATTCCATAACCCCTGTACCGCCAGTAAACACATCATTAAACGATTTTGAAAGCTTTTGAAACTTTTCAGCATCAACAGAACTCATTGCAAATAATACGATAAACAGCGCAACAAGCAATGTTAATAAATCTGCATAAGGCAATAGCCAGGATTCATCTACATGTTCTTCATGATGCTCTTTCTTTTTTCTTTTACTCATTTGCAGTCACGCTGCCTTCATCGAGGATTCTTTTCCTCTCGCCAGCAGGAAGATAGGAAGCAAGCTTTTGCTCAATAACACGTGGAGCTTCTCCCTCCAGGATCGATAAAATCCCTTCAATCATCATATATTTTTGCTTTGCTTCAAGCTTTGATTTCCGTTTTAACTTGTTTGCGAATGGGTGCCATAATACATACCCTGTGAAAATTCCCAGAAGTGTGGCAACAAAGGCAGCACTAATTGCGTGGCCTAATGAATCTGTATCACTCATATTACCAAGTGCCGCGATTAAGCCGATAACTGCTCCAAGCACCCCTAGTGTTGGTGCATATGTTCCAGCTTGTGTAAAGATTTGCGCACCTGCCTGATGTCTTTCCTCCATTGCTTCTACTTCTTCACTTAATACGTCACGGATATAGTCCGCACTTTGGCCATCAACTGCTAAGGAAAGACCATTTTTTAAAAATGCATTATCCACTTCATTCGTTTTCGTCTCAAGCGCAAGCAAGCCTTCTTTTCTTGCCAGCTGAGCCCATTCAGAAAACATTTTGATTAATTCGGCTTGGTCAATTGCTTTTTCTTCTTTAAAAATAACTCCGAATAGTTTAGGAACTTTTTTCACTTCACTCGTTGGAAATGCGATCGCTACCGAAGCGGCAGTTCCCAGAATAATAATTAATAAAGCTGCTGGATTGGCAAGAACGCCAGGGCTTACCCCTTTAAAAACCATCCCAATTCCAACTGCGACTAAGCCTAAAATCAACCCAATTATTGTTGTTTTATCCATATGTGCCACACCTATTCATTAGATTCTCTGTTAACATGACTTTCAACCTAGTAAACTACCATTATAGGTAATTACTGCAGTCATACTCCCTATACTATCTATTTCGACATTTTTCTATTTTCCTTTAGCAAATTAGTGCATGTTATAGAAATAATTTATCTAAGTGATGGCACATAAAGCTTTCTTACGATAGTATAAATATGGAAAATCCATTTGAGTATAATCCCAATTGGCGCTGGAAGAGACATTATATGGGGTTTTAAAACGATTGGATACTAAAAATTCATAGGAGGTGGAAGGATGATTTTACACACATCCATTACAGGTGACGGAGAGCCAATTGTACTTATACATTCTGGCGGTATGACCGGTGTGACTGAGTACAAAGAACAGACTGAATATTTTTCAGCACAAAACTATAAAGTCATTAGACCGGATCTAAGAGGACACGGTAAATCGGTGGGTTCACTGGAGAATTTTTTTAGCGATTGTGTGAAAGACTTATATGAAACTTTGGACCATTTACAGATCAAGCAGTGCCATGTTGCCGGAGTGTCTGTAGGCGGGATTGTTTCCCTGATGTTTGCCAAAGAATATCCCGGTATGGTAAAGTCACTCTGTTTTTCAGGAGTATTTCCAATAGAACCTGAAAATTGGGCAGAATCATCAAAAGAAGAGGCAGAACATTATGAACAGTTATTTCATAACGATGAAGCTGTAGCTTATTTAAACGAGATTCATGGCGACAATGATTGGAAATCACTCCTTCGTTTTATGGCGGAAGATGATTTTTATCCATTTGAACATACAGGCAATGTGTCTGCATTGCAAATGCCGACGCTTTATACAGTAGGAGAACAGCAAGAACAAGAAGTATCCGCTGCTATTACTTACAAACAATTAAATCCAAATATACATATAAGCGTAATCCCTTTTGCTGGTCATTTAGTGCATCGAGAGCAGCCTAACCTATATTCTCAAATTTTACATACATTTATAAAATGATTAATGAGGCTGAGACATAATTATTTAACACCCTCATAGAACCGAATGGTTAAGAAGGTCATCTTTCTAATCATTCGTTTTTTTATTTATTAATTTATCATATATCATTCAAACATTAGTGAAATGGAGCGGAGGACCCTCGACTCCTGTGGGCAATAGAGGAAAGGGTGAGACCCCGCAGGAGCGCGCGACGAGGAGGCTCAGCTTCCTCCCCACGGAAAGCGAGGGTCTGCAGCGCAATGGAACGGACTTGTTTAGAAAGATTAATTTTGTTTTGTTTCAGGCTCTTCTATGTGCCCGGCTTAGGGGCTAAGAGCCATTCGGGTTTCTTGTGCGCAGCACCGGCGACTAACCGCCTTCGCGCTTCCCTACAGCAATTTATTCTGAATTTTATTCTCATAGCTTTTAAAGACAGTTGAGTTTGTGTTGGTTTTTCTTTTGGAAAGAATGCGGTTATAGTGAAGCAGTTTTTCGTTGACCTTTTTTTGCAATTCCTTTTTTTCTTGGGGATCTTCGCAAAGTTTTATCAAATCTTCTATTGATTTTATTTCATTTTTCAAGTCGTTTTCTTCAGGTGTGTATCCTGCGTTTTTGAGGATGCGATAAGCCATGCGCATGCTTTCAGGCACTGCTGCTAAATCATCCTTTGGCAATGGCTTTCCATAGCCTGGCAGGTTTTCAAATTCTTTATCTTTGTATGCTTTTTTGATTTTCTCTTCTGCAATAATGGAAAATAAGTCGATTGTCCTTCCCTCCCATTTAAGAATTCTTTACTTTTATTATACCCAATTATTGTAATGGCATATATACATTTATCTGTACATAGTGATGCCTCTCTAGGAAAGAATATGATATGAAGCTGACAAATGGAAAGGAGCCAAACAATGGGACGCGGTGAACATTTCAATCACAAAAATAAACATCATCCAGGAGATCTTCCTGCCAGCGCTGAGCAAGTAGAGCGCCATACAACTGAAGCACAAGAGGATGAAGAATTTATTGTTGTTCAGGAGGCTTTTAAAAATCGCTTTGAAGAAGATGAAGCGAAAGAGCTGGAAAGCCGTGCTAAGCAATAATAGAAGTAAGCCTGCAGTGAATTTGAGCCTGCAGGCTTCTTAATAAGACTATTTATAACGCCACTTCTGTATGATTATTCCTCAGCCATGCTGCACAGGCTTCCATATCGTGTGCAAAAACCCGATCTTTTGTAATAGATGGAACGATATCTCGCGCCAATTCAAAATAATCTCTTGTTTTCTTAGCCATATTTTCAATTCCTTTGAATTCAGCAGCTTGAAGAGCACAAATCAGTTCAATAGCGAGCACCTTATTTGTATTTTGAATGATTTGATACGCATGTCTCGATCCGATTGTTCCCATGCTCACATGGTCTTCTTGGTTAGCTGAAGATGGAATCGAATCCACGCTTGCCGGATGTGCCAATGTTTTATTTTCGGAGACAAGGGAGGCCGCACAATATTGCAGAATCATTGCTCCAGACTGCAATCCAGGCTCTGGGCTTAGAAAAGCCGGCAGATCATTAAGCTGCGGATTGACAAGTCTTTCAATTCTTCTCTCAGAAATATTAGCAAGCTCTGCAACAGCAATTTTCATAAAGTCCATTGCAAAGGCAATTGGCTGGCCATGAAAATTACCTCCTGAAATCACCTTCATCCCATCATCAAAGATGAGCGGATTATCTGTGGCAGCATTTATTTCGATTTCCAATTTTTCTTTTACATAATCAAGGGCCTGCCACGAAGCTCCGTGGACTTGTGGGATGCAGCGAATCGAATACGCATCCTGCACCCGGATTTCACCTTGTCTGGAGATCAGCTTACTCCCTTCTAAATGCTCTCTCATTCTTCTCGCTACATCTGTCTGCTGGTGGTATCCTCTTGCCATATGGACATCTTCATCAAATGCATCAATAATGCCATTTAACCCTTCCATGGTGATCGCTGCAATGATTTCAGACTGCAGCGCCAATCTTTCCGCTTCCAAATATCCAATGACTCCCATTGCAGTCATCGCCTGTGTTCCATTAATAAGAGCCAGCCCTTCCTTTGCCTCTAACACAAGCGGGGTTATGCCTTCTTCCACTAAAGCGAGGGATGAAGCCTTTCGTGTTCCTTTATGAAATACCTCACCTTCTCCAATTAGAGCAAGAGCCAGATGCGACAGAGGTGCCAAGTCTCCGCTTGCACCAAGTGAGCCTTGCTGCGGAACAACAGGATGAACCCCATGATTCAGCAGCTTCAGCAGAGTATCAATTACGACCGGCCGTACGCCTGAAAACCCTTTTAATAATGCATTCGCCCGTAAAAGAAGCATCGTTCTTGAGACAGATTCAGGAAAAGGGTCGCCTGTCCCGCAGGCATGTGAGCGGATTAAATTCAGCTGCAGTTCCTTTACATCACCTTGATGAATCAGCACATCACTAAATTTGCCAAAACCTGTATTAATCCCATATACAACTCTTTGATCTTCAACAATTTTTGTTACGGCATCATGGCTTCTTGCAGCTTCCGCCAAACTGGCTGGTGAAGCTATAACTTTTTCTCCTTCGAATATAATTTTAGCTGCCTCTTTCAAAGTTAATGAATGCCCTGTTAAAATAACCATTTTATTCCTCCTCATTATGTTAGCAGAGTAAAGAAAAAGGCTGTATCTCAAACGAGTGTTTGAAATACAGCCTTTTTTGCTTGTATATTTACGTTCTGCATATGATTCATCATCAACAGTCCCATAGCTATAAATTTTCTGAATATACATTTATATTATCGAAGCTGCAGCTAGTCTGTCAATTTATTTTACCATATTTTAGTATATCAGCGAATTATCAGAGTAAAGGATTTTAGTCATCAAACTTAATTCCTTTTAATAGATCAGCAAACGCGTTGTTGATTGGTTCTGCCTCTTTTTCCTGCTGTTTTAAATATTTTTGGACAGTGCGTTTATCCGCTTTTCCGCCTGAGTCCTTTTTCCTTCTTTCTTCAAAGGAGGATAGCTTTTCACGATAACCGCATTTACATGCAAAAATCTGCCCTTTCCCTTCGCCGCGAAGTTCCATTTTCTTTTTACATTGCGGACAGCGGGCATTCGTAATTCTTGAGACATTTTTTCGATGTCCGCATTCACGATCCTGACAGACGAGCATTTTTCCTTTCTTGCCATTCACTTCAAGCATCGGCTTGCCGCAATCTGGACAAGATTTTGTCGAGATATTATCATGCTTGTATTTTTTTGTGCTGTTTTTAATGTCCGTCACAATTTCTTTCGTATGCTTTTTCATCTCATTAATAAAGACATCTTTTTTCAGCTTGCCTTTAGCAATCAGTTCAAGCTTTTGCTCCCACTGTGCCGTTGTAGAAGGTGACTTTAATTCTTCTGGTACAAGATCAAGCAGCTGACGGCCTTTTGAAGTAATAAAAATATCTTTTCCGCCCCGCTTTTCGATTAAAAAAGAGTTAAAAAGCTTATCAATAATATCCGCACGAGTTGCAACCGTTCCAAGTCCGCCTGTTGATTTCAAAGTATCTGCTAACTTTTTATCGTTGGTTTCCATATACTTCGACGGGTTTTCCATTGCTGATAGCAATGTTGCTTCTGTAAAGCGGGCTGGCGGTTTCGTTTGTCCGGATGTTAATGAAATTAATTTTGTTTTAAGGACATCGCCTTTTTCAATTTTCGGTAAGAGCTGTTCTTTAACATCATCTGTTCCTTCATCATCATCAAACCGATTTTCATATACTTCTTTCCAGCCTGACTCTAACACTCTTTTTCCTTTGGCAATAAATTTCTCAGCACCGATTTTCGCCTGCAATGTTAATTGCTCATACTCATGTGCTGGGAAAAGAACAGCCAAAAATCTTTTAACAACGAGGTCATATATTTTTCTTTCTTTATCTGTAAACGCCGAAAAATTCACATAGCCTTCTGTTGGAATAATGGCATGGTGATCGCTCACTCTGCTGTCATCTACAAACGCTTTAGTTGCTTTAATCGGTTTTTTTAACACTTTATTGGCAAGCGGACGATATTCTCCTACCCCGCATGCCTTTAACCTTTCAGGAAGGGTGCTGACAATATCAGAAGAAAGATAGCGTGAATCCGTTCTTGGGTATGTTAATACTTTGTGTTGCTCATATAGCTTCTGCATGATATTAAGTGTTTCTTTGGCAGAGTAGCCAAAGATTTTATTAGCATCACGCTGCAATTCGGTTAGGTCGTATAATGCCGGAGCAAATGTTTTTTTCGCTTTTCGGTCAATGGAACCTACTTCCGCATCCTTATGCCCGAGCGATTTCACAATGGATTCCATTTTTTCTTTATCAAAGCTGCGGCTATTGCCGTTAGAATCCTGCCATGTTAACACAAGACCATCTGTTGACGCTTCAATCCCGTAAAAAGCCTGCGGTTTAAAGTTCTTGATCTCGTCTTCTCTCGAAGCAACAATTGCAACAGTTGGTGTTTGCACACGACCAGTGTTTAGCTGTGCATTAAATTTAGTCGTTAATGCACGTGTTGCATTTAAGCCGATATACCAGTCTGCTTCCGAGCGCGCGACGGCTGCTGCATATAGATTGTCATACGCTTTTCCTGGTTTTAAATTGCTGAATCCCTCTCTGATCGCTTTATCCGTAACAGAGGAGATCCATAAACGTTTAATTGGCTTATTAATTTTTGCCTTATCAATGATCCAGCGTGCCACTAACTCGCCTTCTCTTCCAGCATCTGTTGCCACAATAATTTCTTTTACATCACTGCGATTTAACTGTGTTTTCACTGCATTAAACTGTTTGCCTGTCTGCTTGATAACCACTAATTTCAGACGCTCTGGGAGCATCGGCAAATCTTCAAGCTTCCATGATTTATATTTTTGATCGTAATTTTCTGGATCTGCTAATGTCACTAAATGCCCTAGCGCCCAAGTTACTATATATTTGTCGCCTTCTAAAAATCCGTTCCCCTTTTTCGTACATTTCAGTACATTTGCGATATCACGGGCAACGGAAGGTTTTTCAGCGATGACTACACTTTTTGCCATTTTTTCCGAACTCCTTTACTAGCTGTGTAACGTCTAATATACCATACATTTCACGAAAAGTTAGTATGTCCACCTCTACCCATACGTACTGTTCTTGTTGACCTTAGAATCACTAGAAGGTTTATACTGACGTTAACAAATGAATAATAAAGGAAAGTTGGATATACATGATCAGAACAATACAAGCAAAAGATTCAATGGAAATTACAGCTTTATTATGGGAAATATTCGAGGATATGGAATTGCCTTTATTAAAGGAAATTCCGCAATCGAAATTAATAGAAATGGTCTCAGAGGCAGCGGAAGACCCTAACTATCGTTATGGCGTGAACAGAGGATTAGTCTATGAATACAATGGCAAAATTGCCGGTGCTATATTTGGATATCCAGCGCAGGATGAGCCTAGTATTGATGACTCTTTTAAACATGTTTTACAAACACATGGGTTCGCTCCAAGTTTAAATTTATTCATTGACCAAGAGGCACTTCCGAACGAGTGGTATTTAGATTCCATTGTCGTTAATAAAGCATATAGAGGAATGGGAATTGGAACTAAATTAATAGAGGCTATGTGTCAAACCGCATCTGATGCAGATTTTGAAAGAATAGGATTAAATGTAGATGTTGCAAATCCGAAGGCAAAAAAGTTATATTCTTCTATAGGATTTAAAAAAGTAGCTGATATCACGTTAAGTGGCCATCACTATGAGCATCTCTGCAAACCGTTAGAAGCTCATACAAAAGCTTAATTTACAAATCTAGTCTGGAGCAGGAAACATGAAGTGGAAAATAAACGAAATAGCCCGCCTGTATGATATCAGTTCACATACATTGCGATATTATGAAGAAATTAATCTGGTCGTTCCCCATAGAGGGGAGAACAATTATCGTATCTATACCGAAGAACATCTGCAGAAATTAAATATTATCCGGGATCTTAGAAAATTTAATGTTCCTTTAGAACAAATTAAAGATTATGTTGAAAATCGAACTGTCGATAAAACGCTAAACTTATTAAAAAAACAAAAGGCTTTTATTCAACAAGAAATCCTTTTACTACAGGAACAGCAAAATAGAATCAATGAACGAATTAATTTGTTCACACAAAGCTCTGAAGCAAGCGAGGGTGAGTGCATTGTACTTGATCAGCCTGATCGGTATGTTATTGCCAGTTCTGACAAACAGATTGAAAGTGCAAATATAGATTTCGCCTTAAAAGAATTATATAAAGAATACGAAAAAAAGCTTCCCCACTTAGATCAATACCTGTTTGGGAGTTTTCTGTACGATCTTTCTGATTCTGCCATACATCACAGTGTATTTTATTTTCTCGAACAGAATTCTGCTAATTTTACAACGCTTATTCCAAAAGGCCGCTATGCATCAATTTGCTACAGAGGCAGCTATTCCAAAACACATACCTATCTTTTGAATTTAACAGACTATTTAACAAAGAATCATTATGTCATTGATGGTGACTTTTTTGAAACCTATCTAATTGATTTTCATGAAACAAGCCATGTCAATCAGTATTTGACCAGGATCGAAGTAAAGATAAAGTGACGAAATAACTGTTCCTGTTGCCGCAAGGCTCTAGATTAAACACCCCTGACTAGTAATTAATTGTTTCTTTGAGAATAATTCCTGCATACCGGTATTTTATAGTTACACTATTCAGAGCTTCTCTTGACAGCATTGTAATTCCGTAAGAAAGTGTATCTTTTTCTTTGCTATTTAACCTTTCCTGTATACCTGTTTCTGCGGGAAGGACTGCTTCATTTAAAGCTTTAAACCTTTCCTCATTTTCGATATCAAAAGTAATATAAAATGCCTCATCATCATTGTTGGGGATTACTTGCATTAGGACTTTTTCTGGCTTCTTATCATTTATTAGCACTTCTGTGGGCTTAAGATTAAAAAAACCTTTATTCCCCACTTCGATTAAATACGTATCGTTATCTGCTCCATAACTCAATGCACCCGCATCTAATGGTGGATTGAATAGCAAATAGGCATAAAAGACAATAGTGATTATAATAACACCACCTGGTATAAGAAACCATTTGTTCTTCATAAAACCGCCTCTTCTCCGTTTATTTAAGTTTTAATGAAAGACAGATTTTCATAAGTATTCATTTTAACCTTATACGCATGATCGAGATAAATGGTTTCATAAACACTGTTAGAAGGCCAATAATACTTTCCTGCAAATTGAAAGCTACTGCAGCTGATTACTGCAGTAGCTTTTTAAATCAATCTATTCAGTATAACGTCAACAAATCCTCAAATTCCTCAATCACTTCATCATATTCGCTTACTTCGCCAAATCCGTATTTGGCATATACAAATGGAATTCCCGCGAATCTTGCCGCTTTTAAGTCACCGTCCGTATCACCAACATAAACAGGGTTTGATAACTGATTCCGCTTGATGATCAGCTGAATATTCTCTCCTTTTGAAAGACCGGTGCGCCCTGGATTCTCAAAATCATTAAAATACTTTTCCAGTCCATGATATTTATAAAAAGCTTCTATGTATCCTTCCTGACAATTGCTGACGATGAAAAGTTTATATTTTTTGGAAAGTTCCTTTAAGACGTTTTCAACATTTTTGTAAGGGATACCTCCATGTTTTTCTATATAAGTATTTTCGACTTCAAAGCATTCATTTAGAATCTTACTGCGAACTTCATCTTCTAGAGCAGGAAATAGTTTTTTAGCAATGTCATCCATCTGCAGGCCCATTACCCCTTCAAGGTCTTCCCGAGTTAGTTCTTCTCGTATCTGGTTATTTGCTTGAATCACATTGTTCCAGGAAACTTTAATAGAATCTACAGAGTCCCATAGGGTGCCGTCTAAATCAAAAATAATACTGTCCATTTTCAAATACCCCTTTCGAAAAAATTATATTCTCTCTTCATCCTAAACGATTGGTGAAAAAATAGGAAACATCTTTACCCTATTTTAAACATGTATTCATATCCCTACATTATTATTTCCAATGTTCATGCTTCCCTCAGAAAATAAATCTGCTTGCTTGATGAAGATTTTTTAAAAGTGGTTATATAATAGGGCTATTTATAAATAACTAATTTTTCTGAAAATAATATAATTCACTTAAAAAAGTCTTTTAAAAGGGAATTATATACATTTTCTCTGAAACTCTTTTTATGACCCTTTGTTCTAGGTTGTTTCATTAAACGAATTTTTGGGAATGTTATTCCTACATAATTAAATTCAAAGTTTTGTCTTTATCGCCACCTCTACCAACCTTTGAGATGCTAGCACATTCTACTGACCACCCGGTTAGTAGAACCATTCGTATCGGTGTTTTTAGAAGATTTCCAAATTAATAGATTCCATTCTAAGGGAGGAGTATATATGAAAAAGTTCATTACATTCAGTATGATTCTTCTATTACTTGCAGGGGTAATCTCTGGATGCGTAGCACAGGCTGCTGAAGAAGAAAGCGCCATTACGATGAGACTTGCCCATAATCAGGGGGAAACACATCCTGTACATAAGTCACTTGTTGAATTCGCCAGACTGGTGGAAGAAAAGACGGATGGCAGCATAAAAATCAAGCTGTATCCTAATGGACAAGTAGGCAGTGAGCGTGAGGCTATTGAATTAACGCAAACTGGGGCGATTGATATTGCAAAAGTAAGTTCAAGCACACTTGAAAACTTTTCTAAGGTTTATTCTCTTTTCAGTCTTCCCTACCTTTTTGACAGCCAAGATCATTACTATCAAGCCATGAATAGCGATATAGCTAAAGAAATCTACCAAATGACTTCTGATATTGGTTTCAGCGGACTGACATTCTATGACTCTGGTACAAGAAATTTTTATACTGACAATGTAGAAATTACTCATCCAGATGATTTAAGAGGTTTAAAAATCCGTGTGCAGCCGAGTCCTACATCCATTAAAATGGTGGAACTAATGGGCGGCTCCCCTACTCCGATGCCATATGGCGAGGTTTATACGTCATTGCAGCAAGGTGTAATTGATGGGACAGAAAACAATGAAACAGCTTTAACAGACAGCAATCACGGAGAAGTAGCGAAGGAGTATAGCTACAGCGAACATGCCATGGTCCCTGACATTCTGATTATGAACAACAGCAAATGGGATCAATTAAGTACAAAACAGAAGAATGCGATCACAGAAGCAGCTGAAGAGTCGACTGCCTTTCATAAAGTAGTTTGGGAACAGGCAGTTGAAGATGCAATAGAAGGGGCGAAGGAGAAGGGTGTAAACTTCAGTACTCCTGATAAACAGCCATTTATGGATGCTGTTCAGCCGCTTCATGATGAGTTTGCTGAAAAGAAAGAAACAGCAAAATACTATAAAGAAATCCGCAAACTTGTGGAAGAAGAATAACTGGGGAGGTCATTTCATTGCAGCGCATTCAAAAATGGATGAATAAAGGAATCATCTTTATCACCTGTACATTATTGACGGTCATGGTCTTTATGGCCGTCTGGCAGGTTTTTTCCCGATATATTTTAAATTCTCCAAGCACAATTTCCGAAGAATTTCTACGCTATTCATTAATTTGGATTTCCATGCTTGGCGCAGCTTATGCATTCGGCAGCAAGAAACATCTGGCAATTGAACTTTTTGTCTCAAAACTCACATCTGACAAAGCTAGAAAGGTCAATATCCTAGCAGAAGGAATCGTTCTGCTGTTTGCGATTGTAGTGATGATTATTGGCGGCGCACAAACGGTCAGCCTTGCTACAAATCAATATTCGGCAGCATTGGGGATTCCGATGAGCACCGTCTATTTTTCTCTCATTGTCAGCGGCATTTTAATCGTTATGTATTCAATCATTTCAATCTATGAAATTATAACCAAAGAAAAGGTCCAAATGTATGCGGAAGAAGCAGAAGCAACTGAGACCCTTCACTATCATAATAAAAAGGAGGGCTTACATTGACACTAAGTGCAGGACTTCTGTTATTATTTCTGTTTTTTCTACTATTGTTAATTGGTGTTCCGATTGCCATTAGTATTGCCGGCGCTTCAATACTTACTATGCTGATCCTATTTCCGTTTGATGTGGCCGTGTTTACAAGTGCACAAAAATTAGTATCTGGATTAGACAGCTTTTCTCTTCTAGCTATTCCATTTTTTATTTTATCCGGAATCATTATGAATAACGGCGGAATTGCTATTCGATTAATTAATCTCGCAAAAATTATTTCCGGCAGAATGCCGGGATCTCTCGCACATACGAATGTGGTGGGTAATGCCTTATTTGGCTCAATCTCCGGAAGTGCCGTAGCTGCAGCTGCAGCCATTGGCGGAGTAATGTCACCACTTCAGGAAAAAGAGGGGTACGATCGTACATATTCTACTGCTGTCAATGTAGCATCTGCTCCAACGGGGCTACTGATTCCACCGAGCGGATTACTAATTGTATACTCCCTTGTTAGCGGAGGTACTTCTGTTGCCGCTCTATTCATTGCCGGCTACCTTCCTGGAATTCTCTGGGCCATTGCAACCATGATTGTTGCATATGTTATTGCAAAGAAAAAAAACTATCCAGTTTCAGCTAAGATTTCATTCAGTGAGAAAATAAAAGTCTTTTTGGATGCCATTCCAAGCCTGCTGCTGATTGTAATTGTAATCGGCGGGATTATTGCCGGGATATTCACTGCAACAGAAGGATCTGCCATTGCGGTTATTTATTCTTTTATCTTATCGCTTTGTTATCGTTCATTAAAGCTAAAAGATATTCCAAGAATCTTAGTGGAAACCGTTGAGATGACAGCTATTATTATGCTTCTTGTAGCAGCATCTTCCATTCTGTCTATTGTCATGAGCTTTACAGGGATTCCAGAAGCTATTACTTCAGGAATATTAAGCTTAACGGATAATCCAATCGTGATTCTGTTGCTTATGAATATCATTTTGCTCTTTATCGGAACATTTATGGATATCACACCTGCAGTACTTATTTTCACACCGATTTTCTTCCCTATTGTCAGTTCCTTTGGAATGGATCCCGTACACTTTGGCATTATGATGTGCTTAAATCTATGCATAGGAAGTATTACTCCGCCAGTGGGCAGTGCTCTGTTCGTAGGAGCAAGCGTCGGCAAAGTGAAAATTGAACAGGTAACAAAGCCGCTTCTACCTTTTTACGGAGCTATTATTGTAGTCTTGCTCGCTGTCACTTATATACCGGAGATATCCTTGTTCCTGCCAAATCTGCTCGACTTATAAAGAAAATGCCGGCATATTAATGAATGCTTGTCCGATAGTGTAAAAGGCTGTCCGTATTGGACAGCCTTTTCTTTACTAGAAATTTGCCTTGCACCTCTTCGTTCCTCAAAACGATTCTATTTATTTTTTTATCATTACAGGCTACAATAAGGAAAGATTCTGACAAAGGAGCCAATACATATGACAAACTTTCAAACTACGCTAGAGAAATATGCTGAACTTGCGGTTAAAGTCGGTGTCAATGTCCAAAAAGGACAAAAACTCGTCATTACGGCAACACTTGATGCGGCTGAATTTGTACGCATTGCTGTAAAAAAAGCTTATGAAACAGGTGCAAAAGAAGTAATTGTAAACTGGAACGATGACGGTGTTACACGGACAAAGTATGAGCTTGCTCCACTGGATGCGTTTGAGGAATATCCAAAATGGAGAGCAGAAGAAATGAAGGAGCTTGCTGAAGGCGGCGCTGCCTTTATGTCTATCGTTTCTTCAAGCCCTGATCTGTTAAAAGGTGTTCAATCCGAAAAGATCAGCACATTCCAGAAGGCTTCCGGAAAAGCAATGGCGCCATTCCGCAAGTATATTCAATCCGATAAGGTCAGCTGGACTGTAATCGCTGTGCCATCGCAAAGCTGGGCAAATATGGTGTTCCCAGAGGCAGCTGAAGAAGAGCGTGTAAGTCTATTATGGGATGCCATCTTCAAAGCAACTCGCTCTGATTTAGACAATCCTGTTGAAGCATGGAAGCAGCATGATGAAACACTGCATACAAAAGTAGACTATTTAAACGGCAAACGCTATAAAAAACTGCACTACACTGCTCCTGGAACTGACTTAACAATCGAATTGCCTGAAAAGCATATTTGGGCTGGAGCAGGCAGCATTAATGAAAGCGGCAATGAATTTATGGCCAATATGCCGACTGAAGAAGTCTTTACTGTTCCTTTCAAAACAGGTGTAAACGGCAAGGTTGCAAGCACAAAGCCATTAAGCTACGGCGGTAATATCATTGACAACTTCACTGTTTACTTTGAGAACGGAAGAATTACTAAAGTAGAAGCAGAGCAAGGAGAAGAAATCCTTAAACAGCTTGTTGATACAGATGAGGGCTCTCATTATCTTGGCGAGGTCGCGCTTGTTCCGCACAATTCACCGATCTCTCAATCAAACCTGCTTTTCTATAACACATTGTTCGATGAAAATGCATCAAACCATTTAGCGATCGGCAGTGCTTATGCTTTCTGTATTGAAGGCGGCAAGCAAATGTCTAGTGAAGAACTTGAAGAACATGGCTTAAACGAAAGCTTAACACATGTTGACTTCATGATTGGTTCTGCTGAGATGAATATCGATGGCATTACGGCTGACGGTCAGGAAGAACCGGTATTCCGTAACGGAGATTGGGCGTTTTAAGTTCTATTCATAAATAATCTTATACAGAAGGCTGGCCATATTGTTCATCATTGTGGCTGGCCTTTTTCATTCATTTCTCCCTTCTTATCCCAGTTATCCCAGAAGTGATAGATAATAGCACTCAATAAGGCAAAAGCTAAAAACATGAAAAACGTATTCACATTAAAATATTGATTATTTACATGATAAGATAAAAACCCCGTCATACTTTCAACATAGTGAAGATCTGCTATTCCATCCCTCTCAAGCAGCACACCCTTAATAACCTCCCGATATTCATTTAACTCCTTCCTCTGATATAAAAACCCTAAAATAAAATGAAGGATTAAAATAATCATGGTGAAATACAAATATTTATTCTTTATAGAGTATGAGCGAATAAGAATGACTAAAAAAAGGACGAGACAAATAAGAATTGGGATTAGTATAAAAAACAGAATTAGCGCGGGGTTTCCGTTCCCAGATATTGTTCCAGGGGGTGGAGTCATTGAATTTCCCACTAAAAAAAGGATCAAGCTAATAAAACTTAAAATAGCAAACACAACACATGAAAATCTCACTCTCTACACTCCCCACTGAATCAAGATAAGCCTCAATCTATTTTAGCCGTATACTGCTATTCTGATGATAAAGCATTGAGAATCTCATACTGCTATCCCACTCATTATTTTGTATGACAAATAGCCCGGGCTAATTCAATACCCGAGCCATTTTTTACCATCCACTATCTTCTTTTTAATCGCAGCAACTTCACCTTATCATCATGATCGGCCACTGCTTCAATTTGATACTTTTCCGTATTTAAATAGATGGATGTACCTGTTTCGTTTTTCAATGTTTCTCCAAATTGCTTAAATATCTTTTCTGCCTCAGTTAGGGATGTTCTCAAACGTTCTCCAGGGATTTCAGCTGCTGTCACCTTACTGTCTTCAGCATTATAATAATAGGTGATTTCAGGATACATGACATACGGGCCTTCCTCTTTCACGCCTTCCCGCATGTAATATGGTTCAGCCTTTTTTATTTCTTGTATATTGGTGCCAAGCGGGTATGGGCTTCCAACTGGAATGCCTTGCTTTGCTTTTGCCAAGAGATCTGCATTTAGCTCCAAATCTTTAAATGGATAATAAAATGCATTTTTTTCATTTAAACTTTCCAGCCAGAAATCTACTTTTTCTTCATCTGTAATTGTTTCTTGGTCCTGTTCAACTAATTTTAGGGTTTCTTCATTTAATCCCCATGTTGTAAAGTATATGGTATCTGAAGAACTGTCCCGCTTTATTGTCTGAAGATATTTTTGGTTAATGTTTCTGATTGTAATATCATTTAAAGACTCAATTTCTCCATTGCTTATAAGTTTTAATTCTCCATTGTCAATTCCAGCAAACAGAAATTGGCTATGTACCTGATCTATTTGTTCAGCC
Source organism: Bacillus mesophilum (assembly GCF_008923265.1). NCBI lineage: Bacteria > Bacillati > Bacillota > Bacilli > Caryophanales > Bacillaceae > Bacillus > Bacillus mesophilum. Next base: position 300,390 of record NZ_WBOT01000004.1, on the reverse strand, counting down.
ACAGCAAATATCGTTTTCTTTCCAAGTTTCAAAGGATAAATTTGCTCATCATTCCCTGTTTTAAAAGTTAGTATTTCTTCATCTTTTAAAACATTTTGTTTATAAGCTACCGTTGAATCTTTTTCAGCCAGGTAAAATGCATAATGGCCAGAGTAGAAAACATCCTTTTTTTCAGCATTTTTAGCGTATACGAACACGTTATAATCATAGCTGCCATCTTTAACTTCGAATTTGAACAGAGATTCCTCTTTAAGAGTAACCGTATCCATCTTTTCTTTACCTTCCGCAATTACCGCTGGTTCTGCCTTTTCCTCTATAGCTGCATCTTTTGCTTCTTTCGTTTCAGAAAGTGTCTCCGATTTAATTGACGCGATTGTGTCATACGAACAAGCCGTCAACAATAATAAACAAACCGTTATATAAAATTTTTTCATGATAATCTCCTAATAAAGCATTCATTTTAGTAATCTCATAATTATACATTCACAGAGATTTAACCAATTATCAGTTTAACAAATGGACAATCAATTCACAAACCCATTTATTACAAAGATTACAAAAGAATTATAAATTTGTAGTATTTATAGGTAAAATGAATGTACATTATCCTAAATAACAAAACCATCTCAAAGAGAATACATACTTTTACACAAAGATGAAGCACTTTAGTCATAAAAAAAACCAAACAAATTTAACAGCTAAAAATGATCTGCTTAAATGTTTGGTTGCATTATTGGTTAAAATATGGATCTTCAGCCTCTTTTATGATTAACGATTATCAATGGTCTCAGGATATAGATCATGATTCATTAATCTGAACTCAGCCATTTTTTCGTATTTTGTGCCTGGTTTTCCATAGTTTGTGTAAGGATCAATGGAAATGCCGCCTCTAGGTGTGAACTTGCCCCATACCTCGATATAGCGCGGGTCCATTAGTTCAATTAAGTCATTCATAATGATATTCATGCAGTCTTCATGGAAATCTCCGTGATTGCGGAAGCTGAACAAATACAATTTAAGCGATTTGCTTTCCACCATTTTTTGATCTGGTATATAACTGATATAAATCGTCGCGAAGTCTGGCTGTCCTGTTTTAGGGCATAAACTCGTAAACTCTGGACAATTGAATTTTACAAAATAATCACGGTTTGGATGCTTATTATCAAAGCTTTCTAAGATATCTGGGGAATACTCAAATAGATATTGTGTCCCTTGATTTCCCAGCAGGGTTACCCCTTCTAATTCTTCATCTTTTCTTCCTGTCATGCTAGTGCCTCCTTGGATTGCATTTCATGCTGGAATGAGGGAATTGAATATAAAAAAACCATGCCCTCCATGGACATGGCTGAATGCAATTCATCCGTTCCATAGTTTTTTATAGAGGGTAAGTGCTATGAACCTCTCTCATTTTGCGTGAAACACATATTTTAAAATACCAATATAACTATAAAAAACTTTCTATAGTGTGTCAATTACTTCAAAATATCTAATAATAACGTTATGATAGACTAATCGATTCGAAAGGTGGTATTTTCATGAATTTTCTGCTTGAAAGAACAGATTCTGAAGAAAAGCTCTCTCTAAAAGCATTGATTCAAGGAAAACCAAGTGTTGTGGTGTTTGTACGCCATCTTGGCTGACCTGTCTGCAGGCAGTATCTCACGCAGTTGCGTGAGCATTATGATGAATTTTCAAAGCGCGGCTATCAGCTGATTGTGATTGCACCTTCTAAAGGCAGCTTTATCAACATGTTCTTAGAAGAGTTTGGTCCTTATCCCTTTCCGATTTTAGGAGATCCTGCAAGAGGAGCCTACAAAGGAATGGGACATAAGACAATGCCAAAATGGAAGCTGCTCTCCAAAGCTGCCTTCGGTTTTGTTACCGGAAAAGTGAAAGGATTTGTCCCAGAAGACGAAAAGCAAAAAAAGTTCGTTATGGAGTCAATGAAGACACAAGATGTTTATGTTCAAGGGGGAACTTGGATTTATTCTAGTTCAGGAAAAGTCCTTTGGAACCACATTGACGAATCACCTGAAAATCATGCACCCCTTGCAAAAATAATAGAAATCATGGACAAACAATAATATTTTTGTTGAGAAATGTTTTAACTCTTCCTATCGTGGTAAACAAATAATGCAAGGCCATTACCACTTGCAGAAGGGACTGGTTCACCTTGAAGAACATAACAGCGACTTCAGATTCTAGTGTTGGCATTGCTTTGGATCAAGGAGGGTTTGCAGAGCGCTCGATAGGCACTCTCGTCTTTAACCGATATACTTAAAATCGGACGGCCTCAGTAAACGTACCTTGAATGTCCGTTTTACGGACCAAAAAAGGTGCATTCCCATTCGCGGAATGCACCTTTTTATTTGGACTTTTTAGCTATTGAAAAATTTCTACAAGCTTGCTTTTATTTTTATAAAGTGGTCAATAAACTGTGAAGGATTTTGTTTCACATAAAAAGCATTTACACCGCTCCTGGTATGTAAATAAAGCAGCCCAGTGCCTGCGCTGGTACTTTTATAGGAAACATCCCATACGTCTCTTATATAATGAACATGAAATTGTGTTTCGATGCGATCTTCATATAGTATAAGCGAAAGTTCTTCTTCAATGATTTTCTGCTCAGTCCATTTGATCTGCCTGCTGACTTTTATATACGGATGCTGTGCAATAAACCGCAACAAATCACTCCTCTGCTATTTTTTCACTACACCTCTCCCATTAAGCCAACTATAATTTTGTTCCATTTACAACTATTTTACACTAGTGAAGATTATTATTGACTAAAATAGACAAGGTACCACGGTTGTCTCTCCTTTAAACAACAGTGCTCTTATTCCATCTATTCAAAATGACCCAAGGCAGCAAGAAATTGATTTCTCGCTGCCTTGGGTCAGGAAATTTCCAAATGATTCTATTTCTTTATTTTTATTAGAAAAGCACTTTATTCAATCGTCACAGCCAGCTCTTTAATCAGCAGTGATGGCGACCCAAAGGCCAGTGAAAATTCGAGATCTGAACCAACTTCTTCAATTTGCTGAAGCAAGTCAAAAAAGTTCCCTGCAACCGTCATTTGTTTTAGTGCCGTTTTTATTTCTCCATTTTCAATAAGAAAACCGCCTGCTGCAATGGAAAAGTCACCGGAGACAGTATTGGTTCCTGAATGAAGACCCGAAAAAGATGTGACCAAGATACCTTCATCCACTTGAGCTACTAGATCAGACAGTTCTTTATCAGCAGGAAGGATATAAAAATTAGAAGGTGCGACTGTTATAGTTCCTTTATATGAAGCTTTATAAGCATTTCCTGTAGATTCCACATTATCCTTTTTCGCTGTTATGCTATTATGCAGAAAGGTAAGGAGGTTTCCGTCTTTGATGACATCTTTTTTCCTTGTTGCATATCCTTCACTGTCAAAATTTCCGCTTCTAACTCCATCCCCGTAAAATGGATCATCAACAATTTGCACATGCTCTGCCGCTACTTTTTCTCCTAATCTCCCCTTGAGAAGTGATTGGCCCTTCTGTATATGTTCAGCAGAAAAAATCGGCGAAAATGTTTGAAGTAAAGCTGCGGCAGCTTTATTGCGCAGGATGACAGAATAATTTTTGCTATCTGCACTTTCTGCATTCAGCTTAGACAACGCCTCTTTTACTGCATGCTCCGCAACCTCTCTTGCTGCTAGTGACTGGTAGTTTCGAGTGACGCGTGAAAACACTCCATTTTTCACTTCTTTTCCTTGTTTTACAATAACGGATACGGAGAGTCCAATATGATTCGTTCGATCTTTAAGGTCCAGTCCGTTAGAATTCACTAATTTCTTTTCCTTTTCTGCGCTGCTTAAAGATAGAGTATTTGTACCGGTTACGCGCTCATCAAAAGCATAAACCTCTTTTTCTATCTCTTTTAAAAACTCGATTTTCTCTTCAATAGATACATCGTTTAACTCCTCAGAATAAAAGGTATGGTCGCCATATTGTTCTGATCCATTAAAAATCTCTTCCTGAACATCCTCTTCAATTAAAAGAGAATTCGCTTTTGCTTCATTAACCAAATATTGAACAGAATCTTCATCCATGTTTTCTGTATATGCATAGCCCATCTTTCCGTGCATCTTTCCCCTAAAAGAGACGCCTAATGTTTCAGATGTTTGATATGAATCGATTTCTCCCTTATAAAGCTTACATCCTAAACTCTCTACTTTCTCCGAATAGATCTCCATCTCTGTGAAACCAAGCTGCTTTCCAAATTGAAATATTCTCTCCTGAAAATCTTCTATTCTCATCTTATTCTTCCCCCTTTCTTCCGCCAACGGTCATCTCGCTTACACGAATCATCGGCTGCCCAACGTTTACCGGGAGACTGCCGCTTAACGATCCGCACATGCCCGCTCCATGTGCAAGATTGTTTCCGACCATATCAACAAGCTTCAATGTTTCTGGCCCATTTCCAATTAAGGTTGCACCCCTTAGCGGTTTGCCCATCTTTCCGTCTTTTACAGCGTAAGCCTCCATGACCGCAAAGTTGTAATCACCTGTCGTTGTATTCACTTGTCCGCCGCCCATGTATTTCGCATAGATTCCATGCTCGGTATTGGCAATGATCTCCGCTGGTGTCGACTTTCCATTGGCGATGTATGTATTCGTCATTCTTGAAGTCGGAGCGAAACGATAAGACTGACGTCTGCCTGAGCCTGTCGAGGGCAATCCCATTCTTCGTCCGTTCAGCTTATCGATTAAATACCCTTTTAGAATTCCATTTTCAATCAGGACATTCTTTCTCGCGGCTTCTCCTTCATCATCAATCGCTAAAGAACCCCACTCATTTGCAAGCGTTCCGTCATCTATATAGGTAACAACATCAGATGCTACCTTTTCTCCAATCTGATCGGCAAACACAGAATTGCCTTTTGCCACACTTGTTGCTTCAAGACCATGCCCGCATGCTTCATGGAAAATTACGCCGCCAAATTCATTATCAATAATAACGGGAAACTTTCCGCTTGGACATGGATCGGCACCTAGCATCGTCACCGCAATCCGCGATGCTTCTGAAGCGTAATGACTTAGATCCAGACCCTCCATAAACTCAAAGCCTTGATGTGCACCTGGTCCATAATAGCCTGACTGCATCCCATTGCCGTCTGAAGCAATCGATTGAATTGACAGTCTGCTTCGCACACGCTTATCTTCTACAAACTTCCCTTCAGAATTCGCAATAAGTACATGTTGTTCTTCGTCTAAATAACGAATACCAACCTGCTGAATGCTGGAATGATAATTCTTTGCTATTTCATAAGCTTTTCTCATTACATCGGCTTTACGCTGCTTTTCAACCTCACCTGGAAAAGTAGCAATTGAATGAGCTGATACGATTTTTTCCTGTACTAAAGGGCTGGCTGTGATATTCCTCTCCCCTTTAATTCCTGCTGCAGCCTGATAGGCAGCCTTTAGCAAGCCTTCTTTTGAACCATCGGTTGTATAGGCATAAGCACTTTGAAAACCTTTAAATACTCGAATGCCAATGCCAAAATCGCGGCCAGATAGACTGCCCTCTACTTTGTTCTCTCTTAATGACAGCGTGTTGGCAAATCGATCCTCTGCGAATACCTCAGCAAAATCTCCCCCCGTTTGGAGTGCTGCTGTTAATACATCTTCAATTATGGATTTTGCAATCATAATTTCCCTCCTAAATAAAAAAGCGCAATACCTCTGAGCGGTCAAAAAATTCACTCCTTATAAAAGGAAAAAATGCGCTAAATATCAATTATTTTTATACAATTCTAACTATTCAAATCATACCTTATTTCGTCAGACGAAACAATTATTTTCAAAAAAAGAACGAATAGAGAGATTCCTGCAAATTCCTCTAAATCGTTCGGGTTATCTTTCAAACAACTATTTATGTTTATAAAACTCCAGAAAATAATCTTGCGAATGACTCCTTCGATCTCTCCACAAAACCTCGTTTATAATATTGGACCGGGCTGATTTTCTCACTTTCGCGCATGTCTTCCTCAAAATGAGCGACAAGCTCACGAATACTGCTTGTCTCCAGCAAAAATACATTCACTTCAAAATTCAGGTGAAAGCTGCGCATATCAAGATTAGCTGTCCCAATGGTTGCTAAATTGCCGTCTATGATAATAAGCTTCTGGTGCAAAAATCCCTTTTTATACGAATATATCTCTACACCATATCGAAGCAGCTCAGAGAAATAAGATCGGCTTGCATATTGGGTCAGGAACCCATCGTTGATTTCTGGAACGAGGATGCGCACTTCAACCCCTTTTGCAGCAGCTACCCGAAGAGCTGTCCGGATTGATTCATCTGGCACAAAATAGGGGGTGGCAATCCAGATAGAATGCTGAGCTGAAGCAATCATGGCAAAATATAAATCGCCCATAATCCCAGGCTGTGTATCTGGTCCGCTTGCTACAACTTGAATAGCTCCATCAACAACATCTTCATTGACAGGGTATTTTTTCTCCTCACGATACAACTCCAGCACATCTTCTCCGCTCACATACTCCCAATCCAGCAAGAAGATTGTGTGCAGTGTGTATACTGCTTCCCCCTGAAGCATCATATGCGTGTCACGCCAGAAGCCTATTCGTTCGTCCTCACCTAAGTACTCTACACCGACATTTAATCCGCCGACAAACCCAACCTTCCCATCGATGACCACAATCTTCCGGTGATTACGGAAATTAAATTTCTGATTGAAAAAGCCGTATTTAAGAGGGGAAAAAATCTTCACCTGAATACCTGCTTCCTCCATACGGCGCACATTTTTGGGGGACATTGTCATACTTCCTGCAGCATCATATGTAAAAAGAACTTCAACGCCCTCTTTCGCTTTCATCATTAGAATATCAATAATTTCTTTTCCAAGCCGATCCGAGCGAAAAATATAATATTCCATATGAATATACCTTTCGGCACGAAGCAATTCCTCTTTAATAGCTTGAAACGTTTGCTGTCCATTTTTTAAAATTGTCGCTTTTGATGCTGTTGTCATTGGGGTTAAAGCGGACTCGTTCACATACCAGGCAAAGTTCCTCTGATTATCATTTAAAAATGAAATATCAGGCGTTTCCTCTCCTATTATCATCCTTTTCCATTCTTCACGATCTCGCCGTCTTTTGCTTTTAAATAAATAGCCCTTTAAATACAGCTGACCTGAAAATAAATAAAATAAGTAGCCTGCCACTGGGAAAAATAATAGTACATACATCCAAAGGAGTGTATGCTGTGGAGAACGATTTTCAAGCATGAGAGAATAAATAGTTATGAAGATAATACTTCCATATAAAATCAATGCTCCAATCTTATATGGCTGGCCAACGTCTGTAAATAAAACGATATAGGCAATCAAGATAATAATTAATACAAAAGCAATTTCTATTCTGCGTCGTTTTCTCATCCTTTTTCCTTCTCTCATTCAAGATCATACATTTTGTATACCCTGATGAGGGCATCGGAGAAACTATTGTCTTCTAGTATTTCCAAATGACTGTGCCTTTAACGTTAATCTGCCTTATGGTATATACTAATGGAATGAATGAAAGGAGGATTTTTTATATGCCTGCAGCTTCGATCAGCATACGCCCCCTGCTTAAACAAGACGGGGAACTTTATAAAGTACATAGACTTGAGGCCTTACAGCAGCACCCTGAGGCATTTGCAGCAAGTTACGAAGAAGAAAAATCTCAATCTGTACAATCGTTTGAGGAACGCCTTTCTTCAAGTAATGCTATCACCTTTGGCGCCTTTGCAGGAGATGAATTAACAGGAAGTGTTACCTTGTTTCGGGAAAGCAAGGTAAAGATGCAGCATAAAGCTTATCTATTCGCTATGTATGTATCGGAAGAACACCGCGGAAAGGGTATCGCTAAGACTCTGATAAATGAAGCAATTAAAAAGGCAAGAGAGTGCAGTGATATTGAACAGCTCTATTTAACTGTCATGTCTGAAAATCATTCAGCAAAAAGGCTTTATGAATCTTATGGTTTCAAAACCTATGGTGTTGAAACAAATGCTTTAAAGGTCGATGGAGCTTATTATGATGAGGATCATATGATGTTAATATTGAGGCACTAATTCCAGACTATCTGTTTTATCGGCTCCATTCACAAATTGAATAAAAGGTGAATTTCGGTCACCATGGCAGTGGCCGTAATCACCTTTTCCTCTTTTACTGATACTTCTTAACGATTTCCTGAAGCTTTAAAGCCAGCCCCATTTTTCCCTCAATTTTAAGTCCTCCTGTCATAAATGCGACTGTTGTGTTGAGATTATCTTTTAATAGTTTAGAAAAGTTTTCTTCATTCAAATGAAGTATTACTTCGGTGTTTTCTGCTTCACCTTCTTCAATTAAAACTCTTCCATCCTGGATAATAATTTGCAATGGACCATACTCTGCTAAATTCACTTGAAAAATTCGATTTTTTTCACTTTGAATAAACTCTGGATGTTCATTCATTTTAGAGACAAGTTCATTTAATTCAGTTATAACAGACATTTCTAATTTCCCCGCCTTTTCTGTCCTATTCTGATTGAAAATACATAATCTTTTCGCTGATTCTTGCAGATTATGAACCTTCTTTCTACATTAATTACGACAAAGAAAGGGGAAAAACCTTCATAAAATGAATATTAATTCATTTTCTCATTTTATTGCCATGGATATTCTGATCCATACTTTTTGGCTCTTTCTTCACTGTCTTTTCTTCTGTTTTTACGGTTCTCTGCACGATCCTTAGCTGTAGCGTAAAGGCTTTTTTCTTCATCCGATTCCGGTAGGACTTGCGGCACTTCAGCTGGACGGCCATGTTCATCAATCGCCACCATTGTTAAAAAAGAAATCGCACAAACATTTCGTTCCCCGCTCAAGAGGTTTTCTGCAATCACCTTCACAAAAATCTCCATTGAGGTTCTGCCTGTATACGTACAATATGCCTCTAAACAGACAGAATTTCCTTCGTAAATGGGGTGAAGAAAATCCACCGAATCTGTTGATGCTGTTACAACAGCCTTCCGTGCGTGGCGCATCGCTGCTATTCCTGCAGTATCATCAATATACGCCATCAATTTTCCGCCAAATAACGTTCCATAATTATTTGTATCTGGCGGCTGCACAATACTCGTTTTCACCACAAATGATTCTCTGCATCTCTTTTGTTTAATCATCCCATACCCTCCAAATAGACAATTACTTAAAGAAAGAGTTCTTCTTTCGTCCTTTTAAAATATCTCCCATCCAGCCTTTCTTTATGAGAAGAATATAAAGCGCTGCAGTTGATCCAATGATGATCAACAATGAGAGCGGATATCCCAGTCTCCAATCGAGCTCAGGCATAAGCTTAAAATTCATTCCCCACAAAGCTCCCCAAGCACTTACAGGGGTAAAGAGTGTCGTAATAACAGTCAGGGTTTTCATAATCTCGTTTCCTCTATGTGTGGAAACCATTTCTTCAAAGTTAACTAATGTATTAATCTCATCTTGGTACTCTTGAATTAGCATTGAGCCCCGTTTAATTCTACTACATATACGTTTATATTCAGGCAAATTTGAATCCTCACTTCCAAAGGCTTCATTAATGCCAATCTCAAGCTCTTTAATAGGAATCATTAAATTTTTCCATACTAATAGTTCATGTCGTAATTTATAGATCTCTTCCAATCTTTTTATACTATTTTTTTTCTTCACTTTCCATAACAAATCATTTAACCTTATTTCGAATTGGTCAATTTTTTTAATGCTGTACGACAATATTTCACCAAGAAGAACGAAAAAACCTTCTATTCCATTTTGTGCCTGCTCCATTTTCCTCATTAATGTATCCTCTTCTATCACATCTATTGCTTCTAAATCGAAGCCTACAGTATATAAAGAATCAACTGTTATAAAATAATGAAAAATTCGATTTTCACGCTGCTCCTCAATGGTTTGCTGATAAATTAATGAACCCCTCACCGATTCTGCATTGGGTTTCGTTGAGTCTATTGTTAAAACATTGGTGTCCCTTTCCTGCAAAGAATCAATCCATATCTTAAATACTTCTTGAAAAGGCGGAGTTATCTTCATATCCAGTTCTTCCTCATGATTATAGTGAAGCCACTTCCAATTCGAATACTTAAATTCCTGCCCCATTATCAATTCCTCCATCTGTTATGATACTTTCACAATTTTTAAAGGATTATTACTAAATATTTCCCTTATCTTCTCTCCTATAAAACCCATTGCTCTAAAAACCTATTCTTCCATTGTTTACATTTTTCATATTTTTGGAAGTTTGCTATTATTCTTAGCGGGGTATTCATTAAACATGCTAGAAAATTCTAAACAATGGGAGGAGTTTTGACTATGAATTCTCGTCCACTTAACTCATATTTATTGGCAGGAGTAGGCATCACAAGTGTTTTATTACTTGCAAACAAAGCTAACAGAAACAAGGTGCAAACGGTAACGGTTAAGTTCAAAAACATGATTAAAGACAGGTTTTCCAACGAAAATCTTCCGCTCAAAAAAGCAGGTCATCCGGATCCTCAAGATATTGAAGATAACAAGATGGTTAGTGAAGGGGCAATGTATTCTGTCACCTACTATAATGAAAATGAACAGCAGAAATAACCTAAGGGCATCTTTGCCCTTAGGTGTTTTTTAAATTCGTTAGTTAATGACTCATTATTAGCAGGGGGATACTATGGGATTTGTTTTTATTGGTGTTTATTTGACTGTTGTTTTAATCGTTATTGAGATAAGTGCGATGTTATTTGAGTATACTGGATTGGATAAGCAAATATCCAGGTTTCAAGCAACTTCAATGCTGACAGGAACGGGATTTACTACTGGAGAATCCGAATTAATCATCGATCATCCGATCAGAAGAAAAATTTGCGGTTTTTTAATTTTTTTTGGAGCATTTTCTCTTGCCGTCATCATTTCGGCAATTTCAAATATATTAGCTGACGATTTTTATACATCAAAGATAGCTTTTATTGCTGGTATCCTTTTCATCCTGCTTCTAATTCTGAAAATGCCAAAAATTAGAAAACGAATAACAAAAGAGATGACTCATGAACTCGAAGAAAAGTTTGATTTGCAGGATATGCCAATGAAGGATGTATTCTTAATGGATGAAAACGATGGATTATTGGATTATACGATTGAAGATTCCTCCAGATACAAAGGAAAACCCGCAAAAGAATTTATTAAAGATTTTGATCTGACAGTGCTTTTCATTAAAAGAGGAGAAAAAATTATCCGAAATGACATCTTACACACTAGCCTGCATGAAGGAGATATATTATATCTATTTGGAAACCAAAAGGAAATCGAGGATGCATGCGGCTCATAGGCTATTGCATCCCCGCTACCAATGGTCTTAAGCGGTCCTTGCCCCTTCTAATTCTCGTTTTCACTGTTGATAAGGGTATATTTGAGCTGCGGCTAATTTCAACAAGAGTTTGATTATGATAATAAAATAGAAGCAGAGGCTCCTTATAAATTTCAGGTAAATCCTCTATCGTCTCTTTAACTTCCTTATTGGTATCTTTTTGGATGATTTCATCTTCTAAAATAGGATTTACTAAGAAATAATCATCATTCATGTACGCCTTCTCTTCCCAATACCGCTGCTGCGCCTTTTGTTTTCTCCAATGATCGCGGCATTTATTAATCGATATTTTAAATAGCCAGTTCTTCATCTTTGTCTGTTCCTGAAAGGACGGCAAGGCAATAAAAGCTGCCATCAGCACATCCTGATATAAATCCTCAGCCAGCTGCTTATGTTTTACGAGTGAATAGATATAATGGAACAGCGCGTTACCATGCTTTTCTATGCATTCTTCAAATTGCTGCTGCTTCGATTTTTGATCCAATTGGAGGTCCATCATGATAACGGGCCTGCCTCCTTTCTATTTTTCTTTCACTCTTATAAACGAAATTTTACTTACCAATCCCTACACTTTTTTAAATTTTTATGATCTAAAGTCAATGCGCTTAACTGGCATTAAGTTTAAGTTGACACCGATGACTTTGCATATGGTCATATAGTGCATCAGCATTAATAAGACTGCTCCAGTATTGATCCCCATAATGATTCCATCCATTTGAAAAGAAGGCATTGATCCTAAGAAGTACATAACAGCATAGGATACGATCGTTGACCACACCGAATGGAAGAATGCATCTTTCATTAAGCCGAGACCAATGAGAAAGGCCTGCATGGGAATAATAAAGAAATGAAGCAAGAAAAACGGCCATAGCAGCTGCAAGTAGACAGAGGCGTCTGGCGAATGAAAAAACTCCGTCGTTAATTTTTCTGCAAAAATATAGAAAAAGAGAACAGCAGGAACTCCGTATATGAAAGTGATAAAAAATACTTGCTGAAGCAAATGCTGCAGTCTTGGCAGGTTTCTATCAGCATATTCCTTTGACACAGTTGGGATTAGCATAATCATAAAGGAATGAGCAATAAATGCTGGGAAAAACCCAATTGTCATCGCAATTCCTGCTACCATCCCAAAATGCTCTGTTGCTACCTCAGCCCCAACACCTGCTTTGATAAGAGCTGCTTTTATGAGGAAAGGCTGAATCGCATGTGTAATGGCATGAAATACACGCAATCCAGTCGTTGGGATTGAAACAGAGAGTAAATCATTTCGAACACTTTTCCCTGCTAAGGCTTCTTTTGGCGATCTTTTCATCTGCTGGTAATGAATCACAAACATATGAATTAAATAAATAAACACAATGGCTTCACTGCCAATCAATGTACAGAAAGCAACAAATACAGCCATTTCAATGCTAAATTCAAACATTTGGTATAGACTGGCCAGTAAAATCAGCTGCATCAGCTTTCTTAATAGATTTGCAGCCGCAATTTTCCCCATTAGATTCTTCCCCATAAAATAGCCTCTGGCAATAGAGGAAAAGGATACAAATGGAATAAAGGCAATGACGATCCATTTCAAAGCTGGATGGAATTCGTTGAATACACTGATATGAGGGATAATAAATGTAACGATTGGAAGCACGATAATGGTGAAAATCACGGTCCATTTCAATACATAATTAAGCATATTGTAATGCTGGTTCTTGTCCTTTTCAGCGACAAACTTTGAAATAGATACAGGCAGCTCAAAGCTTGCCAGCAATATGATCAGAAACACTGTCGGGAGAATAGACATATACATACCGAGCCCCTGCTCACCAAGTTCCCTCGCCAGCACCATGTTTACAACAAACTCAATACACTCTCCAGCAAATGCGGCAACTGCCAGCAAAATTGTCCCTTTAAAAAATGTTTTCATCTAAACTCTCCCCCATATTCACATTCTCTATAGCATATGAGACAAGTCCCTGTGAACATGACAAGAATATGATGAGGTTTTTTCTATTTGGATAAAACTTAATGTAAAGCTATATTTGTAAACTTTACTGTTCTAGGATAAGAGAAATTAGATTTCCACTCCAGGGTACTCGCTTTCCGGCGGGGCGGGTGCTGAGCCTCCTCGTCGCTACGCGCTCCTGCGGGGTCTCAGCTCCCCACTCGTCCCGCAGGAGTCTCGCACCCTTCCGCTCCAATCAACAAGCATATTGCTAAAGTGACCATTGTTCTAAGAGTAAGAAACAACAATCTTTTGTACTTAATTAAAAGAGAACAAGTTTTTTATTTCTTTGGAACGTTTTAGCATTTGCATCGTATATACAGACAAGAAATGTATTGGCATAATTAATGATTGGAGTCAGCACAATGAAGAAATATAGTGAATTCAAATTAAAAATAACACCTTTTGACGCGGCCGTGTTATTAACTGAAATTGAAGAATTAAAGGATTTACTTGTCTTTCAGGATTATAAATTGACAGAAGGACAGGATAAACAAATAAGTATTTTAATATTTGAAAAATTTTACTTTAGAACAACAAGCTTTGCCTCTTTAACTGTTGTCTTTGATAATTTCGAAGGTGAGACCGTTATGAAATGTATTTCTGCTGGGAATGGAGACGGATTGTTTAATTTTGGGTTAGGATCTGGCAAAAACTTTATCAAATCCATCCGCTCCCCGCTGGAGGACTATATCGTCGAAGTGGTTCACGAAGATTAACAGCTAATTTACGGCCCATTTTTCATAGCATTCTCATGCACATATCAATCCTATGTGAAAATCATCACGAAACGAGGATTAAGAAGGAAAAATATGTGGAATATACTCCAGAGAAGGAGGTTTTCTGCATGTTATGGATTAGTACTCTATCCTATATAGTGATGATTGTTATTAATGCCCTCTCCAATATACTGCCGATTGGCGGCAGAACAACTGGGGAGATTTCGAATGCCCTTGAGGTGCTTTTTACACCGGCAGGTTATGTATTTTCTATTTGGAGCCTTATTTATATTCTCCTGGCCGTTTGGCTCATTCGGGAATGGATTCAATATAGGAAAGAAGGACATATCAACCGCCGCCTGCATACTCTATTTATCTTCAGTTCTATTTTGAACGCAAGCTGGATTCTCGTATGGCATAACGGGTTATTTCTCCTATCAGTAGCCGTTATGATTCTGTTGCTTATCACGTTAATCATGATTTACAAAATAACTATCCAACATTCTTCTAAAATCACTAGATTTCCTTTTTCCCTTTATCTAGGATGGATTTCAGTTGCTTTCTTGGCTAATATCAGCTATTATGCCGTCTTCACGGATGTTGACTTAATTGTTGAAACACAGATTTATTGGACGATCGGGTTACTATTAGTTTCTGGATTAGTTCCCGTCTTTATGAGAAAAAATTGGAATGATTGGGTATATCCGCTGGTGTTTGTCTGGGCATTTATTGGCATTACTGTCAGAAACATAGAAGATGCTCCTTATGTAGGCAGTGTTGCCTTAGGACTGGCAATCGCCATCCTAGCCAGCATATTCCTAGTTCACTCAAAGTCCAACACAAATTCAGGTTACGAGTGAATGTTTAAAAGCATAAATGACAGCTTGCGTGCGATCTTGCACTTGAAGCTTACTTAATATATTGCTTACATGAGTCTTAACTGTTTTTAAGGCAATAAAAAGCTCGTCAGCGATTTCTTGATTCGTTTTTCCTTCGGTCATTAAGAGGAGTATCTCCATTTCCCTGCTGGTTAGTTCTTCATGGGGAAGGTACTCCTTTTTTTGGCGCATTTTGACCATCATTTTTCCCGTGACTTCAGGCTCGAGAACGGATTGGCCAGAATAGGTTTGGCGAACTGCTTCTGCAATTTCGCTTGCCTTTGAGGTTTTAAGCATATAACTAGTAGCACCTGCTTCAAGTGCAGGATAAACTTTTTCATCATCCAGAAAGCTCGTTACAATAATGATCTTAGCTTCTGGCCAGCGCTCAATGATATTTCTTGTTGCTTCAATTCCGTCCATTTCCTTCATTACAAGATCCATCAGAATGATATCCGGGCGCAATTCCAGCGCCATTTCAATCGCTGTACGTCCATTATCTGCCTCGCCTACCACTTCAATATCCGGCTGTGCTGTTAAATAAGAGGAAACCCCTATTCTTACCATTTCATGATCATCAACAAATAGCACTTTAATCATACCGTCCATCCTTCCTAAAACTCTATTCTGGCTGATCAGATTAATGGCACCTTCACTTCAAGTCTTGTTCCTTTATCTTTTAAACTAATGATCTTGAGTGTTCCGCCTACCTCAACAGCACGTTCATACATATTTTGAAGGCCATAAGAACCTGCTTTTGCTTCCTCTACATCAAACCCTACTCCGTCATCTACAACCCTCAGAATCGCATAACCATCTCTTTCAATCAGCAAAACTTCAAGCATTTCCGATTTTGCATGACGAAGAGTATTCGAGACAGATTCCTGCAGAATACGGAATAAGTGATCCTCTACTCCTTTATCAAGAGGAAACTCTTCAAGCTTCCAATTAATATTCATCGTTACCTTTTGCAGAAGCTCAACCAGCAGTTCTTCAACTCCTTCTTTTAGGGATTTTCCTTTTAAAGCCGCTGGCCTCAAATGCAGAAGCAAAGCACGCATTTCCAGCTGTGACTGATGAATCATTGCTTCTACCATTTTAAGCTGTTTTGCCTGTCTGTCTTCATCTTTTGTCTTTGTTTCTGTTAATGCGGACATAAGCATGGAAGCAGCAAAAAGCTGCTGGCTGACTGAATCATGAAGTTCTCTTGCCAGACGGTTCCGCTCCTGTGAAACAATTTCTTGCATTCTGTTTTCAATATCCTCCGCCTTCTCTGTTGCAAGCTTTTGAGATAACTTTGCCTGTTCAGCAATTTGTTTTTGAATCTTGCCTACACGCTCGGATACAGATTGCAGTTCTCCGGATACCGGCAGCTTGGTCAAATCAAGCTGGCGTCCTTCCTCAAGCTGATGCAGCCATTCATCTGCTGTGTCAATCTGTTTTCTCCAATGAAAGCCTGAGAAAATGCCAAAAATAATGCCAATAGCCAAACAGATACTAGGCATAAAGATAATAAAAGGAATATCCATAATATCCAGTTCCCAAAGGTCTCGCCAATTATTTAGAGGGAAAACGGTAAAAAAGGCTAGGGAAAAAGCAGCAAGCAGGAATAATGACAATCCAGCTCCCCACATTACCTGGCGCTGAACTGCACTCATACTCTTTTCACCTCTATATTCCCGGCGAACATAGAACTCACAATTTTCACCTTTTGATGAGCATTTTCATAATCAGCTGTATGAAGCTGAAGAGATTGATTGAACATCTTTTCATCCTGTAATTCTAAAATACGGGCTGTACCAGCAAAGGAAGTATGGTTTACATATACCTCCATATCGTAAGGCACCAGCACTTCAATATTACCTACAATATTGCGGATAAAAATAATCGTTTCTCCTTTTGGCAGTACGGTGTAGCTTAAATCAATAACCGTGTCGCCAAGGCCAGCCTGAATATTTATATCATTCCATTCATATACAGCTTGAGGAGTCTTCTGCTTCCCGAAAAAGACATTTGTAACCAGTGGTTTTTTCTTAACAAGATTTTCATCTTTTACAGAGCTTTTTGACAAATCTATCACTGGTTTAATTTGAATAGGATTTTTTTTCGTCTGGGAATATTGAATTAGAAAATGTATTAAAATGGCCAGCAGCAAAAAGCGGAATGTCAGCATGCTTAAAACAGAGATGACAAGAAAGATAATGCCTCCCCAAAAAAGCAGTTTGCCAAGCTTTTTCGACATCCGTTTGCTTCCAATGTAAATCATGCCCACTTGAACTAATAAAGAAAATATGAGTCCCGAATTAAAAAAGGTAAATTCTAAAAAGAGCATAACAATCCCTATGATGATCAGCCAGCTCGTATAATCACTTTTTATTTTTTCTTTCATCGGGCTTCCCTCCTTTATATCAGTGGTGCATTCTTATTTCTTAAAGATGAAAATTTATATTCGTATCGAAAAGACGCAGCATACCTGCGCCTTTAAGATAGGTCTAGCTCCAACGTTTCCGCTTTTCTTTTCGGCTAGCTCCAACGCCTAGCCCCTCGAGGTCTTAAGACAATCTGTCCAGAAGGTTGAAGACCAACCTTCTTGCCATCTTGCCTTAAGCTTGGGGCCCACAGGATGTGGGTTGTGCAGACGTTGCCACAGGACGTGGCGGTTTTAGTCTGCGTTCCTTAAACGAGCAAGGCGTTTCCGCTTTTCTTTTTATACTACCATTTTTTTATTCTGTTTTGAGTGTTATTCTGCTTTTTTCATATCTTTTTCAAGCTGAGCGATTTTAGCATCAATGGTGCTGCGGTAATAGGATGTATTGACTTCGTGTTCTAGTCTGTCAATGTATGTTTCTATTTCATTAAAGCGCGAATATGGCTGATCTGAATATTCATCGTTATGAAGGACCTTGCTCATCTGATGATTGGCTCGGGTAATATTCTCTCTGCCCATTAATTCCATACGGCGCAAGTGCATATCTTTTAATTTATGCTTCATATCCTCATAATTTCTTTCTAATTCCAGAAGCTGAGTATTAGCCTGTTTCAGCATTTCCTGCAGACGGCTTGCACGCTGCTCATAATGTTCGTATTCCTGCTGAGCAAATGCCTGCAGTTCTTGCTCGCCGGCAGCAGCCGCAATTTCAGCTTGCTTCTTTCTTTTTTGTGCAAGGTCTGCAGCTTCGTTATACTCACGTGTGAATTCTTCTTTTAGTTGGTATTGGCGTTCTAATAGCTTTCGGACTTTTTCAGCTTCTTGTTCACTTTCTCTTAAATACTGATTTAATAACGCGATTGGATTTTTCTTTTCTTTATGATCCAAAGCCTCGTTTAAGTCCGCTACAATTGTATTTTTTATGCGTGTGAATAGATTTGACATTTTATATGCTCTCCTTTAGGTTATTTTTTTTTGATTTCAGCCCATTGCTTTTCAAAGTTTGCGAATGGATCATTATGATTTTCTTTTGGAAAAGTCTGTTTTGTTTTATTCCAGTTCTTATATACAAGATATAGCACATATGCTGCTGCAATACCGATAATTGCCGGAATGTTAGATGCCGATGCAAGGAGCGCCGCTAATCCGATAATCCCCCATCCTACTTTCTCCCAGTTTGAATTTGCTTTTATAAATTGTTTATAGACGAAATATAGGATGGTGATGCTGATTGCCAGCGCGAGCATTGGTCCAATGTTTCCAATCAAGATCAGCGCTGCTATGCCTCCTGCCATTAGTAAACCGAATTTTTTCATTTCGTTTCCTCCTTTCTTGATATCATCTTACCGTGATTTCAAAACTTCTATAACGAGCCTCAAGCGTATTTTCATATAAGACTTAAGGCGTATAAGCCTTTAAGACTGTAACTCATGGAACTTTCATCCATGTCCTTTTTATTGGTTATGAACAATTTATGGAGGGGTAGTAAAAGGATAATCGCACTGTAAGGAGGAGAGAAAAAGATGTTTGGAATCGAAGACTTTTATCATTTCATTCAAGCATTTTTCGTCGTATTTCCGATTGTAACGATCTTGCATTTAATCGGACATCTAGCCTTCGCCTATTTTTTTGGCTGTAAGAAAATGAAGGTTGTAATTGGAGTAGGAAAAAAATTATTTTCAGTGCGAAACATTGAAGTCAGATTATATTATTTTTGGCATGGCAGCTGCAGCCTTGGACCTTTGAAATACACAAATAAATACTCTCAATGTCTGATCTTGATTGGAGGTTCACTATTTAATCTGCTTGGTATTCTGATTGTAAACATATTGATCCATGAGAGTATCATTAACCCTTCTATGCTCACGTATCAGTTTATTTATTTCTCCATCTACTATGTTTTCTTCGCTTTATTGCCGATGGACTTTCCAGATGGAACGGCCAGTGATGGAAAAATGATCTATTCGACTTTGAAGGGAAAAGAGTGCAAACAAACCTCTCAAGATTGTCAAAGTTTTACCAATTAACAAATCACATGAAAATCCGTACCTCCGCAAATAATAAAATTCGGAGGTGCGGATTTTCATGTTAAAAGCCACTTTATGCGCTTTGCTTTTAAGCGCACATTCACTTCATCCAAATGAAGGACTTATCATTCATCATCAGAATAAAAAGATTGCTGAAATCCAGAAAGAAGAGTATGAAATTCCATTATCAAGTATCCCGATTCTAAATATAGATCAATACAATACATTACTCAGTACTCTTGAAAAGCAAATCTATCTGCCTCCTGCAAACGCTTATATAGGTGACTATGGGCAAATTATTGAAGAGAAGGTTGGCGTAAAATTGCACAGGGAGAAATTTGCTCATTTATTTTCTCACTATTTCTATAATAATAAGCTGAAGAAAATGGAAATCCCTACTCTGCCCGTTCATCCAAGAGTAGATCGTGACCTGCTGCTGCAGATAAATATAAAGATGATCGGCCAATATGCTACTTATTTTAATAGCCGCAATGCCAGCCGCACGAATAATATTATCTTAGCTGCTAAAGAAATTGATAATACAGTTGTTTTTCCTGGTGAATTGTTTTCTTTTAATCAAAGTGTGGGGCAGCGAACAACAAACCGTGGCTTTCAGCGTGCTCCTGTTATTGTAAGGGGAGAATTATCAGAGGACATTGGCGGAGGAATCTGCCAAGTCTCTTCTACCTTATTTAATGCTGTTGACCAAGCAGGCCTTTCCATTATCGAACGATATTCACACAGCAAGCGTGTTCATTATGTTCCGCCTGGCCGTGATGCGACAGTCAGCTGGTATGGACCGGATTTCGTTTTCCAAAACCCGTACACTCATCCCATCTTGCTTCGTGCGAAAGTTTACGGTGGTCAAATGGTTGTAAAAGTTCTTTCTTCAGATGAAATTGACTTAGAACCGCGCAAAGTTCCTAAAACCGATGAATTAGAAGAAGATAAACAGCAGTTATTACAGTGGATGAATGAAAGATAAGCGGATGCTGCTGCAGCCGCTTATTGTATTTATATGCTATTTTTGACACCCTGGACAAAAAAATGTCTTTCTGGAGGATATTTCGGTTTTAACAATTTTACTATGACACCTGTTACACTCCATGCCTTCACGATCATAAACAAGACAGTGGTCATTATAACCGCCCGTGAGCTGATCACCTTGAGATAAAGGATTCTCCATATAACCTCCAAGCTGAGTTGCATTCTTTAAAACGGATACCATTGCAGAATACAACTTATCCTTCTCCTCTTCACTCAGCTTATCCATTCCTCGATCTGGAAGCAGATAGGCTTCATAGCAAATTTCATCGCTATAGCAATTTCCTATTCCAGCAATCACATGCTGGTTTACAAGTGTTGTTTTCAGCATGCCTCTTCTCCCTTCTAATAGCTGTTGAAATGCATCACGATTAAAATCATCTTGCAGCGGCTCCGGTCCTAAATCTGCAAGTTCTTCCTCAAGCGTCTGTTTGTTATGTAAGTGCAAATAACCTAGCCTCAATCCAATAAAATAAAGTTTAATGCTGTCAAAAGTAAGAGTGATCTGCTTTGTACGGTCTGGTGCATCTTGATCATTCCCCGCATACATCCAGCCTCCAAGCATTAAATGAAGCAATAGAAATTTACCTGTGCTTAAATGAAAAATCAAATGCTTCGCTCTTCTATCAATTTTAACGATTACCGCTCCATTTAGTTCTTGTTTAAATAAGTCAGCAGTCACATTTATTGATTTTTCGCGCTGAACTTCTGTCTTGATAATTCTTTTCCCTGCGAGGATGGCATGTAGCTGCTGCTTATAGGTTTCCATTTCCGGGAGTTCCGGCATATTCTTTCACTCTCCTTTATTACTTTTTGGTATAGTATGTTGACTGACTTGGGGAAATTATGCACGAAGGCGGATTGACTGGTGAATGAAAGAAATAAACAGGATTCCGTGTGAGGGAAGAAATATTTGCTTAATTGACGCAGAACAAAAAAATACACCTCTGCTGTTAGATAACTCTAACAACAGAAGTGCAGTTCATATCATCTTAATATTGTTTACGTTCTAGACCTGCTTCACCAGGATTTTGTTTTTGCTGCCGCAAGAGTGGCGACTGGCTATCAACAAAGACAAGTGTTTTCCCTTCTTCAACATGCTGCTGATAATCGTCATCTCCTGCATTAATTTGCTCTAAGCTTGCATACTGCTCACCAATGACAGCAATTTCTTCTGGTTTAAAGCCTTGATCCTGAAGTTGTTTGACTGCAGCAACTGCATCTTCTTCCGCTTGATACGCGCCAGCAAGCCTATAATGCTGTTGATTCATATAAACTCCTCCTTTATTAAGGAATTTATACTTTAATACCCCGTTTTCTGCATGTAGAAACTTAGCTTTTAAATTGATTTCGAAATAGCTTGATTGAATACTGCAATGATATCTTCTGCATTTTCAATTCCAATGGAAATCCTCACTACTTGATCTGTGATGCCAAGTGCAGCACATGCTTCTGGCGGCAATGCACGATGAGAGGTTCTTAATGGATGTGAAACCGATGTTTCCACACCAGCAAGGGTTGGAACAATTTTGATCCAATCCAAACTTTTAAAAAATAAGCTGATGTTGACTGTTTCTGCTAACTTGATCGTTACCATGGCGCCAAAACCATGTTCACCGTACTCTAATGGATAATAAACTGTCTCAACATGTTCATTTTCTTTTAAGGATAAAGCCAAAGCGCGGGCGTTTGCAGATTGAGCCTTCATTCTTAATGCTAATGTTTTCGCGCCGCGACATGTCAGCCATGCTTCAAAAGGGGTTGAATTGGCACCAAGATTCACAATTTTGGCTCTAGCTCTTTCCACAAGTTCTTGGTCGCCAACAACGACACCAGCTGTCACATCACTATGTCCGCCAATGTATTTCGTTGCACTATGAACAACGATGTTAACTCCTAATCGGTATGGCTGGCAATGCAATGGTGTCGCAAATGTATTATCAACAATCGTTTTCAGCTTGTGCTTTTGCGCTAGATGAACAAGCTGAGTCAGATCTTCTACTCTTAAGAGTGGATTGGTAATTGATTCTGTATATAAAAGCACTGTATTTGTTTGGATAGCTGCTCCCACTTCAGCCGGATTTGCAAATGAAACAAACGTGACACTAATTCCTAATGAGGAAAGCTCCTCTTTCAGCATATGAAAAGTGCCTCCATATACATCATCTGCCGCCACAATGTGATCGCCGTTTTGTGCCACTGATAAAATAGCTGCCAGAATAGCAGATAAGCCTGATGAAGCAGCCGCTCCTTCTGGTGTGCCCTCAAGACGGGCAACTAGCTGGCCCAATTCATCTGTATTTGGATTGCCAACTCTCGAATAAAGATAATTGCCGTTCCCCTGGTAGAAGCCTTCTAATTCTTCTAAATCGGAAAAGGCAAAAGCAGACGTTTGGTAGATTGGTGTTACCTTGCTTTTAATGGTCCGTTTCTTTTTATTTTGATTATGTAACACCGATGTTTCAAAATTCATTTCCTTGATCTCCCTTTGAGCAAAAGACTTTAGCTCGTTAAAATATTTGTAAATTCTGATAAGGATTATAGCAACGAATCTTTATAACGTCAATGTGTGAAAGCTTCCAGCTTTGGGTACTTATCGTATACAAATTCTTATTATAGGAAAACATACAATCAGATAATGTAAGAGGAGGATATTTATGACGAATCAAATGCCAAGATTTCCAGAATCATATTGGACAGATATTGATCTGCCCTCTTTTCAGCCCTTAAAGGAAGATACTTCTGCAGATGTGGTGATTGTAGGCGGAGGAATCACAGGAATCACATCTGCATATTTGCTGGCTAAGGAAGGGCTCAAAGTTACTCTCTTAGAAGCTGGGAAAATCTTAAATGGCACAACCGCACATACAACGGCGAAAATAACTGCACAGCATGGAGTTATATACGATGAATTCATTCAGCATTTTGGACTTGAAAAAACGAAACTCTATTATGAGGCTTCCAAAGGAGCTCAAGAATTTATCTCAAAAGTAAAGAACGAATTAAATATTGATTGTGATTACAGCGAGCAAGATGCCATTATTTATGCAGAATCGGATGAATATAGAGAAAAGCTTGAAAAAGAGATAAGTGCTTATGAAAAACTCGGCATTTCCGGCCATCTTGGCAATGATTTTCCTTTTCCTATCGAAACTAAGGCTGTCTTAACCATGAATAATCAAGCTCAATTTCATCCTCTGAAATATTTGCATCAGCTTGTTCAGGCATTTACGGATATGGGCGGCACTATATACGAGAATACAACAGCTGTAGATCTTGAAAAAGGGGAACGTCCAGATGTTGTAACAAGAGAAGGACATAGGGTCAAGAGTAAATATGTAATAGCAGCTTCTCATTTTCCTTTCGCAGATATGAAAGGATTCTATTTTGCCCGCCTGCTCCCAGAAAGATCGTATGTTATTGCGATCAAGGCAGAGAAAGAGTACCCCGAAGGAATGTATTACAGCGCTGATCAGCCCAAGAGATCCTTGCGATATACTCCTGTTAATGGGGAAAAACTCTTATTAATTGGAGGAGAAGGTCATAAAACAGGTAAAGGACCTGACACGCTAAAGCATTACGAAGCACTAGAACAATTTGCTTCCAGCCATTTTGGCATAAAAGAATATTCTTATCGTTGGTCTGCACAAGATCTGACTTCACTTGATAAAATGCCATATATCGGGCCAATCACTGCTGACCAGCCTCATATTTTTGTTGCAACAGGCTACCGAAAATGGGGCATGACGAATGGTACTGCAGCAGCTTTGCTTTTAAGAGACCAAATCCTTGAAAAAGAAAATCCGTACAGTGAGTTATTCTCACCGTCCCGTTTTGTGGCTGATCCTAGCATTAAGAAGGTCATTTCCTATAACACTGATACCGCTGGACAGCTGTTAAAAGGCAAGCTCGAGTATGTGCCAAAAGAAATCAGCGATCTCTCGAATGATGAAGGTGCGGTTGTCATTGTGGATGGAAAAAGATCTGGAGCCTATAAGGATATGGATGGGAAATTGCATGTTGTCGATACTACCTGTACACATATGGGCTGCGAAACACGATGGAATCACGGAGAAAGAACATGGGACTGCCCTTGCCATGGATCACGGTTCTCCTATGATGGAGAGGTTGTAGAAGGTCCTGCAGACAAGCCATTAAAAAAATTGAATGATGTTACAGGTTAATGCACCAGATAAAGAGAACCAGCTCCCCTGCAATTAGGAGGGCTGGTTCCATAATATCCTTTATGCATTATTTGCGGCATCATTTAACTTTTCAGCTGAAGAGGCAACCGTTGTGGAGGCGGTTCCTATTTCATTAATGCTATAAATAAGTTCAGTTACTTGACTCCCTACCGAACTAAGGTAGTTAGCGTTTGAAGATATGGATGCTGCAATCGCATCAAAGGCTTCATTGGTTTGCAGAGATGTTTCCATTCCTTCTGTAACAGAAGATGCTACATTTAACAGAGACTCACTAACTGCTTTTGTAAGCAAGGAAGATGTTTGAATCAATTCCTGGATTTCTCCTATTGATAATTTAGTCTGCTCAGCCAGCTTCTTAACTTCCTGTGAAACTACTGCAAATCCCTTGCCATGTTCTCCGGCTCTGGCAGCTTCGATCGCTGAGTTCAAGGCCAGCAGGTTTGTCTGATCGGCAATACTTTGAACAAATGCTATAACAGAATTTACTTTTTCAGATGCTCCGTTAAGCTGCTCAACGGTTGTTGTCATAATCGCAGTCTCAGACTGAATCTGCTCTATTTTATTAGAAAGGTCGGAAAGTCTTTCTTTCCCAATTCCACCTTGATACTGAATGGTTTCTGAATGGGCTCCGCTATCGTTAATAAGACTATTAAACTCATGACTTCTTGCAATTAAATTTTCAACTGATGCACTCGTTTCCTCAGCTAAAGCAACGAGATCCTCACTGACATCGAGGATTTTATCCTTTAAATCATTTTTCCCCTGCTGAAACGTATCCTTCATCATCCTCATATTTTCTTCTTCATAAGTCTCAAGGACAAGCTGCTGCTCCAGACTTAAAAGCTTATTTACGGAGGCAATGATTTCCTTTAATTCTATAATTGAATGTGCATTTTCACAAATGACTTCCAGAATAGCATTTTGAAGATTTTGAAACGATCCCATATACCATGCTGGTTTTAAACCAATCTTATAGTGTATAAATGCAATTCTTAATCTCTTATTTATAAACTCTTCAGTAATTTCTCCATTAAATAATTCAATGATATGCTGCCTTAAAGTTCCTCGTAATGTTGAAACGGAACTATGTTTGTTTACTATATCCTGCAGCTCCTGTACTTGAAGAATAGTTCCATAAAACTCTTCTGTTAACCTATCAACCTGATTCTCTATTAAAGGCTGCACCACCTTAATATGCTGCAAGTCTTTTTCCGATATTTTAAGCATTTGCAGTTTATCCAGTATGTTTGGGTTATTATTAATGTCAATTTTCACTTGAATTTCTTTTGCTGCTATTTGCCAGTTCTCTCTTTTTGGGTGTTTCCTAAACTTTAACATGTTTTCCCCGCCCCTAAAGGTGATAGCACCTCTGTTTATAAAATCTCTTTATACTATAAAATAACATAATGCAACAAGAAAATATGTGAATTTTTGGTGCCAAATACCTATACCAATCGCACGATTGGTATAGGTATAAGATTAATCTTGAACATTTTTATTTTTTGATTCTCTGCTGCCTGTTGTAAATTCAACTAATTCTTCACTTGTACGGTCTGGATGTTTTTTATTATTATTTCGCTGCGCGTTTTGATTTGCCTTTTTAGTACGTCCCAAGACACTCACTCCTTTCGTTTAATCAAAAGTAGTATGAGTCAAGGAAAGAATGGTTATGCAGGATAATCCCACCTCACCATTCATAATATTCAGAATACTAACAGCGTTCTACATGTTTCGACACTGTTTGTAGAAAATATACCAGCGATTCAACTTAATTTCTATAGGATTTCATTAAAATTTACAAAAAAATAATTGAAAGCCTTTACTATTTCCTTTTAGGCTAAACATCGCATTTACAAGTCTAAATTTAAATCTCCATTGTACTCTGGTCTAAGAATGAATTGTATTAAAAATGAGAAATAAAAAACCGAATGATAGAAACGTTATTTCTAATCATTCGGAAATTAATCTTGTTTAATTATTTTGTCATTAACAACTTATTTACGCTGATCACGCGTACTGTATTCCGTAATGTCTCCGCCTCTGATCATCATTTTTTGTACAGGTATGTTCAGATGATTTCCAAACTTTTTTAGTTCTCTTTCTTCGCGCTCATTGATAATGGAAAGAACCGTTCCGCTGGCACCAAATCGGCCTGTTCTGCCAGATCTATGAACATATTGCTCCATATCCTTTGGAAAATCATAATGAACTACATGGGTAATTCCCTTAATATCTAAGCCTCTTGCAGCCACATCAGTTGCCAGCAGCAGATTGGTTCTGCCTTCTTTAAAATCTTTAAGCGCTTTTTGACGTTCTGTTTTATCCAGGTCGCTATGCAGAGTACTTACTTTAATATTTTTGAAGTCCAGCTTTTCAGAAAGCACCGTTAAATTGCCGATATCTCTTACAAAAACCAATCCTTTAATCCCATTAAGCCTGGAGATCTTTTCAAGCATTTTCATTTTATCTCTTTGCTCTGCGATAAAGTAAAAGTGTGAAACTTCTTCTGCTTTAATGGTTTCGTCTTTATTAATTTTAAGCATACTTGGCGACTTGGCCATTTCTGCTGCAATTTTTTCAATGTGAGAGGGTAATGTTGCTGAAAACATAACCATTTGCCGTTCACTTAGAGTGGATTTCACAATATTATTTACAGTGGATGTATGCTCGGGTACAAGCAGCTGGTCACACTCATCTAAAATAATGGTCTTTACTTCATGCATTTTCAGCTTCTTCTGCTTAATAAGCTCAAGCATTCTTCCTGGTGTTCCTAAAGCAATATGAGGATGTTTTTTTAATTTTTCAAGCTGTCTCTTCACATTGGCTCCGCCGATAAAGGACGCTGCTCTAATTCCGCTGCCAGTTGCCCATTTCCCTATTTCCTCTAAAATTTGCATAATTAATTCTTGTGAGGAAGCTATAATAACCGCCTGTACAGCTTTTTTCTCAACATCGATTTTTCCCAGAAGCGGCAATAGGTATGCTAATGTCTTTCCGGTCCCGGTTGGAGATTGAGCAATAACATCTTTTCCATCCGTAATAAGTGGAATAGCCTGCTGCTGAATAGTCGTAGGCTGCTGAAAGCCGCTTTTAGTCCATGCTTCTTGAATAAATGGCTTCATATCTTTTATAAGTGTATCCAATTCTGTCACCTTCAGTTTTCTGTATTAATCAGTGTATTTGATAAGATATGTCCGAGGATATTCATACCTAAAAATACCACTGTTATGTTCGGTTAAACGCTAAACGTCATATATTTGATTGTGCAGTTTTGTGCATTTTCAGTGTCATACTCACTTTTTATTTACAACATAAAGCTTTTTTATTCTAACAAACTAAAAGATGCCCAGCAATAGCGCTGGACACCTCTGATGGTATTATTTATGAAACCTTATCCTTCTCTTCTTCAAGATTATAGCCATTTTCCCAATACTCAGCATTTTTAATGCCAAGCTTCGTTGAGTTGAATACAGGATCCAGTCCTTGTTTCTTTTGTGCTTCATAATCTTTCAAGGCAATAAGAGCTGGCTTTGTTAAAATGAGGATGGCGATCAAATTCAGCCATACCATCAATCCGAGACCAACGTCTCCAAGCGCCCAGGCAAGCCCTGCTGTTTTAACTGCTCCATAAAATGTTGCGCCTAAAAGGACTAATTTCAATATAAACATTGCCGGCTTTATATTCTTGCCTTTTACTAAATATGCAACATTTGTTTCTGCGATATAGTAATACGCCATAATCGTTGTAAATGCAAAGAAAAATAATGATACAGCAACAAAACCTGCTCCAAACCCAGGAAGAACGGATTCAACAGCTTCTTGAGTGAAACCTGCACCCGCTTCAACTCCTGGAAGATTCTCTACAAGGAAGCTTCCATCAGGGCCAACTGTATTGTACATATTCGTAAATAAAATCATAAATGCTGTTGCTGAACACACTAATAACGTATCAATATATACAGAGAAAGCCTGAACAAGTCCTTGTTTGGCAGGGTGTGATACCTCTGCTGCTGCTGCTGCATGAGGACCAGTACCCTGACCAGCTTCGTTAGAGTATATCCCCCGCTTTACACCCCATGCAATCGCACTGCCCACAATACCGCCAAACATCGAATCAGCTGCGAAGGCACTGCGGAATATGAGTGAAAATACTTCTGGAACTGCACTAATGTTCATTCCGATAATAATAAGAGCAACAATCATATATCCTACTGCCATAAAAGGCACAGCATACTGAGCAACAGTTGCGATTCTTTTAACACCGCCGAAGATAATTAAAGCTAATAATATTACAATAGCTCCACCAGTTACATACTTACTGACACCAAATGCGTTTTCAATCCCGACAGAAATTGAATTGGACTGAACACCAGGCATGAGGATTGCCATTGCCAGTAAAGCTGCAAGTGCAAATAGAACGGCATACCATTTCACCCCTATGCCTTTTTCAATATAATAGGCTGGGCCGCCTCGGTATACCCCGTCTTTCTTAACCTTATAAATTTGGGCAAGCGTTGATTCAACAAACGCACTTCCTGCACCAATGAATGCAATTGTCCACATCCAGAATACAGCACCAGGACCACCCATTGCGATTGCAGTTGCAGTACCTGCAATATTACCTGTCCCTACACGGCCGGATAATGCAAGCGATAAAGCCTGAAACGAAGAAACACCTGCTTCTGAGCTTTTCCCCTGAAACATTAGCAAGAACATATCTTTAATATGTCTTACTTGAAGAAATCTTGTAATGATTGTAAAAAATAGTCCTATTGCCAAACAAATATAAATGACAGGGTTGCTCCATAAAACATTATTAAGACTGCCTACGAATTCTTCCAAGCTAAAACCTCCTCTTTATTCTGAATTTTTACCATATTAAGAATTATAGGACATATGTAAATTCAATACAATCATTTTTTTTGACATTTTCAATAGAAAAGGAATTGGACTAGTTATTGTCTTGTTAGGTCATACTTAAATCACTTTCATTTTTCTGAAATTTCCGTTATGCTTATATTTAGGAAAACGAAATATCTTCAAGAAAGAAGTGTTTTTATTGAATCAGCAATCAAAGAGAAATCTCTTCATCATGTGGTTTGCCAATTTCTTCATAGCCGGAAGCATGACAATGGTATTGCCGTTTATCTCCTTGTACATTGAGACATTCGGAGACTTCTCCTCTGCTTATGTTCAGCATTGGTCAGGATGGACATTCGCCATTACATTTGTGACTGCTTTTATCTTCTCACCTATATGGGGAAGAATTGGGGATTTATATGGCCGCAAAAAAATATTGATTATTTCTGGTCTGGGCATGGGGGTATCCATCTTTTTAATGGGTTATGTCACTTCTGTCGGACAGCTT
Source organism: Bacillus mesophilum (assembly GCF_008923265.1). NCBI lineage: Bacteria > Bacillati > Bacillota > Bacilli > Caryophanales > Bacillaceae > Bacillus > Bacillus mesophilum. Next base: position 270,321 of record NZ_WBOT01000004.1, on the reverse strand, counting down.
TTTACATTAAGATTATTCATGGGTATATTCACAGGATTTATCAGTGTCTCCCAAGCGTATATTTCCACACAAACTCCTAAAGAAATTGCTGGACGTGTTCTCGGCACGCTTCAGACAGGAAGCATTACCGGCTCCTTAATGGGACCGCTGCTAGGCGGAATCCTCGCAGATACTTATGGCTACGCAAGTACATTCCAGGGAACTTCCTTTGCCATTATTCTCTCCGCGATCCTCGTGATGTTTACAAAAGAATATGTAATCGAACGCACGAAGGGAACAAAGCAAAAATATTCCAGCAAAGAAGTTATTTTACACATCATCCGCCATCCCGTTTTATTAACCGTTATGCTCATTTCCTCCTTAGTTCAAATCGCGCATTTTAGTATTCAGCCTATTTTATCTCTATATGTCAGCGAGCTTCATGGACCAGAAAATCTCGCTTTCTTTGCAGGAGTTGCCTTTTCGGCAGCAGGAGCAGGAAATTTATTAATGGCACGTAAATGGGGGAAAATCGGAGATCAGCATGGCTATATTAAGGTGCTTATCATCCTATTATTATTGGCTGGTATTTTCTATATTCCAGGCGGATTCGTCACCAATATGTGGCAGCTTGTGCTTGTTCGGTTTCTGCTCGGAGTGACCATCGGCGGCATTATACCAGTGCGTGTCGCATATATTCGCCAAGAGGCACCGCTCTCTATGCAAGGCGAGGTGCTCGGCTACAATACGAGCCTGCGATTCCTTGGCAACGTCATTGGACCTGCAATGGGCGGAATCATCTCTGCTTATTTTGGTTTTACAGCCGTCTTCCTGCTTACAAGTTCACTTCTGATTATAAGCGGTCTTATTTTACTTGCATCAACACATCGGCACCCAGAGCTATCGAAGGATTCGGTGACTTAAATTTATAAAAGAAAGCAGTCCAATTCGAATTGGACTGCTTTCTTTTTTGATAACACTGTCTTCTTTTTCAAATTATCTTACACGCGGGAAGCCAAATCCTGAAGCATAATCATCTCCAGTTGCAGCACCAGTTCCGCCTTTAATATCATATTGAATGGCCCGGTTTCTTAATTCCGTGCGAAGCTGTGTGTGTGACCAAGATGGATTAGAAGACCAGATTTTTGCTGCTAATCCTGCAACATGCGGAGTCGCCATTGATGTTCCGCTGATTGTATTATAGCCGCCGCCTATCCATGTTGATTCAATGTTCGCACCTGGAGCAGAAACCTCAATATCTCTCTCCTGAATGACATAGTCACCATCTGTATTTGGATTTCCTCTTGAAGAGAAGTTTGCAACTCGGTAAGTTCCGTTTTGCTGTACATTTTCAAGAGCGGCAACAGCAACTGCGTTTGGCAAGGCGCCAGGATATCCAATTGTATTGCTTGAAGGACCGCTATTACCTGATGCAGCAACAACTAATACACCTTTGCTGTATGCATAGTTTACCGCGTTTGTGATTAATGTGTCCTTACCAGCTGAACCTAAAGACATATTTATAACTACTTTAGAGCCTGTTCTTGATGCTTCATCTGCTACATGGCGAATGGCGCCAGCAATATCATCCGAATAACCTCGGCCATTATCACCAAGCACTTTATATGCCCAGAGTTTCGATTGAGGAGCAACACCATAAATACCCAATCCATCATTGCCTCCATGCGCTAATACACTGCCAGCCACATGTGTTCCATGCCCTTGTCTGTCCGTACAAGAACCGTTTACGAGCGGATTCGATTGTGTAAAATCTTTACATTGTTCAGCTGATCCTGCCAGGTCAATATGCGATGTATATACGCCTGTATCAAGAACAGCTACTTTAATGCCGCTTCCCCCTGATGTGGCTCTAATGCCGCTATCATTATAAATCGCCTGAATGCCCCATGGTGTCTGGTCACTAGGAACTGCGTTTATGTCATTTGACAGGCTATTTTGTTTGCGATTTGCCGAAGCCGTTTCTACCTTTACCTCCTGAACAATTTCTACTTTAATATTTTTATTGTTCTGCAGTGCTTGATATTGTTTTGCATTTACTGTTGTAGTGAATCCATCATTGCCAAAATTCCAGCGGGGTTCATGCTGCGACTGCAGACTTGCTTTTGCTGAAGAAGATCCTTGAATTAACACACGATAGGTTTCTTTTGCTTCTGCTGCAGAATCCTCCTTTGCAAATGCATTTCCTGTGAAAAGAGATACGCCCAAAGTCAAACTAAGTAACACGGCACCAAGCTTTCTTTTTTTCATCCTTTTTCTCCTCTCCATTTTTTATTTGTGTTTCATGGATGTGACCTCAGTATAGTTAAAATTTCCAAATTAAAACATATGTCAAACTATGCAACATTTACACTGTGAAAATTAAGTGAAGTTTCATAGATATAAAAAAGTAACAGGAAATATGGATTAATTCATATTGATTTAGTGGGATATTAGCTCAGAAGCACTAACTAATCTGCTGTGAAGCTGCAAAGAAAGCAACTAAAAAGGGGGGCATTTGGTTGGATAGATCGTGTGGATTTACACGGCATTAAGTTCAACCCAATATATTCCAGTCAGTAGAGTGTAACTTTTTCAGAAATCCTTTAATATGGTGGATGCTGCACGAGGAATTGAACGATAAATGCAGAAAATGATTGAAGTCTGCCTGAAAATTCTCGAAAATATCTTCGAATTGACCAGGAAAATCAGGAAAAGGATCAATACCCTTTAGGAAATGATCGAAAAAAAGATAGACTAGCTCGCAGCTAATCTATCTTTCTGTCTTTCTACCTGTCTTCATTCGTTATTCACCGATTCGAAAGGCAATCTTTCCAAGTTGTTTCGCTTCTTCAAGTCTTTTAAAGGCTGCTTCATATTGATCTAAAGAGTAGACTTCATCAAGAACCGGTTTGATGCCGTGTTTCTCAATAAATGAAAGCATTTCTAAGTATTCCTCTGCACTTCCCATTGTCGATCCAAGCAAATTAAACTGGCCGTAGAAAAATTCCCGTAAATTAAATTGAAATGTATCACCTGTTGATGATCCAAATGTTACGATGGTTCCGCCTTTTCGCAATAAAGACATAGACTGATTAAAGGTGGCAGCACCTACAGATTCAATAATTAAATCCATACCTATACCCCCAAGTGCCTCTTGCCAGTCTTCATTGCTGTCAACTGCTTGTTTTGCTCCTAACTTCAGCGCAGCGTCACATTTCTCTTTGGAACGGGAGCTAACATATACTTCAGCACCTGCAGCAACTGCAAACTGCAGCAGGAATGTAGCTACTCCTCCGCCAATCCCGGGAATAAACACTTTCATCCCTTTTTTTAGCTTTCCTCGAGTAAATAAGGCGCGGTATGCTGTTATTCCGGCAAGTGATGTGACGCCCGCTTCCTCCCATGTTAAGAAATCTGGCTTAGCAACAGCATTTTCTGCCGGTATGGTAATATACTCGGCAAAAGTGCCGTGATAAGGCAATCCCACAATCTCGAAGCCAGCTGGTGGCGCATCGCTGTTGTCCTTCCAGCCAAGACCGGGGTTAATCATGACTTCTTTGCCAATGAGGGATGGTTCCACCCCTTCTCCAACAGAATCAATGATTCCTGCACCATCAGATCCGATTACTAGGGCAGGATCAGCAGAATGATGGCGGTGAAGAACAAATAAATCACGATGATTTAGTCCTGCTGTCAGAAGCTTTACCCTTACTTCCCCTTGAGCAGGTTCCGGTTTATCTAATGTCCTATACAAAAGGCCTTCCATTCCATTTGTGCCTTCATGTGCTAACGCTCTCATTTATACCACTCCTTATTCAGATTCCTAGTTCCATACTACAAGGAAAAGTACTTTAGGATCAACAATCTGACTTTTTATTTTTTTGAATAGTGGCAATTCACAAAACTGTTTACAGAAATTAAATGAGGCATACCCCTCATGCAGGCATGCCTCATTCTTACTTATAAAGTTAAAATAATAGGCTGATCTTTAGTAATGACTACCGTGTGTTCACATTGAGCCACAAAGCTTTTATTTGGTGTTACGAATGTCCAGCCATCACTAAGCTCGATGACTTGATCGTCTCCAGATGAAACGAATGGTTCGAAAGCGACAACCATTCCTTCTTTTAAAAGCTGGTTATCCCAAGGTTCGAAATAGTTAAGGATATGATCAGGAGCTTCATGAAGCGAGCGTCCTATTCCATGTCCAGTTAGATTCATAATAACTGTATAGCCATTGTTTTTCGCTGTATTATGAACAATTTTCCCGACCTGACTAAGCTTTGAGCCGGCTTTTAATTTCTTTAAACCTTCATCAAACGCTTTTTGAGCGGTCTCGCATAAATGAGTTAATTTTTCATTTTGTCCGCCTACAACGAAGGAACGTCCCGTATCAGCAAAATAGCCATTCTTCGAACCAGAAACGTCTATGTTCACTAAATCTCCATCTTGGATTACGCGGCTGCCGGGAATCCCGTGAGCGACCTCCTCGTTAACACTAATACAAGTGAAGCCAGGGAAATCATATTCGCCTTTCGGACCTGAAATAGCTCCATTTTTTTCAAAAAGTTCTCCTGCGTAATCATCAAGTTCTTTAGTGGTTACGCCAGGCTTTGTCTTTTCAATCATTTTATCTCGGATTTCCGCTACAATGCGGCCAATTTCTTTTAGAGCTGCTAAGTCTTCTTCCGTTTTAATAATCATTTTACATCCTACCTTTTTAAAAGTTGTATCATTATTATAGTCTATTTTGCTGGAGAGTAGTAATGAATGCACTTAGTTTAAGAGCAGACACCCGTGTCATCGTACAGCTGGACAGCTAAAGACGTTCAACGTAATTTCAATTGTGAATGAACCACTCTCTGATTTGAGAAGCTTCCTCTTCTTTAATCATGTTAAAATGTAATATAATGTATGAGATTCAGCTGACTTAATATGTTTAAATATTATACTTTCAGAGGAGGCTTGGCATGTTTGAGCTCCTGATCACCATGGTTGAGCGTCTTGGAATTATTGTTACGATCGCATTTGTCTTAACACGTTTTAGCTTCTTTCGTGACATGATTCATCAAGAACGGTTAGATACACAGCAGCAATATAAAGCGATCATTTTTTTCGGTTTCTTTGGCATTATCGGTACATACTCTGGAATGGCGTTAGATACTGGCACACAGCAATTTGACCGCTGGGTGGCAGAACTTACTTCAGATGAAGCGATTGCCAATTCACGTGTGGTTGGCGTCGTACTAGCCGGCCTGCTGGGCGGCTATAAGGTCGGGATTGGAGCAGGAATCATTGCGGGCATTCACCGTTTTACATTAGGCGGATTTACAGCACTTGCCTGTGGCTTGGCTGCGATGTTAGCCGGGATCATTGCGGGATTTTTTCATAAAAAAGATCGCCATGTAAAGCTCCCTGCTGCTTTTTTCATTGGCGCATTAGCCGAGTCTGTACAAATGCTGATCATTCTCTTAATAGCCAAACCATTCGATAAGGCTTTAACACTTGTTGAAATTATTGGTCTGCCTATGATATTAGCCAACGGACTTGGCTCTGCTCTCTTCTTATTAATTATTAAAAATGTGATCAATGAAGAAGAAAAAGCCGGGGCAGCACAGGCACAAAGAGCACTAAGGATTGCAGACCAAACACTTGCATACTTGCGAAAAGGGATGAATGCCCAATCTGCAAATGCTGTCTGTCATATTTTACATAAAGAAATACAATCAAGTGCTGTTGCCATAACAAACACTACAGAGATTCTTGCTCATTTGGGGCTTGGTGATGACCATCATAAAGCAAACAGCACAATCCAAACACAAATTACGCGGGATGTAATCCAAAATGGCGAGCTTGTGATTGCAAAGGATGATACGATCCATTGCCGAAATAAGGATTGCCCGCTTGGAGCAGCTGTTATTGCACCTTTAAAGCAGCGCGGGGAAACGATTGGCACACTTAAATTCTACTTCAGTTCAGAAAAAGAAATTACCAATCTATCCATTGAACTTATTACAGGTTTGAGTCTGCTTTTAAGCAATCAGCTTGAAATGGCACAAGCCGAAAAAGCGTATCAGCTGGCACAAGAGGCAGAAATTAAGGCTTTGCAAGCGCAAATCAGTCCTCATTTCTTATTTAATACGTTAAACACCATTATCTCATTAACAAGAATTGATCCTGATAAAGCACGCAGCCTGCTCGTATCACTTTCTCTCTTTCTCAGAAAAAACTTAACGGCCACCACAGTCACAATGACCACACTGGAACAGGAATTAAAGCATACAAAAGCATATCTGGCTATTGAAGAAACCCGTTTCTTCCACAAGCTTACTGTAGAATATGATATTGATGAAGAAACGCTCCTCGAAAAGATTCCTCCGCTGACACTGCAGCCTATTGTGGAAAATGCGATTAAGCATGGGATTAAGGATAAAGAGGAAAATTGTATTATTTCCGTCTCCATTAAAAAATATTATGAAGCAGTAAAAGTATCGGTTACAGACAACGGGAATGGCATAACAAAAGAAAGGATCAAGGAGCTTGGCGTTAAAGAAGTTCATTCACAAACAGGATCTGGTCTTGCCTTGTATAATGTAAATCGCCGTCTCACCATGATGTTCGGCAAACAGTCTGCTTTAAAAATACACTCAAAAATAAATGAAGGTACAAGCATTCATTTTTTATTAAATACGATGGAGGAAACTTAATTGGAAAAGCAAATTTCCGTGTTGATTACCGATGATGAACACTATAGCCGTGAAGAGCTGAAGCATCTTCTCTCCTCCTTTCCAAACATCAATGTAATTGGAGAAGCGGAATCTGGAGAAAGTGCTGTGATGAAAACAATTCAGCTGCAGCCTGATGTTGTCTTCCTTGATGTCGAAATGCCAAAGATGAACGGAATGGAAGCTGCAAAAATTCTAATAGAGTTGAAAAAGAAGCCTATCATTATTTTTGCAACCGCTTATCCGCAGTTTGCCGCTGAGGCATTTCGCTACGAAGCAACAGACTATTTACTTAAACCTTATGACGAAGAACAGCTTGCTGACACAATCGGGAGAATCTCTAAACTACTGACGGTGAATGAGAACACGCAGCTTCGGCCAGCAGGAAAACTTGCCGTCGAAGAGAATGGAGAGATCTTATATGTAGACCCCATTGAGATTTTGTATGTTTCCCGTGATGATAAAGTCACAAAAATCATTTCAAAACAAGGATCCTTTGAAACAAAGCTTCCGCTCAAGGATTTAGAGAATCGCCTTTCTTCTTATCGTTTTTTCAGAATCCATAAAAGCTATATCGTTAATCTGGATTATGTCAGTAAGCTCAGCCCATGGTTTAACGGTGCATATCAGCTTGAACTTGAAGGAAACAGTGAAAAATTGTCTGTAAGCCGAAATTATGTTAAAGCTCTTCGTGCTAAATTAGAAATCTAACTTACTGCTCTTCATAAAAAAGCAGTTTTTATGAGGTGAGCTGCCGTTTATATTCTAGACGGCAGCTCACCTTTTTCTTTTTTCACTTTATACAAAACCCTTTCATACACTCACATTTATCCGTTATTTTGCATCTTAGAAAGCCTTTTCAACATATTAACCTCTTAATCTTACATCTTAGTCACAAAATGTTCATATTTCTCTATTGATCTTTTATACTGATTGTAAACGCATACAAGGGGGAATTATTTATGATTACTTTTCTTGCCTCTATCGCACTTTTAATTATCGGATATTTTACTTACGGCAAGTACGTAGAAAAAGTATTCGGCGTTAAAACGGCGAGAGCAACTCCAGCATATACGCATTCTGACGGAGTCGATTATCTGCCAATGAGCACACCGAAAAACTCATTGATCCAGCTTTTAAATATTGCTGGTACGGGGCCAATTTTCGGACCCATTATGGGAGCGCTCTACGGTCCTGTTGCTTTCATTTGGATTGTTATTGGCTGTATTTTTGCAGGTGCTGTTCATGATTATTTAACAGGGATGATTTCCATCCGCAACCGCGGTGCCCATTTACCAGAGCTTGCGAGCAAGTTCCTTGGCAAAGTGATGAAGCATGTTGTTAACGCATTTGCAGTACTTCTTCTGTTACTAGTCGGAACTGTATTCGTTTCTACACCAGCAGATCTATTATATGTGCTTTCAGACGGAAGCGTAGCTCTATGGATTATCATTGCAGCTATTTTCTTATACTATGTTTTGGCTACTTTACTGCCAGTTGATAAAATTATCGGCCGCTTATACCCTTACTTCGGGGCACTTCTCATTATTAGTGCACTAGGAGTAGGAATTGGTCTAATTGTAACAGGTGCAAAAATTCCTGAGATTTCATTATCAAATTTCCATCCTGATAATTTACCAATCTTCCCGCTTATTTTCTTTACGATTACTTGCGGTGCATTATCTGGATTCCATGCAACACAAACACCTATTATCTCTAGAACAACTCAAAAAGAACAGCAAGGCCGTAAAATTTTCTACGGAATGATGATTGCTGAAGGTATTATTGCTATGATCTGGGCAGCTGCTGCGATGAGTATGTTTGATGGTTACAACGGTTTAAGTGACATGCTTGCAAACGGTGGTCCTGGTGCTGTTGTATCAGAAGTATCTACTACTCTTCTTGGCGCAATTGGGGGTACACTTGCGATCTTAGGGGTTGTGGTTTTACCGATTACTTCCGGTGACACAGCGTTCCGAAGTGCACGTATGATCATTGCAGAATATATTAACATGGCTCAAAAGAAATTTTCTTCACGCCTATGGATCGCACTTCCATTATTTGCAATATCTGTTATTCTGACGCAAATTGACTTTAACATCCTATGGAGATATTTCAGCTGGGCAAACCAAGCAACTGCCGTTATTGCATTGTTTGTAGGAGCTATGTATCTATATATTGCGAAAAAGAATTATTGGATCTCTTTAATACCAGGAACATTTATGCTCGTCATGGTATGTACCTATATTTTAAATGCACAGATTGGATTTAATCTTCCGATGAATATTTCATGGATTGTATCTGCTGTAGCGTCCACAGTGTTGGTTGTCCTATTCTTTAGAGCAGCGAAAAAGGCGCGAGCCAATAATCTTCCGCTTGAAATTGACATCTCTGATTACAATAAAAATATCGCATAATAAAAATTGCTTTAGAAGAAGGGCACGTGCAGAAAGCATGTGCTCTTTTACCTTATAAGGAGGAATTGAAATTGAGAATTTTAGTTGTTGGTGCTGGAGCGATCGGCGGTTATTTTGGCGGCAGACTTGCTGAAAAAGGTGAAGATGTAACATTTTTAGTAAGAGAGAAAAGAAAGGAATACATTGATCAGCATGGACTTTCGATTGAAAGTGTGAACGGCAGCATGCAGCTTGCTCCTAAAATGATTTTAAGCGGAGAGAAAGCTGATCCATTTGATATTATTTTGCTTTCTGTAAAATCCTATCATCTCGATCAGGCTGTCGCGAGTATGAAGCCTTATGTTGAAAAAAATACATATATTCTTCCCCTCCTAAATGGGATCGCTCATCTTGATCTATTGCAGGATGTTTTTGGCAAAGAGAAAGTCCTAGGCGGTTTATGCTTTATTGAAACCACTATCGGCGAATCCGGAAATATTCTTCAAATGAGTCCTCTTCATGAGCTTGTGTTTGGACCGCTGCCATCAACAGAACGTGCGAACCTGCCTCAATTAAAAGAGGTGTTGTCAGGCACGAAGGCAGAGATCCGCTACTCTGATTCTATTGAACAGGAAATGTGGCATAAATATGTGTTTATTTCTGTCTTATCTGGTGTGACCTCTCTCTTTCGCTCGCCTATTGGTCCAATCCGAGACGATCAAAATGGGCAAAGCGTTATTCAATCTGTCGTAGAGGAGGTTACTGGGATTGCAAAAGCGATAAACGCTCCTGTGGCAGAAAATCTGCAAGAGATCGTTTTAAATAAACTGCAAATACTTGGTTTTCAAATGAAATCGTCTCTTCAGCGAGATATGGAAAAAAACCTTCCAACTGAAGGTGATCACTTCTTTGGATATTTGCTGCAACAAAAGAATTCATATACCTCTTCACCTGTCCTTTCAGCAATTTATTCAAATATCACTATTTACGAAAAGTCACTATAAAGGTAAAAAGCAGCAGGATCACACTGCTGCTTTTTTTTTTCACATTTTTCATTTGTTATCATGTAAAATATGACATATCAGTTAATTTTTATCGATGATAAAAATTAACTGATTTTTTGCAGATATTTAAGATAAGGAGGACCTTCTTGGCTGGATTAATCGTAACTTTAGTTATAATGATTATTATATTTAGTCTTCTAGGCTGGGCAGTTCGATTTAAACAAGCTTACTATCTTATTTCAGGCTTTAACACGATGTCAGAGGATGAACAAAGGCAGCTGATTCAAAATGGATATCCTCAAAAGGTTGGCAGTTTGCTGATCTGTACAGCAATTGGGACACTGGTGCTGCTGCCTTTGCTCTTTACGCCATTTCCCTATGCATTTGAAGTTATTTTCGGGTTCATATTGCTCTTTTTGCTTGGAGGGTTTGTTTATCTATCCAGATATGAACTCAAGCATAAAAGGAAGAAAGGCTATATTATTAGTATTTCGTTATTGATTATAGTAGTTGGCGGCGTAGCTCTATTAATGACATTTACTTACCAGGATTATGAAGTCATATTGGAGAATAAAAAGATGGAAATCACAGGGATGTATGGACAGCAATGGCCAATTGATGAGCTGAAATCAGTGGAGCTGCTTGATGAAATGCCTGAAATCGGATTTAAAACAAATGGTGTTGGAGTTGGAACCTTGGCTAAAGGGCATTTTAATGTAAAAGGATACGGAAATAGTTTGCTATATATATTTACAGACAGCAACCCGATTATTTTAATTGAAACTAGTAAAAAACCCATCTTTTTGAATAATCAATCTCCAACTGTAACAGAGGATTGGTTTAACAAGCTTCGGAAGTACTTGCAATAAAAATCCAGTGTTTTCATGAATATTATTTTGGGAATGATATAGTTATGAATAGATCAAGTAAAATTGGGAGGGTAACCATTGATGACATACATACTGTTAATTGCAGGCTTTGCGCTGTTAATTTTTGGAGCCAACTTCTTTGTAGATGGTGCTTCTAAAATTGCAGGGTTTCTAAGAATTTCCCCTCTTTTAATCGGTTTAACCATCGTTGCTTTTGGCACGAGTTCCCCGGAGGCTACGGTTAGTATACTGGCCGCATTAGAAAATAATGCAGACGTGGCAATTGGAAATGTTGTAGGGAGTAATATTTTCAATATATCTCTAGTTGTAGGACTTACTGCCATAATTTTTCCCTTACAAGTCGAAAGTACAACGATTAGAAAGGAAATTCCTTTTACGCTTCTGGCAAGTGTTGCATTATTTATCTTCATTGGCGATGTTTTTCTTGATGGCAGTTCAGTCAATGTCATTACAAGAAGCGATGGCTATATACTTCTGCTGTTTTTCGCCGTATTTTTATACTATTTATTTGAAGTAGCAAGAAAAAACAGAACTGAGGCCCCAGCTGATCAGGTTAAAGCAACACCTGCTTTATGGGCAAAACAGATCGCCTTTACATTGCTTGGTCTTGCTGCAATAATATTTGGCGGTGATCTTGTTGTCAGCAGCAGTACAGAAATTGCTTATACCTTGGGCATGAGTGAAACCTTAGTAGGATTAACGATTGTAGCGATCGGAACTTCCTTACCTGAGCTTGTTACTTCCATAGCGGCGGCAATAAAGAAGGAAAGCGAAATTGCGCTAGGTAATATTGTCGGCAGTAATATCTTTAATATTTTATTTGTGCTCGGTGCCTCGGCTGCTATCGCACCACTGCCTGCAGATCCAAAAATCTTCGTAGATATGGTCATTATGATTCTGTTAACCATACTCCTTTTGATCTTTTCTCGCTCACATTACAAAATTGGCAAATTTGAAGGGATTATATTAGCCGCAGCATATATCATTTATCTTGTTTATATTATCATGAGAAATTAGATAAAAAGCCGGTTCTATGGAACCGGCTTTTTTGAATACAGCTTTATAACTCAGCAGTTACTACTGGATCTGGCTTCCCATCCAATTCCCTTAAATGGATAATCAGCGTCCGTTTCCATAATTGGTAACAAAGCAGAAGGAAAATACTCAATCCGCATACTGAAAATAATAACCAGACAGGCACACTCTCAAGCAATGCACCAAAGATAATATAACCAAGCGGTGTCATTGCAGTTGCGCCCATTTCCATAATGGACATGACTCTGCCCCTATAGGAGTCTGGTGTGCTCTTTTGCAGTAAAACCATTACAGGCATATTGATCAGCATAACAAAGGTCGAAAGCAGTAAGACCATAATGATTAAATAAATAAACACTAAGTTATTTGAAATCGCGTTTAATCCTGGCATACTAGGAAGTCCAAGTAATACTAAGACAAGAGATAATGCAATCATTCCGCCGATAATGGCATTCTCTTTCTTTTTCATCTCTGGGCGTGAAGATAAGAATATAGCCATTATTAGCATCCCTACGGACAAAGAGCCTTCAATAATCCCTAATTGAAAAGGTTCCATTCCCTTAACGGTCAGAACTAAGTATGGCATTGCCACTGGAAACACAGCAAACCAGAAGTTAATCCAAATACAAACAAGAATGAGATTAAAAATAAACGGCTGATTTTTTACATAGACAAATCCTGTTTTCATATCTTCAAAGAAATTTGTCTGTTTATTTTCCTCTTTTTTCTCCGCAAACAAATGATAGTTAATAAGAATACTGGCAATCCCAGATACGGTAAAGGCGATGATATTAATCATCATAAAAAAAGGCAGCGTCATAAAACCGAATAATACTCCGCCTAATACTGGACCTAAAATCGTCGACAATGAGGCTGCGGCTTGATTGAGTGACATAGCTTTTTGTAAATGTTCCGGACCAATCATATTGTAGATGGATGAGGTCACTGCTGTAGAATAGAAGGTGTTGAGGGTGCTTAAAACTGCTGTTGCTGTATAGAGGAGCCAAATTTCAGGAAATACAAAGTGAAACAGCAGCAAAATGATCGTTAACCAAATAGCACAAGCAAAGTCTGAAATGATGATGATCTTCTTGCGGTCAAGCCGGTCACTAAGCGCTCCAGCCACCGGAGCCAGGAGAATACGAGGAAGAACACTCAGCATTAATGTAATCGCAAAATTTAAGCTTGATCCTGTTTCAGCAAGGATATATAAACCAATTGCAAACCCATAAAGAGAAGATCCTAAAACTGCAATCATCTTTCCAGAGACAAAAAGGATTAAATTCTTTTTGACAGCAGCATTCATTCTTTTTCCTCCTCAGTCATTTCCTCGACCCTAAACTCAAAAATATACGGTTTTCTGCCTTCACGCTCTTTAACCGTCATTTTAATGTACTTCATAATCAATGCATCAATGTCATCATCAAATGCTTGCTTCTCCTCCTCTGTTAAGGACAAATTCGTTCTGCTTGTTCCTTTTTTTACATATGCTAACTCCACCCCTTTTAAAACAAAATGGGTCGCTTTAGAGCGATAATACTTTTCCATGATTCCCCGGTTTTCTTTCGTTTCAGTGATTTCTAGAATGCCGCCATTGTACAGCTGCTGAATATGGTAATGAATACTCCCTGGCGTTTTCCCCACTTCATCTGCCACTTGTTTAGCTGTCATCTGATTTTCAGCCAGCAGATAAATAATTTTCACACGCAGCGTGCTGGAAATGAGCTTTTGCTGTTCTAGATTGATTTCCATTGATTTCTTTTCAAATTTCATTTTTTCACATCCGCTTTTCTTCTTTATGTTGAGTATAAAAGCTCTGGTCCTTAGTATACTAACAATAGTCTGAGTTAATCGTATATTTAAAAATTATTATATGTTCTAATTTTTTAGAATGCAATAATAAGTTAGAACGAAAATTCGACAACTTTTTGGCAATTTACTCCTGCCTTTTAAAAAGCACAATAAAAAATCCAGATCCTATAGGACCTGGATTTTTTTCACTTAAACTTTTCTATTCCAGAAACGATGCTGGCCAATAGCCTGAATAAAGGCTTTATTAAAAGTAGTCAGTTCTTCTGCGTTTGTGATGCAAACAACTCCCTCTTGCTCACATACCTTTCTAGGTTCAAGTTCAAGGTCGTTTAATCCAGCAGATTGTGCAAGCTCCGCACCCTCGTTTACGAATCCAATCGGTTTAAAGTGCTTATGTGCTTGTCGGAGAAAATCTATTGCTTCTCTTTCTGTCTTTAGCTGATCGATGCTTCCTTGACCTCCGGGTACAAAAACAGCATCATAATGCACAGAGTCTGCTGTAAGGAATGTTTGGTGCGCTTCTACGTGTTCGTTTGTTTCACTCTTCAGCATTCCTTGATGTGTACTGACTACATCAGCTAGAACACCCTCAGATTTAAAGGCTTTCATCACTTCCATTACTTCCTCAGCACGTACACCGTCGGCAGCAAGTATAGCGACTTTTCTAGTCTGTGGCCATTTTGCTGTATTCTCTTGGCTCAATGCAGGAGAGGATGCTGTCACTTTTGATTCTTCAGCATTCTCAGGCATTGTAACACCAACACCTTTAGCAATTTGCTCTGCCAAGTACGTATCAACATGACTGAACATATTTACAACCTGCTGCCTTACGTCTTTACTTTTCACCTTGCCGAGTTCAAATTGAAAAGCGCCAATCATATGCATCTTTTCCGGCTCTGTCATGCTGTTCCAAAAGAGCTTTGCCTGGCTGAAGTGATCCTTAAAGCTGTCACTCCGTGCACGTATTTTTCTGCCTTCAACCTTCTCCTGATAATGAACATATCCGCCTTCTTCCTCTGTTGCAGGACGAGGATCATTATTTTGCAGGGAGTTCTTATGATAAGCGACTTGCCCCTTATTTATCGTCATTCTATTATAACCGTCGTATTGATTGTTATGGAATGGACAAACCGGGCGATTGATTGGCAATTCGTGAAAATTGGGACCGCCAAGACGGATCAATTGTGTATCGGTATAAGAAAACAGTCTGCCTTGCAGCAATGGATCATTGGAAAAATCAATTCCCGGCACTACATTGCCTGGGTGAAAAGCAACCTGCTCTGTTTCAGCAAAAACATTGTCCTGGTTGCGATTGAGTGTCATTTTGCCAATCTTCTTAACAGGAACAACTTCCTCTGGCCATATCTTTGTTGGGTCTAGGATGTCGAAGTCGAAATTGAACTCCTCTTCTTCATCAATCATTTGTACACCCAGTTCATATTCTGGATAATCTCCTCTTTCAATGGCTTCCCATAGATCTCTGCGGTGAAAATCTGGATCTTTTCCTGCTAAAGTTAGGGCTTCCTCAAAAACAAGGGAATGAACGCCAAGCACTGGTTTCCAATGAAATTTCACAAAACGTGCTCTGCCCTGTTCGTTAACAAATCTGAATGTGTGCACACCAAAACCTTCCATCATTCGATAGCTCCTAGGTACGGCACGGTCAGACATTGTCCACATAATCATATGTGCGGATTCTTGGTTATTGGCGGCAAAATCCCAAAAAGTATCATGAGCAGTAGAAGCCTGCGGCATTTCATTATGAGGCTCTGGCTTAAATGAATGTACTAGGTCAGGAAACTTAATGGCATCCTGTATGAAAAACACAGGAATATTATTGCCGACAAGATCATAGTTTCCTTCTTCTGTGTAAAACTTTACTGCAAAGCCTCTGGCATCACGGACAGAATCTGCTGAGCCTTTTGAGCCTGCAACTGTTGAAAAACGGACAAATACCGGTGTTTTTACATTTGGATCTTGAAGGAAACCTGCTCGTGTATATTCTGCCATTGATTCATATGGCTGAAAGAATCCATGTGCTCCAAACCCGCGAGCATGAACAACCCGCTCAGGAATACGCTCATGATCGAAATGAGTCATTTTTTCTCTGAAATGAAAGTCCTCCATTAACGTTGGCCCTCTGCTGCCTGCTTTCAGAGAGTGCTCGTCCTCTGAAACCTTAACACCCTGATTGGTTGTCATATATTGGCCTTTGTTATCACTGCGGAACTGCTCTAATTGTTCGTCTTTGCGATTTTCATTACTCAATTGAACTGTACCTCCTACTTATTAGCCGCCAAATATGCTGCTATGTATATTTATTTCTTCCCATACCCGCCCAATTCTTCTAATAAACAAAAAAAGCAGTTTCTGATAATAGTCTTCTAAATTACTAGGTAAATTGCGTCATTTTTTTCCCATTTTGCTATAAATCGACAAATTATTTTCCTATTTGAGGAATAGGGTGTTGTTAAATATTGAAAAACAATATAAAATTTTCTTAATACTTCAATAGGACGTGAAAAAATGGAAATAACAACTCATTTTTTCTTTAATCTTTCATTGCTCATTATTGTGCTCTTTTTTTCTTTGGTTGTTGCCAGAAAGCTTAATTACACTACTGTACCTAAGTTTGGAGCTTTATGCTGCGTGATGTTTATGCTTTTTATTTGTATGCAATTGTCCTATAAACCTCATCCTGAATTTCATTATGATTTACGGATTATTCCCATAGCGATCGCTGGATTATATATTGGAATTGGTCCTATTGTGGCTTTATTGGCGATTATCCTGCGGGGGTTTTATGGATTGGATGAAGGATTTCTGCTTCATACAGTACTATTTACTGTTTTCGGTCTCATAACTTGGTTCCATTATTCTAGTTTTTGGAAACTTCCTGCCTCAAAAAGAATCAATTATTCTATTCTAAGCACCATTATATTCTCACTTATAAGTTTACTTGTTATCGAGCTAACCATTACAGTAGAGAATCGTTTTGATTTATGGTTTGCATACTTGATTATACCGGCCTTAGGTGTTGGCATGATCGCTTATACCATTGAATTTGTTCTGCATAATGCAGATATTCAAAAGAAAGTGATTCTTACGGAGAAAATGGAAGCAGTTGAGCAAATGGGGGCTGCAATATCACATGAAATCCGTAATCCACTTACAGCCGCAATGGGATTTGTCCACTTAATGAAGGAGCCAGCGATATCACCCAAAAAACGGATGGAATATTTGTCTATCGTTAAAGAAGAACTTGAATCAGCAGAACGTGTTATTCAAAACTATTTAACATTTTCTAAGCCATCACTTGGTTATATAGAAGAAATACCAGTTAAAACAGAGCTTCTGAAAGTCATAAATATCTTAAAGCCTTCAGCTAACCAAAATTCAGTAGAAATTACGACGAACTTTGCCATTTTGGGCTCCATTGAAGGCGATCGCCAAAAATTTCATCAATGTTTCCTAAATGTTATCAAAAACTCAATTGAATCTATGCCTCGAGGCGGACATATTAATATTTATACACATTATACAAAAACACATATCATTATTGAGATAGAAGACACTGGAGTTGGCATGAGCCAAGAGCAAATTCAGCGTCTCGGCGAACCCTATTATTCTACGAAGGGGTCTAAAGGGACTGGATTAGGAATGATGGTTGTGTTCAGCATTGTAAAAGCAATGAAAGGTATGATAAAGGTTGAAAGTGAAATAAATCTAGGCACCACATTTACGTTTACTTTTCCTACATACAATCACTCAAGTAAGAATGAAAGGTTTTAACGCAACTCACAAAGGCACCTGCATATTTTAATACATACAAAAAAGGATCCCGGTGAAGACTTGGACCCTTTTTCTAGCTTTATTCGTTTTTTAATTGCTAACTTTCAATTTTTATGTTTAGCTGACTTTCCTCAATGATTGGCAAACTTCTTTTCTCCCAAGCAAACTCAAGTATCTGCTCCTTAATATCAGGATATAGGGTAATGTCCTTTAAACGTGCTAAATGGATCCATTTAATATCTGTTTGATTCAAACCTGGATACTCTGGCATCTGAGCTGTTTCTCCATCTGGGATTGTACATTCAAACATAAGACAGATGCTATGCTGAGGGCCATATTTTGATTGATTTTCAACTGGTTCATATTCGTAAACAAGAACAAGATCACCGACTTCCACTGTAGCCGAAACTTCCTCCATAGCCTCACGCCTGACTGCTTCAAAGATTGTTTCTCCAGGCTCTGCACCCCCGCCTGGTATATTATAATGAACTCCATTTTCATCTTCATATTCCACTAATAAAATCTCGTTATTTTTATTAATGATCATTGCAGCAGCTCTCACTCTAATATGACTGTTCACAGCAGGCCCCCATTTCAGCTGTATTCTTGGATTCTTGTTTACTCAAATCAAGAGTTCCCTCTAATCACTTATTCGTTTTCTCTGCTAAATATTCCTTCGTCCATTCTAATGTTTTGCGAATCCCTTCTTTGTAGGGGGTTCTTGGAACTGGTCCCACTTTAGCTTCATACTTTTCCCCATTGAGAATGACAGGCTTTTCCGTTAGATACATCATTTCCTTCATTTCCCGCATGAGCGGATTGAAGATTCCCAGTAAGGAAATCATTCCCACAGATACGGACATGATCTTCTTCTTGTATTTTTCCTCCCGTAAAATGGATTCAATTTCAATTCCTGAGATAGGATGGGCAGAGGGGATATTCCAGTTTTGATTGTAGGCTTTATCCATAAGCGCAAGCTCAACAATCGCTTTTGCTCCATCGATTGTATATAAAAACTCTCTTCGTTTTTGTTTATTCCCTACATAAATGGCATTCTTATTCTGTGCAGCTCCTTTAATCGTTTCAAAAAGGATTGTATTTACCGCCAATGGTCCATATAAATCGGGCATATGAGCAATAATCACATCTATATCGCTGCTTAATAGTCTCTTCTCCATTTCAAGTCTAATCTTCCCCTTTTTCGTTTGCGGATTTTTTGCATTGCTCTCTTTAACATGTTGATCCTGAGAACCATATGCATAAATATTATCGGCAAGCACTATTTTTGCTGAATGCGCCTGTGCTGCAGCCAACATATTTTCAATACATAGCGGATGCTGTGCCTTCCAGTTTTGATAAGGAAAGCTGACCGCATGAAATAGAATTTCAGCTCCCTCTGCCGCTTCCAGCATGTCTTCCTTTACTAGAGCATCGCCTGTAAAAATGGTTACCAAATGATTGTCATTAAATAACGCTCGAAGTTTTTGTTCACCTCGTGCAAAGGCGATCACTTCCACTCCTCTAGAAGTCAATTCATTTACCAGAGCATACCCTATTCCTCCAGTTGCTCCTGCTACCAATACCTTTTTCATCTCTTTATCCTCCTTATTAACCAATGGTCAATTAATAGTGAAAATATAGAACTGAACAATATGCCCGGTTCTATATGAGTCTAATATGCGTGGAAAAGTTATTTTTCAAGCATCTAACAAGATTCTTCATTTCCTAATCCTCTCAGAACAAATGTAACATGATTTTCTGCAGCAGCTTCTGCTTCTGAATAGGATTGGGCATAGCCTAAGAAATGTGAAACAAATCCATGTAAAGATAGAAAAGCAGACCATATTAAGTAGATGGCTGGAGGGCGATCCATTAACGTAAAAACCGCTTGTGCAAATTTTTCATAGCTTTCATTTGCAGGAGACTGCATTAACCCATCCAATCCTTCACCCTTCATCAAGAACATAAACTCATACTGATTTTGATTATTTAATCCGTATTCGATAAATCGCAGGAAGAGTGTCCGAAGTTTTTGTGCCCTTTGTTCTTCACTAGCCATAACCATATCAATGATCTGATTAAGTTGGGCGAAATCTTCTTCAATCATTCCATAAAAAAGCTGTTCTTTATTTTTAAAATGATAATATAGAGCTCCATGACTGCAGCCTAATTCTGCAGCAATACTGCGCATTGATACGGCACGATATCCTTTTTCTTCAAATAGAAAACGAGCTTTACTAATAATTTTATCCCGTGACAGCTCATCTGCATTCATTCTTCTTGCTGACATCCTAATTCCCCTTTATTAACCGGTGGTTAATTATTAATATACACATTCGATAAAATAAAGGCAATATTTTCTTTTTTCATTTCATAACTCTTAGTTATTAAAAATATCTTTACAGTGTACAACTCCAAACTCAGTACTTGCTCTTCCCTGGTACTGGCTCTCTCACACAAGTGAATGAATAAATCTCTGAAATAACAGCTCACAGAGAAATTTAGCATTGAAGATTCCCATGTCCCTTAAAAGCTCATCCTTTTAGGAATGTAAATCTTTGAAACTTTTTCCACAGCTTTACGTAATACTTATTAGTCAATTGAAAGAAGGGATCTTATGAGTCAATTTTTATTATTTTCAATCATAGCAGGCCTTGCTGCTGCTTTAATTCTTGTGCCTTTTTCTTCCAAGGTTAAATCAGACGATAAGAAGAAATCATTTAATATCAAGCTTTTAGGTGCTGCGGTGATTTTATTTACCATCGGGGTATTCGCAGTATATTACCTTACAAATCTAGATCGCAATTTTACTTCTCTATGGGGACTTCTCATCGTTGTTTCTGCTCTTGGTGCCCTGCTTTCCACTGGTGCAGAGCGGATGGTAAAAACAGTCCTGTTTATCGGCAGCCTCCTGTTTGGAATTTACTTGCTGAGTGCTTTTGTTTTTAATGCTGACGAAAAGTATGAAATAGCTAACATGGATGAGCAAACTGAAATTGAAGCTTTTGATGAAACAGAAACACCTGCCAGCGTTCCGCCGCAGTTTGCCCGAAATAAAATGAAAAAGGCTTTCGGCCAAGTTCCAAATACAAGCTACTATGAACTAGGCAACCTGCAAATTCAAAAGGTAAACGGTGAATATGTATATATTGCTCCAGTAGAATTTTCTGGTCTTTTTAAATGGCTAAATGGAGATACAACACCTGGATATTTTACGGTTAGTGCCACTGATTCAACAGCAAATCCGAAGTTTATTAAGACAGAAATGGAATATACTCCATCATCCTATTTCCATAAAAATATCGAGAGACATATTCGGATGAAGCACCCTGAATATATCTTTTATGGTGATCCTCAACTGGAAATCGATGATGATGGCAAACCTTTTTATATTCGTTCTTATGGTGAATTTGTTTCAGCACGAAATGGCTTTGATGTGAAAGGGATTGTGATGGTTGACCCTTCAAATGGTAATACAGAAACATATAAACTTGCAGATGTGCCAGCCTTTATCGATGGTGCTGTTTCCCCTGAAGCGGTTAGCCTGGCTAATAGCTATTATGGAAACTATATTCATGGATTTTGGAACAGCAAGTTTGGAAAATCAGATGTTAAGCTTCCTTCCGATGAAGGAACAGAAGCAAATGTCAGTCCAATCTTCGACGAAAACGGTGATATGTATTACTTCACTGACTTTACGAGTCCAAAAGAAGGCGTAGATTCTATGCTGGGTTATTCCTTAACAAACTCTCGTACTGGTGAGGCGGTGTACTACACAGGCAATCTGGAAGAATCATATATGGATTCGCAAGGAGCTCTGCAAATTATCGAAAAGAGATTTATTGAAAAGAAATGGGAAGGCAAGATGCCGATTCTATACAACTTTTATGGAGAAGCAAGCTGGCTGACACCTGTTCTTGATGCCAATGGCTTTTTGCAGAATTACTTTATCGTCTCAGCAGCAAATCCTGAAATTTCTGCTTTTGGCACAACACCTAATGAAGCATTACGATTATATAAAACCGCCTTGCAGCGCGGCGGCGGTTCAGTTGATGGCAGTTCAGATGCAGAAGAAAAAACAATTAGCGGTTCGGTTGTACGGGTTTACAAGGAAAAGGTAGGAGATTATACAACGATTTCCTTCCTGCTCAATAATAACAATAACTTCCTCATTTCTTCCGAAAGCAGTCCGCTTGCCATCTACTTGCAAGAAGGTGACAGTGTAGAAGTAACTTACTTGGATACAGGAGAAACCTTCCTGCCTGTAAAATCCATGACGATTGAAGGGCTGGAATAACATGAAGGGCAATTGATCTTCAGCTGAAGGTGAATTGCCCTTTTTTGAAAATTTTTTTGTTGTAATTTGAAACCTTTTACCTTTTGATTCGTAACATCATATGATTTCGATTGGAGATAAGTAGATTTGAAACACCTGCGAATGGACAGAATCTCCTCCTCTCGTATATTGTAAAAGTATATTCTTTAAAAAAATATAAAAGGGTGAAGACATGGGTAAACGTATTTTTTACTTTTTGCTGACAAATATTTTAGTTCTTGTAACCATAAGCATTATCTTCTCGCTAATTGGCGGGGGCAATTATATTAATGGAGCAGGCAATATTGATTTTACATCGCTATTGATCTTTAGTGCTGTCATTGGTTTTTCTGGCTCCTTCATCTCATTGGCAATGTCACGCTGGATGGCAAAACGCATGATGAATGTCCAAGTATTAAATCCGCAGGATGCACTATCTTCTTATGAAAGAGACATTGTTGAGAAAGTACATCGTCTATCAAGAGCAGCGGGTCTGACACATATGCCTGAAGTTGGGATTTATGATTCTCCTGAAGTAAACGCATTTGCAACTGGACCTTCTAAAAAAAGATCTCTAGTAGCAGTATCCACCGGACTGCTGCGAGAAATGGACGAGGATGCTATTGAAGGGGTTATTGCCCACGAAGTTGCACATATTGCAAACGGTGATATGGTTACAATGACGTTACTGCAAGGTGTCGTCAATACATTCGTTGTCTTTCTTTCACGCATTGCGGCATGGATTGTATCGCGTTTTGTTAAAGAAGAGCTAGCGCCAATTGTCCATTTTATTGCTGTTCTCGTTTTCCAGATTGCCTTTTCGATCTTAGGAAGCTTAGTGGTCTACGCATATTCAAGACATCGTGAATATCATGCTGACCGAGGCGGAGCTGACTTGGCCGGCAGAGATAAAATGACACACGCACTGCAAATGTTAAAAGCTTATTCAAACCGTATGAAGGGTGAAGAGCAAACAGCCATTTCTACTTTAAAAATAAACAACAAAGGCAAATCTATGCTGTTTTCAACACACCCTGACATAGATGAGCGAATTAGACGCTTGAACAGCAGATGATAAAAAAAGCAAAGCCAATGGCTTTGCTTTTTTTATCATTGTTTCTGTTAACATTCTCAATTAATCCTGCAAATAATTAGTAATCTCGTATTCTTCATATTTCTTATCAAGCCATGTGGGATATTCTGTCTGCATCTTAGTATCCAGCAATGCCGTTTTGATTTCATCCTTCACGTCTTCAAATACTGCTTCCTTCGCTTCTTTTTTTCCTGTTGTTTTAATAATGTGATAGCCAAATTCAGTCTTTACAGGTTCACTAACAGTCTCTGCTTCTTGGGAAAAGGCTACCTCTTCAAAAGCCTCTGCCATTTCCCCTCTCCCGAAGTATCCTAATTTTCCGCCTGACTCTGCTGTCGCTTCATCTGTTGAATATTCGCTAGCCAGTTCAGCAAAATCATCGCCATCATTTAATTTTTGGACCACTTCATTTGCCGTTTCTTCATCTTCAACTAAAATGTGACTTGCTTCCACTTCCTCTTCTTGACCATAGCTATCCTTATTTTCATCAAAGTATTCTTTCATTTCTTCATCTGTAATCTCAATAGCAGGTTCAATTAGTTTTTTGGTAGCCAAATACATTTCAATATCCTTCTCAATGGCTGATTGTTCAATGCCATTCGTCGCGAGGATTTCATTAAAAGCATCTTCACCTCCATACGAATCCATATAAACAGTCATCTCTTCATCTATTTCCTCTTGGGTGATCTTTATATTTTCTTTTTTCATTTCCTGCTCGATGATATTATTTGTAATCAGCGCATCCAAAGCAGTTGTTCCGTATTGGGAGACAAGCTGCTCTTGCAGCTCATCCATGCTAATCTCTTCTCCATCTACCTTAGCAGCCAAATTTTTGGGAGTAAAGAATATAGCGGCCCCAATCCCGATTACTAACACTGCTCCAATTACAACGTATATCCATTTTTTAGTCTTCATAAATTCTCCTCTATATTCCTTATTCTGTTTCAAGCTGTTTGCTGGCAAGCGTTACTTTCACTTCTTTTAGTTCGCCTTGTCTATAATACTCAACTGTTACGTTATCGCCTATTTTAAAATCGGTATATAGGGCTTTCCGTAAATCATCTGGACCCGTAACCTTTGTTCCGCCAATTGACACAATAATATCCTCAGCCTGAAGTCCTGCTTTCGCTGCAGCCGATGATTCATCAACATTGGTAATAATAGCACCTGCTGTTACATTCTCTGGTACATCTCTTAAGTAGAATTGCGGAATCTCCTCTAATGCTGCAAGCCCAACACCTAAGTAAGGACGTTCAACCTGTCCGTCTTCAATCAATTGATTGATTAACGCCTCTACATCATTACTTGGAATTGCAAATCCAAGTCCTTCCACACCGCTTTCAGAGATCTTCAAGCTGTTAATGCCAACAAGTTCGCCGGCAGAATTTATAAGGGCACCGCCGCTATTTCCCGGATTGATGGCTGCATCTGTCTGAATAACATCCAAGTCCCATTCTCCAGCTGATGTAGATACAGCAATGGAACGATCTACCGCACTAACAATCCCTTGTGTAACCGTTCTTGATAAATCAAGCCCTAGCGGATTTCCGATTGCTAACACTTGCTCCCCAGCTCGAAGCTTTGATGAATCGCCAAATGGCAGAACTTCTGCTGATATATCTCCTTTTATTTTAATAACAGCTATATCAGTTAATGGATCTGTGCCTACTAATTCTGCAGATAGCTTTTCTCCATCATGAAGGGTGACCTCCACTTTGCTGGCATTTTCAATGACATGATTATTCGTTACAATAAATGCTTCACCATCTGACATTTTAAAAATCACTCCAGAACCGGAACCGCTCTCTGCTTCTTCGCCAGACACCGCTCTTCCAAAAGGATCAACCTGCTGCTGATCCTGATAGTTTACAATCCCCACTATAGCCTTGGATGCTTGTTCAATGGTGTCTGCTAAATTCCCAGTTGCAGCCGAATTTACTTTTTGAACATTGACATCTGATACTGCAGTTTCCGTTTGACTAACTGCTCCAGGAGCATCATCTTGGGCTGATTCTACAAAAGGCAGGGCAGTTAATGTAAGTGCTGATCCAATAACTCCGGCGGCAATAGTTTTCATAAATCCTCCCCACTTGCCGGATTTTTTTGTTTCTTTTACAGAAACACGGCTTCCCTCGCTGCTTTCTGGTTGAAAAGACTTTTCTTGTACAATCTCATCTTGAGCATTATCCTCTCTGTCATTTTCCTGTTGAACGTTAAATGATGTGTCATATTTATTTTCGTTATGGTTCTCGGTTGTATTGTTTTGATCTGAGAATGGATTGTTTTTGTTTTCGTTTTGGTGATCCATAATCTATTCATCCTTCCATACCTAAATGGTTTTTGTTATATAAGCTGTTCCTTACATTTCATACTTTACACACGTAATGTGTCAGGAATATGTCAGGGAAAAGAAATCAATAAAAATAAAAAACCTTTCATCTATTGTGCTGATGAAAGGTTTACCGATAGATATTATTATCAATTTGGGTGCAGGTTGTTTTGCATAAGTTCTTGTACTCTTATGACTTGTTCCTGTGCAGCAAGTTCTGTTTCATACCAGCCTTTTTGCTCTAAATAACTGAAGATTTTATATTGATTTGTACTGGCATGTTCAAAGCATTGGTTATAAATATCACGAAGTTCATCATGAGCTGATTCTAATAAACTGCGTCCGCTTCCAGTGCATCTCGCTTTTTCGAGTTCCAGACAAAGCTGAAGAATCTCCCGCTCTGTCAGACTTCTCTCATCCATATTGTTAGGCATTTGGGGTTTGCAGCTCCTATCTTTTAATGACTTTTAGATAATGAATTTCAATTACTGCATCATTTTTGTCCTGTTAAAATATTGAGAAAGGTTGGCGACATTAAGCTGATGACTTTCTGCGATCGTCTCCAGCATCTGCTGCACTTGCGGATCTTCACACTGGGTGGCACACCAGTTAAGTGTTTTGGCTGTTATCGCTTCTGCTCTGATTTCATCTTCTATTAAAGCAAGCTCCTTCATCGTTAGCTGATGCATGGCTTTCACCTCATATGTATTTAATATCCTTATTAGTATGGATGAGGGAATTTACTTTATACCACCTTGCTTTCAATAAAAAAAAGCGGATGGGAGAACACTAAATAATATTTCTAAAATACGAATACTAGCCCGTTCCATTGCGCTGCGGGGTCTCACCTTTTCCTCTATTTCCCTCCGGAGTCGAGGGTCCTCCGCTCAATTTCACTCATATTTTAAAAGATAAATTCTTTAAATAAATAAAAATCCGGATGATTAGAAATAGTCACTTCCTAATCACCCGGATCTATGATCATGTTAAATATATATGTCCCCTGCCTCACTATTATTGTTCTTCATTTAAAACAGTATATTTGGGCAAGCTAATCGTAAAGGTTGTGCCGGCAGCTGAGCTCTCTGTTAACTCCAAGTCTCCTCCAAGTGCATTGGCAATCATTTTGCTGAAGGGCAGGCCAAGTCCCAAACCTCGCACTTTGTATTTCTTTCCTTCGCCCCTGTAAAATCGTTCAAAAATCAGTTTCTGTTCTTCTAGAGGTATTCCAGAACCAGTATCTTGTATCTGAATATGAACATTGTCCTGATCTTTTTTAACAGCAACATGAATTTGGCCGTGATCTTCAATGGCCTGACGCGCATTATTGAGCAAATTTGTTAATACTTGCTGCAATCGGATTTTATCAACACTTACCACTGCATCCTCTGATAGATACTCTCTTGTTAAGGTCACTCTCTGATCTTCTTGAACAATTTCCCAGTCATGCGTAAATTCACGGATTAATTCATTTATATGGTATTCTTCTTTGGCTACAGGAATGGAGTTTGCCGCAAACGTATTAAAAGCAAGCAAATCCTCCACCATCTTTTTCATTTTAGCTGTTTCTTTTAATGATAATGTTAAAAATTCCTTTGCATCTTCACCGGTAACCACATCATCATTAATTGCCTGAAGGAGACCGCTTATAGATGTAACAGGTGTTTTCAGTTCATGTGTCACTCCAGCAAGCAGTTCTGTTCTAAGTGATTCGAGCTTTTGCAGCCTTGCGGACATTTCCTGGAAAGAATGCACAAGCTCATAAACTTCCTGCTCATTGATATTGCTTGGAAGATGAATATTGTAATCACCCTCTTTTACTTGCTTTGCGGCAAAAGCAACATCCTTGATCGGATTAGAAAGCCGCCGCGATAAAAAGTAGATAGCCGCCCAGCCAAGGAGCGCTAAACTGATAATCATCACCCCAAGCAGCGTATATTCCTGATCTACTTCCGTCAGATTATCTTCCAGCTCAATAAACACCACCCAGCCGTAAGAAATCGCTTCTGATTGGATCGGCGTTTTGACAATGTAAAAATCTTCACCGCTGTCAGTTAACTGCAGTTTCTGCACCTGTTCTTCATTCGTCAAAATGGCAGCCGGAAACCGTGCAAATATACGTTCATTTGAGCGATTGCTCGTTAGAATTCTTCCGTTGACATCCACAATGTACATATATGGGTCTTTTTCCAGATCCATATATCTTCCTCGCTCAGACAGCAGGCCAGGAACATCTCCATTTTGCACTGGTCGTCCTTCACTAATATCTATAAATCGGTCTGCTACTTCTTCAGACATGAGTGTCATAATTTTTAAGCGGTTTTCCAATGTGGTATGCCGAATCCAAACGGCGGAAATAATCGCTATAACAATTAGACCGATGCATAAAGTAATTAAATATCTTGTAGTCCAGTACCGAAGCAACGAAACCCTTTTATTATTTTTTGTAAACACTGAGCTGATACCCCAATCCGCGTAATGTTTTAATCTCCCCTTCATCCTCTGGCCAGGATTGCAGCCCCTTGCGGAGACGTTTAATTGCCAAATCTACTGCACGATCGCTTCCATCATATTCCCATCCCCAGACATGCTCAATCAGCTGATCTCTTGTGAACGTTTGGTTAGGATGTTCTGCAAGAAAAAGCAGCAAAGACAAATCTCGGGGAGTTAGTTCCACAATTTGATGCTTCACCTTTACTTGATGAGCTTTCATATCGATCTGCAGGCAGCCGAATTGCTTAATGTCCGTATCGTCTGTCTGCGCTCGTCTTAATACGGCATTGATTCTGGCAATTACTTCATCTGCTATAAACGGCTTTGCAATGTAGTCATCAGCACCGCCATTCAGTCCATCCAATTTATAATTCACGTCACCAAGCGCTGTCAGCATAATGACAGGACAGCTGCTGGTTTTGCGGATTTCTTTTAAAATGCTCCAGCCATCTTTTCCAGGAAGCATTACATCTAAAAGGACTAGTGCAGGGTTATGTTCTTCAAATTTCCTGATGGCTTCATTGCCTTCAAAAGCTTGTACAGCTGTATAGCCAGCTTTTTGTACATATACTTTCAGTACTTGGCTTATCGATAATTCATCTTCTACAATTAGAATTGTTTTCACTGCTCATCCCCCGCAAAACATTGTACTAGTTTGTGTATATGATACCCCTTCTTTTTTACCTTCGTCTACCTGACTTTACCCTTTTATCATGTCAGCAGGATGTCAGGCATGATAGTTTCATTTCCTATCATGTTTTGATAGCATAAAATTATCCAGAATATGAAGGAGAGTGGAAGATTTGACGAATAAAGTTCAGATTGGCAAAACTGGTTTATATGTGAATCCAATTGGTCTTGGCACAAATGCGGTTGGCGGACATAACCTGTATCCAAATTTAAATGAAGATACTGGGAAAGAATTAGTCCGAACTGCTTTGAAAAATGATATTAATTTCTTAGATACTGCTTATATCTACGGACCAGAACGCTCTGAAGAATTGATTGGGGAAGTTTTAAAAGAAACTGGGCTTCGTTCCGAAACGATTATTGCTACAAAAGGCGCACATAAATTTGTAGGAGAAAATACGGTTTTTGATAATTCTCCAGCCTTTTTAAAGCAGTCTGTAGAAGATAGTTTGAAACGCCTGCAAACAGATTATATTGACCTCTACTATATTCATTTCCCTGATGATAGCACGCCAAAAGATGAAGCTGTGGGCATGCTGAAGGACTTAAAGGATCAAGGAAAGATTAAAGCAATTGGGGTTTCTAATTTTTCTATGGATCAGTTGAAGGAAGCAAATAAAGACGGGTATGTTGATGTGTATCAAGGTGAATATAGTTTATTGGCTCGAGATGCAGAAAAAGAGCTGCTTCCATATGCAGTAGAGCATAATATTTCATTTGTTCCTTATTTCCCGCTTGCATCTGGCTTGCTTGCAGGTAAATATACAAAGGATACAGCCTTTAACGATTTGCGTGCAAACTCTCCTCATTTCCAGGCAGGAGTTTTTAAGCGTAATTTAGAAAAGGTTGAAGAATTAAAGAAAATCGCAGCCGAGAAAAATGTCGAAGTGGCCCATCTTGTTCTGGCATGGTATCTCGCACAGCCAGCCATTGATGTCCTCATTCCTGGAGCTAAGCGCGCTGAGCAAGCGATAGACAATTTAAAAACATTGGAAGTTTCCTTAACAGCAGAAGAAATCAAGAACATTAGCAGCATTTTTAACTAAATTAAAAGAAGAAAAAATGCCTGAAACCCGCTGACTATGGGTTTTAGGCATTTTTTGAGTGATTCCCTCGACTTACTCCAAGCGGTTTTCGGGACGTACTTTCCCTTTGTAATTCCTGAAACTTTGTCTCCTAGCGGATTTCGGGAGCTACTTTCCCTTTGTAATTCCCGAAACTTTTTCTCCTAGCGGATTTCGGGACGTACTTTCCCTTTGTAATTCCTGAAACTTTGTCTCCTAGCGGATTTCGGGACGTACTTTCCCTTTGTGATTCCCGAAACTTTTTCTCCTAGCGGATTTCGGGACGTACTTTCCCTTTGTAATTCCCGAAACTTTGTCTCCTAGCGGATTTCGGGACGTACTTTCCCTTTGTGATTCCCGAAACTTTTTCTCCTAGCGGATTTCGGGACGTACTTTCCCTTTGTAATTCCCGAAACTTTTTCTCCTAGCGGATTTCGGGAATCACTTTCCCTTTGTAATTCCCGAAACTTTTTCTCCTAGCGGATTTCGGGAGCTACTTTCCCTTTGTAATTCACGAAACTTTTTCTCCTAGCGGATTTCGGGACGTACTTTCCCTTTGTAATTCCCGAAACTTTTTCTCCTAGCGGATTTCGGGACGTACTTTCCCTTTGTAATTCCCGAAACTTTGTCTCCTAGCGGATTTCGGGACGTACTTTCCCTTTGTGATTTTCGAAACTTTGTCTCCTAGCGGATTTCGGGACGTACTTTCCCTTTGTAATTCCCGAAACTTTTTCTCCTAGCGGATTTCGGGACGTACTTTCCCTTTGTAATTCCTGAAACTTTGTCTCCAAGCGGATTTCGGGACGTACTTTCCCTTTGTGATTCTCGAAACTTTGTCTCCTAGCGGATTTCGGGACGTACTTTCCCTTTGTAATTCCCGAAACTTTGTCTCCTAGCGGATTTCGGGAATCACTTTCCCTTTGCATTTTCCGAAACTACTTCGGCATCCCGATTTCAGACATCAGTTCCCTTTTTCTTACACATTATATAGATTGCTTCACATAAATAGCTTGAGTCTTTTTAACAGTTTTACAGTCTTGCAAGTCTTCGTTAGTTAACAGTCCCAGCTCAATCGCTGATTTTATTTTAGCTTCATCGGGGCTTTTTACAATTAGATTATTCAAATTAAGTCCTTCTAATTTTTCTACGGTCGAATCCTGCTCATATTTTTCAGCCGTTCTTATTTGCCGCTGCAGTTTGAAATCATGTACAACAAGCTCACCCTTTTGTCCTTCTCCGACTGTATGATCAAAATAGCTGTTAAAGGATGTCTTCAAATCCGCCAGCTCGTCATCCAGCTCTTTTTTCCGCTTAATTAGTTCTGTATAACGGACAAGCATTTCTCGCGTAATCATTGTTCTCCTCCATTTCAAAAAAGAATACTACATTGTATTTTTAAAATGGAGACTATATTCATGATGTTTATGAACATAGCCAAAGTATAAATTTCAACAAATAAAAACGACCGGCATTTCACCGGCCGCTAAATCATCTCTACTTCTGTTTTGTTGTATAAATCAATATTGCATCACGCAGAAAAATCGCAGTTCCCTTCTTCTGTTTATCATAATAGACTGTAAACCTTTCATCATCCACATACATTTGCGCAAGATTAGCATGCGCATCTTTATTGTATTCCTTCCAATGAAAGCATAACCACTTCTTATGAAGCTCTGCTGCCTGCTGAGCTATTTCTGAAGAAGGATCTCCTGTTTCAATTGCCTCAGCCAGCAGTGTAAACATTTTTTGTTCCAGCGCCTGTAATTGTTCATAATCCTTTTCAGACATGTTCATTAACTTGCGATTGGACTCATCAATCGCAGCATTTCCATACTTCTCACGTATTTCCGCACCATATTTTTTCTCATTATCATCAACTAGTTTCTTTTTAAAGCCTTCAAATTTCTCTTGATCAGACATGGTCATTCTCCCTTCTGCAGACAGAATTGTCGCATTAACGTTTTTTATTAATTGATCCAACTGTCTTTGTTTTTCCAGGAGTTTTTCACGATGTTCCATCAGTGCAGCAACTGAATCAAAGTCTGGACTTGATACAATTTCCTTGATGTCTTCGAGACTGACGCCCAATTCCCGATAAAAAAGAATCTGCTGAAGTGCATCTACCTCTTTCTCACCATAAATCCGATATCCAGATGAATTGATTCTTGCCGGCTTCAGAAGTCCAATTTCATCATAATACCTTAAGGTTCTTGTACTTACTCCAGCCAATGCTCCCAGTTTTTGCACTGTATATTCCATGTAATCACTCCTATACAAAGTTCAGCTTAGAAGGCGGCCTCTGAAACCCTGCCTTCTATCAAAAATGTTACACGTTTCCGCTGCGTAAAGGTCAACAGTATTTTTCACATTTTTATGATCTATTATAAAAAACTCCCTAAACCAAAACGGTCTAAGGAGGAATGTCTTATTTTCTTTGATCCCGATGATCAAGGAAAAACAGGGTATAGGATATAAGCCCAGACAACAATGAAGCACCAATGGCGATCAAAAATCGAATGCCAAGTTCAATATCCGAAAAATCCTTATCGAGCATCCACAAGGCGGCAATTGCTACAAGGATCATGATGGCAACGACAGCCGGCAGCTTTTTTTTCAAGATAGATAACTTCCTTTCAAAGCAATGGTGAGTTTAAAAGTTTTGGAAGAATAAGCGTATGACATCCGCTCCGCCAATGAACGTGCCTAATGAGCTTCCCAGATTCGACATCACGACAATAAGCAAAATGCGTGTTACTTTATTTCTCCAAAAGCCTTTAAACGTAAATACATCTTCTGTCAATTTCTCAAAATCACTTACATTTGGTTTAACTAAAAATGCTTGTGCTATACCTGCAAACCAGCCAGCAGCAAGCAGCGGATTTAATGAAGTAATAGGTGCTGCAATGAATGACGTTAATATAGTAAGTGGGTGGCCCAGAGCTAAAGCAGCTCCCAGTGCAGATAAACCGCCATTCCATAATACCCAGCTGAGTGTTTGCTGAAGCCCTGCATCTGGATTAGCAATAAACGTATAAGCAATAATCGCCAGAATAAGGATTGGAATACTCCAGCCAATTATTTTTGGTGCCTTTGATTTTGGCGGCAGTGCCGTCAATTTCTTTAAATCATGTTTTTTATGTATTTCTTTTGTTATTCCAGGTACATGAGCAGCCCCAAGTACAGCTACGATTTTTTCACCTGGTGCATTTCTGATTTTTTCAGCGAGATACTGATCACGTTCATCAATAAGCGGCACCTTTAATTGCGGGAAGGAATCTGTAAATTCATCTAAAATCGCATTAATGGTATCCTGCTTTTTCATTTTTTCAAGCTCTTCTTCTGTAATACTTTCATCACTGAAAATACTGGCGATCACTTGGGATAAGAGGAGCGACTTTCCTTTTAACCCTAATCCGCCCCAGATGCGTGAGAAAGTAATTTGGATATTTCGATCTGCCAAAACTAGTTTTGCATCTACATCTTTCGCTGATTCAATTCCTTGAATCATTTCTTGACCAGGTTTTATATCAAACTGCTTGGCCATACGGTTTTGGAAAGAGGAAATAGCTAAATTCATCAGCAGCAAGGTCGCTTTTTTTTCTTTAATGACCTTGAAAATATCCATTTCTTTCCATTTGTTACCTTCCATAACAGACTGATAACGGCCTGCATCCAGTTCAACACAAACTGAGTCTGGTCTTTCTTGTTCAATGACCTCTTTTACCTGTTCAGCACTATTTTTTGAAATATGAGCCGTGCCAATTAGTATGTATTCTTTTCCATCTAAATGCAGCCTCGTAATATTCTCCTCAGACATATATACCTTCCTTTTTAACCTATCACAGTTACTTATAGGTTTATTCACAAGTCGTTCATGAAAATAAGTTTTCATTGATAAAGCAGATTTGCATTTTTCTTTTAACTGTTTAAAAATCCATACTATAAGAGTACAAAATGTACGTGATATAAACAACTACTTTATTCCCACGTATAATCATTTTACATTATTTTAAAGAGAAGTACTTGTAATCGGTATATAGCCGAGAGAATAACTGACTTTCAGTAATATACAAAAAGAACCGGCAGCGCATTGCTAAACCGGCTCTCAGGCGAGAAGTGCTTATTCCTTCGTAAATGTCTTTGTGCTTCTGACTGTATCAATTGGACGTACCAGCTTTTCAATTTCTTCCCGCTTATGCTCTAAAAATGGCGGCAGTGATAATTTCTCACCAAGTGTTTCATAAGGTTCATCTCCCATGAAACCAGGTCCATCTGTAGCAAATTCAAAAAGAATCTGCGGTGCCAGCCTTGAGTATAGTGATTCAAAGAAAAAGCGATCAACGTGACCTGAAGTACCAAAACCAAATTGTCGAAG
Source organism: Bacillus mesophilum (assembly GCF_008923265.1). Lineage (NCBI taxonomy): Bacteria > Bacillati > Bacillota > Bacilli > Caryophanales > Bacillaceae > Bacillus > Bacillus mesophilum. The sequence goes on along the minus strand of NZ_WBOT01000004.1, from coordinate 236,329 downwards.
TCTTTCATCCCAATAGTCGATAGCACTGCGATCCTCAACACGGAAAGCGGCGTGGTGTACCGTGCCATACCCTTGGCGTCCCTGCGGCAATACTGAGTTATGTTCAGCAATGACTCTAGCGCCATTTCCGCCTTCTCCAGCTTCAAACAAGTATAGGTCTCCTTCGCGGGCAACCTCTTTGAACTGAAGGACTTTGTTCATCATTTCTTTAAAATAGTCAATATTAGCAATGCGAACAGTAATGGGACCTAAACCTGTGATCGCAAACTGTGTTGGTATCGGTCCTTTTTCCCAAGGTGACCCTGGGGCAACACCAGTAAGATTTTCATCTGAAACAAGTGCATATTGCTGATCATCAAAGTCTGCAAAAGAGAGTGTTTTAACGCCAAATTCTTCTGTTATTCCACTATGTGCCACATTCAAACGATCAAAACGTTTTGCCCAATAGTCAAGAGCAGCATCGCTCGGAACACGGAAGGCTGTTTTATAAATTTCATTTGTGCCATGCGTGCCCTTCGGAATACCTGGAAAAGCAAAAAATGTCATATCAGTACCTGGACTGCCTAAATCGTCCGCAAAAAAGAGATGATACGTTTGGATATCATCCTGATTGACTGTTTTCTTCACAAGACGCATTCCTAATGTATAAGTAAAAAATTGATAGTTTTTCTCCGCACTGCTTGTAATGGCTGTTACGTGATGGATACCTTTTAAAGGATGCATTATAATATACCTCCATTTTAAATATCTTTAATTAATTTATTTTTAATTCGAGATAAATATATCATTGAACTCTCCACCTTGTCAAATATGTAACATTTACATATTTATTTAATAACTTCCTGTTTTTTTACATAGTTCCCCTCCATTTATGCAAAACTATTTACAATCACAAATAATGCAATTGGAGTCCTTTATATGATCACTCGTGCAACCTTATTATTTTTCATGTTAACCCTAATTCTCATTGTTTCTTTAGATTTTCCTATTAAAAACTTCGATTATAAAAAGGTGATGGGTGATCTTTTCGATTTTAGCAAAAACCCAGGAAATATGTATCTTGTGGGGATTATAGGCATTGCATTGATTTATAGCTTCATTACCGATCTGAGGTTAAAAAGGAGTTCTTCTCATTCCAATGGTAAAAAGAACAACAATAAGAATTCATCTACTTGAATATAGGATAGATGAAGGTTCGCCTGCTTAAATATACTATTTTTACATAAAGGGATGAACGTGTTTTATGAATAACTCCGGTGAGAAAATCTCCATTTTTGAATTTATGTTATTAATTGTACTATTTGAAATTGGTACTGCCATTGTCGTTATACGAGGTGCAGAAGCAAAACAAAATGCTTGGCTGGCAGTCATCATAGCAACGATGTTCGGAATCATGCTGTTTAGTATGTACTTTAAATCTTTCCTATGGAAAGAAGGAAGTTTATATGAAATTTTAATCGCATGCTTTGGAAATAAATTAGGGAAGGTCTTCTCTTCGGTTTATACCGTCTATTTTATCTATTTAGCAAGCCGCGGACTGCGTGATTTCACTGAAATGCTTGTATCAGTGGTTTTGCCTCAAACACCAATTGAATTCTCTTCAATCCTGTTTATGGCTGTTTCTGCTTATACTCTATACTTAGGATTTGAGGTTTTCTCAAGGACAACTGTTATTTTCGCACCATATATTTTTGTGTTACTGGGAGCCGTTGCACTATTTCTTTGGGTGAATAAAAGCATTGATATAACGAATTTGCAGCCTGTCCTTGCTGAGGGAATAACACCCGTTTTAAAAGCGGTTTTTCCTGATCTTTTAACCTTTCCCTTTGGTGAACTTATAGTGTTTACGGTTATTATGCCTCAAGTGTTGAATGTAAAGAAAGGCTTTCGGCATATTCTTTTTGCAGTCTATACTTCTGGATTGATCATTACGGTTACCATCATATTAAATGTGAGTGTTTTAAGTGAATCCGGTTACTTGCGAGCCAATTTTCCATTACTTAGTTCAGCGAGGGAGATCTCAATTGCTAATTTTTTGGAACGGCTCGATGCCTTTGTAGTTTTCATTATTATGTTGGGGGTTTTTACAAAGGTTTCAATATTTTTATATTGTGCCCTAAAAGGACTTGAAGCCATTTATCAGCAGCCTTATCGCTATTTTGCTTTTCCAATTGGGATGCTTTCTGCAGCCTTTTCTGTTCTGATCGCTTTTAGCTTAAATGAGCATTTGAAGGAAGGGTTAGCTATTATTCCATACTATTTAAATATTCCCTTGCAAATAGGGCTGCCGATGCTAGTGTTTGTCATTCTTTTATACAAATCAAAACGAGGGGAGGGAACAAAAAATGAAAAGAACGATAAAAACGTTCAAAAAGATCGGAGCAAAGGAAGCGAAGCCAGCAGCTGAGGAAAAAACGGATGATGAGATGGATCCTCTTCCCGATTCATTGGAAGGACATATAAATGAATTAAAATCACTCTTACATCAAACAAGCGATCTCTTAATAGATGATATTTATGTTGGCAGCCTAAAAGCTAAATTATGTTATATCGAATCTATTTGTGATTCAAGTCATATTTATGAAAAAATTCAGCACCCTTTAAATACGATCCCAACTGTTACAGATCAAAATTTACGGCTTGATAGTAAACGCGAACTAATTCGGCTCTTTTCAAGTGCACAGCTTCACTTTTCGGATGACTTGAAGGAAGCAGGGAAAAAGCTGGTCGAGGGCTTTGCCTTAGTCATATTAAAGGATTCAGAGCCCTATTGTTTTATTCAAGTCAAAGGGACCGAAACTAGAAGTATATCAGAGCCAACAACACAAACCATAATTCGAGGTCCTAAGGATGGCTTTGTTGAAGATCTTTCAACAAACTTAAGTCTAATACGAAGCAGAATTAAAAATCCGAACCTTTGCTTTCAGAAATATATCATAGGTGAAGATACAAGCACCTCCGTGACGATCGGCTATATGGGTAATATTGTTAATAACAAAATATTAGAAGAGGTTAAGACACGGCTTGAGGATATCAAAACGTTTGCGATCTTTGAGTCATCGAATGTAGAGGAAATGATTGCTGATAAGACCTTTACTCCCTTTCCGCTAATCTATAATTCGGAACGGCCGGATTCTGTAGCGGCTCATATTGTCTCTGGCAAAATCGCCATTATAGTGGATGGTACACCTTTTGTGCTGACAGCTCCTGCTACATTTAATGATTTTTTCAGCATTTCAGAGGATTATTATCAGCCCTTTTTCATGGCATCCTTTTTGCGGATTATCCGTTATTTTTCCTTTGTCATTTCACTGCTGCTTCCATCCCTTTATGTAGCTATTATTACTTTTCATCATGAAATGATTCCAACCACCCTGATTACTAAAATATTTTCACAGCGAGAAGGAATTCCATTTCCTGCTGTCATAGAGGCTCTTGTTATGGAAATTACCTTTGAAATTTTACGTGAAGCAGGAGTTCGGATGCCGCGTGCCGTTGGCCAAACCGTTTCCATTGTAGGAGGACTTGTAATTGGGCAATCGGCTGTAGAGGCAGGTATTGTATCTAATTTCATGGTCATTATTGTGGCATTAACCGCCATTGCCAGTTTTGTTTCACCTGTATACAATTTAGCCATCTCAACTCGGATGCTGCGCTTTGTATTTATTCTTTTTGGAGGAATGATCGGCTTTTATGGAATTATATTAGCTTTGATTGTGATGGTTTCCCATCTCAATAGCCTTAGATCGTTTGGGGTACCATACTTGACGCCAGTTACACCTTTCATCGCCGCAGATCAGCAGGATACCTTTGTTCGCCTTCCTTATTTTATGATGTTTTCACGGCCAAAATATTTAAAAACGAAAAAGGAAGCAAAGCAATTCAATGATAATTCTCCAACACCGCCATTAAATAAGGATGGTCAAAAATGAAGAAATGGATTTTACTCTTGTTTTGCCTGAATACTACTTTATTTCTTACTGGCTGCTGGGACTTGAGAGAAGTCAATCAAGTTTCGATTGTCTCTGGGCTGGCTCTTGATCAAGGCAAAGATTCAAAGTATCGATTAACGATTGAATTATTTAATCCAACTGAATTAACCCCTCAAACCAGTTCTGGCAATACGGCTAGTATTGTCTTCGGCATAAATGGAGACTCAATCGGGGAAATGATGCTGAGATTAAACGAGATTTTTTCAAGGAAGCCTATTTTTTCTCATATGAAGACCATGTTTATTAGCGAAGAACTTGCCACAACTGGAATTTCTGAATTGTTTGATCCGATGGACAGGAACAGAGAAATAAGAAATGATTTTAATATTATAATTGTGGAAGAACCTCATAAAGCAGCAGATGCATTAAAAATTACGTATCCGCTGCAAAAGGTTTCTACTTTAAAAATTAATACGCAAGCCAACAACTTTTTTGAAGACTGGGGAGGAGATCCTGATGTCCGATTAAAGGATATTATTGATTCAATGGTATCAGAGGGACGCGAGCCTATTACGGCAATGGTAGAAATTATAGGTGATCCAAAGGAAGGTTCTAAAATAGAAAATATACAATCCACTCACCCTAATACTTATATTAAAATAAGCGGGATCGCTCTTTTTAAAGGGGATGCGATGATTGGCAAACTTCCTATAACAGCGACTAGGGATTATCTGCTTATACAAAATAAATTAAAACAAACTTCTATATATATAAACTGTAAAGACCAGCAAACTGTTGATATTCAGCTAAAGGATATTAAAGTGGGTACAAATGTTGCTGTAAAAGATAACCTGCCTACCTATCATATCTCTATTAGTGCAGAAGGAAATATAAATGGAGTTCAATGCTCTGAACAGCTGAATTCTTTTGCTACAACTGAAGATTTTGAGAGGAAAGCTGAAGACTTTATTAAGAAAGGACTGCTCCATACTATAAACGAGTTACAAAATGAATATGGTGCAGATATATTCGGATTTGGAGAATTATATTACAAATCCTATCCAAAGCAATTTAAACAATTGCAATCCAATTGGAATGAAACTTTCGTTAACGCAAATTTCGAAGTCGATACAACTATAAAGATACGCAGATCTGGATTGAGAAACGAATCGTATATTACTGAAATACACGATCCGGAAGTAGAACAATAATTTCTCTCCTTGTACAATGCCATTGAACACTTCTAAAGATAAGGGTATACTCAACTTTAATATTATGAAGAAAGTAGAAATGATTAAACTTATGAAATTGAGTATGAAGTTTCTTATATTATCATTGCTTAGCTTTGCAATGATCGGTACATTCGTCGGAAGTATTGCTTCTAGTATTATCAGCAGCAGTAACCACTTAAAAGAGAATTACTTAGCTGAGAATCAATATTATGCTGAAAAATTGGCAGCTACAGCCAATCTGCTATTTAAAGATATGTTTAAAAGCCTTGAAGTTGCAGCCAATGATACTTCCTTTAAAACCGCCAACGCTAATGAAGCAGGCATGGGTTTAAATAACCTTTTGCAATCAACTTCTTACTTTAATTCAACATGGTTTGTAGATGCAAGCGGCCTTATTGTAGCCACAGCGCCAGATATTAATTTTGAAGGAAGAAAACTGAACAGCTCTGGTGCGATGGAAGCCTTAGAGAAAAAGATGCCATTAGTCAGTGAACCCTATATTGGAGCTACTGGCAGGTTAATGATTCTGGTTTCTGTTCCCGTTACAGATCAATCAGGTTTATATGCCGGCTATCTTGGAGGGACGATTTATCTTGAAGAATATAATAGCTTAAAAACGGTTCTTGGCCAGCATCCTCTCACTGGAAATAAATCTTATGTATATGTCGTTGATTCAAATGGGACGATTATTTATCATCCCAATAAAAATTTTGTGAATAAGAATGTCCAGTCAAATGTTTCAGTCCAGGAAGTCATGAAGGGGAAAACTGGAAGTCTTCAGGGAGAAAACTCAGAAGGTATTGACATGCTGGCCGGATATGCTCCTACAGCTGCTTCAATCGGCTGGGGAATCATCTCTCAAACACCAGTCAATACACTAATGGAACCGACAGCCGAGCTGGTTAAAAAGTCTATACTCAACATGATTCCATTTATGATTTTCATTCTAGTTTTTTCAATTATATATCTGACTAGAATCGTGCATCCTATTCGTGACTTAGCTCTATATGCACAAAATATAAGCCGCAATAAACCTGAACAAATAAAAAAAATACCAGCATGGTATTTTGAAGCCCGCGAACTCAAAAGAGCCATATTAGTAACTGTTGAACATTATCAAGCGCGACTAATTGAAGCTGAAAGCGAGTCAAAACGGGATCAGCTCACAGGCTTATACAATAGACGGGCATTAGATAAAATGATTGAAGATATTAATCATTATTCTCTCATTTTATTTGACATCGATTATTTTAAAAGTGTGAATGACCAGTATGGCCATTTAATGGGGGATCAAGTTCTTCGCTATACGGCAGAAACCATTATGGCAGAAACGAAAAATACTGATTTTTGCTTCCGCTGGGGCGGCGAGGAGTTCCTTATTCTCCTCCCGGAAACAAAACAGGAAGAAGCCTATTTTATATCAGAACGAATTAGAGAAGCATTCGCTCGCACATTAAGCCCGATAGATAAGCCAATCACCATTTCAGCAGGTGTCGGGACTCTGTATGAAACGTCTGATTACTTCTCCGAGCTGCTGCATTTGACGGATCAGGCATTATATGAGGCAAAGCATTCTGGCCGCAATACAACGATTAGAGCGAAAAACACGCCTAAATTAAAATAAATGACTTGTCATGTAAGCAGTCAACAAGCTGTACCTCACCTGCCCGCCGCTTGGCGGGCAATTTTTGTATTCATCTACAATTACCGTTCATCATGGCAATTGTTTTTTCAGACTGGCGTTTACCTCATCTTCAAGACCTTTCATTTTCAGCTCAAGCCGGTGAATACCTTCATCAATGGTATTTTCTTTCTTGGCTGTCCCGCTAAATATCAGCGGTTCTCCGAAAGTGATAATCGCTTTCCTGCCTTTTAGAAGCTGCGAAAAGCTTGTTGGCCCTTCATAGTGTGCTGGCAAGATCGGGGCATTTGCTTTTACTGCAATGGTTACCGCACCTCTTTTTAATGGTACATCCTCACTTGTTCTGGTTCCGCTTGGAAAAATCCCTACACACTGCTGTGCTCTAAGCAGTTTTAACGGAGTCTTGATCGTACTAGGCCCAGGGTTTTCACGGTTAACAGGAAAGGCATGAATGGAACGCAGAAACTTATTCTTCCATCTTCCCTCAAATAACTCTTTTTTTGCCATAAAATGTACTGGCGTGGGATACAAGGCTATGGCCAATATAATTACGTCTACCCAGCCTATATGTGTACATGTAACAATAAAACCGGTGTTCTGTGGAATATGGTGGTTTCCTTTTACTCTTACAATCTTAAAGATTCTTAAAAAAATATAAATAATAGTGCTGATAAATTTATACATTCCCCACCTCTTATAACTAGATTATAGTACCTAGTCATAATTATATAATGGATAAGTTTGTCTCGGCAATTTTTTTATTTCCTAGACTATTATCTGCTTAAGATGGAATGTATCTTTAAGAATATTTTAATTCTGCATATCAGGAGAACTGTTCCCTGCTCTCCTGATCTTCGGCATCTACTTGAGGTTGAATAGTTCCATAGGCGGCTGTTGATCATTTTTGCAGGTGAAGAAGTGTGGATTGTTTTCATCGTCGAAGACAAGGATATGCGATGTTTGTTCATTTGGAATAATGATAATGAGTTCATCGACATAACCATTCAGCCATTGGTTTTTGACGGGAACACTTGGTTCTAGTGGAATTTTGACCATATAGCCTTCTTTCGGCAGAGGATCAAGCTTTTTATAAACGCCTGTGATTTGCTTAATCATCTTTTCAGCCTCTTTTTGAATCTTTTCATTTGGTGTAATAATACTTGTGACTTCCCTTTTCTTAATGTTATAAATTTCTACATTCTTAGCTGGTGTTGCAGCACTCGTATACATAGGTATTGCTATCGCGAATAAAAAGAAAAGCAGAACTGCCGCTTTTAGTTTCTTCATATTATCACCTCATTCATACGATGCCCTATTATAGTGATGATATGACTTATCCAATTATAATAAAAACCTTAGCCCTCTGCTGAATGCTGCCGGGACATTAGACATATGATTTTCGCCTGCACCTGCAAAAAACTCTGTCTCGAGATTAATCTTTGGGTTGAGGCTTCGTCTTTCGTACATCGCTTTTGAATCTTCAAAGATATCCCCTGCCATTTCCTCGCTGCCTGCAGTGATAAATAATTTTGTTGGGCTTTTAAGTTCACTTTTGGTGGTAAATGATGCTTCTAAATTCAAGATGCTTTTCTGATCCCACCAAATGGATGGGCTGCTGACAAAATAATTCTGAAAGCTGTTTGGCTTTTGGAACAGTGTATATAACGCAAATAAGCCCCCAAGTGAATGACCATATAGTGTTTGTTTTCGTACATCAATTGGATATTTCCGCTGAATTTCCTTCTGTATTTTTTCAGTCAGAACTGATAAAAACTGTGCTGCTTTTCCGCTTTCTGGCCATGGCTTTCCATCTGGCCTAGATGGAATGTTCTTTTCGTCAACAGGTGTTGTGAAATCAGCAAACCTTCTTGGATGAAATCGTTCCTCCCCAGGGTATCCAATGCCTACAAGGATCAGAGGCGATATACCCGTTTTTTCAGGCTGGAACAATTGCAGTTCAGCTATTTCTGTAAACATGGTGAAAAATGCATTGGCATCAAGTATATACATAACCGGAAAACCTTCTGCTGGAACTGGTGTATTTGGAATTGAGACCATGATCTGATATTCTTGTTCCTCTGCTGTCCATTCCCACTTTTCTATTTTGTTTGAACTCATATGTATAACACTCCCCATTAATATGATTGCAGAAACGAAAGATAATGATAATCATTATCAATTAAAATATACCTTATTTTACTACTTATAACAACCGGAATTTAAGAATAGTACACTTAAATTTGAATGTTGCCTGACACTTCTATATTAATGAGATAAAAACGGGCAGACCCAATTGGGTCTGCCTGCAGGATTGATTAGTCTTCTAAATCCACATTATGATAAACACGCTGCACATCCTCTAAATCTTCGAGGGCATCGATTAATTTTTCAAACTGAGCTTTTGCCTCTCCATCAAGTTCAACATCCGTTTGCGCCAGCATCGTTTGCTCTGCGACAGTAAATTCGTTAATTCCAGCATTTTTTAGAGCTTGCTGTACGGCATGGAATTGATCAGGTTCAGCATAAATAATAACGGAATCATCTTCTTCAATGATGTCACGCACATCCAGATCTTCTTCCATTAAAATTTCTAAAATGTCATCAGCTGTTTTTCCTTCTAGTCCTATAACAGCTGTAGCATCAAACATATAGGAAACAGATCCGCTCACGCCCATATTTCCGCCGTTTTTTCCAAAGGCAGCACGAACATTGGATGCTGTTCTATTCACGTTATTTGTCAAAGCATCCACAATGATCATAGAACCGTTAGGACCAAATCCTTCATAACGCAATTCATCATAACTCTCATCTGAACTTCCCTTAGCCTTTTCAATCGCGCGATCAATGATATTTCGGGGCACATTGTATGTTTTAGCACGCTCAAGCACGAATTTCAACGCTTGGTTTGACTCAGGATCAGGCTCCCCTTGTCTTGCCACAACATAAATTTCAAGTGCAAATTTCGAATAAACCCGGCTCGTATTTGCATCCTTTGAAGCCTTTTTTTCTTTAATATTGTTCCATTTACGGCCCATATTTCCCACTCTCTTTCAGCTTTTAACTCTATAATAAATGAATGTATATGCTTGCATATACCGAATATGAACTATTCAAACCATATTATAGCGCAAACCTTTAGGCAAAAAAAGCATCTGGCACTTAATTACATTTGTACTGTATTTATATCATTATTTAAGTAAATCTTTTTAAGTCTTTTTAACCTGCCTTGATGTCTAATATATAAAGGGGGTATTTTCTTGGAGATAGCAGATTTATTAAAGAAAGCCAAAAAAGGCAACGACCATGCTTTTTATCTTTTAATAAAAGTACATAGGGATCGGCTCTTGAAAGTAGCCATTTCGTATTTAAAGAATGAAGGAGAAGCTCTCGAAGCACTTCAAGAGGTTACATTCAGAGCTTATAAATCCATAAAGAAAGTAAAAAAGCCAGAATACTTCTCCACTTGGATCACTCGAATCATGCTTAACTATTGCCACGATCAAGCAAAACATAGAAAAAGAATGACCGTAACAGACTTGTTTGAAGATGATAACAGTAAAGAAGACTATGAACAAAAAATAGTGATAGAAGATGCCTTAGCCAAAATTGATGACCGTTCCAGAGAAGTCATTATCTTAAAGTATTATCATGATCTCAAAATTAAAGAGATTGCGGATATCCTTGGCAGTCCTGAAAGCACCATAAAAACCTGGCTATATAAAGGGATGAAGTCACTGCGAAAAGAATTGGATGAAGGGAGCGGTATTCATGTTTGAAAGAGAAGAAAAAGAGCTGGCACAATCAAGAAACAAAATTGAAAAGATTATGGTTTCTGAAGAATTAGCAGATCAAGCCATATTAAAAGGAATTCAGAAAGCAAAAACTATACAATTAAAGAAAAACAAAACAAGACCTTTGAACTGGCTTCTGTCGGCCTCCATTATTTTCTTGTCGTTTTTCCTTACTATTCACACCTCAGAATCAGCTGCAAATTTTTTTGCCAATATACCTGGTTTAGAGCAGGTCATAAGTAAAATTCGAAATGATACGGGCCTTTTGGCGGCTGCTGAAAACAATTATATTCAAAAAATAGGAATGACCAAGGAACATACAAGTGGAAGTGTAACCATTGATTCTATTATTCATGACGAGAAATCTCTCATTGTCTTTTTTACAGGTGGAAATCCAGATGCTGCTTTAAGCATATCTTTGCTTGATGACCAGCAGGAGCCATTAGATACAGAATATAAATTTGAACAAACAGAAGCATTAGACATATCCGATACATTAGAGTCTGATACCTTAACTTTAACGGATCCTCAAGATACTATGCCGGATGAGATAAATATTCGTGTAGAGGTTAATACAGATAAAATCGAGTATCTTACATTTCCGGTAACATTGGATAAAGAAAAGGCTGCAAAAAAGAAGGAAGTTGAACTAAATGAAACAGTCACAGTTGCTGGGCAGCAAATTACCTTTACTTCAATTGAAATTTATCCAACCATGACAGCTGTTCATGTAAAATACCCGGAAGAAAACAGCATGGAGATTTTTGGATTTAACAACCTGCAATTAAGTGATGAGAACGGAAATGTATGGAAGCAATACCCGTCAGAGCCTGCTGCCAATACAAGTACTAAAAATGAAGAAGTGGTAATCCTAGAAAGCATTTATTTTACAGAGTCCGAAAAGCTATATCTGCACTTTAACTCTTTAAGAGCTTTAGATAAGAAGGAAACATCCGTTGTCATAGATGCAGCCAAAGAGCAATTTATAAAAAAACCTAGTGATGGTCTGTTATCAGATTTGTATATAATAAAGAATGATCTATACATTCGCTTAGATACAAATACAAACTCATTTGAAAATCTGATCTTTCCTTTAGAAGAGGTAAAGGACAGTACAGGCGGAAGTTATGGAATCGCTAAAGATTCAGACCACATGCGTTACAGCATTCCCTACAATGGGTCACAGCTAATTCATTTGAATTTAGTTGATTATCCGGCTGAAATTGAAAGGAAGACAAAAATAGAAATCAAATGACTTTTATGCAGCAAAACTTCTTTATATAGACTTTTTTACAAGGAAATTTGACCAGTGTATAGAGCATTTGGGTTACGACCTCTCCTGACTCGCCATTTTTAATATGGATCAGGAGATTTTTTTTTGCTTTCCTATCAATTTCGGGCTTTTTCCCATCAATTTTTTTGACTTTCCTATCAAATTCAAGCTCCTTCCTATCAAAATTATTCGCTTTCCCATCAAATACAAGCTCTTTCCTATTAAATTGCATTCCCAACGGTGCAATAGTACAAAACCACCACTCCCTCTCCCTACAGTAAAGGGGTTCCGAATTTATTTTATTTTGATATACTGTTTTTTATAAACTGCAATTATGGGGATGAACATGTTTTGAATTTACTTATGATTATGCTGCCAGTTTTGCTGATTTTTGCTACTGGCTATTTAGCACAGAAAAAGTTCGGCTTTGATATAAAGTCCATTTCAAGAATGGCTCTTTATATTATGTCACCGGCTCTCGCCTTCCGAACGTTTTATGCAAATGAAATTACGATTGATTATTATTATATTTTACTGTTTAGTTTTGGGCTCAACATTATCCTTGCGCTGATCGTAGGGGCTGTCAGCTATTTTACCAAAGCAACCCGGCAGCAAATGTCCGCAATGATGCTTGGCGGTATTTTTATGAATCAGGGGAACTACGGTGCACCAATTGTTCTTTTCGCCTTTGGAGCTGCAGGCTTTGATTATGCGGTCATTATGATGGTCTTTCAATCTTTCTTAATGAACACAGTTGGATTATTCTTCGCTTCTCTTGGCGGAGAAGAAGGTGCCAGCATTAAAGAATCTTTACGAAGAATGGTAAGAATGCCAGTATTGCACGGTGCCGTTTTAGGTGTAGTTCTTCAACTGACAGGAGTGAGTATTCCTGTTAATTTCATGGATGCAATCAGTTTAGTTGCAGACGCCTCCATTCCTACTGTGATGCTGATATTGGGTATGCAGCTTGCCGTTATTTCAAGAAAAAGAGTGGCCTATCGATTCGTTTCGATTGTTACGGTTATTCGCATGGTGATTTCACCAGTTATCGCCATTATTGCAGTGCATTTTATGCCGATCCCAGATTTACTGAAGCATGTTTTCATTATACAGGCTGCCATGCCATCTGCTGCGAATACAACCATGCTGGCAGTACAGTTTAACACAGAACCTGATCTTGTATCTTTTACGACCTTTATAACGACAATTTTGAGCATTATATCCATTCCGCTTATTCTAATTTACATTGGGGTATAGACCTTTAAACCGTTTTAGAAATGTTGAAAGGTTGTTATCCTCATGAAAATTCTCAGCCATTCATACCGAAAAAGAGGCGGAATTGAATTTGTTTTTGCAGAGTTTCCAAATTCCAAGGTCCTTCTTGTGCCAATTAAAAAATATTATTTCGTTAAATCTGTGCGCTGGAGTGCTGAGGATCCTCCTGTTTCTCGGCGAGATTTAGAAAAAATGGAAATAGCCGTAAATGAATTATTAGGCACAATTGACTTTTATAAGCAAAGAATATATCCTTTAACTTCATTGAAGAAATATTGAAGTAAAATGAGCATACCAGCTGCACTTATACTTTCTGAAAGTAATAAAAAGGACAGAGTGAAACGTAAAATGTACCCTTGTAAAGGACATTTTAACGATTGCTCTGCCCTTTTTTATTGGAAAATTCACCCTCAATTGTTTTATGTACATTCTTTATTCATAAGTTTTTGTCCCTAGTTAATACTACATATGGAAAGATTTTTAGGAGGGATTCTAATGGAGAACACGGAAAAACTGACTGCGAGCGAACTATCAATATTATTCGGAACATTTCTGTCGGAATCTTTATCAATTTGTGTTTTATCGTACTTTTCACAGCATGTAGAGAACCCTGCAATAAAGCCTTACATCCAGACAGGACTTGAAATATCTCAATCAAATTACGATTACATTCGAAGTTTATTGGAATCGGAAGAAATCCCCATTCCTGATGGCTTTACAGATACCGACGTAAATACTCACGCCAAACGATTGTATACCGACGAGTTCATTCTGCATTATGCTATGAATATTGGCCTTATGGGAATAAATGCCTTTAGTTCTGCTCTCCCCAGTGCAGCCCGAAAAGATATGCGAAATTTTTATGCTTCATGTCTCCAGACAAGTACGAACTTTTTTAATCAGGGAATTGATATTGCACAGGAGATTGGCAATTATATTTGGGCTCCATATATCCCATATCCAACTGAGGTCGAATACATTCATTCCAAGAAATTTTTAGGTGGTTGGTTTGGAGAACAAAGACCACTGACATCAGTTGAAATATCTCATTTGTTTACAAACTTATATCGAAATATGCTTGGTTCTGTTTTGCTTATGGGATTTTCTCAAACCGTAAAAGCGCCTGAAGTAAAAAACTTTTTAAAAAGAGGCGCAGAATTAGCGAAGCATCATTGTGATGTATTCTCCGAATTTCTTAAAGAAAGTGATCTAATCTCGCCAGCAAATTCAAGTATATATGCTACCGCTTCAACTGACCAAGTCTTTTCGGATAAGCTCATTATGTTTCATACAAAAGCCTTGTATTCAGCTGGCATCGGCTTTTATGGAGCAAGTATTGGAGCAAGCGCAAGAAGAGATTTAGTTACAGCTTATACACGGCTCATTGCTGAGGTCGGTGATTATTCAAAAGACGGTGTGAGTATCTCCATTGAAAAAAACTGGCTGGAAAAGCCTCCTACAGCTCCAGATCGTAAAAAACTTTAAAGTGAAACTGCTTATCAGCAGGAATTAAGATAATTCCTGCTGATTATCATTTGATCTTCCTAATTTACACTTAGTCTTCCGGTGGAAATGAGAAATGCAGAGCATGCAATAACCCCACTGTTTTTCATTCCTTTCTTCTTTGAAAAAATCATTGTGATTTTCCTCACAAAATGTTGTATTCGCATTCATTATTCTAATAACTTCTATTTCTGTAAAAAGTTGAAACGACACCAAATTTTCTAGCCTATAAATATTATATTTGTATATCTTATAAACTTCTGTTCAATATTTAGTCAAAACTTTATTACAAGATTGTGAAGTTAATCACAATATTAGTGAGATAAATCTGCTCTCATGTTATATTTTAAGTGTAATCAATAACATAATTCTTATCAATGAAAGGAAGATGTAAGATGATTAACAATTGGCTAAGAGAAAATAACATTGCTGCTGCTCTATTAACAGTTATTCGTGTATACTGGGGTTATTTATGGCTGACTGCAGGCTGGGGGAAAATTACCGGGGGATTTGATTCGACAGGATTCTTAACAAATGCCGCTGCAAACCCCGTTACAGGACCAGATGGCGGACCCGTTTTTGGATGGTACAGCAGCTTCCTTGAAAGCTTTGCCTTACCAAATGCAGAACTATTTAACTTTATCATTCCTTGGGGAGAGTTTTTAGTAGGACTTGGATTAATTCTAGGCTGCTTGACAACCGCAGCTGCATTCTTCGGAATGGTCATGAACTTCTCTTTCTTACTAGCTGGAACAGTATCTCATAATCCAACAGATATATTAATGGGTGTCTTTATAGCTGCTGCTGGATATAATGCAGGTAAATTTGGACTTGACCGTTATGTATTACCTTTCCTTCGCAAGCAACTTAACAGAGCAAAAGACAGCGACGCAAGCACTAGCCGGGCTTAACACTTCCTTGATATAAATAAAAGAGCCATCGATCTTTAGATTGATGGCTCTTTATTTTAGCTGTTTTGTTCGAAGAGATCATTCAGTATACTCATAATAAAAGCTGTTTTGTGAAGTTTGTTTTAGATAAAAAAAGACAATGCACTAAACTTCTTGCATCGCCCTACACATTCTCTTATTTAATTAATTCTTTTACTAACTCCCGGTTCCGCTCCTTAAATGCATCATTATGAGAAGAAACCATGCCATACTTTAAAGCATCTGGCTGGATGAATTGTTTTGCTTTGTTTACAGCATTTGCTGCATCCTGAAAGGCTCCTGCTATTAAATGAAGCTTGCCGTCATGCTTAAGGATATCTCCTGCCGCATATAGACCTGGAACGGAAGACTCACTATTTGCTGAACCTTTGACATAGAAGTCTTCTTCCATTTCAATTTTCAGCTCGCTATTTTGAAGGAGGGCACTATCGCGTTCATATCCATGATTAATTATGACTTCATCAATCTCCAGGTATGTAACCTCTCCTGTTTCGCTATTGGTTAATTCCACTTGTTGAATCAACTCATGATTGTCACCGGCAATCAGTTTTGTAATCGTTGAATTGAAATAACAATCGCAAGAGCTTTCCATTAGCTGCGTGATCTGCGCTTCATGACCATTTAGTGAATCTTTTCTATATGTTAAATATACTTTTTTTGCAATGGATTCCAGCTCGTTTGCCCAGTCAATCGCTGAGTTTCCTCCGCCTGAGATGACGACTGTTTTATCTTTAAAATGCTGTAATGATTTCACAGTGTAATTTAGATTTGCAATTTCAAAGCGCTCTGCACCTTCAATATCAAGCTTTTGAGGTGTTAGAATACCGCCTCCAACGGCTACAATTACAGTTTTAGAATAATGAATTGCACCAGAAGCTGTTTTTAATACGAATATTCCATCTTGATCTCTGCTGACCGAAACGATTTTTTCATTTAGTACAACCTCAGGATCAAACGTTAATCCCTGCTGCACTAATTGTTCAATCAGCTTTGCTCCAGGGATCGGCGATAAGCCGCCTACATCCCAGATCATTTTTTCTGGATATACATGTATTTTCCCGCCAAGCTGAGGCTGAAATTCAATTATTTTCGTTTTCATTTCTCTAAGTCCACTATAAAATGCTGAATAAAGACCAGCCGGGCCACCGCCAATAATCGTGACATCAAACAATTCATCTATGTTCATGCTATCTCCACTCCTCAGCTTGCACTAAAATTGATAATCATTCTCACTATACTATACATGGTTTGAGAATATTTTTCAACTAGGTTTGTGAACGTTTTTCAACATCCGTTGACTTCTTTTATTGTTAGGTTTATAGTTAAGTAGAAAGTTGAAATGAGAATCGTTATCACTATTTATATAAATTCTAAATTAGACATAATGGAGGGCTATTATGGTTCGCCTATATACAAAGGACTTAAATATTGGATACGGTGAACGTCTAATCGTAAAAGACCTCACTGCCTCGATCCCTGATAAACAAATTACAACCATTATTGGTGCTAATGGCTGTGGGAAATCCACATTGTTAAAAGCCATTACAAGAATTATTTCTCATCAATCAGGAACTGTCATTCTTGATGGTGAAAATATTGCCAAAGAAAATACAAAGTTGTTAGCCAAAAAAATGGCCATTCTGCCGCAGACGCCTGAAAGTGCGAGCGGCTTAACCGTTGGAGAGCTCGTTTCTTATGGGAGATTCCCCCATCAGACTGGCTTTGGGCGTTTGACAAAGAAAGACTATGAAGTGATTGACTGGGCATTAGAAGTCACAGGAACTGCTGAATTCAAATCCCGCTCTGTTGATGCTCTTTCTGGCGGTCAAAGACAGCGTGTTTGGATTGCAATGGCCCTTGCTCAAGAAACAGAGATTATTTTCTTGGATGAGCCTACTACTTATTTAGATATGGCACACCAGCTGGAAGTGCTGGAGCTTCTTCAAAAACTTAATCGTGAACAGGAACGCACTATCGTTATGGTGCTTCATGATCTAAATCAGGCTGCACGCTTTGCCGATTACTTAATTGCTTTAAAGAATGGCGAAATTGTTAAAGCAGGAACATGTGAAGAAGTGATTACACAAGAGGTTTTACGAGATGTATTCCATATTGACGCATTGATTGGACGTGATCCGCGTACAAACAAGCCGATGTGTGTAACATATGATCTTGTAAGAAATGCAGAACAAGAGATTCGGCAGCCGCTTTTATCAGCTGCAGGAGCACTTTAATTGATATATCAGAGGAATTCCGGAAACGGATTCCTCTTTTTTATTGTTTTGCATAATCCTTAACTATGAAGGAAATAACTATATTCTCCATTTGATCCTGTAAGCTTCTAAATGGGATGAATACCTCCAAATCGTTTTAAGAATAAGATATAGATGCTAATAGATAGACAAATAAACCTAGATATCGTATCTTAAACACAAAATCTATGCAGCGAATTGAGGTTTATTTATGAAACGTATTTTAGGCTTTGCTGTTTTTATTCTTATATACACAGCCATCGCTTTTTATATTAGCTGGAATGCCTGGGTTTGGCTTGAGACTGTGTTTGGATTTCAAAACCAATGGCTGTTCGCCTTTCTTGCAGGAATTTTATTTTATTCCTATCTCATTGGACAAAGCTCTAAGCGACTTTCCTTCTTTCGGATGATCGGCTCCTATTGGTTCGCCGTTCTTCAATACGCTCTACTATTACTGCCTATAGCCAATCTTACCGTCTGGTTATTGAAACTAATAGGAATTCCTCAAGATGATGGTATTACCTGGGTTGGATTAATCGTCGTAATTATTTTTATTTCCCTTTTCCTTTATGGTTCCTATAATGCGTATTCACCTGTGATACGCACCTATAAAGTTAACATCAATGAACAAAGCAGGATTGATTCCTTTTCAATTGCCATGGCATCTGATATGCACTTTGGCCATTTATCAGGATTAGCGCATGCACGGCGTTTAGTAAAAGAGATTGATCAGCTTCAGCCAGATCTCATTCTGCTTCCAGGTGACATTATCGATGACGATCCTGGAGCATTTATCCGTAAAAATATGGGTGAAGTTTTAAGTGGATTATCTGCGCCGCTTGGCGTGTATGGTGTACTTGGCAACCATGAATATTATGGCGGAGCAATTCCTGAATTTTTAAAAGAGATGGACCGAATAGGCATTCGCATCCTGCAAGATGAAGTCCTCTCTATTAAAGACTCCTTTCACCTTGTCGGCAGGAAGGATAAGACGGATAAGCAGCGAAAATCAATTGCCGAACTAACCAATGATTTGAACAAAAACATACCAATTATTATGATGGACCATCAGCCTGCTGAAATTAAGCAAGCAGAAGAGCATGATGTTGATCTTCTGTTAAGCGGGCATACACACAGGGGACAAATGGCACCAAACCACCTCATTACAAGAAAAATCTTTGATTTGGACTGGGGCTACCGCCAATTTGGCAAATTGCATGCGATTGTATCTTCGGGATATGGATTTTGGGGTCCGCCTATTCGAATCGGCAGCCGTTCGGAAATTATTAAAATTGAAGTTAACATTGCAAAAAAATAAGCAGAAAAAAGCCATCTCCTATTAATTGAGATGGCCTATTTTAATACTTTGATTTTCACCTTATTGCGGCCGCTGGCCTTTGCTTCGTATAAAGCTTTATCAGCATCTCCGATTAACTGAAAAATATCATCTGGATATTGAGCTTTTCCGGCTGTCACTCCAATGCTTATGGTGATATGATTAGCAGCACTTGAGTACCCATGAGGAATCATAAGACGTTCAATCGCTTGTCTCACCTTTTCTGCTTTAGCAAATGCCTCATCGAGATCTACATCAAATAGAACCGCCACAAATTCTTCACCGCCAAAGCGGGCCAGAATGCTCGATTCTTCATTTAAATGTGTTCTAAAGACTCCAGCAACAGTAGCAATCACCTGATCTCCCTCTAAATGACCATAATGATCATTATAATTCTTAAAAGAGTCAATATCCCCCATCAGTACAGCAAACGGTCTCTTTGCTTGAATGTTTTCAAATTCATTCTGAACATATTGACGAAACCCGCGCCTATTAAGTATGAGCGTTAGTTCATCCATCACAGAGAGCTGCTTTAACTGATTATTTGCACTCGCAAGTTCCTTATAAATTTTCTCATTTTCTTCCACTTTTAATCCTAGGTTTTCATTCATTTCCGTTAACAGAAGTCTCTGGTAAAAATTTGAGGAATAGCTTGTATAAAGCATACGGGATGCTAGCCAGCAAAAAAACAAGAATACGGATAGATTGATATAATGACCCGAGACAATCTCTCCGGAAGGCTGTGCATATGGGAGCCCAATATATAACACTGCTACAGGAAGACTGTATAAATAAAGGATCGTTTTATTTGATGCATGAAATAAAACCGAAACACACATAAAATTAACAGCAAATGCCATAACATGACCATAGTTTCTCTGATCAACTAGAGTCACTAATGCTCCCCATGTTAAAAAGAAAATCACAAATAGCCACAGTCCCTTCTGGAACAGCTTTGTCTTTCGCTCACTAAGATTGCTGCGTCTTTCATAAATGGTAATATATATAACCATCAGGATACTAAAACTCCATAATAGCAAATATAAAATGATATATGCATCAAACACTAACAGGGTGCCACTATCTGAATAGGAAGAATACATATGCATAAGAATCAGAATGGTTTCAAAGAGAATCACTATTTTAGCAAAAAGCTTACAGCGCTTAATATTATCCATTAATAGATGC
This sequence comes from Bacillus mesophilum, assembly GCF_008923265.1. NCBI lineage: Bacteria > Bacillati > Bacillota > Bacilli > Caryophanales > Bacillaceae > Bacillus > Bacillus mesophilum. Next base: position 215,955 of record NZ_WBOT01000004.1, on the reverse strand, counting down.
TTTTCAAGCAGCCGTTTTTTATCCTCTGAAACCTCCTGAACAGGAATGGGAAAAATCTTTTTCATCGCTAGCCTCTCAAATCATATTCCAATATGCTTTATTTATTTTGTAAATCCTGATTCATCAAAAGGATAAAAACGGAACTTTACTTCACCCACAACCGCTTCTTCTGATATAAAACCAAACTCTCTGCTGTCATAGCTTCTTAAACGATTATCTCCCATAACAAAATAGGAGTTTTCCGGAACTATGTTCTGTCCCAGAAGCTCTTGTAATGTAAAATCAGCTGTCACTTTATCCATGACTAGATCTCGGTTCACGTAAGGCTCCTTGTAAGCTTTGCCATTTACATATAGAACATCATCTTTCATTTCCACTGTGTCGCCAGGCATGCCTATTATTCTTTTGACATAGTCTTGATCTTCCACAGGAGAATGGAAAACAATCATATCAAACCTTTCAATCTCACTCGTTTTGCTCACAATTAATTTTTGTTCATTCGCAAAAGTAGGCACCATGGACTCTCCACGGACTGTGACAGGTTCAAATATAAAATGCCGGCAGATAAGAGCTATAATAAATGCTAATGCAAGTGATTTAATCCATGAAACAATTTCGTTTTTCGTTTTAGTTTCCATACAGTCCCTCCTGCTTCTTTTTTACCATTTTAACATAAAGTTTATAGCTGTTTATCACCTAAGCTTTTTAAGTTGAAAATAAACTCACAGTGCTAGAATGGTTGATGGTTTGCCATAATAGCTGCTATTTATATGCAGGGCTAAGTTCGCTCCAAACATCAAATAAGTTCCCATCACGATCTGAAAACACAAAATTCCTGCCTGCATGTCCTCTATCCTCTATTTCTCCTATTCCCACTCCTTTTTCCTTCAGCTCTTTATGAAGTGCTTGGAGACTTTCTAATCCATTAACCTCAAATGTCATTGAAAAGCGCTTCTCCCCATAATAATCTATAAAATTAGCACTTTCTCCATCTTTTCCTTTCACAAGAAAAAAGCTTTGATTTGCAAAATTAACAATGGCTTTATCCTTATCACAATAGCTAATATCTGCTTTGAGGATCTTTTTATACCAGTTTGCAGCCTGTTCTGGATTTTCTACAGGTATATATTGAGTGCCTACACGGATTAATTTTTGCTGACTCATTTGATCCCTCTTCTTTCTTTTGTTTGGTTATTTTTGTTAACATCACTTCAAAAAACATATTGTTTTGTTATGATTTCAACTCTTGTATACTCGCTTTCCGGCGGGTCGGGTATGAGCCTCCCGGCATACAAAGAGCCTGAAGTATTATAACAACAGGCTTGCCGATTGAATGGGAGAATCATTCTTTATTTGTTTACACCTTTAATTCAAAACGCTCATTTACTTCTTCTACTAAGTCTATAAGTGCTTTTTTGCTTAAGACAATTTTTCCATCGGCGAGAGCCACGTTGTCATCCAGTATTTCACCTGTAACTAGACATGCTTGTCTGCTTTCGTATTTACGCAGTATAATCTTTTCATCTTCTACGAAAATCTCAATTGGATCCTTAATTTGGATGTTCAATGTTTTCCGAAGTTCTTTTGGGATTACAATTCTACCCAATTCATCAACTTTGCGCACAATCCCAGTACTTTTCATACATTCCCTCCTGCAACCTTAATTTTCTGATTATTCTTATATATCAAGCTATATAAATTTTATATTAAATTACTATTTTTTACAATCAGAAATATTGACACATTTATTTAAAGATCAGAGCTGAGAATGGTTTACTAATCAAAACTTTTACAGCATACAAATAGACTGTTAGACATGCTCGTACCATTGCGCTGCGATCCTACTGGGGAGGAAGAAAAATTATTTAAATAAACATAAAAAAACCGAATGATTAAAAATATCCCCTAATCATTCGGATAGATACTATTCATTGAATTCTTATTGGACCAGCCGCTTTGCTTGATTATCTCGTCTTCATAAGCAAATAGATAAAGTATGGTGCTCCCAGGACAGAGACAACTAAGCCGACTGGTAATTCTGCCGGTGCCAGAACAACTCTTCCTAATGTATCTGCAGTCAAGAGCAAAAATGCTCCAAGCAAAACGGTTACAGGCAGCATTCTTGCGTGCTTTGCTCCTACAATTCTCTTGGCTAAATGAGGTGCTACTAATCCGAGGAAGGTGATGCCTCCTCCTACTGAAACACATGCACCTGCAAGAGCAACGGCTATAATAAGGAGAATCCTTCTTTCCCGTTCCACATGACTGCCCAGTCCAATGGCCATCGGGTCCCCTAAATTTAATACATCAAGAACTCTTGCTTTATAAAAAGCGATCGGTGTAAAGATAAGAAGCCACGGAAGCAGTGCCAGCACAAATGTCCAATTGGTTCCCCATATGGTTCCTGATAACCAGACAAGCGCCTTCGTGAAATCATTCGGTTCCATCATCAATTGAAAAACAAGCATGGCTGCAGCAAACGCAGAATTAATGCCGATTCCCACAAGAATTAACCGAATCGGTGTTACGCCGCCCTTCCAGGCAATTACATAAATAAGAAGTGCTGCAACAAAAGCTCCTAATAATGCTGTAAATGGAAGGGAGAAAATCGATAAAGCTCCAATGGCGAACCCTGTTCCCTGTGAAAAGAACATAAAGAGCACAACAGCAAATCCTGCACCAGCATTAATGCCTAATATTCCAGGATCTGCAAGAGCGTTTTGTGATACTCCCTGCAAAATAGCTCCTGCCAGAGAAATTCCTGCTCCCACTAATAATGCCAGAACCATACGCGGCAGGCGAAAATCAAATAATACCATCTTTGTACCTTCGTCTCCTGATCCAAAGATTGTTTTTACCACTTCAAGAGGCGGGATTTTCGTTAACCCGGTGTTTAAACTAACGAAAAACATAACAATTATCGCGGCTGAAAGGATACTGAGTACAGATATTGTTTTTTTCCATTGCTGACCAAATGAATCCATTTAAAAATTTCTCCCTTCATTCCGTGCGAGATAGAGAAAGAACGGCACACCGATTAAAGCCGTTACAGCACCAACTGGTGTTTCAAAAGGTGCATTAATCATTCTTCCTGCAATATCAGCCACAACAAGGAGAATCCCGCCTAAAACAGCTGAACACGGAACAATCCATCTGTAATCCAGTCCTACTAAAAATCGGGTAATATGCGGAATAACCAAACCAACAAAACCAATCATTCCTGCTATTGATACTGCTGCACCTGTTAAAAGTAAAACAGCAATCGTTCCCAATAGCTTAATTCGTCCGGTATTTTGCCCGAGACCCTTTGCAACATCTTCTCCCAGGCTCAATACGGTCAAAGACCTGGAAAGAAAAATGGCAAGAAGAATTCCAATTGCAACTGGCAATAATAAATATAGAACGCTTGTGCTTTGAACTCCTGCCACACCGCCGGCATACCAGAAGCTTATGTCCTTGGCAACATCAAAGCGAATTCCAATTGCTGTAGAAAGCGAGCTCAGCAGTGTGGTAATCGCCGTTCCTGCCAATGCAAGCTTTACAGGTGACATGCCGCCTTTAGAAGCAGCTGTAATTCCAAAAACAAGTGCTGCGCCTAAACCTGCGCCTGCAAATGAAAAAATCATCAATCCTGAATAATGCAAGCCAGGAAGTACAGCATAAGCTATAGCCATTAAAAAAGAAGCTCCTGCCGTCACCCCCATGATGGATGGAGATGCAAGCGGGTTTCTCGTCATTGCCTGCATAATAGTTCCAGATACGGCTAAGGCAGCACCAATTAAAGCAGCCGCCAAGGCTCGCGGTAAACGAAGCTCACGAATAATCTGATGTGCAGGGTTACTGCTATCAAACTGAAAGACTCCTTGCCAAACCGTACTTAATTGAATGTCCGCGGCACCAAATGCAATAGATGAAGCAATAATGAGAAACAATCCAATTGTCCCTAGAGTTAAGATCAACCAAGCAGCAAATGGCTTTGTTTCTACTTTATATTTTTCATCGTGCTTTTCCGTGACATGCTTTGCTTTTCCTTTTTCATGAATGCTCATATGTATATCATCCTTCAATTTGGCGAACTGAAAATCATTTTCATTATAGGGGAATGCTGTTAAAATCTCAATGTGTTACTCCATAAAGCAGCTGATTCTATTTATTATTTGAAGATTTTTTGAACATTAAATAATATATTTTTTGATCTGCATAATAATAGATTGTAATTGCAAATGAAAATTGTTATCATTTAGCAAGAAGCTTTATTTAAACTATAGGGGGAACAATCATGAATTCAACCAAAAAGAAACTATATAAATTAGCGGCAATATGCACAATGGCACTCGCATTAGCTGCATGCGGAAATGATGAGCAGCCAGCAGAGGATAATGCATCAAATGACTCTGCCTCTGAAGAAACCGTTGAAAAAGACCGAGTATTAACGGATGCCTTAGGAAATGAAGTTACGATTCCAGCAAAGCCAGAACGGGTTTTAGCATCTTACCTTGAAGATAATTTAGTCGCATTAGGCATTACCCCAGTTGCACAATGGTCCGTGAGAGATGGCGATCCCCAGGAATATTTACAAAAAGAATTAGAATCAGTTCCTATGATTCCACATGACCTTCCTTTCGAAGCAGTAGCGAGCCATAACCCTGATTTAATTATTATGGATTCTCCTGGTATGGTAGAAGGCGGCAAGTATGATCAATATAATAAAATTGCTCCAACTTATGTAATAGGTACAGAAGAAAATAATGACTGGCGACAAGAGCTCCTGACAATTGGTGAAATCTTTGGCCGTGAAGATGACGCCCAAAAAGTTCTTGATGATTATGAGGGAAAAGCTGAAGAAGCTAAGCAGCAATTAACAGATGCGATCGGAACACAATCGGCTGCTGCTGTGTGGCTAGTAAACAATAGCTTCTTTATCGTAAGCGATAACCTATCGAGCGGTGCTGTCATGTATGGAGACCTTGGTTTAACCGTACCAAGTGTAGTAGAAGAAATTTCAGCTAGTGCTACTGGAAACTGGAGTGCCATTTCACTTGAGAAATTAGTAGAATTAGATGCAGATCATCTCTTCTTAATAAACAGCGATACGAATATTGAAGATTCCGCTATTAAAGAAGAACTATGGCAGAATATTCCTGCTGTTAAGAATGGTAATGTATATGAGTTCGGACCTGATACAGCTTGGTTATATACAGGTGCTGTAGCAAATGAACAAATTGTCGATCACATTATGGGAAGTTTAGTACAATAATGAAGAAGCCCCCCTTGGGATATGACCAAGGGGGTTCTTTTTTTATAATTTTAGATAGTAGAAATCAGCAGCACTAAGAAAATCCAACTCAGTTTTAATGTAAAAATCTATTAGTGGAATTAAGCCTATGTCTCCAGCCCATAAACTTGCCAATTGGCAAGTTTCTTTATTTAGCTTGTGCAGAAATTTGCCATGAGATTCCGAACTGATCTGTTACTTGCCCATATGCAGGACTCCAGAATGTTTCTTGTATCTCCATGCCAATTTTGCCGCCAGAAGAAAGCTTTTCAAAAATAGCTCTTGCCTCTTCCGCTCCTTCAGGAATGATCGCAATGGTCACTTGGGAGCCTAGTTCGTAAGGCTGCCCTGGAAAGGTATCTGATAACATCAATTCAACCTTGCCAATCTTCAACTGAGCGTTCATGATACGATTCTTCGCTTCTTCCGGAATTTGAAAATCCGGATCAGCGTGTGACTCACCAAAGGTTTGCACGCTTTCTGTAACTGCACCCAAAGCCTCTTCATAAAACTTAATTGCCTCTTTCCCATTACCATTAAGCACCAAATACGGATACATATTCACAATCATGACAGGCACCTCATCCTCTGTTTTTAGAACACACGTTCTTATTGAAATTTAGCACGTTAGCAGAAATTATGCAAGAATATTCCATACTTATTGTTGCCCATTCACAGCAGAAATATATATAAACTCAGAGCCAGTCCATCCGGCTGCACAGGGCTTGTATATGAGCTAAATGGTGCTCTCCATGCCATGCATACCTTCCAATATTCTCTTCAAGCGTAACTTCCCCAGAATCGGGGTGAATAAATATAACTTTCAGATTATCATCATCTAAATTCTGCAATAAATATGTCCAGCGTTCATGCAGTGCAGAAATAAGTGAAATAGAAACACCTATTGGCATCTTTGTATCAGGAAGCTCAGCCCACTTGGCCTCGTGATAAGCTTTAATGACAGGCTGATCCTCGGTAAGCGCCCATTTAAAGCGGATATAAGCATTCATATGGCTATCAGCAATATGATGAACCACTTGCCTGACTGTCCAGCCTCCATCCCGATAAGCTGTATCTAATTGTTCTTCGCTTAACGTTCCAACAAGCTGCTGCAATCTATTTGGCAGGTTCTTTATATCATCAATCCAACTGTTTACATGCTCTGCTGTAATCTTGCCCGGGTGCTGAAATTTCCCTATCGGATATTGCAGATTCATTGTGAATCCTCCTTTTTTCATCTTCTTTAGCAAAACTTGTGATAACCCTTTCTGTAATAGCTTTTTCCATAGATTTTTTCGCCTCAAGTATTTAAATACTGAAGTATTCTCTAATTCTTGTATTCCATAAGTGTTGCAAGGATTCCTGCTTCTGCAAATAAGTGCTACAAAAAAACCGCATCACACCGGATGCGGTTTCTATCTTATTTAATCCACTTTTCGAGCAGTGGGCCTTCTTCTCCAAAGATTGGATCCTGATTTGGTACAGGGACGTTTTTAATCTCAGAAATGGCTTGCGTACGGTCCGCTGGATCCTGTTTCCTTGTATTGTAACTGGCTCCATTCGGATAAGCTCCAACCACTTCAAAATCGTGACTGCTTTCCAGCTTTTTGTGACCCGTGCCTGCAGGAAGCACAATCGCATCACCTTTTTTCAGCTGCAGTCTCTCCCCTTCATCTCCTCCAACAAGAATCGTGGCTTCACCTTCTTTTACTGCTAAGACTTCATGGGTATTGCTGTGATAGTGATGAAAGTCAAATACATCTCCAGTCCATGACCCTTTCCAATTGTGCTGCTGAAATGTTTCCTGTATTGGAAGACCGTCATCAAATGCTCCTTTATAAACAACTACAGGCAAATCACTGTTATTAGGGATTTGACCATCATCTTTAAGGTAAAAGGACGTTACATCCATATTCATGATCTCATCAGCTCCTTACTCATTTTGCTATACTTCTTCTATACCCTGGACTCTATGGATCAAACGAATAGATTGAAAGATCAATACACAATAGATGTCTGTTTAACTTTACCTATCTTTTGCTAAATATGAATGATTCCTTTCATCTGCCAATCCTCCCACTCAGCTTGAAGGCAGTCTTTAAGTGAAAGTATATGAGGATCTGAATCTGCTCCCACTCCACATATTAATTGCAGATTAGAAGAATTGTATACAACTGTATGAAGGGTTCCAAAAAATTGTTTGTATTGATGATAAAAGTATGGAGAGTTGCCCTGGTTAAAATAACGAAAAAGTTCTTGAGGAGATAACTCTAATCCGTCCAATTCAGAGAGCATTTCTTTACGCTTGCAGGAATCTGAGATATTAGGACGATTTTTAGACTGCAGAGCTGGAGAATGGAAATGGTTTACTGCCCTCATAACAGGTGCATTCGAAACAATTTGCTCTTCTGGTGCTGCTTCAATTAATAAGCTATTTCCCTCTTTATCTATGATTGAATAATTATAGCAATATCCATGAGGTACCTTCTTAATTAGCGCGGCTGCTTCTTTCGCGTTTGCACATTGATCCAGTACCATCCTTACAATAGCTGTTGCAATAAACCCTTTACTGAATAATTGATCATTGACAAAATGCAAACCAATGACCAAGCCTTTTTCGTTCATTCCATCCAGCCTTCCGCATATTTGCTGACTGAAACCAATTGAGGCGTAGCCTGTATTCGGCTGGAGGCAAACGAGTCTGGCATCATAGAGATCGGGGCTAAAATCATAATTTCTTACATAAAGACCATCTTGTGAATAGGATGTACAGCCCATTTGCGGGAAGGTGACATCGTAGCCGCTAAACAGACTAATAGCCATGGATTCATCCATCTTTAAAGCATCTGCCATTCCTTTAATCTCTTCAGCAAAAGAAGGAAAATAAGTGAATATCATCTCTTTTCCCTCCATGGTGTTCGAATGGGAAGCCATTTTTTTATATTCATCAACAAGTATACTTCCTTTTTCCAGCAAATATTGCCCTTGTTTATAACCGATTTCATAGTAGCTTCCCTCTATTTTTACTGCATCAGCCACTAGCACTTTCTTCATCTACAAATCCCCCTTTATAATCGGCATTATTAAATCCAGATCTTCAAGATTCTCTCCCCGATACCATTCTAAAATGGCGCCAGCAGGGAACCAGTTATGCTGCTGTGCGCAGTCAAATAATTGTTTATATCCACTTTTTATAGATGAAATTTCAAGACGAAAAGGCATTCCAATACAGACCATAGCGGGCATTGTTTCGCATCTCCCGTCATCATTCAATTTTTCTTTTTCACCTTCATTATTTATGCGGAAACCAACTCGCGCTTTAATACGGTCTTCCCCTGACATATACTGCAAATAAGCTTCATCAACTTGAATTTCCAGCTTTCTCAGCATGCTAAGCTTTTCTTGAAAAACGGTGCTAAACTTTCCAGGCTGCGCCTCTGCTTCAAACCAAATGACTTCACAAGCCGATTTATTAAAAAAATAAATTTCAGAACTGCTTTGATAACTTTCTAAATAATGGAGACTAGCACCCATTACCTGATGCATCTTTTTTAGTTCCGATATCCATACGGACATTTTGTCCTGTCTTTCTTGCCTGCCGAGTGTTAAATAGGATTGAATTTCCTTTATTGGAATCTGTGCTAAACGCAGGCTAGAGATCAGCTTTGCGAGCTGAATTTGCTCTCTGTGATAAAATCGATAGCCATTATGATCCCGGAAAGCAGGCAGAAGCAGCTTTTTCGTTTCATAAAAACGTAGCGCACTCTTTGGAATGCCCGTTCTAACTGAAAATGATTGAATCGATAACATATCCTCCACTAATCGAACACCTCCATAATCATAACTTACACCTTAAAGTAACTTTAAGGTCAAGAGGTTAAACTGATTTCTTTCACTTAACTGCTGCACCTAGTTTAATAGAGTAATCCCCAAGTGTTTGCTTTACATCTTTATAACCAGAAAATGCTACACTTGTTTTACCATCATATATACCTTTAATGTTTTTCTCTTTAATACCCTAAGAAGGGAGCATTTGTAATGGACATAAATGCAAAGATACATTTTCTGCTTAACCGCATGCCTGAGTTGTCTATCAAGAGTATAGATAAAATTAGCAGAGGCTGGGACCATGATGTCATCATTATTAATCAATCCTATGTCTTTCGGTTCCCTAAAAAGGAACATGGTTTACAGAGGCTCCTAACAGAGTCCATGCTTCTGTCGAAACTGCACGAAAACAACCTCTCAATCCATGTGCCTCATTATGAATTATTTTATAAAGAAAAACGGCTTGTTTGCTCCATGCATAAGAAAATTGATGGAGAGCCTCTTGAAAAGCTGGAACATCTCAATTCAGCAGAGGCAGCAGTGCAGCTGGGGGCATTTTTAACGACTTTACATAACTTAAATTCTGAAAAACTGATGCAACATGGATTGAAGACCATACATACACAGCGTTATTGGGAAGAATTTTATGCTGAGATTACTTCTAAGATCAGTCCCTTTCTCCGTTCTTCTGAGCAAAAGGAAGTCAAAATGATCTTTGATCGCTTTCTTTCCAATAGCCAAAAACATATGCATCCAATAGTTCCTATTCATGGCGATTTAACAGGTGCCAATATCTTATATCATCCTGCGAGGAAAAACATCAGCGGCATTATTGACTTCACTGATGCACAAATTAGCGATCCTGCTTTTGATTTTGCAGGCTTTTATTGGGAACATGGTCCACAATTTACAAGAGAAGTATTGGAACATTATCACGTTTCGCTTCCTAAAGAAGAATTGTTTCAACGAGTCTCTGCTTTTTATGGACTTCAGCCTGTTTTCCATGAATGGCTGCATGCTGCAAATGGAAAATCTGACCCAAACTTCGAGAAAGGATTGGATAAATTGCGCAGACTGCAATCTTTACAATAAAACAGTTTTTACTTGCTTCTTTGTGCCTCTATTAATTTTCAAAAGCCAAAAATGTATTGTGCAAGGCAGCTTATAATTGCGCTGGTGCTGATATTCCAGCTCTACCTCACAGTAAAAACATTATGAAAGAAATTCAATTAAAATAAGTTGTATGATTACAAAAAAAACGCTGGAGACGTTTAAATCAAAGTTCCCAGCGGTTTAGTAGTATATTTTTTAAGGCAGCTTATTTCCTGCGGCTTTATAAAGCTCGTACCATTCCTGCTTCGTCAGCTTTAGGTCGGATCCTTTACATGCGTCCCTCATTCTCCCGGTATTCGTCGTTCCTAGAACAACTTGAATATTGGCTGGATGTCTTGTGATCCAGGCAACGGCGACTGCAGTGTTTGTTACATTATATTTATCTGCAATCCGGTCAAGGACTTCATTTAATTCAGGATATTTCTCCAAGTCGCCAATGAATGGGCCATCGAAAAATCCAGATTGAAATGGAGACCATGCCTGCAAAGTCATTTCATTTATACGGCTATACTCCAGCACGCTGCTGTCACGGTTCACTGCTTGATCAATTTTCATATTAACCGCAACACCAGAGTCAATCATCGGTGTGTGAACAATGCTGAACTGCATCTGATTTACAACGAGCTTTTGCTGAATATGTTTTTGCAGCAGCTCAATTTGTTGAGGGTTGTGATTGGAAATTCCGAAATAGCGCACTTTTCCACTGCTTTGAAGCTCGTTAAATGCCTCTGCCACTTCTTCAGGCTCCATGAGTGGATCTGGACGATGCAACAGCAGCAGATCAAGATAATCAGTGTTTAATCTTTTTAATATCCCGTTTGCTGCTTCTATTATATATTCTTTTGAAAAATCATAAATACCTAAGTCTGGACGAATGCCGCACTTGCTCTGTATGACCATTTTTTCACGAACTGCCGGGTTCATTTGAACTGCCTTTGCAAAGAGCTCCTCACATTCCCCTTTACCATAAATATCAGCATGATCAAAGAAATTAATGCCTTCCTCTTGCGCCGTTTTAATTAATGCTTCCGCTTCTGCCGCTGAAAGCTGCTTTAATCTCATATTTCCCATGATCATATTCGATACATGTAAATCAGTATGTGCTATGTTTGTATATTTCATCTTAGCTCCACCTTCTACTGTCATATATAACTCATCTTGATTATGCCATAAGTATGGATTGCAGCCAAAATTTCATTTATCAATTATATATCCTATTATAACGAGCTTCATTTTTTATTTCTATTTACTAGACTTTTTTGAAAATTGAATATAAAATTTGTTCTAAGTAAATTTGCAAGCAAGAACACGATTGACCAAGTATGAAAAGCATAGGCTTAACCGTATCCAAGTTAACTGCCTGATGACTAATTTTCACTTTAATAGTACATAATTCCTCTGTTTTGAAATTTGCATTTAAGGGTGGATCAGCATGGAGCATTCTAATCGATTAAAAAATTTGCCGCCGCAATTTTTTGCATCGCTAGTAAAAAAAGTGGCAAAGGCAGTAAATGAAGGCCGAGATATTATTAACCTGGGACAAGGAAACCCAGACCAGCCAACTCCTCCACATATTGTCAGTGCGCTTCAGGAAGCGGCTGCAGACCCTATTACACACAAGTATTCTCCATTTCGTGGAATAGATGAACTGAAAGAAGCAGCTGCGGATTTCTATATGAAGGAATATGGTGTAACAGTTGATCCTTCAACAGAAGTTGCGATCCTTTTTGGAACTAAAACAGGTCTAGTTGAGCTGCCTATGTGTTTGATGAACGAGGGAGATTTAATGCTATTGCCTGATCCAGGATATCCGGATTACCTATCTGGAGCGGTATTGGCAGATGTTGAATATAAAACCTTCCCATTGCTGGAGGAAAATCAATTTCTTCCAAATTACAATGATCTTTCAGATGAAGTAAAGGATCATGCAAAGCTTCTTTATCTGAATTACCCTAATAACCCTACTGGTGCAGTTGCTGACCATACTTTTTTTGAACAAACAGTCCAAATGGCTAAGAAGCATAATATCGTCATTTTACATGACTTTGCCTATGGAGCGATCGGTTTTGATCATCAGAAGCCAGTAAGTTTTCTTGAAATTGAAGGTGCAAAAGATGTTGGGATAGAGATGTATACCTTGTCTAAAACATATAATATGGCTGGCTGGCGCGTTGGGTTTGCTGTCGGAAATCCCGTCATTGTTGAAGCCTTAAATTTAATTCAAGATCACCTGTACGTCAGCCTTTTTCCTGCAGTTCAAAAAGCTGCAGCTGCAGCCCTTACTGGCGATCAGCAATGTGTAAAAGATCTTGTTGCACGCTATGAAAGCCGCCGCAACACACTTATTTCCTCATGTCGAAAAATTGGCTGGGACGTTTCAGCACCATCAGGTTCATTTTTCGCATGGCTCCCCGTTCCAGATGAATATACAAGTGAGGAATTTTCCGATTATCTGCTTGAACATGCTGATGTTGCTGTAGCCCCTGGAAATGGCTTCGGAACATATGGAGAAGGCTATATCCGTGTCGGACTGCTTGTAGATGAGAAAAGGATTCAGGAAGCAGTAGATCGCATAGGCAAACTTGGCCTTTTCTCCACCAAAGATAAGCTGTCCTTAAAAGAATGACTAAATAAACAAAAGCAGACGGGAACTGTATAAACAATATCCCGCCTGCTTTACTAAAATCTCATGTTAACGAATGCTCATAAAAATATTGCCAGAGTACCCTTTTTAAAGATGAAGCTGTCAGTACATAATTTTGTATCCCATTCCTGCTCAATGCCTCAGCAGCCTTAGGTTTTACACCAATTAATCTAGCCTTTTCCCCTGACATAATCTCAATTGTTTTTAAGAAATCGATCAGCCTCCGAACCCCAGCTTCTTCTATAGATCCAGTTGCTGTTAAGTCTACTAAAATCGTTTCAAAATCACCTTCAGATATATTTTGCAGACAAGTTTCCGAGATCACCCGCAACTTCTCTTCAGCGATATCCCCAAAGATCGGAATATAGCCTATTTTTTCGCTCAGTGGAATAAATGGTCCGGACAGGACATCTAGTCTTCTTAAGGCACGCTCCAATTGTTCCTTTTTTTCAAGTAATTCAAAGTCAGTATCATTTAATCTCGTTTGCAGACTGAGCAGCCTTTCCATTAATATGCTGGTGTCATTATCTTTGGATCGAAATAGCAGATTCGCATGTTCATTCTCATCTATAGATATAAACACCTCGTATAAAGATAAATCTGATCTTGAGGATTTAACATGTATTTCTACACCTGTTGCTGATCCTTCTGCATGAATCGCTCTTTGGAGCTTAGCCATACTTTCCCCATCTACAAGTGAATAGAGATTTCCCCTTAATAAATTGAATTCCTCATAGGCTGTTTTGGAAAAAGAAAGGATGGTACCGTCTTGTTTAATTTTCACAAAAGGAAGCGGCAGATTTACATCAATTGCTTGCATATGTTGAATCCTCCGTCCTTGTGCTCCAATCCATTAGCCAGTCTGTTACTGAATTTAAATCTTTCAAAACAATCGACTGAGATGAGGTAAAATGATTAAGATCATACATGGATGTGAGTCTGCCGCCTACTAAAATAGCAGGTTTCTGTGGAAGCCCTTCAAATGCTTTCGTATATTCTTTAAGTTTTGGCAGGTTTGTTGCTAGTGAAACGGATAGGCAGATCACTTTTGCCTGCCATTTCAAACTATCCTGCAGAGCAACATCTAGGGGGAGGTTGGGTCCATAATACTTTGTTTCCCACCCATGTTCCTGGAAAAGACTGTCCACCATTTTTAGCCCGAGATAATGCTGTTCACCTTCTATGCAAAAGAACATAGCTCTTTTTGTGTTGTTTTCTTCACGTTTATTTTTATACATAAGTTTTGAAAGAACAAAGTCACATGTGGCTGTTGCAAGATGCTCTTCAGCGACCGTAATTTTATTTTGTTCCCATAGCAATCCAATATATCGCATCGCGGGTGTCATAACGTCATTATAAATAGAGAGGTGATCTTGCTTCTTCTCTTTTTGAATGTATTCTATTGCTTTATCGGTGTCTCCCAAAAGAAGGATGGAAGCAAATTCAACTTCTTTACTCACTTGATCACACCCTTTGCTGCTGTTTAAGAATAGTGTAACATACAATCATTTCTGTATGAGATGAACTGCTTATTCTTTTGATCCGGAAGTCGGCCATTCTTACCGTGCAACGATTTTATATTGCGTTACTTTCGGAACAATAGCAGCAAGCTCTTGATCAGGATATTTTTTCTCCAGGTCATGTATTTTTTTAAAATCTTCGCCTCTTACCCAATTTAAATAATTTTCCTTTGAATCAAAAATGAGCTGTACCGTCAGCTCTCCCTTGCGTTTATCGTTTTGGAGCAGCATAAAGTCAATAAATCCTGGTGCGGTATCAACCATTTTAGATCGATTTCTATAGATTGAAATGACTTCATCAGCCTTATGTTCTGGCACGTCAAATGTTGAAAAAACAGTGTACATCGATGTATATCTCCTTTTAGAAGGTCATTGATTTTGAATTCCCATCTTACTCCTTTCGACAAATCTTTCCCATTTCCTTTGGTAAATACAAAGAAAAAAGAGATCACACCCATGCAGTTTCTTCCACATAGGATGATCTCTACCTTATTATTATTCTTTTACTCTTACTGTAAATTCCTCGCCAAAACTGCGGCACCGCCCAATATCCTCCCCTTCAGGAGCGTACTCAACCTTTAAGCCTTCTGTAACGACATCAGCTCCACAACTCGTTAGCCTTTCGATTAATAAATCTACAGCGTTACAGTATGCAGGATAAAAGGTATCTCCCGAGCCAAAAACAGCTGCCTTTTTTCCGGTTAACTGCAGTCCCTCCATATCATCATAAAAGTCTTCAAACTCATACGGAAGATCTCCATCTCCCCATGTATATGAACCAAGAATAATTGCATCATAATTTAATAGCTCCTGCGCGTGACAGTCTGACACTTCCTTTATCGTTATAGAAGTGCCCGTTTCCTTAATGGCAGCCCCAATCAAATCAGCCATTTCTTCTGTATTGCCTGACATACTTGCAAATATTAAGAGAATATTGCTCATTTTACACCTCGATTGATTGAATATGGTGCTGGTTCATTTATGATCTTTTCCCCCGCTATATCTGAGAGGCAGCTCGTTTAAATAACTTGATGCATGATCTTCAAATAAACTTGCTTCCCCGCAGCATGGACAGGCATCATAATACACTTTTCCATTTTCAAAGTAGCCGCAGTCAAAACAATTTAATATGTACATAATTTCTTGCTCTTTTAATGTCATTTTTAAGCACCTCCATTTGAGAATGGTTATCATTTACTTTATTTTAATTGATAATGATTATCAAAATCAATACTTAATTTTCATTCTTTTGAAACCAAAAGGAAAATAATTCCGTCTTATAAATTGGAGGTGCTATGATTGCATAAAAAGAAATTACTAGCAACTTTTAAAATCTTTGTTATTTCTTTTGCTGCTGCTACTCTTTTCGCCTACTTTTTTCGGGGCGGTCTTCTTTTAGATCATATCGGCATTTACATCGAAAGACCTTTTACAAAAGAATTCGAAGTTCCCCTTTTATACGATGAAAAAGATCATAATGACAATGGAATTCCAGATCCTCTTGACTTTGTCTATGCAGCCAGACAGGAGGTTCAACAGCGTACCTTTTATCGAAGCCGTTATTATGAAGGCGGATATCCGCCTGATGATGAGGGAGTCTGTACTGATGTGATTTGGCGTGCAATGCTAAGAGCAGATATTCATTTAAAGGATTTATTGGATGAGGATGTTGCTCTCCATACAAAACTTTATCCTCGGGTAGAAGGAAATCCGGATCCGAATATTGATTTTAGGCGTGTTCCCAATCAAGATGTTTTCTTCAAAAGATTTGCTGAAAATCTCACAACGGATCTAATACCGGGAGATATCGAAAACTTAAAGCAATGGCAGCCTGGAGATATCGTCGTCTTTCTGACAGATCAGTTCCAGCATGTCGGGATTATCTCAGATAAGCGGGCAAAGGATGGAACCCCTTATCTCATTCATAATATTCGGCCCTTTGCTGCTGAAATAAAATTGTCCTCATTTAAAACACCTATTACCGGACATTACCGATGGAAATATGGAAAAAAAGGAGGCAATGAGTGATGGATTTAAAGGGGATTATTTTAATTTGGATGGCACACAATTAGATCCTATAAATTGGAAACAGAATTGAATTATTACTGGTGAATCTTCCTTTTTAGCAAACCATGTTCCGGAAAAAAAAACTTTGATTGGAGAAATATATCTTGAATATACAAGGCATTAACCATTTACTATTTTCTGTATCCAACTTAGAAACATCAATTTTGTTTTACAAATCTGTATTCAATGCTAAGCTCCTTGTAAATGGACGTTCAACCGCGTATTTTGATTTAAACGGACTTTGGCTGGCGCTCAACGAAGAAAAGGATATTCCTAGAAATGAGATAAACTTGTCGTACACTCATATTGCTTTCTCAATTAATGAAGATGATTTTGATGCTGCTTTTAAAAAATTGCAGGAACTTCACGTTCATATTCTGCCTGGTCGTTCCAGAGATGAATTAGACAGAAAATCAATCTATTTTACTGATCCAGATGGTCATAAGTTTGAGTTTCATACAGGGACACTTGAGGATCGAATGAACTACTATAAAGCTAAAAAAGAACATATGAAATTTTATTAAGAATTTAGAGGATAAAAAAACCTCGCCAATTCCGGCGAGGAAGTCTGTAATTCGTATTTCACTTTATTTGGCAAGTCCTCTTTTCAGAAGCTCCATTTCCATTTTATAATGCTCAAGAGCTTCTTCATTCGGAAGCTCTCGCGCAAATTTTTCAATGAAACTCCTAATTGTTACTGCTATAATGATCTGCCCCATACATGCCAGTTCTTGTTCATTCGTAATATTTAATTTCTTTTGATCCACAAGGCCAGCAAACATATTATAGTCGCTATTTCGATCCTGATTATCATGAAAACTTCTTGCATAGGTACTTTCTATTTGGTGAGTCATATTCAGAAAAATATTCTTTAAGAAATGCAGGTTTTCCTCTTCCTCACTTATAATCGACTCATAAAATTCCAGCATAGTCGAAAACAGGTCACCATTGTTTTTTATTAAGATAGAAGCAAAACGCTGTTTGTTTTCTTTTACATGCTCATTCAGCAAGAAGAAAAAGGCATCTTCTTTATCCTCGAAATACTGGTAAAAGCTCCCCCTTGGAATTCCAGCAGCCTTTATAATATTTGTTATAGATGCCTGTGATAGGGGCACCCTTGAAAACTCTTCTCTTGCCGCTTTAATTAATATTGTTTTTTTATCTTCAGGTAAATTAAAGAATGTGATTTTCGGCAATGGTCTCACTCCTGATTCTCTATCAGACTAGCTATATAATCTGTCGCGTTTTTCCTCTTTTAAGAACTCGATAAAATGCTGTATCAGTAAAAAAGGCTGTCCCTTAACAAGCATGATATATTTATTTTTTAAACTCTCACTTGCATCCTCACTCTTGTTGATACGATCAATAATATATTCTGCTGTTCTTTTCAGGATATCTTTTCTTAGTAATTTCCCTTCTTTTGAAAGAGCCATCCCAACCGCCCCGATTACAGCGTATATCATAATGGTTAAAGCCGCATTCTCAGTAGTTGTCATGCCAAACAGCACTAGAAACAGATTCATAATGGAGATAAAAATAAGCGGATATGAAAAGAGTACATATTTTGATGCCTTTTTCATAACTGGCTGTATTTTTTCTTCTAATTTCTCTAGCTCCTTTTTTATAAATGCAGGCATCTCTGCTGTTCTTTGAAACATAAATCTTCCTCCTTAGTTCTGTTGATTTCCTGTTAACAGATCATATGGAAAACGGAAGTGGCGATTGTTGAATATCAATCCCTCTAGGTTTTCCTCTTTATTCAGCTCTTTTATTTGTTTCATTTCTTTATGAATTTTCTCCATTTTCCTATCAAGCTCAGCAGCTGATTCAGCAGCTTCTTTAAGCTCCTCATTTATATTGCTGGGTACTTCCTTATTGTATTTGTAATAAATTTTATGTTCGAGGCTCGCCCAGAAATCCATCGCAATTGTACGAATTTGAATTTCAACGTTAACGAGATCCTCCCGGTCGGACATAAATACAGGGATCTGCAGAATTAAATGCAGGCTCTGATAGCCATTTCCCTTAGGATTTTTAATATAATCCTTGCATTCAATCACTTTAATATCCTTTTGCTTTTGGAGCATATTGCTTATTTCATAAATATCAGAAATGAATGAACAGGTAATCCGAATACCTGCAATGTCATGTATATTCTCTTTTATTGCTGGTAAAGAAAGGTCATAGCCTTTTCTCTGCATCTTCTGCAGGATACTCTCAGGTGATTTCAAACGCGATTTTACGTGTTCAATTGGATTATAGTCATGTATATATTGAAATTCCTGCTTTAAAATATCAATTTTTGTATTCATTTCATCTAAAGCAAATTTGTATGTCATCATAAACCGTACAAGATCTGTCTTAAGTGTTTTCATTTTATCCAAGTCAAAAATCGTTTTCATGGAAGTCTCCTCTTAATTCTTTACTAGTACTGGACGTTTACATAATACAGCGTTAATTCCCTGTAATTGCAGTTTTTTAACGAGTGCTGCTACTTTACTATTTTTCATCATTACACCTCAATGTGACATGTTGTCATGATCATATTAATATCTTATATGACACGGTGTCATCTGTCAATAAATTTGTGACACGGTGTCATAAATGTCATAACAATAGTGAAGAAAAAACAACAAATTATTTGAATAGTAAAAACAGCACAATCGAATTGTAGTGGAATTTATTGCAGTAAAAAAAATTGTATTATTTCTGGCTATATCGTTCTCTATAATAACTTTTAGTTGCGTAAATCCAGCAAGAAATTTATAATGCTTCTTATAACTATAACGTTACAGTTCGGAGGGATTGCATTGGGAACGAGAATTTAAAAATTGGTGAGCTTGCTGAGAGAGCTCAAGTAACAAAAAGAACAATTGATCATTATACAAACTTGGGCCTTCTGCATGCCGAGCGTTCACCATCAAATTATCGCTATTACGATATATCCGCTGTTTCACGTCTTGAATTTATTGAAAATCATAAGAAAAATGGCATGCCGCTTTCAGAAATCAAACAGCTGCTGCATAAAAAGGATTTAGAAGAAGCAGAAGAAATTGATGTTCTTGAGCTGCGGCTAAAAATTAAAGGATTACAAGAAGAAGTATCAGATGTACTGGCTCAGCTTGATAAAAAGCATGAAAATAATCATGAATATGTAAAGAAGCAAGTTTCAAGTGAGAGCATGTCACTTATTCAAGCTTTGTTATTATTACTTAATTAATGTAGACTAAATTTTTTCACAGGAGGTGTAAGTCTTACATCGTACAGTAAGACTGCCATTGACAACCCTTAATTTAACTTTATTTGCTATATTAATCGCCTTAACCGCTTTTTTTGTGGCAACTGAATTTGCAATTGTAAAAATACGCTCCTCAAAAGTAGATCAACTCATTGCGGAAGGTCGAGCTGGCTCACTTGCAGCCAAAAAAGTCATCACACATTTAGATGAATACTTATCCGCCTGTCAGCTTGGGATCACGGTCACAGCTTTAGGAATTGGATTTGTTGGGGAATCAACATTTGAAGTCCTTCTTCATCCCCTGTTTGAATACTTTCAGGTAAATGACTCAATGTCTCATATTCTAACAATTGGAATTGCTTTTGCTATTGCTACATTTTTGCATGTAGTGGTTGGTGAGTTAGCACCTAAAACCATCGCTATTCAGAAGGCGGAAGCAGTTACACTTGCTTTTGCGCGACCAATTATTTGGTTCTATCGCATTTTATTCCCATTTATCTGGTTCTTAAATGGATCAGCTCGACTTCTTGTTGGACTTTTCGGTTTAAAGCCTGCATCCGAGCATGAATTAGCTCACTCTGAGGAAGAATTACGCATCCTTTTATCTGAAAGTTATAAAAGCGGTGAAATTAATAAAAATGAACTAAAATATATGAACAACATTTTTGAGTTTGATGAAAGAATTGCAAAAGAAATCATGGTACCGCGGACAGAAATGGTTGCATTCTCCGCTGATGACTCCTTTACGGATGTCATGAACACCATTAAAACAGAACGATATACACGGTACCCCGTTGTGGATGGAGATAAAGATAACATCCTTGGATTTATTAATGTTAAAGAATTTTTAACTGCTAACCTGCAACGTGAAGATGCAAATGATTTAACACTAGAACGATTCATCAACCCCGTGATTCGTGTGATTGAAACCGTCCCAATCAACGATCTTTTAATCAAAATGCAGAAAGAACGCACACATATTGCTATTTTAATGGACGAATATGGCGGAACTTCCGGACTGGTTACTGTAGAAGATATCATCGAAGAAATTGTTGGGGAAATCCGTGATGAATTTGATGAAGACGAATTGCCTGAAATTCGCAAAATAAAAGAAAATCATTATATTCTAGATGCAAAGCTTCTTATTGATGATGTCAATAATCTTCTCGAAATTGAACTGGATGATGAAGATGTCGATACATTAGGAGGCTGGTTTCTTACTCAAAACTTTGACGCTGAAGTAGGCAGCAAAGTAGAATATGAAGGCTTTGTCTTTACGGTTACTGAAATAGAAGGTCATCAGATTCGTTATATTGAAGTGACAATAAACAAAGAGATAACTTCATAATGTTTTTTAAAAAAAGCTGCCATGGTATTTGGCAGCTTTTTTCTTTGAATAAAAAAAAAGCTTGGTATCATGCCAAACTTTTTCAGAGCCCTATTATAGAATTTCTTTTTTGGTTTTTATTTCATCCAACTTTAATTGTATTTCCAGCTCTTGCCTCATTTTTTCCGTTTCCAGCATGAAGTTTTCATGTTTTAGCTTTTCCAGTTCCAATTGGTCTTTTACAACTTTATGCTTTAGCTTTGTTTGTTTTTGGAAGTGGTCTGCCAAAATCGCAATAATCGGAATTGAAAACACCATTATGACAGCAATGGTACCTGTCGTCATCATTTCTCCACCTCATTTTTTATCCTTCTTTACCATATGATAACAAAAATAATGTAAGAAGTGCGTTATTAAGTAGAATTTCTTCAAAATAAAAAAACAGCTATTCTTTTCATGCAGATCTATATTACATGCTGTATAATACGAACATACCTATTAATCAAACATTTGATTAGTCTTTCACTCTGCAAATATTAGGTCATTTTGGTGAAATCTTTTTATTTACTAACATAAAAAATATTGTTATGATAAGAACACTTTTTAGAGAGGGAGGATTAAAGATGAATCAACATAAAAAAATCATATCCATTGGTTTACTGTTCATCTTTTTGTCTTATCTTCTCATTGGCTTTCCAAACAATATGGCACAGTCCTTCACTGGAGCTGACGATGTCCTAACAGTTGGATCCATTGGTATACATGACCATGCTGGAGAAAAGGATGAAGTGAAAAAAGTACCGTCGCTTTTATTTGATTCTGCAGCGATTATTGTACTCATGACAACTGCGGCAGCAGCTATATGTCTGCATTTCTCAAAGAATACGAGAATAAAGATATTTATGACACCATATTTTTATCAGGCAAATTCAATTTCTGTTACTCCTTGATTTTAATAAAGCATTTAATAAAAATTCGAGGAGGAATTATGATGTTATTTCGTTTTCTAATGATTGGATTATTTTCACTTACAGCAGGAAGCATCTTTGCTTACCAAGGCTATGAAGTGGTCCATGTGTTATTTGACTATATGAAACGCCACTAATTGATACACCGCAGGCATATGCCTGCGGTTTTTAATTTGGTTCATTTCCCTTTTTCATGGTTACATTACCTGATCTCTCCTGCAATTGAATTCTTTTCTTATTGACTTGCCTATATCCATAGACTATCATTTGTAAGTATGTCTGACGTGGTTCGAGAACCTCCCACGATAAAAAACTAAGGAGAGAGAAATAAAATGAATAGTAAAAACCTTGTCCTTAACGGCATTATTGCTGCCCTTTATATTGCTGTTACCATGCTTATTCAGCCATTCGGCTTTACAGCTGTTCAGTTCCGTGTATCGGAGTTGTTTAACCACCTGATTGTCTTTAATAAAAAATACCTTTACGGCATCGTATTAGGCGTATTTTTAACCAATTTATTGTTTTCTCCAATGAAAGGCTATGACCTTATTTTTGGTACCGGTCATTCCTTATTATCTTTGCTGATTACAATATTTATTTGTAAATATGTTAAAAATATTTGGGCACGATTAGCAATTAACACGATTGTCTTTACGCTGATGATGTGGCTGATTGCATTAGAACTGAAACTGGCGTTTGGATTGCCATTTTTAGAAACGTACTACACAACAGCTGCCGGGGAATTTATTGTTTTATTGGCAGGAATTCCAGTTATGTATGCTTTAAATAAGCGTATTAATTTGGCTAAAGCATTATAATCAAACACTAAAAAAGAAGCTTGTGCCCATATGTTGGGAGGCAAGCTTCTTTTTATGGTCAAATACGATTAATGTTTCACTTCACCACTTTGCACAGCTTTATCTTTTGAAAGGAACCATCCGCCTGCTGCGATAAGAATTAAGACGATGTAGAAGATTGATTTCCATTCAGTGGACTTTGCAAATGCTTCTGGAAGGAATGCCAATGCTGGATGTGACATTGTATAAACAAGCAGCTTAACCCCCACCCAGCCGACAATCATAAAGGCAGCAATTTCAAGCCCTGGTCTTCTTTCAAGAAGTCCGACAAAGAAGTTGGCTGCAAAACGCATTATAACAAGTCCAATTAGTCCTCCAGCAAATATAACTAAAAACTTTCCTCCATCAAGTCCGCCGATATTCGGCAGTCCTGAATCTGGGAGTGCTACTGCTAATGCAACTGCTGCTAAGATGGAGTCAACTGCAAATGCGATATCTGCCAGCTCTACTTTAAATACAGTCATCCAAAAACCAGATTTTTTCTTGGGACGCTCTGTCCCCGAATCCTCTGCTTTTTTCACTACAAGCTTTCGGTATATGTGATTAAGCGCGATGAATAATAAATAGATCGCACCGATTGCCTGAACCTGCCACACATCTACCAGGAATGAAATTGCAAATAAGGAACCAAATCGGAAAACAAATGCTCCCGCCAACCCGTAAAACAAGGCTCTCCTTCTCTCTTCTTCTGGTAAATGCTTTACCATGATCGCAAGAACGAGCGCATTATCAGCTGCCAACAGTCCTTCTAGTGCAATCAGAACTAATAACACCCATCCATACTCTAATAATAATGATAATTCCATTTCTTTTTCCTCCTTTAATCGTATTATTCCATATGCTCGGCCGTCCTATATGTAAAATGGCAATAAAAAAACCTTTACCATTTTGGTAAAGGTCAACAAAAATAATAAAGACCTCTACCGTGAATAGGTAAAGGTCTTGCTAACAGTGTTCACACTGCCAACAAAGCCGAGAGCGAAAAGCTCCGAAATGACGACTTTGCTGTTAAAGCTACTCCCCTTTAGGGATATCCGAACATATTTAATTATATTCTTATCATATTAAGGATCGTACTTTTTGTCAACCTAATTTTTCTCAGCCAAATAGTCAGCGAGTTTTTGCATATGAATCAGACTTTCATCAGCAGCTGTAATTTCTGCTTCCCAATCTCGAATGATTCTAGCTGAAATATAATTTTCCATATGTTCTAAATGAATGTGCAGCATATTTTTAAGGGTCTTTTCCTGCCAGCTGGGGTTGGCTTCACTTAGAACTGCAGCCAATTCGTTCGCATTTTCATACCACTTTTTCCGTTCTTGAGCAATCGTCTCCTTCTCACCATTCTTTGCTGCCTTTGTCATTTTTCCAGCCAGTAAAATATGATCCTTTAAGAGAGCGGTTACTTCTGCCGTTCCTTTTTTACCCAGGTAAGGTGATAGTGATACACCAATATCCTCCTGGTTTTTCAGCAATCTATTTAGGACAGCATCACGATCATCCAAGTTCTCCATTTCGCTTACAATATAGCTTTGGGACCATACGGAATGTTCTGTCCATAGCTTTCTATAATCCTCTTGAGTGCTGCTGCCTTTTCTTGAAGCAGCAGCATGCACCGTTGAAAGACACAACGTCATAACCATAAATAAAACAACGTATCTGACAGCTTTTTTCAATTTAATCTCTCCTTTATCATCCTCTCCTTTATATTGGATTTATTTTCTATATTTATTCTCTTTTTTAATAGTCTTTCACTATTAATATTATTAGAAAGATTTCCAAGCTGTATTGGAGTGTACTGAATCTCCACGCCGCTTCACTCCTGTAAGACCTCACATTAATCAACATTATTTGCAAACTGGAAAATCAAAAAACCGATTGCCCACAATGGCAATCGGCAGATATTAATTAAGCAGCATCCGTTTTTTTCTTAGCTGGATTCCACGATTTCTTTTTAAATAAAGGCACAGTCATAACAAGTACTGCGACAATCATCAAAGTTAACCCAATTGGACGTTCAATAAAGATTGATAAACTGCCATCTGAAATGGTCAGCGTTTGTCTCAGGGCCTGCTCCATCATGCCTCCTAGGATAAACGCTAAAATAAATGGTGCTGCTGGAAATGAATAGATTCTCATTAAGAATCCAACTATACCAAAAATCAACAGCAGATAAAGGTCAAATGTACTAAAGCTCAACGCATACACACCAACCATACTAAACGTGATCACAAGTGAAATGAGCATTGGTCTTGGAATCGTTAACACTTTTGATATATAAGGAATGAGCGGCAGGTTTAAGATAAGCAAAAATACATTCCCTATATACATACTTGCGATAATTCCCCAGAATACTTCTGGATTATCTTGAACAAGGAGCGGGCCAGGCTGAATGCCCAACACTAGAAAGGCACCGAGCATAACGGCAGTTGTTCCTGAGCCAGGGATTCCTAAACTTAGCAGCGGAACAAAGGCACCGCTCGTTGCAGCATTATTTGCCGCCTCTGGAGCTGCCAGTCCTTTAACTGATCCTTTTCCAAATTCTTCAGGATTTTTTGCAATTTTTTTCTCTGTTATATACGCAATGAAAGAGGCGATAGTGGCTCCCGCTCCCGGCAGAACACCAATGATAAACCCTAAAAATGACTGTCTCGTAATCGGCCCTTTAATTTCCTTCACATCTTCTTTTGTCAGTTTCAAACTGCCGATCTTTTCATTTTTTTCTTTATCCGCAGATTCATTCCGGTTGAAGATAAGTGTGCAAACTTCTGCTAGAGCAAATAAACCTAAAGCAATGATTAAAAAGTCAATCCCTTCAAGCAGGTAGGCATTCTCAAATGTGAAACGAGCAGTTCCCGTTTGCCCGTCAATTCCAATGGTAACGACTATAATTCCTAATGTGGCAGAAATAAATGCTTTTAAGGTTGATCCATCCGACAAACTGGCAATGGCGGTCAAGCCGAGAAGCATTAGGGCAAAATATTCTACTGGTCCAAAAGAAACAGCAATCGAGGACAGCAATGGTGAAAATAACATTAATAACACAACACTTACTGTTCCGCCTATAAATGAGGCAATGGCGGCAATAGCGAGTGCTTTACCAGCTTTTCCTTG
The DNA here is from genome assembly GCF_008923265.1 of Bacillus mesophilum. Classification (NCBI taxonomy): domain Bacteria; kingdom Bacillati; phylum Bacillota; class Bacilli; order Caryophanales; family Bacillaceae; genus Bacillus; species Bacillus mesophilum. The sequence goes on along the minus strand of NZ_WBOT01000004.1, from coordinate 190,004 downwards.
CTGAGCCATCGGATATCCGTCAAATGCAGTTGCAACTGTTCCCGCAACTCCTGGCGCATTCAAAAGTATGGATGAAGATGAGCCGCCAAAAATTGCTCCATAGTAGACCCCGGCCATCATCATTAATGCTATCGCCGGATCCATGCTGTACGTAATTGGAATCATAATTGCAATAGCCGATATCGGTCCAAGTCCTGGCATCATACCAATGAAGGTACCAACAAATACACCAATAAAAACAAACAATATCCCCTGTAAACTAAGTGCGACCTGAAAACCTGACAACAATCCTTCTATTGAGCCCATATATATCCCCCCTTAAAACGGCAAGATTCCTGCCGGCAAGTTAATCTGCAGCATATAATTAAATAACAAGTAAATGAATAATGAAAAAGACAGCGATACAATTCCATTTACAACATGTCTTTTGTAGCCTAAATACCATGAGCAAATAAATATAAACAATGCTGTCATTATAAAAAAGCCGATCATTTCAAATAAAAAAATATAAACAATTATAAACACGCATACAACAAGTAATGTTACAATATCTGCTTTAGGTATATTCCGCTTCTTTCTTTCTTCCTCTGTTTCCTTTTTCTTTGATAAAAACAGCAGTACAGATAAGAACAGGAGCAGAAATCCTAATATTTTCGGAACAAAGTCTGCATCAATGATGGCATAAGGATATTCAGGCAGCTGATAACTCATCAAAAGGTATAAAAATGAAAAGACAATCAGCACTAATGCGGTTTTACGATGAATCATTTTAAGCATATTCTGCACTCCTTCCTCTACTTATCTAAGTAGCTTTAATTCCTCTAATATGGCATACATTTCTTCATTTTGTTCATCTAAGAATTGTTCATATTCATCGCCAGCCATATATAATTCATTCCAGCCATATTTTTCGCGGATTTTTTTCCATTCAGGTGAATCATTTAGCTGCTTAAACTTCTCTTGGTAATACTGAATCTGCTGTTCGTCCATCCCAGCAGGTCCAAAGAACCCTCGCCAATTAACGAATGTTTCATCGATTCCTTGCTCTACGGCAGTTGGGAAGTCTTCCAGTGTCTCACCTTCTAGCCTTTCAGGTGCTGTAATTCCAAGCACTTTAATCTTGCCTGATCTCACCTGTTCAACAGTTTCTGATGTGCCTGCCGAATAAACATCAACACTTCCATTTAATAGCTGAGTTAATGCTCCTCCATCCTGGTCAGAAACATACTTTATTTTCGTCACATCTACTCCTGCAGCTCTGGCAATCTTAATAAATTGAATATGATCCATGCTTCCAGGAGAGGATACTCCTACAACTGAAACACTGCTTGGGTCCTTCTTCATATCATCAAAAAGATCATTTAAAGTATCCCATTTTGCATCAGCACGCACAGCGAAGGCAGCATAATCAGCAATCATGTTTGCAAGTGGAGTAAAATCCTCATATCCATATTTGGACTGACCGTTTAACGGAACTAACAGAATCGGCGGCGAAGTGACAAAAATATTGTGAGGATTTCCTTCTTTTCTTGTCATATAAGCCCATCCCACTGCTCCTCCTCCACCTGGCTTATTAATTACTGGCAACCGTTCTTCAATAATGCCTTCCTTCTCAAATGTTTGTGCCGCCATTCTCGCAGTCGTATCCCATCCACCGCCTGCACCAGCAGTGGCCACGACTTCAATCGGATTATTAGGACGCCATCCGTTATCATCATAGACACCAGTTACTTCTTTGCCTGAACACGCTGACAAAAAAACAGCGGCACATGCCATCATATATAAACAAAATCGCTTTTTCATATGCCTCTCCTCTACCTCCTGTTGTAAACGTTTTCTTTTTGTTAGTATAGAAAAAATCAGAATAATCTGTAACTATTAAACAAGTAAACGACATTAAAAACGTTATATATATTTTGTTCATTTTGTTCACGGAATTTAAGTATGCGGATATTTTTTAAACACCTGTTAAGAGTGAGTTTTATTTGTTAGCATTTAGATCAGTATTTGGGGGAAGATCTTCAGCTTGTTCAGTCCGATTCCTCAGCAATATAGGGAACTTCTGATTGAAGTATAAGTCTCTTATAAAAACTGAGATGATTTATGAAGAAGCTGAGACTTTTCTTATTAAATTTAGGCGGGGTTCTATTACACTTATCGCTTTTCCTATCATATTCAGGCCGGTTCGCATCAAATTAATCGCTTTTCCTATCTATTCAGACGGGTTCCTATCAAACGAAGCTCTTTTCCTATCAAACGAAGCTCTTTTCCTATCAAACTCAGGCGGGTTCCTATCAAACGAAACGTTTTTCCTATCAATTTCAAGCCTGTTCCTATCAAACTAATCGTTTTTCCTATCAAACGAGACTTGATCTCCTAAACATGTCTTTTTGCATTCTAAATCATGAAAATAGGGACCGCCAAAAATAAGCAGCCCCTTTTCTCTAATCCATATAATATTTCCGTTCCGGTCTTCCGACAATTCCGTATTCAAGTTCTGCGCTTGCTTCTCCAGTTGATACAAGATATTCAAGGTACCGTCTGGCTGTTGTTCTTGATGCCCCCATTTGACTGCCTATTTCTACAGCATTCATGCCGGCCTTTTTTTCTTGAAGGATCTCTTTTACTTTAGACAATGTTAAAGGGTCAATTCCTTTAGGAAACTTATGATCCATTGTTGTTTGTCCAGTTCTTCTAAAAAAGTGATCAATCAGGTCTTGGTCCAGCTCATTCTTTTGATTTAGTAAGCTCTTTTTTTTCTGATATTCCTTTATTGCCGTATTAAAACGTTCAAAGCTTACAGGTTTAATAATGTAATCTATCACACCGTTGCGCAATGATTGTTCAACCTGTTCTTTTTCATTTGAAGCAGAGATCATAATAACGTCAACATGCGGATACTTTTTACGGATCTCAGGCAGAAGAGTGCTTCCAAGGCGGTCTGGCATATAAATATCCATGATTAGCAGATCTACACTTCTTTCTTCCAGCAGTTCTAGTGTTGCTTTTGCATTTAGTGCTTTCCCTGTTACTTCTGCTCCAGCAATTTTTTCTATAAATTCTTCATGAATACGGGCAACCCGATAATCATCCTCAGCAATAACAACCTTAATCATTCTTTGACCTCCTTTGGAAGAAATACTGTAAAAACAGAACCTCCATCATCCTTTTGATACACTTCAAGATGTCCAGATAATTGGTGTATAGTTTGCGAAACAAGACTTAGTCCATAGCCTCTGCCTTGCTCTGCTTTCGTTGAAAAACCTTTCACAAAGATTTTCTCCAAGTCGCTATCTGAAATGCCATCGCCATTGTCACTTACCTCAAATACAATATCTTTACCGATATCAGTTGTAAAAAAGCTCACATTCCGCTCACACTTCCCTTCTGTCGCTTCAAATGCATTGTCAATGATATTCCCGATCATCGTAATCAAATGAGAGATTGTAATATGAGCAGGCAATGATTCTGTTCTTGAGTCGGCATCAATCGTAAAATTGATCTTTTTCTCAGAAGCTTTAGCCATTTTGCCGAGCAGGATTGCCTGCAGATTACTATCTGCCAATTGTTCAAACACAATTTTTTGCATATGTTCATGATTCCCTGATTCGTTCTGGATCATCTTTACTGCCTCATCATATTTGCCCAGCTGCATGAGACCCGATAAAACATAGAGCTTGTTTGTAAATTCATGAGTTTGAGCTCTCAATTCCTCGGAGTACTGCTTTACCTCCGATAAGGTATTAACCATTTCATCAATTTCCGTTTTATCTCTAAAGCTTGCAACAACACCTGCTACTTGACCGTTTTTGATGATAGGGGTGCGATTCACAATCACTCTTCTCTCACCTAACATTACATCGAGATTTTTTTCTGCCTCACCAGTTTCAAGGACTCTATAAATATCTGTATCTGGAATAACGCTTTCGATTTTTTTATTTAAACCATCTTTTTCAATATTAAGTATATTTTGGGCGGCTGGATTCAGCATTGTGATCAGCCCGTTTCCATCAATGGCGATAATTCCTTCTTTGACAGAGGAAAGTATCGCATTTCTTTCGTGATATAGTGAGGCGATTTCATACGGCTCTAACCCCATGATATCTTTACGTATATTTTTGGCTAACAAAACTCCACAGCTGATCCCGAATAATATAGCTCCTGCACTTACAACCAGCACAGTTCTTATATTATTGAAAGCGGCTTCTTTTAAGTCATCGACTAAAAACCCCACAGAAACTACACCCATAATGTCGCCATTTATATCAAAAATGGGTGATTTTCCTCGTAGAGATGGTCCTAAAGAGCCCGTTGCTTCGGATATATAGGATTCTCCATGAAGGATTGCGCGATCATTATCTTCGCCTATCATTTTTTTGCCGATTTTATTTTCATCTGGATGTGCATATCTGATACTGTCTGAATTCCCAATTACAATAAATTCAGCGCCGACATCTTTCCTTACTTTTTCAATGAGCGGCTGAATCACTGCTGAAGGATCATCCTCTTTAAAAGCATCCCTTAATGACGGCATTAAAGAAACCGTATTGGCAACCTGAAGTGCCAGCGTCCCCATATTGGTCTTAGTCTGCTCATATTCAATCTTCGCGAATAATCCTGTAAGCACCAATATAATCGTCATAATGATTGCCACAATAAGAACGATAATCTTTGTTTGCAATGATACTCCTTTTCTCTTTTTCATTTGCAGCTCCCTGTTTATTCCTTTTCTATAACTATATACAAATTTATGGATAGTGTCATTTACTTGTCTTCATTTTTGGAGAAGCTTACCCAAAGCAAAACGCCCCTCAAGTACGAGGAGCGTTATGAAACATTCATGCTATACAGGAACAGGAGCGAAAAACTCCCTATAAAGAGCCTCAACTGCTCTTTTTTCATCTATTTCTTTAACTCCAAACATCATACTTACTTCTGAAGAACCTTGATTAATCATTTCGATGTTTACCCTTGCTTCGGCAAGAGCCTTAGATGCGCGTGACATGGTCCCAACATTATGTCTCATTCCTTCACCAACCACCATGATTAAAGATAAGTGGTGCTGTATGACTACCTCGTCTGCTTTTAATTCCATCTTTATGCGTTCAATAATTTTAGATTCTGCTGAAGGTGTTAATTGGTCCTCACGTAAAATGATGGAGATATCATCGATGCCTGATGGCGAATGCTCATAGCTTAATCCAAATTCTTCTAATATAGTAAGCAACTTGCGACCAAATCCAATTTCGCGATTCATTAAATATTTGCTCACATATATGCTGCAAAAGCCATGATCACTGGCAATACCCACAACTGGACCGATTTCCTCTTCCCTTCTGCTGACAATTTTTGTACCTGGAGCAGAAGAATTATTTGTATTTCGAATATGAACAGGAATTCTTTCTGAGAAAGCTGGTATTAACGCCTCATCATGTAATACTGTGAAGCCTCCATATGAAAGTTCTCTCATTTCCCGATAAGTAAGTTCTCGAACCTCCTTTGGATTCAACACAATTGCAGGATTTACAGAATAGACTGCATTGACGTCTGTAAAGTTTTCATAAACGTCTGCCTGTACTGCTTTTGCAAGGATAGCACCTGTGACATCTGAACCGCTCCTGGAGAAGGTCATGATTTCCCCCTCTTCGCTATAGCCAAAAAAACCTGGAAACACAGTAATCCCGCTCTTTTCTTTTAAATTTGATAGTTTTTCATAGGATACAGGCAACACCTGGGCATTTCCAGGTTCTCTCGATACAATAAGCCCAGCTTCTTTCGGATTAATATATGCTGCCTGCAGCCCTTGCGCTTGAAAAAAGCAGGCAACTAGCTGCGCCATATAATCTTCTCCACATGCTTTCATGCGGTCGTAGAAGCTGAATTTATCTTTATAGCCACCCATTAACCGTTCGGCAAAATCTTCTTTTATACTTTCTACAATCGACATGGGCAGTTCAAGTTCAATACAAATCGTTTCATAGCGGCAGAAAATTGCCTCTATGATCTCTGCACAATTTTCTCCTCCAAAATGTTTTTCTGCACATTGTATTAATAGATCTGTTACCTTCCGATCCTCATTGCTGCGTTTTCCAGGTGCAGAGACAACAACGATTTTCCTGGTTGGATCCTCACAAACAATCTGAAATACCTTTTTTATTTGCTCACCTGCAGCTAAAGAGGACCCACCGAACTTGACGACCTTCATAAAACACCTCTCCCAATCCTTCAAAAATTTAATCTTAATTTTACAGCACCTAATAAAATAATCAAGAACTTTTTCTCTCTCACACGCACAATTGTTTACACGAGAAGAACAAACAATGTTACTCTAATATTTTTATAAAAAGGATTATGAAACACTTTTCTAGAAAATTTTAATAATAAAAAATATAATTATGATGTTTAAAACAAAATGAATTGGGTATAGAGAAAGGATATTTAATATGTTTATACAACCGAAGGGAAGTTAACGATGAGAATACTAGTGGTTGATGACAATGAGGCAAATTTATATGTCATCCAAAATATCTTAAAACGTGCAGGGTATCTTGATCTTTTAACATTTACTTCAGCAGATGCAATGTTTCATTATTTCCAAGAAAGTTCACATGTAATTGGTGAAAGCGTGGCTGATGTTATTTTAATGGATATTATGATGCCTGAAATGGATGGGATTGAAGCATGCAGGCTGATTCAGGGATCCGAAACATTAAAGGATATACCAGTCATCTTTGTAACCGCTCTCGAGGATTCCAATAAAGTGGCTGAAGCGTTAGACGCGGGCGGGATGGATTATGTGATGAAGCCAATTAATAAAGTTGAACTTCTTGCCAGAATACGCGTTGCTCTTCGCTTAAAAGAAGAAAAGGATTGGCATAAGGAACAAGAAGAAAAAATTAAAACAGAATTAGATTTAGCCACACAAGTACAGATGAGCGTGCTCAGTGAACCGCTGGATCTCGACCACCTTCTTATTAAAGCTTCTTATTTGCCGGCAAACAAGCTAGCAGGTGATCTTTATTACTGGAGAAAAATTGAAGAGAATCGTTATGCCATCATCCAGCTTGATATGATGGGGCATGGAATATCTGCCTCACTTGTTTGTATGTTTATTTCTTCTGTACTGCGTGATCTAATGAGAACAGATCCTGATCCGGATTATGTTATGCAAGAATTAAATAAATGGATGAATGGACTCAATAAACATAACGGGCAAATACCCTATTACTTTACAGCTATTTATCTTGTCCTTGATACTGAGGAAAAAACGGTCGAATATGTAAATGCGGGTCACCCACCCGGCATTGCTCTTGTCGATGAAAAGGAAGTAACAGACCTTCCCAACAATACATATGCAATAGGCTTTTTTGAAGATATTCAAATTAAGAAATCTACCTTTACTTATACAGAATCACTGCAATTGCTGCTTGTAACCGATGGAATTGTTGAGACATTAGAAGATGAGGGAGTCGAACCTTGTGAATACTTAAAGGAAACATCATCATTCCGCTGGAACTCGGCAGCAAAAATTGAACCGATTAACATGATCCTTTCAAAAGAACAGCAATTATTAGCAGATGATGATATGTGTGCCGTTTTGATTCAAGTTAACTAAGGTACGTATTTTAGCACAATGCAATTAATCATAATTATTATGAGTATACGTTCTTCTATGCATCACTTATTGTATCCAAGTTCAAACAGCCTACTAGAGATTAAAATTATTGCATACATAAATCCGTCAACATAAAAATAAAAATCCGTATGAGCCAAATTCTAATAGATGAATTAACTCGTACGGATTTTTTATTACTTGAAAATTAATTACCTATAATGGAGTGAATTTAATTAAAACATTTGGCTGGAAAATAGAGGCATACTGGTGCTTGTTTCATTTCTCTTCTAAACTTCTCAAACCTTTAATGCTTAAAGGAATATTCTTTAACATTATTTTTTAATATAAAATTTCTCTTTAATATTAAACGGCTCAAACATCTCTGTTTCAGTACGAATTGATTCCTTGCTGCCCAAGCCTAAAAATCCTTTTTTCGTTAAACTTGCGTTAAAAAGGTTTAGTACATGTCCTTGTAATTCAAGATTAAAATAAATCAGTACATTACGGCAGATGATAACATGGAACTCATTAAACGACCGATCTGTAACTAAATTGTGCTGTGCAAAAATAATTCGATCCAAGAGATGCTTATTCAAATAAGCAGCTTCGCTATCAGCCGTATAATATTCCGAAAACGACTTTTTTCCGCCGGCCAGCATATAGTTTTTCGTGTACGCCTGCATTTTATGGAGTGGAATAATCCCGCTCTCTGCTTTCTTTAAAACTTTTTCATTCATGTCAGTAGCATAGATTCTTGTAATAGCTCCAAGACCTTCCTCCTCCATAAGAATAGCCATTGAGTAGGGCTCTTCACCGGTAGAACAGCCAGCATGCCATATTCTTATTTCAGGAAGCCCAGCAAGAAGAGGAACTACTTCTTTGCGAAATGTTTGAAAGAAGCTCGGGTCTCTGAACATTTCTGTTACATTTATCGAGAAGTCGCTTAATATTTTCCTCAGCATGTGTTCATCATGAATAATTCTTTCAGTTAAGAGGGTCATATTGGCAATCCGCTCAAGCCGAAGTCTATTCTCAACTCTGCGTTTAATAGAAGCGCGCATATATTTTCGAAAGTCATAACCTGATAATTTATAAACTGCATGCAGCAGCAAGTCTAATTCTAATTCTTCTTTATCCATGAAAGTTTCATTCCTCATCTTTCTCAATCATTCTTCTAAAAGACGCAATCTTATTGTGTCCGAATATAAAGCAATCCTTAATTACCCAGATTTATAGATGAGTAAACCTATTGTAGCGTTTTCCTATAAAAGATGGCGGCTTGTGTGATAAGCCGCCATCTTCCTGTAACATGTTTTTTGCACCTAATCAGAGTCAAAGCCTGCACCCTCTTGGTACATTTACTTTGCAATCCACACACGCATAACTGATAGGAGCTGGTCTAGTTTAAGTGGTTTGCTGATGTAGTCTGATGCTCCTGCTTCGATACATTTTTCACGATCGCCTTTCATAGCCTTTGCTGTTAATGCGATGATTGGAACATCGTGATGCTGTTCTAGGCCGCGGATTCTTTTCATTGTTTCATAGCCATCCATCACCGGCATCATAATATCCATTAGAACAATATCTACTTGATCTTGGGACACTAAGCTGTCAATACATTGAAGGCCATTTGATGCTGTAATGACATTCATTCCTTCTTTTTCTAAGGCATTTTTCAAAGCAAAGATATTACGATTATCATCATCTACAACGATAACTGTTTTATCCTTTAGGTCCTTTGTCAGCTCAGCCTTTTCAATTGGTTCTTTTATCTCGATTGTTTCTTGTACATGCTCATTTGATAAGCTGTTCTCTATTGCCAATGCAGATGCCGCTTCCTCTTCTGCTTTTAATTCCTCCATTGTGGCAGGCATTCCCCCTGGTAAGCTAGGGATGATAAGAGCAAAGCTGCTGCCTTCTCCTTCAACACTGCGTTCTACCTTACATGTACCGCCAAGCAGAGTAGCAAATTCTCTCGTAATGGATAAACCGAGACCCGTTCCGCCATATTTGCGCATGGTTGCACCGTCAGCTTGCTGGAATGCTTCAAAAATCATTTTTTGTTTATCAGGTGCAATCCCGATCCCTGTATCAGAAACAATTATTTTCAGCCAATTCGATGCATGCTCTGCCATAGGCAGCAGAGCATACTCCTCTCGTTTTGCTTTTTCAAGCAATACAGTTACCGAACCTTCTTCCGTAAACTTGAATGCATTTGATAGCAGGTTTTTGACAACCTGCTGCAGTCGCATCTCATCTGTATGCATTAGCATAGGAATATCATCATTTGAACTCACAGTAAAATCCAGACCTTTGTGCTTCGCCATTTGTGCAAAATGAAGCTTAATGCGATCGGCAAAGTCTACGATATTTACTTCTTCGAATTTAATTTCAAGCTTCCCGACTTCTACCTTTGAAAGGTCGAGAATATCATTGATTAAGTTCAGAAGATCCTGACCTGATGTATGAATTACACGTGAAAATTCTTTCTGTTCATCTGTCAGTACTTGATCCGGATCCTCTTCAAGCATTTCAGATAATAATAAAATACTGTTTAAAGGTGTTCTCAGTTCATGTGACATATTAGCAAGGAACTCTGATTTATATTTTGAACTTAATGTTAATTCCTTCGCTTTTTCTTCCAGCTCTTCTTTTGCAGTAAGAAGTTCTTCAGACTTCAGTTCTGCATCCTTTGTACGTTCCTCAAGCTGTTCATTGATAATACGCAATTCTTCTGCTTGGGTCTGCATCTCTTCAGATTGTGCCTGCAGCTCTTCAGATTGAGTCTGCAATTCTTCTGATTGGGTCTGCAGTTCTTCTGTCTGCGCTTGCGATTCCTGGAGCAAACGGACAATTTCCATTCGGCCAGCAATATTTGTAATAGCTATCCCAAGCGTTTCTGTTACTTCTTCAATCAATTTAATTTGTGCATTCGTAAAATACTGCAGCCCCGCAAGCTCAATCACCGCGACAACTTCATCATTCATCAGGATTGGCGCCATAACAATACTTCTTGGCTGGAATTCACCAAGGCCTGTTGTAATTGTGCGGTAATTATCTGGGATGTCGCGAATTTGTGTTATTTTCATATCCAGAACAGTTTGGCCGATTAATCCTTCACCTGGTGCGAAGGAATCTCTTCCTGCATTATTTCTTTCTCCAGCAACTGCAGCAACTTGTTTATAAAGAATGTCATCTCCATTTTCTTTTTTGAGATAAAAAATGCCAAGGTCAGCACCAGCAACTGGTGTCAGTTTCTTTATAAAATAAGATGCCAGTTCATCTACTGTTATAAACCTGCTGTATGCCCCAATAATGTCAGCGGAAGTAGATTGAATCCAGTTTTGTTCGGTAATTTCGGCCGTATATTTTTTTTCCTTTTTATTATAATCCTCCAAAGAGCCGGCCATATAATTAAACGCTTTCGCAATATCGCCGATTTCATCCTGTGTTTCTACTTCCAAACGAGGAATTTTAGATAACTCGTTATAATCAATATCATTTATTCCTTTAGTAATGCTATTTATGCTCCTGCTTGTACTGCGAATGACCCATATCGTCACACCTATAATTAGGATAATCGCAATAGAAACAGCCGAAATAATGAAAATAAGGAGCTGGTTATATGTATTAGTAGCACTATCAAGAGACTGATTCATTAAACCTTCCTGATGATCTTTAAATTCTGCCAATAGCTGCAGAAGTCTGTCTCGGTTTTCCAGTTCATTTGAATATAATGATGTTACTGCGGCTTCATTACCTTCATTCATTAATTGTATAATATCCTGTTCCATTTCCAGATAGGAGTCATAGCTGGCCCGCAATTGATTGAAGATGTCCATTCCGTTTTCTGTATTTATGCTGCGTTCAAGATCAATCATGCTGCTTTCAATCGTATGGTGGCTTTCTTCCAATGAACTAGCCAGTAACTGAGCATCCAGTTCTTCACCATATGAGATAACATTGAGAAGCATACGGTCGGCTTCGTAAAATTCCTGTCTAATTTCTGTCGCTTCATTTACTTTGCTATATCGGTCCTGAACGATCTCCAGCATATTTTCTCTCATAACGTTTACCATCATTAGAATAACAAACATGAGCAAAAATAAAAAAAGCGTCGTCAGTCCTAACCCGATAAACTGCTTTCTCTTAAAACTCAAAAATGCCCCCCCTATCTCTAACTTTATTCCTACTACAAATATAGCAATAAAAACAGTTTGTTACGAGTTTTTAAGTTGAAAACTTCTAAAATATATATATGCCATTTTTTTCATTGGCAAATAGCGGAAATATTAATTCCAGTAGTCATAGTATTAAATATTCATTATAGCTTTTTGTTATTTTAATCTGAAAAAGAGAGCGAATGATTCGCTCTCAAATTCAAGATTTCTTTTACTGATATGGGATTTTTTCTTGGTTAGAAGAAATCATCCATTCATATTGTCTTAATCTCAAGTCAAAGAGAGTCAATGGATCGCGATAGCGTTCTGGCTGCTTTCTCATTTGTTCTAAACCATGACTGGCACCTTCTATTGCGTCCTTTGTTTCGGTTACTGCTTCCTCTAAAACATCAAATGGCTGCCTAAAAAATATGTTTATATCTCTTTCTAATCCTTGTTCGAAAAGATCAAACGGCTGAATGAACCGCTCTGAAATCTGATTTGTAACTTCATTATAATCTTCATGTTCTATAAACTGTTTATATCTGTTATGAAGCATCGTTTTATTTTGCAGTCCGCCAAAGAGTTTTCCTGCACTTTTCAATATAAATTGTGAAGGTGAAAACTTTAACAGAATATTCACCTGCTCAAAACGCACAGTTCCTCTTGTCATTCTGTCAGCATCTCTCGCCCAGTCTTCAAGCACTTTAAAGTCACATAGCAGCCGCAGCTTTTCTGCATTATACATATCATTAAAGCCTTCTCCTATATCATCAAGAAAGCGCTGGCTCTCAGCTAATTCAGCTTCACTGCTGACGATCCATTCATTAAAACGACTATGAAATTCCGGCAGGACTTCCAATTCGATAAACTGCTGGGCTTTCCGGTTCATCTCTTCATTTAATTCCACATGTATGTTTCCAAAATTGCTGCTTTCCGTAATCAGCTCTGAACATTGTCTAAATAGCTCAGGGAGCTTAGACGTTATTTTATCCTTCATTTCATTTTTCAGCTGGTTAAAAGCAGCTGTAATAGATTGCACTTTACCTTCTTCAGTATCCTCAAGCTGATGAATAGCGCCTTTTAATTTCGCCTGCATTTCTTCGTTCCAGCTGATCTGTTCGACCATTGTGTTTTCCTTTTCACTTCTTTTCTCAAGCAGGTAATTGATTGATTTTCTTACAAAGTAGAGCACTTTTTTTGTCCGTTCTACTTCAAGACTTCTTCCGCTAATCATTTGTCGGATAAATGCTCCCAGCTCTTCCATTTGATCCTCGCCCTGATAATGCAATGAAAAAGAAAAGATAGATGCACTAGGAAAACTTGTGTATATCCTTTGAGCCGCTTCCTCTGCCGCATTTTGGACTCCGAACTCCTCCTGCAGCAAGAGGAAATGTACTGGCAGCTTGGGAGCTTTATTCTGTATTTTTTCAACTGCCTCAATCTCTTCCTCAGAAATTGGATGTCGAACATCCATTACTAAAAGCAGATGATCCGCAAAATGCAAGTATTGCTGCAGATTTTTAGCCATTATATGCTGCTGATCTTTTGCATGAATAATAGCTGTGTGATGCTGCTGAAGAAACGGAACTGGCATTTCTGCATCAACAATCATCTGCTGCAGGCCGCCTCTATATTCTCGCGTCTCTTCAATAGAATTCAGCGGAATTATATTGTCATCCAGTATAGCTGTTAGTTTATTTTCTTCTGAGTCCTTAATCATTACGGCACTGCTTTCAAGTTCACCAGCAAATGGAAAGGATGTTATGGCTTCCAGAAATTCAGCTGCTGAACTTTTTCCTGATCCGGAAACAAGCAAATGCTGTTCATCCAGATTAAGCAGCTCCCGCACCATCCATTTAAACCGTTCTCCCATAAAGACACCATTATCAGATGCCCAGGACATAAGATTTTCAAACAAGGCAAAACCTGACTGCAGTCCGTCTTGCGTACGTAAGGTGTAGCTTAATGTTTTTTCAGCTTGATATATAGTCTCTTCGTCTACATCTGATGGAAATAACTCTTGCCATGCCAGCACAGCGGAACCAGCCAATAAAGAGTGTGCTGAGGGCGCAATTCTTAACCAGATTTTTAACGTATTCGGCATTAGATGAGCTATTTCACGCACTAAATATTTACCAGAGATCAGCTCTTTATAGGCATCAAAATAATGTTCGGAGAGTCTATTCCATGTATAGTTTTCAGCATCATTTACATGGAGCATCATGTGATTTATTTCTTTTAAGAACGCAAAACGCAGCTCTTCTCTTTGCTGATAATGAAGAAATAAAGCAGATGCCAGCTGTTCAAACCTATTTTGATCAACTTCATATAGAGCCATCATTGCTTCGTTATAATAACTAGGTTCAGTTTGCTTCGTTTTTCCATCTTCAATATACCTTTGCAGGACATCAAACCAGCTGACAGCCCTGGTCCGAATTGATTCATCTGCAGCAAGCTGCAATGCATTGCGCCAATCCTGATGTTTTTCAAAAAACATACGGGCAATTTCCGTGACGTCTGGATAATCTGGGTCCAAGGCAACAGCTTCCTTAATAGTATCAACTGCTAATTCAAGCTTTCCACACTGTATATATAAGGAGAATAATTGCAGCAAAACTTCCATTTTCAAGATAGTGGAATCTGTTTCAATTGTTTTGTATATGTCTTCGGCCATTGACAGTAAATCAAGCTCAAAATAGGCATCTGCCATGTTTTTTTTCGCCCAAGGCTCTAACTCATTATTGATATTTTCCCACTTAAAAATGGCTGCCTCATAATCCTTATGCAGAAAGTAGAGTTCACCTTGTGCAAACCGAATTTGTGCTAAATCTGGAACCTCACTGCTCTGCTCTTCCATATAAATATCACCAAGGACTTTCAGCGGGTGTACTCCGTCATGACCATCCATAAATGTTTCATAGTATACTTTTTTTATTAATTGCTTTTCCAAGTGTTCATCAACCTCCGCTATGCATCTTTTTACGCACAGACTCCTTTATCATATATATCTTGTATTCTATCAAAGAAAATACGAAGATAAATGTCATTTCCCTATCAATTCAAAGACAATCATATTAAGAAAAGCGGAAGGCGCTACAGCTAGACACTTTCCCAAACTATAAACCTATACTTGCCTTCATAAAAATAGCTGTTTCTTTTAGCAAGACAGGTTCTAGGAATATACCATTATCATATGATGAAAAGTAAGAAAAAGTATTCTATTAATTTAAAATTCCCAAGTATTTCCCTGCAAGTTATGTAAAAAATGCTTTAATATAAAAGAACGCATAGTATTTTCCTTTACCACTGTCTTTACTCATTAAAACGTTTGAGAGGATCAAAGAAGCGGTATAGATCATATATATCATACCCACTTTGGTTCTGAATTACGACAGTTCGGATGATTTTACGTACCTTTTTCCCAACAATATATGTGATAAATGAAACTTTTATCATACAAAAACGTCTATATGATATAGCTCAAAATTATGAATAAGGAGTTTACTAACATGACAAATTTTAAAAAATGGCTGGCTGCAGCTGCAGCCCTATCTCTTGCTTTTAGTATAAATGGAACAGCTTTTGCCGCAAACGGTAATGAAGAAGAAAGCATAAATGAAAAATTTGGCCTGCCGATCGCCGTTTATGGCGAAGCCTTAACAGCAGCTCAAAAAGAAGAAACACGCAGCCTGCTAAATATAAATGATCCTGAAATGGTGAAAGAAATAACGGTAACAGCTGAGGACATCGTTTATTATATTAAAGGAGATCCTCACTCTAATATGTATTCTTCAGCTAAGATCACACGCAAGGAAACAGGTGAAGGTGTCGTTATTAATCAGGTGACTCCAGAAAATATTACTGAAGTTTCCGATGAAATGTATGCAAATGCTCTTTTAACCGCCGGCATTGAAGATGCAATTGTAGACATCGCCTCTCCTGTTAAAGTAAGCGGACATTCTGCTTTAGTTGGAATTTACAAAGCTTACGATCAAGGTGATGGCATTGCCCTTAATCAGGATCGTACTGAGGTAGCTAATGAAGAGCTTAGTTTGGCGACAAAACTGGCTGGACAAGAAGGACTTGATCAAGATAAAGTATCTGAGCTTCTGACTGAAATAAAAACCGCTATCGCTGAACAAAACCCGGCGACAAAAGAAGATATTCAGCAAATCATCGACGAACAGCTAAAGACGCTTGAAGTATCATTAAGCGAAGAAGATCGCCAGCTTCTGGTCGACTTGTTTGAAAGAATGCGTGAACTGAACATTAATTTTGATAATGTAAAAAGCCAGCTCGAGGACTTAGCTAATGATGTCAAAACGAAAATTGAAGAAGCAGTTGGAGACAAAGGATTCCTTCAAGCTGTGTCTGACTTCTTTAAGAACCTTATTGATTCAATCAAAAGCATTTTTTCATAAACACGGATAAACATTGCCTGGGGACTTTTTTCTCCAGGCTTCTTTGTCTATAATAAGGAAAGTAAAAGGTCCTATGCGATTCGGACGGCTAAATCGCTGATTCGATATAATATTGTACAGAGAGAAAGACACATTGAAATAGCAGCCAAAAATAAATAAAAATGGCTGAATGCTTTATTTCTTGCGGTATAATCATTAAAATATGGATAACTACTTAAATAGAAAGGCTGATCCGAGTTTGGAACATAATTCAAATTTTATTCGAACCATTATAAAAGGAGACCTTGAATCCGGGAAACACAATAAAGTGATTACCCGCTTCCCTCCTGAGCCTAATGGCTACCTGCATATCGGTCATGCAAAATCAATTATTATTAATTTTGGATTGGCAGATGACTTTAACGGAAGAACAAATTTGCGTTTTGATGATACTAATCCGCTGAAAGAAGATCAGGAATATGTCGACGCTATTCAAGAAGATGTCAAATGGCTTGGCTATGATTGGGACGACCTCCGCTATGCATCTGACTACTTTGATGAAATGTATCAGCGCGCCGTTTTATTAATTAATAAAGGCAAAGCGTATGTAGATGACTTAAACCAAGAGCAAATTCGCGAATACCGCGGCACTTTGACAGAGCCTGGAAAAGAAAGCCCATATCGAAATCGTTCGGTCGAAGAAAACTTATCATTATTTGAGCGCATGAAAAACGGAGAGTTTCAAAATGGAGATAAAGTGCTTCGCGCGAAAATTGATATGACTTCACCTAACTTAAACATGCGAGATCCTGTCATTTATCGGATTTCACATGCTACCCATCATAACACAGGCGATCAATGGTGCATCTATCCGATGTATGCTTTTGCACATCCCTTGGAGGATGCCATTGAAGATGTCACACACTCGCTTTGTACAACAGAATTTGAGGATCAGCGTCCATTGTATAATTGGGTGGTACAAGAATGTGAAATGGAAAGCCAGCCGCAGCAAATTGAATTTGGCCGTTTAAACTTAACCAACACGGTCATGAGTAAACGGAAGTTAAAGCTTCTTGTAGATGAAGGCATCACAGATGGCTGGGATGATCCCCGTATGCCAACGATCTCCGGCTTAAGAAGAAAAGGCTTTACTCCTGAAGCTATTCGAGAGTTTGTAAAAGAAACAGGCGTATCTAAAGGCAGCGGAGCAGTTGATGAGGCAATGCTAGAGCATTATGTGCGTGAGGATTTAAAATTAAAATCTCCTCGTACGATGGGAGTCCTTCGTCCATTGAAGGTTGTGATTACAAACTACCCTGAAGGCGAAAGTGAAATGCTTGAAGCGGAAATCAATCCTGAAAATCCGGAAATGGGCATGCGCCAAGTTCCATTTTCACGAGAAATATATATTGAGCAGGATGACTTTATGGAGGATCCTCCGAAAAAGTACTTCCGTCTCTTCCCTGGCAATGAAGTGCGCTTAAAGCACGCATATTTTATTAAATGCCATGATGTCATTAAAGATGACGAGGGGAATGTCGTTGAAATCCATTGCACATATGATCCTGAAACAAAAAGCGGAACTGGCTTTACTGGCCGTAAAGTAAAAGGAACAATTCACTGGGTTGATGCAAACAGTGCGATCCCTGCAGAATTCCGTTTGTACGAGCCGCTTGTTCTCGACGAAGTGATGAAAGCAGCTGAAGAAGAAGGCGAAGATAAAACTTTCATTGATTATATTAATCCAAATTCAATCGAGATTATTAAAGGTTATATTGAACCAAATATGGAAAATGTTCAGCCACAAGACAAATTCCAATTCTTCCGCCATGGCTATTTCAATGTTGATCCAAAACACTCTGCACCAGGAAACATTGTGTTTAACAGAATTGTTTCACTTAAGAGTTCTTTTAAGTTAAAATAATCGCCCTGAAATAAAAAAGAAGGTAACGCTCTGCTACTGCTGAGGGGTTACCTTCTTTTTTATATTTTCAAAAGCAGTATGGAGAAAATTCAGTGCAGCCGCTAATGGATGAAATTATCTTATGACCAGCCATAATTCCTTTTATCCCAGTCCTTTTTCGGCAGTCCTGAGACAAAAGGGTTGCCTTTTACATAATATCGAAGCAGCGCCGATGTCCATATTCCTTTATTTGGGATACCAATGCGAGGAGACTCAGCAATTTCCAATGGTGTTTTTTTATCTGCCTCATGAATAAATAATTCGCAATCCCCGATGTTCTGACCGTCTATTGCTTTTGTGATCTCCATTGCTTTTGTTAGTTTCCCAGGACCATTGCTGACCTGTACCCCTATATGACTTCTATTTCTCTCCATGTGTTCTATTCCTTCTGCCGGTTCAATCGATCTTATTAAAACAGCCTGAGGATCTTCTTCTTCCTTTGTCACAATGTTTAACATATGATGAGTATGCATGGTGTATATGTAGATCGTACCGCCTATTTGGAACATAGAGGTTACTTTTGGCGTACGCCTTCCGCCAAAGGTGTGGCATGCCTCATCAGCAACACCCACATAGGCTTCAGTTTCAGTAATATAACCGCTATAAACCTTTGTTCCAATTCTATGAATAAGTTTTTTGCCAAGCAGCTGCTTGGCCACTTCTTCTGTGGAACTATTTACATAATCAATCATAGAATCCACCTTTCGTAACCCTTTTTTAACTTAGTATTCCTTTTTTATCTTTTGTTTAAGCTATTTACGGTTAGATTCGCAGTATTCGGTCGGTTAAAAATGAAGAAAGAATCCTTTTTTTCATTCATTCGGACAGTTTCCAATCAAAATTTATGAATTTCCTATCAAACTATTTCTGTTTCCTATCAAACTTGCTCGATTTCCTATCAAATTTTCCGGTTTTCCTATTAAACTTCATCCTTTTCCTATCAAATGCCTTTTTTGACTATTCAAAAGGTCACTTCCTCTCTGATATTAAATTAAAAAACGGATGCGATCAAATCGCACCCGTCTAACTTAGTTATTCATAAAACGCTCTGGAAAATCACTCATTATAACTTCAACTCCAGCTTCAAGAAGCGGATTTTGTTCGTGCGGATCATTAACCGTGTATACCCGCAATGGAAAACCTTTTTCTATTGCCTGCTGACCAAATGAAGAGAGAGCAAACTCCGGCTGACAATGGATTGCGTTCGCTCCGATTCTTTTGGCCGTCTCCACCGCATTCTCTGGAATCCCTATAATTAAGTAACCTATTTCAATCGTTTTCTGAAGTGAGCGAACCTTCTTTAAGCTTTCTGAATTAAAAGAAGAAATGATGACCCGATCTTCCAATTTATACTGCTGTATTAAATCGAGAACCTTTTCTTCCATTCCTTCATAGCGCAGCTGATCATTTTTCAGCTCAATATTAATGCTTAAATCATTCCCTGGCATAACTGCCCACTCAAAAACGTTTTTTAAGGTTGGAATGGATGAGCCCTCAAATTTTGATGAAAACCAGCTTCCTGCATCAAACCTTTTTAACTGATCGTATGAAAAGTCTTTAATATAGCCGATTCCATCAGTTGTTCGATCAATCTGCTCATCATGTATAACGGCAAGCTCACCATCTTTTGTGAGCTGGACATCCAATTCTATCCCTGCAGCCCCTGATCGCAACGCAGCTTCAAAAGCCTCCATTGTATTTTCTGGATAATCACCACTTACACCACGATGGGCAAAAATAGAAGCTTGCTTAGTCACATGAATCTCCTCCCTGTCATCGGCCTGATTGTATTTCTTTATTGCATCTGTATTTATGTTATTAGCGAAAGCCTTATTAATTCCCGCTTTTTTTGGCAGCTGCCTCCAAAGCCTGATTGGTTTCTTCCACAGCACGGTCAAGTGCTTCCTTAGGATCCACCCCTTGATATAAACTCTCCATAGCACTTACAACCTTTTGACGAGCTTCTGGGAATACTGATATTAAAGCACCTTGTGTAGCTGTAGATGGTTTCGTATCTTTCAGCTGATCAACAGTTACTTTTAATTGCGGATACTTTTCCCACTCTTCCTGAACGATGTCCTCTTCATATGCCGCTGGGTTAATTGCAAAGTAACCTGACTGCAAATGCCACTCAGCCTGTACTTCTGGAGTTGTTACATATTTCATAAATTCCCATGCAGCCTGCTGTTTTTCCTCTTCAATATCGCTTGTCATCCAAAGAGATGCGCCGCCAATAATAACCCCTTGACGCTTAGCTTCGTCTGGTACGGGCAAGTAAGAAGCGCCAACTTCAAATGGAGAGTTATCGACCATTGCTCTAATACCCGCTGACGAATCAATATACATGGCAATTTTTCCGGATTGGAAAGCAGCACGCATATCATCCCAAACTTGTCCTGTATTGTAGAAAGTACCCTCATTATACATGTCACTGATTAATTCAAAAACCTTTAAGCCTTCTTCACTGTTAAATACCGCTTCTGTTGCATTTCCAGCACGTCCGTTATCTTCATTTACAAACAAACCGCCTTGCGCAGCCAGAAGCTCTTCAAAGAACCAGCCATAATTCAAGATAGAGAAACCGACCTGATCGCCATTCGTTAATTTCTTTGCTGCATCCTTTAACTCATCATATGTAGCTGGAGCCTTTTCTGGGTCAAGTCCAGCTTCCTTAAAAGCATCTTTGTTATAAACCAGCACCGGTGTTGATGAGTTAAATGGCATCGAATATTGTACGCCATCTACTGCATAATAGTTTGTAATATTTTCTTCCCATTGAGAGGTATCATAGCCTTCTTCATCGATGAACTTTTGTACTGGCTGTATTTTACCAGAGTCTATCATATATTTTGTTCCTACTTCAAAAGTCTGCATAATGGTTGGTGCATCCTCTGTACCCGCAACAGTATTAAACTTTGTGATTGCTTCTTCGTATGTGCCCTGGAAAACAGGTTTTACTTCAATTTCTTCTTGAGAAGCATTAAAATCATCTGCTATTTTCTGAACAGCGCCTTCTAGTTCACCGCTCATAGCATGCCAGAATACAACCTCTGTTTTTTCTTCAGATCCAGCTTCCGTCTCCGTCTCACCCTCTGCTTCTGCTTCATTGCCAGCAGATTCACCAGAACATGCAGAAATCACCATAGAAACTGCCAATAAAAGCATAAATAACCATCTTTTTTTCATCTTAAAAACTCCTATCTTATTAGTTTTATATAAAAAAACTGATTACTTTAAAGCTCCCTTTGTTAACCCTTCCTGCAATCTTTTTTGTCCAAGGAATAAAAGCAATAATGTCGGTAAAATTACCATAACTACACCAGCCATCACCACCCCCCATTCTGTTGAAATTTCTTGAGATTGCATTTGCTTCAGGCCAATTTGGACGGTGCGCACTTGCTCGTCGTTTGTAACAAGCAATGGCCACAAATACATATTCCATGCAGTTAAGAAGCAATACATCCCAAGCGTCACCAAGCTTGTCTTAGAGACAGGCATTACAACTGAACGAAAGAAACGGAAATTGCTGATCCCCGCAACCTGCGAGGCTTCATATAACTCTTTTGGAATCGTTTTAAACTGCTGTCTCAGCAGAAATGTTCCAAATGCCATTGCAAAGAATGGAACCGTCAGGCCTGTGTAGCTATTGAGCCAGCCGAGCATCTGAACTGTCTGAAAGTTAGGTACCATCGTTGCTTCCCAAGGAATCATCATGGTTGAAATAAAGATAAAAAATAAAACGTTTCTCCCTTTAAAGGGAATGAACACGAAGGCAAAGGCTGCTAAACTAGAAAAAATCACCTGACCCAGCATGATAAGAAATGAAACAATCAGGCTATTAAACAAGTATGTTAACAGCGGCACTTTCTCAAATGCGTTAATATAATTGGCAAATGTAAATTCTTCTGGCCATAGATTCCCTTGCAGCACTTCTCCGCCTTGCATAAAGCTAATTAAGAAGGCATAGATAATCGGGAAAAACATAATGGCCGCAGCGATGAAAAGCAAAGCATAGGTGAAAATCTTTTGGCCCCAGCTCATTGGTAATGCACCTTCCTCTCACCTAGCTTAAATTGGATTAGAGTGACAATCAGAATACCGAAAAAGAGCAAAACTGCCTGGGCACTTGCAGAGCCAACATTGTAATTAATAAAAGCATCCTTATAAATCGCATACACAATGACATTGGTCGTTTCCATCGGTCCGCCCTTCGTTAAAATATCAATCTGTCCAAACGTTTGAAAAGCGTTAATCATTGATACTGTAATAACGAAAAACAATGTGGGTGAAAGCATTGGCAACGTTATTTTTCTCAATGAATAAAACCGGCTGACACCTGCTATTTTCGCACTTTCATAAAGCTGGCTATCAATATTCTGCAATCCGCCCAGCAGAATCATAAAGGTGAAGCCGGTATTCATCCAGATTGTTGCAATGGAAACGGAAATTAACGCCCAGCCAGGATCAAGCAGCCATTGAATTTCTGACAAGCCCGCCCAGGTAAGAAAACGGTTTGCGATCCCAATGGCCGGATTATACATAAACATCCAAATAACAGAAGATGCGGCCACACTCATTCCCATTGTCGATGAAAAAATAGTCCTAAAAAAACCAATGCCCCGCAGCTTTTCATTTGCTAACAAAGCCAATGCTAACGCTAATATAATTCCTGGCGGCACGGTATAGAGCACAAACAACAAAGTAGCTTTCATACTTGTCATAAAACTTGATGAGGAAAACAATTGTACAAAATGATCGAAACCAGCAAATGAAAGTGGAACACCTTGAGCATCTGAATAAAAAAAGCTCAAGTACAAAGTCTTCATTAATGGATAAAATAAAAAAACCGTAAATAACAAAATGGAAGGCAACAAATAGAGAAGCCCTTCTAAAAGCGATGCAAATCTCCTCGAATTCCCCAGCCATCTCTGCTTCACAAATGACTGTGTTTCCTGCTGTACCTGCGGAAGACTCATAATACAACCTCCAGCACATTTTTGGAGTGAGTTTCCTCCAAACGTTCTCCTGTAACCGCATCAAATAATTCGATTTTGTTTGGATCAACAGAAACCTGGAGAATTTCACCTATTTCAGCGCTCCATTGACCGGGCCACTTAGCAATCCACTGTTTATTTCCTTCTAATTCAAAAGATACTAGTGTCTCCGTTCCAAGGACTTCAACATTGACCACTTTAACATCTGCAGCAGGAAGCATCTCATTGGCAGGCAGTATGGCTTCTGGTCTTACACCTAAAATGACTTCTCCATCTTGATAACCATCGACCATTATGTCCCACTTGTTTGCGATCTGCAGCTTGCCTTCATTCACATGTGCAGCAGTTAAGTTCATTGGCGGTGAGCCAATAAAAGACGCAACAAATGTATTTTGCGGGTTATTATAAATATCGAGGGGCTTTCCAACTTGCTGTACCTCGCCATGGTTTAAGATCATCATCCGATCAGCCATTGTCATAGCCTCTGTCTGATCATGGGTAACATAAATCATGGTAATGCCGAGCTTCCGCTGAATTTGCCGAATTTCTGAACGCATTCTCGCACGGAGCTTTGCATCTAAGTTCGAAAGCGGCTCGTCCATCAGACAAATAGGAGCATGTGTGACAATGGCTCTTGCCAAGGCAACACGCTGCCTTTGTCCGCCTGATAATTCCTTCGGTTTGCGCTTTAAATAGTCAGATATCCCTAGCATCTCTGCTGCTTCCTTACAGCGTTTGATCTGTTCTGATTTGGCTATTTTCTTTACATGTAAGCCGAACATAATATTCTGCTCTACTGTCAAATGCGGAAATAGAGCATAGTTTTGAAAGACCATGGATAAATCTCTTTCATTTGGACGCAGTCTATTTGCTGTTTCTGAACCAATGATCAGCTCTCCTTCCGACACCTCTTCAAGACCGGCAATGATACGCAGCATTGTACTTTTCCCACAGCCCGAAGGTCCAACTAATACAAAAAATTCTCCAGGCTCGATTGCTGCATTGATCCCTTTCAGCACTTCAGGATTTTGACCATAGGACTTTCGAATATGCTTTAGCTGCACTGCTTTCATGAAAGCACCACCTTTTCCTCCGATTTATAAACCCTCCATAACTGCTGTTTCCCTGTAGAGGCTGCCATCGCCCCGCCTTCTATTGCATCTTGAATTTGGCTTCTATAATGTATAAGCCCGCCAGTAATAATAGGGATATCTGTTTCTTCCTTTATATCTTTCACAATCCCAGGAAGAAGCCCTGGCATAAGTTCCAATGCATCTGGCTTGATCTCTCTACTTACTTTTAAACCGTTTTCAACTGCTTCCGAATCAATGAGGAACAATCTTTGAATGGCAACCAAACCTTCTTGTTTGGCTATTTTAATCAGTGATGGTTTAGTTGCTACAATTCCAGTCGGTTTAATGAATTTTGAAATAAAGCGCAGGCCTTCCTTATCCTGACTAATGCCCGGGATCTTTTCTAAATGGAGAAAAACGAGTCTGTTGTGATATTTAAGCAAGTCAACATACCTTTTAATGACACTGATATTTCCCATTAACAAAAATGCAGTATGGATATCACGAGTTAAGAAGTAATCCAATGATTTTGGATCCTTGATAGCCGCGATCACCCGCTCTTCTTTCATGTTTTTCAGAAATTGCTGTTGCTGATCCGTCATATTAATCCTCCCAGCCATTTAGTTTCGGTAGGATAGACCTTACACTTTTAAAAAAAGCCATAAAAACATATGGAGGGATCAAGATCATCTCCATGTTTTTATGGCTTCTCATATTCATAACCGGTCTATTCACTTGTCATTCACAAGGCTCATTCTATCCTGTTATTGTGAAGAGCGTGTTAAAAAAATAGTATATTTTTGTAAATTCAAAATCATTCCCCTTGTGATTTCCATCATTTATAAATTTACCTTATAATAATAGTAAGATTATATGAATCTCAGAATGTTCAAAACTTACATATGAAGACAAAGGGGAGAATGATGAATGGGTGTTCGTCTAAGGAAAGGGCAAAAAGTAGATCTTACGAAATCAAATCCAGGCTTACAAGTGGTTGTCGCAGGCCTGGGCTGGGATGTAAGCGGCGGTCCGGCAAACTATGACCTGGATGCTTCCGCCTTCCTGACCAATGGTGCCGGCAAAGTACATAGTGATCTCGATTTTGTCTTTTATAATAATCCTAATGGAGGCAATGGTTCTGTTATATACACTGGTGATAATAGGACTGGTGCCGGCCATCAGGATGATGAGCAAATTAAAATTGATCTGAATCAAGTACCGGCATCAATTGAAAAAATTTCATTTTCGATTACGATTCACGACGCCCAAATGAAGGGGCAAAATTTTGGACAAATTCAAAACGCATATGTACGCATTTTTAATGCTTTTACAAATGAAGAATTGCTCCGCTTTGATCTTGGCCGGGAATTCACTGTGGAAACAGCAATCGTAGCGGCGGAGTTATACCGTC
Organism: Bacillus mesophilum; assembly: GCF_008923265.1. Lineage (NCBI taxonomy): Bacteria > Bacillati > Bacillota > Bacilli > Caryophanales > Bacillaceae > Bacillus > Bacillus mesophilum. Next base: position 164,385 of record NZ_WBOT01000004.1, on the reverse strand, counting down.
ATAACGGAGAATGGAAGTTTAATGCAACTGGAGCAGGCTTCCAAGGAGGACTTGCTGCGCTGTGCCGCAATTTCGGCATTGCTGTAGACGACGAGCCTGCACCTGCACAGCCACAAGGAGGTAATTTTCAGCCTTCCTTCCAGGCTCCGCCAGTACAGCCATCTTATCAGCAGCCTACCTATCAGCAAAACACATATAGCCAGCAGCCATCCTACCAGAATCAAAGTCAGCCAGCTTTTGGTCAGCCTAACTATAACAGCAGCACTTCGTACAATCAGGCGTCCTACTCACAGCCTGGATACGGATCAGCAACACAGCCGACACACCAACTTCAGTCTTCATCCAATTATGGTGATAATGTCAACTGTACCCGGTGCGGTTCCACAAATGTAAGGACTGGTGAGAAAGGGTTCGGCCTTGGAAAAGCAGCGATTGGCGGACTGATATTAGGGCCAATTGGACTGCTGGGCGGTTTTATCGGGAAAAACCAGCTGAAATTCTCCTGCAATCAGTGCGGAAATAATTGGTCTCCCAATCAAACGGATTATGCACAATGGGCGAACGATCAAAAGAATAAAGCACAAGCTTTATTTGCCCGTTATAAAAGTCAGGATGTTCTTGATGCGGTTGTTGCCTCCTGTGCGCTTGTCGGCATGGCAGATGGCCGCTTAGATCCAAGTGAACGTCAAAAAATGATGGAATTTATTCACCAAAGCCAAGAGCTGAGAGTTTTTGAGACCAATAAGGTCGTTCAGCAATTCAATATGTTCGTGCAAAAAATTGAAATGGATCCGATTATCGGCCGTGCAGAGGCATTTAAAGCGGTTGGCCGTGTCCGTTCAAAACCGGAAATAGCCCGTTTAGTTGCCCGCTACTGTATCGCGATCGGCTATGCAGACGGCCACTTTGATCCAAATGAAAAACAGGCTGTCACTGAAATTTGCATGGAACTTGGCTTAAATCCGCATGAATTTCTTTCGTAAGATATGTGAGGTTAATTTCGATAAATTAATAGTATGACTCAGCTATAAAAAAACATGATTTATCTTATTTAAGGCTCTGCTTTTGCTGAGCCTTTTTTGCATCTCCTCTTTCTGATGAATAGTTCTTCTGCATTGAGGGTAAACTCTCTTAAATGATATGTGGCAAAGGAGCTGAGTTAAATGCATGAAAATTCTTCAACTGAACGATATATGCCTGTCACCTCTTCAACAAGCGGAATGATCCAAAATGCTGCAGATGGTGTATATGCTTTTACCGTTCAGATTGTTAATGTTTGTTTTGTTGTAACAAATACAGCTGCAGGAGAATGGGTATTAGTAGATGCCGGCATGCCTAAATCAGAAGAAAAAATTATGGAAGCTGCAGAGGAGCTTTTTGGAAAAGGCGCAAAACCAAAGGCAATTATTCTAACACATGGACATTTTGATCATGTAGGAGCCATTATAGACCTTGTAGAGAAATGGAATGTGCCTGTATTTGCACACGAATTGGAAATCCCCTACTTAACAGGACAGAAAAATTATCCTGAGCCAGATCCTTCAGTAGAAGGTGGTTTAATTGCAAAAATGTCTCCCTTATTTCCGCATGAAGGCATAGATCTTGGCGCCCATGTTCAACCACTGCCAGCTGATGGTACTGTTCCTGCAATGCCGGAATGGAAATGGATTCATACCCCAGGACATACACCAGGACATATTTCCCTTTTTAGAGAGAATGATAAAATTCTAATCGCTGGAGACGCATTTGTAACAGTTAAACAAGAATCACTTTACAAAGTTTTGACGCAGGAACAGGAGATAAGCGGACCTCCTAAATACTTAACAACTGACTGGAACGCTGCTCGTTCTTCTGTACAAACACTGCAGAAACTGGATCCTTATGTTGCCATTACAGGTCACGGCATTCCAATGGCGGCAGCTGAACTGGAAGAAAACTTGCTGATGCTCGTTCAAAACTTTGACTCAATCGCCATTCCGGAGCATGGGAAATATGTAGATGAATAACAAAATTGCTGCTGGGACTTAAGTATTCAACACGACCATAGAACAGGATGATTAGGAAGTGACTTTTTCTAATCATCCTGTTTTTTATAATTTATCTTTCTAAACATGAGTGAAATGGAGCGGAGGACACTCGACTCCTGTGGGCAATAGAGGTAAAGGTGAGACCCCGCAGGAGCCTGCGACGAGGATGCTCAGCTTGTGATCCCACGAAAAAACAGGGTCCGCAGCGCAATGCAACGGGCTTGTTTAAACAGCCAAAACTATGACATTTGTATATTTGAAATCTTATTATTGTTTTGTCCAGCCACATTTTAATACCGAAAAAAGTTTATCTTTATTCAAAAAAGGAACAGTAATACAAACATCATTGTTAGGAGAGGTTCCTTTATGTTTTTAGATGGATTTATAAACCAGAAGGTCCAAGTGAAATTTAAGAACTTGCCTGACTATTTAACAGGACCTGTCACAGGTATTTATGAACCAGATGAATGGTACTTAGTCAAACTTGTGAAAACAGAGAGCATGGGGATTTGGGTTGAAAATCCTTGTTACAAACGTACAAAGATCAAAGAAGAAGATGGAACAGATATACCAAAAGAAAAGCAAAAAGAAGAGGAATGCACAACAAACCTATTAATCCGCTGGGAATATGTTAGTTCAGTCATTACCTTTCCAAATGATGCTTCCTTAGGAGCAGATAAGCAGGCAAGGTTAATAGGATTTGAAATAAAGTAGGTGTTCGTTCAAGTCAAACGGAAAATAATTTTCCGTTTTTTCTTTTGTACTTTTCTCCTCCCCTTCTGTGAACCTTACTGAAGACCATTGCCTTAAAACTTTGAATTTTTGTTCATCTCGAAAGTTTGCTATGATTATAAAAAAAGCACAGGAGGTTTTTCAATGACGAAAAGAAAAATGATCATTACACATTCTATACATGAATCATACATCCAAGACATACAGGAAGCTGTACCTGACTGGGAAATAATCGTTGGAAAAGATCCTCATATTTGGCAGGAACATTTACAAGACGCTGAAATAATTGCAGGCTGGAAAAAGGGGATTGCAGAATTACTGGAGGGTGACAATCTTAAGCTCAAGTGGATACAATCCTGGAGCGCTGGCGTTAATTACATGCCTCTCTCTGTCCTTTCTTCCCAAAATATTAAACTGACAAGTGCTGCTGGCGTGCACGCGTATCCTATTTCTGAAACAATTTTTGCCCTTATGCTTGCTCTCACTCGAAAAATTGATCAGTATGTGAAAAATCAGCAGCAAAAAAAATGGCATCATGCTGATATTAACCTTGAAATCCATGGGAAAACAATTGGTATTTTTGGATTTGGAGCAATCGGAAAGGAAACAGCCAAGATTGCGAAAGCATTCGGCATGCATGTCATTGGCGTCCGTTTTAGCGGCAAATCAGATCCGTATGCAGATGAAATGTATACTGCTGAAGAATTAGATGAAATTCTGCCCAAATGTGACTACATAGCCGTTACTTTGCCTCTTACCGACGAGACAAAACACCTTTTTGGTGCTAAGCAATTCTCGCTGATGAAACCTTCATCCTTCTTTATTAATATTGGGCGTGGAGAAATTGCTGACGAACAGGCCCTCATCGAAGCACTAAGGGATAAGAAAATTGCTGGAGCTGGCCTGGATGTATTTGAAAAGGAACCTTTAGACGAAAACAGCCTCTTATGGGAGCTGGATAATGTCATTATTACACCGCATACAGCCGGCTCAACGGAACATTATGATCAGCGCCTAATTAGGGATATTTTCCTTCCAAATTTAAAGCAATACCTTGCTGGCGAGGATCCGCCTATTAACTTAGTTGACTATAAAAAAGGCTATTAAACCATTTTATCTTATAATAAAAAACGAGATTCCCGCATAGGGTATCTCGTTTTTTGGCTTCTACATCGTTTGTGTCTTATGCTTTCGCTTAGAAAGGATCTGTTCTAAAGCTCCTGATCCAAAGAGCACGCCGCTGACAATTAAAACTAGCCCCAGGAGGTGAGATATTGTAATCACTTCACCTAAAAATAAAGCAGATCCTGCAAGCGCAAAGAAAGTATTTAAGTTTAAGAAAATGGATGCTTCCGCTGCCCCAACCCTGCTGATCGCCGAATTATACACCATATGGCCAACACCGGTAGCAAGAATGGCAGAAATAAAGAATAATAGCCAAACATATCCTGGAGCAGAGGAAATTTCAGAGAGTCCTCTTGGCTCGACAATCAGACTGATGACAAATAAAATAATGGCTCCCCATACCAGCATATATCCTGTCAAAAGACGGGCATCCATTGTCTTTGATGCCTTGCTTATTAATATAAAACTGAGCGCCTGAGCTAAAATAGACAGAAACACATAGAAGTCACCGATTGATAAACTGGAGATTCCTTCACCGCCTGACAGAACAATAAATGTTACGCCAGTGCCTCCAAGCAAAAATCCGCACAATTGGATAAAGGTAGGACGATTTTTCAATATAACCGTTGAAAATATAGCCGTCAATAATGGACCTGCTCCTAAAATAAGACCTCCATTAGTAGCAGAAGTTTCTGTTAAACCGATCGATAAAAAAGCATGATGGGCGACAACATTTAACAGACCAGCAAACAGTATGTAGACCAATTCTTTTCCACTTGGGCCTCTCAGTTTTTTTAACAGAAACAAAATCAAAAACACAGTAATGCCTGCTGTTAAAATCCTTAATGACGTAATTGTAATTGGCGAAAAGCTGCCGACCAATACTTTTATAATGGAAACGTTAAATCCCCATATCGCCATCACACCTGTAAGCAGCAAAAACGTTGACAAGTTCTTCAACTATAATCCTTCTCTCCTATAAATTTACTTCTTATCTTAACATAGTGCAGAACCAGATGAGCAATCTAATTTTCAATGGAAACCCGTTGCTGTACAGAACAGATAGATGTATTGTAAAAGAAATACTAGAAACGGAGTTTTAACATGATACAGTTACAGTTTCAATTATCAAATTACTGTGTTAAAAAGGAAAATCAGCACATACACTTGCTGCGCAAAGAATTTTACTTATTACAGTTTTTATATGATCATGCCAATCAGCCTTTTACAAGAGAACAGCTGCTAGATGCTGTATGGCCGATGGAAATGCCTTCTGACAGGACGGTGGATGATCATATCTATCGCCTGCGAAAAAAACTAAAGCCTTGGGAAAATGATCTGAAAATCGAAACGATAAAAGGCTTTGGCTACCAGCTCAATTGTAAAAAAACTGAAAAGACCTTTGCTTTAAGTAATGATGAGGACTTTCAAATGTTATCTCAGCGGCTGCTAAGTTTATATCACTTATACGGACATGGAGAAGCAATTGAAAAAATCATTCAGCAATCAGAACTGGGAATTGCCATCCCATCACATTTTCATAAAATTATTGCATTTATGAAGGGCGACTTTTGGAGCCTTATTGATGATCATTTAAACATAGACGATAACCTTTATTTTCTTATCAATATATTTCAAACATTATCCCATGATTACCAAAGAACACTGCATTATAATACAACTGCTATTCAAAAAAATATGTTCTTAGGCAGCACCATGCTTGAAGCAAAAACGCTTGGCATGCTAACTGCTTATATCCTGAACAAAGACTTTACAGCAGCCAAACACCATATAGAAAATATTCCTGAGATTGAACCAAAGATTAAGGATCCAGAACACGGGTATTTTCCTTTTCTCATGACATTGCAATTAACGATCGCTATTTGTGAAGATAACAAAAAAGATATTAAGAGATTGATTTCTATCCTCAATCGTTTTTTTGAGGATCGGCCGTATAAAAGAGAAATGGGTATTTATAACATTCTGGAGGGCAGCTATCTTATTAAATCAGGACATATAGAGAAGGGCCGTTTAAAAGTCGAAAATGGATTTGACATTATTAAGCAGAGTCATTTCACCTCACATCTTTACTATGCAACAGATATTTCGCTTTTCCTTCTTAATAATTTCGTGGATGATCCAACACTCTATAAACAAATTTTGTCCATGCGTTCTATGCTTATTCCAGAGCAGCAGGCAGAAGAAGCTGTTGCAGTCTTAAAAGAAATTCTTGATAAAAAAATCGGAGAACGATGATATTCCTCTGACATACCGCCTCTATAGTTGAGATAGAAATCTTAATGAGAAAAGGTGATAGGATGTCAGAAAAAAACAAAACAAATAACAGTATATGGCGCAATTCGATTTTCATGAGAATTTTCGCTTCTTATTCCGTATCCATTATGGGCAACTACTTTGATTCGGTAGCACTTATGATCATGTTTGGCTATCTTTGGCAGGCGGAACCAATTGTAATCGCATTTATTCCTGTCGCGGTTGCCTTGCCTCAGGCTATATTAAGCCAATTTACAGGTGTCCTTGCGGATAAAATGAACAAAGTGAAACTCATGCTTGTTTCTGATTTATTAACAGCATTGCTGACCCTTTTATTGTTATGGGCTGCCAATCCATGGATTGCCTTACTTTTAATCAGCTTGCGCTCTACCGTTAACGTCGTTCACTTTCCAGCACAGCAAAGCCTGATAAAGCATGTTGTCCCAGAACAGCAGCTGCTTAAAGCTGTATCTTTAAACGGGATGGTTATGCAGCTTTCTAAGATTATCGCTCCACTTCTGGGCGGAATATTGGCTGGCGCTACCTCCCCGCAGGTTTGTATTCTTTTAAACGCAATTGCCTTTTTTATCTCAAGCGTCATTTTAATGACACTTGTAAAAAACAAGAAAATTTCTCATACATCTGCAGACCGTAATGAGACAGATGATGCTTCCGCACTTCCGGCTTCCTTCTGGCAGTCTTGGAAGGAAGGATGGGGATTTATTTTTAGCAGCCGCATTCTCAAAGTCAGCTTTTTACTATCCTTTATCGGACTAAGCTTTATCCAAATGATTGATGTCCAGTTCACCACCTGGCTCAGGGTTTACGCACCGGAACGGCCAGAGCTTATCGGCTGGATTTTCGCTTCTTCGGGTTTTGGCGCATTGATGATGATGATGTTTTTAAATCGGTTCGAGCATTTCCGTTCCTATGGAACCCTTCTTGGCGGCAGTATCTTATTTATCGGAGCTGGATTTGGCGGATTTGGTTTCTTAACAGAAAATTTTGCCATGTGGCTGCCTGTATTATTAGGTATTTTTATCGGTCTCGGTGTCGGTCTCTACTCCATCGGGTTTCAGTACATTATTCAAAAACATACGACGGAAAAGAGCATTGGCCGGGTATCTGGCATCAGCAACTCCATATCAAGCATGACCGTGGTGATTGCGCCGTTAATTGGGGGCATGCTCGTGCAGAAATGGGGACCTGGAGATATTTTCTTAACTATAGGGATTATTTGTACACTTATAGGAATTGCTTCGATCCTTTTACAAAAGATTTTATGGAAAGAATCAAAGGCAGTTAATAGTAGACTAGAACAAGAGCAGGGTATCTAGCCTGCTCTTGTTCTTGTGAATAGAAAAAACGGTAATAAGAGAAATAATAACAACCCTTTTTCTAAAAAATTGAAACCAAAGCTGCTTTATCTTTGTCTAACAGTTGTTAAGGAAGGAGGCCGGTGATGGAAAAAAGCGAAAAAGACAAATTATTAATTACAGCCATGGACGACTATGGCCATTACTTAGTTCGCCTCGCTTATGTTTTTGTAAAGGACGAAACTAAAGCAGAAGACATTGTTCAAGAAGTTTTCCTCCGATATTATTTGAAGCTCGAAGTCTTTGAAGGCAGGTCAAGCGTAAAAACCTATTTGTATCGGATGACCGTAAATGAGTGCCGAAATTATTTTAAGAGCTGGTCGTACAGAAAGTTGGAATTTTCAAATTGGGCAGGCTCTTTACTGATTCATCAGAATACACCTGAATCACAATACGTAAAACTTGAAGAAGAAAAAGCTTTGGCTTCCTTACTTGACAGGCTCCCCCTTAAATATAAGGAAGTTATCTGGCTTCATTACTATGCAGAATTCTCGATAGCGGAAATCGCCGGTATCTTAAATTGCTCTATAAACACGGTTAAAACGAGACTAGCGCGCGGCAGAAAAAAAGCAAAGCTCGCTCTGACTGAGGAGGAGTTCAAGCATGACGAAGAATATTAAGGAACGCTTAGATCATATTGTGCCAGACCATATTACCCTAACACATAGCAAAAAGAGCAAGATCCTAGCTGAAGCAGGTCACCATATAAACCACAAGCGGGGGGAAGCAAAAAGATCAATTATTCCTGTTTTAAGCGTCCTATTCATCATAATAGTTACAGGTATTTCGGCTGCCGCATTCATTCAGCAGCACGAGCAAGAATCTGCATTGCAAGCAGTTCTTAATAAGGACTTAAAAGCAGTTACGATCCCCGGAATCGATTACTCACAGCTAATTACTTCTCAATATATAGACGATACAAATGAGTTAGTATATATAAATGATGACGAAATATATGCCTACTCGACTGAAAATCAAGAAATTCAAAGACTGGTTGCTAGTAATGAAAATGCTCAAATTAATAATTTTACAGCAAATCAAAATTGGCTTATATGGGAAGATATTCACTCAAATACGCTGCATGTTCTTAATCGGCATACACAAGAACAGGATGTTTATCATCATTCATCAGCAAGTATTCAGCTAGCCGATGATTATCTGATAACCAACAGATTCGATTCATTTCCTGGTTATTCAATCATTCATTTACCAACAAAAGAGACTAAAAACGTTCACAGACAAACTGGTTTAGGTGCAAACAGCATGGCAGGTATATTAGGTGAATATCTCGTCATTCCAGAAAGATTTCAAGAAGGCAGCAGTAAATTAACCAGATTCTTTTTATATAATATAAAAAGCGGAAAACTGCTTGAGGAATATACACTACCTTATGAACAAGCTGAAAATATCACAATAACTGAAGAGAAGATATACGCTCAACTTTCCAATTCAGATGAGCCATACATTCTAGGGTACATTGATCTAGAAAGTGGCAAGTACCACAAGTTGGATGTACCCGCCTTTGATGCATATGCCGTTCATCATAATTATTTAGCATTAAGCATTCCAGATAAAAAAGGCTCTAATACTGTAGAATTATTTAAACTTGAAGAGAAGTCCACAAAGCCCATTCGAGCGTTTGCTGATATAGAAGAAAGGCTGGTTAAACCTCGGTTTACAGGTAACGGTACATTGGTTGTTAACAGTGAATCCACTTACTTTTCAATGTATTTATTGGATGTAAATAACTTGAATGAAAAATGAGGAGCCCCATCTGCTCCTCATTTCAGCTTTTAAAGTACAATAATAAATTACCCCTTCAGTACATCATGATCTACATAGCGCTCACCGTTTAGTTCGCTAATTACGTTAATTGCCACTTTTGCTCCATCCCCAGCAGTCACAATGGTATGTACACTGACACCAGCAACTGTCCCAGCAGCCCAAATGCCTCTAACATTTGTTTTCCCAGCTTCATCTGTATCAATGATGGTTTTTACACGCGGCTCTGTACCTTCCTTTGTTGTGACGCCTGCTTCCGCTGCCAAATCGGCCATAAAGCCTGTTGCAAGTATGATATGCTTTGCCTCATATAAAGCTTGATCTGTTTTAACAACGAATCCAGAATCTCCGCCTTTAATAGACTCAACGGTTCCCTGAACAAACTCCGCACCAAACTTTTCTGCCTGCTTCTTCCCCTGCTGTACAAGATCTGGTCCGGAGATTTCAGATACACCGTAATGATTTTCAACCCAGGCACGCTTTGTAACACCTTTATCATTGTCAATCACAAGTACCTTTTTTCCTGCTTTCGCTGCAAAAATGGCTGCACTTGCACCAGATGGACCAGCACCAACAATCAAAATTTCATACATTGTATCTCCTCCTTATCTTCTATATTTAAAGAATATTAAAAATAATTTTCTTTGTAAAATTGAAAGACTTAACCAGAAGCTATATTTTGCTCATTCAAAGAAATTTGTTCACAGAAAAATCAAGATTACCCGCTATCTCGCAAAACCGGTCTTTATAACACGAAGAGGGCGAGCTTCACTTATTAACGAAGCTCGCCTTCTTTTAATTCTCATCTCGTTTTATTGTGTTAATCAGTTTTTCAAGCCAATGGATGCTGGACTCATTTAGAGATGAAATATAGCTGCTCATAAAATCAACGAACCATTCATTTTCTTTGCTAACCTGCAGCTGTTCTTCAATTCCTTTAATTTCGTCCCAATGCCCTTTAACCTTTTCTAATCTATTTTTGAGAATGTTTACGACTTCATCTCGCTCAACATATTTTAAATTGACTAAGCCTACCGTCATGCCTTTAATATCATCTGCGTTTTTAAATAGACTGTAAATTAATTTAGGCAGCTCTTCACGGCCTTTAGCTGTAATTGAAAATACTTGCTTATCAGGACGATTTTCTTCTTTGATGATCTCAACAGTCTCAATTAAACCTTTCTTGGCTAAAGAATCAAAATGGTAATATAGCTTACTCTCAGTTAGTCCGCCTAGCTGATCTAGGGGAATAGGTTCTGAGAGCTGTTTTTTTAATTTATATGGATAAGTGTTTTCTTTCATTAGCTTGCTCAAAATAAAAATTTGAACGGACATGATTTTTGCTCCTTCAAGAAAAATGATCTCTTTATTATAGCAAAAACTAAGCAGTGACTTCAGTTGTATTCTTTAATCCTTCTGTTTCAAGGGTATCTTCTGTGTTTTCAACAGGCTCTGTTTTATGAACGAATGCAACTATTAGAATGTTCAGCAGCAATGCAGCTGCGCCAATAGCAGCCATTAACCAAATAAATGGTGCAGGGCTGATGCTTCCATAAAGGCTCGCAAAGTATGCCTGTACAGAATAATACATTGGCGAAATGTGGCTCATCCATTCATATGGCAGATACATCATATCACGAGTAACCGTAACCCCATTTGCTAAGGTTTGAATTAATAAAATCGGTAAGTTTAATACCATTCCGGCTTCACCAACTAAAAAGACGAAAACAGCTGTAAAGTTAAAACAAACGATATAATTTAAGACCTGATGTCCAAATAATTCTAAGAATAGATCCCCACTAGGTTTATTAATGAGGTACGTAATGCCTAACGCAAATAAAGATGATACAACAGCAACCAATATAGCCGTTAATTGTACATAAGTGAATAAACGTTTCTTACTTGCTTTTCCCCGGCTTGCTCTATAGGCACTTACTAATTGCATGGCACCAATCATAGCACCGGTATAACCTGCCATTGTTAAAAACATTGGAAGCATATTATGATGCATTCCATCTGGCACTTCATTGATTGTGATGACATTGCCAACATAAGCTGTTTCAATTTTATTCGCTAATTGTTCCGCTTGATCTTCCGGCACATTGAAATTCATGATGACTCCCTTGGCCGTCTGCTCTGAGAACTGTGCACTCAGCTGGCTGTTAATCTGTGTAACCACCGAATTCATCGTAGAAGAAACAGTTGTTGCACCAGCTTCATTGATTGTGAAATCAATACTGGATGAAACTTCTCCTTTTTGGAGATCATCAGAAAAGTTTTTAGGAATATGCACAACTAATGCTAAATCATTATGCTCTAAATCATTTAATGCTTGTTTATTCGTTAATTCCGTTTCAATTTCCTTAAAAGGCAGATTCTCTTTCAGCTGATCCGCGATCGTGGCCCCATAATCCCCAGCATCCTCATTAATGATCGCAATTGGCAATTGATCAACATTCCCCGGAATCGATGAGTAGCCCGGCAAAAATATTCCCAGCATAGCAACCGCATAGAATACACCCATAAAGATAGTTGCAATTGCCCCTTTTGTTTTTAGAAACTGAGTAAATTTCATTTTTCTATCTCCTTTATATCACAAATCTAATTAACAACTTTTTTCAAAGTGTTTTTTTCAAACTACTTTAAACAAAGTACTTATGAAGTTTACTCCAATCACTTTACGAAGTCAATATTCGAATTGTAGTTTTTGCATAAAAAAAACGCTAAGCAAACGAAATCATCTGTTTGCTTAGCGAGTTTTTGTTTCAATCTGTTATTAAAAGGAAAACATAAGATTAAGGATGGCTCTCAAACTAGCGAGTTTAGTCTTCATCCTTAATATCTATATCTTCTGGAATCGGTTCATTTAATATCTCTTCAATTAGTTGCTTATACTTTTCCACTTGCTTGAAGTGTGATTGAAATTGATCTTCATTAATTAAATACTCTTGTCCATCATAGAGAGCACGAATCTTATTGTCCAGGATTAGCTTTTTTACTTGAGATTCTGAGCAAGTCAATCGTTCTGCTGTTTCCTTAACGGTTAAATACATGATTTACATCCATCCTTCATTCATCGTTTCCATTTCCTGCGACTAGCTAAAAATAGGTACTTCATTTAAAATGAACTAGGTACAAAGATTCATCTTTTGAATACTAACTCATATTATACTAAAAATAAGACAATAAAGCGGTCGGACTTAAACATTTTCCTAATATAACTTTACTCTGAATGTTACTAAAAGGAAAATATTATAAAGCTAACATTCATATTTCGGCACGTACGCAAAAAGGAGCAAAGCTAAAAGCATGAATAAAAAAAAGATTATCGGTTTGTATTGCATAGCTGGCTTGATATGGATATTTGGCACGAATTATATATTGGAGCAATTTGAGCCTTCTCCTTTTCTGCAGTTTATTACCAGCAGTAAAGAAGTTTTATATATTGTTCTGACAGGATTACTATTTTATTATTTCATCAAAAAAACAGAAGAGCTCAATAAATCACGTGAAGAGGAACAGCGACTTTCTACGCTAATTAATTCCATGGTTGACTTCGTAAACTTTAAAGATGGACAAGGCAGATGGATTGAAGCAAATGAATTCGGATTGAAGCTCTTTGACTTAGAAGATGTCGATTATAAAGGAAAAAAGGATTCTGAACTTGCACAATACACGGAGTTTTACCGTGAAGCCTTAATCTATTGTGAAGTGTCAGATGAGGCTGCCTGGAAGCATGGCACCATCAGCCGCGTCGAAGAAGTCATTCCAATGAAGGATGGCAGCTCAAAAACCTTTGACACCATTAAAGTTCCCCTATTCAATAAAAACGGGAGCCGTCAGGGGCTTGTCATTATCGGGCGTGATATTACCGATCGAATTGCTGTGGAGCAGTTATTAGAAGAAACGAAACAGCAATATAAATCGCTTTTTGAATATAATACAGGCATTATTATGATGACAGATCTAAAAGGTCAAATTACTCAAGTTAACCCGCAATTTATAGAGTCTACTCGGTTTACAGAAAATGAAGTACAGGGAAAAGCCCTCTCGAGTTTTATTGAAGGAGAGCAGCATTCCGCTATCCTTGAAAAAATCAATGAAATGGATGCTGATCCCCTGCCAAAGATAAGTGAACTTGAATTAACGACAAAAAACGGCGAAAAGATTATGCTGGAATGTAACATCCTTCCGATTGTCATTAATGGGAAAACGGCCGGAATGATTGTACAAGGAAAAGATATAACAAAATTGCGGATGACAGAAGAGAAACTTCGCTTATCTGAGAAGCTTTCAGCCGTTGGTGAACTATCTGCCAGTATCGCCCATGAAATCAGGAATCCACTTACTTCACTTAAAGGCTTTGTACAGCTGCTGGAACGCGAAAATGAAAAGCATCATTTTTATTACCGCATTATGCAGGAAGAATTGGACCGAATTAATTACATTGTGAGCGAGCTTCTTTTACTGGCAAAACCGCAGGAAGTAAGATTTGTAAAGGCTGATATGCAAACCATCCTTTTTAATGTGACGTCCCTTTTGAAAACAGAAGCTACTTTGTTTAATGTCTCTATTGATTTAAAAAGAGCAAAGTTCCCTGCCGAAATCGAGTGTGAACCGAATCAGCTGAAGCAGCTGTTTATTAATATTATAAAGAACGCGGTTGAAGCTTCAATCAGCGGCGGAAAAGTAACTGTATCTTTCCATATCGAGCAAAACGAAGCTATTGTATCAATAAAAGACACTGGAATCGGCATAGCTGAGGAAGATTTAAGGAAGCTTGGCGAGCCATTTTACTCATCAAAGGAGACTGGAACAGGATTAGGTTTAACCGTCAGTTATCGTATTGTACAGCTGCATAAAGGAACAATGAGCTTTAACAGCAAAGTTAGTGAAGGGACTGAAGTACTTATTCGCCTCCCTCTGACCCGCTCAGCCCAGTAAAGGCAGATAAATGGAGCTAGTAGATGAGTAAGTTCCCTAGCGTCAATAGAAAGCATTGCAGCTCTAAAATAGGATCGGCAGGCTCCTCAGATAAAGAGCATTCCATCCGAAAAAAACTGAACCCCACATTCATACGTGAAACAATTTTATCAAAAAGCCGTTGCCTCATTCCGAGGTAACGGCTTTTTCTTTTTATTATTCACCTTTGATCTCAAGGAGTTTTACGCGAAGGTCATTTTCCATATTAGCAAGGTCCTGCTCGGCTTGTCTGCGTTTTGTTCTGCCTTCCTCTTGAATCCTTAACGTCTCTTCTAGTGTAGAAATTAAATTTTCCTGTGTTTTCTTAAGAGTTTCAATATCTACTAATCCACGCTCATTTTCTTTTGCTGTTTCAATCGTATTCGTTTTCAGCATTTCTGCATTTTTTAAGAGCAAATCATTTGTAGTTTTTGAAACTTGTTTCTGCGCTTCAACGGCCGACCGCTGGCGAATGAGTGTCAGTGCTATCGCCACTTGATTTTTCCACAAAGGAATGGCTGTCATAATGGACGATTGAATTTTTTCAACAAGCGCCTGGTTCGTATTTTGAATAAGGCGAATTTGCGGAGCGCTTTGAATCGTTATTTCTCTGCTTAGCTTTAAATCATATAAACGCTTATCTAAACGATCTGCAAATTGAATCATATCATTTACTTCTTGGAACTTCATTTGATCATTAGATTTTTCTGCTTCCTGCTTTAAGGCAGGAATGGTCTTCTCATGAAGTTCCTCCAGCTTTAACTCTCCAGCAGCGATATAAACATTTAAGGCATGAAAATACTCTTTATTGCTTTCATAAAGCTTTTCCAGCATAACAATATCTGTTAATAAAAGGTTTTTGCTGCGATCAAGCTTTACACTGATCCGGTCAATTTGAGCCCCGGTTTTCTGATATTTGGACAATACTTCTTGAATAGAACCTGACAGTCTTCCAAACATCCTTGAAAAGAAACCTGCTTTTTCCGGCTTTAACTCATCAGGATTTACTTCATTAAACTTTTTCATTAAATCACCAATAATCTCGCCTATTTCACCAACGTCCTTTTTCTGTACATGTTCAAGCATGGTATGTGAAAAGGAAAGCAGCTTTGATTGCGCTGGTGTTCCATACGAAATCATCGCCTGGTGATTTTTCGGATCTATTTGTTCGGCAAGCTGGTATGCTTTTGCCCTATTTTCCTCTGGAATGACATCAATGAGTCGAGGCTGTTTCTTTGCCCCAGTATCCTCATAGGCTGGCATTTGGGGACTTTCATCTCCAAATGGGTTTGCCAGCAAGTCATCGAGCAGATTGGCATCGTTTGTCTTTTTTAACAGAGGGGAATTTTGTTCATTCATTTTATACGCCTGCTTTCATCTGCATTTTTACGGGATTCCTGCAATGTTTTAATGGAATGTTTTGCAACATCTATTTCAAAGTGCAGCTGATCAATATCTTCTGCAATCACGTCATATAAGTCCTTCTCCACAAAAGCAGTTAATTCCTGCAATGTTTTTCTTGTATCCCTTAAAGAATGTTCAAGCTCCATGGTCATTTTTGGCTGAGAGGATAAAAAGACATACTTCTCCGCTAACTCCACAGCTGAGTCAAGATGTGAAAAATAAAACCGTTCAGCAAGATAAAATCGCTTTGGTTCTTTTTTCGTCAGACGGTAAATTTTTCGAGTAACCCGGATAAACTGCACCCGTTCTTTTAAGGACGGCATGTGCCGAATCGACATTAATGCTTTATGAAGCCTTGACAGCTTTCCTTTTGCTTCATCCAGATTTTTTTCAATATACGCATATTCCTTTCTGGAAAGACCATGCCGCTTTAAAAATCTTGATTTCATTACTGCACCTGATACCCAAAATGTGATAATGCCCGCACTGACCCCTATAACACCAGAGAGTGGAAATGTTTGATCAAAAGCAAAAAATGCAACGAGCCAGACTGATACAGCTGTTGGAGCTGCAATTAAAGATCTTAATATAAACGCTAAAAACGAATTCATCATTGATCGCTCCTATCCTAACCCTTTATTTATATACGAAATATGAACATTGAAGGTTTCAACAGACAAACACCAAATTTTTCATGTGAGGCAGTTTTCTTATCTTCTACGATACACGAAAATTCAACAAGTCTCCATAGACCACAATCCGATTATATTCTAAGACTTAAGGCTTAGGGCTTGTGTGTTTGGCCATTCTGCGCTGATAATTCTATCTCACAAGATGAATTACCTCTTATTTAATTATTGAATCCCCGATCGAGATATGGCAGCTGCTGATTCGATATATTTAACTGGTTTGATAGCGTTTGATATTAAAAACCTTTTGCATCAAAGGAAAAAAGCGCAGTGTAATTTGCGAACTCGCCTTTATTGCTGTGTAAATTTAGGCAGCTGAACTGTAACGATTGTTCCATGACCTGGTGTGCTGTCAATTTGCATGGTTCCATTATGCTCTTGAATAATCTTATTGCTGACAGTCAGACCGAGACCTATTCCCTTATCTTTTGTCGTATAAAAAGGAGTGCCCAAATAATGAAGGATTTCCGGCTCAATTCCCATACCTGAGTCAGAAATCTGAACTTCAACCATGTCTTCCTCTGTCTCACTGATACAGCAATGGATAAGACCTCCGTCTGACATGGCTTCTATGGCGTTCTTAAAGAAATTCATAAAAGCCTGCTGCAATTGATCTGGATTGCACTTAAGAAAGTAATCGTCTTCCTCGATAGAGTGAATGATCTTCACATTATGTATGTAAGCATCTGAACGAAGCATTTTTATCGAACTATTGATAATAGAGAACAGACTGCTGCTTTTTAGTTCTACGGCCTGGGGTTTTGCTAAAGCTAAGAATTCGTTGACACTTTTATCAATATTTTTTAATTCATCCATAATAATTGTTAAATATTCTGCTTGCCGTTCCTTTGCGTCACTATATTGAAGCAGTTTTGAGAACCCTTTAAGAGCTGTGAGCGGGTTTTTTATTTCATGCGCAATACTTGCGGCCATCTGTCCTATAATTGATAAGCGGTCTAAGTTCCTCAGCACTTCATCATTTTTAATGCGGTCATCTATATTTCTGCTGATTTTTAAAAAGAGGTCTATCTCATTTGCTTCGTTATATATAGGTGATATATTTGATTCGATATGCATGAATTCATTTTGCTTGGTTCTGGTTTTTGCCTGGATGATTTCAGATTTTCCATTCTTTGCGATTCTCTGCAGCAGTTCATCTACCGGTTCATCATTTATCGGCTGAATTAGCTTTTCCAGCTTTTGCCCTTTCAGTGTTTCAGGAGAAACGCCCAGTTCTGTATGGTGTGAAGGGGATGCATACAATACTTCATAATCCTTTGTATAGATTTTAATCATATCGGTTGTATTTTCAGTAATTAAGTTGTACAGCTTTTTGATCTGGATTAATTCTCTTTCCATTTCCTTTAGTTCCGTGATATCCCGCAAAACCGCAATAATCCCCATTACTTTTCCATTTGAGTCGCGAAAAGGCGAATAAGAGACAGCAATATCCAATTGCCTGCCATCTTTATGATAGCGGATCGTGTTTAAATTACTGTAAACCCTCCCTTTTTTCACTTCCCTGATAATATCAATAACGGATACAGGGTTCGGCATTTCTGCAATATTTCTTCCAAGCACTTCCTCTTCTGTATATCCAAAAATGTACGTAAACGTCGGATTAATCCTTCTAAAACAATCCTGCATATCAAAGATCGCTATTCCATCTGCACTGCTCGCAAGAAACAAATCAAGCACTTCATTGCAGCTCACACCTTCCGTAAAATCTAATTCCGGATCACCCTTCAGCATAAAAAACCTCTCCAGCCCTCTTTTTTATATTATTTTACAGAATGTTGGGATAAATAAGAATACCTTTTTTTATAGGGGTGTCACTGTGACGCCCCGGGTTTTGTCGATTCATGTCAGTATGTAGGAATGAATAAAAAAAGCAAGAGTCATTGATTTAACAACGCTCTTGCTTTTGCTGTGCTTATTATTTTTTAAATATCCCAAATGCTTTTCCTACCGGCAAAACAACTCTGCCAAAATGCGTGTTTAAGACCACAGCCGCTGAACCGTAAAACGATAATAAGGCAATTCCCATTTCAGCCAGTGCTGCCAGCATATGTGTAGCTTCTTCCATGATTCCGAAGCTGCTTAATGATAGACCAATAAATAAAAAATCTATAAGAACAAAAATAAAGAATAATACTTTATGTGTTTCCATTGCACCGACAGTCATGAACAGGCTAAAAATCAGATAACCAACAAATGCCATGCCAAGCTGATGCGGATCTGCTGCTGCAGCTAATTGTTCACCGAAAGCTCCAAGCTGAATCAGCCAGGTCATTCCTACACCAAACCAGAACAAACCAAATGCGCCAAACGCTGTCATTCCAAAGATATTATTATGCTTTGCATCTAGCACTGCCGCAAATAACTGCGCTAATCCGCCAAGAAAAAATGCCCATGGCAAAATGAGAGAAAGTCCCTCTGTTAATTCAAGCTTCTGCGATGAGGCTACAAAAGTGACCATCGCTAAACCGAACAGACCTAACGCTGACGGATCTGCTGTTGTAATCTTTACTTCTGTTTGATTCTGAATCCCCATAAAATCCTCCTATATATTCACACATATACATGTTCAATAAATAACAAACTCATCAAACATACTTATGTAATGTATAAGAATTGAGGGGGACATGTCAATAGAATTTTTTGGCTGTCACTGTGACGCCCCGGAAATCCTCGAATTTTGTCGAGAATTACTCGCCTTTAATTTATATGCCGCTGCATTTTGATAGTGTTATGATTCATGCTTCACCCCTTTTATTCAGCGGCAAAAGCTGGTGAGCCAAGCTCTGTGATGGATCATACATATTTTTTACATGATCTTTACACTTCCTCAAGAAATTTTTCAAAGTGGTCTAATACAATAATAGTAGAACTTTAATGGCTGGAGGGATGAGGTTGAGGATTACTGTAGTAGGAACAGGTTATGTCGGATTAATAACGAGTATTTGTTTGTGTGAAATGGGCCATACTGTCACGAATATTGATATTGATGACAAAAGAATCGCGCAGCTGAAGAACGGCCGCTCTGTTATTTACGAACCTGGATTACAGCAGCTGCTGGAGAACAATCTAAAGGAACGCAGACTCCTTTTCACAATTGATCCAAGGATTGCCTATGCACAAGCAGACCTCATTTTTATTGCAGTTGGAACTCCTGAAAATCCCGATGGCACAGCAAATTTAGAATATCTTCAGGAAGCAGTTTATGCGATTGCTTCACATATTGAAAAAGATGTCATCATTTGTACGAAAAGCACTGTTCCCGTTGGTACGAATGAAAAAATCGCCGAAATGATTAAAGATATGACACCTTCTCATTTGAATGTCAGCATCGTTTCTAATCCTGAATTTCTGCGTGAAGGATCTGCTATAAATGACTTTTTCCATGGAGACCGAATCGTTATTGGAACAGAGGACGAGAAAGCAGCTGCAGTTCTGCAAGAGCTTTATGCTCCGCTTAAGACTGAAATCATGGTGACAGATACCCGCAGCGCAGAAATGATTAAATATGCTTCAAACGCTTTTCTGGCAACCAAAATCAGCTTCATTAATGAAATTGCTGCTATTTGTGAAAAGGTTGGAGCTGATATTAGTCAGGTCGCAAATGGAATCGGCAAGGATAAACGAATTGGTTCATCGTTTTTAAAAGCTGGTATTGGCTATGGAGGATCCTGCTTTCCAAAAGACACAAAAGCACTTGTCCAGCTGGCCGGTCATGTTGATCATCCATTTGAATTACTTGAAGCAGTCATCGGCGTCAACAATCGCCAGCATACATTAGCTGTCGCAAAAGCCAAAGAAGCAGTCGGCGAACTCGCAGGCAAAAGAATTGCGCTGCTGGGGCTGGCATTCAAGCCGAATACCGATGATATTAGGGAGGCACCTTCTCTAACTATCTTAAAAATGCTGATGGAGGAAAATGCGGATGTGATTGCATTTGACCCTGCTGCTGTCTTAAATATACAAAGCATATTCGGGAACGAAATTCAGTATGCCGAAAACATAAATGAAGCCTTAAAAGATGCCGATCTTGCAATTATCGCGACAGAATGGGATCAAATCACCCAATTTCCGCTTGTTCAATATGAGGAACTAATGAAAACACCTCTGATCATTGATGGACGCAACTGTTACTCTCTCAGTGATATAGAACGTCATTCGATCACTTATATTTCAGTCGGTAGATCGCCCCATGCACAATCTGCCATAGCAAGGGTGTAAAGATATTAAGAAAGGACTTATAGATATGAAAATCTTACATGCTTTATATGGGATAGATTGCAGAGTTTTTCAGACGGTAAACCGCCATTTTGAAAACAAAATATTAAACCCATTTTTCCGCACCATTACCCATGTGGGGGGAGCGCGTTTCACAATCGCTATTACACTCTTGCTCATGCTTGCTGCACCTTTAAGAATAGCCGCTTATTCAAGTGCATTATCATTGCTGATCAGTCATTTGCCGGTGCATTTTGCCAAAAGATTTTATCCGCGCAAAAGACCATACCTGACGCTGGCCGATTCATTCAGTCCTGATAATCCATTGAAGGATCACTCTTTTCCATCTGGTCATACGACAGCTATTTTTGCTATCATTATTCCTTTTACTCTCTTAATTCCGTATATCGGTATTATTCTAATTCCGTTGGCTTGTATAGTTGGAATCTCGAGAATTTATTTAGGTCTTCATTACCCTACAGATGTCCTTGCAGGTTCGCTGCTTGGCACGATTACTGGAATAGCTTGCTTTTTTGTTTTTCATTCTTAAAACGAGAGGGAGATTCAGGTGAAAATAGCTTTTTTTACAGATACCTTTTACCCTGATATCAATGGTGTTGCCCGTACATTAAAACGTTTCACTGATTATCTATCCTCACAAAATATTGAAGTGAAGGTATTTGCACCAGATGGGGAAAATACAGATGAATATATCTCAGCAAATATCCATCGATTTAAAAGTCTTTCCTTTTTTTTATATCCCGAATGCAGACTTGCACTTCCTAATCTATTTAATATGAAAAGAGAATTGACTGAATTCCAGCCAGACCTTATTCATGTGGCAACTCCCTTTAACCTGGGTTTGTGCGGAGTCTTCTTCGCTAAGAAGTTAAATATTCCACTCGTAGGCTCATATCATACAAATTTTGATCATTATTTAGAGTATTATGACCTGCAATTCTTTTCTAAGATGGTTTGGAAATATATGAACTGGTTTCATCGCCCTTTTCGTAAATTATTTGTGCCTTCGCTTGATACAGAAGAACAATTAACTGTACAGGGATTTCACAATTTGGAAATCTGGTCAAGAGGAGTAGATTGCGAACTGTATCATCCTTATTATGATAAATATGCTGTTCGGCAAAAATATAATATTCGCAGCAAGTACCTGCTCGTTTACGTCGGCAGATTGGCACCAGAAAAAAACGTCGACACCCTGCTGGAGATTGCAGATGATCTGCCGCCTCATTTAAAAGAGAACAGTCACTGGCTTATCGCAGGGGATGGACCATCGCGAAGTGAAATGGAGAAAGCTGCACCTTCAAATATGACATTTACAGGTTTTTTAAAAGGAAAAGAACTTGCAAATATATATACAGCAGGCGATTTATTCGTTTTTCCTTCAACTACAGAAACCTTCGGAAACGTAGTACTCGAATCTCTGGCAAGCGGTACTCCTGTTATTGCTGCAAATGCAGGCGGTGTAAAAAATATTATCAAACACGGCTCCACAGGCACTCTATGTACACCAGGTTCTGCTGTAGAATTTGCAGATTCCATCATTTCCTTACTCTATGATGATAAATATCGCTATCAAATGGGCACAAATGCCAGAAATTATGCTCTCACCCAAAAATGGGACACCATTTTCAATACGCTTCTTGATCATTATTCAGATGTAATAAAAGAACGTTCTGCCGAAAAATATGCCTGAGGCACTGCCAAATGTCCTCTATAATAATAAATGGTTCCAGCTTATCAAACTGGAACCATTTTATGTATTCACTTATTTTTTTACTATCGCTAACTCTAACTGTTAGGTGCCAATACAAACACCATTAACGACTTATCTTCTTTAAAATTCCAATCAATCAAAATATCCTTTACATGGGATTTAAAAATGGATTCAAATTTACCGCTTCGATGGAAGTAACTTTTTTCGAGCTCGTCCTTTGTATATCTAAGCTCTTTTTTAAACCCTTGAGATATAAGTGCTTTTTCAATCGGGATTA
This sequence comes from Bacillus mesophilum, assembly GCF_008923265.1. Classification (NCBI taxonomy): domain Bacteria; kingdom Bacillati; phylum Bacillota; class Bacilli; order Caryophanales; family Bacillaceae; genus Bacillus; species Bacillus mesophilum. Next base: position 141,766 of record NZ_WBOT01000004.1, on the reverse strand, counting down.
ATATTCCAATTCTTTCTATTACAAGTATCGTTTTCGAAAGAGGATAGGTGTTAATTTGGTCAGGCATCTTTTGCACAACTGCACTTATTCTCCCAACCTCATTTTCAAGACTTTTAATGTCTAAATCGGTTTGAAAATTTTCTCCCTCCCGTTCCTCCAGTACAAAGATCAGTACACCAGAGTTATTGGGGAAGTTCCAATCATGATAACAATCTGCCACATCAACATCTAATGTCACCTTCACAAGACCTCTAATTTCATCCAAAAGATGATTAATAATGGAGGTTCTGGCATCGTCCACATATTTCCCTTGTCCTTGCTGTATCAAGATCTCTTCCATCGGATTTATAAACCCCGTAATGTAGGTTACTAAATGTTTTTCGCCAACTGTAGTCCGACATGATTGTGGCCCTCTGCCAAAGTTTTTTCTTAATAATTTGCTAATATAACTGCTTATGTACTCTACTTTCGTATGCTCCATCTATTGGATCTCCCCTTCTTATAAGTATATTGAAGTATGTTGTAATCCAGATCTTTATTATGTAAAAAATTGAGAAGAAGAAAGGGAGATGTCCCGAATGGTAAGTTCACATCTCTTTTCGAAAAGTAAATACAAGCAGACTTTTATCACTTTGATAATCCCACATGATAAAAATGTCTTCGATTATGCGGTTAAAGGAGACTTCTAAAGAAGACTTTTGCTCAAAATATCCTTTTTTAACACTCTCAGAATAACGATAAAGGAGGTTCATTTTTCCCATTTGAAAGACTAGATTTTCAAGCGGAGCCATTATACTATCTGCTTCAATTATGCAAATACTGGGCGTATATTTTAGGATACTTAAATGTTCCGCTCTCTTATGGAAGCGTGAACCAATTTTATCAACCATAGCAAGAATTCTATTTTTGGTTCCTGCAGGCAATCTTTCTTCAACATTAGCTTTTCCGCTAACCAGCAGAATCATTCCAGTGTTTTTCTCGTAATTCCAATCATGATAAAAACTGGGATATCTCTGATCTAATGTTTTAGTAATTTCCGAAGAAAACTCTTTAATTACAGCTTCAATAATCGCCGTACGGAAATGAATGGCAATTTCCCATTGTTTACTCCCCAGTAACACTTCTTCCGCAGGAGTAATAAAATTTCGCATAAAAATATAAAGTTTTTCTCCATCTCCATTAACATAGCAAGTTTCAGGACCCTTACCGAATCTCCGTTTCAGCAACTTGCTAAGCGTACTGCTCAGATGAAGCATATGATCTTGAGTAGCGTTAATAATAACCTCTCCTTTCCCTAAATGTGGATGCTGGTCACTCAGCCCGAAAAAGCAAAAGATAGACTGAAATAAAGGTCGCTTTAACCTTATAGGGAGTGTATCTTCTGACATCATAGGGCTAACCGCTGCTGCAGCCAGTCATACTGAGATGCCAAAGAAACTGCCAAAGCTGCCCTTCGTTTGTCAAACTGGGGGCAACGTGCCAGCAAGCAACTTAGCGAGACTAGCTTCTTTTAAATTGAAGTGATGCTGACGGTAATGCTAAGATCAATTTTTCTTTCGCTTTCGGCTCCATTAATGCTGTACTGCCACATTTTTCAGCCGGCATCTTACAGGTACTATTCTTTTTCAATATGTGATGGTGATTATCGTATATAGTTAGTGAATTTAGGCACCCATTTTAGCTGTTGTGAATTAGTCAAACTGGACAATCTTCCTAATTAAATATATATGTCTTTTTCCCCAACTATCTATCTTTACAAACCACAATAGTGTCTATTTCAAAAGAAATGGTTAAAACAGAAGATTAATTAAATAGATTTCTGCTCAACATTTAGAAAACAAAAAGGCCTAACTTCCAAATTAAGAAGTTAGGCCACGGATAAGACGACTAATTATAGTTTCTTCCATTTACCATACAGAAATATGAATAGATATGTATTTTCTCAAAGAATGCACTACTCTAATCCTAATGACAGCAAGACATTAGACTATATTATTTTATCATTATAAAAGTGCTACTGCAAACATTACGATTCACGTGGTAAGACCACTTCAACTGATGTTCCCGTTGAGCTGCTGCTGATTAACATATCTCCCTTATGCTCTTTAATTATCTGATAACTGACCGGCATCCCCAGACCAGTTCCTTGCTCTTTTGTTGTAAAGAACGGCTCGCTAATCCGTTCTAATATTTCTGCAGGAATTCCCGGTCCTTGGTCAACTATGCGGATAATGACTTGATTTTCTGAGAGAAACTCTCCTTCAATTAGTATTTTACCGCCATCTGTCATAGCCTCGATTGCATTTTTTATATAATTTATAAAAACCTGCTTTAACTGATTTTCATCTCCATATATAGAAGCATCTTCAAAGCAATATGCAGCTTCAATCTCTATGTCATTAAGAAGTGCCTGCGATCGCATTAATGTGAGAATTTGCTCAAGCAGCGAATCCAAATTCACATTTTTATAGAAAACCTTATTTGGTTTGGCTAGGACCATTAGCTCTTTTAAAATTAATTCGATCCTTTCAATTTCCGATTTAATAATTTCAAAGTAGCTCGCCTTTTTCCCTTTGTAATCTCTCATCATTAACTGCAGGAATCCTTTTATGGCTGTCATTGGGTTTCGAATTTCGTGAGCAATCCCTGCCGCCAGCTGGCCTGCCACAGCTTGCTTTTCCGACATGAATTTTTGCTCTTTATGATGTGTCATTTCTTTTATAACAGCATAGCTGCCTATTATTGCTTTATGTAGGATGATTGGAAAAGCTGTAAGCTGAACATGAATCAATTCTCCTGATTTTGCTCTAATATGTATGTCAGAGTGGCACAGTGAATCTCGAGCAAACTCTTTAAAATAAGAATTTTCCTCATTCAGAGATGACGGTTGAAAAATATCAGAAATCTTCATAGTTTTGATTTCTTCAACTGAATAACCAATAAAACGCTGACACTCTTCACTTATATAGGCCAATTGCCCATTCTTTTTAAGAATTAAAAAAGAATCTGCTGTGTCAGATAGGATCGAAAAATCATTCATCCTATATAAATACGTCTCTAGATGGAGATTTTCCCATTCTTTTTCGCATATGGCCATTGAACTACCTCCTTTCTAAAATCTATATCAATAAAAATAAAAATAAAAAAGCCAAAATAAGTGTAGCTGCTCTACACTTATTTTGGCTTAAAACCCAGCATATCACTGGAGGATCTTTCCTTCTATCATATGAAGTTTTGCATTAATAATACTAGTAAGGTAAAGCTTCAAACTCAAACCTCATGTTTAATTTTATACTTATTTCTCCATTCTTTCAATTTGTTTTCATATTTTTCAGTTTTATATTTAATTTCAATCAATTTCAAAAAGGGAATTCTTATTTTCTATATACATCTTCCCGAGCATGAAATCCATCAAGAATAATGGTTTCGTCGATATTGTTAGCATCAACGGCGATTGGAGGCAAGAGCAGAAATGGGACATGAGACTTTCCATTATTTACCGTTTCTTTCACCCCTATATCCTCGCCAGCTGCCAGTTTCACCGCCAGCTCTGCCACTTCTTCGGCAAGTATACTAATCGGTTTATAAACAGTCATAGTTTGCGTACCATCAACAATCCGTTTTACTGCCGCTAGATCTGCATCCTGTCCGGCAACAGGAATTTCACCTGCAAGCCCCGCTTCCTCCAGTGCCTGTATAGCTCCGCCAGCTGTGGCATCATTTGCAGCAATGACAGCATCAATTTCACCAGCGTTTGCCTCTAGCGCTTGTTTCATATGCTTGTAGGCATTTTCCGGATCCCAGTTTTTTGACCATGCATCATAAATAATCGTGATATCACCCTGATCAATGGAAGGCTGCAGTACATTGAATACGCCTTTTTTAAATAGGTGGGCATTATTATCTGTTTCAGCTCCTCCAATGTAAACATATTTGCCTTTTGGAACAATCGAGCTGATTGCTTTAGCCTGCAGTTCACCAACTTGCTCATTATCAAAAGAGACATAAAAATCAATATCAGCATTGCGGATCAGCCGGTCATAGGAAATGACCTTAATTCCTGCCAAATGAGCCTTATGAACTATAGCTGCCGTCGCTTCTGCATTGTGAGGTACCACTACAAGCAGATCAACTCCTTGATCAATAAGCGTTTCTGCTTGTAAGACCTGCAGTGCGTCATTGCCGTTTGCAGCCATGACTCTGACGTTTGCTCCTAAATTCTCCGCAGCCTGTTTAAAAAGATCTCTGTCCTTATACCAGCGCTCTTCTTCTAGCGTATCCATTGAAAATCCGATTTCAATAGGATCCTTCGAAGGAGCAGGAGCTTGGATTTTTACTGGGGGAATAGGCTGCTGCTTCGCCGTTTCATTATTTTCACAAGAAGTTAAACAGGCTGCTGCCGCCAAAAGCATAAGAAGAAATAATTGCCGCAATGGTTTTTCCTCCATTCTTATTTTCGGAGCACTGATTTACGATATTCCATCGGTGTGATGCCGCACATTTTTTTAAACACCTTGCTAAAATAGTTGGGGTCATGATAACCCGTTTCAAAGGTGATTTCTTTTATACTTTTCTTTGAATCTCCTAATAAGCCTTTTGCCTTCTCCATACGGCATTGTGTTAAAAAATCAATATAATTTATCCCTAGCTTTTCCTTAAACATTTTACTAATATAGATGGGACTTAATTCAACAAGCTGTCCTAAAGATTCGAGAGAGATATCTTCATGTGAATGTTCGAAAATATATTGTTTCAGTTTGTGGAACGTGTCAGCTTCAAGACGATCATAATGGATCACATATAATTGTTTCATTCCTTCAAACATATGGTCAGTAGCTCTCTTAAGCTCACTGACATTTTTTAACTCATACGAATAGACAGGTGTTTCAACTTCCATGCCAAGCTCACTCATTACACGGGCAGCCACCCAAAGCACTTCGAGTACTCGCTGCTGTGTGGAGTGAATGGAGGTTCCTTTCTTTTCGTAATAAGTAATCATCTCACTTACATACCGTTTGATGTATTCCCACTGACCCAATCTTATTTGATCTGAGAATTCTTTGCGCTGATGAATCCGTGGCTTTCCATCACTTTTATTTCCTATTTTAGGCACATCCTCATAGAATCGATATTTCACAGGAAGAGATGTGTCCATCGTGGCGATTAATGCGTGCTGATATGACTGTCGGATTTCTTTCAGACTCTTACATACACTGCCAATACCGATAAACCATCCATCTGTTTTAGCTTTTGATAAAGATATTAGTTCACGTGCAAGGTTCAACGCCTGTGACCGATATGTTTTTTCATGATCACAGCATATAATGATGGGAAGCTGATTTCCATATATGGCACCGATCCAGCCCGTTTTTCTGCTTCGAATTTTTTCTTTTACCAAAGGATAAATATGTTCTTCTCCTGCCGGCACTATTAGCAGCATCACATACATATCCGTCGTATATGGAATTTCAAGCATCTCCACAAGCAGATCAACATGGACATCGTGAACATGATCAAATAAAAGCTGTGTAATGATGTCTGTTTCAGCTAGCGCAAGGGTTTTTTGCTGCTGAATCCTCCGTTTTTCCAAAGAAAGATGCTCAGCTTCAATTTTTTCCAAAACCTTTCCAATCACAGAGACAATATCACTGGCACGGCTGGGTTTCAGTAAATAATCCTTTACCCCCAGCTTTATCGCCTGATGTAAATATTCAACTGTATCATAAGCTGTCACCATAATAAACTGAATGTCAGGAAATTCATCTTTAATCATTTTTACAGCTTCCAGTCCATTGATCCCTGGCATTTTTATGTCCATTAAAATCAGATCAGGATGAAAAGTTCTGGCCATTTCAGCTGCCTCCTGCCCATTCCTGGCCTGTTCAATTAGAAGTGTCGAGAAGCTGTTCTCTAGTATCGCCTGCATCCCTTCTCTTTCAATTTGCTCATCATCCACCAACAGGAGTTTCATCATGACATTCAACTCCTTGCTTATTTATTTTCAAGACCACTTTCGTCCCGCTTCCTTTCTCACTTATGATCTCAATGACATCTTCGCATCCATAAAATAGCCGCAGTCTTTTTACAACATTCGGAAATCCAATTCCAGTTGAATGACCTTCTGTCTGAACTGGCCGCTCTTCAAGAATTTGCTGAATTTTTTCTTCTGGCATCCCATTTCCGTTATCCTCTATTTCTACGAGGACAAAGCCACCTTCCTCTTTTATGCGGAAATAGATAACCCCGCCTTCAATATTCGGTTCAACTGCATGAATCACAGCATTCTCAATAATCGGGTGCAGCGTTAATGCTGGAATTGGCACATTCAGACATGCAGGATCAACGTCGATATGCAGCTGAAGGCGATCTGTAAAGCGCGCCTTTTGAATATCCATATATTGCTGCAGTACCAGTACTTCTTCTTGCAATGAAACAGAGCGGTCCAGTTGTTTTAAGTTATAGCGAAGAATCCCTGCCACACTTACGAGAAGATTACTTGTCTCCTCTGAACCTTCGAGATACGCTTTTTTCGAAAGGGTATTTAGTGTATTGAATAAAAAATGCGGATTTATTTGACTCTGCAAGCCTCTAAATTGACTTTCCTGCAGAAGAATTTTACTTTGCTGCAGCTCCCGTTCAAGCTGAGCTTTATGTTTCATTTCGGAAATTAACCCATTAATATTGATTCGCATCCGATCAAAGGTTTTCGCTAAAAAAGCAATTTCTCCCTTTGTTTTTATTTCAATTGGCAAATCGAACCTTCCTTTGGATAACTCGTTTGCTGCTTTCGTCAGCTGCAAGACTGGTTTTGTAATACTTAAAGAAAACCAATAAGTCGCCACAAGCAGTAAAAGTGTAATCAGGAGCAATATCCATAATCCCAGTTTCAGCACTTCCTCCGATTGTGCAATAATGCCGCGGTAAAACCGATCATACGTTTTAAGCTCTTGATCTAATAAAGTTAACGTCATTTCTGAGATATAAGTTGAAATCCTTGTCGCCTCTGAAAATTCCTTCGTGTATGCTTCATTATCTCTTTCTCCGTAAAACAGAAGCAGCCGATCAGTGGTCTCTGTAAAACTATCAATCATATGCATATAATTGGTTAACGTAAATTGATTTTCTGCATTGCTTAAAGTGGATACTTCATCTTTCGTTTCTTCTATATGTGCCATGCTGTCATTCAATTGGGCAAGCTTGACCTCCGCAGGATCCAGCAGATAGTTGTTCAAGTCTGTGATTACTTGCTGAGTGGCATTCGTCATTTCATTCATGATTAAATATCGCTGCAGAATATCATTATATTGATTATGCGTTTTATAATTGTAGTATGTAAGCGTTATCCAAATTGTCGACATAAAAACCATAACAATCGTTGTTAACATTAATATATTTCTTTGAATACTGCTCATTGCATGTTTCCTGCTTTCACAATGTGAATATCGGTATAGTATCCATTGATATTCAGCGGAACGGTTTCCCCATCTAACCACTCAAGGAGCCTTTGAACACCAATTTTACCCATCATTTCCGGATCTTGTTTTACGATGCCATCCAGTTTTTCCTCTTCAAGCAGCGGCTGAAGTTCTGGACCATCGTCAAAGGTGTAAAGAAACATTGGTTTTATTTGAAAACGTTTACTAATCTCTTGAATCATCGGCCCTGCCATCTTCCCATTTAATGCAATAAATGCTTTTGCATCCGGGTACGTGTTTAATACCCCCTGTGTAGCAGCAATAACGGGTTCTCGCGTATGTGCTGTTTCCGTTAGAACGAGCTTAATATCCGGATATTGGCTGAATTCATCCTGTATACCTCGCAGCCTTTCCTCCTGATAAAATTCAGAATGACTATCATACAGCAGCACGACACTTCCAGCCTGGCCCATATCCTGAATTAAACTTGATGCCAGCATTTTTCCGGCCTTGAATTGATCTGATCCTACATAAGTTTTACGAAGACTTTCTGTCATTGGCACATCATTAGCGATCGTTATAACCGGAATGCCATAAAAGGATGCTTTCACTTTCGTCATTTCTTTAAACTCTTCTGTATCTAACCCTTGGAGAATTAAACCATCAACCTTTGATTGTATAGCAATATCTATTTTTTTTAGAAATTCTTGTTCATTATTATTATAACTGCCCCAAACCTCAAGGCTAACAAGCTCCTCTTCAGCCTGCTGTGCTGCGCCGCCGGCAACTCCATCCCAAAAGGGCGTATCTAAATCTTGAGTAATTAATACGAGTCTTCGCTGTTCCTCTCCTTTTATCGAGCTGATTTTCTGTGAATCTGAGCGAAGAATTTTCTTCGCAGAATCTACTGTTAAAAAACACAGTGTAATCAATACACTGATCAGCAAAATAAGAGCCGCTTTTTTTCGCAATCGAAATGACCCCTTCCCCCTATGCGAATCTAAGATCATTTTATCATGACCATAAAAAATTTGGATATTAGTATTTTTGGATAAAATAGGCCGACCAGGTGCACAATTCGAGGATTATCAGATTTGGGGTCTAGCTTTTATCTAGATGAAATAATAAAGGGGACTTATTTTTTATAGCCCCCCTTGCAATCTATCTTTTTTTCCTTGTCATAACATCAAAAATAACTGCTCCAGCAAGCACTCCGCCGCGGATCATATATTGATACGAAATCCCGACACCAAGCAAGTTCATCCCATTTGTCAGTGAAGCCATAACAATTGCACCAATGATGGCACCTGTTACCTTTCCAACACCGCCAGCAGAAGAAACCCCGCCTACGTATGCAGCAGCAATTGCATCCAGTTCAAATAAAGTTCCTGCTGTTGTCGTCGCAGACTGCAGCCGTGCCGTAAACAAAATACCTGAAAGAGCCGCCAGCATCCCCATCGAACCAAATACAATATAAGTAATCTTTTTGACATTCATACCGCTCAGATGGGCTGCTTCTGGATTGCTTCCCACCGCATAAATATGACGTCCCAGCACGGTCTTCGTTGTAAGAAAGTGATAAAGTATTACGACAAGCAGCATAATGATCACTGTCCATGAAAAACCATTATATCCTGCTAAAATCCATGTAATATAGGCAATAATCGCCGAAACAAAGACTAATTTTAAGACAAAGATACCTTTTGAAACAACCTCAAATTCATACTTAATTTTATTTTTTCTGTTGGAGAACTCACTATAAATATAGAATAAAATACCGGCAATCCCGACTAAAATAGAGAGCAGATGCAGCCCGCTGACTTGCAGCAGAGATGGGATATAGCCATTTCCAATCGCATTAAACGTATCATCCTGAATAATAATGGTTCCAGTTTTTTCAGTTACCTGCAATAACGCTCCGCGGAAAATGAGCATCCCTGCCAATGTGGCCACAAAAGAAGGAATCCCAATTTTGGCAACAAGGACCCCATTTAACAGTCCCACCATTACCCCAAGAATTAAAATGATTGGAATGGTTAAAAACACGGACACACCGGCCTGTGTTAATAAAATTGCGGCAATGGCGCCGAGAAATCCAGCTGCATAACCAACTGATAGATCAATATGCCGGATGACAATCACAAGTGTCATCCCGACAGCAAGCACCGCAATATAACCTGCTGAATCTAATAGATTACTAATGTTGCGGGAAGACATGAAAAGGCCGTCCGTCATAATCGAAAACGTCAAAATAATAACGAATAAAGCAATATACATGCCATAATCACGAATATTTTCACTAACGAGCGTTTTTGCTTCGTTAAATAAGTTCATCTGTTTAACCTCCTATTGCGTTGCGAGTTCCATGATTTTCTCTTGATCGGCCTCTGCTATTGAAAGCTCACCTTTGATCTCTCCCTGTGCCATCACATACACCCGATCACTCATCCCCAGCACTTCTCCCAGTTCAGAGGAAATCATGATAATACTTAATCCGTTTTCAATCAGCTCATTCATAACCGAATAAATCTCAAACTTAGCTCCAACATCAATTCCTCTTGTTGGTTCATCTAAGATCAGCAGCTTCGGCCCTACAAACAGCCACTTTGCAAGTGATACCTTTTGCTGATTGCCGCCGCTTAACTTGCCAACATTCTGTTCAATAGAAGAAGCTTTTATATATAGTGACTTTTTATAGCTTTCAGCCACTTTGATTTCCTCATTATCATTAATCACCCCGCCAGAAGCGATATGATGCAGATTGGCTGCAGAAATATTGTTTTTAATATCCTGAAGAAGGAAAAGTCCATCTCCCTTTCGGTCCTCTGTCACATATGCTAATCCAGATTGAATCGCATCACTTGTATGCTTAAATTCTTTTAACTCTCTATTGACCATTAAGTCCCCTTGAAGCTTATACGACTTGGCATTTCCAAAAACGCTAAGAGCCAGTTCTGTGCGCCCGGAGCCCATCAAGCCCGCAATACCGATAATCTCTCCCCGCTTAACATGAAGATTGACGTTTTTAACGACATTTCTGCCTAATTGCGGATCATAAGCAGACCAATTATGCAGCTCCAGAATTTTCTCTTCTGAAGTGTGTTTTGGTCTCTTTGGATAAATATCATCGATTTCGCGGCCAACCATATTTTTAATAATGACGCTCTCTGATATTTCACCCTTCATCGCATCAAGTGTGCAGACGGTCTCTCCATCTCTCAGCACTGTTGCTTTATCAGCAATTGAGATAACTTCTTTGAGTTTATGAGAAATCATAATACTTGTAATTCCCTGGTCCTTTAACTCCGATAAGAGATTTAGGAGGTTTTCACTGTCATCTTCATTGAGAGCGGCTGTTGGTTCATCTAAAATCAGCAGCTTTACATCTTTTGTTAGTGCCTTAGCGATTTCTACAAGCTGCTGTTTCCCAACACCTAAATCCTTCACAAGCGTTTCTGGATTCACCTGTAAATTCACTTTTTGCAGCATTTTTTTCGCTTCAACAATGGTCTGATTCCAATCAATGACACCGCCATTTTTCACTTCATTGCCGGCAAAAATATTTTCATAGACTGTTAAATCCGGGAATAAGGCCAGCTCCTGATAGATAATGGCAATTCCCTCTTTTACACTATCGCTTATTTTATGAAACTGCTGTACTTTTCCTTCAAAAACGATATCGCCTTCATATGTTCCATAAGGATACACACCGCTGAGCACCTTCATTAAGGTTGATTTCCCAGCACCATTTTCACCTATTAAACAATGAATTTCTCCTTTTTCGACTTTAAAGCTAACATTGCTTAAAGCTTTGACACCCGTAAAGCTTTTTGAAATTGAGTTCATTTCTAGAATATTTTGAGCCATACTTTCACTCCTATCACCTAAGCGGATGTGTACATCACTTCACCCGTTCACATTCTTCACCAGCAAGGGGCTTAGAATGGCGAAATAGTGATAGATTGCTCTATCACTACCTGCCACCAGCAATCTTACAGTCCTGTAAATTCGCTTGCCTCGTAATACTCTGAATCAATTAATTCCTTCTGCACATTTTCTTGGTCCACGACAATGACGTTTGTCTGCTTTGCTTTGACTTCAACTGCGCCATTATCATAAGAACCTGTTGTTTCAGGTGTATCACCGTCTAGAATTGAAATCGCCATTCCCATTGCATCTGTTACAAGGGTACGTACATCTTTAAAAACGGTCATAGATTGTTTGCCATCAATGACATATTGAATGGACGCTTTTTCTGCATCCTGCCCTGTCACTGTGTAAGAAGAAATATCACCATCAGAAGCAAACACATCTGCAATTGAACGAGATGTTCCATCATTAGGTGCAAGGATTGAAATATCGCCCTTCATATCAGCTCCAACAGCAGTTAAGTTCGTTTGCGCTTTATTTTTTGCTTCATTTGGATCCCAGTTTGTTGTTACCTGGCCAAGAATTTTACTCATTTCATCGCGTGTAAGCTCTGCCTTGTCTTTTAGCGCTTCTGCTTCACTTGAATTGGCAATTTTAAAAGTGCCGTCAGCGATTTTAGGCTGAAGAGTGCTCCATGCTCCTTCAAAGAATAAGAATGCATTATTGTCTGTTGCTGCTCCTGCATACAAGTAAAGCGGTACATCTGTGCCTGATGCTTGATCGATTAAATATTGACCTTGTGCCGCACCAACAGCAACGCTATCAAATGTTACATAATAATCTACTGCGTCTGTATTTGTAATAAGACGGTCATATGCAATAACCGTAATGCCTTCTTTCTTTGCAGCCTCTACAGCAGAAGCCGCTGCATCACCGTCCTGCGGACAGATAATGAGAACATCGATGCCTTTGCTGATCAATGTTTCCACATTTTCCTTTTCTTTTGCTGAAGAGCCTTGGCTGAATAGTATTTCAGTTGTGTAGTCAGAATCATCTAAAGCAGCTTTGAAGCGTTCTTCATCCTGAACCCATCTTGGTTCATCCTTTGTCGGCAGGACAATCCCAACATCTACTCCGCTGCCGCTTCCGCCGGCACCGCTGCTGCAAGCTGCAAGCATCGCTGCAAAAAGTGTAAAAACAAGCAATAAGGACAATCTCTTTAAACGTTTTCTCATTCTGAAACCCCTTTCAAAATTGTTTGTCTGTTTACACTTTTTATTATATTTCGGCAGGGGTTTATTTTGTAAGCGTTATCAATAGTAATCTTTTAGCATTAACTGGATTTTTTTATTATTTGAGGTTTATAGGTTGAGGATGGTTATGCAGGATAGAAAGAGTTTTGGATGAAAAATTACATATTTAATATTTATTACTTATTAATAAAGCAGGATCACGCTATGTTATGTTGGTTGATTGAAGCGGAAAGCGGCGAGACTCCTGTGGGACGCGTGGGAAGGTGAGACCCCACAGGCGCATGATGCGCCGAGGCGGCTCACCTCCCGCCCCGCGGAAAGCGAGCTGCCTGAAGTGGAAATCAACCTAGGCAGAAACTCTTAAATTTTTCCTCTGTTTCCTAAATACCGCTTTCCAAACTATAAAGTTAGCAATTAATAAGATGCCTAAGTATAGATACGAACCGTAGCTCAGCTGATTAATTGCTAAATAATGCCCGCCTGCTAATAGTCCAACAGGAATGAACAATATAAATGATTTCCACCCTTGAGAATTGCCCACTTCTTCAAAGGGTTTCGAAAAAGGAATCCTACTCCCAAAACTAACATAACAAATCACTGTATATAGGAAGCCTGCCACGAGAACAGCTGCTAAGTCCGGAATAATTCTTGTTCCATAAATGATGCAGAAAATAATGCCTAAAACAATATATAGCGGAATATAAAGCGAAATTAAAAAGGCTTTTAAACTGCTTTTACGTAAATTGGTATAATCGTCAATCGGAAAAATTTTATACACCCAGGAAGCCTTATACTTACTCGAATAGCCTAACATGAGCACTGTCGTTGGGATAATCAGCATACTGAAATAAATATTCAGATAGCTGACACTTTCTGTGAAATCAGCTTCCCCGCCAGCTGCAACGTTAAATATAAAGATAAATGGAATTACCAATGAAAAACCTAGTGATGGATAGACCTTCAGCTTAAACTCCCGCTCCTGCTTCATCATTAAGGACGTAAAGCGATAGAAAGCTCTTTCATCGTTCGTTTTGCAAATGATTTTTAACAGCAATTCTTTGAGATGATTTTTTCTTTCTTTTTTTGATTTGCTTGAACTTAAGAGTTTCTGCAGATTTCGCTCAAATGTCGGAATAAGTTTCATATATAACCAGATGGATATAATAGGAACGACGATAGCTAAAGTGCTAAAAGCAATTGTCATAATGGAAGTATTTCCATTCAGCAATAATTCGTAAGGTGCCGCAAACCACATGGGAATAAGGAAAATACTCCACCAATGATAATCTGCCACCATATTTAAATCGACAAATTCAAAAGACCTGGCAAGGAATTGATACCCCACCATCAGCACTAAAGATAAGCCAATTTGCACATAATTAATCATATCTTTTAGCTTTTCTCCATCAAAAAACTTCAAAATGGCAATATATAAGATTGCTGTGATAACAACAATAAATATATTAATAAGGATCAATTCTATAATGGTTATAAGGAAAAAGAAGATTCCTTGCCTAAATAGGCTAACCACAAGCGGAATGGCTGTCAAAGCGATCGATAAATAAGATAAATAAATGAAAATATGCATAAACTTAGCCGCATTGATTGTTTTGGCAGAAATTGGCTTTGTTAATAAAATACTTCGATCTCTAACATCAAGTAAGACATTGGAAAAATCAGCAATCATCGACGTCATAATCATAAAAATAATAATGGCATAAGCAATACTAAGCTGAAACAGATAACTGTCTCCAAAACCCATAAAAGGAATTAGAACAAGACCAATAAGAACATAAATCCATAGTGATTTCATGTATCCATACTTTTTGTCCTCTTGCCCTTTTTTGTTGGCATCTTGATTAAAAAAAGTGGGTACTCTGCGCTCATCCATGGTCAATTTGATCTGGAGAATTTTTCTCATGGCAGTATAATCCACACCGATTTTCGCAAACAAAACCTGAAATTTATCAAGCAGCTGTAAGGTTTTAAAATCGTCCATTACTGCACCTCTTGAACAACGGAAACAAATCTTTCGCCAATTTCCTTATGATTATTAAAGCCTGTCAATTGATTAAAAATACCTTCAAGCGAGCCGCCCATATGCCCTGCTTGCAGTTGTTCAAACGTGCCATCTGCTGCAATTCTCCCATCATTCAGCAGGATAATGCGGCTGCTGATTTTCTCAACGACATCCATAATATGTGATGAGTAGAAGATTGTTTTGCCCTCTGCAGCAAGCTGGGCCAGAATCTCTTTAAAAATCATCACACTATTTGCATCGAGACCATTAATCGGTTCATCTAAAAATAATAAATCCGGGTTATGTATGACACTCGCAATAATTAGTAGCTTTTGCCTCATTCCTTTTGAATAAGAAGAAATCCTGGAGTGATACACTTCTCCTATTCCAAACAGCTCCATTAAGGACTTTGCCTTTTCTGCAGCCACATCCAACTCCATGCCGTACATCTGTCCAATAAAAGTCAAATACTCGTAACCTGTTAAGTTATCATAAATATCTGCTACTTCAGGAACGTAGCCGATTCTTCTTTTGTATGCTATTCCGCTTTTTTGAATATCCTCGCCAAACAGCTCTATATCTCCTCCGTATTCTCCTTCAATCCCTAAAATCATTTTAACTGTCGTACTTTTTCCGGCACCATTAGGTCCGATATAGCCAATAATTTCTCCTCTTGAAACACGCAAGTCTATGCCTTTCAGAATCTGCTTGCTTCCGAAGCTTTTCGTCAAATTTGTTATTGTTAAAACTTCCTGCTCGGCCATTCCATATACCTCCCATTCATTTTCCAGTTACTATAACATACGGATGAAAGATAAAACAGTTTCTAAAATTTAGATTTATTGTGCAAATTTTGCTTTCTGAGGATAAAATGATGATGATTTTGATACTCTATGGTACTTGCTTTCTACCAGGGAAGGTGCCGAAACTCTGCATCGCTACCTTTCTGTGGGTTCTGAAGCTCCCCGTTTATAGCCTTTAAGAAAATTTTTTATAATTTGAATTTGTCACTTGAACCTCTAGTTCCTAGAGGTTTTATAATAAACACATACTTTTAAGAAAGAGGGATGATCATGGATAAAGGCAATTCGTTTTCTATTGGGCAATTCTCTGAAAAAACAGGGATCTCTATTCGAACTTTACATTATTACGATGAAATTGGCCTCTTAGTACCTGAAAAGCACCCCAGTTCTGGCCACCGAATTTACAATCACGATGATATCCTGACATTGCAGAAAATTATTAGCCTTAAATTCCTTGGATATAGTCTTGATAAAATAACAAACTTATTAAAAGAAAGCAGTTTTACTGTAGATTTAAATGAAACATTAACACTTCACTTGGATGCATTAGAAAAAGAGAAAGAACGAATTCAGCAATCAATAGCAGCTATACAAAGGGTAATCAAGGTACTGCAAGCGGAAGAAGAAATAGACAGCACAATACTATTCACCCTAATCCATAGCGTGCAAACAGAACAAATACAGGCAAATTGGATGGAACGTCATATGCCGACAGATATTAAAGATTGCTTATTGCTGAAGACAGAGGATGATAAAGCCAAACTAGATCAAACGTATATTCAATTATCCAAGGAAGTAAAGGAGCTATATGGTAAGCCTTTTGACGATCCAAAAGTCCAAGATATGATCAGTGCCTACATTAAATCCTCTTTTGAATTTCTCGGAGACGATCTGATAGAAAAACTCGCTAATACTAATATAGAAGAAATTGATATCAAAGAACTGGAAGAAATGACTCAAAATCCATTTACTGAGGAAGAACAAGAATGGCTTAATTTAGCGATGGAATATCATATGAAACAAGCTGGGTTAGAATAGCTCTTTTATCTGATGGCGGGTACTTATTCTCGCGCTTTGTGCCCGCCGGCTTCCTTTTTTATGGTTGACGGGCACTTTCTCTCGCGCTTTGTACCCTTCAGCTTCCTTTTTTATGGCTGACGGGCACTTATCCACCCGCTTTGTGCCCATCGGCTTCTTTTTTTATCGCTGACGGGCACTTTCTCACGTTCTTTGTGCCCGCCGACTTCTTTTTTTATGGCTGACGGGCACTTATTTTCCCTCTTTGTGACCGCCGGCTTCCTTTTTTATGGCTGACGGGCACTTATTCTCCTTCTTTGCGCCCCTCGGCTTCCTTTTTTATGGCTGACGGGCACTTTCTCACGTTCTTTGTGCCCGCCGACTTCTTTTTTTATGGCTGACGGGCACTTATTTTCCCTCTTTGTGACCGCCGGCTTCCTTTTTTATGGCTGACGGGCACTTTCTCTCGCGCTTTGTGCCCTTCAGCTTCCTTTTTTATGGCTGACGGGCACTTATCCACCCGCTTTGTGCCCATCGGCTTCTTTTTTTATCGCTGACGGGCACTTATCCCTGTTCTTCGTGCCCCTCACCTTCTTTTTTCACAACTGACAGGCACTTTCACCCCCTCTTTATGCCCCCCACCTCCTTTTCCCACACCTAACGAGCACTTTCATCCTCCCTTAAACCAACTTAGACCACCACCCTGTCATCCTGTCATCCTTTCTTCCTTAAAAAGCAAAAACCCGAACTATTTTAACCATAGTTCGGGTTCACATCTTATATCTCAGATTCTCAGAACACTTACTTATATAGCAGAAACTGCTTTCTTACTTTTAAGAATGAACGTAATTCGTTTTCCCATTTGTTTTTCATTTCTTCCACAGACTTCCCTGATTCAATGTCTTCGCGTACCCATCCATTGCCGATTAGCTGGTCGAAGAAGGAGATTCCGCTGCTGTTTTCGGCTCTGAATTCAAATTGATCAGGGTATAAATCATGAATTGTTTTAACAATTTGCAAGCCTGCCTCAACTGGTTTAAAGTCATCACGATCGGTAATATGGATTTGGACTCCATGTGAAAGACTGCCTGCGTGCTTAGAGAATGTCGGTGTGAAAGAGGCAGCTCTGAATGTTACTCCAGGCAGCTTCTTTTCATTTAAGCTTTTAGCAAGGTCATCGCCATTGATAAAAGGCGCCCCAATAAGTTCGAATGGCTTTGTAGTGCCGCGGCCTTCAGATAAATTGGTTCCCTCGATTAAAGCACCGCCAGGATAAGCTAATGCTGTATCCAAGGTTGGCATATTCGGAGATGGCATGACAAATTCCAGAGGCGTATCATCATAATACATACTCCGCTTCCAGCCTTTCATTTCGACCACCTGCAAATCTGCACCAATTTCAAATTCTTCGTTAAAGAGCTTTGCCAGTTCCCCAACTGTCATCCCGTGACGGAGCGGAATAGCGTAATTGCCGATAAAGGAAGAATATTTCATATCCAGTACAGGTCCCTCTACCTTTAATCCCCCGAGAGGATTGGGCCTATCCAGAACAACAAAAGGGATATTGTTTTCCTTTGCTGCTTCCATTGCATAAGCCATTGTGTATATATACGTGTAGAACCGGGTCCCTACATCCTGGATGTCAAAAAGCAGAACATCTACTTCTTCGAGCATTTCTGGTGTCGGTTTTCTCGTTGCGCCATATAAGCTGTAAACAGGCAAGCCGGTTTTTTCATCAATATAATATTCAACATATTCTCCTGCCTGTGCACTTCCCCTTACTCCATGTTCAGGTCCGTATAATGCAACAAGATCTGTTTCTGGATCCTCGTGCAATACATCAACAATGCTGTTTAATGATTGATCAACGCCTGTTGGATTCGTAATTAAGCCGACTTTTTTGCCTTTGATTAAATCCTTTTCTTTATCTAATAACACCTCAACGCCTAATTGAAAGCTTTTCCCCTTCTTTTTCTTGTCATTCTTCGCTGAAACGCCTGCTAAACCGGAAAGCACTAATGTCATGGTTATTAAGAAAATGATCCATTTCTTCATTCAAGCATCTCCCCTCAAATGTTTCCCAGAAACAGCAGATCCCTCTTACGAACCCGCTGTTTCTAAAGAACTTTTTAATAGTTCAAGCCATGCCCAAATTCATATAATGTATTTCCCTCATGATCAGGTATGGTAACAGGCAATTGGCCGCTTGGAGTGATCTCACCGAAAATTGCTGCTGCAGAAGCCTGGAAGCTGGCCGTTCTAAATCCGTATTGCGCGATGTAAGCATCCACTTCATTGAAAGACATGATATCGTACGGGTTGCGAATTCCAACTGCAATGACAGGCGCCTCTGTCTGGGCTGAAATATCTCGGATCATTTTCATCTGCGGATGGTCGTAAGCGCGGCCAGCTACATTGGATGTATGTGAACCGACTATGACAGCATCT
This sequence comes from Bacillus mesophilum, assembly GCF_008923265.1. Lineage (NCBI taxonomy): Bacteria > Bacillati > Bacillota > Bacilli > Caryophanales > Bacillaceae > Bacillus > Bacillus mesophilum. Next base: position 122,940 of record NZ_WBOT01000004.1, on the reverse strand, counting down.
GCATTTGCGATCGTTTCTTTCTGTTCATCGGTTAGTACAAAGTTAGACGCTACTGTAATAACCTCTGCATTCTGATGATACTTTTTAATTGCATCACCAAGCTCTCCAATATAGCTGCTGCCTACTACAGCAATTTTTTGTTTTTTATTAGCATGAAGCGGAAGAACGCCGTTATCATTTTTAACCAATGTAATGGATTGCTGTGCCGCTTCTTTTTCAATTTGTTTATGTTCTTCAGAGCCCACTACTTGCACCGCATTTGCAACTTTATCTTCAATGGACTGCGGCTTTTCCTGCTTGATTACACCACGGTCAAGTTTTAACTTTAAGATTCGCTGTACAGATGCTTCAATTCGATTTTCAGAAATATCACCTGTTTTCACTGCCTCTACAAGTCCTTCGGCAACCTCCTGCAAGCCAACAGGCATAAGAACAATATCTGTTCCCGCTTTCACCGCTCTGATTGCCGCATCAACAGGCCCAAAATGATCTGCGATGGCTTTCATATTCATGGCATCGGTTGTTATAACTCCTTCATATCCCATCTCATCTCTCATCAGCTCTGTCAGCACTTTATGCGATAATGTCGCAGGAAGTGAAATTTCTTCCCCCGTTTTTTGTGAAATTACTTTTGTATCATCAATGTTCGGGAATGTGACATGAGCCGTCATGATTGCATCAATTTTTGCCTCCATTGCTTTTTGAAATGGATACAGTTCTACTTCTTTTAATCTTTCTAGGTCATGCGGAACCTCAGGCAGACCTAAGTGTGAATCGACTGCCGTATCTCCATGTCCAGGAAAATGCTTGGCCGTTGCTGCCACACCTGATGCTTGCATGCCTTTTGTATACGCAACACCCATTTCGGCGACAAGCTCTGGATCTTCTCCAAACGAACGTACGCCAATCACCGGGTTATCAGGATTATTGTTTACATCTAATACTGGTGCAAAATTCATATTAAAACCAAGGGCGTTCAATTCCTCACCGATTGCATGCCCAACTTTTTCCGCCACTTCAGCAGAGCGGGTCGCTCCTAATGCCATATTGCCCGGCATGTCGGTGCCTGATTGAAGACGGGTGACGATACCACCCTCCTGATCAATGGTCATTAGAAGTCCATATTTTTCAGAAGCTTCTTCATAGGCAGAAACCAGCCTGGCTGTTTGCTCTGTTGTCACAACATTTTCTCTGAAAAGAATAACTCCGCCAAGATGGTAATCCTTAACGAGCTGTTCGATTTCAGGGAGCATTTCAGTTACATTTTCTCCCTCCCAAGTTCGGAAATCCGGCATAAGCATTTGTCCGACCTTTTCTTCAATGGTCATAGAGTTAATAGACTTTGCAATTACATCATACTGCTTGCCTTTTTCTTTCTTAAAAAATGGTTCTTTGGATTTGTGATTTCCTTTGAATTGAATGGCAATTCGATCACGATCCTTGCCGGCTGATACTGTAATAAACGTATTTCCTTTTTTGCCGGTGAGTGTAATTTCACCATTGCTGCTAACAGTTGCAACATTTTTATTAGAAGACTTCCATTTTAATGTTTCGTTATTGACTGTTTTGAATTGGCCATCGTTATAGACATTCAGGACAGTCAGTTTATAACCATCAGCGGGCTGCCGATCTAAGTCAGGCACATTTTCCAATAAAATAAGATCTTTTGTTTTGCTCTTGGCTGCCTGTACCCCAGCTGGCAATGCCATAGAAGCAAGCAGCAATATTGTCAGGATACCTACAAGTCCATTCTTTAAGAAGTTTTTCATGAAGAGAGCCTCCTCTATTTAATATCTTCTTTTTTCCCAGCCATCGGTTGATAGTTTCAATTTCATGTCCTTTCCATTTGGCTGCTTAATCATTGCGTCATGGATATACCAGCCCCGTCCGTTTACAGTTGCATCTGTATCGTACCGGAAGCGGATATAGTTGCTTCCTTTCGGGATGAGAACTGTGCTCTTCTTCCAATCAATACTGGTTCCTGTGTAAGGAGCTCCTATAGCTGTCCAATTCTCACCATCTTTTGAAACCTCAATGTATCCATAATCGCTCTCATTCTCAATTCTGTACCAAGTATCAAAAGTTAATACTGCACCTTTTTCCGCCTCAACTTTGGCAGTTAAGGTGCGATTAAGCTCATCACCATAGCCAGAAAACCACGCTTTCTTTTTAGAAGGCATCGCCACAGGAATGGCATCTGCTGTTAACCTGGCAACCTGTCTTCTGGCAGGATTTGTAGAAACCGTCTCACGGGTTGGATGAACCCGGTTTGTCAGCAGAATGCTGATGGTAGCGTTATTTTTGTTCACTACAATGGAAGTTCCAGTATATCCTGTATGACCTAAAGTACTGCCTTCAGATAAGGCATCCATATACCAGCCTTGGCCCAGCTCCCAGCCGAGACCATGGTCATCTCCAGGAAAAGCTTCATTCTGGTTTTCCTCCAGCAGCTTCACGGTCTCAGCCTTCAAAATCTGCTTGCCGGCATATTCGCCCTCATTTATAAACATATGAGCCAGTTTGCCTAAATCCTCTGCTGTTGAAAACACACCAGCATGGCCAGCTACTCCCTCAAGTGACCAGGCATTTTCATCATGCACCTCACCCCAGACAAGACCTCTGCCAATTGAGGACTGATCTTCTGTTGCAGCAATGCGGGGCTTCAGTGATTCAGGCGGGTTGTACATGGTATCCTTCATTCCTAGTGGTTCGGTAATATGCTTTTTAACAAACACATCGAGACGATTACCTGAAAGCCGTTCCACTAATGCACCAAGTGTAATCATATTTAAATCACTATACGTATACTGAGTGCCAGGTTCTGCTTCTAATTCATGCGAAAATACAAGCTGTAATCTTTCATCACGGTTATTCGCTTGAGAATACAGTGGAATTCCAGGTTCAAATCCAGAAGTATGCGTCATAAGCTGTCTGATCGTTACTGCTTCTTTTCCATTCTGCTCAAACTCGGGAATATAGAGAGAAACAGGATCATCTAATTGAAATTCCCCTTCTTCATATAGCTTCATTGCCGCTACAGTTGTAAAAATTTTGCTGATGGAAGCCACGTCAAAAATCGTATCCTCTTTCATTGGTATAGGATTGTCTGCTTCAGTGAACTCTCCATCGGTATACTGATAGGCGTTCCCATAAGCCTCATGCTTTACAATATGACCTCTCCTTGCCACAAAGGCGACTGCACCAGGCATCGCTCCTTCTTCAATCAGCGCTTCGATTGCCGGATCCATTTCCTTTAGAGGCTGTTTCATCATTCCTGCACTGCGCGGTGAACCTTTATGCAGAACAGGTGAAATGGGCCCCGGACGATCCCAGGAAAATAGCGGATGCATCCTTTGACTTGATTTTTTCTTTTTTTCCATCGATTCCATCCCCGGAGGTTCATTTAATGGATGTTGAGCCATAACGGGATCTGCTCCTGACATTAAAACGGATGTAGTGAATAAAATTGCGGCAACAGTCATTGCTTTTCTTTTCATTGGCACACCTCCATTTATTTATGACAGCACTTACATTTGTGCTTCCCTTTTAGGGTATCGAAATAATAGTATAGTTGTCTATACCAAAATAGTCTTAAAATTCAGATGGTTCTAATTATCTAGAGAGTGAAATAACTTCTAAAATTCATAAACGTATATATACTTGCCATATCGTTTTCCAAACATACAAGAAGCGGAGACGACTTGGTAGTATACCTGCCAGACAGGACGTCCCCTTCAATGGTCATCACACATCCATTCATCATAAAAAAAGAACCTGCCTTTCATTAAGAAAGAACAGGTTCTGAGTTTTTATGGGTAGTAAATTGGTGAATCAGTTCCAATTGGAATACCTGTCAGCATCCAAATTAACAGCATCCCTACCCAAGCGATTGTAAATGCGATGGAGTATGGAAGCATAGTAGAAATCAAGGTACCAATACCAACCTTTTTATCGTACTTCTGCGCAAACGCGATGACGATTGCAAAATACGGCATTAATGGTGAAATAACATTCGTTGTTGAATCAGCAATACGGTAAACCAGCTGAGTAAACTCAGGTGAATAACCTGAAAGCATCATCATTGGAATAAATACCGGCGCCATAATTGCCCATTTAGCTGAGGCACTTCCGATAAATAAATTGATGAAGCCTGAGATCACAATAAAAGTCAAAATCAGCGGAATGCCCGTAAAGCCTGTTGCGTCAATAAGGTCAGCACCCTTAACGGCAAGGACAGTTCCAAGATTTGATTCAGTAAAATACGCCACGAATTGAGAGGCAACAAATGCCAATACAATGTAAGAGCCCATTGTTGACATGGTATCTGCCAGCTGGCTAGCTACATCTTTATCATTTTTGATTGATTTGGTAATTCTTCCGTACACCAAACCAGGGATGAAAAACATGATAAGGATTACAGGCACAAGCACACCTAAAAATGGAGTATCAACAAAATTTTCTTGTCCTGCACGTAATGGTCCCCAAGATGGGATAACCAATAGTGCAATAGCAATACCCGTTACAATTAAAGATAATAATGCTCCCCATAAACCTTTTTTCTCTTCTGGCTTTAGATAGGAAACATCTTCAGCGACATTTCCTTTATATGTGCCCAGACGAGGCTCAACAATCTTATCAGTAATAATCGTACCAACTATGGTAATAAGGAAAACAGAGGCAATCATGAAATAGTAGTTCATAGCATAATTCATGCCTGCTGCATATTCCGGATCAATGATTGCTGCTGAATCCATTGTTAAGCCGCCTAATAGCGGGTCCAATGAAGTCAACAGTAAATTGGCGCTGAATCCGCCGGAAACCCCTGCAAATGCTGCCGCTAATCCTGCGAGCGGATGCCGACCAAGTCCGGCAAATAATACCGCTCCAAGAGGTGTTAATACTACATACCCTGCATCAGCAGCCATACTGGACATAACACCGCCAAATACTAAAGCAGCTGTCATTAATACACGCGGAACACTTGTTACCAGGCCGCGAAGTGCCGCACTAATAAGTCCTGAACGTTCTGCAATTCCAATTCCCAGCATTGTCACAAGAACTGTGCCGAGTGGAGTAAATCCAGTGAAGTTAGAGACTGCGCTTTCAAAAAGGTATAAGATCCCTTCTGAGTTTAATAGGTTTTTGACTTCTATCATTTCTCCTGCGTTCAGCGGGTCTTCTACTTTAAGGCCAGCAGAAGCAAAGATAGCAGACAAAACAACTACTGCTACAGCAAAAAAGAAAAACAATGTAACCGGGTCTGGCAGTTTGTTGCCGACACGCTCAATTACATTTAGAAAACGCATAACGAAACCATTCTTTTGAGCTTTTTCCAAGATTAAACCTACCCTTCAATTTAATAAAAATGATAATTTTTATACATAAGTTAGTATAGACAATAGTTTCATAGAATGGAATAGATATGGAAGTATTCAAAATAGTAATATAGTTATAAATATTATAAAAATGTTTAGAGTTAATTTCTCTTTAGCGATTAAAGTCCGTACTATTTTCGGTTAGATTCATATTTTTTCTACATATCCAGTAGATTTTTTAAGCGTACTGCTTAATCTCTTAGTTAAAGCTCTCCAGTAAATATAATATTTAATCTTATATAAAAGTAATGAATGTCTAATTATATGAAAAGTATTTCTATACACGAAATATACAAAATTTATTCATATTGTTCACAGTGACTGAGACTGAGCTCAATAATTATTCTATAAAAAGGATTTGATGTTCGTTCTTCCATTGTGCTGCGGCCAATCACTTCTTGTGGTGATGCAGAGTTGTAATAAAATCCCAGTGAAAAAATGCAATTAACTCCTTGTTTAAATACTTTGAAAAAAACCATTTTGAAAAAAGATTTTATTAAGACCTAATTTATAAAAAGCTGTATAAAATTTAGGCTGGGACAAAATGAAATTAATATTTCTAAAACACGAATATTCAATATCTCAATTTCGGTATTTAATCAAGACTGTTCCATTGCGCTGCGGACCCTCGCTTTCCGCGGGGAGCAAGCTGAGCCTCCTCGTCACTTCGTTCCTGCGGGGTCTCACCCTTTGCTCTGCAGCCCGCAGGAGTCGAGGGCCCTCCGCTCCATTTCACTCATGTAAATAAAATATATTTTATAATTATAAATAAAAAAACGAATGATTAGAAAGATGACCTTCCTTACCATTCGGTCCAATAGGTGTGTTAGTTACTTATGTCCCAGCCTCTTACTTCTTTTTTCAATAAGCGCGCCATATTGTTGAAGACCGTTATTGAACTAAAGCACCCGATAGTTTAAGTACAACGCTTCACAAACTAATTATTACTTAGATTTACCGAAATTACAAAATAGGAAGCGTTCCCCTTCTCTATAGGAAACGCCTGTTACGTATATAGTACTTTTAATCAAACGTTTGGCATTGTTTTTCGATTTCTTCTTGTGATATATGTTTCTCAACTTTTACATTCGTCACTTGTAACCCTGTTAGGTTAGAATCTCGTACAGAAAAAGTAAGTTTATCAAAATCCCCACCGTGGTGTCCAGAATAATTTAAAGCACTAGCGAAAATGATGTGTCTCCTGGGGTCCCCATCAATGGGTTCAATTCTGATTTTAGGACACATAAAAAAATCTGAATAAGATGGCTCCAATTCATTTAAATAACGTGTATACAATGCTTCTTCCAGCAATTCTTCTTTGGTGGGTCCATACGATTCTTTCCTCCATCCTACTATGAGCCAATCATAAAGAGATTGTGACTTTAATTGTATTTTTTGACTATTATCCGAAACAATTAATTCTCCATCTTTAGCCGTGCAGGTTTTCTGCATAATCTCAACTTTGCACGTATATGCTGGTTCAATTGTAATCACTTCATCATTTGCCATTTTTAAAGTCATTTTATTAGATGGATTTTTTGATGATATCTCGATTGTTCCATTTACTCGGCTAGAATTATTAAGCCAGTGTACTACTTTTCTCAGTGCACGTTCTTGAAAACCATCGTTGATACTGAATACACGCCGTTGCCCAGAATCATTTTCAATTTTAATGTTTTGAACCTCTTCATACTTTAATGAATTTGTCTTTAATTGCTCAAAAAAAAGAAGTTGTTGATTCATATTATTCGTTGCTTCAGTCGTTTGGATGTGTGAAATAATTAAACACCCTATGAGGAGTGGAATTATAAAAATATATTTCCTCATAATATTGATTTTCCTAAAACTATATAATCATCTCTTACATTCCAAGTTGTATCATCGTAAAAATTGTTCGGTCCCAAAATGAACAAGTGGGTAACCTCCTTGCTTTTAATATAATCTCATTTTTAGTTTTTGAAATAACATTATCCATTATTCATATCCGACTAAATGCCCCGTTTGCGAAATAAGAAAAGCTGCCTGAATTGGCAGCTGGCTTGAATATAAGACCCGTATGCTCGAGAGTAACATTTCACAAATATAAATAAATAATGGAAAGTGGGAAAAAATACTTGAAAAGGAGGTAAACAAATGAATAAATGGTTCATTGCCCTTGCTATTCTCTGTATTTTGGTTACTGGTCCATCGTTTCAAGCTAAAGCCTTAACATTTGATCATCTACCAACGAACCAAACAAGCAAACAGTGGTCTGTCCAGATTGGAAAAGCAATAGAATCTAAGGGTTCAGTAAAACCGGAAATAAGTAAATTTCATACATATTCTTTGAATCTTAATAACATCGGGGAAGATGTACTCACTGTTAAAGTTAATATGTATAGAAATGAGCCTGATTCAAAAACAAAATATTCTCTTACTGGTTGTTCTGATGAAAAGGATTGTAATCAAAATAGCCACGAACAAGCAATGGCCTTGGCTAAACAATTGAACGAGAAAATGCCTTATATATATCAAAATTTTCCTTTAGCAGAAAAGGCAACAGAATTAGAGGTTGAAATTATTTGGATGCCAAAAGAAAACCCAGGCAGACTGTTAAAAGAAACATTTGTATTTACTCAATAATAGTATGGAAAAAACAAGGGGAAGTATTTTCTCCTTGTTTTTCCAATTTAATTAGACATTCAGTTACCTCTGTTAATTTCCGACTTTGTTATTTATGTTCATCTTCAACTAAACTGCCCCTTTTGTTACATAAGAAAAGCCGCCTGAATTGGCAGCTGATCTTGAACATAAGCATCTGTTTGTTTAAGTGAAGTTTATTACAAACTTCTTTTTTTACTACAGCTATAAAGTTTTGAAAGTAATAAATATCATGATTATGGTACTATTTTCGTTTAGAGGACACTCTTATATAATAACCATCAGGATCAATGACTCTAAAATCAAGCATCCCCCAAGTTTGTAGTTTTAAATCAGATTCAATTGAATTAGGATTTTTTTGTTTTATATTTTTATATATCTCTTCAACTTGATCCGTTATAATGATAAATTCTACACCACCACCCATTTTAGCAAAGTTATGCTTTTTAAAATAATGATTGTCATCTAAAACCTCAATTGAAGTTAAAAGAAGAAAAGATTCGTTGCTAATAAAACTTACACTTTTTTCTCCCTGTTGTGATAATTCAAGCTTTAAAAGGTTTTGATAGAAAAAAATTGATTTCTCAATATCGTTTACAAAGAACTCAATTCTAAATGCCATATTAATACCTCATATTATTTATAGATTGGTCAAATTCTTTTCAAACTTCTAAATTCAATATATTCTATTAAAATCCTTTTTTCCTTAGCTAACCTGCCCCGTTTAGTCCATTAGAAAAAAGCCGCCTAAATTGGCAGCTGTTCTTGAACATATCACTCTAAATGGTAAAAGCAAAACGGATTTTTTCTATTTACCTATGTAGAGTTCTTCCCATTCTTCTATAGATACCTTATCAATATTTCTTAAATGTTCAGGTATTTCAATGTAACACATTAATTCTAAACTGTTTCCATCAGGATCTTCAAAATATACAGAAGCATTTCCTTGATATGGTCTTACAAAAGGTTCTACTGATGTTCTACCTCCGAAAGGAACAGCTGAAATACCTTTACTTTTTAACCATCCTAACGAACTTTTCATATCCTCATAAGAAATAGTAAAGGCTAAATGCCTTAAAGAAGGGTGGTATAGGGTTTTAACTTCTTTCCCTTCCCATAACCCTACCCAACTTTCCCCTTCAACTATCCAGAAGAATGCGGTATCTGAACTACGCCAGGCAAGCTTTAATTCTAAATTATGATAAAACTCTATTGATTTATCTAAATCTTTTACAGGTAAATGGGCTTCATAAATCCCTTTAATCATTTATATAACCTCCTTACATTTAATTTTAAATAGTCACCAAATTATTACCTCCATGTATAGATTGAAATCCCCTACAACTTTAGCTGTAGAATTAATGGGACCTCATATTCTCTATTCAACAAACCTGCCCCTATAGCTCCATAAGAAAAGGCTTCCCATTTATTTAAGGAAAGCCCCTGTTAGTTGAAGGAGACTTCATTTTTCAAATCTCACTAATGTTTTTTCAGGTATACTAATTTTGTCTATGTCAAAGTTTTTTAGTTGGAGAGTTAACTCTCCTTCCCGTTCTTCATCTTCTTCCCCAACCCAACAACTATATAGTTCGAAATAATCCCCTTTTACGAGAAATTCATCCATAATTTCACAGAGTCTAATAAGCTTTTGCTTTGATTCGTTACGAACACTTTCGTTTGTATATTCCGAAATGTTAATTCCCCAATCAGTTGAAACCTCGTAAACATAAGGGGTAGTTAATTGATGTTCCCTAACAGCTATTCGGTGGCTTTCATCCGAAAAACAATTTCCTATAATGATTATATCGTTTGAATCTTCATCGCTAAGTGGAACTTCTACTTTGCAGCCAATATAGCTTGCCAAACTCATTTTCAGTTCTCTCCTTTTTAACCCACTTCAACTATTCTGCATATGTCTAAGTAATTTTCATTTTTCTTTATGTTTTCCAACCCAATAATGTTTCAATCTTTCTTCAACTACCTGTCCATAGTTTAATTAGGTTTCTTCACAAATAGAACTCATAGTACTTATCACAAGATTTTTGTCCTTTGCGCCCATTTGCTTTAGCAAAAATTATTATTTTAATTGTTTTTCAAGTAAAGACAATAATTTTGTTTGGGCTTTCTCACTACGAATAATTTTTTTAACCCGAATGTTATTTTGTAAGTAAGCTCTAACGTTTCTATTTGTCATAAATAATCTGTGATATCTCTCGTCATCGTATATTTTTTTAAACCAAGTTTCTTGTTTTAACATTTCAATATTTTTATCAATTTTTCTTGTATCCAGAGCACCTGTACTAACACCAAGCATATTTGATAACAAATCAGATAAAAGGTCAAACATTAATAAGTCACACCTAAAATTAATTAAATTTATTATTGATTATAGCTTTTTCTTATTTAACAAACCTGCCCCGTTGGTTAAATAAAAAGCTGCTTAAATAGCAGCTGAGCTAGAACATAACCACCTGCTGCAACTTCATAAGCTTGGAAAATGCTTTTAAGTTAGCTCCTCTAACCAACCTTCGAACCATTCAATAGGGAGTTTTATTTTTGAAAAATCCAACTGTTGTAGTTCTTTAAGAGAGAATGTGTTAGCTAAATACAAATCCCATTGTGCAGAGATATCCCCTAAAATGCCGTAAAGCTTTTCATCACCTAGATTATCTTCATTAATATAGTTCATATATTGCTTATCACACCAATGACAAATCTGTTGATGAGTATATTGATCTGATTTATTTATCGCACCCGTTAACAAATAAACAAGGTTTTCCTCACTAAAAAACAAATCAATTTCTATAAAATTTGATTCAATCCAGCTACCTGCATATCGGTTTCTGCTCAACAGTTCCACCTCGGTATAAAGTTTAATTTACTTGTATTTCAACGTATGACGTAGAGATTCCTTCTTCAACAAACCTGCCCCGTTTATTACATAAGAAGAATTGGAAGCAGATCTTGAATATAAGCACCTGTTGTTGGATAAATAATGAGTTGTTATGCGAACTCACGTTTTGTCGGTTTAACAAAGGATGGTAATGTGTTACAAATGGTTTCATAAGAAGAGAAATTTGTGTTGTTGGAAAGCACCATAACACTATCTCCGTCATACCCTATCCAGAAAACACTTATCTCCTTATCTATTTTTACCACAACTGCTTCGCCAACTTTCCCTTTCCAATTACCTTGCCATTCACATTCTTCTACATGAAAAATATCTTTATCTGATGACCATATAACTAAGTCATTACTACTGCCAATAGAATTAAAAATAGGGAAAATCTTAAGAAATTGATTTATATCTATAATTTCAGTAACAGACACCGATAATCTAGAATTATTAGATAAGTATTTATATTTAATGTTACATTTCTGACATAAATCCTCATATTCTACTTTCCAATAGGAAGGAATTTCAGCACAGAAATATACTGGAAATGCTTTGGTATTTTCCATCCATAAAGGAAGAAAATTCTCATTAAAATCAGGAGGATAAAAACCGTCTATTGAAATTACATATAGAGGAAGGTTCCCCTCGATGGCGAACGGAAAATGACCACCAGCATTGGGTTTGGAACTATAATAATATTTTGGAAAATATCCAATTTCTACATCCATCTTGGATTACCTCTTTCAAATAGATTCTTCCTGATTATACACTTAATTAGGTAATGAAAGGTTCTTCTCTTATTGAACTAACCTGCCCCTTTACTTCAACAAAAGAACCACTAATCCTTCTTAGATCAGTGGCTGTTCTTCTTTCATATTCGCTCGTTAGCTCAATAACTTCGCTTACTCTGTTACTGCTGCAATCAATTCAGCAATGGTTCCAATACATTTCTTAACTTCAGGTAAATGGTAAAACGTACTGGTTGTTTCGAATTTATTCACTTCATCATCTTGTGAGTAGAGATAAATTCTTTTTCCTTGTCCAAGTGCAATCCCAAACTCAATATGACTTCCTTTACCTGCTGGTAATAAAACAATAATAAAGTCTGCTTCCAATACAGCATTTCTTTCTTTCTGTCCTATTTCTTTTAAATCCTCAACCGTTGAAACTCTTTCATTTTGTGTCCAATCATATGTTTGAATGTAACCTTTATTTTTCAACTCGTTACTAACGTAACGAACTGTATCTATGTTTTTAAAGCTCGATGCAACATAAAACCTTTTCATAATTATCAAATCCTCCTATCACTTAAACATTACCACAAAAACCAAATCCTTCTTCAACTAAACTGCCCCGTTTATTACATAAAAAAGCTGCCTGAATTGGCAGCTGAACTTGAACATAGCACCGGTTACTTCAAGAAGAATTTATAATAATGGAAGAATATCAGACAAATCGATAAATTCTAGTTCAGCTTCTGCTTTCGAACGATAAACGGTAATTTTATCATAGGGTTTCATGTTGTCTTGCCATGTTCCTATATTACTCAGAAAATCTTCTACGTTTTCAGAAATTATAAAGCACTCTAAATCCCTATCGATATAACAAATTGGTGCGTCACTTTCCGAATCACACTGTTGATAAACAGTTCCGATAAATCCTCCTTTACTATCTTTTGCCATAATATCTACATGTGGAACCGTAAAAAACTCTAAATGCGGAATGTCATCGTCAAAGATAAATTGAATATCATAATCGTTAGCGTATCTTTGATACTCCTCATTTCTATCATGAACACCCATTGAATAAATGGTTGTTCCTGCTGATATAATCTCAGTATCTTCTAAATTAACACCTATGGCTCCAGAGAATGCTGTTCTATCTAGATAAAGTTTTCGCATATAAACCCCCATTAAATCTAATTTTAAAGTAAAATACTCATTACTTTTGTGATTTCTTATTCAACTAACCTGCCCCGTTAGTCGCATAAAAAAAGCCGCCTAATTTGGCAGCTGATCTTGAACATAAGCACCCTATAATTTAAGATAATTGTTCATAAATAAACGTCCCCTTTGATTCATTTATTAAATAATACTGCCCCTAAGCTATACATGCGGTCTAAATTAGCAATAAACAACAATTATTTGAACACAATTAGGAATAGTCAAGCCTGATCCTAACCTTTTTTAGTCAAAATATTCTTTAATACGATGAATTGCACCTCTAGCTAGTAAGTTGAGCTTTATGTTTAAACATGTAATTCCTTAGTACAATAGATATTAAGCTCAATATTAAGAATAATAATCCACCTAATACCACATATTGTGTACCCATTCCTGATATAAACAGTCCACCCACTGTTGTTCCAATGGTTATACCTAAATTACTACCAGAGAGAAATAATCCATTTGCAAGGTCAGGAGATTTTGGAGCCGCTGATGTAATCCAATATTGACTAACATTATTACCTATTGCAAATAGGATTCCCCAAAACAGAATTGTGATCATCATTGGGCCCAAAGATTTCCCAGTAATGAATGACAAAAGATGAACAGCTCCTAACACGATAGGAAAAATTGTGGCGGTTTTAAGAGCATTTTTAGTAAGGAAATTCCCAGCAGCTATAGTTCCAACTAGACTTGCTAAACCGAATATAAATAATGCTAATGTTAAGAGATTTCCAGTTACATTCGTAACCGCTTCAAGATATTCTGTAATGAAGCTATTAATACTGCTAAATGCCGATCCTATAAATACTACTGTAGCAATTGCTAACCAAACGACTGGCTTTTTCAAAACGCTTATTTGAGCTCCATAAGTCATTCTTTCTTTAACTGGTAAGGCTGGAACAAATATTAAAGTAGCTATGAAAGCAAGAGCATTTACAATGGTGAAAAATAAAAATGACATTTCTAAAGAAGTCTGATTCGCAATATAATTAGTAATTGGTACACCAAGTATCATACCAGCATTCACCCCAAATATTACTTTGGCGACAGCTTTTGGTGCTTCTTCCTTTCTAACGGATGTAGCAGCTACCGTTAAAGCCAAAGCACAATAAACAGGATGAAAAAACGCTGGGATCACACGAGCAATTAGTAAAATAGTAAAATTAGTTGCAAATATCGAAACAATATTCCCTACAACGAATATACCAAGTACAAGCAGCATAACCCACTTACGATTTATACGTGAAAATAATAACGGCAATATAGGACCAGATATTGCTACAGCAAGTGCAAAGAGACTCACTAACAACCCTGCTTTAGCTACACTTATATCAAAATGTTCAGCAATGGAAGGTAATATCCCGATGATACCCATCTCGGTAGTTAGAATGCCGAAAACTCCTATAGTCAAAATATATATAAGAAGTCTATTCTGATTAGACATGAAGTTAATCTCCTCTTTTCATTAATAAATCTATTATTTTCTTTTCTAGGTTATACACCCATATTTATCTACCAAAAGATCTGCTAAAAGATTGTCCTGACTGAACAATCTGACGGACGTGTTTTAGACGAAGAGATTCATATTCCAAAAGAGACTCAGATGCTGATTTGCCTTGTATTCCCTTGGCAACACTGTCGGCCAAAGCAGCCGCATCTTGTAATGAGGCATTAAATCCCTTTGCGGTTAGTGGTGTGGGAAGATGTGCCGCATCTCCGACGATTGCTATACGCCCTTTTACAAGATTGTCAGGAACGTATTCGGCGATCGGAATTCCAACCAGATTACGTGTTTGAATACTATAAAGAATTGCGTCTAACCACGGTTGTGGCCATCTAATAGAAGCCTTTTCAGCTAGCTCAATTAATGTTTCTTCAGGAATGTCTGCAGCATGAAGTGAATGTTGTACAATGTCTCCTTTTACACACCCCAGACGACGTAACAAGGCATTTTGAGTGTTATCGTACCAAGCCCACCCAAGTCGTCGCTCTCCTAAAGTGTAAGAACCGTTTATTCCAGCTAAAATTGTTCCGAGTAAAAAGTCCCCGATCCCTTCTGGCATAGAAAACTTCTGTGCATGGGGGCTAGGACGGTATTTTTCTGGTATGTTGTACTCATCTACAACAGCTACCCATATCAGGTATCTTGCAAAAGTTGCATTTGGCTTATGTGGTGCCACATGATGTCTAACCGTACTGCGATAACCATCAGCTCCCACCAAAATATCTCCATGGAATGTTTCTCCTCCATCTGTTATAACCCAGGCAGAATCGTTATCCTGATTAACTGTTTGAACACGTGTATCATAACGCAAGTCTATTTTAGGATCAGCTTCAGCTTCTCTGCGTAATCGAAACTGTATGGATGACCAAGCCTCAGCAGATCTTACTCCGCCAGAAGCAACTTTTCTTAAGAATTTGGCTGTTTTAGTTCGATCAATTTCACCACTGTCAACTTGAAGAACAGCTCCACTACGTGGGTTCGCTCCAACTTTCTCTAAAATTGTAACTTTCAATCCAGCTTTCGATAGAGCAATCCCTGTCATTAAACCAGAAAGCGATGCACCGACAATGACAGCAGAACCTTTAGCTCCTTTGGCTGATTGGCTATGGAGAACCTTTTTCATCATTGTTCTTTCTCCTTTTTTTATTAGTGTCTTTAAAATTGGAAAAACCGAGTTTCCTTAATGGAAGTCGGTTTTTTAGTGGCTGAAAATTACATAAATCTTACCAAGCCAACCCTTCATAGCTTGTTTAGTTAGACGAATTAAAATTTCGTTGATAGCAACACTTTTAGGTATGTTAATGGTATAAGGTACTGCTATTGCAAATTCTTTTGTCTTAATAAAAGCTTCTTTAATAACATTTTCCTTCAACATTTCTACATGCCTTGGAACGCCACCAGCTTACTCTGCAATTTGGTGTTCCCTTAGTCATGTACTTTTAAGCTGTTTAGCATTTCCGCAGGTGAAGCTTGTAAATAGTCGATTAATTCACTGTGTCCTAGATCTAAAGCGGAAATTTTTTCAATATCTTCATTAGTTAATTCAAAATCAAAAACATCCAAGTTTTGTTTCATACGATTTGGATTTGTTGACTTTGGAATCACTACGACACCTCGTTGAATATGCCAGCGTAAAACAACTTGACCTACTGATTTTCCATGAGCTTCTGCAATCTCTACTAATGTTGGATTCACAAAAATATTTTTACCACCTTGGGCAAATGGACCCCATGATTCAATTTGAACACCGTATTTTTTCATGGTTTCAATGGCAATTTTTTGTTGAAAGAAGGGGTGAGTTTCAACTTGATTCAAAACCGGGACGACTTTATTATTGATAATTAAGTCAGCTAAACGAGCATCGTCAAAGTTACTCACACCAATGGCGCGAACATTTCCATCTTCATATAATTCTTCCATAGCATGCCATGCACCATAATAGTCACCAAATGGTTGATGAATTAAGTAAAGGTCTAAATAATCCAAACCCAATCTATCTAAAGAAGCTTGGTAAGCACCTTTCGCAGCTTGGTAGCTTGCATCTTGAACCCACAATTTTGTGGTGATAAAAAATTCTTCACGAGGCACACCACTTTTAGCGATTGCTCGTCCAACAGCTTCTTCGTTAAAGTATGCAGATGAAGTATCAAAAGAACGATATCCAGCATTAATTGCCTCTCCGACGATTCGTTCACATTCTGCCATGTCCGTGATTTGATAAACGCCAAAACCGATAATTGGCATTTTTACTCCATTGTTTAAAGTTACGTATTCCATAATAAGTATCTCCTTTAGATTTTTAATAAATTTTCTATACTTAACTGTTGAATCCATCCACTGTTTCGCTTGTTAATTACAATACAGTTTACACCTCGTTCGAATATGAGAGTGGCTGTTCCATTGTTATGATAACCGCATATTTTCACGGACTTAACAGGAATACTCCAAACCTAATCTATATTTCATCACCGATCTTATAATTACCCATCCATTTCACGATTTCAGGGTCAGTATGAGAAAAGAACAAACTCTTTCCCGTATCTAATGAAGCAATCTCATCCATATCTTCTTTGTTTAATTCAAAGTCAAAAATATTAAAGTTTTCGATCATTCTTTCCTTACGAACGGATTTTGGAATCGCAACGACTCCTCTTTGTGTTAGCCAACGTAAAACTACCTGGGCAACAGTTTTATTGTACTTTTCAGCAATTGATACTAAAATTCCATTCTGAAAGAGGTCATTTTTCCCTTCCGCAAATGGTCCCCACGACTCAATTTGAACGTTGTTCTCTTGCAAGACTTTTTGACTTTCTATTTGGTGGTTGAAAGGATGGGTTTCAACCTGATTTACAGCGGGAACCACTTCGTTATGAACGATCAAATCCACCACCCGGTCGGGAGAGAAATTGCTTACTCCAATTGCCCTAATCTTACCCTCACGGTACAACTCCTCCATAGCACGCCAAGAACCATACACATCACCAAATGGCTGATGGATTAAATATAAATCTAAATAATCCAATTGAAGTTTTTCCAGGGATTTTGCGAATGCCTTTTTAGTATCCTCATATCCAGTATCCTGTACCCAAAGTTTGGTCGTAATGAATAGTTCTTCTCTTGGAACGCCGCTTCGTTTAATGGCTTTTCCCACCGCTTCCTCATTCAAATAAGTAGCAGCCGTATCAATTAATCGATAACCAGTCTTAATAGCATCATAGACTGCCTGTTCACATTGGTCTTGATCTTCGATTTGGAAGACACCAAAGCCCAGTATTGGGATCTCCACACCATTGTTCAATATAACTTTTTGCATAAATTCTCCTCCTTGCTTTATATAATTTTGTGTCAAGCCAACCTTTTCATCCCATCTTGGATTTACAGTATTAGTACGCTTGTGCTAATATAAGCCTACTACCTTCGTGTTACACGAAGTCAATACTTTTGAATAATTGAAATTAATTTTTCAATTTGGAACTAAAGCAAACTGATACTTTTAAGTTAGCATTTCTGTACATCGTTCTTTTCGGGATTACATTAATAGCAACTTGAACATGACCATCCTATCACCTTCGTGTAGAACGAAGGCAAGGGGTTTAATAATTTTTGGGGGAGTGGATAAAATGTATACTGTGAAGGAAGTGTCCAAACTTCTAGACCTGACTGAACATACCGTTCGTTTCTATTCGGATAAAGGATTAGTTCCAAGCTTACAGCGTGACAAAAACAACAATCGCCTTTTCGATCAAGAATCAATCAACTGGCTTATTGGTGTTAAATTTCTGAAACAATGTGGTATGTCAGTGGAGGATATTAAATCCTATGTGGATTTGTGTTTGGAAGGTAATAGCACCATTCAGGAACGATATGAAATCATTCTGAAGCAGAAAGAGATAGCTCAGGTACAATTAGAGGAAGCAAAACGAACCGTAAAATATATGGAAGAGAAGGCCAGTCATTACTTTGATATTATCAATGGTTTGATGCCAGATGATACGAATCCTGGAGATTGGGAGTCAAAATATGCTAATAACCAATTTAAAAAAAGCACAAGCTGATTGTCAAATGGGAATCGGCTTTTTCATTGTATTCAAAATTAATGATTTGTGAAGGAATATACTTAAACTAACCTGCTCCTTTAGTTAAAGTATTCAACCAAAAAGGGCTTAATCCTTTAATAGAACAACTCCCCCGCATTTTTAGCTAAAGAAGGAAAAATAATGTTGACGTAGAATATACATCAAATCAACAAATATCGGTTTAAATCAACAAAACTAAAGGAGTTATTCTAATGAATACTATTTTTGAACACTTACATACAGAAGAAATATTAAAACGACTCGACAACTTAAGTGAAAATTCACGACCATTATGGGGGAAAATGGATGTCGCTCAAATGTTAGCTCATTGCTCAGCCTTCCAAGAGATTCCTATGGGTTATTCTACGCCTCCAAGAGGTTGGTTAGGGCTAATAGTAGGTGGGTTCGCAAAACCCATTTTTTATAACGACAAGCCTTTACCACACAATATGTCTACTATACCAAGCATTTTAATAGCAGATAAAAAAGATTTTGAAATAGAAAGAGAAAAATTGAAACAACAAATTACAGCATTCCAAAAGAATGGACCAGAGGCTTGTTCAAATCACCCTCATCCTTTTTTCGGAAAACTTTCTCCTGAACAATGGGGTAGAGGGATATACAAGCATCTTGACCACCATTTAAAACAGTTTGGGGTTTAGTTGAGGAATTTGAATTTTTTTCAATTATAGTTTGATGATTTTACTATACCTTCTTGAACTAACCTGCCCCTTTACTTCAACAAAAGAACCACTAATCCTTCTTAGATCAGTGGCTGTTCTTCTTTCATATTCGCTCGTTAGCTCAATAGCTTCGCTTACTCTGTTACTGCTGCAATCAATTCAGCAATGGTTCCAATACATTTCTTAACTTCAGGTAAATGGTAAAACGTACTGGTTGTTTCGAATTTATTCACTTCATCATCTTGTGAGTAGAGATAAATTCTTTTTCCTTGTCCAAGTGCAATCCCAAACTCAATATGACTTCCTTTACCTGCTGGTAATAAAACAATAATAAAGTCTGCTTCCAATACAGCATTTCTTTCTTTCTGTCCTATTTCTTTTAAATCCTCAACCGTTGAAACTCTTTCATTTTGTGTCCAATCATATGTTTGAATGTAACCTTTATTTTTCAACTCGTTACTAACGTAACGAACTGTATCTATGTTTTTAAAGCTCGATGCAACATAAAACCTTTTCATAATTATCAAATCCTCCTATCACTTAAACATTACCACAAAAACCAAATCCTTCTTCAACTAAACTGCCCCTATAGCTTAAGTTTACAAACTTTCTTTATTAAAGGAATGTTGTCCATTTTGTAATTAAAAAAGCCGTCTGATTTGGCAGCGGATCTTGAACATTAGGTTAGGTGCTTTGTTCAAAAATGTTTATTTTTAATGTCTTTAACACTTCAATAGCTTCTATTACTGGTAAATTGGGTAACATAAACTCTTCTGTTAGGACTTCTCTAATATCCCCTGGCGATGATAATGTAAAAACATTTGTTTTACCATTCGAATAACGTATACTGAGCTTATTATTTACCAAAGAGATACTTCTTTGTTTACTGGTCTGATATAGTTGGCATCTTAAAATAGTCATAAATGTGGAGTTAGGTTTATTAGATTTTTCTATTACATCATTAAAATCACTAACTTTTACTTCTTTTCGAGAATTAAAATGCCATGCTTTTCCGCTTTGTTTCCCATTAATATAGCGAACATATTTATACCTATTTCTATGAGGCTCTTCTGGTAATATATTCACTTCATCTTTACCAAAAGAAGAAATATTCTCAAAATTCCCCTCAAAACGTACCGGCTTGAAAAAGGGGGCAGCAGCACCACAATCAATATAAAATCGTTCATTATCAATCTTCACTATAATGGCCATGTGTTCTTCTCCAAGCATTACATGATAACAATCAAACCCGATCTTTGTTAATAAAAACATTAAGTTGGAATTTAAGGTGTAGCAAGTTCCTCCATAGTTGTATTCCTTAAAGTTCTTAATAAATAATTCAAATGTAGGTAAATTAAAATTACTATAATGATGATTTTTAAAATATAGCAGCTTACTTATATTTTCAAAAGGAAAAGTATTTAAATGGGCATAACAAATTTTTTCTAAATACTTATATGATGGCTTCTCTAAAATTAAATTAAGACAATCCAAATATTTATTTACAGTATCAGTTATATTGCCCAACCCGTTCTGCCTCCCTAAAATTCTTTTGTGAATTTATTTTTTAAACAACCAAATATTCTTATGTTAAATAGGTTATTCCATAAAAAAAACGCAAATCCTTTCTGGATCAACGCATTCTTTAGCTACCAGATTGAAGTTCATACATTTGTTTATTAATATTCCTGCCCCTCGTTATAAAATGCTGCATCAATCAGCAGCACTTAAAAGAATTTCTTGTATAATTCACGTCTTAATTGTCCGCTTAAATAAGCGTATACTCTAGTAGTTTCGCTTTTTTCGTGTCCCAATAAGTTTTGTATTACCTCTAATGGTGCTCCATTATTAAGAAGAGTCGTTGCGTAACTATGTCTAAGCTGATGTGGATGAATAGACTTATTTATCCCTGCTCTTTTAGAGATCTGTTTAATGACATATCTCATTTGTGCAATGCTCATTCGATGCGGCGCCCGAATTGTAACGAACAGTGCTTTTTGATCATCGGTTCTTTCTTCAAGATATCTCTTTAACCAAATGCTGCAGCGAGTATTAAAATACACTTCTCTTTCTTTTTTGCCTTTTCCGAATACAATAACGGATTGTTCTGTCATATTTATAGAGTGCTTATCTAAGTTTACAACTTCACCTATCCTGCAGCCTGTTGAATACATAAATTCGAATAAGGCTTTTTCAAAAGTTGTTTTACAGGCTTCACGGAGCAATTCAATTTCTTCTTCTGTAAGAAACTTAGGGATTCTACTCTCTGGTTTTGGTTCTTTAATGGTAGTTACCGGGTTAATCGGAATATACTTCTCTTCTTGAGCCCATTTAAACAATGATTTAATAAAGCGTATCCTATGACAGAGACTAGATGCTTTTAACTGAGTTGCCACTTCTCCAAGATATAATTTAATAGATTCTGTTGTAATATCGGTTATCTTAATATCCCCCAAATATTTGATTAATAAGGACATTTGCACTTTGTATACCTTTAAGGTTTGAGAGGAATATCCCTGAATTTGTTTATCTGCTTTATAAAGATTCCAGGCTTCAGATACAAGCATAATGAACATCTCCCTAATTGTTCTATTACTATCATTATTCGCCTGAAAACTATAAAATATACTAGTTTTATAGATTTTTTTAAGTTATTGCACCCTATAGTTTAAGTGTAACTCTTCACAATTCCCTATCCTTTTGATTCATTTATCACAGGGATTGCTGCCCCTTTCGCATTATAAATTCACCCAGTTATTAACAACCTCCTCACTCCATTACCATTTTTTCTGCCCTATTAAAATGGTTCTAACAACTCAAGAATATCAAACCTAGTCCACAAAGACCTTCCGATTGTCGTAAGAGAAAATAATCATTAAAGCAGCCATAATTGCACAAATTTGGTACATGATTGAATAAGTAAAAATATCTGCCAGTGGACCCATTATCACACCTCCGAGTGATACACCTAAGTCAGCCATAGCAATAAATAGGCCAAGAAGAATATTGCGATTAAATTTAGGAAGAACAAAACTTAAGTAAGTCGTCAATGTCGGATAGAGTAGTGCCTGTGCGATCCCCATTTGAATAGCACCAATGTAGAAAAAAACTACACCACCTGTTACAGAAAAACTTACGAACTGGGAACCTAGCGCTAAAAGGAGCATGGTAATCATCATAAAACCAGAATGCCATTTTCCATCCGATGGAATGTTTTTTCTCAAAGTAAACCTGCAAACGACAACCGTTATTGCCATAAGCCCAAGATAAATTCCGGCATTCCCATTTCGAATTTGGTCTGCATAAAGGGGAACAAATACGGTCGCTGCTCCAAATACAATCGATCCAATTAGCATTAAAATACTGCATTTGAACAAGTGGGGATTTTTATATAGTTCACCAAACGAAGCAAAGGTCTGTATATTGCTCTCTGTTTCATTAGATGAATTAGCTTTTTCTTTTCTGTCGATTCTGGCACTATATCCAAAAAGTCCAGTAGAAACAGCGATGACAATCATAACAATTGAAAAATACTCCATTCCGCTCTGCCAAATGCCTAATGCAAGAAAAGGTCCAACGATTCCCGGTATGTATGAAAACAAAGAATACAGAGAAATACCTTGTGAGCGATCTTTTTCAGGTAGTGCATCAATAATTCCTATTTGCAGTGCCATTGAAAAGAAAGCTGTTGATACACCTTGCAGCATTCTGCCTACCAGATATCCTTCCAAACCTGTACATGTATACAAAATTAATGCACAGCCATTTAAAATAAGAATAATACGTAATACTTTTATCGGCCCAAATTTTTGGATAACCTGACCTGCCCAAGGTCTAAAAAGCATGGTTGTGAATAGATAAGCACCCATAATTAAGCCAATTGTTGTATTTGTAGCTCCCAATGCACCTCCTTGTAATGGAATGATGACATTAAGTAATGAATTAGCACTAAAATAAAGAAGTACAAGTAAATATAAACGTAAAAAAGGCCATGACATTGCTCCACTCAAGGTTATCTCTCCTCCAATTAAATGAAAATTAATGTTAAATCTCCAAAGTGCAAATCGTAATTATTACGATTAATTTCCATCAATTGAATTTTAGCACATAACTCGCGGTTAAATGAAGTCTTTATATATTTTATTATGAATACCAACTGCTCTGATTTTAATACAAAGAGTTTAATACCATACATATCTCTAACGATTTTAATTAAACTATGCATTTGAACTTTTGTGGTAAGGCATTAAAGTTGCTCTGTCCAGTAACAATCATTAATAATAGATTGGGTACTTTTGACTTGACACCGTATATTCCTTACATTATTATCAAATCGTAATGATTACGATTTATTAAGGGGTGTATTAATGAAGAGTTTTTTTACTAGATACATAGGGGCTTTAATTGCTATTTCAGTATTAGGCGCCTGCCAATCTGGAGAAATTGTCAAAGATACTAGTAATAAGGTAGAGGAAAATCAGAGTCAATCATCTATTGAAAATGATATCAATGAACCTAACGAAATCGTTGCTATCGCAGGATTGGCTGATCATTATCATACGGGTGATACTATTGAATTAACAGCTGAGCTAGAAGAAGATTTAGAATATGACCACTGGCATTGGTATACACTTGCACCTAATCAAGATCCTGAGAACGATGACGCTTGGGAAGTTGTTCCTAATAATGAAACGAAAACTTTTTCTGGTACAGCCACAGAGGATGGTGAACAAATTCAAGCTAGATTATTTGATAATGACCATAAGATTGTTGCAAAAAGTGTGCCACAAATTATTACGATAGATGATCATCATGGAAGTGATTATGTATCAAAACGAATCTATGAAGGCTTCTTTTACTTTGATGAGGTAGGAGAAAGGGAATTGTCCGACTTTGCAGGAGACTGGCAATCAGTCTATCCATATCTTTTAAATGGCGAGTTAGATGAAGTAATGGAAGTCAAAGCTCAGAATAATGATAAGAAGTCAAAAGAAGATTTTATTAAACAATATCAAATTGCATATGAAACAGATGTAAATAGAGTTGTTATTAGCGATGATTCCTTTACATTTTACTATGATGATGGTCGGGAAGTTAGTGCAAAATATAAATCTGAAGGTTACGAAATTCTAGAACGTGATGCTGGAAATAGACAGGTTCGGCATGTCTATAAAAAGAGCGATGATACAAAAGATATGCCAACATATATGATCTTTAGTGATCACAATATTAATACAGCACCAGCTCACCATTTCCACTTGTATTTTGGAGAGGACCGAGATGCATTATTAGCAGAACGTACACATTTTCCGACATATTATCCTTCAAAGTTAGATGGTGCTGGTATAGTAAGAGATATGCTTGCTCATTAAGGTATCATTATATATTAATATCAGTGAGAATTTATTAATAGTTTCTTAAATATAGAGGAGAAGGAAGGCAGATTAGCGCCTTTCTTCTGCCTATTTTTGTCTTAGCCCTTGAGCATGACTTTGTTTTAGCTTTAATTGATTGATCCAATCGGGAGATAGTTCAAATCCTGGCTTAGTATTATCCAAATAACAAGGAGAACCAAATTTTCATTCCTCTATAGTCCTGTGCACATGCGACACGCTTGAACTTGGCAATACAAAACCTATAATAATTGTCTGAGATATAGAGTGATAATAAACTTGTTTAATTCTTGTTCAACTAAGCACCCGTTAGCTTAAGTACATTTATTCACAAACTTGTCTTTTGCCATTTCTTTTATTGCAGGAATGCTACCCCGTTTTTTAAAAGAAAAAGCCGCCTGATTTGGCAGCTGATCTTGAACATAAGTCCCCGGTAGTTGAAGAAGCAAGTTAAAAAACCCGTATTGCTATGAATGCTAATTTTTCTTGATTAAAAAGTTAGTTGAATTAGACATTTCCGTATACTACAGTTAAAATTATCAACAATATTTAACTTAAAACCACATCATATTATATTCAACATATAATAAACACCCTAAAATTGAGAATTATTTCTTCTAACCTCTAGGGTGTACATCAATTCAAGAAACTCTTAAATTATATTCATTTTATAAATCTGCAATCATACCGCCGTCTACTACAAATTGGGAGCCAGTGCAATAACTTGAATCATCAGAAGCTAAGAAAACGACCATTTTAGAAACCTCTTCGACTTTTCCCGCTCTCCTCAAAGGAACACCCTTTACTAATTCATTAACATAATCAGCAACATCGCCTTGTGCAGCCAATGGTGTTTCTATGGTTCCAGGATGTACAGAGTTAACCCTAATACCATATTGGCCTAGATCTGCTGCAGCGCCCTTTGTCATTCCAGTAACCGCATGCTTAGAGGCATTGTAAGCAACTCCCGTAGGTGCCCCAACTAAACCACTAACAGATGAAATGTTAATAATTGAGCCCATTTTTTCTTTTTTCATTGACGGCAGAACAGCCTTCATACCTAGAAAAACACCTAACTCATCAATTTTAAAGGTTAGTTTAAAATCCTCCTCAGTTAAATCTTCTAATGGTTTAAAAATACCAACCCCTGCGTTATTCACTAATACATTTATCGGACCGAATAATTCTTCAGTTTTTTCTACAGCATTTTTCCAGTCATCAGAATTCGATACATCTAATTTGAAGTATGTAGCATTTTCACCCATTTCCTCTGCCAGTTGTTTAGCAGCTGCTTCATTAATATCGGTAATAGCTACCTTAGCGCCTTCATTTATAAAGTTTCGTACGTGTTCAGCACCCATACCTTGAGCTGCTCCAGTAATAATAGCTACTTTTCCAGTTAAACGTCCCATTAAGATCATCCTTTTTATAAGTATTTGATTGCTATTTTAGTATAAAAAACATAATAAGAATTTTCAAATAAATGAATTTAATACAATCTTTATAGAATCCAGTAGGCATCCGTTACTCCCAGTATATGGCGGTTCGTTAAGGTAGCCGTAATAGCGTGTTAAATAAGCTTTTACATTGGATATTTGCCCTTTTAAAGATCAAAAATAATTTCCGATAATGATTAGAATTTAATTTAACTATATTTCAAACTCCTATTAAATTGCTTAGAGCAACATTTCAATATACTAGTAGGCACTCTGATGTCATTTAACATAAAAGTTGGTACTTTGATTACATTCGTCAATTGCGATTTACATAAAAGTACTAACTAACTTATTCTTAAATTGTATAAGCCACCATCAATGGTATAAGAAGAAGAAGTTACGTATTTGGATTCATCTGAAAGTAAGAAAGCAATCAAACTAGCTACTTCTTCAGGCTCACCATATCGTTTCATTGGTACAGAATCAGAATATGCCTGTTGTGCTGCTTCTGCTGAATCCGGAGCAACGTTAGATTCGATATTACGCATCATTTTAGTATTAATAACACCTGGATTGACTGTATTTACACGTACATTAAATCCAGCTGCTTCTAATGCTGCAACTTTATTTACACCCATCACAGCATGTTTAGAAGAGTTATATAACACCATATTTGGAGAACCAATTAACCCTGCTACAGAAGAAGTATTAACGATAGAGCCATATTTTTGTTCCTTCATTACAGGTAATATATATTTTAAATTAGTAACTTTAAATCAAATCTTCTTTTTTGATTATGAATTCAAATCCGTTAAAAATAATACTAAAGTAGTTTTATCTAAAGCTTCTATTTCCTCAATATTCTCGTAAGGCCCTGTTATAGCGTCTCCCTTTTTGAGTATCGTTTCCTTTACTCTGACTTTTCCATCCATAATATATAACCATGGCATTAAATTTTCTATTTTAGGAATAGAGGTAACTATTCCTGATTCCAAATGTGCATCAAAGATAGCGATATTATTACGAATTTTCAGAGGTGCACCAGAATCTTTATGGCCTCCAAGTAAATTCCATTCTTTAGAATAAGATACCTCTCTTTTTAAAAATTGAACTTCACTAGCTAATTCCAACTCATTTGGCATCATCAACACTTGGAGGACCTCAGCTGATTGTGATGATTCTTCATGAAAGAAACTTGATCCTGCATTCATTAACATAAGGTTATTAGGTGATACTACTTTCTCATCCCCCACTGAGTCCTTATGATACATTTCTCCTCTCCAGACATAACTTAATATTTCATCATTTCGGTGCTCATGCATCGGGATTAATACATTATTTAGTTCACAGTGCATTACTAAGAGCAACGGTCCTAATCCGTTATTAGTAATATCTGAGAGGTCATTCTCTGATGTTTCAAAAATTTGTTCTGGTCGAATGACTCTAATGCGAAACCTCTCATGACCACCCCAAGGGGTATCTTCGGACCTTAATATTTTTATTTCATTTTGTTTCACCATATTCTTAATCACTCCTTAAATAATCTTTTGTTTATTAAAAAGCAAAAGATTAAAACACCTTGGTCACTTAATAGCAACCATATTTAAAATATTTATCATAATTCTATTTAATAATTCTTACATTTCTTCTGTTTCTAATTCAATTTTAACTTTCATTGGACGAGTATCTTTTAAGAAAATTGAAAGTATCAATCCGGTAAATGCTATAATTGTTGATACCAAAAATGCAGTATTTAGGCCATTTATTGTGCCATCTGAATTAGATCCAGTTAACGTGAAAGTAGACATTATAGTAACAAGTACTGCCGTACCAATAGACCCTCCAACCATACGCATGGCATTATTCATTGCAGTTCCATGAGAGATAAGCTTAGAAGATAGTTGATTGATACCAGCTGTAGCTACAGGCATCATAACCATTGAAATACCTAACATTCTTATCATGTAAACAAAAACCACAAAAGAAATTGAAGTAGTTAGTTGTAAATTAGTTAAAAAAATACTAGTTACTGTGATTATAGTCATTCCTATAATTGCAAGATATCGAACTCCATATTTATCAAAGATTTTACCTGTTATTGGCATCATTATTCCCATAACAATGGCACCAGGAAGAAGTATAAGACCTGATTCGAGTGGACTAAGATTCAATACATTTTGAATATAAATGGGAATTAAGGTTTCAGCGCTTATCATTGAAGTAAAAACAATAACACTCAGTATTGTTGTGATAGTGAAAATTGGGTTTTTAAACACTCTAAATTCTAGCATAGGCTCTTCTAACCGTAGCTGTCTTTGGATAAACCATATTAAAGAAATAAAACCAATGGTTATTGATATGATTACATTTATGTGGGTAATACCTAAACTACCTAATATACTAAATCCATATAATAGCCCTCCAAAACCGAATGACGATAAGACGATTGATAATATATCAAGCTTTGGATTTGTTTTTTCAGTAACATTTTTCATAGTAATACTAGCTAGAATTATATTTATCGTCACAATAGGTAAAACAACAAAAAATAAAGACCTCCATGGAAAGTGTTGTACTAAATACCCTGATAATGTAGGTCCAATCGCAGGGCCAAGACCTATTACTAATCCAACTAGACCCATTGCAGAACCTCTTTTTTCAACAGGAAATAAGTTGAGGATGACTACTTGACTTAGTGGCATAGTTACTCCAGCCCCGACTGCTTGAATAATACGCCCAAGTAATAGATATTCAAAATTAGGAGCTATACCTGCAATTAATGTACCTAATGCAAATATCATCATTGCTCCAATAAATAGTCTTCTAGTAGTAAAAGTGCCGATCAAAAATGCTGTAATGGGAATCATAATCCCATTTACTAGCATAAATGCAGTAGTTAACCATTGAGCTGTGTCAAAATTAATATCTAAATCATTCATGATAGGAGGAATTGCAGTAGCTAATAATGTTTGGTTTAGAATAGATACAAAAGTACCTATCAAAAGAACCATCATTATAGGTCCTTTTTGGGTTTGATCAATTGACACGATTTAATCACTCCTTTATTTTCAAACTTAATGAGCTGTCCAGCTATAGGACAGCTCATTTCTAAATTTCTAATTAGAGTTTAAGCATTTGATTTCAACATAGGTTTATAAACATCAACATTTTTAAATAACAAGTAGATATTCATTGCCAAAATTAAATAAGCTGGCACACCAGAAATAAATTCTAAGAAGAAATGAAAGAATGCCATATTAACAGAAACAGGTATAAATATAACCAATGCTAGTGGAACAAATCTATTAGTTAATAAAGCAACACCACAAGCGATTTTCACAATGGATAAAAACGGGATAAAGTAATTAGTGTCTTCAAATGCTTTTAAAAATGCATTGGCTGCCTCACTCTCATACTCAACTGGCGCCCCACCCATGAAAAGCATAGCTGCACCTGAACCTGCTATCATAAATCCAAAAATAAATCTAATTATTGTATAAATCTTTCCTTTTTCCATTAGTAATTAGTCCACCTTTTTAATTTCTTGATTTTTCAAATCTAAAATTTACTTTTTCAAATTTTAGATTTGGAGGAGTTGCTTCAAACATTCTCAGGAGGTAATATTGGACGAGGATCAAACGCAACTCTTACCTGGCTGATTAAATTATTCTCCACCTTTAACCAATTAACACCAGATATTAGCTCATTACTTTCAGAATGCTGGATTTCAAACCATGTCAATACGTCAGGACCATCAACCCATTGCTTTACGATCACAAGTTCCTTTGTTATTCCAAATAACCATTCAAGCGCATTCCGATAAGCTTTTGCTCCTTCAATTAAGCCTAGAGGTCCTCTAACACTAATATCCTCTGAAAACAGGGCTTCCACCTTTTCAGGATCATTCGTTCTCCAGGAGGAAAAATAGTCGTTAACTATCGATTCCGGTTTCATTTCAATCCCCTCTCCTTTTGAATCATGTACGTATTAAAATACTTATTTTCTAATGGTACTTAAAGCCCCAGTCCATGTTATCAATTGATCAAGCATTTCATTAACAATAGGAACATGTAGAGGCGCAGGCTTAAATGTTTCACGATCTGCAAAATCAGTAAAAACTGATAACGTTGGGTGAGTTCTTACATCTGCAATTAATAACTCTCCCAAAATGCCTCTTAAATGTTCTGCAGCTCTAGCTCCCCCAGCTGCACCATAACTAACTATGGCAGCAGCCTTGTTATTCCATGGTTCTCGTGCTAAATCAAGAGCGTTCTTTAGGGCACCTGTAATACTGTGGTTATATTCTTGAACAATAAAAATAAACCCATCATAAGAAGCAATTGTTTTATTCCATTTCATAATTCGAGAATCATTAAAATCGGTTGTACCGAAAAAAGGTAAATCAAATTCTGCAATATCAACGATCTCATAAATAGCGTCATTGCGTTTATCAGCAATCTCTTTTACCCACTTTCCAACTTGTGGACTTTGTCTACCTACTCTCGTACTACCTAAAATAACTCCAATTTTTTGTTGATTCTTCATGTGTAAGTCCTCCTTAAATTTTTACTAATTACCTAAATGGTTTGTCAATCGTAGTAAATTTATGTCCTTTACTATTAAGTTGTTTCAAAATGCTTTCTAGGGTTATAATATATCCTAAGGATTAATAATTGAAGAAGGCACTTTAATTTTACATAGTTACTTTTAGGAGACTATTAGTATTTATAAAGAAAAATCACATGGGGGAATATATTATGAATTATAAAAAAGAGAATCATCCAACAGACAATTGTGCAAATATCGAAGTTGCTTTAGATATTATTGTGGGGAAATGGAAGCCTGTAATCCTTTTTCACCTTTTAAATAACGAAAAATTACGATTCAGTGAACTGCAAAGAGCTATTCCAGAAATATCAAAGAAGATGTTAACGACTCAATTGAGAGAATTAGAATATCATGACATAATTGATAGGAAGGTATATGCTCAAGTGCCACCAAAGGTTGAGTACTCTTTGTCTGAATATGGAACAGGATTAATCCCAGTCTTACTATCAATGCGTAAGTGGGGATTATCACATATAAAACATTTGGAACAACTTTATGGCAATACAAACTAAATTAAAAGACCAATTATATGCTGGTAGCCCCATCTTCGACTAACTGCTCGATTGGTTTAAGCTAATCTATTCAAAAATTTTTATAAAAGATTCTTTTCGAATTAGTAATCGTCAAGCCAATTCTTTCTTAATTGAATTAACCTACCCCTTTTGTGAAATAGAAGCAGCTGCCTTATTGGCAGCTGCTTCTACAATATAAATACGAATACTATGAGGAAAAAACTTTTTTTACAAACTTCATCTGCTCTATTAAGGTATTTTCACTTCCTCGATTCATCCTTAATATTGATTCTTTAGGTGATATGTTATCCTTGTTTTTTACCTCCTCAGAAAACACTACCTATTTTATTATTTATTAATTTACCTTGTTCAACTAAACTGCCCCTTTTGTTACATAAGAAAAGCCGCCTGAATTGGCAGCTGATCTAGAATATAATCACCCCGTTGGGTTAAGATGATATATCTTTACTTTGATTTATCTTTTCTTCTAAGTTGGAAATTCGTTTATTTAATTTGTAAATCACAGGTGTAAACATAATAACCACAGTACCCAGTCCAGCAAGAAAAATGAAAAGGTTACCTTCCATTAAATCCCTCCTCTTAAAATTAGTATTCGTTACGTTATTTCATTATTCCTTCTTCAACAAACCTGCCCCTTTTCTACCATAAGCAAGGGTTTCACTTATTACGGGAATGCTGCTCCTATAGCGATATAAAAAAGGCTTTCTTTTATTTAAGGAAATCTCTCTTTAGTTGAAGTGTATTTGTTCACAAACTAACCGCCTTGCGTACTTCTTGACAGAATACGTCCCCTCTTAATATCTCATTAATAAGAGTTACTTCCTAATTGGTTTACACAGAATATTAGACGAAAATCTCAAAACATAATGTCATATAATGATAACGAAAACAAGCCCCGCTTTCTTATTAGAATGTAGGGCTTAAAAATTTTATTTATTTTTCAAATAATACATACTAAAATTTAAATTTCCACTTCCATTTCCGATAAATTTAATACCTTTCCACCAACTTTGACTCCCATTTCTTGCCCTTTAACCATTAATTCAACTATTATTTCTGAAGGCTTTTTCATTGAATAACCCTGCTCCATTACAAAAGGGTGATCATGTACCTTTTTGATATTTTCGTACTTAAATAGATAACTTGCAAGAGCACCATTAGAGGTACCAGTAGCCGACTCTTCACTTATGCCATATAAAGGTGCAAAATTCCTGCAGTAAGTACTAGAACCAAACAAAGTTTCTAGTGTAAAAACATGATATCCTATTGTATTATATTTACTACTAATTCGGGATACTTCTTCAAAATTTGGTTGAATAGCATTTAATATGTTGATATTTTTCACAGGAACAAGTATATCCCTGAGACCAGTTGAAACGATTTGCACTGGCAGTTCATCTATCATTTCATTTTCAGTAATGTTCAACGAATCAGCAATTTCCTTTTTATTTACTATTTCATAAAAACTTGGGGTGTTTTGTTCCATCATAATAGATGAATCAGCCTTTACCTCCACACTTAAAATTCCTGCTTTCGTTTCTTGAAGAAATACTCCAGGTTTAATCAACCCCTTACTTAAGAGTACATAAAATGTTGCTATTGTAGCGTGTCCACAAAGATCTACCTCCTCTTCAGGGGTAAAAAACCTTACTTTAAAATGTGCGGATTCTGACTTCATGACAAAAGCAGTCTCACTAAAACCAATAGCAGCTGCAATATCTTTCATACTTTCATCAGATAAAGAATCGGCATCAATCACAACTCCGGCTGGATTGCCTCCTTCTATTGTTTTTGCAAATGAATTTACTGTATATACTTTTAATTTCATATTCCCCTCCTAATTAATGGATAACTAGTACATTTTAGCTCCTAATGCAAATACATTGACAGATTTTAGTTTAATTGTCTAATGAGAATGTTTTACGTAAATCGTTAGTACCTCTTCTTTAAAGCTTCTACCTCCTATTTAATAGCTTAGGAATACTTCAATAAGTTTTTAAAGAAAATTAAGTTACTTTGTTGAATTCCCTATTTTATATATGTTTCATGACAAAGTTAGATAAGATAATTTTGTCCCCACTTTCTTAGAGAATTAATGATAGTTGATAACTCATTTCCTTGTTCAGTTAAGAAGTATTCTACGCGTGGTGGGACAGTATCATCTACCTTTCTTTTCACAATTCCATCCGCTTCGAGTTCCCTAAGTTGCAAGGTTAGTATTCTTTGCGATATTCCCGGTATTAATCGTTTAAGTTCGTTAAATCTGATTGAATTTTCGGATAATATATCGATAATGATACCTTTCCATTTTCCACCTACAATCTGTAAAGCCATCTCAATAGGACAAGCCCTTATAACCTCTTCACTGCAATCGCCATAGTTTTTTAACCCATATCCCATATTGTCACCCCTTCATTAAGTTACAAAAATGTGCGTACTTACATGTATCAATCATTTTCATTATATTTAATATATCAGAAACGAAAGGAGTTCATATCATAATCACTTGTAAAATCTAATAGTCGAAACAAAACATTAATACATTTTGCAGGACAGGTAAGAAAAGGAATAAGGGAGGGAATTTTATGAAAAAACCTAAAATAGTGTTAATCACAGGCGGTAACAAAGGCATTGGTTTTGAGACAGCTAGACAATTAGGAAAAATGGGATATGAGATTTTAATAGGATCGAGAAATGAAAAAAAAGGACTTGAGGCAGTAACCTTATTGGAAAAGGAGGGTATTCAAGCTAAATCAGTGGGTATTGACGTTACAAACCCCAACTCCATACTCTTCGCTTTAGAAAGAATTAAACAAGAATATGGATTGCTTGATATATTGATTAACAATGCAGGTGTGTTTTTGGAAGGCAATATCACTCAGAGTGAACTAGATTTGTCCATCCTAAAAAATACTTATGAAACAAACGTTTTTGGTTTATTTTCAGTAACAAAAGCAATGCTCCCATTGCTCAGAAAGTCTACCTCCGGAAGAATCGTTAATCTTTCCAGCGGATTAGGTTCTTTAACCTTGAACACAGACCCAATGTCAGAATTTCACAACGTTAATACACTTGCCTACAATAGCTCCAAAACGGCCGTAAATGCTTTAACCGTTTTTCTTGCTAAAGAATTAAGCGATTCTCCTATTAAAATTAACTCCGTTTGCCCTGGATTTACAGCAACTGATTTAAATGGTAACAGCGGCTATCGTTCGGTTGACCAAGCTGCTTCCATTGTAGTAAAGCTTGCCACTATAAATAGTGATGGTCCAACTGGAGGCTTTTTTGATGATGAAGGAGTTGTACCTTGGTAAAATAGAAGGCTAAGCAGCTTGAAGGTGGTTTCTATACAAATAGGAGCCACCTTTTTAAACTCACTAGTATCGAAAGTGGTTATAGTTTCTCATGTAATGGTTATTTTTGATATTAGTTCTTTTAATGTCTTGGCTTTCAACTTCATCCTTAAAATGAACGAAAATTATTCTTGGAGAACATTATACCAACAGTTTCCCCTTCATGACATGGATTGACCTAGGCCATACTTTTAGAGTAATGCTGATAACTTGGGCTTGTATAATGATATGAAAAAATAAACCCGTTTTTTCTTTTTAGCATCGACAAATATATTTTTATGTAGTTAGTTTAAAGCCCTACATATGTAACTAAAACAAATATAATTTTGCGATTGTCTTCACTTAAGTTAAACTGTTTTTCCCCTCCGAAAGCTGGAATTTCTCTTTATTACAGGAATGCTGTCCTTTTTTTAAAAATGCAGCAGATAAATTTCGATTTCTATACTTTAAAGGTGATGTTAAAGTTGACAAAACAAGAAAATAATAATAAATATCTATTTATACTCTTTGGCATTTATATAGCACTATTGGTATACTTCATGTTTTTCGGATTTGATCGTCCGCAACGGCTTGTAGCGGTGCGAGAATTTCGGTATTCATTTGAATTTATTAGGATTCCTTTGTGGCTGCCTAATCATTTTTCAATAGATATTATTAAACTATGGATATTTTCTCTTGGTAACCTTTTAGCATTTGTTCCGTTTGGAATACTTGTTCCAATGGTGTTTGAAAAACAAATAAAATCATACTTTCAGTTTATTTTCTTGTTTGTGTTTTTTATTCTATGCTTGGAAATTTTACAAATGGTAACATATTTAGGTAGCTTTGATTTAACAGATATTGTTATAAATACAATGGGGGCAACAATTGGATTCTGTTCATATCGAGTAAGTGTACGTATGAATACTTCAAGAAAGTATTTCGTTACTATAGGATTGTCCATTTTAGGGTTTTCCGTGCTGATGTTCCTTATAGCGTGGGTATTTAACAGTACAATCACTCCATACCTGCTTAAAACACTCACAATTGATTAATTATCGATATTAATGTGCATTTACCAATTCTTTTCTTCAACTAAACTGCCCCGTTTGTTCCATAAGAAAAGCCGCCATATTTGGCAGCGACCTTAAATATAAGCACTTACAGGAAGGCTACCCATTTGCTGAATAAGCACAATCGCTACCTTTATTAACTAAATATATATAAATCAAAATGAATCTCCGCTTGAATTAAACTAGCAAATTCTATGATATCTTTCTGTAAATACATTGCGGGTTTTTCATTATTTTCAATTTGAATTACAATCATAAAAAGATAATCTAAACCATATTCCCCTTTGAGGAATGATAATTGGTCCGTTTTCCCAATGAGTGATTTTAGAATTACATTCAACTGGTCATTTATATCGTATGATTCTTGGTATCCAGTACTCAATGTCCAATCTGTCTCTTTTCTATATCTGATTTTGGTGGAGGATCTAGACCTTTCAATAATATCCCCTTTTTTATAAGTTTCTGTTGGTTCTAAACCCAGAGTGTTTGTAATTATCTCTAAAGGAAATTCATCACCAAATGCACTAAAGTAAGCCATAACCTTTGTTTTATCCAGAATTGTTCCTCCTCGCCGTAAATAAGTTTTCTTATTGAAACATCCTGCCCCGTTTAGTGAATAAGAAGAAGCCACCTGATTTGGCAGCTGATTTAAACACAAGCAGACGTTACTTGAATAAGAGCAATTAAAGGGTTTTTAATACACCGCAAATAATTAATATAATGACAAATGAAAAGTAGTATAAATACAACTTTTTAGCTTTCTGATAATATTCCTCTTTAGGCACTTTTGTCCTTTTAGTTTCTTTATTGAAATGTTTATACACCTTAATGGTTTCATATAAGGCTAAAAAAAATAGTAAACAACAAAAAACTTAATAGTTTTAATACGATTAATAAACCCATTCATACTTTCTCCTTAATCCAACAATCCTTCAAGATAATTATAAATTATTAGTAGGAAATTCGTATATAGTTCTTCCATTAACCTGCCCCGTTTATTACATAAGATCAGCTGCCTTGTATGGCAGTTGATCATGATCATATGTACCCGTTAATAAACAAGGATTTTAATGTATTTTCTTTTCTAATACAGCGAGTTTCTTAAATTTTTCATCATAACTTTCACGTTGAATAAGATTATTTAACCAAAATTTCGCTCTTTCAAAATCTTTGTTTTTTATAAATGTTTCTATGGCATGTTTAAAATTGTTACTGTATTTAAAATTCTCATTTATCATTATTTCAAGTCCTTGATTATAACAATCGGATGCTAATTTATATTGCTTTGCTTTTGTATATAACATCCCTAAATAAATTAAACCACTTGATTTTTCTTCTATATTGAATTTGGGTTGATTAATGGCTGAATTCATTATCTGAATTGCCTTATTTCGTAGGAATAAACTATCATAAGTGTGGGCTCTATAAACAAAATCCTCATACTTCTTTAAAGGTTTGATTAGTGAAATGATACTCATTAAGACCATCCTCTATTGATTTTTCTTTATTATATAAAATGTACCCTTAGAGGTTTTATATTTATTTTCCTCGTTAAACTAACCTGTCCCATTAGTTAAACAAAAGAATGACCACCGTAGCGATCAGCAACCCAAACAATAGTACCCGTTAGATCAATATCTACCCCAGCCTTTTTCTGTTTCATCCGATAATTTTCTTGTTACTTTGCCCATATACTTTCGTGCAGTATTCAATACTTTCCTATCGTCACCAAGTCTTTCTAAAATAGTTACAGTTACAGACAAGGTATTCACAACCTCATCATTACCTTGAGTTGCCATTATCTCAAATACAGTAAAAAGCCTCTGCAACTCTTGGGGTTTATCCTCATTTATATAATTAATAAAAAATTCATTGCACTCGCCAAAGTAAACATGCGGTAATAATCCTTCATAAAATTCAATATGTTCTTGTAATACAGGCTTTAAATCATTAAATTCCTCAATAAGTATCTTTATTGTATCCATCATGTCCACACCTTTTCACCTCTGTAAAACAATAGTTCTCTTTACACATGAATACATCCTTCTTAAACAAAACTGCCCGTTTCTACCATAAGCAAAGTTTCACTTATTACAGGAATGCTGCCCCGTTTGTTACATAAGAACGGTACAACTTTCTTTAAAACGGTGCGTCATTTTTTCAAACAGTACAACTTTCTTTTAAATCTACAGATGAGGAAGCTGGATGCTCTCCTGAATATAAGCCTTCCTCTATGGACTGCTGGAGTCGGGTGTCATTCGCTCATTTCACTCACGAGAAGATCGTATGTTAAAAAGCAACAAAAAAAACCGAATGATTAGAAAGCTGTTATGTTCTAATCATTCGGATATATCACTAGACCTAATCCTTATGTTTCAGCCTGTTTATGATTTAAAGCTTTTGAATTCCAATCAAATCTTCGCACACGTTCTTATCTAAACAAATCCAGCAGTAGGTCCCAAAAGCCTTTTTCTTCTTTAGGCTCTGCCGTTTTTGTTTCTTCTTCCTTCTTCTCAATGCTACTTGTTTTAATGACAAATTGAACAGAGTGTACGTCCTCATTTTTTGATGATGTAAAAGATACAGGAGTGAAATCGGATTTATCAAACTCACCGATCATTTCATTGATTTGCGCTTGCATTTCTGCTGGCATATCTTTTGTTTCTTCATATAATTGAGCTGTTCCATCTTGAAGAGCAGCTGTTCCTTCATTTAATTCACTCGTTCCATTCGCAATACCTGTAATGCCAGTATGCAATTGGCTATAAGAAGAAGCAAGCTGATTAACGCCGCCAGTATATCCTACCAATCCAGAGTGAAATTCACTGTAATTAGCGGATAATGCCGCCAATCCTTTTTGCAGTTCGCTCAATCCGCTCATATCCATACCTTGCAGAGAACCAGTAAGATTCTCAGAGATTGAAGATAATGTCCCGCTCATCTTCTTCATGTTCCCATTCAACTCATCTAATGAAGGCTTTACCGCAGCAAATGCTGCTTTGACAGCAGAATAAGTTGCTTTCACTTTTTGCGCAGCTTTATATGTCGCGATTAACTTATCCAGCACTTTTGCATCCGCACCGCTGGCATACAAACCTGCAATTTCCTGCTCTGTCAGCTGCCCTGCAGGAATTTCTGCAATTGCAGCATCTAAGGCCTGATAGCTTTTTGCATATTGATCGCTTAAAGTATTTAACCCGCTAGCAGCTTGGGTTAAACCAGCAGCAAGCTCCAAAAGGCCTTTTGGCAATTCAGTCAGACTGCTTGGGTCCATATTCGATGATGAACCTGATAAGGCACTGTTCATCTTACTTAATGCTCCGCCAATTTCTTTAGATGCATTAATGATCTCATAAGAAGAACCGTCCAGCTGATGAATGCCATTGAGATATTCACTGGAGCCACTTCCCATAGAAGATGCTCCGTCATTTAATTGAGACACTCCAGACCTTAAATCGGCAACACCGTTATTAAGCTCTGAAATCGCATCGGTTAAAGCACCCATATCATCTGTCAGATTGTTGATTTCTGATGTATCAATCGGCAGAGTGGATGGTGCAGCAGCGATATCAATTCCTTGAAACTCAAAATCATTGACATCTGCCTGCACGCTAAGCGTATCTTCCTGCCCTGGCATCACGGTAAATGTCACTTGCTTATTCTCGCCAGCATTGGCAATCATTCCGCCTGAGGC
This sequence comes from Bacillus mesophilum, assembly GCF_008923265.1. NCBI lineage: Bacteria > Bacillati > Bacillota > Bacilli > Caryophanales > Bacillaceae > Bacillus > Bacillus mesophilum. Next base: position 83,748 of record NZ_WBOT01000004.1, on the reverse strand, counting down.
TTCAATATTTTCATATAGGTTTGAAAGCTGAAGAGAAACCTGAAGCAAATAATTTTCATAAAAAACACTGTCTACATTTTCATTTGCACTGACGTTTATTGAAATTTCCAGTTGTCCTGACTGTCCGGCAAGATCTGCAGCATTGGTTTCATTACCATCTAAGGAATAAGTGACCTCGATATTCCATGGTAAATCGGTATCCTCCTGCATATTGCCTTGATAATAAAATTTCCCCTCAGGAGCCTGAATTGAAATCGATTCATTTTCTTGCTGTATCTCTGATAAATCTGTTAAATTTTTAACACTATCATACATTCCAAAATCCTGAATTTCACCGGCTTCTGCAACATCAAGCGTGTTGACGACATAGATGTCTTCTAATGTGCCGCCTGCTTCTAAAGTTGCATATATAACCTCATCCTTCGAAGTAAGCTGACCCTTTGAAGCTTCTGCATAAGCATGGTCATGTGCAAATCCATTGTTAAGAAATACTGGAAAGATGATTACAAGAGCAAGCATACTTCGATACATCTGTTTTTTTCTCATCATCATTCTCCCTCATAAAATTTTGCTTTCATTGTCGTTTTCTTAATCAATTTATCAAATACAACAAGCAATGCCGGCAATATCACGACAACCATTACAAAAGCAAGCAATGCTCCTCTGCCTAATAATAATCCAATTGAAGATACGATTGGATTTGAAGATGTTGCCCATAGTATAAAGCCTACACTTGATAAAATAGCTGCAGATATTGAAATCGAAAACGTTTTTTCATCTATTGTTTTCATAATCGCTTGCATAGCAGGCATTTTCCGGCGATGTTCATTATATGCTTCAGTCAGTAAGATCCCGTAATCAACTGTTGCAGCCAATTGAACAGTACTGATGATTAAATACCCTACAAATACGAGTGGAGATTCTGTAAAGTAAGGAATAGAAAGATTAATCCACACAGAAGATTGAATGGTTAAAAGCAAGATGACAGGGAGCGATAAAGATTTAAATGTTACGAGTAGTACAACAGCAATGGAAGCGACTGTCAAAACATTCACAACTACATTATCTTTTGCCACCGTATTTTTAATATCATAAAGAGTTACACTTTCTCCTAGACTAAATGCTTTATCTCCATAATAACTCTCAGCAATCTCATCTACTTCACTTACAATTGCAAATGGGATATCTCCTTCTGTTGCCTGATTTGTATTTATAATAATCCTGCTGTAATTTTCAGAATAAAATTCATCAGCAATGGATTCTCCCAAGTATTCCGGCGGGATAACAGCCCCCACAGTATTCACGTACGCAATAACACTCGTTACATAATCAAGCTTTTCCAGGTCTTCAACAAGTTTTGCTTCCTTTGCCGTATCACCTTTAGGAACTAAAAGAACAACGGGAGTAGCTTCACCAAAAGTTTCTTTAATAGTGATGAAATCACTGCCAGCACGAGTTGTTTCCGGCTGTTCTCCAAGTCCATACGTAAAAGTTGTGTTTCCTTGCGCTAAATAGGCGGGAACGAGGATAATCAGCAAAAGGAATAAACTCGGAAATCTTAATTTCAGCATAAGTTTCCCAGTACCTTTAAAGCTTGGAATGAAGCTTTTATGCTGAGTTTTATCCATCCACTTATAAAAATAAAGCGTTAGGGCGGGCAAGAATACCATAACACTAATAAAACTTAAAAGGATTCCCTTCACTAAATTTAGCCCTAGATCAGAACCGATTTGAAACTCCATAAAGGTTAATGCAATAAAGCCGAAAAAGGTAGTCGCAGCACTAGCTGTAATTGCCGGAAATGATTTTTTCATGGCAAGCTGCATCGCTTCTTCAGGACTATTCGTTTTCTTCCGATAATCTGAAAAACTATGCAGTAAAAAGACGGCATAATCCAAAGAAACAGCCAGCTGTAAAATAGGTGCTACAGATTGTGTGACAAAAGAAACTTCTCCAATAAAAATATTCGTCCCTAAATTAATCAGGACCGATACCCCTATAGCGGTTAAGAAAAACAATGGTTCAATCCACGAAGTTGTCGAAATGACAAGAATAAAAATAATCAGGGGAACCAATAGGATCGCCGCATACATGGACTCTGTTCCTGCCATTTTTTGAGACGAAGCTGTATTGATCGCTTCTCCCGCAATAGCACCTTCCTCACCGATCAATTCATAGATCTCATCTGTAATGGCTACTTCTTCACCTGATGTGACAGCGATTGAAAACAACGCATTTCGATCTTTATAATAAGACTCAACTGTATCACGATCAGCCATCTCTAATGGCGTCTTTAAATCGACAACATCATCTAGCCATATTACCTCTGAGACTCCATCAATAGCTGTTAATTCTTCTTTAAAGCTAAGCGCCTCCTGCACAGTTACATCCGAAATCATTACTCGTGTATTGGGGACAGTGGCAGTGAACTCTTCCTCCATTATCTCCATTGCTTTGGTTGACCCCGCATCGTCCGGCAAGTAGTCCACCATATTATAATTGACGGACACAAAGAACTGTGCCACCGTAGAAAGGACCGTAACTAAAGCAAATATTAGCAAGACGGCTTTTTTATGTTTAATAATATGTTCTGCAATACGAATCTTTTTTCACCTCTCTTGAGTCATTTGTCATTACACTTTATCATTATATAAACACGGTGTTGGCTATTCAACAAACAGTTACCTTCATTATGTACGTTGCCCAACACATTTAACTTAAGTGTTGGCTAACTAATCATCATGGATAAAAGAAGAAAGGAATGTTGAATTTGAGTACGAAATTAGATAGACGCAAGCAATATACACGCATGGTATTAATGGATAGTCTGGTTGCGTTATTGCAGGAAAAACAAATATCTACTATTACCATCAAGGAAATATGTGAGCTTGCCGATATTAACCGTTCTACATTCTACGCCCACTATTCCAATCAATATGACTTATTACATTCTATCGAAGAAAAATTTATACAGGACATGATGTCTGCATTAGAACAATACAACTTCTCTAAAGAAGAAGAAGCTTTCTTAATCATTGAGAAAATTCTGGAGTTCATAGCTAAAAATAAGGTCATTTGCCAAGTCCTCCTTAATCAGAGCACCGAACGTCATTTTCAAAAACAAGGAACGCTTATTATTAAAAAATTTATTTTTAATCAGTGGATAGCTAAAAACAAACTTGATCGGCATCAGTTTGAATACATAAGCATCTTTGTGGTAGGAGGCAGCGTGTTTGTCATCAAAAACTGGCTGGAAACTGGGATGAAGGAAAGTTATCAGGAAATGGCAGAGATTATAAACAATCTTATTAATAAAGGCTTATCAACGATGCGCTAAGAAAGGATAATATTTAAACAATAAAAAACCCGGAAACGAGTTCGTTGTCCGGGGCATCATCTAAAAAGGAAAATCATCATCCCTAATAGCTTTTATTATATAGAAGAAAGATGAACTTCATCTCCAACTTGGATACTGCCTGTTTTCAAAACCGATGCATAGACACCAAAATGATTATTTCTTTCTTTAATCACCGTTTTATGTATACTCGGATCCCGTTCACCGCTTACGGGATCAACCGTAATGATCATACATCTTTTGCAGTACCTGACTAATTCTATTTCAACTTCATTTCCAATCTGAATTCGTCTGCCAAACCATTCCTCTTCTACGAATGGAGCTTTGTCGGTTAAATTAAGTATTAAGTTGGGGCGGAATCTTCTAGAATCCACCTCATTCCCCCATATATCTTCGAGCTTTTTCAGGGAAGCATCCGTAACAATCAGAAGATGTTCTTCTTCAATTGGACCGATGGGAACAAGGGAAGGAGAATACACAACCGTTGATACTGCACGCTTTGATTTTTTCTCCATTTCATGAAGTAAATGCTGATCGTCCCAATCAAAGATTTCGCCTTCTGGTGTCTCTACAACTACTCTTGGGTAATGATCAGATTCCTCTTCCCCCTGAAAACGCGCACTATATTGTACCATTTCTGGTAATTGTGTTATCGTTAAAAAATTCCCTTTTTTCGTTTCATCAAGATAAGCATGGCTGCGGTCTCCATACAGGCCATAACTCATTACTTTGGATGTTTGAACACTTTCTCCGCGTAATGATTTAACTGGATGACGGACAATCTGTTCAATGTGACCGATTAACAATATATTCACCTCAGTTCTGATTCCGATGATTTATGAAAATAAAATGCACCAGTTCCAACAGATTAAAGGGCATTTTTTACAGGTGGCAGAAAAGTCCCGTAAGAGACTCTCCTGCCACCTGCATATGCTTCACTTTATTTTTGTTCTGTTATTTGTGTAAAACTCCTGTTTTTGCTTTATGAATTTTACTCTTCTTTTAAATCCTCAATTGAATCAATGTCCATGTATTCAGGAACCACCAGCCCTAATTTTGTTCCATGCAGATTGGAACCAAGATCTTCAAAATTGCCTTCATATTCAGCAAAGTAATCAGCATGTGTTGTCGGCAGCCATGCACCTACAATCGCATCCCCGCTTCCATCTGCTACACCTGCCCACATTGGACCTGCATCAACCTGAACTAAATCCACTTCATACCCTACACTCTCAAGTGCACTGGCAACGACATTTGTACTGGCGATTACATCATCCCATGCTACATACAAGAGGGTAATTTCTTCACCGCTAGCCTCGTTTACGCCTTCAGTCCATTCACTTACTATATCTTCATTCTCACTTACCCATTGTGAAGCAGCTTCATCAGGTGCCGCTCCCTCTTGGATTAAGTTCATTACGTTTTCTATGTGCTCAGGTTCCCAATTAAACTGATCGAGCAGCAAGTGAGCATCTGGGTGATCCTCTTTTAAGCCTAACCGAGCAATAGTATGAACGTCCTCCGCTTCACCGTATAAACCTTCTGGATCCTCCAGGTATTTCAGATCAAAGGAATTAAATTTCCAGTGTGGACTCCATCCCGTTATAATGATAGGATCCTCTCTATCATAGGCTTTTTTAAGAGCTGCTGTCATCGCAGCACCTGAACCTTCTACAACTTCCCAATCATCTAATCCGTATCCAGGCAATACGTTATTAATCGTTAAATTCATGATTCCCGCACCTGGATCAATTCCAATGATTTCGTAATCAAGCTGCTCTCCAACTGACCCTGAGGAAGCCTCCTCTCCTCCACACGCAGCTAAACCTAATGTTAATGTTACTGCTGAAGCCATACCTAAAACTTTCTTAATCATTTACAGTTCCCCCTTCATTTTGTTTACAAATTAAGTATGGAAATGCAAATCAGGATGCATCTGGCACCCGCTGATTTACGTCATACTCATTAATAGAGGAATCTGTTTTACTATTATTAGCATAACCGTAATAACCTTTATCACATAAAGAAAGACAGCACACCAAAATAGAACCAACACAGCAGTTTTGGCTATAAAATGAAATTCGATATACATCTAATAACAAGAGATGTATCGAGCAGCATATATGAACGCAGCTAAAAGATGAAATATTACATGCCGAAATCTTACGTTCTGGAAACTCATCCTGCCTATCTTTTTTCAAGTAATGGATCGTGTAAACTTAGAGAGTTACCCATTAAAAGAATATCAGGATCATTTCCCAGTGCCTTTTGTCGGTTCAACAGGCTTTCGCACTCTTCCTTGTATGATGATTGAGGTGCTTAATAGAATACTAATATGTAAAAAACATCTTCCCCTGTGAATCATCTCAAATTTCTGCAATTTTCAAAATGATCTACTTCTATTATAGAATAATACTTTGGAACCTTACAAATAGCGTATCTGCTATGTAATGGTTAAAAACTCCTATGTCATATAACTGAGTGAAATAGACCGTCTAATGCTTACATATCCTCCTTTTTTCTAATGATTCCTTACAATTTGACTTTACTTCTCTCAAAAAAGAAGACTGACTTATTATTATTGTATACTTACCCTGTTAAGTTTATGAGTCTTAATTTCTATTTAAATGAGCGCATTTCATCAAAAATAATATAATAACTTTTTATTTATACCCGCTATTTCTTATATGAAACCTATTTTATAAAGAAACTTGCCCACTGGCGAAATAAAGGACAAACGATTCCGTATGCTTCTGAATTACAAAAGAAAGAAATTAATATTTCTTAAACAAGTCCGTTCCATTGCGCTGCGGACCCTCGCTTTCCGTGGGAAGGAAGCCTGAGCCTCCTCGAAGCAAAAGCTTCTGCAGGGTCTCACCCTTTCCTCTATTGCCCACAGGAGTCGAGGGTCCTCCGCTCCATTTCACTCATGTTTAAAAAGAAAATTTTTAAAATAAAAAAACCGAATGATTAGTAAGATTCACTTACTAACTATTCGGTTCTATTGTAGTGTTAATATTCTTATTTCTTGCCTCATTTTCAGTGACATAAGGTTTATGTAACGAATCGAAATGATAAATGAATTAATATGGATTCGTAGCCAGCATGCTAGCTGTTTTAACATAAATACGCTGATGTAATTTTAGTTGGGAAACAATTACTTCAGCAATGTCTTCTGGCTGCATGTATTTCTCATCATTATTTTCTGCAATCAGATTGGTTTTAACAGCCATGTCCGTTGCAACAGTACTAGGTGTTAAAGCTGTAACACGAATATTGTTTCTGCGGACTTCTTGTGCTAATGATTCCGTTAAACCGATCACACCAAACTTAGACGCGCTATATGCACTGGATGTAGCCGCTCCATTTAACCCGTTGGTTGATGAAATATTGATGATATCCCCTCTATTTTTTTCAATAAGCTGAGGAAGTACTGCATGGGTCATATAGTAGACACCCATCAAGTTTACATCAATGATGTTTTTCCAATCTTGCGGATCCATCTCCAGCAATGTCCCAAATTGACCAACACCAGCATTATTAATAAGAATATCTGCCGGACCAACTTCGTCCGTCAATTTTTCAACTGCTTGCTTGACTTCTTCCTGTGAAGATACGTCCACAGAAGCATATGCTGCTTTTACACCTAATGCTTCCACTTCTTTCGCAACTTCCTTGAGAGCATCCTCTGTTCTGGCAAGCAGTCCCAGGTTCACTCCCTCTTTTGCTAGTGCAATTGCTGCAGCCTTCCCGATACCTCTTCCAGCTCCAGTAACAAATGCCACTTTTCCTTTTAACGATTGTGCCATGTTCGACAACTCCTTTCTTGTTCTATTATATAATTGTGGATAAAAATTTCTAAGAATATGCTTTGTAATCATATTACTTTTATTAAGCAAGCTTGCAGGTTAGAAATTCAAACCTCTAACATTTTATATCAAATAAAAAACCCGGATTTCCTCTAAAATCCGGGTTTCTTTTCATGTGGCATATGCATTATAATAAAATTCATTCAAAAAATTATTTATTAACTGGCTTACGCGGCTTTGGTTTGAAATATAAACCAAGCTCTTTTTTCTCCTTCATTAATGAGCGATAAAGCGAAAGCATCATTAATATAACAATTATGGAGAATGGGAAGGCTGCGCCTATCAATAAATTTTGCAGAGCCTGTAATCCTCCACTATATAGCAGAGTAAGCGCGATTGCAGATTGTGCAATTCCCCAAGTTAACTTTACGGTATTAGGTGGTGTAAGGGACCCGTTTGTTGTCTGCATCCCAAGCACAAATGTTGCCGAATCGGCTGATGTAATGAAAAAAGTACAAACTAACACAAGTGCTACGATTGAAAGGATCATTGACAGCGGGAACTCATTAAAGACAGCAAATAATACTTCCTCTGTAGCAAATTGCGATAAGTCTATTCCGCCTGTATTTTGAGCATCAATTGCCGAGGTTCCAAATACCGCAAACCAAAAGAAGCTTACAATACTAGGCAGAAGCAGTACCCCAATTAAAAATTCTCGTATGGTTCTCCCTTTAGACACACGTGCAATAAAGATCCCTACAAATGGTGACCATGATAACCACCATGCCCAATAAAAAATGGTCCAAGCGTTAATCCATGCACGATGTTCCTCATTGAATGGGGCAATTCGAAAACTCATTTGTACGATGTTTTGAATATAGCCTCCAAGTGAATCAGTAAACAAATTTAATATAAGAATGGTTGGTCCTGCAACAAACATCAAGATCAGTAACGCAACCGCTAAAAACATATTAGCATTACTTAAAATTTTTATTCCTTTACCAAGTCCAGACCAGGCTGACAGGATGAACAGAACCGTAACAATTATAATTATAATAAATTGAACGGTAAAATTATTTGGAATTCCAAAGAGATATGATAACCCGCCATTAATCTGTGCGGCACCAAATCCAAGTGTAGTTGCAACTCCAATAACTGTAGATAAAACTGCCATTACATCTATTACTGTTCCCAGCTTACCTTCCATTCTCTTTTTACCCAAAATAGGTTTTAATGTCGCTGAAATGAGGCCAGATTCGCCTTTACGGAACTGGAAGTATGCTAGTGCCAGCGCAACAACGGCATAGACGCCCCATGCATGTATTCCCCAATGGAAAAAAGTATATCTCATCGCCTCTCTATTTGCTTCAGGAGTTCCACCCTCTGCGCGCGCAGGGTCTAAAAAATGAGAAAGCGGCTCTGCAGCTCCATAAAAAACGAGTCCAATTCCCATACCTGCACTAAATAGCATGGCAAACCATGATGCTTTTGAATATTCCGGTTTTTCATCAGGTTTCCCTAATTTAATGGTTCCAACTGGACTAAAAATAAGAAATATGCAAAAAAGAACAATAATGGTAACCAAAATTAAGTAATACCATCCAAAAGCGGTTGAGAAAAATGCTTGAATATTGCCAGTAACTTCCTCAAAACTTTCTGGTGCAGCAACACCAAATACTACGGCTACAAGGAGGATCGCAACCGATATCCAAAAAACGTTTGATATTTTACTCATAGAATATTCCTCTCTCTGTAAAATACTGATCCTTATAAATACAAATAACATCCTTTTATAACTTTTCCCAAAATCTCCACTTTTAAATTCATAGCTTCTACATTTATGATAAAAAATTTGAGTTGTAATTTTATGTTGTATATACGGGGTATTTAGAGGTGATCCCCAGGTGGAATTGCCTATTTTGCAGGAAATAAAAGAGTACTAACATTAATAACTTCCAAAAGTATCCTATGCCATAAAAGGATGTACTTGGCTATAAGGTATTATGCCAACTGCTTAATCTTAACACACCTCATCCTCGTAAAAAAAGCGAGAAGGCATGAGCATAGTCATTTGACAACAAAATTTCCGAACAATTTTCAGAAAAAATCACTTTATAAATTCACAACGTTTTTGCTTTATTAAAAGTATAAATAACTGTTGTTATATCAACTTTTCCAAGCAGAAAATTTTTCTTTAATTGCTTTTGATTTTCCGCTTTTGAAAACGTTTATCAATTTTCACCAAATTTTTTTTATTTTTTTTATATGATTACGGAAGATTTCACATAAAAAATCCCAAAATTAATACATATTATGGAATAAAAACATCTAGTTTACTTTTTCAAAATCAGCAATTCATCCATTTATTCCTTTGACAATTCGCTGAAAATTGTTAAAATACATATATTCTAAATATTTAGGCCTGTGGCTGTCCATGCAGGCAAGACCTAAATTAGCAGATTGATCTATTTTGCTGAATTTAGGTCTTTTTTAATTATCAGGTAAAGGAGTTAAAAAGCATGAAACCAGAGGATATCGTAAGAAGCGGTCCAAATCAGTATGTTTGCAAGGAAGGTGTCCTAAAAGATATTTCTTTCTTCTTAAAGGACTTTCAATCTCCAGTGGTAGTTACAGGACACAAATCATTCGAAGCGTTTACTCATTATACAAGCTTGCCTTCACATGTTGAAGTTCTTCAGCATAGTGGATATAGCTCAGATTCAGCTATTAACTCTCTAGCAGAAAGTGCACGTCAAGCAGATGTCATTATCGGCATTGGTGGAGGAATTATCCTTGACACCGCTAAATCTGTTGCTGACTTATTAAACATTGAAGTGATCACGATTCCATCTGTTATTGGCACATGTGCAGCAACCACTCCTTTAAGCGTCATTTATGATGACACAGGCTCTTTTATTAGAGTGGATTATCACAAACGCTCCAGCTATTACACTATAATCGATCCGGTCATGCTGCTTAATTCTCCTGTTGAATACTTTAAAGGCGGAATTGGTGATACATTGGCAAAGTGGTATGAGGCAGAGGCAATCATTCGAAACACTATGAAAGATGATAACTTTTCCATTATGATTCATTCCGGCTTACAGCACGCCGCTTTTATAAAGGAAATATTATTAAAAGAAAGTTTAACGGCAATCGAAAGTTTAGAAACAAATACGGTTTCTCCTGCCTTTATAAAGGTTGTAGAATCAGTCATCACTTTAGCCGGGACGGTAGGCGGGTATGCTGGTCGCTACGGAAGGATGGCTGGTGCCCATGCTATTCACAATGGACTAAGCTTTGTGAATGAAACACACAGTATTCTTCATGGTCAGAAGGTGGCTTATGGCATTTTGGTGCAATTAGTATTAGAGAATCGGCATGCAGAAGTAGAAGAACTGATTCCTTTTTATAAGGCACTCAACTTCCCTATTAACTTCAAAGATTTAAATGTCACCGAAAACCTGAGCCAAGCCATGGCACTAGTTGCTGCCCATGCAGCCAAGCCTGAAGAATCCCTTCAGCTAATGGGCACATTTACCGAAACTGACGTCATCACTGCTATGGAACAGCTTGAGAATATATTGGTTGGGAATTGAGTTTAATTCGGGTGGTCACAGTGACCACCCGAATTTTCTTGTTTCACGGAATGTTTCACATAGCAGGTATTTTTTTCTAAGAACGGCTAAAAGCCCCCGCATAAGCGAAGGCTAAGTCATGGATATTATTGGACTTCCCCACATCACATAAACTCTTAATTAAGACTCACATGTGGGATCTCAACCTTATTTTTGATTAGATGATCAATTGTGATTTTTAACATTTCAGGATAATTTTTAGAGAGGAAAACTCCAGGGGGAATACTTTTATCATTTTGGCAAAACCTCATGAGTTTTGAAATTAACGGGGCTTTGAGATGATCAGGAATTATTAAGAAATCAATGACAGTAAAATAGCCGCCTCCTGCCAAGGGAAGTATAAGACCCGTAAAAGCGTCATTGCTTGAAGGCTGTTTATACAATTTTGAGGTTAATACAACGGGTTTATATTTGAAGTAATCAAAAACGTCAACTAAGCAAAATATTCTTTCCGTTGCCATTTCCTCTATAAAAAAGAAGCTCGGAAATACATATTTCCATAAAGATAGTACTCTTTCAAGATTATGTTTCTTCCGGAATTTCCAGCCATATTCCTTCAAATAGAGTTCATAAACCGTATTCTTTTCAGCAAGCAAACTGCGTGAACAGAAAACGGCCCACCAATAATAGTATGGAAAATAATATTCCTTCTCCTTTTCACTAATAGGAAATTGATCAAGATACTCTTCTGTTTTTGGAATGAGGATATCACCATATTGATCTAGAGAAAAACAGGTAAAATCCTCAATGACCTCTAACAGCTGATCATTTGTTTTTTCTGATATAGATACGACATTTTTAAAAGTTCTCTGCAAATAAATCTTCCTTTCAATGATAGATTCCAAAAAAAATAGAAATGTTTTCGATATTGTGGGGTGACTGTCTGGGGCAGTTCTGCAGGAAATTATATAGTGGTTTGTTTGAGGGTAATTACATAAACTTATAGCTGTTCTATTCATCCTCCCTTACAAATTTTTGAACGATTAATATGCCATTGCTTCTATAGCTGCTAATTACTTTTATTCGTTAAAAATCCTCAATCTCCTACTAAATTTTAAAATTGTTCAAATAAAAAGTGTACCCAGGATCGAGTACACTTTCTTAGCTGTTAATCTATCGGAACCTCAATATCCTGCTTTTGCAAACTTCTAATATGTTCTAATTCAATCCCGCCACTAGATCCGCTTCCGCCAAAAGAAAGTTCAGGATCAGCTTCTTCACGATCTTCATCATAGGCGATCCATCCAAAATACATATACATCTCAGAATAGAAGCTGCTCATTATTGTTGGCTGTCTTGCCATTTCGACTTCAATAAAAGCATCCATAAATACTTTCCATTCTCGAGGTAACTCCATTAATCCATAAGATTCATCCTCAAGTGATACAGTCTCCTTCATTTGAACCTTTGGATCATAGAACTCAATTCCATCAGTCATATGATACCCTCTGTCTCTAATTAAAAATAAATCGATAAATCCCAGTTGATCATCAGGATGAATATTCCATACAAAACGATAGCTTGAAGGATCATTAGGATCAATTTTCCAAAGCACTGGATTTCCTTTTGTATGGACTGAATTTAACATCCACTTTTTGTTATGCCACGTCCAGAAAGAAAGGCCGTAATTCTCCTTATTAGAAATAAATGGGGCTAGAACATTGCGGTTATCAACAAAAATCGTGTCCTGGATGACTGCCGCATCAGCCTGCAGGTGAAAGCTATTAATCTCTTTTACTAGTTGTTCGTCTGCTGGCAAAGAGGAAGGTTCCGTAAAGAAATACCAATAAGCGATTGCTGCTAAAAGGAACACTAGGCCCCCGAGTCCTATGATGTATTTTTTCTTCTTCACCATTTACTCCACCACCTCCAGCACAGATGACTCTGAGCGGACATATAATTGCTTTTGTGGCGTTGTTATTAACAGCCCTTTTCCATCCTCTTCGATATAAGTTATAGCAGAGATACCGCTCCCCCACATTGGTGAAACCTCAATTAGCTGATATGGAAACCGTTCATTGACTACATTTTCATCTTCATACGCAATTGAATCTTCATACCACACAGCACTCATAATGGCTGCTTCCTTCATTGTTTTGATTTCATTTAGGAGGCTTTCTTTGTTTAATATTTGCTCCTCAGCTGACGGATGAATATTAATTACAGAAGCATTCTCAATGTTAGAAATATACGTAGATGGATTGTCATCAGGATAAACGAGCTGCTGAATAGGTATTGCTAACAAGGTTAATGCCAGAAAAATAAAATTCCCCATAAACGCTAGCCATGCAAATTTTCGATATGTCTCCCAGCGTCCTTCTTTTTGTTTAAGAATAAAGTACAGTACCCAGACACCAAGAGGAAGAAGCGGGATTCTTAAAAGTGTGCCAAAGAGCATCCAATGAAATGAAAAAGTAAATAAACCAATAATAAGAACAATTATAATCTTCCATATTTTCGGCTTATAAGTTTGTTTTCTATAAATTTTGTAAGCCATATATACAATAATCCCCCATCCTACAACTGAAGTCAGAACCGTCATAAGATTGAAGACAGGGTAATTTAATTCTATTTTAGGCACCTCCTTTTTTTGCTGTCACAGTGACGCCCCGGTTTTTCTTGTTTCACAGAATGTTCCACAGAACGCCATGGGAAAGTTAGCGCTCTCATTTAGTTGAAGAATCCCAGATGTTTTTTGCGTGAGCTAAGTTTTCTAGGGATATGAGGTTTTTCTGCATAGGAGGTGGACATATTTTGTTATGTTTCATGATTTTTTCATTTATTGCTTTTATATCTTCTTCTGATTGGCATTGGTGGATAGCTTCAGAAATTTGCTTTTGCAGCTTCAGCCATTCGGGCAAATATCCAGCATCCTTTGCGATCTTCTGAAAGTTTTGGTAAACATCTCTTTCCAAATAACCCTTTGGCAGAGGCTTTCCTTTTCCCTTAACTTGATCTTTCTCGCCAGTGTTTTTTAAAATATCCCCTATTAAGTCATTGTACTCTCTCTCCATCGTATTCCCCCTTTATTTTCATTTTTCTAATCGTACTTATTTAAGTTTAGAATTAATTCCTTATTTTGTAAATAGCGGTCACAGTGACGCCCCGGTTTTTCTTGTTTCACAGCAAATGTTTCACAACCGTATAGAGCCTAATCCTGTAACAGGATTAGGCTCTTTTGCTTTTTTTTGCAGAGAATTGTTCATTCCGTAATCAACCCATAAGCAGATATCTTCTTAATTCTTCGCGATACAAGCATGGAGACAACATATGCTAAAACAAAGATCGTTGTACAGATTAATAGGATGGTTGGCAAATGAATGGTGAAATCCAACCGCTTAACTCCTGCATTTGAGAGTAATAGGGACAGCATTGGATTCGTGAAAAAATAACCAAGTATTCCACCCATCACTACACCAGCTGTGACAACTGGAAGAAAACTGATCGATATTTGATTCATGAGCTGAAGGGTTGTATACCCTATTGCTTTCATGACCCCAAACTCTTTCTTACGCTTAATAATGACCGTTTTGATCACAAGATATAGAATTAGTACTACAACGAGAACAGTTATGGTCAAAACCATCAGCATCACAGCAAATACCGCAGCTGTATACATCCCCGTTTGAGTTTCAATATTATCGTCAATATCTAACGTTTCAGAAACCTGATCACCGTACTGTTGCTCAACTTTATACATAAAGTCTTTATTCGATATACCCTCCAAATAGACATATAGAGAAGTCCCTTTATATGTTGATTGTAATTGCTGCATGCCATCCATTGTCAGTGCGGCTACCTGTCCAAGATTCCCAACAGATTGACTGAGACCAGTTACGAGATAAGGCTTCTTTTCACTGCCATATTCTACTTCAACGGTATCGCCAATACCTTTATTGATTTGGCTGGACACAATCCATGAGATGGATATTTCATTTTCATGAATCGGCTGACGGCCATCATAAACTATATTATTTTCTAATTTGCTATAATCGTGTGTAACATTTGTATAAACAGTTTGATCATCAATTTTTACTGTAATTAAGTCGAATAAATTTACATTTTTCACATGATCTATTTTCTTAATGTCATTCAGCATGTCTCCTGTATCGACATCAGGTTTCACATTAACCATTACATTTGCAGGTTCAGTACCGAATATATTAATAAAGGCAGTTTTGTCTGAAGCTACATTATAGTACAGAACTGCAGAAAAGATGGCAGCTAAAGTTAATGCACTAATTATAATGAAGATCATTATATTTTGTTTTGCATTTATGAGCGTTGATTTAATCGCAAGCAGGAAATGAAGATTCCCTCTCTCTTTCTCCAATGAAAAGTAATTTTTTCTAAAACTATGCGTTTGAATGCCGCCGCGCAGTGCCTCGACAGGTAAAATCCTTCTGACTCGAAAGGCTGATAGCAGGGTAACGATCACAACTAAAAAAATGACAAGCATGATACTTACAAAATTTATTAAAACATCAAATTCCTGAAGCCATACTAAGCCAGATAAGGATGAAATAGCACCACCGAAGAAGGGCATTAAGACGTATGACAAAGCAATTCCAGCAGCCCCCGCACAAAAAACGATGACGATAAACTGCAGGATAATGGATGAAAGAATTTGCCTGCTGGTATAGCCAATTGCCTTTAATACACCTATATTTCCCATTCCATCTTCAATGCTATTAGAAACTCGGAATGTAATAACAATTAGTGATATGAGCACAATAATGGCTGCAAATGCTACCAGTATAGTCGCAATAATATTAATGGTTAACGTACTTACATTTTTCACTATTTCAATATCCAATCCTAATACATAGGAAGAAGTCTCTCCTGCAATTGTTTGCGGAAATCTCTTAGTGAAATCATTTAAAAGCTTCGGAGATTCAGTTTTTTCTTTCATCAGTGCAGATAGAATGATTCCATTTGATGAATCATCTACATGATCTGCCAGTGTTAGAAAGGCTCTCTCCGGCAGCATGAATTTCATAACTCCGATGTTGGTTGTACCCATAATGGTCGTTTCTAAGAATCCAGCTATGTGATATTCATAGACTGCACCAAGATATCTGATGGTAAAGCTATCTCCTAATTTGTATCCTCCATCCGTTTTAAAACTATAAGGAACAAAAATATCGTTGGCACTTGAAGTATCTAATTTTTCAATCAGTTTTAATGGTCCAATACTTCGGCTGTTTTCTGCATTAAAGATGGCAACACTGCTGGTTAACTCACTGCTTCCATAATTAAATTTAGCAAGGTTCATCATGACAATTTCTTCTGTCTCTGTTTTTGTTACCCCAGAGTAGTTTGTTAAAAATTCGTCATATCCTGAATGATAACTAGCTTGATCCATCATAATGGCTACATGGGGATCTCTTAATTCCTCAACTTTCCGATCAAAAAAAGGATTCATTTGGGTGATGACCATTAGGCCAATATTAAGAAGCATTGCAGCAATCGTTATAAAGATAAATAAAGAGACAGCAGCTGATTTACTTTTTCTAATATTAGCTAAGGCTAGTTTCATTATCTTCACATCACCACCCCATTTCTGCAAGGAAGTGTTTGAGCTTTTCAAGACGCTCAAGGTTCTCATTCTCACTAAATGCCCCTAGCTGCAAATCACCGCAAATGACTCCGTCTTTTAGATAAATCACGCGATTTCCCCGCAATGCCGTTTTTAGATCATGTGTAACTAAGACAATACTTTGTCCTTTCGTATTTATATCTGTAAAAACATCCAAAACACTGTCACTTGAAGCAGAATTCAGGGCACCTGTCGGCTCATCTGCAAATAATACTATCGGTCTGTTGATGATGGCTCTTACAATTCCAACACGCTGTGCTTCACCGCCGGAAAGCTGTGCTGGAAACTTAGCCCATGAGTTTTCCTCTATCCCTACTTGTTTTAGTAATTCTTTGGCTTTTTGAACGATTTCCCTCTTATTTTTACTAACTAAGAGACCGCTTGTCAGCACATTATCGAGCACACTCATATTATCAAGCAGGTAAATTTGCTGAAAGACAAACCCGCAATGCTTTCTCCTAAAAACAGCCAGCTGATCGTTGTTGAATTTTGCCAAACTTTTACCAGCAAAATCGATTTCACCTAAAGTTGGCTGATCCATACCGCTAAGCGCATAAAGCAAAGTAGATTTCCCTGAGCCAGAGCTGCCCATTATGATCGTAAAATCTCCTTCCAGTAAACTGATATCTAAGTTTTTCAAGACATGCTGCTGCGTTCCGCCACTTGAGAAGGTCTTACAAAGCTTTTCCGTTCTAATAATGGTTTTTGTCATAAGTTTGGCAACTCCCTTACTATTTAACAGAATAAAAAAGACTGTAAAAATGAGTACAGTCTTATCATACAAAATGAATTCTTATTAAATCTTTGTGCAATTCTTAACTGATTCTTAATTATTAAGCAAGCTTGATTTTAAGGGAGACAGTGAAACCTTCTTCTCGGCTGTGACAGCTAATTTGGCCGTCCATGCTTTCCATAAAGTACCTTGATATGTATAAACCCAGACCTGAACCGGTTTTTCCTTTCACATTTCTCCCCCGATAATATTTATTAAAAAGGAGAGGCACTTCATCTTCACTAATTCCCATGCCGAAATCCATTATGTGGAGTTCAAGGAAACCTTGATTAATTTGAGAGCTGATCTTGATCTGTGTACCTGCGTATTTATATGAATTACTAATAATATTATCTATGACCTGCTGCATTCTTACAGGATCGATAAGAATAATACACTGAGGCAGCGAACCATAAACAATTTGCTGATCATAATTGACGTTTTCAATCATATTATGGAGTTCTTCACTTGATACTTCAGTAACCGTTAACTTTAATTGCTGCAGCTCCTTTAAAGTAGCGTGGAACATATCCGTTATGAGCAAGTCAATTTGTTCTGCTTTCGAATAAATCGTGTTCACATGCTTTCTCACTTTCTCATCATTTGCCTGCACAAGCATTAATTCACTAACCGCTTTAATTGAAGCAACAGGTGTTTTTATATCATGACTCAATGTCGCCACCAGCTCCTTCTTGCTCTGATTAGATTCATATTCTCTTTGTTTGGCTGCATCAAGTTCTTCACGCAATAAATCAAAGCTTTCTGTGAATGCACCAAAATAATTATCCTTCTTTATAGGTAAAGGAATATCCAGATGACCTCTCGCTATATTCGCTGCAAAGTGCTGAAGCTGCTGAAATGGTTTCAATAGTGTTCTATGAATATAAACAATATAAAGAATACTAACTAGCATCAATATTCCAAATATAACACTTACAAAAGTGATTAATTCCCTCTTCATCTGCTGCAAAAGCTCTTGCTCATTATTGCGGATAATGACCTTTCCAACCGTTTCGTCATCACTCTGTATGTCTACAATAGTATCCCTATTTCTTACGGCTTCGTATAAATCGGTAAAATGATTGCCGGGTGTTTGATAGATCACGTTTGATTGATCATCAATGATAGCAAAAGACTGTTCGTTGTCACTGTTGTTGAATGGCATTTCGCTGAAATTCCTCCAATTTGCTTCAGCTGTTTTCACCACATCATTAATGGCAGCCAGATCGGCGACTGGCACATTTTTATTTTTTATAATGAGGATAGAGAAAATTAAACCTGCACTAAATACAGCAAAAATGATCATAATTAACAACTTAACTTTCATTAGCTGATATCCTCTAAAACATAACCTGTTCCCCAGACTGTTTTGATGTATTGCGGTTCCTTAGGATTTTCTTCAATTTTCTCACGCAAATGACGAATATGGACATTTAAGGTTCCGTCCCCTACAAAGGCATCTCCCCAAACATTCTGAAACAATTCATCTTTTGTGATAATTCGATTCTTATTACTCGCCAAGTAGGAAAGAAGCTTATATTCCATTGTCTTGAGCCCAATAGCAACTCCATTTACCCATACACGGTGCAGCTTTGTATCAATTTGAATATTGCCGAACTCTATAGTTTCCAGACTGCCTCTTTGACTGCTGCCATATCTTTTAAGTACAGCCTTTACTTTTGCCAATAAGATGCTCAGTGTATAGGGCTTTTGGATATAGTCATCTCCCCCTATGTTTAGGGCGATTAATACATCATCATCACTAGAACGCGCACTGATAAACAAAATCGGAATCTGTGTAGTCTGGCGCAATTTTTTACACAAGTCAAATCCTGACGTATCTCCCAAATTAATATCAAGAAGAATTAACGACGGCTGATTCGCCTCCAAAAAGCGCTCGCACTCCTCCGCCCCCGTCACAAACTCAGACTTCACATCAAACATATTAAAATACTCACAAGTCGACTCCGCCAAAGCAACCTCATCATCGACTATTAAACAATCCAGGATCATCTGCTGAACTCCTTTCGGTCTGCTTTATATTTATTGTACAAGAATATGGCGTCACTGTGACGCCCCGAAAAATATTGTTTCACAAGTTGTTCCACGGTTCGAATTAGTACTATGTGTATACACCAAAAACACCTGCATACATATGCAGGTGCCTTTTAAAAACGCGAAGAATATATTATTCCCCCTGAAAAGTCCAAAAATTATTTAATAAAAAGTTGACCAGCGGAATCACGAGAACCGTTACCAGCTCTCCCATGAAGTAATGAAAAGAAAGAATATGAACAACAAAAAATATAAGAATGACGTTCAATAAAAATCCAACCAGCGAAACTAATAAAAACCGAACTAATTTACGCTGAGTAAAACGGCTGTTAAATGTATACCGTATGTTTATTAAGAACGACACAATTGTCATGATGATAAAAGCAGCTGCAGATCCGATAACCGGATCCCATTGATATTTTTCAATGAAAATAAAAACAGAAAGAAAATATACACCCACACTGATGCAGCCGACCAAGCTATATTTTAGAAACCGTATAATTAAATCTCTCTGCAAAAGCATATATTTCCCCTCACTACCATCTACATACAGCGGATGCTAAAAATCTAGTTTTCTAAAAACCTTTTTTATAAACATGCCATTGCTCTTCATGATCGCTTTTTCTTGTAGTTGTCTTTTTCGGTTAATCAAAACAATTAATTGAAGAAAAATCACAGGCAAAAAGGATTTTTTGTATGCTAAATATTTCGGCTCCCAATCTGTTGCAAATTTACTCTTATATTCTTTTAAGCCTTTAAAGTTATATTTTTTATTTCCATAGCGATAGACCTGACGTATCATCTTTTCAGCCATAAAAGAATCCTGACCATCCCCAACATTGGAAAGAGGCGCCATTCCTAAACTGCATACTTGAAATTGATTATTTTTAGCCCATTCAAAAATGCTTAAAAATAGCATATCCATTGCACCAGGAAGACTGCTCTCGGTCTTTCTCATCAGATCAATGCTCAGTGTCTGTTTATAATCATCGGCTAATGTAGCAAACGCCGTAATTTGCCCGGAATCGTCACGCAAAAGCGCAATCGGAAAATGCGAAATATAATTTTGACAAAAAGAAACGACCGAAAAGCCCTTTTCCTTTTGACTTCCTAACCAAGAATTGGAGACTTCTTGAATTTCGGCAATCAGCATTTGTGAATGCGGAGGCTCTGCCACACTAAATGAAAAGCCGCTTCTGGAAAACTTACTCATCGTATTTCGGAATTTTCCCGCTTTTTTTCCTTCAAGTGTAAATTGATTTATCTTAATGACAGCTTCCTCACCCAGTTTTACAAATCGATAACCTCCATCATGATAAAGCTGCATGTATTGAGGAGTGACTTGGTAAAAAACCGGCTTTGCTTTTTTCCATTTACAATATTCATTAAATTCTTTAATAGCTCTGCCAAAATGTGCTTCGTCTCCGATTGGATCGCCAAGAACAACGAATTTATTAAAAATTTGCTTATACATAATTAAAACACTCTGATCACTTGACCAGAATTGTTGTTTATCTTGTAAAAAAATCAAATGCGACACATGATTGCCGCCTTTTTCTTTTAAAAAAGCTAACAGCTTATCAGAATGAACTTGCTGCTGATTTTCAGATAAATCCCTATTTACTTGTTGTCCTTGAAAATTAAAATTGAGATTTCTCATAAAAATCATAGGTCCTTCCTCCTGATAAATAGATAAATTTCACAGATTTGATCATACCATAAACGGGACCTTGTTCATATAAACAAATTATGGTCACTGTGACGCCCCGAAAAATCTTGTTTCACGAATTGTTCCACGGTTCTAAGGGAAGTAGAGTTTCTGCTGTATGTACAGTGTTTAAAACACGAAAAAACACCTACAAATTATGTAGATGCTGTTTTTTCGCAGCATTATAATACCGCCTAACCTCTATACTTAATCGCTAGCCCTTTCAAAAAGTTCCTCGCGAAATGGTCCATACAAACTTTATAGTTTTTATGACCTTCTTTTCTTAAAAATGCACCAAGTTCACCTTTTGATACGTTTAAGCCGGCATATTTGAATATTTCAATCATGTCTTCTGTTGTGAGAGACAAGGCGATTTTAACCTTCTTTAAAAGGATGTTATTCACGCTTGAGTTATTTTTGATGGGTGGTTCGGGAGTAGTTTCTTGGCCTGGTTTTGGCTCTTGCTTCCCTCTTTTATAAATAATGAAGCCATTTAAGAATGAATTCAGCATGCTGTTTGTTAGCTTAATTCTGTCTGTCTCTTCTTCTTCGTCTTCTTTCTTGAGAATCCTCACTACCTCTGGAACGGTAACCTCGTGGCCACCGAGTTTAAAAATCTCTGCCATTTGGCTATTTTTGATTTCTAACGCATATCTTAAACGGATTAATAGATCATTATTATCGATCATTCTACTTCCTCCTATAACTTGTACGGTTCTGCTTAAAAAAACTTGTGGAATACCTTCTAAAAGGCATTACTCATTTTAACATAAAATCATTTGATCTTCGTTCAATTCATAAAGTTTCCGTTAAACCTCTTTCAAGGTTTGCTAATATTCTTATCATAACCAATTATCTCTCCAAAAATGAAAGAGCCCTCCATATGGAGAGGCTCTTTTCTTTTTTAAGGCAGCAAAGCAAAAGAACGAACTGGAAAACCTGTAGCCTTTTCGGGCTTTGCACAAATATTGAAGATAACAGCACCTTTGGCCGGCAATTTATTGAGATTGGTTAATAATTCAACCTGATAGGTATCCTGTTCCAGTACATAGTATTCTCCAATTAGAGATCCATTTTTACGAACATCGATCGCTGCATCCGTATCAAATGTTTCATGTCCAACAGCCTTTATATTTCTTTCTTCAAATAAGAATTTTAAAGCCTCGATCCCCCAGCCTGGAGTGTGGCTATTTCCCTCTGTATCCTTATTCTCAAAAGCAGTCTTGTTCGGCCAGCGAAGACTCCAATCCGTACGCAATGCGACAAAGGAGCCTGCTTCGATGGTTCCATGCTCCTCTTCAAATTTTAGAATATCTTCAACACCTAGAATAAAATCATTATTTTCTTCCGCTTCCTTTGATTGATCAATGACAACCAAAGGCAGAACCAATTCCTTTAGGCCGAGTTCCTCTAAGTAACGCTTATTGCGAACAAAATGAATAGGAGCATCAATATGGGTACCATACTGTCCAGGAAAATTAAAACGCTGTGCAAAAAAGCCATCATCATGTGTAAAAAGTGTTTGAATTTCTGCATCTTCAAATGCAGCGAAATGAGGAGAATCTGGTCCAAATGTATGTGTGAGATCGACCCATTCCTTCCCTTTCAGTACCTCAATAGCCTGCAATAAATCATTCGCATTTTTTACAGTTGACATTACCAGCACCTCACCAATCTTTATAAAATAAAAAACCCTCTTCACAAATAAGAAGAGGGATAAATAAACATAAACTGCTGCCGCTCTTCTTATCTTCTAGCACACGCTACTGGAATTGGCACAAACTTAAAAGTTCGCTGCCGAGGCTTTAC
The DNA here is from genome assembly GCF_008923265.1 of Bacillus mesophilum. Classification (NCBI taxonomy): domain Bacteria; kingdom Bacillati; phylum Bacillota; class Bacilli; order Caryophanales; family Bacillaceae; genus Bacillus; species Bacillus mesophilum. The sequence goes on along the minus strand of NZ_WBOT01000004.1, from coordinate 61,003 downwards.
AGGGCCAGTCCCTCCACCTCTCTGGATAAGAAAAATTTTCTAAATATTAAGTTATTGTATTTACCATATAGTTAATATACTCACCTGTCAATACAAAAGTATTTATCTTTCATTTGACAAGTGAAGCGGCAGAAACTCAGCCAGCTGCTGTTCATGCTTATCAAGCATGATCTGTTCAGCCTTAATGCCTTGCTCCAGAAGCACTTTGATATTCTGCACAAGGAATTCGTCACTGCCGACAACATAGTAGAGACCATCTTTGTCTGCAGCCAGATTTTTCACTTCTTCGTAGTATTCTTCACGGTTATCAACGAACTGTGATGTAACCTTTTTATCTGGTGCAGATGCAAAAACATCTGTGAACAAGAACTGCTTTGATGAATCGATGTTTAAGGAATGAATTTGATTAACATTGTCAGCTCTGTTTAAGAAATCAAGTAAGAGCGGTCTAAAGGTTGCCAGGCCGACACCTGATGACAGCAGATAAATATTTTTCCCTTCTCTTTTCAGCGGAACATTTGAGTGGGTCTTAAAGATGGCAACTTCATCGCCAACTGTAAGGTTTTTTAGTATCGTTTTGAATTCAGAGCATTGCTCTCTAATGCGTGTTGTGATTCCAATCGCATTTTCATGAGGTAAAGTGGAGATGGACATATGGCGAATCAAACTGCGGTTGGGTTTATCTCCTGCATTAAAACCTTCTAATGCGAAGTGGGTGTGAGAACCTTCTTCCCATGTAAAATCTTGCGGACAGGCAAGCAGGTACGTTCTCACCTCAGGTGTTTCTTCAATAATCTTGTTAATTTTCACCCAATATATTTGCATGGTGATCCTCCTCATTGTGTGTTCCATTTTCATCTAATAATTTAATAATCTAATAAACAGCTATCGGCCCATAAGGACCTTCAATAATTTCAATTTTCGTTTCAAAAATATCTGTTAAAAGTTTTGGATCCATAACCTCTTCTACAGTGCCAAAAGCCGCAATTTGTCCTTCTTTCATTGCACAAATCCGATCAGAATATTTAGCAGCGAAATTGATATCATGCATAACAGTCAAAATGGTTCTGCCAAATTCATTCGCAACATGCCGCAAATATTCCATCATTTGAACAGATCGGGCAACATCAAGATTGTTTAAAGGCTCATCCAGAAGCACATATTCAGTTTCCTGGCAAAGCACCATTGCGACATATGCTCTTTGTCTTTGGCCGCCTGAAAGCTCATCTAAATATCTGTCTTCCAGATCCGTTAAGTCTAAGAAATCGATATACTTAGAGATAATCTCTTCATCTTCTCTCGTTAATCTTCCCTTTGAATAAGGAAAGCGTCCAAACCCGGCCAGCTGTCTAACCGTTAGCCTCGTCACAAAATGATTTTCCTGCCGCAAAATGGTAACAATTTTCGCTAAGTCATTTGATTTCGAAGAAGTAACATCCATATTCGCTACCATGATCTGACCTTCATCCAAATCCAGAAGCCTTCCAATCATTAATAGTGTCGTAGACTTTCCAGCACCATTGGGTCCAATTAAAGAAGTGAACCCAGCCTTTGGTATTTCAATATTCAAAGGTCCAATTTTTACTTCTTCCGTATATAGCTTTCTAGCATTTTCAATCTTTATCATAGCGACCTCTTCCTTAAAATGACGATTAGAAATACGATTCCGCCAAACAGTTCAATAAAAACGGAAACAGCTTGAGAATTAAATACATGATACATTAAAAAGTATGCACTCGTTAAAACAAAGAACCCGATAGCAAGAGCCATTGGAAAAATATATTTGTGATCATAAGTTGGCGCAGCCTGATAACTCAAAATGGCAACTAAAAAGCCAAAGAACGTAAGCGGTCCAACTAAAGCGGTTGATATCGACATTAAAACAGCGACAAGTACCAGTGTGTAAATGACATTTGATTGATATTTAACGCCAAAAGTAGTAGAGACATCTTTTCCAAGTGACAATATATTTAACTTCCTGGAAAAAACATAAAGCAATAATGCGACAATGATGACCATTGGAATGACAATCGGAAAATATGCTGGATCGGCATTATTAACAGAACCAATTAATCTTGTCTGCAGAAGGTCAAATTCTGATGGCGCAAGGAGTTTCCTCATAAAAGCGGATATCGTATTCAGCCCAGTTCCAATAATAATTCCTATCAGAAGCACAAGCTGTAAATTCCCATATTTCCCCGAAAGCAGCCAGCCATACAGGATCAAACTCATTAAGACCATAAGACAAACTTGAAGAAAGAATGGTCCAATGCCGCTAAAACTCACCATTGCGCTAGCACCAAAAATAAACATTGTACTCGTATGAATGGTTGAGTACAGTGATTCAAAGCCTAATAAAGAAGGCGTTATAATGCGATTATTCGTAATGGATTGGAAGGCAACAGTCGACAAACTGTGGCAAATGGCCGCAATCAGCATGGCCACAACAGCGACGATCCTTCTTTCAACAACTGGAATGAACGAAGGTGAATCAACTGGTACCGGATTGTTATAAACCAAAAGGCCGAATGCAAAGAGAAGACCCAAAGCAATCAATGTTATAAGCAGAATCCAATACCGTTTTTCATCCTTCTTCGTGCGAAAAGCACTAGCAGACCTGCTTTTATTATGGAGGCTAAAATCGATTTTCTTCATATTTTCTTTCTTTTTATATTCTAAAGCGTTCATCTTAGCCTCCTTGATTTTCTTTGTCTCAATAAGATCGAAATAAACACAACCGATCCGACTGATCCAAGTATTAAAGAGACAGGTACTTCAAAAGGCATAATAATGGTTCTAGAAATGATGTCACATAGAGTAATCGTCCCCATACCGATCAAACATACCCAAGGCAAATTACTTCTAAGATCATCTCCTCTGATCATGGAAATGATATTTGGGACAATTAAACCTAAAAAAGGCAAGTTCCCAATTACTGCTGCAACAATACCAACTGCAACCGCAATAAGGCCATTAGCCAAAAGAATGAGCGTATTATAATTAACTCCAAGACTTGTTGCTACATCTTCTCCAAGGCCAGCTAAAGTCAATCTGTTTGCATATATAAAAATAAGAACTGTTACAATGACAATGATCCATAAATACTCATACCTTCCAGCCTGAACAGACGCAAAAGAACCGACAAACCAGCCTTCAATCACTTGCGACATTTGGAAAAAGAGTCCTAAAAAGGTGGAAACAGCAGAAATGACTGCACCCAGCATCAGACCAATAATCGGTACAATTAAAGAGGAACGAAGTCTGACCCTTCTTAAGAATAAAAAGAAAATCATGGTGCCCACAAATGAAAAAATGATTGCACCCGTCATTCTAAGAACCAAAGATGGACCTGGAACAAATAAATAAACAACTAGAAGCCCCAAGCCTGCCCACTCAATCGTACCTGTTGTGGTAGGTTCAACTAAACGGTTCTGTGTAATAAGCTGCATAACAAGCCCTGCCATTGCCATCGCAGCTCCGGTAAGCATGAGTGCAACTGTTCTTGGCACACGAGTGATAAAAAACATTTCCATCCCGTCTTCTTGTCCGCTTATATCATAGACTCCAGTAAACAGCGAAATGACCCCTAAGCCAAATACAACAATAATGGCTAGTATAAAAGGTTTTGTCCATATTTTATTTTGGTTATACAACCGGGATTGAGAATTTTTCTCAATCCCGGTTATGATATTATTTTGCACTATGTTAAACTCCTTTACACTACTCTGCTAGAGCAGCAGCAATGCTTTCAAACAACTCTATGAAAGTTTGCACTGATTCATTTAAGTAAGTATCCATTGGTGCATAAACAATCTGTCCTTCAGAAACAGCTGTTGTATTTTGAAGAGCAGGTGAATTATCAATTACATCTTGTGCTGGTACTTTATCTGCTTCACCAGAGATTGGCGCATCACGGTCTAGTACGAACAGCCAATCCGGATTGCTTTGTGCAATCGCCTCAACTGAGATTTCATCGCCTTGGTGATCTGTAGTCGTTTCATCAACCTCTAAAGCTGGAGTCCATTCAAAGATATCATATAACGGCCCCCAAACACGTCCAGTATGTGGAGCTGAGAAATTGATAGCACCACCAGAAACGATCACACTCATCACTTTATCACTGCCATTATAAGCAGACTTCGCTTTTTCAATTGCTGTATCAAGATCTGCTGCCAATTGCTCAGCTTCTTCATTTTTATCAAAAATCTTCCCTAATGTAAGAGTTGTTTCTTTAAAACCATTTACTAAATTCTCACCAGGTGCTTCAGCTTCCTCAGAAACGTCAACATTTAAATCAATAACCGCTGCATTAGGCACTAATTTTTTGATATCTTCATAGAATCCTGAAAATCTTTGACCCACAATAACAAGCTCAGGATCTGCAGCTGCTAATATTTCAAGGTTTGGTTCACGGTGATTTCCAATATCCTGTACATTCTCATCCGCTACATATGGGGAATCTTCTAACATTACTGCTTTGGGTACAGCAGCTAACTCAATATCCCAAGCTTCTAATGTTTCAAATGTTCTGTTATCCAAAGCAACTACATTCTTAGGATTGACAGGAACTGTAACCGTTCCATGAGCATCAGTGATTTCAACTGTTTCAGGTTCAGCAGACTCAGCGTCCTCAGTTGTTTCAGGTTCACTTGCCTCAGGCTCACTATTTGCAGTATCTGAACTTGAACAAGCCGCCAGCATCAAGACAAAAATCGCCATAATGATCGTTAATTTAATTTTCCCCATTTCTCATACCTTCTTCCCTATGTATTATAAATTTTATAAAACTAACAAATTATTGAAATGATAAATGGACTATCTATGTTTTATTTTTTGCTGAATGAAATAAGATGTTTAACATAGTGCTCAGCTATATCATAAAACGTTGATAATGATTATCATTTGCAATGTTCTATCAAAGTATATAACAAGATTATTAGATAAATCAACCCTAAATTCGGCTTATTTTCTCAATTACTGTGCTTATTTTTTCAATTAGGGGTTGATGAAGGTTTTTTTGTCCTGGGAGTTATAAGGAATTGAGTGGGATTTGAAAGGAAAAAGAGGGAGGAAAAGGTGGACTGATAATGCAAAAAATCCCGGATTTCTGTTGAGGAAATCTGGGATTTTTTTGCATTGTTACTTATCTTAATTCTATTAACGCTACGCATTCAACATGCGTCGTCTGCGGAAACATATCCACTGGCTGCACTTCCAGCGTTTTGTAACCACCATCCTCAAGAATTCTGAGATCTCTTGCGAGGGTGGCTGGATTGCAGCTGACGTAGACGACTTTGTGGGGTTTCATTTCAATGATGGTTTGAAGCAAGGCTTCATCGCAGCCTTTACGTGGCGGGTCGACGACTAGAACATCCGCTTTAATTCCTTGCTCGTACCATTTCGGGATGACTTCTTCAGCCTTTCCAACAGCAAAATCCGCATTGGTAATGTCATTTAGCTCAGCATTTCGCTTTGCATCTTCAATGGCTTCTTGGACAATTTCGACTCCATAGACCTTCTTCGCTTTTTGTGCCAAGAATAACGAAATCGTTCCGATGCCGCAATATGCATCAATGACCGTTTCATTTCCAGCAAGACCAGCATATTCTAAGGTTTTATCATAGAGTACCTTGGTCTGGTCAGGATTAACTTGATAAAAGCTTAAAGCAGAAATGGCAAATTTCACATCACCGATATAATCGTAGATCACTTCGCTTCCCCAAAGCACCTTCACTTTATCCCCTAAAATCACATTTGTCCGTTTGGAGTTGATATTGTGAACAATGGATTTCACTTTTGGGATGCGTTTGACTATTTCAGCGACAATTTTATTTTTATTGGGGAAATCAGGGGTTCTTGTGATCATGACAACCATCAATTCACCCGTTTCCTTCCCGTAGCGAGCCATAATATGACGCAGATCTCCCTTATGTGTTTCTTCATTGTAAGCCTTCACGCCAAGCTCACTGCAGATCTCTTTCACCATCTGGATTGCTCCATCTACTTCTGGAAGCTGAATTAAGCTCTCATCCGTTTCGATAATTTCATGACTTCGTGGTTTAAAGAATCCCGAGATCAGTTTCCCGTCTTTCTCTCCAACAGGAACCTGCGCTTTATTTCGGTAATGCCATGGATGCTCCATCCCTAGAACTGGATGAACCTTCACATCTTCAAGCTTCCCAATTCGAGTAAGTACTTGACGTACTTGGTTCTCCTTGAATGCAAGCTGACCTTCATAGCTGATATGCTGAAGCTGACAGCCTCCATACTTATGGCTATCCTCCTTAGCAATATCAACTCGAAAATGGCTTCGTTCTAAAAGTTCAGCCAGCCGGCCGATCCCAAAGCCTTTGTTGACTTTAATAACTTTAATATTTGCCTTTTCACCTGGCAGTGCGCCATGAACAAAGATTGGATAACCATCTACCTTAGCGACACCTGCACCGTCATGGGTCAAATCCTCGAATTCTACCTGTATATAATCATTCTTTTGAACTGGAATTGTTTTGCTCATATATGTCTTCCTTTACTCTCTTAATACGTTCTGATTGCTAGCAAAATTGTACCATATAATCAGCCTGAATACGAAACGGATCACAGCATTCCTATAATAACCCAGATGACTTACCAGTTCCTGCTGGCTATTTTAGAATAACCGCCTGCGCTATTTTAAACACTACATCTTGATTTGCATTTATATATTTCCTATTTATACAAGTTCTTTCTACTAAATAAAAAAAGAGCTTTCCCCTACATCTGGAAGCCCTTCTTTCATCTTATTCTTTTCCTTCTTCCAATTCAACTGGCCGGTCTTCTTCGCGAATTTGATCAATTGGAACCAGCACTTCTAAATGCCTGTACAAATTAACAAATTCTGCAGGCAGAAGTCCGCCGAATTCGCCATCAAGGTTCAGCTGTACTTTTTCGGTTGAATGGACTTTAATGCGATTCGCCTGTGTATAAATCACATGAGGATCGTTCACATGCTCGCCTCTTAATGCAAGTGTAGCAATACGAATAAACTCTGCCAGGTTTGTTTTCTTCAAAATGAGAAGTGAAAACAAACCGTCATTGATTGAAGCGTTTGGTGCCAGCTTTTCGAAGCCTCCTACTGAATTAGTAAGGCCAACAAGGAATAGCATAGCTTCTCCTTCAAACAATTTTCCATCATACTCAATGCTCACTTCTGTTGAGCGGATCGAAGGGATCATTTCGATTCCTTTTAGGTAATATGCAAGCTGGCCGATCATCGTTTTGAGCTTGCTTGGGACCTCATAGGTCAGCTCGGTAATTCTTCCGCCGCCGGCAATATTAATGAAATATTTATCATTAATTCTGCCGATATCTACAGGGATGCTATCTCCTTTGGCGATGATGTCAGCAGCTGCTTCAATATCGCGTGGAATATGCAATGCACGTGCAAAATCGTTCGTAGTCCCTGTTGGCAGGATTCCTAGTCTAGGAATAAATTCCTGTTCAGCTATACCGTTGACAACTTCGTTGATGGTTCCATCGCCGCCTGCAGCGACAATCAGATCAAAGCGGCGCTCAACCGCCAGACGAGCTGCTTTTGTTGCATCTCCTTCGCCAGTTGTTGCATGACATGAGGTTTCATATCCTGCATTCTCCAGCTTTTGCAGTACTTCTGCTAAATGTTTTTTAAAAATCTCCCGACCGGAAGTTGGATTGTAAATAATTCTTGCTCTTTTCATGCCCATCATCCTAAAATAATGATTTATTTATCTTGCGTATTCCATCATTTTACATCATAACGAAACTGCTTCTATATAGCAATGTATTTGGAATCAGCACCATTTATTCTATTCATTTTGCTTATATAAAACAAGCTTTCACGTTTAGCCTTTAAGAAAAGCTGCTGATTTGCGAGCCTTTAAAGTAATCTGCCAATCCCAAATGGACTCTAAATTTATTGTTCACATAAATATGATCCAAGTTTCGAAAAAACTGCCAGCCGGCCGCTCTTTTTCTATACGGCATGTCTATTAGAAAGGTTTCAATCTATTTCATCGTATGGAGGCTTACTCGATACCCATTTACGATTTGCAGAGTATGGCTTCCTTCTCCTGTTTTGAAGGAAGCATCGAAAGCGGGTTCAGAGTATGAATCCGCTTTTTCTCTATCAGTGATTGTCCACTTTTGCTCATTTCCACCTAATTCCTGCACACCGTCTGCCAGTAAACTGACATCACTTGCTTCTTCCAGCATAACGTTTAAATCCGAACTTCCGTCCACGGTCCAATCACTCTTTAACAAGCGGGGTTTGACCGTAACAGAACTGCCTTCAGCTTCAACTTCCAGCTGCAGATTTACAGGTACAAGAAGTGTTGCATCCATGCTCGTGTAATGATTAAATGGTCCGTTCGAATATTCAGGCATTCTCTTTATATTAATATAAAGTGTATCTCCTTTTTCATTCAACGAAACATAATCCATCTTTGACATTTCACTATTTGCTAATGTGCTATGCACAGTGCCAAACATTGAAACTTCATTTAAATCTGTTCCTTCAATGGATATTGGATTGCCTCCTGTACTGACAACTACTCTTTTCACGTTTTCTCCTATAGCCTGCTCCACATTTTCAATTTCATAGGTATTTTCTTCGCTATTCATGTACGCGCTGACACTTTGTAAAACACCGCTTGAACTCAGCAGTGCAAAACCAATTCCGCTCATTCCCAAGACAGCCACAAAGAAAATACTAATAAAATCATATTTTAGAAATGGTTTTTCTTTTCGTGAGAATAGTAAAAACAGCAAAATTTCAAGACCAAGAATCACTAGGATGATCGGCCACCATGATATCATGATGTGTTCGATATTAAACCCCATCAGCTGAGATAATAATAAATAAATGCCAAGCAGGAGCAAAGCAGCTCCCATTGAAAAGGTTCCTACTCTCCAAGTCCTCATTCTATTTCCCCCTTTCTATTTAACGGGATCTTCATTTTTCTTCTTTTCTAAGTTGCCGGAAAGCAATTTAATTCCGCCTGCAATTAACACAATGCAGACAACAGCCGTTTGGAAGTATTGGTTGAACACATACCAAATGTTAAAGTCATAAATCATTGGTGCCACGATCGGCAGCAGAATATTGGTAGTCATGTAATAGAGCCCGACAACAACTAGCCCAATGCCAATCCACCTCTGATGATTGATAAAGTAGGAAATAATCGGTACATCTTCAAGTTCCTCTTCTCCATATCGAGAGGCTTTTTGCAGGCCATCAAAGAAGCTATAAAACCAAATGATCGGGATGAGAAAAAGGAATATGCCAAGCCGGAGCACATCCAGGATATAGACAGAAAACAGAAACGCCGCCATCAGCTGAACGCCTCTTTTTTGCAGACCTAAATATAAATGGCCGGCACCAGGGAAGATGGATAAAAAGGTGGCGATTGACTTGCTTTTCTTTCCCTCTTCACGGCGCACTTCAAAGTCTTCTAAAATCGTGCGGTCAATCAGTTCTATTCCTTGCTGTTTTTTGTTCAGCTGCCCGATTGCGTCAAAAAAGCCATAGACCCAAATGACTGGGAACAATAGCAGGAAAATTAAAAACTCACTTCTGCCTGTCAAAAAGGCAACAAATAAAACCATAATGCCAAGCCCCAGAAAGGCAGCAAGCAGTGTTAGCCCCCGGTTCATCAAACCAAGATGAAAATGCCCGACACCAGGGATAAAAGATAACATGATGGTCCTGAAACGCTCATATTCCATTTCAGATGACTTCTGCTCCTGCAGCTGAATAGACGTATTATTTTGAAGCAGCTTAGATGCGGTTATGGCCGTATCGACCAAACTGACAATATATAAAAAGACTCCTGCAATTACGATAAATATGGCAAGACCCACAGCACCGGAACCACTTGCAACCAAAAATAACACGATCGCAATCAGAATAAACTCCGTAAACATATAACCTAATCCCCGCAGTACCTTTCCTAAATACAGCAAGCCTCCGCCAGGGAAAAATCCTAACAAAAATGCGATAATGGGATTTTTCATTATTTGCCTTCCTCCTTATTATTACTCTCAAGAGAATCCATCCAAGCGAAGGTTTTATCCACTAGTCCTTCTGTAACAGAATTCTTTTTCTCTTGGAAATTCGTATTTTGTACACCTTCTGCATATTGGGTAAGCGACTGGAACACACCTGTTGTCATTAATAAAATCGTCATCGCCGCCGCCACAGCATAATGAAAAATCGCCGTTTTGTGCACCGTTTTTTTCTTTTCCGGTTTCTTTTGCTCCGGAAATGGAATAATGATTGCTTGGGATTGGTTTTGAACCTTAGACATGACCATATCTGTAAAATTCAGTTCATCCGCCATAACAGGCAATTCATCCTCTGCTTCCTCGACCGCAATAAGATAAAGATCGAGACATTGGTCGCAGCTGTATAGATGATCCTCAAACATTTCGCGTGTGTCATCATCTACTTCATTTTTCACATATTTCATCCATTCATCTAAAGAATAGTGCTTCATGAAAAATCGTCCTCCTTCCAATGCTTTTTCATCCAGATGCGGGCTCGGTAAAGCTTTGTTTCAATCGTTTTCACCTGCACATTTTGCTCCTTGGCCATTTGCTGATATGTTTTTTCCCGAATATAAAAATCATATATAACATGACGGTAATTGTCAGGAAGCTCGTCAAGCCTTTGCAGTACTAGCTTTCGCCGGGCTCGATTGATCACTTCTGTTTCCACTTGCTCCCTTTGACCTCCGTATAAATCATAGCCTGCAGATTCAATTGAATCTTCCTGCCTTTTGTCCTTCTTTCTTTTTACATCAATTGCATGGTTGACTGCAATTCTTTTTATCCATGTTTTAAAGCCTTGATCCTCATATTGGGAGAGAGAGGTATAAATCTTCATAAACACTTCTTGTGCAGCATCCTCCGCCTCTTTCTCGTCTCTTAATACCGCATAGATGGTCCGGAACACGTCTAGGCGATATTTTTCAACCAGAAGGCGAAACGCATGATCATTGCCGCTTTTTACTTTTTGGATAAGAACTTGGTCGCTAATCTCTCTCTCCCCCCTTCTGTCAGCTTCCACTTTAATAGACGAAGCTACACACACGTATCCCTACAAAAAAATGAAAACTTTTTTAACATTTAATCGTAATACTATGATAAAATGATTCATCCATTTTTATCCAAGGGGGTTCTTATGTATAAAAGGCTTATTACACTGGGATTCATTCTTCTTTTTATCAGCAGCTGTTCACCGCAGGAGATCGCCACACATGAAGAGACAGCTCCACAGGTTGTCTTTAAAATTGAAAACGAAGCGTGTTTGCCAGCCAGTGATGTAGAGACTGTTGAGACTCGTTTACAAAACGCTTATAAAAAGATTACTACTTCTATTAAAACCGATTATAACCACCCAACTGAGATTCATGTCTTTTTAAAAGAAGGAAATCTTGTTTCTTCTGGTTTTAAAAACACGATAAAATTATATGGAAATACGGATACCTACCCAATTGTACATGAACTAAGCCATATACTGCTTGGATATGGGAAGAATTTTGATAGTAGTTCTGGGTTTCTTACACAAGAGGGGATCGCTGAATATTTTGAGCAAAAATACGGCACGAATAACGTCACTCCCCACCATTCCCATATGAGATTTTTAAAGCAATATAATAAAGTCTATCCTCTCACCCTTCTGGCAAGCACGGAAAATAGCTTTGATCTCTTTCGGCCAAATATGTCGTCGGAAGATGCATATAGCATTCAGCACATTGCCTATGTACAAGCAGGTTCCTTTATCAGTTTTTTAATTGAAACATATGGAATGGAAAAATTCGAGAGTATCTACAACGAACAGAATTTAACTGATACAATAGAAACGATCTATGGTAAAAGTTTACTGAAATTGGAAGATGAATGGCTGATGTTTCTTGAGAACCAAATGACGCTGCCAGAGCAGGCACAACATTATTTACAGCAAATGTATGGATCCTTTTTGGAAAATAATGATTTGATCTTTTTTCAGAACAACTAGGCTATAAATTGGGACAACTAGGAATATAATGATGTACAGAATTCTAGAAGGAGGCGTATATGAGTTTACTATTTACACTAGCAGCTTACTTAATTGGCTCCATTCCAACCGCTTTACTCGTAGGGAAGTATTTTTTCCAGATTGATATACGGGAGCATGGTAGCAATAACCCTGGTGCAACCAATTCCATCAGAGTGCTCGGTAAAAAAGCGGGCATCGCTGTGCTGCTGATTGATATTGGAAAAGGAGCACTAGCGGCAGCTTTGCCGATTCTCTTTAATGCTGATATTGAACCGCTATACACCGGCCTTATTGCGGTTGTTGGACATTGCTTTCCTGTTTTTGCAGGTTTCCGGGGAGGCAAAGCGATTGCCACCACTGCCGGCACCTTGCTTGTAGCAGATATTCAAATGTTCTTCATTGCCTATATTTCATTTATTGCAGTCATTTATTTTACTAAATATGTTTACTATGGCTCTCTTTCGGTTGGACTTTCACTATTAATCTATTCTTTTTTCACCCCTGACACGGAACATGTTTTTGTCTTTTCTATATTCTTTTTATTCCTTATCTATCTGCATCGCTCTAATATTCGAAATCACCTTAACAAACAGGAGCCAAAAATCAATGACAAAAGCTTAAAGAACGATCGAATCCCGCCTAGAAAAATTTAGGCGGGTTTTTACAAAGATATAAAGGAGATTTGCATATGACCATTCTGTACAAAAACCCTAGAGATTTGCATGAACTTGCCGCTTTTTTAGAACAGTTGAATAGTACGCCTTCCAATCATATCGGCTTCTGCGGCCAGGAAAAAGAAGAAATTTTCGATACACTTCATGAGCTAAATGCAGAGTCAGCGTTCGTCTGTGCGTATAAAGAACAAAAACTGATTGGTGCCATTGGTTTGGATATTTATGATTCAAACGAAGAAGCAGAGGTATGGGGACCTTTTATCCATGTAGAAGAAGATCGCAGCTGGGAGCACATAGCAGAGGCATTATTTGAAAAACTGGCTGCAATTCACAAACTGCATTTTTTTATAAATATAAAAAATACGAGAGCCATCCGCTGGCTGAATACTAAGCGAGCAGTAAGCAAAGGAACCTATGCCATCTTAAAAATGTCCCGCGATCAAGCAAGATTCGATGATCTCGCTCTTGTTCAGCCCTTTACGCCTAATGATGAAGATGCCTTTTCACAGCTGCATACCTACATATTTCCAAATACATATTATTCTGCAGCGGACATCATTAATAATATAGATCACCACCGGCAGCTGCTGCTGATCAAAGATTCTTTGTCCCTTATTGGTTATGTATATTTTGAAGCAGATCCCAAACATGGTGAAGGCAGTATTGAATACATCGCCATCTCTCCTGCTCACCAGAAAAAAGGTTACGGTACAATGCTGATTCAAACGGCACTACTTCGTCTGTTCAGCTTTCCTTCCATCACTGAGATCACCATATGCGTCAGTGAGGATAACCGTGCTGCTATTAAACTTTATCTTGCTGCAGGATTTAAATTAGAGCATGAGCTAGAGGGGTATCAATTGATACAGGACGAATCCAGCTAAAGTACGGTCACTAAGTCATTCCTTAGTGACCATTATATTTAACTATTCTGTGCTGATCTATTTCTCTCAAAGCTTAAATATCTTGTGCCCTGAAAGTCTAACACGCCACGATCTCCTTCAGACAACAAGCCATATTCTTTACCGGAAAGATGGAATTCAGAACGATCTCCGCTCTCAAACTCAAATGTCACATAATATCTAGTCGATGAGCTGACATGGTGGTGATGATCATGATGATTTGCATGTCTGGATACATCAGTACGTTTTGATTTCACGACTGCCGGTACACTAAGCCTTGGTGACTGTTCATTTTTTCGCCACTGCCCTATCCCGTTAAATATGTTAAATAATAAACCGCCAATAACAATAACAAAAATAATGCCAATAATGATAGGAACAATTTGAAAAACAGAATCTCCTCCGTAGAATGGGTCCATCAAATGATCACTCCTTTACATTCGTATTCATTTATATACGATTATGGATTCAGAATGTTTCAAACACTATAAAGATGTTATCTTTAAATTAAGACAACATCTTTTGCTTGTATCTTTAATCAGTCTTCAAAGTTAATCTGTTATGACATAATAAGCAATGAATCCTGCTATTCCTCCAATACTGAGACCAAATATTCCTCCGATGATCGCCCATGTAACCTTTGCCATAGGTTGATTTTTATTCAATAGTATCCCCACCCGCTTAAGAATGTGTTACCAAAAAAGATATAAAATAATCCACCTTATTAACCAGAAAACCTCTTGAAATAGTACAGAAAAAAAGACTAGCAGCTAAAGCATATTTGATTCAACCGCTATTTGTTCTTTCAGTTCATAATTTCGTTTCTCAACTTTTTGAATGATATTTTCCATTTTAACCACTCTTTTTATAATAGTTATTTTACACAAGAAAATAACAAAAACAGCGGAATCCTCATTCGTCGCTCATACTCAGCTTCTTCATCAAAATTCTCTTTAAGCGGACGGGCTTCACTCATTCCGTTGATCTTAAACCCAGCCTGCTGAAGAATAGAAAAATAGTCTTCCATTGTCCGATGATATTTGACGACATGTGCACCGATCCAAGGTTCAACTCTTTTCCCAGTGTGATAGTAATCATCAACGATCCAATCAGAGCGAGGTCCACCGCTTTGCATACTTTTAGCTGAGCTCGTTAGGAGCGGATGCTGTACACTAAAAATAAACCGTCCTCCCTGCTTTAAGCATGAAAAAATCCGGTTAACTGCACTTTGTAAATCTTCAATATAGTGAAGAGCAAGCTGTGATACAACAAGATCATAGACTTCCGTTTCAAAATCAAAGTCTTCTATGGACGATTGCAAAATTTTGCAGCCAGGATGATTCCCAAGTGACTCTTTAGCTTTCTGGCACATGCTTTCAGATCCATCCACACCTGTATATGTATTCCCCTTATTTTGAAGAAGCATTTCGCCAAGCGAGGCATCCCCGCAGCCTATATCTAGGATTCTTTGATTTTCGATGTTCCCCATCATGTTTAGCAGAGCAGGCAGTTCAATCACTATATTCGGACTCTCTTTGCGATGGCGGCGTTTCATATAATTCTCAAAAAAATCTTTATGTTCATATACAGATGATCCCTTGTATTCCATATTGCTCCCCCCTTACTCTGATTTCGGTCTCCCTCGATATCTGCATTCACGCAGTTCAAGTTCGTATGCCTCTAATCCTGGCAGTCCCATCTCTTTTGCTATCCGCAACTCTTTTTCAATATCATATGGAAGCCGAACAAGCTCTATGGAAAAAGGTGCAGCTTCTTTGGATTGATAGATACCATGCAGGATGCAATAGGCTGCGCCTCTCATATCAAGTGAGTTTCCAACACTTCCTGCATTGAAAAGCATTCGCTGCGGATAGATCGGCTGTATAAGTGCAGCATGAATATCTCCATAGCCGACAACATCAGGAACTGCACCGTCTTCCAGCGGAACAATCCATTCTGTATCAGCAAACATATCCTGCAGTTCCTCGAGTGATGCTCCCATTGGAAATACCCTATGGTAGACGCTCTTAGCGGAGGCGTGAAATAATCTTACATATTTACCGCTCATATAAAAATCATAATGGTACGGCAAACTCCCTAAATACGCCATATCCCCTTCATCAAGCTGATTCTGCTGCCAGATAATCTCAGAGGAGTCAATCGGCTTTCGAATAAAATCATCCCAGTTGCCAAGCACCACAACCTCACATTTTTCACGAATCAGCTCTAATACTTTTTTCGAATTCGGCCCTTTTCCAATTAGATCACCTAAGCATAGGATCGTCTGAATATCTCTTCTTTCAATATCCTTTAAAACCGCTTCAAGTGCCGTAAGATTACCGTGGATATCTGATATTACTGCAATTTTATCCATCGTGATCCCCCTTTTATCCATTTCATTCTCTATGCAGGAAAGCTTTTCCTTTAATTTTAGCATGCTGATTTTGATTATAAAAAATATATGTTAAAATAACGGGTAGGGCAAGTGATGCCTGATTCTTTTAATATTAAGGAGAAGAGTTATGTCAAAAGTTCTTGTATTTGGACACAAAAACCCTGACACAGACACAATTTGTTCAGCGCTTGTATATGCAGAATTAAAAAACAAACTAGGCATGAATGCCGAAGCAATCCGTTTAGGCGAAGTAAACGCAGAAACACAGTATGCTTTAAACTACTTCAACGTAGATGCCCCTCGTCTAGTAACAGCTGTAGCATCTGAAGCAGAGGAAGTCATCCTTGTTGACCATAATGAGTTTCAGCAAAGTGCCAACGATATTAAAGATGTGAAAATCCTTGAAGTTATTGATCATCACCGTATTGCAAACTTTGAGACAAGCGATCCTCTATACTATCGTGCTGAGCCTGTTGGCTGTACTGCAACGATTCTGAAGAAAATCTACAAAGAAAACAGCATTGAAATCACAAAGGAAATGGCCGGTTTAATGCTATCAGCAATTATCTCAGATTCCCTGCTGTTTAAATCTCCAACATGTACAGACCAGGATGTAGCAGCAGCAAAAGAACTTGCTGAGATTGCTGGAGTTAATCCTGAAGCATATGGTCTTGAAATGTTAAAAGCTGGTGCAGACCTAAGCGATAAAACAATCGAAGACCTGCTGACAATTGATGCGAAAGAATTCCAAATGGGCAGCTATAAAACTGAAGTGGCGCAAGTAAACGCTGTTGATGTAAACGACGTCATCAGCCGCCAAGCTGAACTTGAAGAATCCATTTCACTTATTGTCGAATCTAAAAACCTGGACTTATTCCTTCTTGTTGTAACAGACATCTTAAACAATGATTCTGTTGCACTTGCACTCGGAAACCAAAGCCCTGCCGTTGCAGAAGCATTTGGCGTAAGTCTTGTGAACAATAAAGCTGTGTTAAAAGGTGTTGTTTCCCGTAAGAAGCAGATTGTTCCGCCTTTGACGAATGTATTGGCAGCGAAATAATAGTAGAAAAACATCCCGCAAACTAATGCGGGATGTTTTTTGATAGGAGATTATTTATGTACATAGCAATATTTCTGTAATGAGCAGTGTCATTCGGCAAGCGGCAATATCTCATTTTACGAATACAGCTTACATGACAAATTCCTCTATTATTAAATCTGAACTTTTCATAATCGATATTATTTCATCTAAGTTCGTTATTTCAAAAGGACAAACAACCCCTATTACATTCTTATGAAGAGAAATCTTAGCTATTGCTGCTGTAACCATTGCTGTAGTGAAGTAATCAGAGGAAGCAGCTGCTGATATGATTTTCGTTCTCTTCATTCCACCAGCAATGCCTTTCACCTCAACAGTGAGATAAGCAGTTTCATCTTTATTAGGATTATGTTTTACGGTTTTAGACAGCAGCTTTTTATCAGCCTTCTGCATCACTTTAAGAAGGTCCATCTTATTCAGTAAAGAAACAATACTATTAAAAATATTATTATTCCAGGATGTCCAATAATACAGTTGTACATTTATTAACTTATCATGTATCAATCGTATCTCTGAATGATCAATTAATCTTACTCTCTTCCCTTTTGAGTGATTCACAAAATGCATTTTTCTTTTTTTAGTAAATCCAGGTTCAATTTCATTATGAAATGTAACCGGCTGAGAGATGATATTAAGCATATCTACTATTCCAGTTACTCCTACACTAGCGTTCGTATTTTGCAATAATGCCATGTTTACCTCTGTAACTTCTTGAAAATCCATAATCGCTTTTTTAATCATTAAACCTGATAATCCAGGAAAAAAACCAGACATAATGACAGAGCCTATATTATTTCTTATTGCACCCTGATCGAGGTCCATTACTTTCTCAGCAAAGTCATAAAATGGTGTTACATCAATACATATTATTTTATTTTCAATGCATGCCTTTTGAATGGCAGGTATTTTCTGCTTTAAAATAACGACTACAAGATCAACGTCCTTAATCACTTGCTTTACATTGTCAACGTCATCCACATTTAAGTATCTAAATTGAGTGTCACTGTTAAAAGAGTCTGCTAATCTTTTGCCTCGTTCCATTTTATAATCGGTTACGATTAACTTGATTTGATTATCAAATAACCGTTGCAATTCATTGCAGACTAATCTGCCAAGAGCTCCAGATGCCCCAACTACCATAATGTTTTTCATTAGTATGCAGCCTGCTCCCTCTACATTATTATACTAGCACTCCATTATTTACAGGAAACTGTTAACTTAACTATTCCTCTTTTTGATTTGCACTTTGAAAAATTATGAGAATTAGAATGATCCTAGCAGCTGGTAAAAAGATAGCTACTATAATAAGTGGATTCATATATCAACTTCTTAATTAGATAAGATTATTTTTCATGCTTCCAACTATATTCTCCATTAAATTTCCAACCGTCTGCCTCTCTGCCATCTGATAATTCACACCTGCCCATAGAGACATAGACTGGGCATTTCCTTGCTCAGCAGCTTTTTTTCTTAAGTTCCCAGTGAGTGTATTTTGATAGGGAAAGGGCAACACTGGTTTTTTTTCCATTTCAGCGATAAATTGATTATGAATGCCACGTGCCAGCTTGCCTGAAAAAGCTCTCGTTAAAACAGTTTCTTCCTTTCCATTAATTAATATATCTTTATAAGCAGGTGCTGCTCCACTTTCTTCGCATGTTAAAAATGCTGTTCCGAGCTGAACACCTTGAGCACCTGAGCCCAAAACATTCTGAATGGATTCCCCATTCATTATTCCTCCGGCTGCAATAATGGGAATCCGAAGCTTCGGAACAATCTGTGCCACTAAATCATGTACCGGGATTAATTCATCTTGTTCTCCATGAAATGTCCCGCGGTGCCCGCCCGCTTCTTCTCCTTGAATAACAATTGCATCCATTCCACTAGCTTCCAGTCTTAATGCATCTTTAACAGTTGTTGCGGTTCCGATTAATACAGCAGCATTTTTCTTAAGCTCCCGAACGATCTCTTTCCCTGGAATCCCAAATGTAAAGCTAACGATCGGGACTTTTTCCTTAAGAAGTTCTTCAACTTGATTTTCAAACACCCACTTGCTGTTCACTTCCATCTTTCTTCTTAACTGCTCCACATTTAGTTCCGGCTCAAAGGTTTCCAGTTCTGCCGCTGCCAATTTCAGTTCTTCAATGGAAGGAATCGGGAAATTATCCATTACAAATAAATTCACAGCAAATGGTTTGGCTGTCCGTTCTCTAACCCTATTTATCATTAGAGTGATCTCTTCCGGCTGCATATATCCTGCTCCGATCTGACCAAGACCGCCAAATTCAGAAACAGCGCCTACAAGGTGATCTGTCGTCACCCCTCCTGCCATTCCCGCCTGTAAAATGGGATAACGGATTTGGAGAAGTTCTGTCAATTGATTTCTATACCGGCTCATTGGTACAGCTCCTTATAAGAATTATAAAAAAATTAACAAAACATTCAGTTATTTATAACAAGAGAAAAGACCGGGGGAAATCTCCCGCCAGTCTAAACTAACTTTTCTATAATACTGTCGGCCACTGTGTGCCAATGGTTCTCATCTTCTTGGTATGAAGCAGTTAAACGCTTATACATTGCCGCTTGCTCGTCCTTAAAGTCATCAGCCTCAGCATTTGGCAGTTTGCTTCTTTCAGATATAACAAGTTCTTGAAGTTTTGGAGCACGAGGTCCCCAAACAGCCACTTCTTCTCCTTCATTGTTAAGGAATACGAAGATCGGAATGGCTCTTGATGTTCCGTTTGTTAAGTATTGGTCCATTAATTCTAAGTTAGAATCTCGCAATATGAAGCGAACTTCTATGCCGACTTCCTCAGCAATCTTTAGAAGGACTGGATTGTTAAGCATCGCATCTCCACACCAGTCCTCTGTTAGCACGATTACTTTAAGCCCTTTATCTTTAACAGGCTGCAGTTTTTCTTTTTCTTCTGAGGATAAAGTATATTTGCTGTAAATCCCCATCATTTCATCTTTGTTCACGTTCATTCCAGCAAGATACTCTTCTGTTGTAAGTCCCTTATTAAACCACTCTTGTAAAGTCATTCCCTATCGCCCCTTTGTTGATTTCATACCACTATTTTATAAGGGAAAGGGAAGAATTACAAATTGCGTGATTTTTCATTAATCCATCATTCGTTTTTTAAATGTAACGTAGGATAAGATAAATACCGCAGCAATCCATACACATATAACAGCAAGATAACTCCATATATCACCAAAGCCCGCTCCAGTTTGAACTTCTTTCGCTAATTCAATCAATTGAGTATTCGGCATATATTCTGCCGCCTTCAACACAGGGAAGCGCTCTGCTAAGAGAGTTGCGTATGAACCGAAGGTGAAAAGGAAGAAAAATGGCATGATCACGACAGATGCTTCCATCACAGACTTTGTTACTAATCCTAAAATAGTTCCAAGACCGATGTAGAAAAGAGTAGATAAAGCAATCGCAACACCTACAATAACCATATTCTCTGGCTGGTAATCAATGATCATAGCAGAAAATACGATAACAAGAATAGTTGTAACAAATGTCAGCAAGCTTTTACCAGCCAGGATTTCCAATGTACTAGCAGGTGAAAGCATAAGTCCGCGCAATGTATTTTTCTCTTTTTCTTCAGCAATCAAGGAACATTGAATATAGGCTCCAACAAGAGATAATGACATATTAATTACAGTGTAGACCATGTCAACGCCCATATCACCCTGCATGCCATAAAGAAAGGCCATTAATAGCGGAACAATAACGGTAAATGAAACATACATATTTTTACTAACATCTTTATAATCTTTTTGAAAAATAGCTAAAGTACGTTTTAATGAAAAGGTCATGATAGCTTCCTCCCTGTAATTTCTACAAATATATCTCCAAGTGTTGGCTCGTTCGAGTTAACAGAAACAACTTTATTTTCAGACATCAATTGATACATGCGCTGTGCCCCTTTTTCACCTTTTTCCAGCACTTCAATATGCCCATTATCCAGTTCAACAGATATCGTATTATCTGCATATTGTTTGCGGAGCTGCTTAGGCGTCCCGATTAACTGGATTTTTCCTTTATTTAAAAAAGCAACGCGATCACAAAGCAATTCTGCTTCATTCATATCATGAGTTGTTAAGAAAATCGTTGTACCATTTTCCTTCAATTGATCTAGACCCCGGTAAATATGACGTGAATTGACTGGATCAAGAGCTGAAGTTGGTTCATCCAGAAAAAGCAGATCCGGTTTGTGCAAGAATGCTCTTGCTAAAGTCACACGCTGTGTCATCCCTTTTGAGAGCTTCGAAACAACTTTCTTTCTCTCATCCTTTAAATTAACCATTTCTAATACTTCGTCGATTCTGGAATGAGGAACATTGTATAATCCGCAGTATAATTTTAAATTATCGTAGATTGATAATCGTTCATATAATCCGCTGTTATCCGTCAGTACACCGATTCTTCCACGCTGAGCCGGATCCTTCAAAAGATGAGCAGGGCGACCAAACACATATGCTTCCCCATCTGTCTGCGCCATTTGAGCTGTTAAGATTTTAATAGTAGTTGTTTTACCTGAACCACTTGGACCAAGGAAACCAAATGTTTCACCTTTCTTAATTTGAAATGAAACATCCTCAAGTGCTGTTTGATTGGCAAATAATTTTGCTAACGATTGAACCTCAATGATATTTTCCATTGTCATCCTCCTGCATTTGTTTTGCTGACTCCATCATATGGCAGTCCGCAGATTCATGCAGTATATATTCAGTGAAAAGAGCAATTTGGAGGTTGAATAGACCATATAAAGGGTGAATGGAGCATTATTTAAGCCCAAGCATCTCCTTTAATTCTGCCATTTTTGTTTTTGAAAGCGGAATGGATGACTGATCATGCAGGACAAGTGAATAGCTATTTCTTGTCCAGGTAATAACCTCCCGAACTTTTTGAAGGTTAACAATGTAAGAACGATGACAGCGATAAAATCCATAAGGAAGAAGTCTTTGTTCCAATTCATTTAACGTAAACATGCTTTGATACATGTCACCTTTTATGTATAGCTGTGAGCTTCCTTCACTGCTTTCAATATAATCAATCTCAGGCGGATCAAATAGAATGATCTTTTCATTCACTTTAGTTGGTATTTTTTCAAAGCGAACCGGCTGTACAATTGGTTCCTCTTCGACTGCCGCATCTTCCGGTTCCATTTCCTGCGGCATAACGTCCAGCTTATGTAATCCATGTTCATCCAGCCGATAAATCGTGTTTGTAACAGCGAGAGCACTGTCCATATTACTCGTCAGCACAAAAACCGCCTTTTTGTTTTTTTGCAGTTCCTGTACTACCTTCATTAAAACTCGCTTTGTCTCCAGGTCAACATTTTGATCCGCTTCCTCCAATATATAAATATCAGGATTGCTTAGAAGCAACTGAGCATAATGGACTCTTCTTTTTTCTGAGAATGTCAGCTTGCTAATTCGGACATTTCTTTTTGCCTCAAGCTGGGTTAGTTGAAGAATTCCGTCTATCGGCAGTTTAGAATCGAATAGTCTATGATAAAACAACAGACTTTCCTTAACCGTTAGGCGCTCGTAAAGTCCATCATCAATAGACAGTATACCTACTCGCTGATAGTAACTCTTCCCCAGCTGCTGAATACTTTTCCCATCGATAGCTATAGCCTGATCAGGAACGGGTATCTTTCTTCTTAACATTTCAAGAAGAACAGTTCTCACATTTATGCTCGTCATCAGACCAACAATTTCTCCAGATTCAATGGAAAGCTGAAAAGAGGGAAATACAATCGTATGGCCATCATGTTTTTCAATATTGTTAAATGATAAAATTGTCACGTTCCTACCGCCTTTTTCTGCTATATATCTAGTATCTTTGATCATTATACATGAATTTACCATGGGAAAACTTGTCTAATTTTGAGAATAATCATCTTTTCCTGGGAAATAAAAAGAAAACATGTCGAAATATACAGACAAGCTATAGCGAAAACGGCTGCCAATTCATTGGCAGCCGTTTAGGTTAGAAGACAAACGCCCTCCGCTTTTCTTTTGTCTAGCTCCTGGCGCTAGGGACTCGAGGTCTTAAGCCAATCTGTCCTAAAGGTTAAAGGGCAACCTTTATGCCATCTTGTCTTAAGCTTGTCGTCCCTGGGCAAGCGCCATCCGCTTTTCTATTGTCTAGCTCCAGCGGCTAGCCGCTCGAGGTCATAAGTCAATCCGTTCAGAAGGTTAAAAAACAACCTTCCGCCCGGCTCGCCTTATGCTTGTCGCGGCTGGGCAAGCCGCCTGCGCTTTTCTTTTTACCTTTTTTGTATTTCCTGCATTAGTAGCTTGTTCAAAAGCTGTGGGTTTGCTTGTCCCTTCGTTGCCTTCATCATTTGGCCAACAAGGAAGCCTACTGCTTTTTGTTTTCCATTCTTATAGTCCTCAATAGACTGCGGGTTATTGTCCAAAGTATCGGAAATAATCTTCAGCAGCGCAGATTCATCTGAAATTTGTACAAGACCTTTGTCTTTAACGATTTGCTGAGCCGTTCCGCCGTTCTCGACCAGTTCTTTAAATACAGTTTTTGCCATTTTCGAAGAAATTGTTCCATCTTCGATCAGCTTAATCATTCCAGCAAGACCTTCTGGTGAAAGCTTTGTCTCATGTAGTTCTTTTTGTTCTGCGTTTAAATATGCCGAAAGTTCGCCCATCACCCAGTTAGATGCTTGTTTTGCCTCTGCACCCGCTTCTACAGCACCCTCAAAGAAATCTGCCGTTTCCTTTGTAACCGTCAATACAGCAGCATCGTAAACCGGCAGGCCAAATTGCTCAATATAACGCTTTTGTCTGGCATCCGGAAGTTCTGGAATTTCAGCTTTAATTCTTTCCTTCCACTCATCATCAATATGAATGTCCAGAAGATCAGGCTCTGGGAAATAGCGATAATCATCTGATCCTTCTTTTACACGCATCAGCAATGTTGCACCTGTTGATTCATCGAACCTTCTTGTTTCCTGTTCAATTATACCGCCGCCGCTTAAAACCTCTGCCTGGCGCTTTTCTTCAAATTCAAGTCCTCTGCGCACAAAGTTAAATGAATTTAGGTTTTTCAGCTCTGTCTTCGTTCCAAACTCCTCTTGTCCAACAGGACGCAAGGATATATTAGCATCACAGCGGAGAGAGCCTTCTTCCATCTTACAATCAGACACTCCAGTGTATTGAACAATGGATTTTAATTTTTCTAAGTAGGCATATGCTTCATTTGGCGTACGTATATCCGGCTCCGATACGATTTCAATCAGCGGAGTTCCTTGACGGTTATAATCAACTAGGGAGTACCCTTTTCCATGTGTAAGCTTCCCTGCATCCTCTTCTAAGTGAATACGCGTAATGCCAATCTTCTTTTTATAGCCGTCCACTTCAATTTCGACCCAGCCATTCTCCCCAATTGGCTTATCAAACTGAGAGATTTGGTAAGCCTTCGGATTATCTGGATAAAAATAGTTCTTGCGGTCAAATTTCGTGACTGGTGCAATTTCACAGTTTAATGCCATCGCAGCCTTCATGCCATAATCGATTACTTTTTTATTCACAACAGGCAGCACACCTGGATAACCTAAGTCAATGACCGTTGTATTTGTATTTGGATCAGCACCAAAATGGTTTGGGCTTGATGAAAAAATCTTTGAGTCTGTTTTTAACTCAACGTGTACCTCTAGTCCTATGACCGTTTCAAAGTTCATGTCGTTCCCCCCTTACAATACCGGTTTTTGTTTATGATGATCTGTTTCCTGCTCAAACGCATGAGCAACACGATAAATTGTACTCTCATCAAAATGTTTCCCAATAATCTGCAGTCCCAGCGGCAGGCCATCGCTTGATAATCCGCACGGAACTGAAATGCCTGGCACACCTGCAAGATTCACTGGAATGGTTAATATATCATTTGCGTACATCGTTAACGGATCATCCACTTTTTCACCAAGCTTAAAGGCTGGTGTTGGTGTTGTTGGCCCAATAATGACATCATAGTTTTCAAACACTTGTTCAAAGTCTTGTTTAATTAATGTCCGCACCTTTTGTGCCTTTTTATAATAAGCATCATAATAGCCTGAGCTTAATGCAAATGTACCTAACATAATTCTGCGTTTTACTTCGTCTCCAAATCCTTCAGCTCGTGTCTTTTTGTATAGTTCTAACAGATTTTCAGGACTTTCTGTTCGATAGCCATACCGTACTCCGTCAAAACGCGCTAAGTTGGCTGATGCTTCAGAAGACGATAATAGATAATAGGCTGCTAATGCATATTTTGAATGAGGCAGTGAAACCTCTTCCCATGTTGCTCCTAATTTTTCAAGAACACTTAAGGATTTTAAAACAGAAGCACGCACTTCTTCTGTTACACCTTCTCCTAAGTATTCCTTTGGCACAGCTATTCTTAGTCCCTTTACATCCCCAGTTAGAGCTTCCGAGAAGTTTGGCACTTCAATATTGGCTGAAGTAGAATCCATTGGATCAATTCCAGCAATCGCCTGCAGCAAGAAGGCATTGTCCTCGACATTTCTTGTAATCGGACCAATTTGATCAAGGGAAGATGCAAACGCAACAAGTCCAAAGCGAGAAACACGTCCATATGTAGGCTTTAAACCGACCACTCCACAAAAGGATGCCGGCTGTCTAATGGAACCGCCTGTGTCTGATCCCAATGAAAAAAGAACCTCTCCCGCAGCAACCGATGCAGCCGATCCACCAGAAGAACCGCCAGGAACATGGTCAATATTCCATGGGTTGCGTACTGGTTTGAAGCCTGAGTTTTCGTTAGAAGACCCCATTGCAAATTCATCCATATTTAACTTTCCAACCGTCACAGTCTCAGCACTATGTAATTTATTCACAACCGTAGCATCGTAAATTGGATCAAAGTTGTCCAAAATTTTACTTGCGCAAGTTGTTCGCAAGCCTCGAGTGACAATGTTATCTTTGACACCAATTGGCATCCCAAACAGCATGCCTTTGGTTTCTCCTGCTGTAAGCTTGGCATCTAAATCCTTTGCTTTTTTAAGCGCCTTTTCCTCATCTAATGTTAAAAAAGCCTGAACTTTATCGTCTACCTCTGAAATTCTTTTAAAAGAATATGAAACGAGGTCAGAGACGGAAATTTCTTTTCTATGAAGCTTTTCTTGCAATGCTTTTACTCCATCATCAAATAAGCTCATATGTTTCCCTCCAATTCTCTCTATCTTATATCATACTGGTGCATTCCCTTTTAATCTTCAGTCATAATAGGCGGTACTTTAATATAGCCATCCTGATGATCTGGAGCATTTTTTACAACCTCAGTCTGCGGCAAGCCTGGCTTAGCCACATCCTCCCGCATCACGTTTTTCATATCAAGAACATGTGAAGTTGGTTCGACTCCGTCTGTATCAAGCTCATTAAGCTGCTCAGCAAACGTAATCATCGCCTCAAGCTGATTGCGGAAGGATTCTGTTTCTTCTTCCGATAGCTGCAGTCTCGCCAAATTGGCTACATGTTTTACTTGATCTGATGAAATTCTTGTCATTTCTTGCACCTCCAAAACATTCTATTCGTATGTACATTACTATTGATCATATCAAACGTTCACGCGTTAAAGCAATATCCGTCCTTTTTGTACCTAACTATTTTATCATGAAATTCCTGTTTGTTACGGAGTTTTCCTTATGAATGAAGCTTGTCCAGTTACCTGCCAATAACATACTCTCCAAATTCCGCACAAAATCTAAAAAAAGCACATCACCCTCTCAAAAGTGATGTACTCGCGTTCAATCTTATACAAGCATTAAGCTTTTCTGATGTATTTCCATATGTGACTTAAGAAATTCAATATACCGATCAACCTCTTCAACAGTTGAATAAGGAGAAGTTGTATAGAATTTATGAACATAAACAGGAAGTCGCTGTTCTGAATCCTTTGCCGAAATGTAACGCTGCTTTTTTGTGTTTCCGAAGAAAATAACATCTCGATCCAAGCCGATTAATTCTGCAAATTCTTCATTATAATTGTTCACTTCGCGAATCTCTTCCGCTTGACAATGACCCGCTAACTCCTGTCTCCAGTTCGGTGCTTCCGGATAAAACCTAAAAGTTGTGACAGGGGATACTTCATTTGTTACTGCGGCATTTGGAAACTCTGCAAGCAGCCTGTTACGGAAAGCAATGTTGACACTCAAGTAATTGGCAAGCAGCTGCTGATAGCCTTCTATGCCAAAAGCCAGAAGTGATGCATAAATGGCTATTGAACTTCCCATCCGGGAGCATTCTAATGTATAGCTTGTATGATAGCTGCCATATCCGCGATTTCCTACATAAGGGGTTTCAGACGCATCTAAATCCACATACTCCAGCAGGCGTCTATCTTTAATTAAAAATAAACTAGTAATATAAGGGGTCTGTCCTAATTTATGAAAATCAAAGACCATACTATCCGCAAGATTCATATGTTTGAAACGCGTATGATACTCAGACAGGACGCGGAGCACATCATCTTCAAAGTTCAGTGGATTTGCACTAAAGTTATAATCATTAAAGAACGTATACATCCCGCCCATGGCAGAGTCTGCATGCACATAAATAGAATCTAAATCATAAGCAGCTTCAATTTCTGTCAGCAGCTGCTTCATACCATATAAATCATCAATCCCAAACGTATCTGTTGTTCCCAGTGTAGCTAATACATAAACAGGTATTCCGCCCTTTTCAATAACCATTTCCATTTTCTCTTTTAAATCTTCCAGATTCATAGAATGATCGTCATTTACTTTCACCCGAATCATATGATCCACACCGATGCCAGTTGCTTCTGCCGACTTATACAAACTGAAGTGAGACAGTTCCGAGCAAAAACAATAAAGGTTATTAGGGATTCCGTTCTTATTTGACTCTGGGAATCTGCGTGCTACGCTTAAGCGCAGCGAGTTAAATACAGCACCTTGTCCGCCCCAGGTTGTATAGCCTGCGCTTTCGTTTTGATCATAGCCAATCATTTTAGAAAGCATACTTGTGATCCGCACTTCAGCATTCGCAGCTGCCGATCCATCCACATCCCATAAATTATTTCCGTTTAAAAGAACCATTACTAGATTCCCTAATATACTGGCAATGTTAGGAAGCGGTGTTGCGTTTGCCACATAATTGCTATTCAAGAAACGGTGACCTTCGACAAGCTCCATCAATTTATCAATGGTTTCATCCACTGAAACTCCATGTTCCGGCACAAATGAACCTTGAATGATTTTATTGTAATAATCCTCACTATAATCAGGCATCTCACCTAGGGTCAGCTTAGAAGGATCCTTTAATTCATCCATTCTTGTCAGCACTTTACGAAAGTACCCCAACAGTTCATCACGCTGCTGCTGATTGCCATCCGCACTCGGGAATAATTGCTGTAATTGCTCCATTACTGTCATGTTCTTTCATCCTCCGATTTTTCTTATAATTAATAGATTATAAAAAGCAAACACGTTTGTTCTAGAAAATAAAATCAAGCACCCCAAGCACATCTAAAAAAACAACCACGATCGCAGCTGGTGCAGCATATTTTAACAGGAAGTACCATGTATGAAAAAAAGGAAGCGACACGTTTGCTCCTTGCCTCATCTCTCTCATTAAGTCGCTTTTCTTTAATTTTCGTGAGATAAATAAAGACGTAAAAAGTGCTCCAAGCGGCATTAAGACATTGCTCGCCGCATAATCGACTAAGTCAAATACTGTCTTATCAAAAAGCTTTACATCTGCCATAAGACCGTAAGAAAGTGCAGAAGGAATTCCAATGACAAAAATTAGAAGCCCAAACATCCAAGTATATCTTTGCCTTTTCACAAGATCCTTTTTTGCCGTTACTGCAACAGCTATTTCAATCATAGAGAATGCTGAAGTTAAGGCAGCAAACAAGAAAAGGATTAGGAAGGCAATGAAAAAGAACAACCCAAATCCCATCTGGCCAAATACTGCTGGAAGTGCAATAAATACAAGCGGCGGTCCTGCGCTTGGCTCAATGCCAAACGTAAACACTCCGGGAAAGATAGCAAGTCCGGCGAGCAAGCACACAAATAAATTCATCATAATAATAGAAAATGCCGAGCGGGGCAGATTCTGTGTTTTTGGTAAATAGGATGCATATGTCACCATTACAGAAGAACCTAAAGTGATGGTAAAAAAGGCTTGCCCGAGTGCAAATAATATAGATTCAGAGGTTAATTGACCAAAATCAGGAATCAGCAGGAATTTCATTCCCTCTGCCGCACCTTCCAGAGTAAGTGAGCGAACAACAATTATAAGAAATAATACAAACAAAACAGGCATGAGGATTTTACTGACCTTTTCAATGCCCTGTTGCACACCTTTAGCAACCACCACTACTGTTAGAGCAATAAAGATAAACTGTCCAATCAGTGTTGCTGCAGGATCAGAAATAATCCGCTCAAACAATTGCACATATTGATTCATTGATAAGCCATTTAAACCGCCTGTCAAAGCTTCAAACAAGTATAGGATGATCCAGCCGCCAATGACGCTGTAAAACGAAAGCACTAAAATGCCAATTAACACCCCAACTCGTCCTAACAAATGCCACATAGATCCAGGAGCCATCTTTTTATAGATAGAAATGGCATCATCTTGCCCTTTTCTGCCTACTATAAATTCTCCCACAAGCAATGGGTAGCCAATTAATAAGGCAAAAAGTAAAAACACAAGGAAAAACGCTCCGCCTCCTCCTGTTCCCGCAATATAAGGAAATTTCCAAATCGCCCCTAAACCAATTGCAGAACCTGCCGCAGCTAAAATAAAACCTATTTTCGAAGTCCACTGTTCATTCTGCGCCATTCTTTTCTTCCTTCCATTTCACGTAGTTTTACATATGTATAAGCTGTTCACTTCATTATCCACTGATATTCTTCTTAATCAGATCTTAGAAGTAAGTTTCTTTAATCATAGCATAGGATTTATGTATCAATTTTTAGAAATATTTATAACACCGTAGTTCCTTTTACCTATTTTTATTTACAAAAAATAAATGAAAAATTCACCTTATGATATGGGTTTTTCCTTTCTATTTTTTATATTGTTTTCTTATACTTTCTTCTATTATAAGAAGGTGAGTGTGTATATCTCTCTTCGAATTGCCACTTTTGAAGTGTCAAGTGCAGCAACTTCCTTTTTTATTCTCTCACCAGTAGATAGAATATAAATAAAGTCATGCTGCCTGGCCAGCTCGTTAAACATACCACTTATTTTAAAAAATGGCCTAAAAAAAGAAGCGGTATATCCGCCCCTCCTTATTTGCCTCCAAATAACCTGGCAAAAAAACCGGTCTTCTGTTTCTTAGTTTCTGGCTGTATTTGCGGTTTATCATCATCCACAAAAATGCTCTCTTTATCAATGGCATAGTCATAAGCGAGCACTAGACCAATTTCAGAGTTATGTTCTTTATTGGTGACAATAGTATATTCAACCTTATACTTCGAAGCTGATTTGATATACTTTGATAAGTATTCATAATTCATATTTCCATTTAGGTAGAGATGTGCCTGTGAATTTTCCTTCATCGCTTTTTCTGCTTCATGGTTAATTCCGTTTTTTCGAACTTGAGGCTGAGTTAAAGCCAACACAATTCTTTCTCTTAACGTGCCTAAAAACTTCCTGCGCTCATCTGGCTTTGTCTGTTTTTCTCCGTACATGCCTTTTTGCAAATATTCATCCACATGATCGGCCATATTGCACCTCCAGCTTGATTTTACCTATCCCCTTTTTATTTAATCAAACGTTTGATTAATATGTATGTTCGTATATGTTATGAAAATTATAACATATGGTCTGTGTTTTTCATGTACATAGCCTCCTGTCCTCTCTTCTCTCCATGAGATGCTTCTTAACACCATTAATATGTATGATTTAACCCAAATGAGTCAATTCTATTCAACCGTATGCCCATTAAATTTAATTATGCTTGAATGACGTCCTTAATCATTCGGCATATCATGACATTCGCATGGGTGACAGACTTAATATTATTAATTTGATTGTATAGATATGTTTCTTCTTAAAAAGCAGCAAGGAGATTATTAAAATCAATGAATTTTTATACATTTTGACAATGAAGTTAGAATTCTCAAAAAGACAGAATTGTACACCTATGTTATCATTGATAGTGCATTTTCTCAGGTGGAAACAAATTGGTATTCTTGTATTTTTGTCTAAACCTGAATAACTCATAAAACAAGGAGGTTCAACTATGGGGTTAACTGCTGCTACTTGGTTTTGGCTGATTGTGCCGATGCCTTTATTAGTCATCTTATCTGCATTTACCTATTACTTTGAAAAGAGGAGAGAATAAGACAATGGACATTAATATACCTACACTCGTTTCTATTATCATTTATTTAATTGGTATGATTATTATCGGCTATCTGGCCGCACGAAAAACGAAGGATTTAACCGATTATGTGCTCGGCGGAAGAGGACTGGGACCTGGAGTCGCTGCGTTGAGTGCTGGAGCCTCTGATATGAGCAGCTGGCTTATGCTGGGACTTCCAGGCGCCATGTATGTTAGCGGTATGAGTGAGATTTGGCTTCCAATTGGTTTGGCGATTGGTGCATATCTTAATTGGCAGTTTATCGCTAAGCCTTTGCGGGTGTATACGGAAGTTGCCAACAATTCAATTACATTACCTGATTTCTTTGAAAATCGCTTTAAAGATGATTCCAAGATTCTGCGCGTAATCTCAGCAATTGTTATTCTAGTATTTTTCACCTTTTATACTTCCTCAAGTTTGGTTGGAGGAGCTATTTTACTGGAGAATTCTTTTGGCATGGATTATATTGCTGCATTATGGATTGGTGCTTTGGTCATTGTATCTTATACTTTTTTTGGAGGCTTTCTGGCAGCAAGCTGGACGGACTTTATTCAAGGAATTCTCATGTTTCTTGCTCTTATTATCATTCCCATTGTTGTCATTTTTGAACTTGGGGGCTGGAGTGAAACGATTAGTACAATTGGCAGTATAGATCCTTCTTATTTAAATGTGTATTCTGGAACAACGGTTATTGGAGTGGTCTCCTTGCTTGCATGGGGGTTAGGCTATTTTGGCCAGCCGCATATACTTGTGCGTTTTATGGGCATCCGAGCTAAAGAAGATATACCAAAAGCCAGATTCATTGGTATGGGGTGGATGGTGTTATCTTTGTTTGGTGCTATATTTATTGGATTTACCGGAATTGCTTATTTTGCAGATTCTCCGCTTGAAAACTCAGAAACGGTTTTTATTATGTTATCGCAGGTTTTATTTAACCCAGTTGTTGCCGGCTTTTTACTTGCAGCCATTCTCTCAGCAATCATGAGTACTGTTGATTCACAGTTGCTCGTTTCTTCAAGTGCACTTGCAAATGATTTTTACAAAGCCATTTTCAGAAGAAATGCTTCCCAAAAAGACGAGATGATTGTTGGCAGAATCGCTGTTATCGGCATTGCAGTCATTGCGATATTGCTGGGTTATAATCCTGATAGCAAAGTTCTTGAGCTTGTTAGTTATGCATGGGCAGGTTTCGGTGCCGCATTTGGTCCAGTTATAGTACTGAGCCTGTTCTGGAAACGAATGACTCGCAATGGCGCCTTGGCAGGAATCATTACTGGATCTCTAACAGTGATTATTTGGTCGCAGATTGAAGGAGGCATCTTTGAACTCTATGAGCTTGCACCTGGATTCTTACTGGGTGTCCTCGCTATAATTATTTTCAGTCTGATGGGCAGAACCCCCAGTAAACAAATACAGGAGGAGTATAATACCTATAAAGGTAAGCTGTAGTTTGACTGCCGGCTCCTCTTGTTGGAAAGCTTGAATTCTATATCCTAAAAGAAACTCCCTCTGCATAAGTTGCAGAGGGAGTTTCTTGCCTGCTTATATTAGTACATTTCAGATGTAGTCTTAGCTTGCATATGAAGCTGAATATAGTCAGGACCGCCAGCTTTAGAATCTGTACCTGACATGTTGAATCCGCCAAATGGCTGGTATCCAACGATTGCGCCCGTACATCCACGGTTGAAATACAGGTTACCAACGTGGAAATCTTCACGTGCTTTTTGGATGTGCTCACGGTTTTTCGTGATGACTGCTCCTGTTAAGCCGTATTCTGTGTTGTTCGCAATTTCAATAGCGTGATCGAAATCTTTCGCTTTTGTAAAACCAACAACCGGTCCGAAAATTTCTTCTTGCATTAGACGAGCATCAGCTGCAAGATCAGCAAAAATAGTTGGCTTAATGAAGAATCCTTTTGAACTATCTCCTTCTCCGCCAGTCATCAGCTTGCCTTCTTGTTTTCCGATTTCAACATAGCTCATAATTTTATCAAATGCAGCCTGGTCAATCACTGGTCCCATAAAGTGAGTTTGGTCTTCAGGGTTGCCTGCTGTTAGTTCATTTGTTAGTTCAACTGCACGATTTAAAACTTGATCGTAAACATCTTCTACAATAACTGCACGGGAACATGCAGAACATTTTTGACCAGAGAAGCCAAATGCAGATGCAACGATTGATTGAGCAGCTAATTCTAGATCAGCTTCTTTATCAACTACGATTGTATCTTTACCGCCCATTTCAGCGATTACGCGTTTCAGCCAAATTTGTCCATCGTTTAATTTAGAGGCACGCTCATTAATGCGTAAGCCTACATCACGAGATCCTGTGAATGAAATGAAGCGAGTATCCTTATGGTCAACTAAGTAGTCGCCTACTTCAGCACCGCTGCCTGGTACAAAGTTTAATACACCAGCAGGAAGACCTGCTTCTTCCATTACTTCAACAAATTTTGCAGCAACTACTGGAGTTGTAGATGCTGGCTTTAATAGTACTGTATTTCCAGCTACAATAGCCGCTACCGTTGTCCCAGCCATAATTGCAAGCGGGAAATTCCAAGGAGAAATAATAATTCCAACGCCTAATGGAATATAGTCATAACGGTTATATTCATTTGGACGGCTGTTAACAGGTACGCCATCTTTAATACTTAAGATTTGACGAGCATAATACTCAAGGAAGTCAATTGCTTCTGCTGTATCAGCATCTGCTTCATTCCAAGGCTTTCCAGCCTCTTTTGTAAGCAATGCAGAAAACTCATGCTTGCGGCGGCGAATAATCGCAGCTGCTTTAAATAATACATCAGCACGTGTTTCAGGCTTTACTTTTCTCCACGTTTTAAATGCTTCTACTGCACCTTGCATTGCTTTTTCCGCAAGCTCCTGATTAGCTTTAGAAACGCGACCAATTACTTCCTCTTTATTAGACGGATTAATCGATACAATTTTATCTTCAGTTGATACCCGTTCTCCAGCAATTAAAAGATCATAATCTTGACCTAAATAACTTTCAACTGTTTTTAATCCTTGTAAATATGCTTCACGATTTTCTTCATTTTTAAAATCTGTGAAAGGCTCATGCTTGTAAGGTTGTACCATCGTTAACGCCTCCTATGTACTATTGCACTGTATAAGTTTGGAAGGGATGATGCATGTAATATTTTACAGTTCATCCCTAATACAGCAGCTACTTTTATAGAATTTTCTCAATGTTTATTTTAACATGTTTAGATAAAATTCATCAATCTTTGCCTTTAATCATAAATATGAACAAATGGTTCTGTATCATCTGGTTTTCTCACAATCAGCGCTTCTGGGCCATTCACGGAGGTAATATTCACCTGAACAGAAATATATTCTGGAAAATGCTTCATGATTAAACTTGCCGTATACTGCGCAAATCCGATTGATTCTGCTTTTCCATAGAATTGAATGGGAATATCAATATTAAGGTCCTGCAGCTGATCCCCGGCATAAAACGCTTTGCCGATGACTCCGTTAAAGTTTGGAAAATACGCTTCTATATCCTGTTTAAAATTTTTGAAAGCCGTATTGTCATCACGATGATTTGTTTCAGCATCTGATGATGGAAATAGCACATATTTTTCAGCAACATTTTTCCATTCGCCTAACTTGCCGTTTCCTTTTCCAGCTTCCGCATAAGCAATAAAATTCCCTGGTACAACGGAGGTTCTGCTGGCTTGCTCAAATAATGCAATGGTTATAGGCACATCTTTAAGCTCATCCATGCTGCGAAGACGAGTAAGCACTTCGGCCGCCATCTTTTTACCCTCTGCTTCTAAAACACTTCTTTTAATATCTGTTTCGTAAGTTGCTCCGTACTGTTCCTTTTGATAGTAATGGACAGAATTTAAGGCAAGACCAATCACTACCCCGCCAAGTGTAACCGTGTCTCCCTCAGCCTTAATTCGATAATTATGCTCTAAAATATGAGCAAGGTAGATCGGACTCTTTGTATTGCGTTCATCTATATCCCCTTTTTCATCATCAAGAGGATTCAAACCCACATTATCCGCTTCCTCTAAATTACGTTCAGCAAGCTGTGCAGGTGTAAATTTGCGATTGAGCCACGAGCGGACAGTCGCACTATCTAAGAATTGGCCTTCCTGAAAGAAGTAACTGTCAGTGTCAAAACTATTTTGTGCAACACGCATTAAGCCCGTTTCAAATTCGGTCAGGTCATATTTGGTGTTAATGTTATTAACTACAAGCCCCCTTGCCTCACTTGGCTCAAAAGGAAGCAGCGTTTTATAGTATTCATCCGATATTTTATAGTTCGGAATAATCGCCGTTTCATTTGAGTTTTCATCATCCTGAATGACTTCCTCCTGCTTGCTGAAGTTAGGAGCACACCCCGTCAGCACGAGCAAAAGAGAAACAGCCATCATTAATGTTTTCTTCACGATTCTCCACCTCTTACTTGTTTAGTTCCTCAGCCAGTCTCTCCTCATTCCATACCGTGATGCCAAGTTCTTCTGCCTTCTTCAGCTTTGAACCTGCATCCTCACCAGCAATGACAATATCTGTTTTTTTACTAACGCTTCCTGATACATTTCCGCCTAGGGCTTCAATTTTTTGTTTTGCTTCATTTCTGGAAAACAACTCTAATTTCCCTGTTAAAACAATTGTTTTCCCTGCAAATACAGAATCGATATTTTCAGCTGAAACCCGTTTTGGCCCTAAATATTCCATATTGACTCCAGCATTCTTCAGTTCTTGTATCAGTTCAAGAGCTTCTTCCTGCTCAAAATAAGATGCAATAGCATCAGCCATTTTGTCGCCAATTTCGTTAATTTCAATCAGCTGCTCGCGGGAAGCACTGCTTAACTGTTCCATTGAGTGGAAAGTCATTGATAGTGTTTTGGCTGCCTTCGCTCCGACATGCCGTATTCCCAGTCCGAATAAAAGCTTTTCCAGCGAGTTCTTTTTTGATGCTTCAATTGCACTTAATAGATTTTGAACTGATTTTTCACCCATCCTTGCCAGCTGAATAAGCTGCTCAAATGTTAGCTTATACAAGTCAGCAACGTCTTCAATTAACTTTTCTGAAAATAATTGGCTGACCACCTTTTCGCCTAATCCGTCAATGTTCATCGCATTTCTTGAAACAAAGTGGATGAGTCCTTCACGGATTTGAGCTGGACATTTTGGGTTGATGCAGCGAAGAGCCACTTCTCCTTCAAGTCTGACAAGCTCGCTGCCACATTCAGGACAGACAGTAGGCATTTGGAAGTCAACTTCATCACCTGTCCTGCGCTCCGGCAGAACGTTGACAACTTCCGGAATGATATCTCCAGCTTTTTTGACGACCACATGGTCCCCTATCTTAATATCTTTTTCACGGATCAGGTCTTCATTATGAAGGGAAGCACGCTGGACGGTTGTACCAGCTACCCGTACTGGTTCTAATATAGCTGTTGGCGTTAATACACCAGTGCGTCCAATGCTGAGTTCAATGTCTTTTAAGATCGTTATAACTTCCTCAGCTGGAAATTTATAAGCGATTGCCCATCTTGGACTTTTAGCTGTGGTTCCAAGCTGTTCCTGCTGCTCGTATCCATCCACCTTTATTACAATACCATCAATATCGTATGATAATTGAGGTCTCTTTTCTGTCCAATCTGTTACATACTCAATGACCTCTTCAATTGAATCACATTTTTTTCGTTCCTTATTTGTTTTAAATCCAAGTTTTTCGAGATAATCCAATCCCTCACTGTGAGCTGCTATTCCAAGTTCATCAGCATTTGCAAGACCATAAACATAAATATCGAGATTTCTCGAGGCTGCAATTTTGGGATCAAGCTGTCTTAATGAACCTGCAGCCGCATTACGCGGGTTCGCAAAGGCTTCTTCTCCTCTTTCCTCTTTTGCTTGGTTTAAGGCTTCAAATGACTTTCTCGGCATAAATGCCTCGCCGCGAACCTCAATAGAAACCTCTTCCTTTAAGCGAAGCGGGATAGAGCGAATGGTTCGCAGGTTCGCTGTAATGTTTTCACCAATTGTGCCGTCGCCGCGAGTTGCACCGATTGAAAATAAGCCATTTTCATATCGCAATGAAACAGCGAGCCCATCAATTTTCAGTTCACATACATAAGTCACATCATCGCCGGCATTTTGACGGACACGACGGTCAAAATCCCTTAGATCCTGTTCGTTAAACGCATTGCCCAAGCTCAGCATCGACGTTTCATGTTCTACCTTTTCAAACATATCAAGTATTTCTCCGCCGACACGCTGTGTTGGCGAATCTTCTGTTTTCAGCTGCGGAAACTGTTCTTCAAGAGCGGTCAACTCATTCATTAGTCTGTCATATTCTGAATCTGGGACAGATGGTGTATCCAACACATGATATTCGTAGTTATATTGATTGAGGATATTTTGCAGGTCCTTAATTTTTCTTTCAGCTGATTGAATGTCCATTAACCCAGCCCTTTCATAGAAAAGTGCAAGCGCCTTGCTCAGCCCCGGCAAAAACCTCGAGGGGCTAGGCGCTGGAGCTAGACACTGTTCTTATTATTACTTTTTTATCATTCTTAAAGCGCAAGCTCCTTATACAGATCCCGGTCCTTATTGGACTGCTCTGGGCTATACACTGATCAGTTACTGAGGTTGCCTTTCGGTTACCCTTTTTGGATAGGTGCGAATTTTGCAAGCAGCCTTTTAATGCCAACAGGGCTTGGAAAAGCAATGTCGAGCTCTGTGCCTTCACCAGATCCTTTTACGCTGACAACTGTTCCTGTTCCCCATTTGCCATGGACGGCTTTATCGCCAACACTCCATGAAAGGCTGTCTCCACCTGTTGCAGCAGCTGCTGGACGCACAACCGCATTTCTGCGCATGGTCTGTCTTGGTGAATCCTGAAACGGTGATGCTCCTCGTTTTCCTTGCATAGGCGGTTGTATCCCATCCAGTAAATCCTCTGGTATTTCCTTAATAAACCGGGAAGGTGGATTCATATTTGTCCGGCCAAATAATGTTCGCATTTGAGCGTTTGTAATGTAAAGCTCTTGCTCTGCCCGTGTGATTCCTACATAGGCTAATCTTCTTTCTTCTTCCATTTCCGTTTCATCCATTAAGGAACGGCTATGCGGAAATACGCCTTCTTCCATTCCAATTAAAAAGACAACAGGAAATTCAAGCCCTTTCGCAGAGTGCAAGGTCATCAGCACTACTGCATCGCTTTTTTGGCCATCATCATCTAGCTTATCGATATCTGCCACAAGAGCCAAATCTGTCAGAAAAGCAATTAGGGATTTATCCTCTGATGCATCTTCAAAGTTTTTCGTAACAGAAAGGAACTCATCAATATTCTCAAGTCTGCTTTGAGACTCAATCGATTTTTCCGCCTTTAGCATCTCTCGGTAGCCTGATTTTTCAAGTACTTCTTCGACCAGCTCTGTTACAGATAAATATTCTTGCATTTGAAAATAGTTTCTCACAAGATCTCTAAATTCCGCCGCCGCTTTTGTAATCTTCGGGCTTAGTCCAATCAATTCAATTGATTCTAATGCTTCAAACATAGACATATCGTGCATGGTAGCAAAATTAGCAATTTTATCGACCGAACCTGAACCTATGCCGCGCTTTGGCACATTGATGACGCGCTGCAGGCTGATATCATCATCTAGGTTGGCTATTAGGCGCAGATACGCAAGAATGTCTTTAATTTCTTTACGGTCATAGAACTTAATGCCGCCTACTATAGAGTATTCTATATTTGATTTAAGCAGTACTTCCTCCATCACACGAGACTGGGCATTGGTTCTATAAAGAATCGCAAAATCTGTGAGCTTGCGATTGCTGGAGTTCATTAACTCCTTCACTTTTCCAACTACAAATTGAGCTTCCCCTTGTTCACTGTCAGCACGGTAATGAAATAGCTTGTTTCCTTCGTCATTTTCCGTCCATAAGTTTTTCGGTTTGCGATTCATATTTTTCGCAATTACTTCGTTAGCCGCAGCAAGTATCCGCTTTGTCGAACGATAGTTTTGCTCAAGAAGGATGACACTGGCATTTGGATAGTCTTTTTCAAACGAGAGGATATTGGCGATATCTGCTCCTCTCCATCTATAAATAGATTGATCAGAATCCCCAACAACACACAGGTTCTTAAAGCGATTAGCCAAAAACTTTACAAGCATATATTGCGCACGGTTAGTATCCTGATATTCATCCACATGGATATATTGGAATTTGCGCTGATAGTATTCAAGCACTTCAGGAACACGCTGAAAAAGCTGGATGGTAATCATAATAAGATCATCAAAATCCAGTGCCTGGTTTCTGCGAAGACGTTTTTGATAATCTGCATATACATCACTTGTTACTTGCTGAATATAATCACCGGCAGTTTTAGCATATTCCTCTGGCGTAATCAGTTCATTTTTGGCTGAGCTGATTGAACCTAAAAGTGCTCTGGGATCAAACTTTTTCGGATCAATATTGCGTTCTTTTAAAATTGATTTGATAACCGATTGCTGATCTGTTGTGTCTAGAATAGTGAAATTGCGATTGTATCCGATCCGGTCAATATCTCTGCGCAATATTCTTACACACATAGAGTGGAAGGTCGAAATCCAGATATCATCCGCTGCTCCGCCCATCATTTTCTGGATCCGCTCACGCATCTCCCGTGCCGCTTTGTTTGTAAATGTAATCGCCAGAATGTTATAAGGCGAAACACGTTTTTCAACCATTAGATAGGCAATTCGATGTGTTAATACTCTAGTTTTTCCGCTTCCTGCACCTGCCATTATCAGTAGAGGTCCATCCGTCGCCTTAACAGCATTTTGCTGTTCCGTATTTAATCCGTTTAACAGTTTATCAGTTAAATATTGCATTTCTATTCACCACCACAAACGTATGTTCTATTTTCTATATCGTACCTGTTTTTTTTCAGATAAACAAGCTTTTATCTCACTGCTTCAACTGTTTGTAAAGCCGCCTTTAAATCGGTATAAATAATATTGCCAACAACTACAACATCAGCATAGGCAGCCATCTCTTTTGCCTGCTGTGCTGATTGAATTCCGCCTCCATAAAAAAGTGCAGTTGTCTCAAGTGTTTCTTTTACTTCTTTAACGATTGCGGGATCACCATACTTGCCGCTATATTCAAGATAAAAAATAGGCAAATGTAGCATCTTTTCAGCCATCATCGCATAGGCTCTGACATCATCAGCTGTCAAATCTGTATTAGCTGCTGTGACACTTGCCGCTTTACATTCATCATTTAATATGCAGTAGCCCTGCACGAGAATTTCTTCCCAATTCATGATGTCTCCATACTCTTTAACAGCCTCATGATGAAGTCCTGTTATCCATTTTACTTCCGTACTATTTAAAACAGAGGGGATAAAATATAAATCAAAACCTGGTGTGACCGATTCAATCGTTGAGATCTCTAAAATACACGGAACCGTATATCTTCGAACACGAGCCATTAGATCCAGTACATTTTCAAGGGTAATGCCGTCAGTCCCTCCAATAATCAGGGCATCCGTTCCAGATTCACAGATTTTTTCTAAGTCTTCATCAGAAATATATTTATTAGGATCGAGTTTAAAGGCATGGCGCCACTCGTTAATATCATACATACATACTGCCTCCATTCTATCATTCCATCCAACATTATATCATTTGTATATAAGATCAAAAAGTAAAGACCTGTTGATTGTTCAGACTTACTGCCGTGGGATTTACCGTGCAAAACAGGGATTGCGATCAGTATTTACCAGCATTTTACTTGGTAATAAAATAAAAAACTGCAGGTGTTAATCCCTGCAGTTTTGCCCAATTTTACTCTTGTGCTGTTGGACTATCTTCTTTAATCCGTTCCAGTGCCATTTCATAGGCATCATTTCCATAATTTAAGCAGCGCTTTACACGAGAGATGGTAGCTGTGCTTGCGCCTGTTTCTGTTTCAATTTTATGATACGTTTTACCTTCGCGAAGCATACGCGCAACTTCAAGCCTCTGTGCAAGAGACTGAATCTCATTTACAGTGCATAAATCATCAAAAAAACGATAGCATTCATCTAAATCTTTTAAAGATAAGACCGACTTAAAAAGCTGATCGAGTTCTTTTCCTTTTAATTTATTTATTTGCATATATTCAAGCTCCTTTGTTATAAATACTTTCTATGAACCGTAGGATACGGAATCTTCTAAACCGACACTTGCAGGAATGACATTAATCCACGTTTTCCCGGGAATAAGTCCAACTTGCTCTCCATCTGCAACCGGCAGGATCTTACCGTCAATATTTTCCCAATTCACTTCACGCAGTGTTCCTTTTTGAAGCAGATAAGCTCTTCCGCCTGACATTAAATCAATGTTCCGTCTCCCGGCATTATCGACGATTTGATGTTCTGTTTCAACAATAAATATATTATCCAGCAGAACCGGTGAATCCGTTTCATAATCTGCTGTTTGTTCACCATTTGAATAACGCTTATACTTCTCTTGGGCAGCATCATATTCGTAAACCGAATTAAATGTCTCCCTTGAAAAATAAGAAACTTTGACATTAGCAGCTTCGTCTCCGTCCAGCTGCTCTATTTCTTCCTCATTCAAGTACATTAAGGGAGATGGAGCCTTATTCATGTCATAGCCCTGCTCTTGTGCACCCTTTTCGATATTTTCAAAAGAGATATAGGAATTATGCGGCGCTTTTCTAAAGCTGACCCTATTAAAAAGGGTGCCATCATAATAGAGGCCATTCAAACTGTCAATATAGCCGCTATCCATTAATTTTTTTGCTTCAGGACTGTTGCCGTGAGCAACATATAAACTGTCATATCCTTTGGCAAGTTCAATATAATAGTCGCGTGCACTCCGAATCGGTCCAATTTGAGCAGGCTTTTGACTTTGATAAATCGCCAAAAACCTTGTAACCTCTCCTTCTGCAAGCAATTCATATACAATATCCGCTTTATGCAAACCAGACTGCTGACGAGCCAGCGGGTGATTATTAATCATAACGGCCACTGCCCGTCCATT
The DNA here is from genome assembly GCF_008923265.1 of Bacillus mesophilum. Classification (NCBI taxonomy): domain Bacteria; kingdom Bacillati; phylum Bacillota; class Bacilli; order Caryophanales; family Bacillaceae; genus Bacillus; species Bacillus mesophilum. The sequence goes on along the minus strand of NZ_WBOT01000004.1, from coordinate 18,492 downwards.
TACTTCTGCTTCTGCCGAGATACCTGTAAGCGGGTAAATAAATTCAGAATCATTTTGCTCTTGAGCCACTTCTTCTGGCTGCTGTTCATTATTCGAATGATCTGTCTCATCAATTTCTGCCTGATCCCCGCTGCATCCTGATAGTAAAAGAATACCTGCAGCAAAAACTGCCATCCATATTTTTGACATCATACACTCCTTACAAGAAAAGAACTGGCATCTCCGGCGCTATCAGCTAGCAGAAGGCAATCCCTGTCTGCTGCTATCCACCTAACTTAACATTTGGCGGACTGTGCTTTTGAGCTAGCCACTGTTCATAAACTTAATGTTTATATCATACTCTCTTTTATATTTTAACGCATTATCGTTGGAAAGAGTACAGTTTTATTCATTACATCATATATGCCTCTTTGTGTCACTCTTATATAAGGAAGATGGGTAGATGAGAAAAATAATAGGGTATAAATTGGATCTGCAAATTGGTATCCTTTATCTTTCAGATAAGCCAGGAGCTTCTTCTCATCCTCGATTAGATCTTCAACTTTTTTATGAGACATTAACCCTTTTAGCTTTAATTGAACTTCCAGCACAATTTCTCCTTGCTCAGAAATAACAATTCCGCCGCCAATTTCCTTCATTCTTAAAAATGCATTCAGCATATCTTCTTTATTTTTTCCGATTACAATAATATCGCCAGTATTTGAAAAAGAGCTTGCCAGCCCATCGAGCTTTGTTGCAAATCCTTTTAGGACTGTGTTAACACGCCATTTGCCATTGCGGTCTACAAGCATAAAGAAACATTCATCATGTGAGTAATCAAGATCATTATTTGAAACATCGATGGCAACATAATAGGGTTTCGTAAGGACTGAATTCTCCATCTTAATGCCAAACGGCATAGAGAATTGCATATCATCCATTGATAACTCCCAATCGATTTCAAGAGGCTCTAACCCAAACTCATCCCAGGCAATCTCTTCATACATGTTCTGATCTTTGCCATCAAGCTTTACCCACTTCCCTTTGGCAAGGACAGATACAGGCGTTGGATTTTTTTCATCCTTGAGGAAGTTGATATTAGCCACACGTCCTGTTGCGATATTGCCATGCAGGTATTGAATATTATAATATTTGGCAATATTAATCGTGCCCATATTATAAGCATCTATAACAGGAACCCCTTTTTCGATAGCAATCCGGATCATTTCGTCAGTAATTCCGCTCTCTGAAAAGGTAGATGATGATCCATCGGTTGTAAAGAAAAATTGATCATAGTGCTGTATTCCAAGCTCATGGATTTCATCGAGAAGCTTTGGCAAATCAGGACGAATAGACGAATATCTTAAAGAAACGGTATAGCCCTGCAATAACCGGTCATATACTTCCTTCCCAGTCATGGCTTCATGATCACAATCCGCACCAAGAAGCATGAGCTTAGCCAATGTTTTTTCAGATGCGCCTGGGAAATGTCCCTCAATTTGTTTTCTCATGCGTTTCGTTTCCTGCATCCAATGAAGCATCATATCGTCGCCATCAAGAAGCTTTGGCCATCCGGTTAACTCGCCCCCCTGCAGTACAGCATCATGCTCAAGCCATGCCTTCACATTGCTATGAGAGAAAAGGTATTCCTCATTTTGCAGCTCTGTTTGCGGATCAAAACGGCACCACCAATACATTGTTGAAGGAATGTTACGCATTTCACGAAGAAATGAAAACGCTTCCTTTTTATTTAACTGCAATGCAAGCATCATGTTGTCATTGATCAATGTTGTCGTTCCGAATTGCGATGCATAACTTGCAAGTGAGTGGGGATTATATAATTGAAACGGATGAGCATGTGGTTCAATATATCCTGGAACAAGGACATATTCCGAGCAGTCAACCACTTGGCAGCCATCTGTTTTTTCAGGCAGTTTGTCGCCAACATAAACAATACGATCTCCATATATCCATATATTTGCATTCACCCATTTTCTCAAAATCTGATTTAAGTAACGGGCATTCTTAAGCAATATAGTTGGTGCAGTCTTTCCATCTAAAATGGAAACATGTTGTCGCAGATGCTTGTTTTTCCAGCGATATCTCTGTTCCAGCACGCTACTCCCTCCTTTTGTATAGTATAAATTTTACAGACTATGTGAAATAGTGAATTTTTATAATGACAAGTAGTTTTTAATTTCAGAAAACCCTTACATCTTTAATTTATCATAACATATTTGCCTTTTTAACGCATTAAAGAATTAGGTTAAAAATGTAAAAATTTTATGAAGGAGCTGTTAACTTTGAAAATAACACCGAATATTGGCATTTTAAGCGCATTGCTTCGGATCACTTGCGGACTGACAATTTTATCCTGGAGTACAGCTAAGCTTGTTAAGTTTCCATGGCGTGATTCCTATTTAGTTGCATCCATGCTTGGTGCTATGAAGGTTGCAGAAGGAATTGTCCGCTATTGCCCAATCGTCGCATTATATGACAAAGGTCAGGAAATGATGCATGAACGAAAAGAAAATCCAGATGAAAATTCTATTCAGCAAATGCTTCCACATAACCCAATAAACGAATAAAAAATTGCCCCCTAATCAGGGGGCATCTATAAGGAGGGTACAAAATGTTCTGGGAGTATCTAACAGATATGTCTTTTGTACTGATTGCTATAATCGGCAGCATTGTTGCCCTGTTATTTGTCTTTATAAGGAATATTAGGAAAAAGCGTGTTTGATCGCTTTATGTCCAATATCATTTCTGTAAAAAATAGCTTCTGAATTTAATTTATCTAATTGGCTATAAACCTTTTCTTGCGCTTCCTTCAAAGTCCCTGCTTTAGCTGCTGCAAGCAGGATGCGTCCGCCATTTGCCGTGAACTCTCCTTGTTCATTGCGTTCAGTTCCGGCATGAAATACGGTGACTGAATCATCCATTGCACCTAAACCATTCAAAACCGCTCCCTTTTCATAATGATCCGGATAGCCTTTAGCCGCAGCAACAACACCAAGCATCATATTATGATCCCACTCTATTGCAGGTTTTTCACCATTTATAACAGCAAGCATAACCTCAGCCAAATCTGATTTCATTCTTGGCAGAACAACCTGTGTTTCCGGATCGCCAAAGCGAGCATTAAATTCGATTACCTTTGGACCCTGTTCTGTTTTGATTAATCCTGCGTATAAAATACCGCAGAAACTCCGTCCTTCTTTAACAAGAGCGGCAGCTGCTGGCTTCAATATCGCTTCAACACCGGCAGAGACAGTTTCGTTTCCAATATGCGGCACAGGTGAATATGCCCCCATACCGCCTGTATTTGGACCTTGATCTCCATCAAAAGCACGTTTATGATCCTGAGCAATTTCAAGCGGAATGACATTCTCTCCATTTACAAATGCCATAAGTGAAAATTCTTCACCCTCCAGGAATTCTTCAATCACAACCGTAGAGGAAGCTTCTCCAAATTTGGCACCTACTAGCATATCCTCGATGGCTGCAAAGGCATCTTCATTTGTCATAGCCACAGTGACGCCTTTGCCGGCAGCAAGTCCATCGGCTTTAATAACAATTGGAGCACCCTTTTTTTCAATGTATTCTTTTGCAGCTGAATAATCCGAGAACACTTCATATTCTGCCGTTGGGATATGATATTTTTTCATTAGCTCTTTCGCAAAGGATTTACTGCCTTCAATTTCTGCAGCTGCTTTTTCTGGTCCAAAAACAGCCAGCCCTTCTTTATTGAAGAGATCAGCCAAACCCGCCAAAAGAGGCACCTCAGGTCCGATTACCGTTAATCCGATTTGGTTTTCCCGTGCAAATTGAAGAAGCTGCTCATGATCTTGCTCGTCTATATTGACGAGCTGTGCAACATCCTCCATGCCTTTATTGCCAGGTGCAGCAAAAACGGTCTCCACACTTTCACTTTCATTCATTTTATAGCAAATGGCATGTTCTCTTCCGCCTCTGCCAATGACTAAAACATTCATTTTCCCAATCCTTCCTTCACAGTGATTAATGTTTGAAATGTCTTACACCTGTGAATACCATCGCAATGCCGTATTCGTCTGCTTTTTTAATCGAATCAGCATCCTTGATCGAGCCGCCCGGCTGAATGATTGCTGTAATCCCAGCTTTCGCAGCCGCCTCAACGGTATCATCCATTGGGAAGAATGCGTCTGATGCAAGCGCAGCTCCTTCTGCTCGCTCACCTGCTTGTTCAAGTGCAATTTTTGCTGCTCCAACACGATTCATCTGACCAGCTCCCACGCCAAGAGTCATTGCATCACTGCTTACAACAATGGCATTGGACTTGACGTGCTTAACGACTTTCCAGCCAAGTTTCAAGGCATTCCATTCTTCCTCTGTTGGCTCACGCTTTGTAGGAATGGAAATCTCCGCATTCTCCAGACTATGACCATCAAAATCCTGAACAAGCAATCCGCCTTCAATAGACGTGTACTTTTGCTCGTTATTTCCATTCGCAAAAGGTATTGTCAATAAACGAATGTTTTTCTTTCCTTGCAAAATCGCTAGCGCTTCTTCTGAAAAAGCAGGAGCAATCACAATCTCTAAGAAAATTTCATGCAGCTTCTGCGCTGTATCACCATCTACCTCTCTATTAAGCGCAATGATTCCGCCGAAAATAGAGATCGGATCAGCTTCAAATGCTTTTGAAAAGGCAGCATATACTGTATCGCCTGTACCAACTCCGCACGGATTCATATGCTTAACCGCCACTGCAGCAGGTTCAGCAAATTCCTTGATGATTTGAATGGCTGCTTCTGCATCATTGATATTGTTATACGAAAGCTCCTTGCCGTGTAATTGCTTTGCATTGGCAATAGAAAATTCAGAACCAAGCGGCTTTCGGTAAAATGCAGCCTTCTGATGCGGGTTTTCGCCATAACGGAGTCCTTGATTCAATTCATACGTTACCGTTAATTTTTCAGGTGCTGCTTCACCTGTTAAATCTGTCATATACTGTGCAATCATGCTATCATACGCTGCTGTGTGGCGGAAAACTTTGGCTGCAAGTGTTCGTTTTGTTTCACTTGTGACTGAACCTTCTTGTTGTAGCTGTGTTAAAACTGTTTCATAATCAGAAGGATCCACAACTACTGTTACATACTCATGATTTTTTGCTGATGCCCGCAGCATTGCCGGTCCGCCAATATCAATATTTTCAATTGCATCCTCTACCGTTACATCCGGCTTAGCAATCGTCTGCTGAAAAGGATACAAATTCACGCAAACAACTTCAATAGGGCTGATTCCATGCTCATCCAGCTGTGCTTTATGCGATGGCTCGCCAAATTTAGCTAATAGACCGCCATGTATCATTGGATTTAGTGTTTTTACACGTCCTTCCAGAATTTCCGGAAAACCAGTGACTTCACTGACACTAATGACAGGAATTCCTTGCTCCTCCAACGCCTTTTTTGTTCCGCCTGTTGATAAAATTTCAAAACCAAGTTCATGCAGGCTTTTCGCAAATTCCGCAATCCCGCTTTTATCTGATACACTAATAAGCGCTCGTTTGTTCATTCGTCTTCCCCCTAAGTCTATTTGCCATCTGTAGGACCGGTTCATTCAATTATTTCACTGACAGTTCATCTTTACATAATGATTGCAGTACTTCTGGATAAAGAATATGTTCCACTCTATGAATCTTTTCTTGAAGAGTTTCCATTGTGTCGGTTTTGGCGACGGGTACTTTTCTTTGCTGGATGATCGGTCCGGTATCCATTCCTTCGTCAACATAATGAACAGTCACACCAGTGAATTCCGCTCCTGCTCTCAAAGCCTGGCCAATCGCATCTTTTCCGGGAAAAGCCGGCAGCAAGGAAGGATGAATATTAATAATTTTTCCTTCAAATTCATGGAGAAGGACGTTTCCAATCAATCTCATATACCCAGCTAATACAATAAGGTCAATGTTTTTTGCTTTCAATTCATGAAGAATTTCTGTTTCATATTCTTCCTTACTGCCATAGTTTTTTGCTTGAAAAACAAAGGCTGGAATTTCATTATGGGCCGCTCTCTCAATGCTGAATGCGTTTGGCTTGTCAGAGACAAACAAATTAATCTGAGCTTCCAGAGAACCTGTCTGAACGGCATCTATAATCGCTTGAAAGTTCGTTCCGCTGCCGGAAGCAAACACTGCAATATTTTTCATTTTTCTCCTCCACGGATTGTTCATTACGTGATGCTGATTCCTTCTTGCTCTGTGACAACACCAATGACAGCTGCCTTTTCTCCCATTTCATTGAAATACTGAACGATCTCCACTGCTATTTCTTTGTTAACAGCAGCAACCATTCCAATTCCCATATTAAAAATATTATACATTTCCTGCTGCTTAAGACCGCCAATCTCCTGCATAAGCTTAAAGACAGCCGGAAGTTCGATTGAATCTTTCTTAATTTCAGCACCTAAACCTGCCGGGAGCATCCGCGGAATATTTTCAATAAAGCCGCCTCCGGTAATATGCGAGAGACCTTTTAGTTCAAACATTTTCATAGCAGCTAAAAGCGGTTTTACATAAATTTTTGTTGGGCGCAGCAGTTCTTCCCCTAAAGTACAGCCCAACTCTTCAACATAATCCTCGAGCTTCATATTGGCTTGTTCAAAAAACAGCTTTCTTACAAGAGAATAGCCGTTGCTGTGAATACCACTTGAAGCCAATCCTATTAATACATCGCCCGCCTGAATGTTCTGTCCTGTAATCAAGTTCGCTTTTTCAGCAGCACCTACAGAAAATCCAGCAAGATCATATTCTTCTTCACTGTACATTCCAGGCATTTCAGCTGTTTCTCCGCCAATAAGAGCACAGCCTGCCTGTTCACAGCCTTCAGCAATCCCTTTTACAATGTTTTCAATCTTCTCAGGCTCTGCTTTGCCGCATGCAATATAGTCTAAGAAATATAGCGGCTCGGCTCCCTGAACGACAATATCGTTCACACACATGGCGACAGCATCAATTCCGATTGTATCATGCTGATTCATCATAAAGGCAAGCATGAGCTTGGTTCCTACCCCATCTGTCCCAGAAACAAGCACAGGCTCTTTTAAATTCAATGAAGACAGATCAAACATACCGCCAAATCCGCCTAGCCCTCCCATAACACCTGGACGAACCGTTCTTTCCACATGCTTTTTCATGCGAGTGACTGCTTCATAGCCTGCTTCAATATTTACTCCAGCTTGCTTATAAGCATTTGCCATGCTTTTCACCTCGTCTGTCAAATTTCAAATTTCCCTTTAAATCAATGAACTTTAACGTAAATAAAACGACTCTCTCTTTTATAAAAAAAGCGGCTAATGTGTGCCGCTTTATACCTTTTCATACGGATGTAATGTGCTTGGATAGATTTCAGTCGGGTATTGTCCTGTGAAGCAGGCTAGACATTGACCGTCTTTTCTGCCGACTGCCTTGACCATTCCTTCTACTGATAGGAAGGTAAGTGTATCTGCACCAATGATTTCTCTAATTTCTTCTACATTATGATTGCCCGCTATCAGTTCTTCCTTTGTGGATGTGTCGATTCCGTAGAAGCAAGGATTTTTAATTGGAGGAGAGCTAATGACAACATGAACCTCTGTAGCACCAGCTTCCTTCAGCATGGCAACAATTCTTCTGCTAGTTGTTCCGCGTACAATCGAGTCATCGACCATCACAACTCGTTTTCCCTCTACAACACCGCGAACTGGAGAAAGCTTCATCTTCACCCCTTGTTCCCTCAGTGATTGAGACGGCTGTATAAACGTACGGCCAACGTATTTATTTTTAATTAAGCCCATTTCATATGGAATCCCTGTAGCTTCTGCATACCCAATCGCAACTGAGATACTTGAATCAGGAACACCTGTGACAACATCCGCTTCAATTGGAACTTCAACGGCCAGCTGCTTGCCAAGGTTTTTACGGGCAGTATGAACGTTGATTCCGTTAATATTGCTGTCCGGACGGGAAAAATAAACATATTCCATCATGCACATCGCGATGTTTGAAGCCATTGCAAACATTTCAGAACGGAAGCCATTATCATCGATAATCAAAAGCTCTCCCGGCAAAACATCTCTTATAAATTCGGCTCCAACGATATCAAACGCACATGTTTCTGAAGCAACGACATAAGCATCGCCAAGCTTACCAAGTGAAAGGGGACGCATTCCGTTTGGATCAAGTGCTACCATCATTTCTGTCTCAGTCATGATCAGAAAAGCATAAGCGCCTTTTACCATGGAAAGAGCATTTTTCACACGATCTTTAAAAGACGAAAAGCCGCCGCGCTTGATTAAATGAGCAAGCACCTCTGTATCAGAGCTTGTTTGAAAAATACTTCCCTGGGCCTCCAGCTGATGCTTCAGAGCAGTAGCATTCGTCAAGTTACCATTATGGCATAATGCTAAGCTTCCGCTTTGTGAGTGAAAGAGAAGCGGCTGAACATTTTCATATCCTCCGCCTCCTGCTGTTGCATATCTAACGTGACCAATAGCTGCTTTTCCATCAAGCTCCTCTATAGCTTCTGAGGTAAAAACTTCTGTTACAAGTCCCTCACCTTTTACTCCTTTAAGCTTTGCACCGTCAGTAACAACGATGCCTGTACCTTCCTGTCCGCGATGCTGCAGACTGTGAAGGCCATAATAGGTAATTTGTGCTGATTCCGGGTGACCCCAAACACCAAAAATGCCACATTCCTCGTTTAGTCCCTTTATTTCAGCAAGCATGGGATTGCCCCTTTCCAAGCTTCTTTAAGAATGGCTGTTTGTTCAGACAGCAGAAGCCCGTTCTCAGAAGATAGTCGTAATTCTGGAACATCAGTTACTTCACCAATCAATACAGCATCTGTTAATGCTTCAAATGCTTCTTGGTTTTCCTTTTTAACGGAAAGCAAGAATCTTGATTGAGACTCTCCAAAAAGAGCTGATACTTCATTTCCTGTGACCTTGATTTTTGCACCAAGCTCTGCTGTGCCGAATAAGCTTTCAGCTGCTGCTACAGCAAGTCCTCCCTCTGCAACATCATGAGCAGATGCCACTAAACCAGCACGAATAGCACCCAATACTTGGCTTTGATGCTTTTCTTCTGTCTCTAAATGGAGCTCTGGTGCTTTTCCAAAAATTTTTCCGTACGTGAGCTTTTGCAATTCACTGCCGCCAAACTCATCCTTTGACTCTCCTAAAAGATAGACAAGATCTCCAGCTGCTTTGAAATGCTGTGTGGTTGTATGTTTAATGTCCTGCACAAGTCCAACCATTCCAATTACTGGCGTTGGATAGATCGCAGTCCCATTTGTTTCGTTGTATAATGAAACATTTCCGCCAATGACCGGTGTATTTAAAGTGCGGCATGCTTCACTTATCCCGTCGGCAGCCTTTTCGATCTGCCAGAAAATCTCTGGTTTTTCGGGATTTCCAAAGTTAAGGTTATCGGTAATTGCCAGCGGTTCTCCGCCTGAGCAAACGATATTGCGTGCTGCTTCGGCAACAGCAATTTTCCCGCCTGTTTCCGGATCAAGATACATATATCTTGAATTGCAGTCTGTTGTCATCGCTAAGCCTTTTTCTGTGCCGCGAATACGGACAACCGCTGCGTCTGAGCCTGGAGCAACAACAGTGCTTGTGCGCACCATATAGTCGTATTGATCGTAAACCCATTCTTTGCTTGCAATTGTCGGCTGCTTCAATAGATTGATTAATGTCTCACGATAGTCTTCCACTGAAGGAATTTGATTCTCCATCGCTTGAAATTCACGGAAATATTCCGGCTCTTTAGAAGGCTTATGATAAACAGGAGCCTCTTCTGCTAAGGCATCTGCAGGCACATCCGCCACAACTTCACCGTTATGAAGCAAACGAAGCATTTTATCATCTGTTACCGTTCCAATAGCTACAGCTTCAAGCTCATATTTTGAAAATAGATCAACAATTTCCTGCTCTCTTCCCTTTTTTACTACGATGAGCATGCGCTCCTGTGATTCAGATAGCATCATTTCATAAGCAGTCATGCCTCTTTCACGCTGCGGCACAAGATCAAGGTTCATTTCAATCCCTGAACCAGCCTTGCTCGCCATTTCTGCTGATGAGCTTGTTAATCCTGCCGCTCCCATGTCCTGAATGCCGACTAATGCATCTGATTGAACCAGCTCTAAACAAGCTTCCAGAAGAAGCTTTTCCATGAATGGATCGCCAACCTGTACAGCAGGTCGTTTTTCTTCTGATTGCTCAGTTAATTCCTCTGAAGCAAAAGTTGCACCATGAATGCCGTCACGTCCTGTCTTCGCTCCAACATACATAACTGTGTTGCCCACTCCATGCGCCTGCCCTTTTTTAATATCCTTATGATCAATGAGACCAACACACATCGCATTAACAAGCGGATTTCCTTCATAAGAGGATTCGAACTGAATTTCGCCTCCAACAGTCGGAATGCCAATACAGTTGCCATATCCGGCAATTCCAGCAACCACTTCTTTAAACAAATACTTCACTCGAGCTGTTTCAAGCTCTCCAAATCGAAGAGAGTTTAATAGAGCAATCGGTCTGGCACCCATTGAGAAAACATCACGGATAATTCCGCCTACACCAGTTGCTGCACCTTGATATGGTTCAATGGCAGAAGGGTGGTTATGGCTTTCGATTTTAAATACAACCGCCTGCTCATCTCCAATGTCTACAATCCCTGCACCTTCACCTGGTCCCTGCAGTACCCTCTCACCGCTTGTAGGGAATTTTTTTAACACTGGTTTACTATTTTTATAGCTGCAATGCTCTGACCACATAACAGAGAAGAGGCCGATTTCGGTGTAATTTGGCAGACGTCCGAGAATCTTTTCAACCATCGCAAATTCTTCATCCGTCAATCCCATTTCTGCATATACCTTTTGCTGTTTTAATTCTTCCGGACTAGGTTCAAGCATTAATGACATGTGCTTCCCTCCAATTTTTTACGATCGATTGAAAAAGTTTCAGACCATCTGCTCCGCCCAAAAGTTCATCTACTGCTCTTTCTGGGTGGGGCATCATTCCAAGAACATTGCCCTTCTTATTCACAATGCCAGCAATGTCTTCCAGGCTGCCATTGGGATTTGTTCCGCTGTATGTGAACACAATTTGCTTGTTTTCTTTTAGCTGAGCTAATGTTTGCTCGTCACAATAATAGTTTCCTTCACCATGCGCAATTGGAATCATGATTTCTTCTTGCTCTTGATAAGAAGATGTAAACATCGTTTCACGATTTTCAACCTTTAGCTGGACTGGGCGGCAAATGAACTTTAGTGTTTCATTCCGTCTCATTGCTCCCGGCAGCAGGCCAGCCTCTAATAATACTTGGAATCCGTTGCAAACGCCTAAGATTGGCTTTCCTGCTTCTGCTGCCTTCACAACCTCTTTCATTACATTGCTGAAGCGTGCAATTGCTCCAGACCGCAGGTAGTCACCATAGGAGAACCCGCCCGGCAGCAAAATACCATCAAACTCATCAAGACTTTCCGTATCATGCCACACATACTCTGCTTCTGCACCAAGCTCATCCTTTATGGCATGAAACATGTCGATATCGCAGTTTGACCCTGGGAAAACAATAACGGCAAACTTCACTGTGCAACAGCCTCCTCAATTTCAAAGCGATAGTCTTCAATCACAACATTAGCAAGCAATCTCTCACACATTTCCTTAACGACTTCTTCAATATTCCGCTCCGTTTTTTCCACAGTCAGCTCCATATACTTCCCAATGCGGACATCTGATACTTCGTTATAATTTAGTGAATGCAGAGAATTCTTTACAACTGAGCCTTGAGGATCTAATACACTCTCTCTTAATGTGATGAAGACTTTTACTTTGTACATGCTGTTTGGCCTCCCAATCTGGCTAAAATAGTTTCATATGCTTCTGTTAAATCTCCTAAATCTCTTCTAAAGACATCTTTATCAAGCTTTTCCTTTGTCTTTTCATCCCAAAGCCTGCAAGTATCTGGAGATATTTCATCTGCAAGGATAATATCTCCGTCTGCATCTTTCCCAAACTCAAGCTTAAAATCAATAAGCACAATGCCTAACTCTTTGAAAAATTGAGATAATACTTTGTTTACCTGCAGTGCTTTTACCTTTAATTCCTCAACTTCTTCAACACTGGCCAATGCTAAAATTTCAATATGATCCTCAGTTAAAATCGGATCTCCAAGATCGTCATCCTTATAATAAAATTCAACGATTGGCCGAGAAAGCAGAAGTCCTTCTTCCATTCCTAATCGCTTGGAGAAGCTTCCTGCGGAGTAATTGCGAACGACTGTTTCAAGAGGGATAATGTCTACTCTTTTCACAAGCTGCTCTGTTGGAGAAATGCGCTTCACAAAATGTGAACCTATGCCAAGCTCTTGAAGCTTTAAAAATAGTAAACTGGTAATTTCATTGTTTAGTCTTCCTTTGCCGGCAATGCTTGCTTTTTTCTCCCCGTTGTAGGCAGTAGCAGAATCTTTATATTCAATCCAGACGATTTCTTTTTCTTCAGTGCTATATATTTTCTTCGCCTTGCCCTCGTATAACAGTGTTCCTTTTTCCATAACAGGAGAGCCCCCTTTAACGAAATAGTAGGAATAATCCAGGTAGTCAGATCCAAATGAATTTTCAGACCTATCATTCAAAAGCTTGCCTATCTAAGATGCGTTCAGTTAGATGATCGCACCTTAGACGGCATCGTCTTTACAGACCTAAACGGTCGAATATTGTATCTACATGTTTGATATGGTAGTTATAGTCAAAACAATCTTCAATTTCCTCTGGAGAAAGTTTCGCTATAATAGTCTCATCCGCTTCAATAAGACTGCGGAAAGGCACTTGCTTCTCCCATGCTTCCATTGCACGCGGCTGCACGGTATCATATGCTTCTTCACGCGGCAGGCCTTTATCAATCAATGCTAACAGAACACGCTGTGAATAAATTAATCCAAGAGTTCGATCCATATTGCGTTTCATGTTTTCAGGGAATACCGTTAAGTTTTTCACGATATTGCCAAAACGGTTTAACATATAGTTTAATGCGATGGTGGCATCAGGAAGAATGATTCTTTCAGCAGAAGAGTGAGAAATATCCCTTTCATGCCAAAGTGAAACATTCTCATAAGCCGTCATCATATAACCGCGAATCACTCTTGCTAAGCCTGTCATATTTTCTGAACCTATTGGGTTGCGCTTATGAGGCATCGCAGAGGAGCCTTTTTGCCCTTTTGCGAAAAACTCTTCCACTTCGCGCGTTTCACTTTTTTGCAGACCGCGCACTTCTGTTGCAAACTTTTCAATGGAAGTTGCGATCAAAGCAATGCTGCTCATATAATGAGCGTGGCGGTCACGCTGTAAAGTTTGTGTAGAGATTGGTGCTGGCTGAATTCCAAGCTTTTCACATACATAGCTTTCAACAAACGGATTGATATTGGCATATGTTCCAACAGCGCCAGAAATTTTCCCGAACTCCACGCCAGCTGCCGCTTCTTTGAAACGATCTAGATTTCTTTTCATTTCTTCGTGCCATAGGGCAAGCTTTAAGCCAAATGTAGTCGGCTCTGCATGCACGCCATGTGTACGGCCCATCATAACTGTGTATTTATGCTCTTGTGCTTTATTTTTCAAAATCTCCACAAAGCGTTCTAAATCTTTTAATAAAATATCATTAGCCTGTTTAATTAAGTATGAAAGCGCGGTATCTACTACATCTGTTGATGTTAAGCCGTAATGCACCCATTTTCTTTCATCGCCCAATGTTTCAGAAACCGCACGTGTAAATGCAACAACATCATGTCTTGTTTCTTCTTCGATTTCTTTAATGCGATCGATATTAAAGGAAGCATTTTCGCGAATCTTTTGAACATCCGCCTTTGGGATGTCACCAAGCTCTGCCCATGCTTCACATGCTAAAATTTCAACCTCCAGCCATGCCTGGAAGCGATTTTGTTCCGTCCAAATGGCTCCCATTTCTGGGCGAGTATAACGTTCAATCATATTTTTATCCTCCGATTCTTTCCTTACTGCAAGACCAGATGCCAGTATGCTCCGCTTCAGCAAGCGCTTCTTCAACATGGTCTCTTAATAATGTAATATGTCCCATTTTTCTTTTAAACTTAGCTTCCTTCTTGCCGTACAGATGCACCTTCCAGTTATAAAGAGCAGGGATTCTTGCAAGCAATGGCTCCTGATGCTCACCTAGGATGTTCACCATGACAGCTGGCTTTAATAAGCTCATGCTTCCCAGGGGCAAATTGCATACAGCCCGAATATGCTGCTCAAATTGTGACGTTTCACATGCTTCAATCGAATAATGGCCGGAATTATGCGGCCTAGGTGCCAACTCATTAATAAATATCTCGTCCTCATCCGTTAAGAACATTTCAACGGCAAGCGTACCAGTCAGATTCAACTTCTCAGCCAGGTGTTCTGCAGCCATTATCGCCTTTTCAGCTGCTTTGCCTGAAATCCTTGCTGGCACAATTGTCTGATGCAGAATATTGTCTTTATGGACATTTTCAGCAACCGGAAGAACTGCCTTTTCTCCTGATGGACTTCTAAAAATGATCACGCTGATTTCTTTATGAAAAGAAATGAATTGCTCCAGTACACACGGACCGTTTTGAAGCAGCTTTGCTGCTTCAGCAATATCGCTTTCATCTTTTAGAACATATTGCCCTTTACCATCATATCCTCCTCTGGCAGTCTTTAAAACGGCCGGAAGACCAAGCTTTTCTATATTATCATAAATGTCGTTTTCTGTTTGTATCACTGCGTATGGAGCAACAGCAGAGCCTGAAGCTGATATGGCCGCTTTTTCCGTAATACGATTTTGAGTAATTTCCAGCAGCTCTTTCCCTTGTGGAACATACGCATGGCTGCAGAGCCAATCAAGTGCTTCTGCACTGATATTTTCAAATTCATATGTGATTACATCACTTACAGCTTCCAGCTCTTTGATGCCCTCAAAACTATCATAAGCGTCGATAATCGTAATATCTGCTACCTGTCCGCATGGCGAATCCTCAGCAGGGTCTAGAACAGCAACTCTATACCCCATTGCCTTTGCCGAGAGAGCCATCATTTTCCCCAGCTGTCCGCCGCCAATAATACCAATTGTTTGTCCCGGTAAAATTACTTTGTTAGACAAGCTCATCACTGCTCTCCAATACTTCTTTCTTTATTCTTTCCCGCCTTTGTTCTAATCTTTGGGCTATTTTTTCATCAAACGCTCCAAGCATTTGCGCTGCCAGTAAACCTGCATTTACAGCACCTGCCTTCCCAATTGCAACTGTTGCAACCGGAACACCGCCTGGCATCTGTACAATGGAAAGTAAAGAATCTAACCCATTTAAAGCCTTTGACTGAACAGGAACCCCAATGACAGGCAAAGTCGTTTTTGCTGCTACCATGCCAGGCAAATGTGCTGCACCGCCCGCTCCTGCAATGATGACCCTTATATTGTTATCCCGAGCCTTTTCAGCATATTCAAACATTAAATCTGGAGTACGATGTGCGGAAACAACCTTCTTTTCATAAGCAATTTCCAATTCTTCTAAAACGTCGCAAGCATGCTGCATTGTTTCCCAATCTGATTTACTGCCCATAATGACTGCTACTCTTGTTCCCATGTCTCTCCTCCAGCAGTGTGACTTTCTATTTTTTTCATTCTATTAATCTCCAAACACTTCTTACATGCTAAACTCTCATGTTGCATAAAAAAAGCCCAGGCAGATGCCTTCTCATGAGAGAAAGTTATCTGCCCAGGCTAAAATAAATGAGGTGCCAATAATTCCATCGACAATTCAAATGTGGAAGCACCAAACGCCGGTCATATTAACTCTCCCTCATAGTCCAGTAATTTACGGTTACCGGGTAGAAACTTCTGGGCCATATTCCCAACATTATACGAGGGTTATTTATTCGTTTATCATCATTAATTAATTACATTCGTTTTCTTTTTGTTTCTGTCACATTTATCTTAACAACTAGAGAAAGAGTATGTCAACGGAAACCTCGAACAATATAAAAAGTCAGACAATTAATGTTCGTGTTTTACTAGTTCATTTGAATTCCTTCAAAGATAATTTGCCGACCAGCAGGTTCATACGTTATGTTACCCCCATCTTTTACTTCTTTAAAAATAGGTTTTTCCGTTCTTTTAACTGCCATATATCCTGCTTTTTTCATTCTTTCAAGGCAATCATCAATACTTTCGTTTTCCAGCACCTCAAATTTCTGTTTTCCTTTACTCATGAAAATAGTTTTCCTTTCTTAACCGACTTCACCCAGAAGCCGCCATGTATCGTTTTTGGTTCATATGCAATAATAAATGCTTTTGGATCAAGCTCTTTAATTGTCTGATAAAGCTTTAATTCATATTTTCTGGGTGTCAAAATCTGGAGCGCCATCCGGTCTCCTTCTAACCCATTTGCAGCCCAGCTTGTTACACCATAGCCCTTTTCACGCAAATCCTTAGGTAAATCACGATCATATTCCTTCGTGATCACGTTTACTGTGATATAGCCAAGCGCTAGCTTCTCTTCAATTTTCATGCCCACAATTACTCCGATCCCGTATCCAACTGCATATGCGATCAGGTTTTGTATTTCATCTACATTGTCTAAAACCAAATCCAAACCGATAACATAAATAATAATTTCGACCATACTTATTAAAGCAGCTAAATACCGCTGACCTTTTAACGTTAATATCATACGGATTGTAAAAAAGGAAACATACACAATGTTAATCACTAAAATGATGGCAACCATCATAAGACTGTTTTCGAGCAACTTAAGCCCTCCTTGTATTTCTTATTCACTTATTCTTATCAATATTTTCTGCATTTTATAAAATTCACCATCTTTATTCAGTTGAATTTTTTTTGCAGAATAGCGCTTGTATCCATGAGGTCTTTCGTTAAGTCCCTATTTTACAGGAGAATATCTGTTTTGCGAAGACAATTTATGTATTCTTTATTATGTTAACCTATTTTTAATGATTCAAACTTGGTGGCTTGCTGTTGAAATAATGGTTAACAGCAGTATTTTAGTTGATGATAAAAACTAGGAAGATCTATCATTATTCCTAATTACTGGTGACCTTTCAGTAAAATGATCAATCTTTATATAACAAAAAGAAGCTAGGATAAAAAGAAATTAATATTTCTAAAATGCGAATATCTGTTTTAGTTATTAAAACAAGTGCGTTCCATTGCGCTGCATACCCTCGCTTTCCGTGGGGAGCAAGCTGAGCCTTCTCGTCGCGCGCTCCTGCGGGGTCTCACCCTTTCCTCTATTGCCCACAGGAGTCGAGTGTCCTCCGCTCCATTTCACTCATGTTAATAAAATATATTAATTATCTAATCATAAATAAAAAAACCGAATGCTTAGAAAGATGACCTTACTTACCATTCACTTTTATAATCTAGATAGAATCTTATTTCCCTGACGGTTTGGTAAAAAGATAAGTTGGCGAACCTACATTTTTAAAAACATACCTTCGAGCGTTTAGGTCCATTCATACAAACCCAATAGCAAGAACCGGCCCTCCAAAGTTTCTTAAAATTAAATAGTCGTCTTCAATTTAGAATTTTAACGACAAAAAAAGCACATCCATAAAGATGTGCTTTTTCATGTTGCCCGGCAACGTCCTACTCTCACAAGGGGACAGCCCCTAACTACCATTGGCGCTGAGAAGCTTAACTTCCGTGTTCGGGAGGGACGGGTATGACCTTCTCGCTATCATCGTTCGGAAATCGATAATCTTCACATCTCTTCGTCATCTCACTCGTCAAGGTCCTCACGTACCAACTACGTACGTTCCGGCCTTTCCTCAATCGATTCCTCGACCTGTTCGCTTCTCGCTTCCCTCACAGTTTGGTAAAAAGATAAATTAAGCAAACTTACATACTTAAGACTTATACCTTGCGGCATTTTAGGCCCTTTCTCCAATTCCAACTACAAGCGCTGCCCCTCCCATGTTTCTCGAAGTTAAACAGTCGTCTTCAATTTAGAATTTTAACGACAAAAAAAAGCACATCCATAAAGATGTGCTTTTTCATGTTGCCCGGCAGCGTCCTACTCTCACAAGGGGACAGCCCCTAACTACCATTGGCGCTGAGAAGCTTAACTTCCGTGTTCGGGATGGGAACGGGTGTGACCTTCTCGCTATCGCCACCGGACTATTTAATTGAAGAAAGATTATTCCTTCAAAACTAGATAATGTTAGAAGAAGAAAACAGTAATGCCATTGTTTTGTCTAGCTTCGGCTCCTAACTTCTCGGCCGTTTCGGTCCATTCCTCCAAATCCAAAGTACAGGATTTGAATGACTGGCCCTCCAACGTCTGTCGAAGTTGAACAGTCGCCTCCGCATTTCATTGTGGTTAAGTCCTCGAACGATTAGTATCAGTCAGCTGCACGTGTCGCCACGCTTCCACCTCTGACCTATCAACCTGATCATCTTTCAGGGTTCTTACTAGCTTGACGCTATGGGAAATCT
>NZ_WBOT01000003.1:0-721628 GCF_008923265.1 Bacillus mesophilum | reverse complement strand
GAGTCCAAAAGCATTATCCGGTATTAGCTCCGGTTTCCCGAAGTTATCCCAGTCTTACAGGCAGGTTGCCCACGTGTTACTCACCCGTCCGCCGCTGACTTCAGGGAGCAAGCTCCCATCTGTCCGCTCGACTTGCATGTATTAGGCACGCCGCCAGCGTTCGTCCTGAGCCAGGATCAAACTCTCCAAGAAAGAGTTGATTAGCTCTTGTGTACATAATGTACATTGTTGATTCCGAAGAATCTTTTTTTAAACGTTGACGTTTTATTGTTCGTTCAGTTTTCAAAGAGCAACTTTATTAACTGCACCGCTCAGAAGCGACTTTATTATCATAACAGCTTTCCACAACCGAGTCAACAACTTTTTTGAAATATTTTTTCGAGAAGTTGCAATTCAATTGTGCGCCTCTCATGAGGACGAGATTTAATATATCATGTTATAAATATGTTTGCAATATAATTTTTTATTTTTATTTTATTTTTTTACCGCTTCATTTCTTTAACAGATATTCATGCAAATTAGGACTAATAACTATAGACATAATAATCAACCATACAGAAACTATATTCTGCTGACAATACTTCTATAGAAGAACTTGATTTTTTTAAAAGTTCTATTTAAGAAACCTGGTTAAACTGCTTTCCACGAATCAGCAACAAGGATGCTTTATCCTATTAAATATTATTGAAATTATTTAGTTTGGAAATCTGATCAGCTCTCCTTTCAATATAAAATAATAAGAACTAAATAGGTTTGAGCCAATTAACTCAGTTTCCCACATAATTGTTAGTAAACAACAAGAGGTTGAGATATAAGAATTTAACAGTACATTACAACCGAAAGGTAAGTAAGCGAATTTTTCTAATCATTCGTTTTTCTATTTGTTAATTTAGAATTTTTCTTTTTAAAAATGAGTGAAATGGTGCTTAGGACACTCGACTCCTGTGGGCCATAGAGAAAAGAGTGAGACCGCGCAGAGATGGATTAACTTGTGATCCCAAGAAAAAACATGGTCCGTAACCCAGATGGAACGGGCTAATTTAAATATCCCAAGCAGAACCATAAATATTCGTTTATCAGGCATAGTATTTTAGTTTTGTCCCAGTCTCAATAATTCACTACTAAAGTTCTTTCCCAGAATCCATTAGGAATAGTTTTGCTGGCTTCTTCATAGAATCTATTAACTCTAGTATCTAATCTATGAAAGGGTGCACAATTAAATGGAAAACTTAGCTCTTTATTTATCAGTAGGAATGGCGGTATTCTTGTTTGCTGTCTCCTATATGGAAGCAATCCGCATTACTAACAGCAAAGGAAAAGTTTATGGAGGAACATTTATCTTTTCAACCATAGCTGGGCTGGTCTTTTCAAGATTATCTTATTTATTCATTTGATCTCAGCATCACAAAATAGCCTTACCCTTTTAAAAGCGAAGACTGGATCTGGATCCATATTCATTTTCTTTGCCGCTGTCATCATTGTTGTATACGCCGTCTGCTTGTTGGAATGATGACAGTTACTATCCCTTCGTTCTAATAGGTAGTTATATATCGGGAAAGAATTCTCTTCTATGATCATTTCATGTATATAAAAGCAATGTGCATTTCCATATAACCGTTCTAAGTTTTTCTAGCCAATGATTAACAGTTGATTCTAATTTATATCGCCCTGTTTTCCACTTACTGGACTTTCCGGGCTCGTTTCTCCCGTTTACACAACACTGTTTTCCAATAACAGCTGAAAAACACACTTAGAGCTGCTAATATTACAAAAAAGCCTAAGAGTACACAGCACTCTTAGGCTTTTCCATCAGAAGAATTTAATCTATAACAAGATCTTTAAACAGCCTTTTTCTTAAACTTCTTTTTATGCATTCTTCTTTCATCTAATAGAAAAATAGATATCCCGCCTATTACAATTAACCCTCCAGCTATTTGAGTCCATACAAGACTTTCCTGTAATAAATAATAAGCCAAGATCGCAGCCCCCACTGGCTCGAATAAAATAGCCATCGATATCGTCGAAGTACTTAGCCATTGAAGTGACCAATTAAATAAAGTATGTCCTAGTAATGTCGGAACTAGAGCCAGCAGTATAAAGTATCCCCAGTCACTTGCCGGATATGGATACAGCGGTTCTCCTGCAAGAATCACGTAAAAGAACAGTGTAATTGTACAAATCAAGTATACGAGAAAAGTATATGTAATAAGAGATACCCTTTTTCGAACAGTTTGACCAAACATGAGATAAGCTGTTACAAGCGCACAAGCAATCAGAGCCAATATATCTCCAAAAAGTGCTGATCCGCTTATTTTAAAATCTCCCCAGCTGATGATTACACTTCCAAGAATGGCAATCATTCCGCTTAGGATTGCCTTCCAAGAAAATTTTTCTTTAAAGAAAATATAGGTGCCGATAAAAGCAAATAAAGGCTGCAGCGTAACAAGTACAGTAGAGCTGGCAACTGAAGTGTAATTCAGCGATTCAAACCATAGTATGAAGTGAAATGCTAAGAATACTCCCGCCAATGCAGAAAATACCCAATCTCGTTTAGTAATAAGCCGCAGTTCAGGAACATACTTTAGTAAAAATACCGGCAGCATAAACAGCACAGAAAAAAACAGCCTATAAAAGGCTATTACGCCAGCAGGCGCACTAGAAAATTTCACTAAAATAGCCGAAGTGGATACCGAAATAACCCCAATGGCCAATAACATATACGGATTTACTTTTGCATCAGACATTTGTTTTCTCCTTGATTAGTCGTTGTCATTTGTGGGTAAGTACTATTTTACACTGTTTCCTAGTAAAGCAGTGTAAAAAAACTATTTTAAATAAATTAAAAGCAGGAGATAATATGCCAGGTTTAGAAACAGAAATACTGATTAAGTTAGGAATTTCCGCTTTCCTCGGACTAGTAATCGGTCTTGAGCGCGAATTAAAGAGAAAGCCAGTTGGACTAAAAACCAGCCTTGTCATTTCCATTGTCAGCTGTCTTTTGACGATTGTATCAATTGAATCAGCTTATGTATTTACAGGCAATGATCAGATAAATATTACGATGGATCCGCTGCGGCTTGCAGCACAAATTGTATCTGGAATCGGTTTTTTAGGTGCAGGCGTTATTTTAAGAAGAGGCAATGATACAATATCAGGATTAACAACAGCTGCAATCATTTGGGGAGCTGCAGGAATTGGCATCGCAGTAGGCGCTGGGTTTTATCTGGAAGCGGCCGCTGGCGCAGCCTTGTTAATTATCTCTGTAGAGGTGATCCCTTTCATATTAAGTTTAATCGGTCCGCGGCAGCTGAGAGAAAAAGAAATACTTCTTGAATTAATGATTGAAAGCAAAGAAGACATTGTAAATCTAATTCCCGCTATAAAAGAATTAAAAATCTCCATTCAAAAAGTTCGCATAAAGGATTTGGAGGACGGTACTCATAATGTTCAGCTGCTTGTAACTGTACACTACAAAAGGCGTACAACAGATGTTTATTACAGCGTATCCAATATAAAAGGTGTTAAATTTATGGAGATTGAAAGCATGAGCTGATTAAACTTTAAGGATGAACAAATTGGACCACCCTTAAAATTTTCTCACATGACCGTTCTGAAGATAGCAATGCTCTGTAGCTAGTAACGCAACTTATACCACTTCTGAGAATCACCATATTAAAAAATGAATATTAAATTAATTATTTAAACACTAGTTGTAGTGAGTACACAAATATGATAAAATTCTCTTTGTCATAACTAACGGGGCATTAGTTCAGCGGGAGAATACTTCGCTGGCAGCGAAGGGGTCACCGGTTCGAATCCGGTATGCTCCATTTTAAGAAAATCCTTGCACAGCAAGGGTTTTTTATTTTTATATTTCTAACTTAATCAAACTTAAAAACAGCTGCCAAATTTGGCAGCTGTTTTTTAATATATTCACTAGTTCAAAATCCTTCATTATCTGCCTGATAAAAGTAGACGCAATTACCATTACCATAGTGATATAACATATTCTAATCAGATAAATGTCACGGTTTAATTACTTTTCAGCCGGACTTGTGCTGTATACTTCTATGAGAAAGTAATTCCCAGTGCTAATGTTATCCGCCGTTTCATCTCTGGCATCCAAATCATTAAAATGCCACCATTCTGAAGCCAGAGGGGTAAGTCCAGCAGATGTACAGTATATTTGCAGATTGATGGCCGCCTCATTCATTGAATCTGTATAAACAGCATTCCTCCATGCTGTATCGTTTCTTGATGTCACAGCAGATGTGAATTTAGCAGAAGCACCGCTTAATTCGTGAATAGGAGTAGGCATAGTATATTCTGTATAATCCTCTATCATGTTGACTGTGTAATCCCCTATTGAAACTTCCTTAGTAGAGTTTACTTTCGCCAGGCTAACATCCATTCCGTAGCCCATTTGATGATTAGAAACACCATTTGTTATAAACCATGTTATCCCCCAGGGAGCGGTATTAATGCCTTTCATCACTTCTGCATCGTTATTGGCTAATTCAGTCAGACCTTCTACTACCGCATTCTGAACAAAGAGGGGTCTAAACCCTTCATAAAGTATGAGTGAGTTCCCCTCAGACAGTGCATGCTGTTGTGCTTTATAAATCTTTTTTGACATTGAATAAAGAACAGGCATAATATATTCTTCTTTCTTAAGCCTTTCATTGTATGTCTTGCCTGAGTATAAAGCACGGTTAGAAACGTAAGGTATAGATTTACCTGATGAAGCAAATTTTGAAGCGTAAGTGTTGGTGTTATTATAAATCATAGAGGGAATGACATCAGGAAGGTTGATCAGACTATATTTATGCGGCAGCCAGCCAGATGACTCTCCTCGATTAACAAACCACCAATCTTTTTCTTCCCTTATAATTTCAAAACCTTCTCCAGCTTGAATCGTGCCCACAGTTTTAGAATTAGGATTCGGTGATTCTTTCAAGTTTAAATTTACAGATGCATATCCTGTAGCACCATGAACCGGAAGTTCCAATTCACCAACATATGGCTTACTTTCAGGCACTTCTTTCAGGAGAACATTCGATGCAATTTTTAAACTGTGTTCCTTTATTTCTTTTACAGAATCCTTCTCACCGTAGCCATCAACCTGGTTTGCGATATTCACCAATAAAGCCAGTATGAATATCACAAAACCTCCTAAAGCCAAAATTTCTAAAGCCTTATGCTTTCTATATTTAAGCATTTCTCATCTCCTCAACTAAAATCAATCAAAAATGATATATCTAAAAAGATATAGCAATAAAAGATGAAGAGGATAAAAAATGTAGAATCCCCATTTAATCAGTTTAGATTTCCTTCCATGTGTACCATTGTATAATGCGAACAAAGGAATTACCAGAAGTATTCCAAACCGAAATATGGATTCATATCCTAAATTATACAAACCAGGAATAATGTATAGTAGTCCCCCAATTAAACCATAGCTGAGCATCTGCAGCTTAAAGCGCCCTCTAAATATTCCAAAAAATAAGATCCAAAGGACACCTATATAGTTCCAGTCAGCAGTATATGCAAGAAGACAGCATAAAATAATTACACCTATTCTTATTAAAATTGAAATGTCTGTTTTTTGACTGACAGCCAGGGCAATCAGCCCCATCAGCAAGGTCCATATCACACTCGTAGCCTGCCACCATTCAAGACCAAGAAACATCACAAATGGAAAATGTGAAATGAGAGCAAAAATAAAAAGGCGTTTTATGTATTTATTTACATTTGAAGTATAGAAATAACCTTCAGCAATTAAGTAACACATGATAGGGGCAGCAAGCCTGCCAAATGCATGGAGAATGATGTGCAGAGTATTTTCATCAGGAACTAGCCAGATGGCGGTGTGATCAACTACCATAGCAACTATAGCTATAACTTTAAGAACATTGGTGTTTAACCCTTTTGTATGTTGCAGATTCATTGAGGTTTCTCCATTTCAAGTCTGATTTCATCATTAAAGAAGTAAAGTCTGTTCTAGCATGGTGAGTTTGTATTCATTTTTATTCCGAAATTATTGCAGAGTTAATTCCTTTGGGTGTAGTTTCTGAATGATAGAACAAAGTTGTTCATGCTTTACAAAATAAGAATACTTCAATCAATAATTGTGCAGCTATTAGAGATTGCTGCAGAAAAATTTGGACTAATCGTTTTTACCCTTTTCAACTAAAACTAAACATGATTAAACATATTATGATACAGAAGTTTAAAACTATTAGCCAAATCAATAAAAACTTCTTTATACATTGCTTTAAATATCCATAGTCAAAATGAGGAGCACCTATAAGATCGATAACATTTATATAGTTTCTGGAAGTATAATTGAGTTTAACAGCCTATAATTGACAGGTTTGAGGTGAACTGAAATCTTACATAAAAAAAAGAAATAGCTTTCTATGCTTTTACTCAGTCATAGAAAGCTATTTCTATAAAAGGAAAATCCGCTAAAGACAATCCTTCCTTCTTAATATAGCTAGAATATTTTTATCGCTAACCATTTACGTTCATATTTCCGATCTTCTTAAGTCTCTAATTTTAAAGGTGAGCCTTAATGTAATTTTTGCATAAATAACTGCTATAATTAGCCACATAACGTACAACAGAATGCTGGTAAAGGAATCTCCAAGCAAGAAGTTTGGTACCATAGTGACTAAAAAGAGAAAAATAAAATAAAACGCCCAATTTCTTCTGATTTTTCCATAAAGCTCAACTTTTGAATCTGTATCTGTAAATATTCGCAGCGACTCGTCAGCACTTTTCGGTTTACGGAAGTAAAACCACGTACCATAAACACCGCCGTATTCCATAATAAACTCCCAGCCATCATCCTTAAATAACTGCAGGTAGCTTTCTTTATTGCTTTCATCTAAATTTTGAAAGTCTATTTGATACTGGTAATCTCCTGGTTCGCCTTGATTAAATTGATAGAAAGGAAATTTGTATTTCACAAAATGGAATCCTTTAGAAGACATCTCCTCAAAATACTGCTGCTCTTCCTCAAATTGATCAACTGTATAAGGGCGAAATTTCTTTACTGTTCTCCCCATGCTAATCCCCCTAAATTATCATATAGCTCCTTAATTCTTCGTGCTTCCTGCTGTAAAATGTATCGTCCAATATCGGTGATTTGATAGTACTTCCTTTTTTGATCTTCATGTAAAAATTGAATAATTCCAT
Organism: Bacillus mesophilum; assembly: GCF_008923265.1. Lineage (NCBI taxonomy): Bacteria > Bacillati > Bacillota > Bacilli > Caryophanales > Bacillaceae > Bacillus > Bacillus mesophilum. Next base: position 714,428 of record NZ_WBOT01000003.1, on the reverse strand, counting down.
CCCGTTCAAGTTTAGTAATCGTCCCATACATCGTTCCTGCTCCAAGCTTTATTCTCCCATTTGTTAACTTCTCGACATGCTGAATCACATCATACCCATGCCTTACTTCCATAAAAGAAAACAAAATATATGCAGCGGTTTCTGTCATAGGAAGATATTTTTTCAGTATTTTTTCTTCATCTAAATTGCCCAATATTACGCACCTCGATATATCACGTCTTGATATATATTTTATATCACATCTCGATATAAACTGTAAAGCCTAATTATAGATACCTTTTAGCCTCCAGTTACTTTATCTGCATTAGTAAGACATTTTTACTTAACATAAAGTATGAAACTCTTTAATCTCTGCATAATAAACAAGAGGTGATCATTGCAAATGAATAAGACATATAAGTTATTATTGAAAAGTACCTTATTATCTAGTTTTTTTAGCTTGATTATTCTTATTTTAACGATTTATCACCATTTCCATGTGGACCAGCTCCTTAGAAAGTCTGATGCAAAAAAGCACTCAAGCTAAGAGTGCTTTTTTCTATGCAGCGATTTTCCAGCAATGATAAACATCTAAGGCTTCAATGTATTTTAAAAAAATAATTGAACCTTTCTGCTTTCTTATTTGTATAGTTAGAAAAGAAGAAAGTGAGGATGATCAGTTTGGGTACTGGATGGATTGTTTCTTTAGCTGTGGCAGGTTTCCTTATGATTTTTATTTTAGCAATAGCAATTCCAATGGACCGTAAACATGTTGTACGTGAAAACGGGAGAATTAACTATAAGAAGACAAAACTGTATTTAAGGTGGAATGTCTTTGATACACTTACATTAGGATTAGCCGTATATGCAATTATTTGTGTTCAAGGTTTAAATTTTTTAATCTCTAGCGGTGAGAATGCTGAAAATGTTTTTGTGCAATTTTTTACGAACCAAGCACAAGTTTGGACACTAGTATCAACCTTCTACTTAATTACTAGAGTATCTATGACATTAAAAGCCATTAAGGAACGCTGGGGCGATGAACTTGAGTGAACGAGAAGATGAGCTAATGATCGCTTATCAAAATGGGAACGATGATGCACTTAATGATATCTATGTGTTATTAAAACCTTCTCTTTATACATTTATTTTCCGTTATTCAAGAGATGAGCAGTTAAGTATTGATATTGTACAAGATACATTTGTTAAGCTGCAGCATCATAAACAAGATTATGATCCCAAAAAGGGAAAACTAAAGTCTTTTCTCTTTCAGATCTCTTACCGTTTAATGATTACAAAATTAAACCGCCGCAAAAAATGGAGAAGTCTTTTGCCTTTTCTTTATCCTTTGCAGCAGGAGAATTTACATCATTCAGATAGAATGGCCATCCGCGATGCAGTTGCAAAACTCCCAGAAGTCCAGCGTGCCGTTGTTTTACTATTCTATTACCATGATATGCCGCAAGATGAAATAGCTAAAATTCTCGAAATCCCAAAAGGAACTGTGAAATCAAGATTGCATAGGGCAATTACCAGTTTAAAAGAAGAATTGGAGGAAGAAGAATATGGGTCAAGATCCCTTTCATAAGGAGCATCATCTGCGTATGAAGATGGATGAATATCATGTCGATGTGCCTGACTTCCCAAGAAAGTCTACTAGATGGGGAAGATTCATTAATCTATTAGCTTCTCCTGCACGAAACCCGCTGGAATCACTAGTCTCTTCATCAAATGGTTTAATCATACTTACAGCAGCCCCGCTGAGTGCTGTCGGAATCGGTTTTATCCAAGTACTTTTCTTATTATAGGGGCCATCATTAATCACCTTAATCCCTGAAACTTTTTCCTTCCTCAGTGCGTATTTAAGTTGCACACAATAAAGAAGGAGATAAAACCATGTTTGAATATAAATTTATTAAAATAGAATTAAGCACCTGGGGCAGCAAGCCTAAAGAAGATTATCACGAAATCATTCAGCAGCATGCAGCTGAGGGATGGAGACTCGTACAAATCTTTGATCCTTCTACTAAGGGATATGGTTCATCAGCATATTTTGAGTTGATTTTTGAAAGACCACTTACCTAAATTTGATCCTAATTATTTTCACTTTGCCTTATTTACATTATTTAAGATGCACTACATTCATATATTTATAAATAGAATGTAAAAAAGCACTCAAGTTAAAGAGTGCTTCTTCAATAAACATCGATTATATAAAGAATTTAAAAAAGTTTACTAATGAATAAACTCGAGAAAATGCCAGTCTATAGCCTGTTATAAATCCGCCAAATAGCAGCTTCCTTTGATCTCTTTGCATCTCTTTTTAACGGCTGTGACGATTTCAACAAGTTCCTCAGCACTTCGATAAACTTTATTTTTGTTTGTAACGATCGCGATTGATATGGAAACCAGCGGAAATTTCCGAATTACGCCTTGCCGATCTTCTGTGGTGATATACTGCTGTGAAAGATGTTCGGTGCTATAAAATCTCTTAATTAAAATATTAAAATCCTTAATTAAGTTGTCACATAACCGTTTATAGCAGTAATGCGGAATAATTGCAATAAAGTCATCTCCACCAATATGGCCCAGAAAATGATCATCTTTTTGAATATGTTCTTTCAGTAATTGGGCAACGGATTGTAGAAGCTGATCACCTTTTTTAAATCCATATGTATCATTGTAGGCTTTAAATTGATCTAAGTCGAAATACATAATACTAAATTCACTTTGAGCTAAGGAATTTTTTATCTTTTCCTCTATTGTTGTATTTCCAGGAAGACGTGTTAAGGGATTTAAAAAGCTTGCAAATTCTACTTGCACGTCCACAAGCTTCATTAATAACTTTTGTATACTGACAATACCAGCAAACCTGCCTTTATTCGTTACAATAACGTCATCATAGAGGTCCTCTGCTTTTCGCTGCATGGCAAGTTTACTTACTTCAGTAATAGAATCCAAATACTCGACTGCTAATGGATCCTTTTTGAACAAAAGCTCGACTGTGCGCCCCATATATAAGTTATAACCATATAAAGTACCAATTTTTTGGTAAAAATGTGTTCTCGTTATAATCCCCACCGGTATTTCCTGGTTCACAACCACAATGCCCTGCAATTCACTATTGTTATAAAATAACTGATCAACCACGAGATTTTTTTCATATTGAGAAATACAGGGTACTTTTTCAGCGATACTACCGATATTAACTGCCATTCCATCACCTTCTATACTTTCCATGCCAGTTCTCTTTGTTAAATAGATTAAAAGCTATAAAACTATTTCTGGAACATTCCCTTTTGTGATTTCTGGTTTCGGTCTCCCGAGTAAATACCCTTGTCCGTAATGAACACCTTGTTCTTGAATATAAGCAAGTTCTTCAATTCTTTCAATACCTTCTGCGATAATCTTTGTATTACTTCTATTTGCATATTCAAGAATCAGCGAAACTAACTGTTTTTGCTCTTCGTTTTGATCAATGTATTGTATTAACGATTTATCCAGTTTGATAAACTCTGGCTTTAGATATACTAATGTTTTTAAACTGTTATATCCTGACCCGACGTCATCAATGGCAATTCTAAAACCTTGAGAGCGATAATGGTCAAGTACTTTTTCAAATAAACAAAAATCTGTCACTGCACTTTTTTCCGTCAGTTCAAATACAACTTGTTCAGGTGCTATATTTAATTCCTTTAATAGTTGAAGTGTCTCGCCTGCATGATAATTATTATCCAGCAGCACATTGGGATGGATATTCACAAAAATCAGAAGGTCTTTTTTTTCCTCACATTCATACAGCCGGTCAATATATCGCTTCAAGGCAAGATTCCTTAAGAAACACTCAAATAAAAAGACTTGATCAGTCTGTCCAATGAATTCGTAAAAACTTTCAGTAGTCGAAAATAATTTTGATTGTTCTGGACGGTTCAACGTTTCATAACCAATCGTATTTCCTGTTTCCAAATTCAAGATAGGCTGAAAGAAAGTATGTATTAATTCATTGTTATTTAAGAATTTTTTAGACTCCCTAAATCTCCTATAATATAGAACCTCTTTTTTCCATCTGCTATTTACATATTTTAAGTATGAGGATATAGTGCCAGATTCCATTTTAAATAATAATTGCTCATTCATTTGGTGCACCTTCTTTTAATTATAGGAATTATCTCCTATATTAAGCTTCGTTTGTTAAGTAATCGTTAAAAATAGACTAATTTTTTGTAAGGAAGAGCTATTTGCTTCTCCTTGATATAGGTCTATTTAGCTCTATATAAGGAACGTCAAAGTCTTACCAAGAATAAAGTAAATGGATGAACTTTTATAAATTATACTTTTTTCCTGCTTAATAAGTTTATTGAGAAAGGAGTATGGCAAGATGTCTGATTCTAATTCTCCTAATAGACCCCCTAATCAGCCAAGATCATTAGACGATGCAATTGATTTATTAATAACCTCAATTTTAAATGAAGAGATAGGTGATCAGCCCCCTCAAGCCTCTGGAAATTTATCTAATCCTCCATCAACAGCATTTGTTCAGGATATTCTTGATATGGCAGAAAATATTCAAGAACCGATGAACAGGAAAACTAAGCCTAATCATTTTTTTATAAAAAAGTTAGATCAACTTCTGCTTTACCGTTTAAATTTATATTTTCCATTTACTGTATTTTTCTCTTTAGGAAGTGTTGGACCTACTGGGGCTACCGGGCCAACTGGCAGCATTGGACCGACCGGGATTACGGGGGTTACGGGCAGCATCGGACCCATTGGACCTACCGGGATTACCGGAGCTACAGGCAGTATCGGACCCGTTGGACCCACTGGGATTACCGGGGCCACGGGCAGTATTGGACCCGTTGGACCAACGGGTGGCACTGGAGCCACTGGCAGTATTGGACCCATTGGACCTACCGGGATCACTGGAGCTACAGGCAGTATTGGACCCATTGGACCGACGGGTGGCACTGGGGTCACAGGCAGTATTGGACCAACCGGCGTTACCGGTGCCACAGGCAACATTGGGCCCGTTGGACCCGCTGGTGTCACTGGGGCCACGGGCAGTATTGGACCCGTTGGACCCACTGGTAGCACTGGAGCCACTGGCAGTATTGGACCCATTGGACCTACCGGGATCACCGGCGCCACGGGCAGTATTGGGCTCGTTGGACCTACCGGCGCTACCGGGGCTACTGGTAGCACCGGGCCTGCTGGATCGACTGGTGGTACTGGGGCCACTGGCAGCATCGGACCCATTGGACCTACCGGGATCACTGGCGCTACAGGCAGTATTGGACCCATTGGACCGACGGGTGGCACTGGGGTCACAGGCAGTATTGGACCAACCGGCGTTACCGGTGCCACAGGCAACATTGGGCCCGTTGGACCCGCTGGTGTCACTGGGGCCACGGGCAGTATTGGACCCGTTGGACCCACTGGTGGCACTGGAGCCACTGGCAGTATTGGACCCATTGGTCCTACCGGGATCACCGGCGCCGCGGGCAGTATTGGGCTCGTTGGACCTACCGGCGTTACCGGGGCTATTGGTAGCACCGGGCCTGCTGGATCGACTGGTGGTACTGGGGCCACTGGCAGCATCGGACCCATTGGACCTACCGGGATCACTGGCGCTACGGGCAGTATTGGACCTATTGGACCGACTGGGATCACCGGCGCCACTGGCAGTATTGGACCCTTCGGAAACACCGGCGTTACCGGAGCTACAGGTAGCATCGGACCCATTGGACCTACAGGCATCACCGGGGCCACGGGTAGTATCGGACCCATTGGACCTACAGGCATCACCGGGGCCACGGGTAGTATCGGACCCATTGGACCTACAGGCATCACGGGGGCCACAGGCAGCATCGGACCCATTGGATCCACTGGGATCACTGGCGCCACGGGCAGTATTGGACCCATTGGACCTACCGGCATTACCGGGGCTACGGGCAGTATCGGGCCTATTGGACCGACTGGGATCACAGGGGCTACGGGCAGCATCGGACCCATTGGACCCACTGGGATCACTGGCGCCACGGGCAGTATTGGATCCATTGGACCTACCGGCATTACCGGGGCTACGGGCAGTATCGGGCCTATTGGACCGACTGGGATCACTGGCGCTACGGGCAGCATCGGGCCCATCGGACCTACCGGGATCACTGGAGCAACAGGTACCATTGGACCCGTTGGACCTACCGGGATCACCGGCGCTACAGGCAGCATCGGACCTATTGGACCTACCGGGGTTACCGGCGCTACGGGCAGCATCGGGCCTATTGGACCTACCGGCATCACTGGAGCCACAGGCAGTATTGGGCCCGTCGGACCGACTGGAATCACCGGAGCTACAGGCAGTATTGGACCTGTTGGACCTACCGGCGTTACTGGAGCCACAGGTAGCATCGGACCTATTGGACCTACCGGGGTTACCGGCGCTACGGGCAGCATCGGGCCTATTGGACCTACCGGCATCACTGGAGCCACAGGTACCATTGGACCCGTTGGACCTACCGGGATCACCGGCGCTACAGGCAGCATCGGACCTATTGGACCTACCGGCGTTACCGGCGCTACGGGCAGCATCGGGCCTATTGGACCTACCGGCATCACTGGAGCCACAGGCAGTATTGGGCCCGTCGGACCGACTGGAATCACCGGAGCTACAGGCAGTATTGGACCTGTTGGACCTACCGGCGTTACTGGAGCCACAGGTAGCATCGGACCTATTGGACCTACCGGCGTTACCGGCGCTACGGGAAGCATCGGACCCGCAGGACCGACTGGGATTACTGGAGCAACAGGCAGTATCGGACCCGTCGGACCTACTGGAATCACCGGCGCTACAGGCAGCATCGGACCTATTGGACCTACCGGCATCACTGGAGCCACAGGCAGTATTGGGCCCGTCGGACCCACTGGGGTTACCGGCGCTACGGGCAGCATCGGACCCGCAGGACCGACTGGGATTACTGGAGCAACAGGCAGTATCGGACCCGTCGGACCTACTGGAATCACCGGCGCTACAGGTAGCATCGGACCCGTTGGACCGACTGGGGTAACTGGAGCTACGGGTAGTATTGGACCTATTGGACCTACCGGCGTTACTGGAGCCACAGGTAGCATCGGACCTATTGGACCTACCGGCATCACTGGACCCACAGGCAGCATCGGACCTATTGGACCTACTGGGATCACGGGAGCTACAGGCAGCATCGGACCTATTGGACCTACCGGCATCACTGGACCCACAGGAAGCATCGGACCCATTGGACCTACTGGGATTACCGGCGCTACGGGAAGCATCGGACCCGTTGGACCGACGGGAATCACCGGAGCTACAGGTAGCATCGGACCCGTTGGACCTACTGGGGTCACTGGAGCTACGGGTAGTATTGGACCAATCGGACCTACTGGGATTACCGGAGCCACAGGTAGCATCGGACCCGTTGGACCGACTGGGGTCACTGGAGCTACGGGTAGTATTGGACCAATCGGACCTACTGGGATTACCGGAGCCACAGGTAGCATCGGACCCGTTGGACCGACTGGCATCACTGGAGCCACGGGTAGTATTGGACCAATCGGACCTACTGGGATTACCGGAGCCACAGGCAGTATTGGGCCTGTCGGACCGACTGGGGTCACCGGCGCTACGGGAAGCATCGGGCCCATTGGACCTACCGGCATCACTGGAACCACAGGTAGCATTGGACCCGTTGGACCTACCGGCTTCACTGGCGCCACAGGCAGCATCGGACCTATTGGACCCACTGGGATTACCGGAGCCACAGGCAGTATTGGACCTACCGGCAATATCGGACCCGTTGGACCTGCTGGGGTTACTGGAGCCACAGGCAGCACCGGACCCGTCGGTCCCACCGGAATTACCGGAGCTACGGGCAGTATTGGACCTATTGGACCCACTGGGATCACAGGGGCTACGGGCAGTATCGGACCTGTTGGGCCGACTGGGATCACGGGGGCCACAGGCAGCACCGGACCCGTCGGTCCCACCGGAATTACCGGAGCTACGGGCAATATTGGACCTATTGGACCGACAGGGATCACAGGGGCTACGGGCAGTATTGGACCTGCTGGGCCGACTGGGGTTACCGGGGCTACGGGTAGCATCGGACCCATCGGTCCCACCGGAATTACTGGAGCAACAGGTACCATTGGACCCGTTGGACCTACCGGAATCACCGGAGCCACGGGCAGTATTGGACCTATTGGACCCACTGGGATCACAGGGGCTACGGGCAGTATCGGACCTGTTGGGCCGACTGGGATCACGGGGGCCACAGGCAGCATTGGACCCATTGGACCCACTGGGGTCACCGGAACCACGGGCAGTATCGGACCTGTTGGGCCGACTGGGATCACGGGGACTACGGGTAGCATTGGACCCGTTGGACCTACTGGGGTCACTGGGGCTACGGGTAGCATTGGACCCGTTGGACCCACTGGGGTCACTGGGGCCACAGGAAGCATCGGGCCTATTGGACCGACTGGAATCACGGGGGCTACAGGTAGCATTGGACCCGTTGGGCCGACCGGCATCACTGGCGCCACGGGCAGTATCGGACCTGTTGGGCCGACTGGGATCACGGGAGCTACGGGCAGCATTGGACCCGTCGGACCCACTGGGGTCACAGGAGCCACGGGCAGTATTGGACCCGTTGGTCCCACCGGAATTACCGGAGTTACGGGCAGCATCGGGCCCGTTGGACCCACTGGGATCACTGGCGCTACAGGCAGCATCGGGCCCGTTGGACCGACCGGTGTCACGGGGGCTACAGGCAGCATCGGACCCATTGGACCTACCGGCGTCACTGGCGCCACAGGTAGCATCGGACCCATTGGACCTACCGGCATCACTGGAGCTACAGGTACCATTGGACCCGTTGGACCTACCGGCATCACTGGGGCTACGGGCAGCATTGGACCCGTCGGACCGACTGGGGTCACAGGAGCCACGGGCAGTATTGGACCCGTTGGACCTACCGGCTTCACTGGCGCCACAGGTAGCATCGGACCCATTGGACCTACCGGCGTTACCGGGACTACAGGTAGTATTGGACCCATTGGACCTACCGGCATCACTGGTCCTACAGGCAACATCGGACCTATTGGACCTACCGGCATCACTGGAGCAACAGGAACCATTGGACCCGTTGGACCTACCGGCATCACTGGGGCTACAGGTAGCATCGGACCCGTTGGTCCCACTGGGATTACAGGAGCCACGGGTAGCATTGGACCCGTTGGTCCCACCGGCATTACCGGGGCTACAGGCAGTATCGGGCCTATTGGACCCACTGGGATCACGGGGACTACGGGCAGCATCGGACCCATTGGACCGACCGGCATCACTGGAGCTACAGGTACCATTGGACCCGTTGGACCTACTGGGGTCACTGGGGCCACAGGAAGCATCGGGCCTATTGGACCTACTGGAATCACGGGGGCTACGGGCAGTATTGGACCTGTTGGACCCACTGGGGTCACTGGGGCTACAGGCAGCATCGGGCCTATTGGACCGACTGGGATTACGGGGGCTACGGGCAGTATTGGGCCAATCGGACCTACAGGTGCCACCGGGGCTACAGGCCCAGCTTTTGCTGCACAAGGGTTCTCAGCACTTACATCAGCATCTGGAGTTACAGCTTCTCAGCAAATTGTCAATTGGACAGTGGCTGCACCTTATTTTAGCAGTCCAAATTTTAATGCTACAACTGGGATATATACCGTTCCAGCAACAGGCAGATATTCGATATCTGCAACCATAAATTATCAGACTACCGCCGCACTTTCACTAAGTCTAGGTGCAGGTGTTACTCCAGCATTTTCTATTATTAGAATAAATACTAGTACCAGTTTAATAACTGGATTATTCCCTATCGTCAATTTAAGCCTTGCTTTACTTTCAATTCGGACCATTTTAGGGAACGGCACTGTGACCCTGGCAGGGGAAGTAGAACTAAACGCCGGCGATACAATTGGATTATTTTATCTTGCAAATGGTTTAACATTAGGATTAAATCTAGGAGGTTCTTCAGGAGCAGGTATTGTATTTTCAATGTTCCGAATCACTTGATTTAGCTAATCTGACTTATAAAAATCGAGAGTAGATCCTTGATATCCACACAATTGCTTCCATGGAAGCGTAAGTTTTCTTTCTAAATGTATTAAACGCCAAGTTTAGAATGCGGTTAGTTTTTAATCTTGCTTCTTCTGTAACATTCCTTAACCTAAAGATTATTTACTTCTAAAACAAACTATTTAATTATATAAATTTATTAAAATGATAGGAATTTTTCTTTGAAGATAAATTGATAGATTTATTGAAAATAATTTTGTCGGGATGGATGCCTTTTACACGTAGCTCAATAAGTGGTATTAACACAGATAGTGAGGCAGCAATTAGGTATAGAAATCGTCTGAAACTAGAACTATAATATTTAAAAAGAGCATTGAATCTGCATTCAATGCTCTTTTCTATGTTGAAATCATTACATCGTAAAACCGGTCTTAGAGGAGATAAACGATTAGAGCGCACCTCTCTTTATTTGAATTAAAACTTCTTCATTAAATTCGCCATTTCAATAGCTGCTGTTGCAGAATCCCATCCTTTATTTCCTGCTTTTGTTCCTGCTCTTTCTATTGCCTGTTCAATTGTATTTGTGGTTAGTACACCAAAGATAACTGGGATTCCTTCTTGCATGTTAATCGCAGCAACCCCTTTAGCAACCTCATTACAAACATAATCAAAATGAGGAGTAGCTCCGCGAATAACTGTTCCGAGTGTTACAATGGCATCATATTTCTTAGATGCTGCCATTTTCTTTGCAACCAATGGTATTTCATACGCTCCAGGCACCCATGCCACCTCAATATTATCATCACTTACGCCATGTCTCTTTAAAGCATCTTCAGCTGCTCCCAGCAATTTACTTGTAATAAATTCATTAAACCTGGAAACTACAATACCTATTTTAAGATCCGTACCTATTAAATTACCTTCATGTATAATTGTCATTTATATTCTCCTCGGATTTTATTTTTTACGTTCAAATATATTATCTTTTAAAAAAGGTGTCCCATTTTTTCTTTCTTCACTTGCATATACAATGCATTCTCTTCTCTAACCGGCATCTGAATAGGCATACGGTCCGTTACCTTCAATCCATGCCCTTCAATTCCTGCAATTTTTCTGGGATTATTCGTTAAAAGACGAATGGATGAAAGTCCTAAATCACGTAAAATTTGAGCACCTATGCCATAGTCGCGCAGGTCAGGAGCAAAGCCAAGCTTTTCGTTTGCTTGAACCGTATCATATCCTTCTTCCTGAAGCTTATATGCCTTCATTTTATTGACGAGGCCGATCCCTCTGCCTTCCTGCCTCATATAGAGAAGAACTCCTTGACCCTCCGCATCAATTTGAGCCATTGCAGCGTGAAGCTGCGGCCCGCAGTCACAGCGAAAAGAGCCAAATACATCACCAGTCAGGCATTCAGAATGTACTCTAACTAGAACATCTGACTTTCCTTGGACCTCTCCTTTGACAAGTGCAATATGCTCTTGTCCTGTCAGAACTTCTGTAAATGTCACCGCTCTGAACAAACCGAAATCGGTTGGCAAAGAAATCTCCACCACTTTTTCAATTAACTGCTCTTTTTGACGGCGATAAGCGATCAATTCTTTAATTGTTAAAATCACCAAATTAAACTTCTCAGCCATATCTTTAAGCTGTGGTCCTCTCGCCATCGTGCCATCTCTATTCATTATTTCGCAAATAACACCAACAGGTTCAGAGCCGGCTAATCTGGCTAAATCAACAGCGGCCTCTGTGTGCCCTGCCCGTTTTAATACGCCTCCTGTTTGGGCAATAAGCGGGAAAATATGACCTGGTTTTTTAAAATCTTTCGCCGCAGCAGAAGTTTCCATCATTTTTTGGACGGTTTCAGAACGTTCAAATGCAGAAATGCCTGTATGGCTAGAAGAATGATCAATGCTAATCGTAAAGGCTGTTCCATGAGAATCTGTATTTTGTGCTGTCATTAAAGGCAATTCAAGCTGCTCTGCCTTTTCTTCAGTAATTGGAACACAAATAAGCCCTTTACCCTCTGTTGCCATAAAATTGATCATTTCAGGTGTTGCAAATTCACCAAGTGCGATAAAATCACCTTCATTCTCGCGCTGTTCATCATCCACGACAATGATGGCCTTCCCCTTCTTTAGCTCTTCTATTGCTTTTTCCACTGAAGCATACATGCGTCCGCACTCCTTTTTATAAAAAGCCATTTCTTGTCAGCATTTCAGCTGTCAGATTAGTAGTTGTTGTATTTTCATAACGAAGCAGTTTTTCCGTATATTTGGCTAACATATCACATTCAATATTTACGAGGTCACCCACTTGCTTAGATCCTAATATAGAGTCCATCTGTGTTGTTGGTATAAGGGAAATAACAAAGTGGTCTTCGTGCACACCAAATACGGTTAGCGATGTACCGTCAACAGCAACCGAACCTTTTAGTATGAAGTAACGCTGCCATTGTTCTGCAATCCCAATTTCCAAATATAGAGCATTACCTCTGTGATTAATTCTATTAATTTTTCCAGTTGCATCGATATGACCTGATACAATATGACCGCCAAATCGGCTGTTCGCTAGCATTGCTCGTTCTAGATTCACTCTATTGCCAACATATAAGGTATGAAGAGCAGTAGATTTTAACGTTTCAGGCATTAGATCGGCAGTGAAAGAATTGGTTTCATATGACGCAACTGTTAAGCAGACTCCGTTTACGGCAATACTGTCACCAACCTTTACATCTTCAAGCACCTTCTCACATTCAACGGTGAGTTTCATTGCGTCCTGTTCATGATGAATGCCTGAAATGATACCGATTTCTTCTACTATTCCAGTAAACAAGAAGCAGATTCCTCCTTTTGAAACTGTGCATGCAGACGTAAATCCAGTCCGAATGTTTGCATATCCAAAATATACAAATTCTCACTATCTTTCATCCAGTTTCTTTTTTCGCTGCTAAAAAAGGAAGTTCCATTGCCAATAAGTTTTGGTGCAAGGTATAAGTAAAGTTCGTCCGCCAGGTTCTCATCAATAAAACTCGAATGAACACGGCTTCCCCCTTCTACCAATAACGTCATCACACCAATACCGCCTAAATACTTTAATACAGACGGTAAAAAAGCCTGCGACTTCGGAATAACTTCTTTATGAACAAAATTAGAGTCGTATTTCTTATTTTGCTCTTCCAAAGGAACTTGTGTAAAAATAATCGTCTTTACAGCTTCGTCAGTTACGACATTTGCTGTATTTGGCGTCTGTAGGCGCCGGTCTAAAACAATTCGAATGGGATTCTTTCCACCATGGGGCAAACGGGTGGTGAGGAAAGGGTTATCAGCAATAACGGTTTGTGCACCTACTAAGATGGCATCATGGATATGGCGAAGATAATGGACATCTTCCCTAGCTTCTTTGGAAGTGATCCATTTGCTGTCTCCTGATGATGCGGCAATCCGGCCATCGAGAGTGGCGGCTGCTTTTAAGGTGACATAGGGAGTACCGTATTGGATATAGTGAAAAAATGCTCGGTTTAAAAATGCTGCCTCTTTTTCTAAAACGCCTGTGACTACTTCAATTCCTGCTTGTTTCAGCTGGGATATTCCTCTTCCTTTTACTAAAGGATTCGGATCCATACAGGCAATAACAACACGGCGAATACCGCTATTTATAATGAGATTTGTACAAGGAGGTGTTTTGCCTCTATGTCCACACGGTTCAAGGGTGACATAAAGATCTGCTCCTTTTGCATGATCATGCGCCATTGTAATGGCATGGACTTCTGCATGTGGTGTCCCGGCTTTTAGATGCGCACCAGTACCTATAATCTGGCCATCTTTCACACAAACAGCACCCACAAGAGGGTTTGGAGATGTTTGTCCCTCAGCAGTTATCGCTAGATCAAGCGCTATTCTCATATAATATTCATCATTCAATCGCACCCCTCCTATTAGAAATGGCGAGCACAAATGACGATAAGGGACATACTGAAGAAAACTTTTGCAGGAAGAATGACACATCCTTTTCTTCTGCAAAAGATAAACTGATCAGCAAATAGAAACAACTGAAAAAAACACTTAGAAAGTTGTTTAACTAATTCCCATAGTCTCTTGGCCAGCCTCTGCAAATAACATATAGCAAATAAAAACTTGATCTTATATCCATTCGGAAAAGACAAGCTTCTCTAAAAGAGGGCAGATTTCACCTGAGCATTGTACATATAAAAGACAACTTCTCCCATCCAGACTTTCACTGTCGGTGCCGGATTTACACCAGCTCCACCGAATCCAAAGGAATCCGGGTCACGGACTAACGAGGCATGCACGCTCGATCACCGCCGGTAAGGATTTCCACCTTGCCCCGAAGTGTTTTCTATGTACGTTTATAATTTAGCACATATATTCACAAAAACATATTTTTTTACTCACTTTACTAACTGTCAGAATATTCCCTCACACCAAGGTTCTCATCTGAACTCCGCATAATACATATACAAAAAAACCGCCATCCATCTGCAATTAGGCGGTCATCTCTTATATTAGATTAAATTTGGTGGAATCTGTTCATCTCTTCCTTTTACAACCGCCAGAGGTGTGTCAAAAATATATTCTGGAGCAGGCTTTAACTTCGGTTTATTCGCAAGAGGGACCGGGTTTTCTACATAGTTAAATGTTCCAAGTCCATCCATGCTCTTACCTTGTGCCCAACGTCCTGTTGCACTTTCATTTCCTTCTGAAAAATTAAATAATGTATAAGCAACTTCCTGCTTTTCTAATTCACGCGGGAATGTACTAGGTACGACAACATTTTCTTTTGCTTCCAATTCTTTAATAGCAGCAAGCCATTGATTTTGGTGCATTGTATCACGAGCAATTAACCAGGAAAGCATATCTTTAACACCGCGGTCATTCGTAGCAGCATAAAGTCTTGAAACCTGCAGACGTCCCTGTGACTCTGCTGTTAAATTCATTCTAAAATCAGCCAGCAGGTTACCGCTGGCAATAATATAATTTGCTGTCCAGCGGTTACCCATAGAATCTGCAGGCATCGCACCCAATCCAGAAACGATGGCATGCTGCGGGTTCATACCGCCTAAAATAGCACCAATTACCGGATCTTTTGCAGCTGTTTCTAAATCGCCAACAGGTGCTCCGTCCAGAAGGCGTGCGATCATTGTTGCAAGCATTTCAATATGCGCCAGTTCTTCTGCGCCAGTGTCCATCAATAAGTCTTTATATTTTCCATTTCCTCTAACATTCCAGCCCTGAAATAAATATTGCATGGCTACAGAGATTTCACCCCATTGACCGCCTAGCACTTCTTGCAGCTGACGAGCAAAAATCGGATCGGGTCTTTCCGGCTTTGCATGATATTGCAGTTCTTTTTTATGAAAAAACATAGACACACCCCTATTTATTTGTCTTAACAGAAGCAGTATATTGTAGCAATGAAATGGGTGTGTATGTCCCGGGAAAACAAACCTTCTGAATCATTTAATACCTTCATATATATTCCTAAAGTTATAATTTTATAGAAAAACCGAGTATTTTCGTCATAAGTTGCTGTTTTTCATAAAAATTCGACTTAAACGGCCTCTGCTTATTTTTTTGCAGGAATATAAAATGAATAGAAAGACCTATAAAAGTGGAGGAAATCTTCAATATGACTATTGAACATGTTGAATACAATGGAGAGAAATATGAGGTACTCTTTAAATATCAATCTGGATACTGGGAACTGCTGGACCACCAGACCGGACAGGTGATTCTCGTTCATCATTCCGAAATAAAAGGAACTCATCTAAAGTGATAAGCTCCGTAAGATTAAAACACGTTATATATTCAAGAAAACATAAGAATATGCCCTGTTTTTTGTAAGGCAAAGCTTTTAAGTCGAGTAAGATCAGTTCAGCGATTATTTTATTCTTAATTTTTGCCCTATATAAATGGTATTCACGTTTTTCAGCGTATTCAAAGCACTAATAGCCTGAATAGAAGTTCCATATTTTACAGCAAGTTCTGAAAGTGTTTCACCTGCTGCAACAAGATGATAAATAGCCTTGTTGTCTACAGATGCATGATGATTGGGATTAATCCAGGAACCTGGTACTCCTTTTGTCGCAGTAATATTAATCATCCCCTGGCTTTCGTTAAAAATAATATATGTGCCTTCCTTGATGACCGTCCTTTGACTTGTACGTGATTTGGCATTATCAGCTGTAAAGTAACCGGGGATAGCTTGTACAACTTTATAATATTTCTGAGATTGTGAACCTGGCGTCTGAACCTTTGAAGGAAAAATGGCAAGGTCATATTGGGTAAGGTTATGAGATTCGATAATGGTAATCAGCTTTTGTGCATAGTCAGGATCTGTAGCATAACCTGCAGATTGAACAGCGTTGGCAGCAGTACGATAATTACTCTCCCCAATAATGAGTTTATATTTATGTCGATCCCAGGATACTCCTTTTAAAAAGAGATTGGCCAGATCTTGAAACGACTCATACCAGCTTGGATACTTTCTGAATGCAGCCAGTATTTCTACCTTTTTCCCTTTGACTACTTCCCAAGTCGGCATTTCCACAGACTGGCCATTGTATGATCCCTTAATGCCGAATAAGTTCTTCCCTTCTTGTGCAAGCTTACTCTTTCCCCATGCGGATTCCAAAATAGCCTGGGAAATTAACAAAGAAGCTAAGATATTGGATTCCTCTTGTACTCTCTTGGCATACGGAGCAATTTCTGCTATAAATGTCATTCAAAATCCTCCTTTACTTCTATAATATGAAAATCATGTGAAAACAGACAGGGTAATTAGGAAGGCATTTTGCCTTTTTCTATTAAACAGCGTAATGAAAACCTGCCATTTTAATATAACCTTTCCCCAAAAGAAAAAGCCGTTTCAAAGCTTTATGGATTCAGCTTTAAAGCGGCTTTTTATTAATTTACAAATTATCATTATCTCTTTTTCACTTTAGGTTTTTTAATACTAGCTCTACTAATGGATGATCCTGTGATAGACCACATACTTGAACCATTGTTTCTTCATAACCATTTGCTTTGATCTTTTCCTGAAGCTCCACTGCTTCTGGATCTTCCTGAACATCATACTTTAGGGCAGCAGCGATTACTTTCGCTAAGTTTTCAGGATTCTTTTCTAAGTATTGAATATACTGAACAGCAGGGCTCACAAGTCTGTCATTTCGCCCTAGCTTGCGTAGCGGACCTCTTGCCACACGAGTAATATCATCATTAATATGCGGATTCTTAAATCTGCCCACAATTTTATTGATATATTGCTGGTGTTCTTCAGAATTAAATCCGTACTTTTCTACTAATACCCCACCCGTTTCATGAAGCGTGTTTCTTACTGCTTCAAGTACATGGTCGTCTTCCATTGCATCTTTAATTGTTTTTAGACCAGCCTCATATCCTAAATATGCTGCCGCCGCATGACCTGTATTCACCGTAAACAATTTGCGTTCGATATATGGACTTAAATCATCGACAAAGGTAACACCTTCGATAGCAGGAACCTCTCCGATCATCATCGATTGATCTACAGCCCACTCGTAAAATGGTTCAACAAGCACCATTAGTTTATCTTCATTTGTTTGAATAGGGACAATACGGTCAACAGCCGCATTAGGGAAAGCAAACAATTGATCAAATTTTCCAGCTTGATCTGCATTGAGTGATTCATATACCTTCTCTTTTAAGAAGCTGCTGCCGCCAATCATATTCTCACAAGCAATAATGTTTAATGGATTAGAGCCTGCTTCTGCTCTCATCTTTAATCCATCACGAATTAAATTTGCAATAATCCCAAGCACAGTAGGTCCAACTGCCGTTGTCACTAGGTCCGCCTTCGCGATTGTTGAAATAACCTCATCACTGTTTGTTTTGCTATTGATCGCTCTCACATTTTTTACAATCGTTTCTTCGCTTTGATCAGCAGCGAGTACCACTTTGTATTCTCTTTTTTCATTTAAAAGGTCCACTATTTCATCATTAACATCAACGAAAACGACTTCATAGCCTGCATCAGCTAAAAGCTTTCCAATAAAGCCGCGTCCAATATTTCCTCCGCCAAAATGTACGGCTAACATATTAGTTCACCTCATCAAATAAGGATAGAATCTCTTCAGCAGATGTAGCTTTAACAATTTTTTCTACGTTTTCTTCTTCAGAACATACAATGGCAATTTGTGAAAGGATTTCAAGATGTGCTCCATCTTTTCCGGCAATTCCAATTAATACTTTCACAATGTTACCGCCGCCGAAATCCACACCGTCCGGAACCTGTACAATGGCTAAACCAGAAGTATTGACAGATTTTTTCGCATCGTCTGTACCATGTGGGATTGCAACAAAATTCCCCATAAATGTAGAAGAAAGCTCTTCTCTCTCAAGCATTTTTCCAACATACTCATGATCGACATATCCTTTGTCTACTAGAATTTGCCCTGTAAATTTAATCGCTTCTTCTTTATTCGTAAATGCTTGGTTTAAAATGATATTGTCTGCAGTTAAAATGTTTGTCATGTTTGACACTCCTTTAAAAATTTCTATACTTGGCTATATTTATTTTCAAAAACAAGCTGCAGTTCATCTGCCAGTAAATTAGCAATATCTAGACTGCCTCCTGTTTGAAACACTGAAATAGAATGTTCATCTCTAATGATTAACGAACTGATCGCACTCAGCAGTTCTAATCCTTCTTCTGATTCATCCAATGGCGAAAGCAAAAGTAAAATGGTATCAGCCTTCATGTCAGAACCATCCATCCCTTTCATAGAGAGTGGCTTTTTTACCCTCCGCACCATAAAACATGGACTTTTTACAAATTCACTTCTGGTATGATAAAGCGCAAGCTTGGTTTCTGGAATTCCAAGTCCGCCTAATTCTTCTCTTTTCAGCAAATCCTCAGTGACTTTTTTAGAGTCTGTAATCACACCTTGCTGATATAATTCAGTGCATATTTTATTAAGAATGCTTGGAATCAATTGATCTTCATCAATAAAAGATAGAGAAAAACGCTCTAAGAGCAATTCGATTGCGGCTGCACTTCGTTTAATCTTTGAAATTCGGATGCGGAAGTCATCATAAGATTGTCTTTGTTTCAAGCGAATTGATTGCTTTACTTGATGTCCAGCTTCTTGATGAAGGGTAAAGAATTGTTTAATTTTTTCAATATCACTAACTGTTAAAAGGGGACTGACAAGCAGGTAGTCCCGATTAAAGTTTTTTAATGGAATAGTAGAGATTACAGCATCGAAACCATGTATATCCAGTTGATCCAGATCAAAAATAGATGCATTAATTGTAGACAAGCCAGGGAGCTCCTGTTCCAGTTTTGTTGATAGGATTTTGGAAGTGCCAATCCCGCTGGAGCAAATAACAAGAGCTTTCTTGGGACTAGTTTCTTCACTATTCAGCAAAGCTGAGGCAAAATGCATGACTAGATATCCAATCTCTTCTCTGGGTACCTTCAATTCTGGAAGGACATTTGCCATACCATGCTGCAAAATAATAAACAGTTCCTTATAATCTTGCTCTATTCTTTCCAATAAAGGATTAGAAATACCCATATTTTGTTTGATTCTATGCAGGGCGGGTCTTAAATGCGCAACAAGTCCCTGGAACAGGGAATTATTCGTCGTTAAATCGATATCAAGCTTACGGCTGACAAATGTCATTAAATTCTGTGCAAGGACCCCTGCATGCAAACTTGTTTCTCCAAGCAAGTCATCATGATCATTCCTCAATTTAGCTCCCATCAGGTGCATTGTAATATACCCGATTTCACCTTGGGAAATGTTTATTTTAAATACTTCTTCCAAACCTAAAACAATTTTTTCGGCAGCCTTGTATTCTCGCGTGCCTTTTAAACTGTTCAGATAGTCTTCTTCAAAATTAATTTCCTCTCCCTGCTGAATTCGTTCGATCGCCAATGCCAGATGAACGACTAATCCGATATATGCACTATCGGCAATAGCATAAGGAAGATCCTCTTTAATATCTTCTATTTGTTTTTCTATAATTAGCAGCTTTGTCTTATCAACTAATCCAAGTAATCGGTCTGTTACCGTATCAACCACTTGTGCTGAGCGTTTTTGAATATTTTCTTTTATTAAAGAAAGGAACTCAAATTCATCAATATTTTCTATGATGATCTTACTCATAGCCTTTCTTTTAGAACTCTCTGTGCCAATCAATTCAACACCGTAGCCACGCTTTCTTAGCAATGTTAAGTCAAAAGGGGTAAGACGCTCTTCTACCTTATTAAGATCAT
Organism: Bacillus mesophilum; assembly: GCF_008923265.1. NCBI lineage: Bacteria > Bacillati > Bacillota > Bacilli > Caryophanales > Bacillaceae > Bacillus > Bacillus mesophilum. Next base: position 694,063 of record NZ_WBOT01000003.1, on the reverse strand, counting down.
TACTGACAGTTGCAATTGTGACATTTAAATCATTGGCCAGCGAAACTAATTTAACTGGCTCCGCTGCATCCAAAAGAGCAGATAAAATCATAGTCTGCCGTTCCTCAGGCGTATATTCATTATGAGAAAGATTGAATAGAAAGAGACGAAGCATCTCCTTTTTTTCTTCTTCACCGTTAACAGCTATGCCTATGCCTGATTTTTTGTTAAGTTCTAATCCGTACTCCTTTAAAATCTCTTCGACTCCTTTTAAGTCGCGATGAATCGTCCGAGAACTTACCTCTAATTCTTTTGCTATTTCCTTTACCGTTGTTTCTCCCGGCTGTAATAGCAATAATTCAAGTATTTTTCTTTCCCTCGCTGATATGTACATTCACATCACTCCACAGCATTGGCATTCACCATGACATATTATGAGCAAAGTTTATGACAAATATGAAATACAGCATCCTATTCTTTCATTTTAATAATAAGAAATGATACTCTCAACAAAAGAATAATGTATTTTCGTCATGAAAGTTGTTGCCAGTATTTAATTATCCTAATTTATTTAAAGAAAACCCTAATCATATTCTGCTGGAACATTTTAATTGAAAAACTATAAATAAGACTGGTTCACAAAGGAACCAGCCTTTTTTTATTTACTTCAGCTTTTCAATCAATTCATCATATTTAGGGCTATTTAAGAAGTTTTCAACCGAAATATGATGTGCAGTCGGCAGTTTGTCTTTGGCACGTGGTGTTAAATCTTTATGTGTAATAACCACGTCTGCATCTGCTGGAAGATTGTTAATTGCTGTGTTTGTAATATCGATATCCAAGCCAGCCTTTTTCGCTTTATTCTTAAGAATGGATGCACCCATAGCACTGGATCCCATTCCTGCGTCACAGGCAAAGATAATTTTGTTAACATTTTCAGGATTGAAGCCTTCAGCTACAGGAGCTTTTGATTCAAAGTTGCCTGCTACAGAGCTCTTTTTCCCTTTCATTTCTTGCATTTTTGCTGCTGCTTCTGAAATATCTTCTTCTTCGTTTTTCTTACTTGTTTTTAAGATTAGAGAAGCTATTGCAAACGAAACAGCTGTTGCTACAAGAACCCCTAGAATAACACCTAAGTGATTTCCGCCTTTTGGTGTCATTGCGATTAAAGCAAAGATGCTTCCTGGTGAAGGAGGTGCTACTAACCCAACATTCAATAAGCTGAATGTGAACATACCACTTACACCACCAGCGATTGCTGCAAGAATTAACGTTGGTTTCATTAAGATGTACGGGAAATAGATCTCATGAATTCCTCCGAAGAAATGGATAATCGCTGCTCCTGGTGATGTTTGCTTCGCAGAACCTTTTCCAAAGAACATAAATGCAAGTAAGATTCCAAGACCTGGTCCAGGGTTTGTTTCAATAAGGAACAGAATTGATTTTCCAGCTTCTGCTGCTTGCTCTGCTCCAAGTGGAGATAAGATACCATGGTTAATGGCATTATTTAAGAAAAGAATTTTTGCTGGTTCAATCAGGATGTTTACTAATGGAAGTAAACCAGCATTAATAATTGCTTCAACACCAGCTGATAGGATATCTGTTAATCCTTCAACTAATGGACCGACACCCAGTAAAGCCCCAATGGCTAAAAGTGCCGCAAGTATACCTGCAGAGAAGTTGTTGATAAGCATTTCAAAACCTTGAGGAATTCTTGGCTGCAGAAATCCGTCAACCTTCTTAATCGCCCAGCCCGCTATAGGACCAACGATCATTGCACCAAGGAACATCGGAATGTCGGACCCGGCAATAACACCCATTGTTGCTACCGCACCAACGATACCTCCGCGATCTCCTCCATAAATCATTTTACCGCCTGTGAAACCAATTAGGATTGGCAATAGATAGTTGATCATCGGACCAACTAGCAGAGCTAGATCTTCGTTTGGAAACCAGCCGTCTGGAATGAATAATGCAGTAATAATACCCCAAGCAATAAATGCACCGATGTTTGGCATAATCATGCCGCTTAAGCTGCTTCCAAATCTCTGAAGTTTTACACGAAAACCAGATTTTTCAGCCTGTGTTGTATTTGACATGTAATTTTCCCCTTTCTCTGTTTTTATCTTTAAAAGTTATTGTATGACTTTCTACTTTTATAATACGTTCAATGTAAAGCGGTTTCAATTCAAAGAAAAACGCATTTTGTCACTCCTAATGTTGTCATGATTGTAATAACTGTTTTTGCCATGTTTAATATTGGATTAAGTGTATGACATCACCTAATAAGCATTTTTACCTGCAAACGTTTGATTGTACTAGTCCTTTTTGCCTTCATTCTGCTTTCCAAAGCATATGGTCAAGGAGTAGCAGTTTGTCTTTACAAGACTTTTCTACATATTTCAGTTAAACTATTTATTAATATTAATTTAAATCAGGGGGGATACGATTGCATCGGAATCAAGAGCTTCATACATTTCTAATAGAAAAGGCAAAAAATTTAACCGAAGAATGGTATGAATCACTTGATAAAAGTGATCCAAAAGGAGTATATTCTTCAAGCAATCCTGAGGAAATTCAAAAATTGAAGCAGCAAAATTACGATTTTCATTTACATTTATGCAAAATTTTTGTTCAGGAAGAAGAACAATTCTTGCAGGAGTTTCAAGACTGGATTATTCATATTGCTCAAGATGAACAACACCTCAATACCCCTTTACAATACATACTGCGGGAGTTTTTACACGTACAGGAACAATACCTTTGCTATATCGATGAATTTGCTTCTATTCATAAGGGGCAATATTCACATGAGAAGGTTCAGCTTTGGCAACGCATCATCATTCGAGCCTTTAAAGAAGTTGTTCTTAGATTTGTGCAGGAAAATCAGGTCTATTCTGAAAAGAAGCTGCTGGCACAGCAAGAAATCATCATTGAGCTTAGCTCTCCAATCATTACGATTAATAAAGGAGCAGCACTGCTTCCTCTTGTTGGCGATATTGATACAACGCGTGCAAAATTTATACTTGAGCATTCTCTAAATGAATGTTCGAACAAGGGGATTAATCACCTTTATATCGACCTTTCAGGTGTGGTCATGATTGATACGATGGTTGCACATCAGATTTTCCAGTTGATCAGTGCCTTAAAAATGATTGGTGTACAAACTACTTTATCAGGTTTAAGGCCTGAAGTTGCCCAAACAACTGTTCAGCTTGGACTTTCGTTTGAAGAAGTCGTGATAAGATCAGACTTGGCTGCTGCACTTTCTGCAAATGAAATAGATTCGGCAAAGTAGACTGGACAATAGTGCTTTTTAAGAGTTCATTCAATATTTTCTGTCATACTAATAACTTTCCATTATAAAAAGGGATCACAACACGTGATCCCTTTTACTGACCATATAATTCTTTATATGCAACAACTTTTAAAGCGAGGATTTCTTCCTCAGTCAAACTGGCTTCCATTTGTGAGATGACTTGCTCTTTTGATACAGTGCCTTCTTGAGCCTGAACCCGCAAATCATTTAATTCTGTTAAACCAACCTTTTGGATCAGCACTCTTGTCGCTTCTTCCTTAGTAGTAAAAGGCAGGCTTTCTGGGTCTGCTGCCTCAGCTTCAGCAACAAAAGCCATCAATTCCGGGTCACTTTCAATCGCAGACTTAATATTTTCCAATTCCCCACTATTCTCCAGCTCAGTAGAAATAGTTTCCATTACTTTCTCAGCAGCCATGTTTGTGCCAAAATAGTAAATAGCAAAACCAAGTCCTCCTATAACTACTAGCACAACAATAAGGATTTTAAAAAACTTCACTTTTTCCACTCCCAGAAAATTTCTTTTGTACACATCATACTATAGAAGCTGTCAGAAAGATACAATTACACTATTTGGAAATTATTTTAAAAATAAACTTATTATAATGGAACGTCGTCTAATGTATAAAAGTAAAAAAAGAGGTGAATTCCACTTGCAAAGTCATGACGTAATTACAGATTTAATGGACCGCCATGGCACATCCATTTTGCAGCTTGCCTATTCATTTGTCCGCAACAAGCAAACTGCTGAAGACCTGACTCAAGAAATATTTATTAAATGTTATGAAAAGCTCGATACCTTTGAAGGAAATTCGAGCATGCATACATGGTTGTACCGAATTGCAATCAACCATTGCAAAGATCATGTTAAGAGCTGGAACTATCGAAAAGTTCATGTCAGTCAGCATATCAGCAAATGGTTTACCAGCCACCAAGCAAGTCCAGAATCCAAAATGATTCATAAAAGCGAAAGTGAGCAGCTATTTAATGAAATACTGACACTGCCGCCAAAATACCGTGAAATTATATTTTTATACTATTTCCAGGAACTCCAGTTAAAAGAAATTAGTGAAGTCTGCCAGATCAATCTCAGCACAGTAAAATCAAGAATGACGCGGGCCAAACAATTATTAAAAAATGCAATGACAGAAAGGGGTGCAGAAGATGGACAACAAACTGATGAAGACGAAAGAAGATCTGTTAAAGGGTGAGATGCAGGGCCTGGTCTTTACCGAAGAAATGAAGAGAAACGTGTTAGCAGAAATCAGTCAAAGACCATCCATGTCCAGACAAAAGAAAAAAGTAAAAAACAAAACGGTACCTGCAGCCCTCAGCTTTGCAGCCGTGACAGCCTTCGCCATTGGCATGTACTATATTATCTCAAATGGACTATTGGAAGAACCTAATGCTGACAAGCCTCCTGAAGAAACAGAGATCATTACTCCGATTGAGGAAGATGTTAAAGAGAACGACAACGAGACAGAAGAGGAAACGGAAGAAAAACTCCCTGATGATACTGTGGAAGAGGAAGAGGAACCAGATTCCGATCCTGACAAAGAACAAACAGACACAGAGACAGATCAGGAAATAAATGACGATCAAAAACAAGATGAACCTGTGGTTGTGGAGCCGACGAAGGAGGAATTGGCCGATATAATCAATAACTTTACGGTTGAAATGGAAGAAATTGATAAAACTGTAAATTCTAATTATGAATTTGGATTTAAATATCCAGATATAGAAACAAGAGAAGAATATTATAGCTACTTTACACACCTAGCAACGCTAGAGGTTATTGATCAGTGCTTTAGCTTTCGTTTAGAAGAAAAGGATGACGGTTTATATATGTTACCAACCAATTACCCTTTTCATTTTTCATTTGAGAACCCATATGACATAAAAAAAATTAATGATAAAAAATACCAAATTCTACAAATTCAAAACAATGTTATGTTTTCACCAGATGACTTTCAACTTACCTTTACATTCGAAAAAATCAAAAATAGATGGATAATTACCAATATTGACCCAATATTTTAAAAAGCTTGCCACTCAAGGCAAGCTTTTTTTAAATTAAATATTCTTTCTTAGTATGAGTTTATTTGTAATAAAACAGGGTATAGACAACCATCTCTCATACGAAAGGACTATGTAAAATGTCACAAAATACCACAACAAGCCGCTTTATTAGCATCAAAGTCATTCTCGTCATCGCCATTGTGATTTCTAGTCTGATCTCATCACCGATTTCAGGTTTTTTAAACCAAGTTATTGCAGATTTAGGAGTATTGAGTGCAGGTGTCAAAACAGCTGTCACCTTTATCATTAATATTCTCATCAGCCCAATTTTAATTATCTTATTTACACGCTTTTTTATCCTAAAAAAAATAACTCTTATCAATAAGAAGCTTGAAGATATACAGCGCGGAGACTTTAGTTCATTGGATTTTCAGTTGAATGATGAATTCAGCCAAATTGCACATAACATAAACAATTTGTCACAAAGTCTGGAACAATATATTCAAACTGCTAATCAACAGTCTGCTGCGGTGAGTAAACAAAGCAATTACCTATTTCAATCCTTATCAAATGTTTCTCAATCAACTGAAAAGCAAAAGCAGCTGCTTCGAAATGTAGAAGATGAAAATAAGAGAATCGTTACTTCTATAGAAGAATCACATGCAACCTTAACTGAATTGGCTTCATCTATTGACGGGGTCACAAGTGCTACACATACCATTAATGAAAAAACTGCTGAGGCTTCAGGCATTTCTGATCATGTGAAACAGATGCTCACATTAGTAGATCAAAAGTTTACATATGTTCAGCAAAACTCAGAAGAATCTGTTCAGTCTATTGAGCATTTAAAAGAAAAAGGAATAGAAATCGGTAATATCATTTCTATTATTACTGGCATTAGCGGGCAAACCAATTTGCTGGCTTTAAATGCTACGATTGAAGCCGCACGTGCCGGAGAGCACGGAAAGGGATTTGCCGTCGTTGCCTCAGAGGTGCGCAAGCTTGCGGATGAATCTCTGAAAGCAGCAAACGATATTAAGGAAATTATAGATTCATTTACTGAGGATGTTGAAAAGGCAGTTGCTCTCATTTTAAATGGGAAAGAACATGTTCTGGATGGCCAAAAGTCCTTTAAGGAAGCAGACAGTGAAGTGGATGGCATCGCCCTATCGATTAGGCTGCTGGCAGATGAAGTAAACACCATTTATGCTTCGATGGAAGAAATGAATGCTGGAATTAAAGACATTACCATACAAATTGATCAGACCGTTGAATCAGCTGAGAATAATAATTCACTGCTGGAAACCTATACTCAGCTTCAGTCAGAAATTGATCAAATTATACATAATGAAAAGGACAGCGCTAAGCATTTATCTTCAAGTGCAACTTCTTTAGAGGGGATTTATCAAGGATAGGTTAGCTCTATTATTTTAGGCTAAAGGCTTTATTGGTATCTATCTAAAAAAAATCCTTCACAAATACTGTTTTTCACTTTTTTCCGGGGGATCTTATGTAACTGGCTCGTTTGTTTAGCATTTTATATACAATGACATTAAAGGGTGCTGGAGCAAAGCTATTTGTCATGGTTCTCTTTGTTTTTTGTTTCTTTATTAATTTTCCTTTTAGCAGTCCGAAACGATGAAAAATCAAAGCGTTCAACCTGGATATTTTTCGTATCTCCGACGTTATATAAATTTATCCGCCAAACGCATTATAAACAACGAAACAAACGAAAACGCAGGCAATCCATACTAAATTGGATCACCTGCGTTTTGCCATTTAACCAATATTATTCAGCGCAGCCTCAATCGTATCTACACCGCTAATCAAATCAAAAGAACGCTTAATCAACTTATCATTTTCCAGCGCTGCCACAATCACAGAAGCGACATCCTCTCGTGGAATCATTCCTCCGTGAATATTATCCGCAGCTGTAATTTTACCTGTGGCCCCTTCATTTGTAAGCCCGCCAGGACGAATAATTGTATAGTTCAGCCCGCTTGCCTCCAAATGTTTATCTGCGTAATACTTCGCAACATAATAAGGCTTTATTTGTTCATTCCAATTCTCGCGATTATGAGCCTGCAGTGCACTCACCATGATAAAGCGTTTAATGCCTGCCTTTTCAGCCGCTTCGATTGTTTTCACTGCTCCATCCAAATCAATGAGCAATGTTTGATCAAAGCCTGTTTGTCCACCTGACCCAGCTGTAAATACGATGGCATCACAGCCTTCTGCTGCGTCCGCAATATGTTCGACACTGCCATGCAGACTGGCAAGGACAGGTTCTGCCCCCAGCTTGCTCAGCTCTTCTTTCTGCTCTTCTTTTCTAACCATAGCTTTCACTGAAAAGTTGGGATGTTCTGCTAGCTTCTTCACAACGAATTGTCCAATTTGTCCGTGTGCTCCTACAACTAAAACGTTCATAACCACATTCCCTTCTTTATGAGATACTGTTCATTATTTCAAAATCAAGTTTATATTTCAAATGGTCTGCTTTAACCTAGCAGTATGCCAAAGGAACCATATGGTGGTTTTAAATTGCGATAACTTGGGTATATAATCATTGATCTCAAATCGTAAGGAGCATGATGATGACGAAAGAATTTGAACAGCTTATCTTGACGAAACAATTGTCCTTGATGACTTGGGAATATAAAAGATGTGAAATTAAAGAGGTAAAACAGCAAATTCTAACAGATATAAAATTGCTAATTAAAGCTCTGGATTATTTAATATAAATATAGATTATTCACATTTTCTCCCCAGCCCCCTTAACCTCGGAGCGTTCATATACACCCCTTATGAAACCTATAAAACATGTCCATAATGGAATTAGTACAGCACACTACTTCAAGGGGTGTTTTTATTTTATGCCGCATTTTTTAATGTCTAGATTTATCCGCTTACCGCTTGTTCTTCGAATTTTAACCATTGCACTCTTAGCTATATTTATTTTTGGCTGGTTAGTTCACTTAATTGAACCTCATAACTTTCCCAAATTAGCCGATGGAATCTGGTGGGCGATCATTACAGCATCTACCGTCGGATATGGAGACTTTGTGCCTGAAACTGCTCTTGGCCGTTTTACTGGAGTTGTTTTAATTATGACTGGGGCGGGTTTTCTGGCGAGTTATTTTGTTGCTTTAACAACTGCAGCTGTAACAAGGCAAAATGATTTTCTAGAAGGGAAAGTTGCATATAAAGGAGCTGACCATATTATTGTGATTGGTTGGAATGAACGGTCACGGGAAATTTTAAATACGATTTGCAGCAGTAAATCGAATCATTATGTCACGCTGATTGATGAAACTCTCGAATATAATCCTTTACCGCATAAGAATCTCCACTTCATACAAGGGCGCGCTAATCGTGACGATGTATTATTGAAGGCAAATATCCATTCTGCCCGAAAGGTCATTATTACAGCAGATCAAAATAAAAATGAATTACATGCAGACATGAATTCGATTTTGACACTTCTGGCTGTAAAAGGTTTAAATGCCAAACTTCCATGTATTGTTGAAATCTTAACAGCTGAACAGTCTGAGAATGCCAGAAGAGCAGGTGCGGATGAAATCATTCAAACTAACTTGTTAACAAGCTTTGTTATGATCAACAGCATCACCTCTCAAGAACTTGTTAACTCCTTCTTGGGATTGCTGAATCAGCTTGATAAGCGAAAATTAACCTTTCAGCCTGCATCAGAGGAAATCATTAATCAGTCATTTCTACATTTAAGTCAAATGTTTATCGCTGAAGGAATTTTACTATTGGGGATAAAAAGAGGAGAAGAAACCATTGTAAATCCTCCCCATCCTTTTATCGTCGCAGGTGAAGATCAGCTTATAGTAATTATGAATTAATCTGGCAATATATTCGATTCCAGCTCTTGTACAAGTGCTTTTCCTGCAGCTACATATTCATCCGGCACCATTCCATCTTTATCCACTGGCTCTGAAAACTGGTCAAATGATGCAGTGAAATTTGATGTGTATGCATGATCATCTAAACCAATTTGATAGATATGCGACAGGATAAAGGGATTGCCGCATTCAACAGTGCAATTACGCGAATCAAGCTGCCCATCAATGGCTTTAAATGGAATGCGCAAAAAATGATATCCTTTGTTTTCGGCATCCATTTTATAATCAAAGTAGCCATGATCATAATCCCAATTTCCTCCGATCATATAACCCATTGGCTCTAACAGCTGCTCTAGTTTGTATAAATTAAAATGTGTTCCCTTAACCTTTGAAGGTATTTCAACCATTATCATAGCCCCTTTATGTTGATTTACTATTAGCTTGTACAAAAAGGGAGCAAATCATGAAAAAAGAAGAAGCGCCTGCTTAGACGCTTCCTCAGAATTTTTATTACAGTCTTTTTTCAAGTTCAGCTTTTTTCTCTTCAAAGCCAGGTTTTCCAAGCAGTGCAAACATATTCACCTTATATGCTTCAACACCAGGCTGATCGAACGGATTGACACCAAGTAAATATCCGCTCATCGCACATGCTTTTTCGAAGAAGTAAGCAAGATATCCGAATGTATAAGCATCCATTTTAGGAATGGTTACAATTAGGTTTGGCACTCCGCCGTCAGTATGAGCAAGAAGTGTCCCCTGGAAAGCCTTGTCGTTGACAAAATCAACTGATTTTCCAGCTAAGTAGTTTAAGCCATCAAGGTCGGATTCAGCTTCCTCAATAGTCAGCTCATGACGTGGCTCGTCCACTTTAATAATAGTTTCAAACAAATCTCTTCTTCCTTCTTGAACATATTGTCCAAGTGAGTGAAGATCTGTTGAGAAGTTTGCAGAAGCCGGGAAAATTCCTTTTTGGTCTTTTCCTTCACTCTCACCAAATAGCTGCTTCCACCACTCAGAGAAGTATTGAAGCCCTGGCTCGTAGTTGATAAGCATTTCAATTGTTTTTCCTTTATTATAGAGAACATTACGGACAGCCGCATATTGGTAAGCTGCATTCTCCCCTAATTCAGATGTGCCAAAATCTCCGCGCGCCTCAGCTGCACCTTTCATCATTTCTTCGATATTAACGCCTGCAGCTGCAATTGGAAGAAGACCAACAGCCGTAAGAACAGAATATCTTCCGCCTACATCATCAGGAATAATAAATGATTCATATCCTTCTTCAGCAGCTAGTGTTTTAAGTGCCCCTCTTGCCTTGTCAGTCGTAGCATAGATTCGTTCACGCGCACCTTCTTTTCCGTATTTCTCTTCTAGCATTTTGCGGAAGATACGGAAAGCAATTGCAGGTTCAGTTGTTGTACCGGATTTAGAAATAACATTAACCGAGAAATCCTTCCCATCAAGAAGGTCCATAAGGTCTTTCATATAAGAAGAACTGATGTTGTTCCCGGCAAAGATGATTTGCGGTGTTTTTCTTTGTTCAGCAGAAAGTGCATTATAAAAACTGTGCTGAAGCATTTCAATCGCAGCACGCGCACCAAGATATGAACCGCCGATTCCGATGACGATTAAAACATCAGAATCACTTTTGATTTTTTCTGCAGATTTTTGGATACGTGCAAATTCTTCTTTATCATAATCTACGGGCAGATCAATCCAGCCTAGATAGTCGTTTCCTGCTCCAGTTTTTTCGTGTAAAGAATGGTGGGCAACCTTTACCGCATCCTGTAAGTATGTAAGTTCGTGCTCTCCAAAAAAGCTGAGTGCTTTTGAATAATCAAATTGGATATGTGTCATAGCGAAACCTCCTAAGTATTTATATTATCCGTACTCAATATCACTTTATCGAAATGCTTAAATATAATCAAGAAACAACCCATCGTGAAAACGTAATCATTTTTACATATTTTCAAACTTAAGGTGCTATTTGCATTTATGAATAAAGTTTTTAAAAAATGAGAAAGCCTGGAGCTTGTCAGCTCCAGGTTTCCATTTATAAAGAAGCCCTATAAATAGCCATAACGTCCTCTTTATTCAGTTTTGCAAAGTTGCCGAATTCTCCATTGATAACCGCTTTATCAGCCATCACTTCAATGCTTGATTCATCGATATTGTAATCAGCTAACGTCGCAGGTGCTCCAATGCTGTTCCAGAAATCTCTTAGTTTTCCAATTCCCTCAAGCGCTGCCTCTTCATCAGATTTCCCTTCTGGATCTACGCCAAATACACGAACAGCCAGCTTTTTAAAGCGTTCTGGCTTTACATGTAAATTATGCTTCATCCAATTAGGGAAAAGGATAGCAAGACCGCCGCCATGCGGTATATCATGAACAGCTGAAACAGCATGCTCAATATTATGAGTAGCCCAGTCGCCGCGGTAGCCCATGGATAGCATTCCATTTAATGCCATTGTTCCGCAGTATAAAATGGTCGCTCGATGCTCGTAATTTGATAAATCCTGAAGCAGCTTTGGTGCTGTTTCCATGACCGTTAATAATAATGATTCACACATACGATCCTGAAACTCTGTGTGCTCTGTTAAGTGGAAATAGTGCTCGAGTACATGTGACATCATATCAACGATTCCATAGATGGTTTGATCCTTTGGAACACTGTATGTATGAACTGGATCTAGAATTGAAAACTTCGGAAATACAGCTGGACTGCCCCATCCATATTTTTCATTTGTTTCCCAGTTGGTAATAACAGAACCCGCATTCATTTCCGAGCCAGTTGCCGCTAATGTCAAAACCGTACCAAATGGCAATGCGTCTTGAGCGAAAGCCTTTTTAATAACTAGATCCCAAGCATCTCCTTCATACTTGGCACCTGCAGCAATTAGTTTTGTGCAGTCGATTACACTTCCTCCGCCTACTGCAAGCAATAAATCAATATTTTCCTGCTTGCATATCTCTACACCCTTGCGGACGGTAGAAATACGGGGATTAGGTTCAACACCAGATAATTCAAAAACACTGCATTCCAATTCATTCAAAAGGTTCATGACTTGATCGTACAGGCCATTGCGTTTGATGCTCCCGCCGCCATATACCACTAAAACTCTTTTTCCATATTGCGGAACTTCTGTTTTTAGCTGTTGAAGCTCCCCTTTTCCAAATATTAATTTAGTTGGATTCCAAAATGTAAATTGATCCATTAATATCAACTCCTCTATTGTTTATTATCATGCAAACTGAGTTGTTAATGCAAAAACTATGATCTCTTTTTATTTTAATTTGATTGCATAATATCGTATATGGAGCAAAAACTACAGAATGTAAAACCTATAAGGAGGTTACATCATGAGTACAATTCAACGTATTGCACTAGTTCTTACCATTATTGGTGCCATCAACTGGGGACTAATCGGTTTCTTTCAATTTGACCTTGTGGCTGCCATTTTCGGAGGACAAAATGCTGCTCTTTCCAGAATCATCTATGGATTAGTTGGTATTGCTGGATTAATCAATTTAGGATTGCTCTTTAAACCAAGTGAAGAAGTAGAAAGAGCTCCTGTTACAGATTCAAACAATAGATAATAAAAATAAAAATCCTTGCCATTTCCGGCAAGGATTTTTATTATGAAAGGACCTTTTTCACCTTTGCAATCGCCCAATCCAAATCTTCTTTACTGATAATGAGCGGCGGAGCGAAACGGATGACTGTATCATGTGTTTCTTTACAAAGCAATCCTTCTTGTTTCAGCTCTTCGCAAAACGGGCGAGCTGCTTCGGTTAACTCAACACCAATAAACAAACCGCGTCCTCTTACTTCTTTAATGATTGGGTTATTTATTTCTTTTAGGTTTTGCATAAAGTACTCGCCAAGCTCAAGAGAACGTTCTGCAAGCTTTTCATTTTTCAGAACATCAATGGAAGCTATGGACACTGCACATGCCATCGGATTTCCTCCAAAAGTGGAGCCATGTGATCCTGGATTAAACACTCCCAGAACTTCTTTGCCTGCGGTTACACAAGAGATTGGGAATACTCCGCCCCCCAATGCTTTCCCCAGAATATACATATCCGGTTTAATATCTTCCCACTCACATGCAAGCATTTTACCTGTTCTGGCTAAACCTGCCTGAATCTCATCGGCAATGAATAAAACATTCTTTTCCTTACAAAGATCGTATGCTTTTTTCATAAAGCCTTCTGTAGGGATAATGATCCCCGCTTCACCTTGAATGGGTTCGATTAAAAAAGCTGCAGTGTTTTCTGTTATAGCTTCCTGTAACGCATCGAGATCACCATATGGAACTAATTTAATCCCTGGCAGCATTGGTCCAAATCCTCGCTTATACTCCTCTTCTGAGGAAAGAGAAACCGCTGTCATTGTACGTCCATGAAAATTCCCGACACAGGCAATTATTTCAGCTTGGTTTTCTGCCACACCTTTGACATCATATGCCCAGCGACGTGCAGCTTTCACGGCTGTCTCGACCGCTTCCGCCCCCGTATTCATCGGTAAAGCCATATCCATGCCAGTTAATTCGCAAATCATTTCATACCAAGGGCCAAGCTGGTCATTGTGAAATGCTCTTGAAGTAAGTGTAACCCGGTCTGCCTGCTCTTTCAGGGCTTGAATGATCTTTGGATGCCGATGCCCTTGGTTGACAGCAGAGTAAGCGCTTAACATATCCATATATTTATTTCCTTCTGGATCCTCTACCCATACACCTTCTGCTTTTGCTATGACAATCGGAAGAGGATGATAATTATGTGCACCGTATTTTTCAGTTTGTTCAATAAGTGTTTTTGATTTCATCGTCTCTTTACTCAAGCTCATTCCTCCCATTCAAAATTCTACTTTCTATTTTAACGTTAATTGTCCCGCCTTAAAACTAAATAGAGCGAATTTTTTTGAAAAAGAAAAGAAAAATCTTTTAAATGAGCTGTACGGCTATTAACTTAGTCACCAAAAAATCTACTTCATTTTAAACAATCAAAAAAGCCAGGCATCCGCCTGACTTTACTCTATATTACTTTTTAATTAGATCATCACGTTCAGACTGGTCAATCCACTCTTGAAGTTTATCTTTCAAAGTATTAAACCCTTGAGCTGATTCATCTTCAAATTTAATTGGTGCAGCTTGGCGCTTGCGTGGTTTCTTTGGTTTACTTTCCGCTTGTGCAGGTGCTTCTTCTGTTGCACGAATAGAAAGACCAATTTTTCCAGCTTGCTCGTCGATAGATAAAACTTTTACGTTTACCTCATCACCAACTTTTAAATGTTCATTGATATCTTTTACAAATCCGTGTGTAACCTCTGAAATATGCACAAGACCTTGTGTATTTTCATCTAAAGCCACAAATGCTCCATATGGCTGAATACCTGTTACTTTCCCTGTAATTACACTTCCAACTTCAACTTTCTCTGACATGAAAACACTCCTAATTGATTAAATTTATACGTTAATTATTCGCAATAAATAATTATAACATAAGGTGATACACATTACAAAAATAAGCAAAGAATATGTTCTAATGCAAACGGACACAAATTTTACAAGCGCACTGGATTTAATCACACTAATGCGTGTTAAAATAAAGATATTAGATTAAAAAAGAGGTGGGAACATTGTCTTATTTAAGTGAAAATCTAAAGCTTGCACGGCAAAGAGCAAAGTTAACACAATCTGAATTAGCCATGAAGATCCGAGTTGGCACTGCAACAATCGAAAAGTATGAAAAAGGTGAACAAGTACCGGATACCAATACCGTTTTAAAAATCTCTACAGTATTGGACATTCCCGCATCAGAGCTGCTGGAGCAGGAACTTCATACAGAACATAATGGCATTGACAAAGAAATTGAACAGCTGGTTCAGGAGATCGGACTAAAAAAGGCTAAGCTAATCCTCCGAAAAGCGAAGGAATTTCGGGAAGAAGATTTCCTTCGAGTGATGCAAATGCTCTATGAAGTTAAATATGAATCTCAATAAAGAAGTATAAAGGCATACAGAATTGGACATGATAGTTTTATAAGCTTTCTAGTATTCCCCCCTTTTTGAAGTGACAATCTAATTTTGGATTGTCCTTTTTTTTGTTCAGATTTCCCCCTGATAAAAAGGGGATTTTTTCTTTTTTTATGTGTAAAAGTTTGGTATAACGGCAAAATAAACTATAGTAAACTTTGACATGTAAAAGGAGGAGCACTGTGAAAAGTAAGTTCTATTCTGGCATTGAAAATATAAACGGCAATGAGTTTTATTATGAATATTTTAAGCATCCATCAGCAGGTCCAACGATTATTATGCTGCATGGCTTCCTCTCCTCAGCATTCAGTTTTCGCAAGCTTATTCCACATTTGCAGGAAGAATATAATATTCTAGCAGTCGATATTCCTCCTTTCGGAAAGAGCGGAAAGTCGAAACGATTTCTTTATTCTTATCAAAACATGGCAAGTTCTATATTTGAACTTACTGATCGCCTGCAGATTTCAAATATGATATTGGCCGGACACTCTATGGGCGGACAAATTGTCATGAATATGCTTCTGCAGAGGCCTGCAGCAGCAAGCAGTGCACTGCTCCTGTGCAGTTCTGCTTATCTGCCCAAATCACATCAATCTTTAGTCTATACAAGCTATATTCCTTTTTTTCATCTATATGTTAAACGACATCTTGCGAAATCTGGACTGGAGAAAAACTTAAAGAATGTCGTTTATAATCAGGCAATGATTGATGAAGATATGAGAAAAGGATATATGTCCCCTTTCCTTAATAACTCCATTTTCCAAGGATTAACACGAATGATTCGTCATCGGGAAGGTGATTTAACGGAAGAGGATATAAGACGAATTCATACACCATGCCTGCTTATTTGGGGTGAGCATGACCGTGTAGTTCCTCTTTCAAAAGGAAAGAGACTGCACAAAAATTTGCCTAATTCAAAATTGATCATCTTAAAAGAGACAGGCCACCTCGTTCCTGAAGAGAGGCCAGAAGAAATTGTAGCAGAAATGAAAGGTTTTTTATCTGCTGTGAGTGTGTAAAAGAGTTGCGAAACCTCATAGCTGATACAATAAAAAAAATACGGCTTGCCAGCAGGCGTGCCGTATTTTTATATGCTGCATGAACCATCATTTTTAATAGAAAGCAATTGTACAGCCATTGTATAACAATGCTTGAGAGGAAGCACTTCTTCAAAAGAAAACTCAAAGATTGCTTGTATTTTTCTTGAAAGCTGCTCAGCATCGTTCAGATCATGTACAGCCTGCAGGATATCCGCAATTTCAGTATCATAGCTGCCAGCCCCGATCTGAAAGGGATCCCAGCTGTTTAACGTATCAACAAGCCTTAGATTCATTTCTTGACTTTGCAATCTGCTCACCTTTTATTTTCATTTTTAGTCTTCATATCTTATCATAGAAAGAGAAAAGTGCAAATCTAAAAAGGGCGGTGCTAAAATGACAAATTATGATTTTCACACACCAATTAATCGCGAGCAGACGAATTCGGTTAAATGGGGATTAAGAAAAGATCTATTTGGTTCAGATGAAGTTTTGCCAATGTGGGTGGCTGACATGGAATTTATGCCCCCTAATGAAGTTATAGAGGCACTTGAAAAGAGAATTCAGCATAAAATCTATGGATATACATATGCATCAGCCTCAACCACTAATGCGATTACTGAGTGGCAAAAAAAGCGCCATAACTGGGAAATATCAAAAAATGCGGTATTATTTAGTCTTGGTGTTGTCCCTTCCATTGCTGCAGCTATTCTGGCGTTTACCGAAAAAGGCGATAAAGTTATGCTGCAATCTCCCGTATACACACCATTTTTCAGCATGATTGAAGGAAATGAAAGAGTAGTTGTCAATTCACCTCTGATATTAAAAGATGATCAATATGAGATTGATTTTGTTGATTTTGAAGAGAGACTTAAAGAGGGGGTAAAACTATTTCTTTTATGTAACCCTCATAATCCCGGCGGCCGTGTGTGGACAAAAGATGAGCTAAAAAAGATTGGCGATTTATGCTGCCAATATAATTGTTATATTCTTTCAGACGAAATTCACGCAGATTTAGTTTATACTCCACATCAACATCTTCCGATTGCTTCATTGGACCAGCGTTTTAAAGAAATAACCATCACTTGTATTGCACCGACAAAAACATTTAATTTAGCAGGTCTGCAGGCCTCAGCCGTATTAATTGAAAATGAACAGCTGCGTAAACTGTTTAGTGATGTTCAAGCAAAACAAGGGTTCTTCACATTATCAACTTTTGGATTAACAGGTATGGAAGCAGCCTATCGCTATGGAGATACATGGCTAAATGAATTGCTGCATTACCTAGAAGAAAATCGAAGAATATCCATTCAATTTATTGAGGAAAACCTTCCTGATATAAAAGCAATAGAGCCGGAAGGAACTTATTTGTTATGGCTTGATTGCCGTAAACTTCAATGGTCAGATGATGAAATACAGGAGCGCCTGCTAAAGAAAGGCAAGGTAGCTCTTGAACCTGGCAATAAATACGGATCTGGCGGAGAAGGATTTGTACGTTTAAATTTTGCATGCTCTCAAACGGTCTTGCTGGACGGATTAAATCGAGTTAAACACGCCTTCTCTAATCTTTCTTAATGATTGACCTTTACCTAAAGTAAACCCAAGAAGGACTAATGGCCTCTTGGGTTTATTGTTCATTACTCTTCTTCTCCTGTATCATCTTGTGCGTTTTTCGTACTTTTTTCATCTTTATCCTTTGATATTCTGCCACAGGCAATTCTTTCTCCTGAATCTCCAGAAGGCTGGGTCATTCCATCATCTATTCCCTCATCGATGACAATCGCTGTTCCGTCTTTTGTAAAAAGGGAGGTTTTATCCTCTTTTAATGATACTTGCGGCGCCATTAATTCTGCCTTTACTTTCCCATCATCTTCTACAATAATATTCGGTAGATCACCCGCGTGAGCTCCTTTTGGATGAAGCAAACCATGCTCTTTATCATCCGGATTAAAATGGTTTCCTGCGGACTTAAAGTCAGGCGCTTCACATTCACCTTTCTCATGAATATGCAAAGCATGCTCTCCTGGAGGCAAGCCTTCTAAATCAAGCTCCAGTTTAACACCTTGTGCTTGCTGCCCAAGCTTAATCGTCCCCAGCGAATCTCCTACCGCGTTATGCATTTCAACATCTACGTTTGTTATGTTTTCTTCGCCGCATCCTGCTAAAAGTAAGACAGCCAATGCCGCAACTAGTTTTTTCACTGTAGAATACCTCCAAGCACTTTGTTTTCCATATAAGCTAAACTATTAACCATTTGTGAAAAGGACATGCTATATTATTTCCTATTTGCATGCTGAATATCCGTCACCAGCATCGGTGTTATAAGATTGAAATACAGGAACTGCAGACCTCCTAATAACACAAAAAAGAGAACAGTTTTAACTGTTCTCTTTTTGCTGACTTGCCATCTGGCGATTTATACGCTCTTCTAATTCTTTTGTTTTTTCGCCTTCACGCTTTGAAACATGTATAATAAATTTCATTGTTAACGCAGCGGCTATGAGGAAAATAATGCACCAAATTGCTGCAGGTATATATTCTGTCTTATCTTCTGGAAAATACAAAAATAAAGAAAATATGAACCATTGAGCCATTAACATCCATCCTTTCTGCAACTGTCATGGTCAATGCCTAATTATAACAGATTTCTCAAAAAAAAGCTGTCTAGAGTGAAAGGGAACTATGCGCATTTGAACAGTCGTTTGGGATCTAGAGCACTATTCAAAAACGGTTATCTTTTCGATCACAATATCTTCAAGCGGTTTATCATTTTCCGCTTCGGCAGCCGCAATTTCATCTACTACCTCCATGCCTTCTATAACTTGTCCAAATACAGTGTGCTTACCATCCAGCCATGGTGTTCCTCCTGCTTCGTAGGCTGTCACTGCTTCATCAGGATATTCTGCATCCTGCATTTGTTTAGTGAGGTTCGGATCAAGGGTTTTATTTTGAACTATAAAGAATTGACTGCCATTTGTATTGGCACCAGAGTTGGCCATAGCTAAAGCCCCTCTAAAATGAAAAAGGTCGCTGGAAAACTCATCTTCAAATGGTTCTCCAAAAATACTTTCGCCGCCCATTCCCGTTCCTTGTGGATCTCCAGTTTGAATCATAAAATCTTGTATAACACGGTGAAATATGATTCCTTCATAATAACCATCCTTACTATGTGCAATAAAGTTTTCAACTGCTTTTGGAGCCTGCTCAGGAAATAGCTTCATTTTGATGACTCCTAATGAAGTTGTCATCTCTACGAGTTTTTCATTATCGCTGATTTCTTCACTCAGCTGAGGCAAACTCGATTGAACAGATTCAGTTCCATTGGGCTCAGAGGAGTCAGTTCCATTGGATTCAGAGGGTTCAGCCGAATCCTCCGTATTTGTTCCGCAAGCTGTCAATACCAGCAGCAGAATAGTCAATACTGCCAATAATCGTATTTTCATCATTTATCCTCCATTCGTTATGTATATGGAAATTATAATTTGATTTTGCACTTTAGACAAACCATAATAGTAATAAGAGGAGGGTATAAAACAATGGCAGAATTTCAAATCGGCGACAAGGTGACAGGAATTTATAAAACAGGTAAATATATTGGGGAGATTACAGACATCCGCCCCATGCATTATGTGATGCGTGTGTTAGCTGTGGCCAAACACCCCATGCAGGGAGATTTACATAACCCTAAACAAACAGATGTGATGATATTTCATGAGAGAAAAGCATTATCATATCGAGAGCAAACCAATATCCCGAAACAAATGGTTCGAGCGTATGAGGGCGAAATCCCTTCGTATACAGATTCACTTAAAGATGTTTTGGAACACATGAAAGAAGACCTTTTGAAAACGGATAATGAATGGGCACAAAAAAGCCTGGATAATATCCGTATATTAGAGAGTTCTTACTTTAAAGATTAAAACTGCTGCACTGTCTGCGGCAGTTTTTTTACATTTTACCCCTTATTGTATAAGTCCCTGACAGTTCTTTTTCAACTAGGCAAATTTATTAAAGAGCTTCGCCAAATCTACTCGATCTCCAATTGTAGTAGGCTCATGTTTTTGTAAATATTGTTTGTCCTTTTCGACAAGCTTAAAAATCTTATAGGTTGTTAAAGCATCATCCAATGCACGATGATGCGAACCAACACCATCTTTGCCGTATTCTTGAACAGCCTTCCATAAACCAGTCTGATTTTTGTCACCAAAAAAACGCTTATATTCCATTGACAGGTCTACCTCTTTTCCTGAAAAAGGAAAATACAGCCCTGCCTTTTCACAGTTAGAACGCAGAACCCTCATATCAGTATTTCCCCAGGTTACAATTGTATATGAATGTTCTCCCGTCATTTTCTTTAGCTTATGAACAAGTTCTGAAAAAGCAATCCCATCATCAACCTGCTGCTGCGAGATGTTTAGAAAGGATTTACACCGTTTCGATAATTTCGGATATTGGATTGGTGTTACATAAGAGGAGAATTCTTCGAAGATTTGATTATTGATAACTGATACGACACCCACTTCAATGATTTCCGGATAAAATCCTTTGTATTGTTTGCCTTTATCAGGCATCGTAAATTCAAAATCAATAAATAAATGCTGCCTAACTTCCATCTGAATCACCTGCCCCGGCTACTTTCTTCCATTATATCATGAGAGAATTCCATTTACTGCTGAAAAACGCAATTTTTCGTTAATTGAAAGTTAACGGATCAGCATACCCTAAGATACAACTAATAGCTCCTGTGCAGCTAATTTTTAGTTTTTAAAGTACAAAAAGAACGAGATCGCTCTCGTTCTTTTTAAGAAGCTTTTTTGATTCGCACATATTCCCTTGATTGAAAGGCTTCAATCTTTTGTTTCTCCAAAGGAGCCTGCATGATATTCTCGACTGATTCCACTGGCATCATTTCAACAATTTCGTCAGCTTCACCAGGAATATAAAATTCTCGTTTTCCAGTTTCGTTAACGAGCCATGCTCCAGAAAACAGTACGACAAAAATGGATACTGCAGCAATAATTTTTGCTCTCATCCATAACACCACCTATTTATAAGTGTGGGAATAAGAGCGGATTTTTATTCAAAGGAGATTATTTCAAAATATTTTTTATATTTTTTTCCGTGTTTCTACATATTTAATAAGAAAGTCAGAAACCCACGTATATAAAGGT
This sequence comes from Bacillus mesophilum, assembly GCF_008923265.1. NCBI lineage: Bacteria > Bacillati > Bacillota > Bacilli > Caryophanales > Bacillaceae > Bacillus > Bacillus mesophilum. The sequence goes on along the minus strand of NZ_WBOT01000003.1, from coordinate 672,639 downwards.
TTTTGAGCATGCATGCAATATAATTTTAGGTTATAATTTGGTTTGATATGCTTTTTGGAAAGGTATAAGGTCGTATTTTTTATTTTTTGGGTAAATAAATAAACATAACTTTGTACATAAGGTGTGGATACTATGTACAGACACCCCCGGAAATACATACTTATATCCATTCTAAAAGAAGAGGGACTGCCGTTTTCATATGCCCCATACTTCAAAAATCTTTAGAAAAATAAAAAAGGCTGCTTTAACAGCTCGCCCATCATTACATTCTTAGAAAAATAAAGGAGGTCTTGTTTTGTCTCTGCTTCATTTGGCTATTATTTCACCATTCCTTCTGGCGGTGCTCGTACCTATTCTGTACAAGCTTTTCAGGAAGGTTCATACAGGTTGGTTTATCCTTCCATTGCCGCTTGTATTGTTTGTTTATTTTGTCTCTTTTGTTTCAGCCACTTCAACTTCACAGCCGATCATTGAATCGTTTACATGGATTGAAGCATTAGGGATTGAGTTTACTGCAAAAATTGATGGACTTGGCTTGCTTTTTGCCCTGCTAATTACGGGTATTGGCACCTTAGTCATTCTTTACTCCATTTATTATTTATCAAAGGATAAAGAAAAGTTAAATACATTTTATGTGTATTTGCTTTTATTTATGGGGGCTATGCTTGGGGTTGTCCTATCTGATAACTTAATTGTCCTGTACGCTTTTTGGGAATTAACAAGCTTTTCTTCTTTTCTGCTAATTGGATATTGGTATGATCGTGAAAAGTCTCGCTATGGTGCCCAAAAATCGATGCTGATCACCGTTTTTGGCGGTCTTTCCATGTTTGGAGGCATTATCCTCTTATACATAATGACTGGTACTTTTAGCATAACTGAAATTATTGCACAATCAGATGTAATCTTTACACATCCATTGTTTGTTCCTGCCTTGCTTTGTATTTTGCTTGGCGCCTTTACAAAATCAGCTCAATTCCCATTTCACATCTGGCTGCCAGACGCAATGGAGGCACCAACACCTGTCAGTGCATATCTCCATTCAGCCACAATGGTAAAAGCAGGTATCTACCTCGTTGCAAGAATGAGCCCTGTATTTGCTGACCATGCGCTTTGGCTATGGCTAATCGCTGGTTTTGGAATCGTTACCTTGTTCTGGGGATCTTTTTCTGCTGTGAAACAAACAGATCTAAAGGCGATCCTTGCGTTTTCAACGATCAGCCAGCTTGGTATGATCATGTCATTGCTGGGAATAGGTGCTGCTGCGCTGCATTTTGATGGCATTGATGACAAATACCATACAATTGCCACTACTGCTGCAGTCTTCCATTTAATCAATCATGCAACCTTCAAAGGAAGTTTGTTTATGGTTGTCGGGATTGTCGATCATGAAACAGGAACACGTGATATACGGAGACTTGGCGGTTTAATGCAGCTGATGCCTATAACATTCACATTAGCGATTATTGGCTCATTTTCTATGGCCGGTCTTCCGCCATTTAATGGATTCCTAAGTAAGGAAATGTTCTTTACTGCGATGACACATATTATAGATTTCAATGTATTCCAATTAGATACATGGGGTATTCTGTTCCCTGTCATTGCTTGGATTGCTAGTGTATTCACATTTATTTACAGCATGATCCTTGTTTTCAAAACGTTCACAGGCAAACTTCAGCCTGAAAAACTGGAGAAAAAGCCTCACGAAGCACCGATTGGCATGTTAATTTCACCAATCATCCTTGCTTCTTTAGTGATTATCATTGGGTTTTTCCCAAATATTTTATCAGTCAATATTATTGAACCTGCACTATCAGCGATTATGCCTGAATTCTTATTCGAAGTTCATATCTCTTTCTGGCATGGCTTTAATCTGGAGTTATGGATGACCATAGGCGTTATCGTATTAGGAACATTGCTTTACCTCTCTTTAGCAAAGTGGAGGAAGATCTATGGTCTGTTCCCTGAGAAACTTGCCTTAAATAAGGCATATGATCATGGGCTGCTATTTGCACAAAACGGCTCTTTAAAAATGACAAAAATGTATATGAATGGTTCAATCCGAAGCTATCTTATTTATATTTTTGCATTTTTTATCGCCATTTTATCGTCTGTATTGTTCTCACAAAATGCCTTTAAGATCGATCTCGAACATGCAGCAGATGTACGTTATTACGAAGTATTGCTGGTTGCCGTCATTGTGATTGCATCCGTGGCTATTTTATTTGTTAAATCAAGACTGACATCCGTAATTTTGCTTGGTACAGTTGGTTATACGGTTGCATTATTTTTCGTTAACTTCCGGGCACCGGACTTGGCGTTGACACAATTGGTTATCGAAACGATATCCGTTTCCTTGTTCCTTCTATGTTTTTACCACTTGCCAAAGAAACGGAATGAAGAACGAATGGCTTTTAAAGCAACCAATTTAGTCATCTCTATTGGTGTGGGTGCAGTTGTAACACTGATTGCACTATCAGCACATAGTACAAAACTGTTTGAATCCATTTCACAATATTATGTGGAAAACACTTATACCGAAGCGGCTGGAAAAAACATGGTAAACGTTATTCTTGTTGACTTCCGCGGATTTGATACGTTATTTGAAATTGTGGTGCTTGCCATCGCATCTATTGGAATCTATGCCATGATTAAACTTAGAATGAAAGGGGCGAAATAGCATGAAAACGAATGATCTTATCCTTCAGACAGCAACCAAAATCGTGCTGTTTATTATCGTCCTTTTCTCGATCTATATCTTTTTTGCCGGTCACTATACACCAGGAGGCGGTTTTGTCGGCGGATTGCTTACAGCAGGAGCCATTATCCTGCTGCTGCTTGCCTTTGACATGAAAACAGTCGCTAAGATCCTGCCGATTAATTATATGACCATGACAGCGGTTGGGCTTTTGTTCGCAATCGGAACAGCCGCTGGCGCTTTATTGTTTAATGTTCCATTTTTAACTCATGCTTTTGGTGATGTTCATCTGCCTATTTTAGGTGAGATGGCCCTGCATACGGCTACTATATTTGATTTAGGTGTATTTCTGGTAGTAGTAGGTGTAACTATGACCATTATTCAAACGATTGGAGGAGATGAATAATGGAAATACTAATGGCTTTTGTTATCGGGATTTTATTTATGTGTGCTACATATTTAATACTCTCAAAAAGCTTGCTGCGAATTATCATCGGTACTGGACTTTTAAGTCACGGCGCTCACCTTTTATTATTAACAATGGGAGGTCTTAAAAAAGGAGCTGCACCGCTTCTTGGCGAAGAAGCCCCTTCTTATACAGATCCCCTTCCGCAGGCACTTATTCTAACAGCAATCGTTATTAGTTTTGGTGTAACTGCCTTTTTCCTTGTGCTAGCTTACCGCGCATACAAGGAGCTTGGTACAGATAATATGGAGAAACTGAGAGGAACTGAAGGAAATGATTAACTTTTTATTACTGCCGATTCTGATTCCGCTTATTACTGGGGTCCTTCTCATGTTTATCAATAAACATGTTATGCTGCAAAGGTGGGTTGCAAGTATTTCAGCATTTGTAACAGTGATCATTGCAGCAATGCTCGCTCATAAAGTACATACAGAAGGCATTCAAACACTTAATTTATCAAACTGGGATGCTCCATTCGGCATCACACTCGTTTCAGATATGTTATCTGCTTTGCTTGTCCTTACGACGAGCATCATCTCTTTTGCATGTATCATCTTCTCTTTTCGAGGGATTGGACAAGAGCGTGAAAAGTTTAACTATTATGCTTCGATGAGCTTTTTGATTGTAGGGGTCAATGGAGCATTTACTACAGGGGATATTTTCAACCTCTTTGTATTTTTTGAAGTAATGCTGATGTCTTCTTATGTGTTAATTGTTCTGGGAGGCACAAAGATTCAGCTGCGCGAATCAATCAAATATCTCTTAGTGAATGTGATCTCTTCTGCTCTATTTGTCATTGCGGTAGGTTACTTGTATTCTGTGACCGGCACCTTAAACATGGCACACTTATCTGAACGGATCGCTTCCATTAGTGCAGATGGTCAGCTTGGGATCATAACGGTAATTGGTGTTTTATTTATGATTGTCTTTGGCTTAAAAGGAGCCGTGTTTCCGTTATTTTTCTGGCTTCCAGGTTCCTACTATGCACCTCCAGCTCCGGTAATGGCTATTTTCGGGGCATTGCTGACAAAGGTTGGAGTTTATTCCATCACCAGAACATACTCACTTTTATTTTATCATGAAGGCGGGACAATTCAGGCCCTTTTAGGTGTGATGGCAGTACTCTCAATCATCTTCGGAGTCATTGGAGCTATTGCTTATTGGGATATAAAGAAGATTATCATTTACAATATTATTACAGCAGTAGGGGTTATACTTGCTGGCGTTGCCTCCATGAATGAAGATGCATTAGCTGGTTCTGTCTTTTACATTATTCATGACATGATCGTCAAGGCTGCTCTCTTCCTGCTGGTTGGGATTATGATTGCTATTACAGGAACAAGTAATCTTAAGCAAATAAGCGGTTTAATTAAAAATTATCCCGGACTTGCCTGGACATTCTTCATTGCTTCCCTGGCATTAGCAGGCATTCCGCCGCTAAGCGGATTTGTCGGGAAACTGCTTCTGATAAAAGGAGTATTTGACGCTGAACATTATTGGACTGGCGCTATTATCCTAATGTCTAGCTTGTTCGTCTTATTCTCAGTCATGAAGATTTTTATTAACGGATTTTGGGGAAAACCTCTTACATACAAAGGTGAGGAAAAAGCTCCTGTGCGCCAGCTGATGGCAGCACCAGTGATCTTAGTCATTTTAGCTGTTGTTTATGGAGTTGGTGCAGATTTTGTTTTCCCATACATTTCACAGGCCGCCAATATACTAGTGAACCCTGATCTTTATATTGACGCTGTTCTAAAGGAGTGATGAGCATGGCATTTCAAATATTATTAAACATGTTTCTCGGCTTTACTTGGATGTTCTTAACCGCAAGCTATGAACCTATAGCGTTTTTGAAAGGTTACTTTTTTGGTCTGCTCATTATCTTTGCTTTTAGGCGTTTTTTTCCATCTCGGTTCTATTTGCTAAGAGTGTTTGCGATTATCAGTCTAATCCTGCTATTTTTGAAAGAGCTCGTCTTATCAAATGTAGCAGTTGTAAAATCCGTCTTAAAACCAAAATTGGACATGAAGCCCGGCATTTTTGCACTTCCGACTGTTCTGGAAAGAGATTGGGAAATCACGACACTTGCAAATCTAATTACATTAACTCCTGGAACATTGGTTATTGATGTATCAGATGACAAAAAAATCTTATATGTTCATGCAATGGACATAGAGGACGCCAACGAAGCAATTGATTCAATTAAGAACACCTTTGAAAAAGCCATTCTGGAGGTGAGCAAATAATGATTCATACGGTTGTGATGATTTCTATCATCTGTATTGCAGTGGCCATATTAGCGCTCACTTATCGAGTTATTAAAGGCCCATCAACTCCCGATCGTGTTATTGCTCTAGATGCAATTGGAATTAATTTAGTCGCCTTGATTGCACTTATTTCAATTGGCTTAGATACAAATGCATTTCTTGAAGTAATTTTACTTCTTGGAATTCTGGCATTTATCGGCACTGTTGCCTTCTCTAAATACTTGGAGAAGGGGGTCATTATTGAACATGATCGAGATCGCTAATATTTTAATTGTTGTATTTCTATTAATTGGTGCTTTTTTAAGTCTGGTTGCCGCCTTTGGAGTTATTAGACTGCCTGATGTCTACACAAGAAACCATGCTGCCTCTAAGTCAGCAACACTTGGTGTTATGTGTATTCTGATCGGTGCCTTGCTTTACTTTTATTTTATAGACGGATACTTTAACCCCCGAATTATCCTTGGGATTGTGTTTATCTTTTTAACCTCGCCGGTAGCTGGACATTTAATTGGGCGTGCTGCCTATAATTCTGGTGTAAAGCTATGGGATCAAAGCGTGAGAGATGACTATAAAGAAGTTTCCGAAAAGAAGAAAAAGCTTGCTGAAAAAGGAAACCGCTGATTACATAAAAAACCTCCAGAAGTTTTCTGGAGGTTTTTTGTTTACTTTCTTTTCATTACAGCCATAGTGCATCTGGACACACAAATCAAATTACTATGTTCATCTGTTATCTTTATATCCCATACCATTGTGCTTTTACCTTGATGGAGGATTGTTGCATTCGCAGTAACTATGCCTTCTTTTACACCTCTAATATGATTAGCATTAATCTCTAGACCAACAGCCGCTTCTGTTTCCTGATCAATCAATTCGAATGCTCCCACACTTGCAGCCGTTTCGGCCAGCGCGACGGAAGCACCTCCATGAAGCAGACCAAAAGGCTGCCTTGTTCTTTCGTCTACAGGCATGGTTGCAGTGACATGTCCTTTTTCTAGCAAGGTAATTTTAATGCCTAATGATTCCATTAAAGTGTTTTTTAAACTTGTCATTCTATTTCCCCCATTACACTGTTATCTTTTGCATCTAAGTCATCTTTTCTCTCTTTTTTATTCTTTTCCTTCTTATTAGTTTAAATGAAACAAAAAACAATAGAATAATGCCCAATAAGATCAAAATCTCCTGTTCATGAGCAACAATGGTTTCAATATGGTCCCCAAATAGCAGTCCAAGCGGAAAGACTATGGATAACCATAATAAAGCGCCGCTATAGGCAAACAAAGCAAATGTCTTATATGGCAATTTGCTGAAGCCATAGAGAAAGGGAAGAAAGTTTCTGACTCCCGGTATAAAATAGCTGATTGATAACGAGAGTGCATGATACTGATCCATTATTTTCATTGACTTTTGTATAGGCTTTGAAAAGCGTTCTCTCTTTTCAAAATATGAAAGCAGCGGTCTGCCAATTACCCTCCCTAGTGTATATGCTGTTGTAAGCGCAGCTACTATTCCCCCATAAACGGCTGCAAACGCTCCAGCAGGGTGAAGAACTCCCAATGAACTTGCCAAACCTACAGTCATCGTAATCACTTCGTTGGGAACTGGAAAGACAAATACGCCAACCCAAAGCCAAATAAAGAGTCCTATGTATCCATTATTTTCAATCATATCTAATATGACTTCCAGCTCCATCGCGTCCGCCCCTTTTATTAAATGCCTCAAAATAATGGAAGTTTAATTAAGTCCAAACCTATGCCCAAATAGTTTTCTTTATTTTAGCAAGTTCCCCTTAAAAATGCTCTTATAAAGTCATCATTCTGCCTTTTTAATTTAAGTTAGCTGTTTTCGTTTGGTAATTTAACATATTTTACAAATCAGAAGCATATAGTGTAATTGGTATTTTTAAAATTGAACATGAAAGGGGATGTCAGCATGAATTATTATTATTTTTATTACCCAACTAGAACCCCCTATCCTCCTGTAAGATATCTTCCTTATGTACATAGAAATCCACTTCCATTCACTAGACCGCACAGACAGTTTCCGTCCATTGATCCTGGGATGTTTATGAACTCAGCGAAGGAGCTTGAGGTCATGATGCAAAGCGCGAGTGTACTGCTTAGTAAAATGGCACAATCTAGAGCCTTTTCCTTTGAACTTATGTCAGCAGCTCAGGAATCTAAAATGGAGAAAGTCCAATCCCTCATTAAAACAACAGGAATTCCCCTGATTCCAAAGGTGGAATATACACCTAGTGGACTTCGCCTAACATTTGAATCATCAGCTGACAGCAATACTGCCGCAAATTGCTGTCAGTTGGCTCTTAAATTACGATGGAGCTGAGCAGTTGCTGGAAAAGATAAAAAGCTCTCCTCTGAATGAGGAGAGCTTAACAACTGATTATTTTAATACGGATAACCGTAAGGTCCTGGTCCGTATGGTCCTGGCCCGTATGGCGGTGGCCCATAATATGGAACTGGATATGGGCGCGGTCCGTAGAATGGACGAGGAGCAAGGATGGCACTTCCTACTAACCCTCCAAGTAAACCGCCGACGAATGGTGCTGCAAAGAAAAAGCGGCTATCATTTCTTGGAGCATGATAAGGGCTTCGATATGGCATCATCTGTGTAACCTCCTTCTATTTTATGCCTACACTAAAACATATGCAAATACCCTTATATGTGAGTGGGCTTCGAATTCCGGCAGCATACATTGGCACTAAAAATCAGGTCCCAATTGTCTACTATTTCTTTAGAGATGACAACAAAAAGGATGCCCCTGCACGTGACCTTTTGAACCGCATGGACATCCTTTTTATATTTGTTTATGCTTCATAGTACTCTTAAATTTCAAAACCTAACTCATCTTTTTTTCGGGATCAAAATTTCGTCAATAATCCCATAATCCTTCGCTTCTTGTGCATTCATAAAATAATCCCTGTCAGAATCCTGAGCCACTTTCTCCACGCTTTGTCCTGTCCGCTCTGAAATAATCAGATTTATGTCCTCGCGAAGCTTCAGAATTCTCCGAGCTGAAATTTCAATTTCCGATGCCTGCCCTCTTGCACCGCCAAGCGGCTGATGAATCATGATCTCGCTGTTTGGTAGAGCATATCGCTTTCCTTTTGTTCCAGCTAAAAGAAGCATCGCTCCAAAGGATGCTGCCATCCCCGTGCATGTAGTCCGAACATCTGGCTGTATATATTGCATGGTATCAAAAATAGCAAAGCCAGCAGAGGTCGATCCTCCTGGTGAATTAATATAAATGGAAATATCCTTATCAGGGGCTTCTGCTGCTAAAAATAACAATTGCGCAACCACCGTGTTGGCCAGAGCATCTGTAATTTCTTCACCAATCATAATAATACGATCCTTCAAAAGGCGTGAATAAATATCATAGGAACGTTCCCCTCTGCTTGTTTGTTCAACAACATAAGGTATGGTAGTCATCGTTACTCCTCCGCTTCGTTATACGGCTAAGCCGCCATGTAAAGGGAAAAGGATGGTGAGCTTTTTTTCTGATGATTTGCAGGCAATCCAAATGTTTTGTTCTTCTGCTCATGGATAACAGCTGCTCTTTCAATTAATAACGATGGATTTTCAAGCGTTAAAGATCTTTTCAGTAGAATTGAAAATTCATCCCTATCGTCTTCATTCCAGTATGTTTCGGCAAATGATTCTTCTTTTTTCAGCCGCTCTTTTGCTCGATGCAAAATACTCTTTACCGCTGTTTCAGATATTCCAGTCAGTTCTGCAATCTCAGTCAGTTTAAACTGAAATCCTTCCTTTAGGGTAAACATAATTGCCTGTTTGGGAGTCAATTTTTCAACTACAGTTTCGACTGTTTCAAGGATAAGATTGTCTTTGGCAGTACCTTCCTCCGGGAGTAAGGATACATGCTCTTTTTGTCTATTCCTCAGCATATCAATCCAGTGGTGATAAGCAATTTTATGGAGCAGTGCCATAGTGATTTGTGCATCTTCACCATAGTGCTTGATTGCTTTCATCATGGTTTCTTGAGTCAAATCGTTTCCATCCCATTCATTTTTTGAAAGAAAGCAGCAGTAACGGTTTAAATCTGGATATAGCTCCATGAGCTGATTCTCATTAGCCGAAGACTGTTTCATTTGGATTTTTTTTACCTTGCCGTACATGTTCTCACTCCTTTAGCACCTTTCTGTTAGTAAACGGAGAAAAGATTCAAAAAGATACGGGTACAAAAAAATTTTATTTGTTTTTTATTTAGTAAGCTTTGGCCCAGTATACAAGCTGCTGTGCATCTTTTCCACAGCATACACATGTTTTTGCAATGCTTTCTGCGTCAAACGGAATGCAGCGGGAAGTTGCTCCTGTTTCCTCTTTTATACGGTCTTCGCAGCTGCGGTCGCCACACCACATAGCTTTTACAAAGCCTGTTTTAGCTGCAAAAATTTCTTTAAGTTCATTGAATTCAATTGCCTGATATGTTTTCTCTTCACGATGATTTTTTGCTTTTTCAAATAAACTATGCTGAATATCTTCTAAAATACCAGGCAGCTTCTGCTCCAGTTCGGATGCAGCTACCGTTATTTTTTCACCTGTATCCCGTCTTGCTAAAATTACCTGTCCTTTTTCTATATCCTTAGGACCAACCTCAAGCCGTAAAGGCACACCTTTCATTTCATATTCATTGAATTTCCAGCCTGGTTTTTTATCACTTGCATCGATGCCGACCCGAGCCATTTTTGAGAGTTTTTCCTTTAGTTCATAGGCATAGTCCAGTACGCCATCCTTGTGCTGTGCAATTGGCACGATCATCACTTGAGTTGGTGCTGCTTTTGGAGGAATGACTAAGCCGCGGTCATCTCCATGCACCATAATCATTGCTCCAATAATTCTTGTTGTGAATCCCCAGGATGTTTGCTGTACGTATTGCAGCTTCCCTTCCTGATCGGTAAACTGAATGCCAAAAGCTTTAGCAAAGCCATCGCCCAGGTGGTGGGAGGTGCCTGATTGCAGTGCTTTTCCGTCATGCATAAGACTCTCAATGGTGTACGTGAATTTCGCTCCGGCGAACTTTTCTTTTTCTGTTTTTTGTCCTTTAATGACTGGAATAGCGAGGATATTCTCACAAATCTCTGCGTACACATTGAGCATTTTAACTGTCTCTTCAAGTGCCTCTTCATCAGTCGCATGGCAAGTATGACCCTCCTGCCATAAAAATTCCAGTGTGCGCAGAAACGGCCTTGTCGTTTTTTCCCAACGTACGACATTCGCCCATTGATTGTAGAGTTTTGGCAAATCCCGATATGAATGAATGATATTTTTATAGTGCTCACCAAATAATACTTCAGAGGTCGGACGGACACATAAACGTTCCTGGAGCTCTTCTTCTCCTCCGTGTGTAACCCAAGCCACTTCAGGTGCAAAACCTTCAATATGATCTTTCTCCTTTTGCAAAAGGCTTTCTGGTATGAAGAGAGGCATATAGACATTTTCATGTCCAGTTTCTTTAATGCGCCGATCCAGCTCATCTTTAATATTTTCCCATAACGCATAGCCGTATGGCCGAATGATCATCGATCCTCTAACACTTGAGTAATCGACTAAATCAGCCTTTTTCACAACATCTGTATACCATTGCGCAAAATCTTCATCCATTGCTGTTATTTCTTTTACAAATTCCTTGCCCATTTTGGTCACCTCAATGTTTTTATAGTTATTTTTGCTGCTTTGTTCCCGGCTGCTCTTGGTTTTTTGAGTGACGGGCACTTTGTTAGCTCTTTAGTTCCCGCCACCTGACGGGCACTTTCCTTGCTCTTTTGTTCCCGCCACCTCTCAATTTCCCGCCTTCCTATAACGAAACAAAAAAAGCATTGCTTTGTATAGGGACCAAACATGGCGGTACCACCCTATTTCAAAGCAATGCTTTACACTCAATATGATAACGGACTTGCATCCGCGGCATTTTCATATCACAAAGACATCCAATGCAGAACTCAGGGAGCAGGTTCCAGTGTTCGTTTATAGGAACCTTGCAGCATATGGCTCCCTCTCTGTTATAAACATCTTCACTATACTAATCTCCATCAACGTTTCCTATTCATTTTTCAAGATTATATAAATTATTATGATGAAAGTCAATTGTGAATATAATCTAAATCTATTTTCTCCAAAAAGTAGGACAATCAGCCTTGTCCAAGATATTAAATTGGATCATCTTTTCCAGTAATTCATAATCAATGGGCTCTTTCCATTTAAAGCGCACTAACTCCTTCGTATGATCATGTCCTGCCTGTTCAATGTCCTCTAATACATGGTTCATGCCTGCTTGTTCAGGAGCAACACTCATATGGTTTTTCGCTGCGCTGAAACCAATAATAAACGTATCGTGATCGGTAAACATCGGCTGGTTCCATTTGATGACAGGCATCAAAGTAGGGAATGTACTTTTTATCCATGTAAAAACTTCTTCCATACGCACACGATGCTCTACAGTCTTTAAACTTGCTAAATACTCTTCAAACACTTCCATCTTCTTCTCTCCTGTCTTAACATTAAATTTGATAGAACCTGCACTAATCACACTGTAAAATTCTCCACTCTATCTTTTTCAAATATATATTCTAGGAGAAGATTAGTCAAAATGACCATCAGGATTGCAAAATCAATAGGATTAAAGGGCATCTCAGAATGACAACCTTATTGCCTGCAGATTTTATATCAAACAGGAAATGCAGCTTGGCGGAGTTGTTATTCTAAAGCATGCTTTTAATCCAAACATTGATAAAATTTTATATTGGTATAAATCTTTTCCGAATAAAAGTACGCTAAATTTCAGTCGCGAATGGATAACACAAAGAATCCCCCTTTTGCTCGAAAAAGGGGGACTGCTATTATTTTGAAACCTCAGCACTTACAAATGCTTCGGCAACAGGCACATATGGGTAGCCAAGATCTCTTGCCACAGCTTCATAAGTGATCTTTCCGTTCACAGCGTTAACACCAAGCTTAAGTGCAGCATTTTCTGCAACAGCTTTTTCAACGCCTTTATTTGCTATTTGCACTGCATAAGGAATCGTTACATTTGTTAAAGCGAGTGTTGACGTTCTAGGTACTGCTCCAGGCATGTTTGCTACAGCATAGTGAACAACACCATGTTTCTCATATGTCGGAAAATCATGAGTTGTTACATGATCAACAGTCTCAACAATTCCGCCTTGGTCAACAGCAACATCAATGACAACTGATCCTGGCTTCATCGTTTTGATCATATCTTCTGTCACTAGCTTTGGTGCTTTTGCTCCTGGAATCAGAACAGCACCAATAACAAGATCCGCTTCTTTTACACTCTCAGCAATATTGAATGGATTGGACATGAGAGTTTGAATATTATTGCCAAAAATATCGTCAAGCTGACGAAGACGCTCTGGACTTAAGTCGATGATTGTTACCTCTGCACCAAGACCAATCGCCATTTTCGCAGCATTGATGCCTACTACACCACCGCCGATGATCGTTACTTTTCCGCGTGATACGCCAGGAACTCCTGCAAGCAGAATCCCTTTTCCGCCATTTGTTTTCTGCAGGAACTGCGCACCAATTTGTGATGCCATCCGCCCTGCAACTTCACTCATTGGTGTAAGTAAAGGCAATGTGCGATTTACTTCAACGGTTTCATATGCAATTGCTGTTACTCCGCTTTCAGTTAATGCTTTTGCAAGTTCTGGCTCTGCTGCCAGATGCAGATAAGTGAACAATACTAACCCTTTGCGGAAATATCCGTATTCAGATGAAAGCGGCTCTTTTACTTTCATGACCATGTCCGCATTCCAGGCTTCCGCAGCTGTATTAACAATTTTTGCACCTGCTTGTACGTAATGAGCATCCTCAAACCCGCTGCCCTCACCTGCATTTGTTTCAATCAGCACTTCGTGGCCTGCTTTAACCAGTGCATCAACCCCAGCAGGTGTCATCGCAACACGATTTTCATTATTTTTCACTTCTCTAGGTACCCCAATGATCATGTAAAATTCCCCTTTCATCTTAACAAAGTAAACGTTATCAACAGTATAATAATTTAAACACTTTTTGGCATTGTCGATATATGAAAATAAAAAAAGCATCGTTTGTGAAATTCTACAAACGATGCTTTTTATTTTCTAACCTTCTCATTTTCAATTCAAGAAACAGACTCACTTTTTGGTTTGTATTTTTCAAATCAATACCGCTGATCTCAGTGATTCTTTTTAATCTGTAGGTTAATGTATTTACATGAACATGAAGCTTTTTAGCCGTATCATTTACATTACTGTCGTAATTAATATAGCTTTCAAGCGTTTGAAGCAGCATGGTTTTATGTTCTTGATCATAGTTTTGCAATTTTTCCAGTGCAGGATGCGCAAAAGGATCCTGCCGCCTTTTTTCCATTAACAGTTCAATATAGCGAAAAATTCCCAATTGCCTATGACTGTTAATATTGTCTATTTCATCCTTAAACTGCTCTTTTAAACGGACAACCTCTTGCGCTTCCTGATAGCTTGCTTCCACCTTATCATATGTATCATATAATCCGCCGCAGCCACCAATAATACCGTCAACTTGAAAACGGGATTTCATTTCTCCTATGAAAAAATTTAGAAACTCAATAATGGGTGCTTCAGATTTTTCCTGTACTGGCGGTGAGGCAAGCACGATGAATTCATTGCCCATTGCAGCGTGAAAAGAAATATTAATCTTTTGGCTCGTTGTCATTAAATAAATAATATTTTGTGTGACTTTCTCTGTGATGTTCTCAGTGAATTGAAATACGAGCACAATAAATGGCGAAGGCGGCTTAATATTCAATTCTTCAAATTTATTCTTTATTTCATTATGATTTCGATCGCTTCCGGTAAGAAGCTGCCAAAAAAAGTCCTGATAGCTCTCTACTCGTTTTTTCTTTTGCACATTTAGTTTTAACAATTCCGTTCTAGCAGCTGCTGCAGCCTGTTTTAAAAGATTTAGCTTTTGCTCGGTTAATTTCACTTCTCCTTCGACAACCCATATGTAACCAAGCACTTCATTATGATTGCGAATAGAAATGGCTACTCGGTCACCTAATCCTATTTCCTTCATTTCATGTATTCTTAAAGGTTCACCGCTTTGCATCAATTGTGGAATAATCCTTGCTTTCCATAGTGAATTAATCACCTTTTCGGGCACCTTTCGGCTAATGATGGTTGCAATTCTTGCGGAGTCCGTTGTGTCATCGTGTGTGCTATAAGCAAGAAGCCGATGGGTGGCATCTTCAATTGTAACTGGGCATTCTAAAACATCCCAAATTTTATCCACAAGATCCTCTAAATTCAGAAATGCATGTTTAAACGGATCTTTACCAGCCCGCATATCGTCCATCGCATAAACCTCCTTGCTTTTTGCCTCAAAATATACGAAACTTATTCCTTCATTATAACGGATTTTAAAAGTATGGATATCCCCAATAATATATTTAATTTTCGGAATAATAGATCTTTTTAAACATAGCTTGATGTTCCAACCCCTTGATCTTACAATAGAAAATATTCAAAATACTATTTTAAGATAAAGTTTCACTCATTGACTATGGGTTGAAATCAGCATCTTGTACCTGCATTAGTAACTGCCAAATGAAGAAACACTGTAATGGAGAATGATTGGTCACTTCACAGACGAAAAGGGGTTTGCATCTTGGATATTTTAGAAGTACTGAATGAAATAAACAGTGTTCTTTGGGGAACACCCAGCCTGCTATTATTATTTGGGACTGGAGTCGTCCTCACATTATTGTTAAAAGGAATTCAATTTACAAGATTGAAGTATGCTTTTAAGCTCGCCTTTACGCGAGAAGGACGAGCTACAGATGATTCTGAAGGGGACGTAAGTAATTTTAAAGCCTTAATGACCGGGCTTGCTGCTACAATTGGAAACGGAAATATTGCAGGAATTGCAACTGCCATTACACTCGGTGGACCTGGAGCTATTTTCTGGATGTGGATTGTCGGTTTACTGGGCATGGCTACCAAGTATGCAGAAGCTCTCCTAGCGATGAAATACCGCAAGAAAAATGCAAATGGCGAATATTCAAGCGGTCCAATGTATTATATTGAATATGGATTAGGCAGAAAGTATAAATGGCTCGCCATTTTATTTGCTATCTTTGGCGCTTTTGCGGCATTTGGAATTGGCAATAGTGTACAATCAAATACGATTGCCTCTGTAATGAAGGATTCATTTGGCGTTAATGAGATTGTGACTGGTGTTATTCTTGCCGCCTTAACCGCTCTGATTGTGTTCGGCGGTATTCAGAGAATAAGTACAGTAGCAAGCTTCTTTGTGCCCATTATGGCCTTTTTATATATCAGCGGCTCCTTAATCATTCTTTTTATCAATTATGATCAAATTATTCCAGCATTTGAAACCATCTTCCATTATGCATTTAACCCTGTCGCTGCTGCAGGAGGATTTGCAGGTATCCTTGTAATGGATGCTATTAAGAATGGTGTTGCCCGCGGAATATTCTCAAATGAAGCTGGGTTAGGAACTGCAGCATTAATCGCCGGAAATGCGAAAACCGATCATCCGGTTAAACAAGCATTGGTTGCCATGACTGGAACGTTTATCGTTACGATTATCGTCTGTACAATGACAGGACTTGTTCTTATTATTACAGGCTTCTGGGATACAACAGGCGGATTGCTTTCCGGAGTTGCACATGACCCCGCTTTAGAAGGCGGAGCTTTAACAAGTGCAGCTTTCGCTTCTGTATTAGGAACAGCTGGAGAATATATTGTTGCCTTCTCTGTTATTTTCTTTGGCTTTTCGACCATTGTAGGCTGGTATGTGTATGGCGAAAAATGCTTTGAGTATATCGTTGGGACAAAAGGTATTATGAGCTACAGAGCGATCTATATTTTAGCCTGCGGAATTGGAGCAGCAGCTAACCTGACAACCGTATGGGCTTTTGCTGATATGGCGAACGCTTTAATGATGATTCCAAACTTAATTGGGTTGATCCTTTTAAGAAAAGTGATTGTCGCAGATACAGAGGATTTCTTTGCAAATCATTATAAAAAGACCATAAAACCATAAGAGTTTACCAAAAACAAACTAATATATCAGCTTTGCTGATTGCTGTATACAAAAGGTGAGGTTCCTTAATGTGGGACCTCACCTTTTCACCTTAAAAAGGATAACGCGACATATCATGATATTGATGCATATTTTTAAAAATTCGAAAATGATAGAGGAAGTCATCCATAAACAAGGTTTGATCTTCATTAAATCCATATACCTGCAGAAAAAGCTCTAAGATGTGCAATTCCTCCTCACTCCAGTGCTGATAAATCCACAGCTTGCTTCCGAGCCTCTCATATAAGTGAGCATGACCTGCAAACGTAAAGACCTGCTCAAAATTCACTTCATCATTTTGCACACTCTCACTCCTTCTCTTATCATATCTAACCATCATTTCCAAAACTTATACTTCAGCAAAACAGGCAGCAGGCAAATCACACAATTTAAGCACCATCACCCATGCTTGTCTATATGATATAAGAAAAGTGGAAATCTGATCACTTTTGTTTAGCCATACGAAATGTGATGAGCAGTAGCATGCAGCAATTGTTTCGTTATGCTGGCAGTTGACTTACAGATGATGATAAAGAGGGAAGGTGTCATTGAATTGGAAATAGCAGATTTGTTTGATTTAAAAGGAAAAACAGCCATTGTCACTGGCGGGGGCAGAGGTCTTGGGAGGCAAATGGCTCATGCACTTGCAGAAGCTGGAGCTAATATCGTCGTTTGCTCACGAAAGCTGGAGCAATGTGAAAAGACCTGTGAAGAAATACATGAGCTTTATAACGTAAAAGCCATAGCCTTAGCCTGTGATATCAGAAATGCAGAAGAAATACATCAGATCGTGAAAGAAACGATTCAGCAGTTTGGTACATTAGACATTCTGATCAACAACAGCGGCGCTTCTTGGATTGGCGATGCCCTTACATTACCGGAAGATAAGTGGCAAAAGGTCATGGATGTCAATGTAAAAGGAACATTCTTATTCTCACAAGCAGCAGCAGCGATCATGAAGCAGCAGGGTTCTGGAAAAATCATTAACATTACTTCCGTTACAGGCATGTATGGAGCACCGGCAGCATTCTTAGATGCGATTGCCTATAGTACGAGCAAAGGCGCTGTCATTTCTTTTACAAAAGATTTAGCTGTTAAACTTGCTCCCTTTAATATACAAGTAAATGCCCTTTCTCCTGGCCTTTTCCCTACAAAAATTACTGCAGCATTGGAGCATGCTAAACCTGGCATCTTAAGAAAAATTCCAGCAGCTCGGTTTGGAGATGATAAGGACCTTAAGGGTGCTGCTCTCTTTTTGTCCTCCAGAGCTTCAGATTACATGACAGGTCAAGTCATGGTCCTGGATGGCGGACTGACAGCCTCTCTGTAATAAACCATTGTGTGCTAAAACACTTAACAATAGAAAGGAATAAAACGAAATGGATATTACACAACAGTTTTTTAACATATTAACAAGATCAGGTTTTCAAGTCGAACAAATGGTCAATCGCTCTATTCAGAACCACTTAAATAAACCAGCATTTGTGAAACTTGCCTCACAGCGTGCAAATGGGATGGCAAAAGGAATGAGCAGCCTCCAAAATACGGTGGAAATGCTTTCTGTTCCATTTAACTTTCCTACTAAAAATGATTTGGCAAATACAACAAACCTCATTGTTCAGTCCGAGGAAAAAATTGATAATCTTGAATATCAAATGATCTCCTTAACAAATGCTATTCACGATCTGCAGACAAATATCCGCTCAGCCAATCAAACACAAAGGGATAACCGTTGAAATGGCTTCTGAATTGGATAAGCTCATTAATAGCAGATTAAAAAATGTCTTTAACACGGTCAATAGTCCAGCTCCCGAAGTTGGACTAACGCCTAGACAAGCTGTTTGGAAAAAGAATAAAGCCACCCTCTGGTACTATCCTGCATTGCAAAAAAAATATGATACTCCTTTGTATTTTATTTATTCACTGATTAACCAGCCTTTTATCTTAGACTTAGGTCCAGGATACAGCTTAATTCAATTTCTAAACGAAAAAGGCTATGATATTTATTTACTGGATTTTGGCATTCCAACATACGCAGATAAGGGTCTTACAATGGATGATTATATTCTTCGCTATATTAAAAAAGGCGTGCAGCGCGCCTTAGTTCACAGCGGAGCATCACATATTTCTATCATTGGCTTCTGCATGGGCGGCACTTTTGCTTCAATCTATGCCGCCATTGCCGATGAACCCATCCAAAATCTTGTTCTGGCTGTTGCTCCTATTGACTTTTCCCATTTTCCAATATTTGATGAGTGGCAGAATGGTCTTAGAAATGGAGAAATAGATTTTGATGCCATTTTAGATACAGTAGGAGTTGTACCACCTGACTTTATGAAAATTGGACTTAGAGTTGTCGCCTCTCCTGTCTATATATCTCCTTATTTATCATTATTAAGAAAAGGGCATGATGAAGAATATGCACTAAAATGGAAAAGGTTTAATTTTTGGGCTGATTCGCATATTCCCTTTTCAGGTGCAGCACTAAAACAGATGATTCAGACCCTAGGAATTGAAAATGGGTTAATCAATGAAACATTATTAATCGATGGGGAACCTGTCAAATTATCAAATATAAATGCAAATTTGCTTGCTGTTGGCTCAAATGTTGATCGCCTGGTACCAAAGGAACAAGTTCAGCCAGTTATGGATCTTGTATCGAGTAAAGATAAAACATTTTATGCTCTAAAAGGCGGACATGCCACACTGGCAAGCAACAGAGAGGTACAGGAGTTTTTAAGCAGCTGGTTATCGGTCCGCTCAAATCCGATCAGACTAGGCTAAATTGTGATTTCTATAAAATATAGCTGAGAGGAGGTAGTGTAAGTGACAGCTGTTTTATCTAATGAAACTGCGATTGATTTTTCCCATACTCACATATGTTATTTAGGCTTCGCTGCCTTTGTTTTTAAAGAGTATATTTATTCCTTATATCAATAAAACGACATTTCCCTCTAAATATTGTTAGAATATCACCTTCTTTGTCTAATAAGAACTTCTTTTGTCACCCATACAGGAAAAAAAAGAGAGAAGTTGAATTTTTATATACATTAAAGGAGGGAATGTTCATGAATACAACAAATGTCGCACAATTGCTTAATGTATCAAAAAGTACAGTTCAGCGCTGGGTGAAGCAGCTTGATCTGCAGATGAAACGCAATGAGTTAGGCCATTATTCGTTTTCTGAAAATGATGTTGCATTACTGACGCAAGTCCATGAACAGCTGCAGGCAGGAAAGAATCTCCAGGAAATCAGTATAATGAGCAAAAAGCGAAGAAATGGCATCGTGAAAAAAGAAGAGAAAGATCACCGTACAATCGAGCTTCTAAAAAGAATTGACGAACTAGAGCTCCGGATTAATCGAAAAGCAGATGATGTTGTATCTTATCAGCTTTTACAGCATCGTCAAGAAATGGAAGAATTGCAAAAGCAAATTACGTCACTCAACGAACGAATGTCTGCTCTTGAAGCCACAGCCAGCACTCTGCAAAATTTCCCGCAGCGTCCCCAGGATACACTCCTGCTTTTAGATCAGGAGATACCACAGAAAAAATTAAAAAGAAAAAGCTTTTTCACCATGCTTTTTGGATAAAAAACAAGCTAAATAGCGTTACAGCAAATGCTGTAACGCTTTTATTTAAAGTGGACCAAACATAAAATAATCTGTCACGCCCTAATTGAATAGGTTACGCCGATCATCATTATGCGATAAGAAGCTCCACATTAAATCGCTCTAACAATTTCACAAATTCATGATCTGGCATCTGATCTGTAATCAGCAAATCGATCTCATCCAGACCGGCTATGCAGAAAAAGTCGGTAACCCCAAGCTTTGTATGGTCAGCTAAAACGATGGTCTGACTCGCCTGCTGAATCATTTTCCTCTTTACCATACCATCTTCTTCATGCGCCAGAGTAATCCCAGCTTCGGAAACACCAACAACGCCGATAAAAGCACGATCAACACGATAATGGCTGAGCTTTTCAATCACAGAAGAACCATACAAGAAACGATGCTCCTTATGCAGCATGCCTCCAAGCAGAATAATATCCACTTGCTTAAGATGAGATAAGATTTCAGCCTCATTGATGGAATTTGTAATGATCGTACAGGGAATATCATTCAACTGTTCGGCACAGGACTGAACCGTTGTCGATGCATCCAATATCACTTTATCTCCTTCGCCAATAAGCGAAGCTGCCCTTTTGCCGATACTCTTTTTTTCTTTTGATACCGTAATCAGCCTTTTCTCATAGTTTTTTATTTCATGATGAGATGACGGCAATATCGCACCGCCTCGGGTTCGAATAATCACACGGTCCTCTTCAAGTCTAACAAGGTCCCTTCGTGCGGTATCACGTGAGACATCAAAAAGCTGGCAAATTTGATCAACGGAAATCGAGTTGTTTTCCTTTAAATAATGCATGATCCGAATAATTCGTTCTTCTTGGTACATTTGATCAGCTACTTTTTAAGTAATTGTAAGTATTTAATGTTAATTTTAAGCTATATATTAAGTGATTTCAAGCAGTTTAATGAATTTCCATCAATCCCATGTAAAGCGCTGCTCTTTAAATGGGTCACCATAATTATGATAGCCGTTTCTCTCCCAAAATCCTGGTGTATCCACTGCTGAAAATTCAATGCCTCTTAGCCACTTTGCACTTTTCCAAAAATACAGATGCGGAAAAACGGCACGCAATGGAAAGCCATGCTCAGGAGTCAGCTTTTCATGGTTGTAGGAATGAGCAAGCAAACTGCTTTCTTTCATAAAATCCTCTATCGGAATATTGGTGCTCCAATCCTCCTCCGCATGTAAAATGACGTAGCGAGCGCTCTCTTTTACTTCTACACGCTGTGCAATAGACCTGCAGGATATACCTGTCCATACCGTATCAAGCTTCGACCAGCCCGTGACACAATGAATATCATTTTGATATTCTTTCTGCTCCAGCTTTAATACTTCATCATATCCTAATGTTATAGGCGAGTGTACCTCTCCGAAGATCTGCAGCGACCATTGATCCATGTCAGAGTAATAAGGAACATTGCCATAGTGAAGAACCGGAAAAGTTGTTGTGACATTCTGATTCGGCGGAACTCTGGAAGAAGTATGTTCTTTTATTTTTCCGAAATACATATGAACCTCTCCTTTGTTTTTAGTTTTATCATACCCTAATTCTTGATCAATAGGTGATAGTGATAGATTCTACTACCCATAATGCTTATATAATAAAAAAAAGTGCCCAAGCGAATGGACACTCTCTCATTTATAAAATCATTGCTGCAATCCAGCCAAAAGCGATAAGCGGGATATTGTAGTGAAGAAATGTTGGAACACATGTATCCCAAATGTGGTTATGCTGTCCGTCTGCATTTAATCCGGATGTCGGTCCGAGTGTACTATCAGACGCTGGTGAACCTGCATCCCCAAGGGCAGCTGCTGTTCCAACAAGTGCGATCGTTGCCATTGGACTGAAGCCAAGTTCTAGTGCAAGCGGAACAAAGATCGTTGTAATAATTGGAATAGTTGAAAACGAAGAACCAATTCCCATCGTCACCAGCAAACCAACGACAAGCATCAGCAACGCAGCCATCGCCTTATTCCCAGCTACTGCATCTGCCGCAAGCTGAACGAGTGACTCTACGTCACCAGTTGCCTTCATTACTTCTGCAAAACCAAACGCTGCCAGCATGACAAATCCAATGAAAGCCATCATTTTCATGCCATCTGTTAAAAGCTGATCAGCTTCCTTCCACTTAACAGCTCCACTGATATACAGAACAATTAGGCCTGAAACTGCACCTATAATCATAGAATCCGTAACAATTTGAACAATAAGAGCTGCAGCAATGGCTGCGAGTCCGAAAAGGATATCATTTTTCCGATAAGATATTTTTTCTTGGTCGACAACACTAATATCTGAGTAGCTTCTATTTTTTCTATATGATATAAACGCAATTGCCAAACCAACTGCCATGCCGCCTACCGGAATCAGCATTGCTATTGGAATATCATTCATATTCACAGCAAGTCCGCTATTATTCATGTTCTCTGCAAGTATCTCATGAAAGATCTGTCCAAAACCTGCTGGAATCAGCATATACGGAGCAGTTAACCCGAAAGTCAGCACTGCTGCAATCAATCTGCGATCTATTTGCAGTTCATTCATAATCTTTAAAAGCGGCGGAATCAAAATGGGTATAAAGGCAATATGAATGGGAATAACATTCTGTGACATGCAGGCCATTAATAAAATAGCAAAAATCATAAAAGCCTTCGACAGTGTCTTTCCTCTGCCTTCTCCATTCACAGCTACCTTGCCCAGCACCCAGTCTACTAATACATTCGGAAGACCTGTGCTTGAGATTGCAACCGCAAACCCGCCAAGCAATGCATAGCTTAAAGCAACTTCTGCACTTCCGCCAAGACCGCCTGAAAAGACTTCAATCGTTTCAGTTAGGTTAAGACCACCCGTTAAGCCTCCGATTACAGCACCTGTGATTAAAGCGAGAACAACATTTACTCTGAATAAGCTAAGTAATAGCATAATTAATACAGCAATGATGACTGAATTCATAATAGTAACCCCTTTTTGCTTTATTACGATAAATTGGTAGAGAACTAAAATACGATTATAAAATTATCATAGTATTGCAGTGCATGTCAATCATTTTATTTTAGTTCGCTAGTGTGATAAAGAGTATGGAGTTCTTTTTATTGCAATAATAAAAAAACTGAAGCCAGAGAAATAATTCTCCGGCTTCTACTTTTACAATGCTGCTTTTTTCCCTCTTAATTCTTTCGGAATATATACACAATATGGTTCGCTCTCAAGGTAATCGCCTGTAACAGCATAGGTTCTAGAGCGAGAGCCTCCGCAAACGAATCGATATTCACATACACCGCATTTGCCTTTATAAAGATCTGGATTGCGCAGTTCTTTTAAGACTGGTGCATGACGATATATGTCCTTTAATGGTTTTTCACGCACATTTCCGACTTTGATTGGGAGAAGTCCGCTTGGCAATACATCACCTGTATGTGATACAAATATAAAGCCATTGCCATCATTAACGCCTTTTGGAGCACGGCTCAATCCGTCGATGCCTGATGCAGCATCTCTCACAATTGTGTCCTGGTACTCAATTTTATCTCCAGCTACAAGCTTGTCCTTCACCTTTTGCTGCAAAACAACTCGTCGATAATGCTGAGCAGCAGTTGTTTTAATGTCAAAAGGAGCTTTTTTGCCTAATTCGTAAAGCCATTTAAACACCTTTTCATGTTCAAGCGGTGTCAGGCATGCATCCTGCTGCCCTCTGCCTGTAGGAACTAGCAAAAAGATATACCACATCACGGCTTTTAAATCTTTAACCAGTTCCGCCATTTGCTCCAGGTGGTCGTAGTTGTAGCGTGAGATTACGGTATTAATTTGCAGCGGCATGTCCAGTTCATTTAAATAGTGGATTTTTTCAACCGTTAAATCAAAGGAGCCAGATGTTCCCCTGAAGTGATCATGAATTTCTGGAGTTGGTCCATCCAAACTAAGTCCCCAGCGGGAAAGCCCGACACTTTTGGCGCGTTCCATTTTCTCTTTTGTGACATTTGCTGTTGCACTTGGCGTCATAGACACACGCATACCTTTTTGCACCGCATATTCAGCAAGTTCAAACAAATCTTCCCTCATCATGCAATCTCCGCCGGTAAAGACAAGCATCGGTTTATTCATTTCATATATCTGATCAATTAATTCAAAACCTTCTTTTGTTGTCAGTTCATTCGGATCACGCCTTAATTGCGCGTCGGCTCTGCAGTGAACACATTTCAATTCACATGCTCTAGTTACTTCCCAAATAACGATAAAAGGGTTTTCATTAAAGTCCATTGACGTCCTGTTCATATGTCCGGGATGCCCTCCCATTTTACCATGCATGTTATCACCATTTTCCCATTTATTATTGTTCAAAATCAGTATATCGAGTATTGATTTGACAAGCTGTGGTATTTGTTACATTTAGCTATTATAAATTCGAAAATTTGTTCACATTCAATCAATCTAAAAAGATGATTAACAAATAATTCGTGAGTAGATATTTAAAATTGAAACAAACTAAAAAAAGAGGTGGGCAAAATGAAAAATCACAAATTATCTAAATTTTTTTTAGTTTGCATTAGTGTCATTGGACTTGTTCTGTTGCCATTTGCTATTTTTAAACGGTCAACAAAGGATTGGGTCATTATTAACCTTGTAGCAGTGATCGGCAATTCCTTTATAGATAAATATTTAGTGCTAAAAGGTTTTTTAAAATATCCGCACCGGTTATTTCCGAAGTATGTCATTCATCTTCCTTTTGACTTTATTCTTTATCCACTGCTGCTGCTTTACTATAATCAATGGACGGTCGACAGTAAGCCTCTTGGCCTTTTTCTAAAGTTATTTCCTTTTATTATCCCTCAAGTCATAATCGAGACCTTTGCCGAAAGGAAAACTAAATTGATTACATGGAGAAGGGGATGGGGTTGGCATCACTCCCTCATTAGCTTGGCTTTAAAACTATTAGTATGCCGGGGCATTATTGCTTTCATTAGAAGAATAGACTAAATGCAAATCAGGATTGGTGGATTCTCTTGAAGGAAGCTTAGTCTCCTTTCCTAGACTGCGGGAGCTCAGTCTTCTTCCAATCCTCCTCTTAAAAACCCTAACGTACAAGGCTACTTTTCATAGTTATCCTGCTAAATATTTGAATTTTATGATAATATTACTTAATAGTCTTTCTAAACACAAAGGAGCTGAATTTGTGCAGTTAGGATTAAAAAGAGAGGAAATCAGATTGGCGGATTACAATCCAGAATGGACAAAAGAGTTTAGTAGAGTGAGAGTTCATCTACTGCAAAATATTCAAATGAACGAGAATTGGATCCAGCATATTGGCAGCACAGCTATAAAAGGAATGCCTGCAAAACCCATTTTGGATATTTTAGTTGGAGTAAATGATTTGAATAATGTAAATAGCAGCCTATTTACCGGTTTAAAGAATTGCGGATTTTTACGGCTAAAGGTTGAACGGCCAGGAGAAATAGTGTTCGCTAAATTCACTGACCAAACTTATGAAGTAAAAACACATTACCTGCATCTAACTGAATATAGAAGCGAACTTTGGAATAATTTGATTTTCTTTAGAGACTATCTAAATTCAAACGAAACAGCTAGAAAAAGATATTTAAAGATTAAAAAAGAATACTTAGAGAAGTCTTCATCTGGAATGAATGAATATACCGACTATAAAGAGAAATTTGTAAAGTATATTTATAACAAGAGGACCAGCCAAAACTAGAATAGTCTTGGTTTTCTATTTCCCCATGTGGAAGGAAAAAAATTTTCGGCTGTTATACAGAAAGGAGAACCTTGAATGACCTATAATCCAGCCACTCAAACAATCAAAACCAGCAGGTTAATATTAAGATTATTTACTACTGAAGATGCATTACGGGTTGCCGAGCTATGCAATAATGACAATATTTATAAAAACACTTTATACCTTCCCTTTCCATACAAAATGGATGATGCTTTATCGTGGATCAGACTTCATTCACACCATTTCAATGAAAATAAAAAATATGAATTTGCCATAACAGATAGAATTTCAGGTGAGTTATACGGAGCAATTGCGTTATCTAACAATCATCATTTTAATCATGGAGAACTTGCCTACTGGGTTGGTGAAGAATACTGGGGAACAGGTTATGGTACAGAAGCAGCTAAAGCCGTCATTGACTTTGCTTTCCAAGAGAAACAGTATCAAAAAGTATTTGCTCGCTGCTTTGTATCAAATCCAGCATCAGGAAGAGTGTTAGAAAAAATAGGAATGAAAAAAGAGGGAATCTTAAGACAGCATGTAAAGAAAGAGAATGAATATATCGATCTTGTTTGTTATGGCATTCTCTCTCATGAAGCTGCTCCTTCGTCATAAAATGAGAGAGGCTCCCAAAGGAAGCCTCTCATAAATAGATTATTTAAGTGTTTCAAATCTTTCAACAAACAATGCAAGTGTACGAGCCATAACACCTGTTGCTCCGGAAGGTCCTAGGTCGTAGGCTTGATTCGTTGTTGCTGTGCCCGCAATATCCAAATGAACCCAAGGAGTATTTTCCGCAAATTCCCCAACAAATGCTCCGCCCATAATAGCGTGTCCTTCACGGCCTGGTGAATTATTGAGATCAGCAATTTTACTGCTTCTTACCCGCTTTTTGTCCTTTTCAAATAACGGCAGCTGCCATACTGGCTCATCAGCTTCATGTGAAGCTTCTAAAATTTGTTCAAACAGTGCTTCATTATTTGTTAATGCACCTGTAGTGTTCGTACCGAGCGCAACAATCACTCCGCCAGTTAAGGTTGCTACATCTACTAAGTAGTTAGCTCCATGATGCTTTGCATATGTCACAGCATCTGCTAATGCAAGCCTGCCCTCTGCATCCGTATTTAACACTTCAATGGTTTTACCGCTCATTGATGTAATGACATCATCCGGTTTAAGAGCAGCACCGCTAATCATATTATCAGTAGAAGGAATAACAGCTACCACATTTTGTTCAGGCTTTAGTTCACCGATGATTTCCATGGCACCTAAAACGGCCGCTGCTCCTCCCATATCACTTTTCATTCCGACTATCCCATCTTTCGGTTTAATCGAATATCCGCCTGTGTCAAAAGTGATCCCTTTTCCAACCAAGCCAATGACATCTTCCCACTCATCCTTGCCTTGGTATTTCAAAACAATCATTTTTGGAGGCTCTACAGAACCTTGGTTAACAGCCAATAAAGCACCCATGCCAAGCTTAATCATATCTTCTTTTTCTAAAATTTCTGTTTCAAATTCATAGCGTCCAGCCAGTTCTTTTGCATATTCAGCCATATCTGTTGCTGTCAGCATATTGCCTGGAAGGTTCACAAGCGTTCTGGCAGAATTCGTCCCCATGCCATATGCATAACCAACCGTTAAAGATGCTTTTATTTCTTCTGCATCAGTCTCAGAACCGTATACAAAAAGGTGCTCGATTTTTTTCTCGGGTTCATTTGATTTCTCTTTATAGCCTTCAAATTGATATGTTGCTAAAGCAAATGACTCTGTTACAGCGTGTGCAGCATCAATAGAGTCAAGAGAACCTGCTGTAAGTGAATCCAGATAAACTGCTGCTTCGGTCATCTTCGCAGCCTGAATTTGTTTAAACGCTGCTCCTAATGCTTCTCTTAAAAGATCAAAAGTGTATTCCTTTTCTTTTCCCAGACCTACAAAAATGAAGCGTTTACTGCCAACTTTTTGAAATGTATGTATTTTTGAAATGGCTTTAGGCTTAGCCGAAATGTCTCCATTTTTTACAAGCTCTGTTAGAGCGCCATCAAACGCTTTATCAATACGTTCTAATTTGCCTTCAAATTTCTGAGGCTGATCAAAAAGCCCAATGATTAAGCATTCGTGTTCTGCTGTTAAATTTAATTCTGATTGTACTGTAAACATGTTAACACCCCCAATATTGATAATATTATTATACATAATTATCTGATTTATTTCGACTTCCTAACCATCCAGTTTCAAGAAATCTTTTCTAACTAGTGTAATTTTGCTCTCATAGTGTCTTTTTAACTTCAATGTGATTTCATATTTTTGTATAAAATAAAAAAAAGTTGATTTATTTGCATGAAGAGAAATAATATTGAAGAATAGTAACTAGAGCAGTGTAAATTTTTCAAAGGTGGTTTTTATGGAATTATTTATGAACTTCCCGTTTTGGTCAGCACTCGCTGCCATCTTCTTTGCCCAATTTGTAAAGGTGCCAATCACATTTATTGCTACAAAAAGATTAGATTGGTCATTGCTGACGAGTACGGGGGGAATGCCAAGTTCACATTCTGCCGCGGTCACCGCATTATCAACTGGGGTCGCACTGGAAGCTGGACTAGATTCCGCTCTGTTCGCTGTATCCGCTGTGTTTGCAATCATCACAATGTTTGATGCTACTGGCGTACGCCGCCAAGCTGGCGAGCAGGCTATTGTGCTTAATAAGCTTGTTGCCGATTTTCAAAAGTTTTTAGATGAAGCAAAGGATTGGCAAAAAAAACCTGAACAAGAAAAAAGACAGGAGTTAAAAGAGCTTCTTGGCCATAAGCCGATTGAAGTCCTATTCGGCGGATTAACCGGGGTCTTGCTCACGCTTGTCCTGTATTATTTTTTCATCATGTAGAAAAGATATCGTGCAACAAAACAAAAAAGACAGGGAATTCCTGTCTTTTTTGTTTTAAGAATATACATGTATTATTCTTCTGCAGATTTAATATAAGCCTGACGGAATACCTGCATGGATTCATTTTCATTCAGTGCTGTCAGTTCCTCTTCTGTTAAAGAGCCATCGCCCATTTTTACAACATAGACGTCTAGCGTCTTCTTTCCCCAATGTTCATAAACTTCATCAACGGTTTCATAGTAAAGATCCAGTTTATTTCCTTTAATGGCTCCACCTTTATCAGCAACTACCCCATAGCCATAGTCAGGGATAAATAAAATGGTTCCAATCGGAAATACGCTTAAATCAGCAGCCACTGTTGAATATAAATCGCGTTTCACTTTAACACCTGAGTATGTAATACCAAATCCTGGATGATTAGGATGTTTTCCTGTTGATTCATAATAAGCGGTATAACCTGTAGCAACAACATTTTTCCGCTGATATTGAGACCAATCAATCGACTCTTCCAAAGTTGGAGGCTCTCCAACCACAGGTTCACTTGAAGAGATTTGGGATTCCCCTACTGTTGCTAATTGCAACTTCTTAAAAGCTACTCCAACCGTTTTAAATGTATGTGTTACCTTCTCCATAAGGGAAAATTCATTATTTTCAGCTGCCACTTCAGCAATTTCTCGAGCTTTTACTCCTGAGATTGATTCAAACGTCGTTAATGTTGCACCCATAACTAAAATGGTCATCACAATACGTCTTGTCCAATTTTTTAATGTATTCATACTAAATTTCACTCCTCCCAACCATATTCATTTCCCATCTGAACAGAAAATATTCATAAGTTAAGAGAATAAGCGAAAAAATTTACTATTTTCAAATTATTGAACAATAAGAAAATTCACAAGAAAAAGCTCTGCGCTTTTTTGAACGCAGAGCTTTTAAAACATTCGATATCCTTTTTTGCGCAACAGTTTAATGGTAATGCCAGCTACAATGGCACCTGCCAATCCGCTGCTTAAAATTAAAATATCTGCCATTGCCAAGCTTGATAATTCTGTACCAAGATCTGAAAAAGCAAATCCTGTGTTTGTAAAATATTCTATGAATCTCACCTGATCAATAATTAAAATGGCTATAACTGGATAAATTATTGCCATGATCCAGGACATTCTTAAAAGCATATTCAAAATAAAACCGATTCCAAAAAATAAAACAAAAAATAAAAGCATGGAAATTGGCAACACAAATATGGTCATCTGCATTAGTATTTGTCCCCCTTAGCACATCAATATTTAGTGTACTGAAAAAAATAGAATTTCGTCAACTAAAATTGGGAGAAAGGGAGATTTCTCTAACTTAGAAGTGAGAATCCATCATGAACTCGAAACAAAAAGCCCTCAATTTGAGAGCTTTATTAAACGCAACTAACTATCGCTACTGTTAACTTTTTTTCTTTCCTGACCCTCCGCAGCAGGAGCATGTTTCTGACCCGCCAAGCAAGAGTTGAAAATAACCCTTTCCTGAACAATATGGACAATTTTTTGTATCATAGCTGTTTGATTTCATTGCGTTGTCATCTCCTCTTACTACTGAATTTTCTGATAATATATCAAGGATCAGACCATTTGGAAAGGCTTAATTTTAACTGAAAACCTTTACTGTAAACGCATACAACTACTTATTGCATTGTTTTTCTTTTATTATCGTAATATTTCGAAAAATTATAAAAATAATTTATATGCCGTATATGAAAACTGATTTCCTGGATTTATGTTTTCAATTGCCTGCTGCATGATCTCTTCTGATCGGTTTAATAAATGCTTTAGCATAATGGAGGATTCAGTTTGATTAACAATGTAATCAGGTTTTATAAACGTTGCTTCTTCTATTTCTTTTTCCTGAATTGTAATATTTTTTTCTGCTATGGGCTCCAATAAAAAGATCAGCATATTATCACTAATTTCCTCTTTTATAACCCCTGTTCTTAAACCAATCATTCCTTTTACCTTGCAGGCAATTCCAGTTTCCTCGAAAACCTCTCTCACTGCAGCAGCATCTGCTGTTTCTCCTTCATGGACAAAGCCAGCTGGGATCGACCACATCCCTTTTAGACCGCCATATTTTTTCTTTACTACAAGCCATTCTCCTTGCTCCGAAATGACTAAACCAGCTGCTGCAAGCCAAACCTTCCCCCTCTTGCTCATATATATTCCTCCCTGACTGCAATTTTTCATCTTCTTTAATAAACAGTTTAACATAGATAAAAATAGTAATTTACAGTTGAAATAATATGAGATCACAGGTCAATTTATAGGTAGTTTTGTTTCTTGGAGTAGATGGCTGTTAGATTTGCTGCATTTTTGTTTAGATGGGAAATAAGGGTAGATATAGAGTAAGATGTGATTGCTTATTCTTGAATATTGGTTAATAAGGTGGATTAGAGACAGAGCTGGACCTTTTTATCCAGATATTGGTGGTACATGGCGTGATTTGAGCAGAAACAGGACTTCTTTATCCAGATATTGGGGTTTTGTGGCGTGATTGGAAGCGGAAACAGGACTCTTTTATCCAGATACTGGGGTTCTGTAGTGTAATTAGCGCAGAAACACGACTCTGTTGTCCATATATTAGGGTTTTGTGGCGTGATTAGTGCAGAAACACGACTCTGTTATCCAGATACTGGGTTTTCGTGGTGTGATTAGTGCAGAAACACGACTCTGTTATCCTTATATTGGGGTTTCGTGGCACGATTAGCTCAGAAATACGACTCTGTTATCCATATATATTGGGGTTTTGTGCCGTGATTAAAGTGAAAACCTAGATTTTGCTTCCACACAGAGCGATCATCTCTAAGACTGGACTCATTTTCAAACATTCATGCTAAACAGCCTATTAGAGCCTATCTACCCTTCCCCGAAACTATATCATACAGCTCACACCATCTCTCACCTAAACCACCGAAAACTCCCCAACAAAAAAAGAGCAGACCATGCACAGTCTGCTCTCCCTCACTTATTATAAAACGTTAAATTTACCTTTTTTCAATACAAGACCAGCTCCGCCGATCATGTAAAGTGAGCGGTTATCAACCACTTTTTTCATGAAGGAAGCTTTTTTCCCTACTAATTTTTTGCCGAAAACAACACCAATTGCATCGTTTTCTCCTAAAGAACAAACTGTACCTTTAATATCTGGCTTGAAGTTTTCTAAAGGCTTATTATGAATAAGTGCAGCAATATTTTTTGCACATGTCTCACCTTGCTGCATCGCAATTTGTGCAGTTGGAGGATATGGGCGGTTAATTTCTTCATTAATCATTAGTGAGCAGTCACCGATGACAAAGATATTCTCATGCTCTGGTACGCGCAGATCAAGATTGACTTTTACGCGGCCACGCATTGCTTCAATACCTGATTTCTCAATAATCGCATTTCCTCGGATACCAGCTGCCCATACAACTGTAGCTGCTTTAATCTCTTCTGGCTCTTCTTCACCTTTAGCAACGATAATTCCTTCTGGAGTAGCTTCTTTAATCGCTGTGCCAATACGGAATTCAACACCTTTTTTCTCAAGGTGTGCTACTGCATATTCCACTAGGTCCGGATCAAATCCTGGAAGAACCATTGGTGCAGCTTCCACACAGATAACTTTTACTTTATGAATATCAATATCATACTCATGGCATAGCTCAGGAATACGGTTTCCTAATTCGCCAAGGAATTCAATTCCAGTAAAGCCAGCTCCACCTACTACGATTGTAAGGCGTTCGTCTTTTTTCTCTTCTTCTGTATGGTATGTTGCAAATTGCAGTTCTATATGCTCGCGGATTTGGCGTGCAGCATTCACATTCACAATTGAAAATGCATACTCTTTTAAGCCTTTAATGCCAAATGTTTCAGATTCTCCGCCTAGTGCAACTACTAAGTAGTCATACTCTACTTCGCCGTTTTCAAGCAATACTTTCTTTTCTTCTTTTTTGATTTCTACGGCAGTTCCTTGAATAAACTCAACCTTGTTTCGGTCAATTACACCGGAAATATCGTATCTTACTCGATCATGATGAAGTGTTCCTGCAGATGCTTCATGCAGCCACGTCGTTTCATAATGGTAATCATTTTTATTTATTAATACGATGTCAGCTTCATTTGTCCCTACAGCCTTTTGAAGGCGAGTAGCAGTCATTAATCCGCCGTAACCTGCACCTAGTATTACTATTTTGGGCTTTCTCAAGTCTATCACTTCCACCTTTTAATTTTTTGCGTAACATTATGTTCCGCAATTTTATACTATTTTATTTTACAAAAAACAGAAAAAGATTGTGATCCAATTCACGAACATGGACAAAAAAATGTTCCAAAATTGTCACAGAAAATTAACATTAATACTCCCATTTCATATTATGCTACTTTCACATGTTTTTCAAGATAAAATCATACTTTATTAATTTTTAGACTAGTCAGAAAAGGTTTCATTACAAGATTAAGAAATGGTGAGCAAAAGATGTATTTATGGTAATATTGATGAAAGTGAAAAATACATATTTGGAGGGATTAACTTTGAGTGAAGATCTAAAAGTTTATGATATAACCATTATTGGCGGAGGACCAACAGGACTTTTCACTGCTTTTTACGGCGGTATGAGACAGGCATCCGTTAAAATTATTGAAAGCTTGCCGCAGCTTGGCGGACAATTAAGTGCATTATATCCTGAAAAATATATCTATGATGTTGCCGGCTTTCCAAAAGTTCGTGCACAAGAATTAGTAGATAATTTAAAAGAGCAAATGGCAAAGTTTGAACCTACTATTTGCTTAGAAGAAGCGGTTGAGCAGCTTGAAAAACAAGCTGATGGCACCATTAAATTAACAACAGATAAAGATGTGCATTATACAAAAGCTATTATCATTACTGCCGGAAATGGTGCGTTCCAGCCTCGCAGACTTGAATTAGAAAGTGCGAAGGAATATGAAGGAAAAAATCTTCATTACTTTATTGATGATCTTAATTCATTTGCCGGCAAAAAGGTTGTTGTATTCGGCGGCGGGGATTCGGCTGTTGACTGGGCTTTAATGCTTGAACCGATTGCTGAACAAGTGACGATTGTACACCGTCGTGACAAGTTCCGTGCGCATGAGCACAGTGTTGAAAATCTTCATAATTCAAAAGTTGAAGTAAAAACACCATATGTGCCGTCTGAACTAATTGGAAATGATGAAGGTGTTCATCAGGTCGTGTTAGAGAATGTAACAAGCAAAGAAAAAGAAGTTTTCGATGTGGATGCTGTCATTGTAAACTACGGTTTCGTCTCTTCCTTAGGTCCAATTAAAGAGTGGGGATTAAATATTGAAAAGAATTCCATCGTGGTAAATTCCAAAATGGAGACAAATATCGAAGGCATTTATGCTGCAGGCGACATCTCAACTTATGATGGGAAAGTGAAACTAATTGCAAGCGGATTTGGTGAGGCACCAACAGCGGTAAATAACGCGAAATCATATATTGATCCAAAAGCAAGAGTACAGCCACTGCACAGTACTTCTTTATTCGATAAATAATGTTTATAAAAAAACTCCGAAAGGCTAAGCCTTCCGGAGTTTTTTTTCGATTAGATCCAAGATCTTCTGCGATTATGACAGCAGCAATCTCTATCGTGGTCGTTTCTGTTGTCATCCTCTGCACCAGCTACAAGATCATTGACTAAGCAGCGGCGGACAGCTCGGCAAAGATCATCACTATCAATAGTACCATTCACTCTAACCTTAAAATTGTTGTCAAAAGCTCCTGCAACATTTCCGTTATTACGGCGGCGATTTTTCCCCATAATAACAACTCCCTTCCTCTTATTTTGTTGTTACAATATATCTTATGTAAGAGGAGGACAAGCTGCTAAGGCCAGCATCTAGCAAAAATAAAAATGTGCTTGTACATATTAATTTTCTAAAGAAAATTGAAATAGCGGGAGAGTAATATAGAAAGTAGTTCCCTGACCTTCTTGGCTTTCTGCCCAGATTATTCCTTTATGTACCGTAATAACCTCCTTGCAGATGCTTAATCCTAGGCCATGGCCTTTTTTCTTGTTATCACCATAACTATTTGTATAATCACGGTCAAAAATAAAGGGAAGAATATCAGCCGGTATTCCGAGACCGCTATCACGAATCATAATCAATAATTCATTATCTCCTTGTAATCTAAATGACAAGATAATCTCGCCAGACCTAGTATACTTTTTGGCATTGCCTATTATATTTGCAAAGACCTGCCGTATTCTTTCAGGATCCACACCGATCATATAGTCTTCTATCTCTTTATTTATGAGCACATTTTCTATGCGGAAAGCTAAATGCTCTCCAAGCTGCTCATTCTTATATCTATTTTCAATATAAGCAATAAATTGCGATAGCGGGATATAATCAATATCAAATTGTAAACGGCCAGACTCCGCCTGCGACAATTCAAATAAATCCTGTATAAGCTCCTCCAATTCATTAGATCTTTCGAGTGCCTTGCCAATTAAAAAGTTCTTTTCCTGCTCATCACTGGCAAGTCCGTTCATGACTGCTTCTAAATAGCCGCTGATGACGTTTACTGGCGTACGGAGATCATGAGATATGTTCGCTAGAAAATGCTTTCTCTTTTGCTCAACTTCCTCAAGCTTCATGTTAATTTTTTCCAATGACTGATTGGCATTCAGTAATTGCTCCGTTTTCTCAGCTACAGCTTTTTCCATGCTTTCATAGACATAAACATTTTCAATTGAAATGGATAATTGAGTTGTCAGGATTGAAAGCAGTTTCGTCTTTTTTTCAGTAAAAACATGTGATGCATGCCTGTTTTCTAAATATAAGACACCGATTATTTTACCCTTTCTCATAATGGGATTACAGAAAAGTGATTGCGTTTGAGTTTCTATAATATATGGATCTTTTATAAATAATCCTTCTGCCGCAGCGTGATGAAGAACCACGAGATCACTGCTCGCTTTCACATAAGAAACAACCTTTTCAGCCAGCAGATTCTTTCCTGTAATCGGCAGATCACGGTAAACTTCAGCTTCAGGTTCATTTACGTTTTTGCATTCTCCAACAAAGAAAGTATCCTTTCTTCTGTATAAAATAAAACCTCGATCAGCACCGGCATATTCCATAGCAACGCCAAGTAGCTTGGAGGCAAGCTTTGACATTGTCATTTCATGGGAAATACTTTGTGCTGCACCCTGCAATGCTGCGTGGACATCATAGTAAGCTTGAGGCTCTACCTGAATAGGAGCAGATATTTGCTTAAAACTAACACCTAATTGTTTTCTCTTAAACCCGGCTCCCCATTTTTCATAAAGATAGACAGCACTTTCGAAATAGGGACGTGCCAGTTTTGCATAGCCTAATTCTTTAAGATAATAACCGGCACATTCATTGGCAATCGCAGCATCTTGAATGAATCCATTCTCCTCTGCAAGCCGTATGCTTTCATCATACAACGCAAGTAACTTCGTACTAATAGCACCATCTGTTATTCTTTGTTTTTCTGCCTTCATTAATAAAAGTTTATGCTTATAGTTCTGAGGGGATAGCTTTGCCCATCTTTCAAGCTTTTTTAAACTCTTTCGCCATTCTCCCTTATATGCTCTGCCTATTTCAGAATCCCTTGTACACCATAAGGCGAGATAATAATAATACTCGGGCACAATGACAAGCGTAAGCCGATTGCTGACTAGTGGACTTAGCTCTTGTAAAATGGCTGCGGCATATTCCCTTTGATAGAATAGATAGGCCATTTGCAGGCGAATCGTATAGTGCATAATCTTAGCAGAGTCATCCTCTAAGACCGGCTGCATTTCCCAATGATAATGGGGATGATTACTTTGCAGCATGCTTGTCCAATGTTTTAGTTCATTTAAAAAACCAATTGAAATGGGATATTGAATTGTGTTGATAAATTGAATCTGCTGATTAACACGAGTTAAAACGATGTCCAGCTGTACTCCCTGTATGAGCATAGATACGACGATAAAGGAACTGTTTGCTCCTGCGAGATGCATGTTTCCCGCATCAAGACAATAGCGCTGGGAGCTTTCCATGTATGTAACATTTTTACTTATATGCGAATGCCATTGATTCACAAAGCTTCCATATACAAAGTGCACACGGCCTTTAATTCCCACATCGCCAAAATACTCTGATAGTTCTAAAGCAAGCTTGCCATACAGTACACTTCCTTCAAAGTCTTTAAATCCGGAACTCAAAATTAGTGCATAATTATTGATGACAAGGGCGCTAATATTGGCAATTCCATGCTTAAGCGTATAACGGACAGCCCGCAGCATTAAAAGGGCAGCTAAATTCTGGTTGATATGATAGGCAGCCGAATTCATGGTGATCATCGTATTCAGCACTTGTTTTTCATCATTATTAAGTTCCGGGAGTTTTAGTATCTGCTCCCTTTTTCGCTTGCTGAGCGCCAGACGAACCAGCAAAAGCTCTTTGGCTACATCTCCTTTTGTCAGCTTCTCTGGAAACGTTATCCCATAAAGCTTTAGCCCTTCTAATCCTGCCTGAATCGACTCTTCCACTCGATGCATATGTGTATACAGTATCATTTTAGAATTATATATTTCGAGCTGATCTGCTTTCTTTTCTGTATAACTCAGCAGTTCGTCAAAGGTTTGCTCCGCCTCAGAAAATTGGCTTGTTACGTACTGGCATTCTCCCAATCCCTTCATGAGTCTATAGGTTAAGTTATCATCTTTGCCTGAAGAGGCATCATTAAATAAATGCTGTGCGTATTCATAATAAGCAAGTGCTTCTGAATGTGCGGATGCATTTTTAGCCTTTTCTGCCGCAATAATGTTCCACTCTCTTAATTGCTGTTTTTCATGTGAAGTTAGTTTATTTTGAACTCTATTCAAGTGGTTAACCACTGTGAAGATATCGTTTTTAATGGAGGATTCATGCTTACAGAGCAGTCGCCCAATAGTAAGATGTGCTGCTTCTTTTTCGTCATTGGTCATCATTTCATAGAATGCCTGCTGAACTCGGTCATGCAAGAAAGTGTAATAGAGGGGTTCTTCTTCAACCATTGCTTCAGCTTCTTCACGATAAATCCATTTATACGATACACTGGTCGGCAAAACCATCCCAGCTTCAAGGGTATCCCATACATGCTCAGCTGTTTGTTCCAGCGATGCTCCAGAAATAATAGATAATGTTTTTAGGTCAAAACGATTCCCAATACAAGAAGCCAACTGTAATATATTTTGAACATGCGAAGGCAGCATCTCAATTCGCCCAATTAAGAAGGATAGGATATTTTCATCAACGTAGCTATCTTTATACTTCTCATCAATACGCCATTTCCGCTGCTCTGAAAGAAGTGTAATGAGCCCATCATCTTCATAGGATTTCAATAGCTGTCTGATATAAAAAGGATTTCCTTGTGTGATCCGATAAATATGAACAGATAATTCCTCAATATGTGTTCCCTTGTCACAGAAGGACTCTTCCAGCCATAATGTCACCTGATTTTTGGCAAGGTATCTAACTGGGATACTAGAGAAAAGGATCTTTTTTTCCTTTAATAGATTTATTGTTTTATTAAAAGGATGCTGTTCACTTATCTCATTTTCACGAAAAGCAGCAATGATCATAAAATATCGGCAATCTGCCTGTGTTAGCATATATTCAATCCATTCCAGCGATGCAATATCTGCCCATTGCAAATCATCAAGAAATAATACGAGTGGATGATCCTTCGTTGCACAGATATTTATAAATTGCTGAAAAGTATATAGCTGCAGACGCTGTGTATCAAGTAATGATCGATGATAGGCAGAACCCGACTCTCCAATCAGCCAGGCAAGCTCTGGCAAAATGGCTGTAAGAGAACCGGAGTGAACAGACAGTCCTTCTTTTATTTTTCGCTTCCAGATTTCTACTTGTTCATCATTCTCGGTCAGAAATTGGCGAATGAGTGATTTAAAGGCAGAAAGGATTGGCGCAAAGGGAACTGTTCTATTCATTTGCTCAAATTTCCCTGAAATAAAATATCCTTTTTCTTTTATCAATGGTTTATGAATCTCATTTACGAGTGCTGTCTTCCCAATCCCAGCCTCTCCTGGAATAAGCAATAGACTTCTTCCGCCATTTGCTACATGCGCAAAAGCTCTATGAATTTGTGAAATCTCTTTTTCCCGTCCATATAATCGACCAGCCTTCTCAAAAACGAGTCCATGGTCATGTTGTCCAATCGCAATACTTGGAATGTTTCCGAATGCATGATATTGGCTAATGGCGTATCCTAAATCTTCCCTGAGACCCCAAGCGCTTTTATAGCGATTGTCTGGTGTCTTTTCTAATAATTTTAAAATAGTTTCACCAATCATTTCAGGTAAATCAGGAAACTGCAGACATGGATGTTTAGGCCTTTTGGCAAGATGTGCATGAACAAGCTGGCTATGCTCAGCCAGATCGAAAGGTAATTGACCGGTAAACAGTTCGTATAATACCACCCCTAAGGAATACAGATCAGAACGATAATCAATGGGCTTATTCATTCTCCCTGTCTGCTCTGGAGACATATACAAAGGATGATTTTCAAATACTTGATGCTGGCTAGAGATAGCATAGCTTTCTTGTTTTAAAAAAGTGGCATATGTTAAACCTGTTATTTTAACTTCTAATGTGGATTCTGAAAGAAAAATCTGCATGGAATTTATATTTTTATGAATTATTCCATGCCGATGTAGTGCAGAGAGGGCATTTGCTATATGGTATGAGATCTTCAGTTTTTCAAGCAGAGGCAGCTTTGTTTGTTTTAATATTTCTGCTAAGGGAATGCCTTGGAAATATTCATATATAAAATAGTAGATGGAATGATGCTGCAGTATCTCAATTGGCTGCAGTACCATTTCCGGGATTTTTTCACTCATATGAAATTCATGAAGGGATGCAGCAATTTCCTTCTTATCTGGAAATTCCTTTTTGAAAGTTTTGATTAATACCTGCTTTCCTTTATTTGATAGCCCTTTAAAAAAGACGCTATCATGCAGTTCAATTTCAATCTCCAACAGCTGATAGTCGCCAATACGGTTCTTTTTGTCCAAATACGCACACCTCATGTTTAGAAGAACTTTAATTTCACTTTAACTAAACTTTAACTTTCAACTTTATAATATAAATACAATGAAAACATTTTCAATGGAGGTTTAAAATGGCAAATTTGATGAAATCTGATCACACTGAAATGTCTAAAGAGCAATTTGAGGAATGGTATATACTCCTTCTTGAAGCCAAAAGAATGGGATTGACTATTGAGGATATACGCAAATTTTTCAGAACATCGATCACTGGCCTCCGCTAAATTTATAGCCTAAACCTCTTACAGTTAAAATAAACTCCGGCTTACTTGGATCCATTTCTATTTTCTTTCTCAGATTACTGATATGTACCATCACAGTACGATAGTCACCCAAGCTCTCTTCACCCCATATTTTGTAAAATATTCGTTCCAGACTAAATACTCGATTGTGATTTTCAGCTAAGAAGCATAACAGCAAGAATTCCTTTGTTGATAATGTAATTTCTTTTCCGCCTTTTTTCACTGTACACTGTTCTTTTTCAATGATTAGATCTCCAAACATAAGAACATGCTGTAATTCTTGTACACTTGAATCCTTAGGCACGCTTGTTAATTCACGATAACGGCGCAAATGTGCCTTTACTTTCGCCACAAGAACACCAGGATTAAAAGGCTTATAAATATAGTCATCACCGCCAATGCGATGTCCCAAAATCGTATCCACATCATCACTTCTGCCTGTAACAAACAAGATTGGAACTTTCGTATATTGTCTTAAGCTTTGGCAAACCTCAAACCCATCCAAATCTGGCAAGTTAACATCTAAAATAATCAGACTTGGCTGTTGTTCTGCTGCGATCTTTAATGCTTCATTGCCTGAGCTGGCAAAATGCAGCCTGAAACCTTCTTTTTGGAGATAAAGTCTTTGCAGATTTTGAATGTCTTTATCATCATCAACAAGAAGTATGGTCTCTTTCGTCATCTATGGCTTTCATCCTTTCTTCACACTGCTTTAAACCCTTTATTTCCCACAATTATATAATATTTGGATGTACTACACATTATTTTTGCGTTATTTTCATATGCTTCTCCGCTGTATGGAGGAACCTGTCAATCTATTATTCCATATCCAGGGGTTAATTCCCTCCCAGTTAGAAATGTTGCTCATTAATTGAGTGAATGAATCTCTAATAAAAAAAGACCTGCGATGAAGCAATCGCAGGTCTTTTGGTGTTCATTATTAACATTCCTCAGGTGTACCAACGTTTGTTGCTGTTCTAAATGATGAACCACAACCGCAATTTGCAATTGCGTTTGGATTTTCAATGGTAAATTAGGCGGTATGGAAAACGTTGCCCCCATCGGTAACTTATGCGGTCACTGAGCGTTTATCGTACTCGTATATTTTTTCGCACCTACGTATTTAACGTAACGTGTATTGATAGTCCCATTATAAACGCAAGGTTTGCGATGTACAAGCGTCAAGCGCAAAAAACTCTGTCGGAGCCCAATAAATTCAGCCTATGAAGTGGCGAAGTTTTTCTATTGTTTCTTCCCAACCTAATAGTAACGTCATTAGCGAGCCGAACAACCCTATTAGAATAATTACTCCGTTAATAAATCGCATAAACCAATTGTCCGTAATTTTTGCAAAAGTTCGATATTCCATTAGGCCTGACCAAACTAAGACGGATAATGGCAATGTGACAATAAAGTTAACACCTTCTCGCAAAAGTTTAAATGGGTTTTTTATCATTGACCTAACCGAATCCGCGGCATCTATTTTCTCTTGAATTGTCATTGTAAGCATGTTCCTCAATAACTCAAAGTCTCGCGAATGGATATCAGGAAACCTCAATTTATTTATAGTATTGGCAAGCAATTGGTAGTTTCTATACAACATATTTCCAATTTGGTACGATTCCAAAATTCCGTTTTTACCCATCTTCCTCTGAGCTTTGCTTGTGTACCTTACGAGAAAGGAGTATAGCTCACTTTCTTTTGAAGAATTTTTTCCGCGCGAGTTTATTAGAAAGGATCCAAAATCCCTCTCGATAAAACTATTTAAATATTCTACATAATTTTGTAGATATTTAAGCAAGAATTTTTCATCCTCGTCTATTCTTTTGAGTCTACCTATACATATAACTAAGCCAATAAATATTAAAGCTGAAAAAACACCGACTATATACCAAATCAACAGCATCCCCCCTGTATTCAATATAATTACATTTTACTACACAAAAAGATAAATTTATGACAGGTTTCATGTGAATTTTGGAAATATTCAAGGGTTTTTTTGTTTTCTTGTAGAATTAAAATACTACAAATAAAGGAGGGGAATTCGTTGAGTGAAAAAATTGTAGATATCAAAGAGCGTTACCATGAGGAGATTGGAAATATTAAATCTATACTTACTTGCTTAGAAAATGGGAGGGTTTATGGATATAACGGGAATAAAAGCCAAGGAGACGGTTCTTTAGAATATAATGCGAGGAAACTAAAAAAGGAGATTGCACGGTTACTTACTAAAATTGAGTACGGAAAACCCTCGATT
Source organism: Bacillus mesophilum (assembly GCF_008923265.1). NCBI lineage: Bacteria > Bacillati > Bacillota > Bacilli > Caryophanales > Bacillaceae > Bacillus > Bacillus mesophilum. The sequence goes on along the minus strand of NZ_WBOT01000003.1, from coordinate 630,220 downwards.
TCTGACGAAATTGCAGAAGCGTTTTTCAGCGAAAATAAATAATAAACTGGGTTTCGCAAATCTATCCGCCACTGCCAAATTTACCGCCAACATACAGAGAACCACCTCAAAGTAAAAATTTGATTCGCGGATTTAAAACGTGCCTGGGCAGCGTTTTCTAAAAACACCGCCCCCCCCCCTATTTTATCCACTTTAATACATTAAAGTTTTACAGTAATGATTTGGATTTTCATACAATCGTATACAATTTCGTTATACAAAAAGTTGCATGTGAAATACATTTCTAGTAGACATAATATACATTTTCAGAACCAACCTACTTTCACATACCGCGTCGTAGCAACGTTTATGGAGTGCACTGATTTATCGATTATACACGATTTTATACAACGTTGTTATAACACGGTTTATGTTGCGTATTCATCCGTTATTTCCCGAAATAATTGCATATAGTTCGGAAGCTGAAACGCTGGCATTATGCATATAACTTCGTATACTAACGCTTTAACGTATTAAATCGATAGGTTAAAGTTTTTGGAGGGGTCGCGCGCGAAGCTGCGTGGGTTGATATATAGGAAGACTATTACGCTAAATGTTACCTTTTGTAACGGAGAATATTAACACTGCTGAATATCTTCTATAATATATTTTGTATAATTTATTGTTACGTTAACGCTTCAGAAAATAAAAAAGAACCTTATTTAAAAGGTTCCAGTTATTTATTTAAACCTAACAATCTATGGATATTTATAGGAGGTAGAATTAAAGGTTCAATATTTGCTATTGATGTGACATTCGTAACCGCGCTCCTTAGGTAGGGAAATAGGATCGCTACAGTATTTAAATTAATTACATCATGTACAGATTCTCTTGGTACTTCACTAAATTTATCATCTATTGAAAATATACCTTTTAACATTATTTCTAAATAAAACGCATCAGAATCATCTGATAAATTATTCTCATTTATTAGGCATGTGAGTGAGACAAACACCCTATTTTCATTTTCATAAGTGTGTTCTACTTTAAATTTAGGTTTAACACTAACTTCAGCATTATTAAAATCAAACTTGCTATTTATATTAAACAAGCATTTTTCTATTTTATAATCCTCAAAAACTAAAAAACTTATTAGCTCGTCCATTATATCACTTTCCTTAAGTCAGTTAAGTCCATTTCCCATTTTTTTTGTGCTTCTCCACCCATATTATATGTTGATTTCTTTTTAATTTTAACTGGATACGGCAGCTCAAATTTATCATAGTCCTCTAATACCATAGAAGCTTTTTCGTCATTAAATACTTCCAGACCAGAGTTTTCAAAATGCTTTTTAAATTGTTCATCAGACATTTCGTCATAAAACATTTCTAATTTTTTTAAAATTTCGTTTTTATCCATTTAAAACACCTTCCTCAACTATTTTTGGTGCTTCAATATAATTTGTATCTCGAACACTAATTACTGTGCAATTCGGAACTCTAGATAACGTCTTTAAAATTCGGTCTTTTGATAATTGAATAAACATATCTTGCATTACAACTTTATATTCGGCAACCTTACACAAGTCATTAATTATTTGTCCATCAAAAAAATCTGTTTTACCTTTTACACCAATTCTTCTCTTTTTAAATTGATCTCTGACAATTTCTCTGTGAGCATGGAACATCTTCCTGTTATCAGGCTTGTTTAAATCTAACATTTCTTCATCAGTATTTATATTAATCCTTGCCTCTATAATTGTATATTCTACATAACTTTTTTTATAACCTTCTGATATGCACCATTCTTTAGCAATTTTTTTATCATTGTTAAAAAAATACGCCCCATCGCCCAACCATAGTAACGGTCTTGTGCTGATTAAAAATTCACCACTACAAACAATAGCAGTTCCTGCCTCTTTACTTGTTCCGTGATGTGCATTTTCAATTCGAACCATATAATAATCATTCCCATAATAAACAATATATAAAACATTAGTATTCAATTTAGTTTAATATAAACGACAAGATTTGACAACCGATATATTACCATAATTCGGCTATTAACTAATTCTTTAGTCTTGATAATTAGAAATACGGCAGCCCCAACGGAGCCACCGCGTTATTGATTATGCGTTCTTCTTACCCCGAAGTCGTGCAATTTCCGCCTTCATATCTTCGACTGTATTCGCTGATCTATCACTCTGTTTCGTTCTGTCCTCGACCTCTAAGCGATCCGTCAGCATGCCCGTCGATTGGAATAACAGCTTTGCTGCGGCAGCATTACCGTCTATCGCCTGCTTATACATAGCGTTGACTACATCGCCCATTTTCTCGGCTGTATTGCGGGAAATTTCGCGTTTAAGCTCGTCTTGAAATTCGATGCTTTGGCGCCATTGATAAAGCGTCTTTCTTGTAACGCCAACCTTTTCCGCGATTTGTTCTTGCGTTAAATCCCCGTGACCTGGTAACGCTAAATATTGAATTGCTTCGTATTGTGCTGCGTTTAACATTCCGATTCCTCCCTCGGTTTTCTATATAAGTCATGTAGCTTTTCTAAATCTTCCTCGTAAAAATACCACTCAATCTTTCCGCTTTCCTCTAACGCTAAAACATGAGCGTTAATGTCCGATGAAACCTCGAACGGATGGAAATAAGAAATCATTCCGTGTAATCCTGCTAGGTGATTTAAGACCTTTTGTCGCATATATCGCGATGTTTCGTCCGGTGTTTTATTGGCGATATCTTCCTCCGTAAAAGGTACGTTCATTAGTTTCGACCCAGCTTCGTGATATTTCTTAACTGGAGGCATTATAGACCAAATACCTGTGCCAGCTTCCGGTAAAGTTAGTGAAACGCCGTCCTCCGGAACGAAACTAACCTGGCCTACTTTTTTCGTATCTTTACAGAATCCGATTATCACGATTTTGACGCTATCGGCCTTATCGAGGAAATTTAGCCATTCCGGACCGTCTTTATTTTCGCGCGCTCGAGCAATAACTCTTTCCAAGGCGTCTTTGCAGTCTTTTATGTCATACTCGACACTAACTTCCTTAGTTAATTCATCCTTAATATATTCGCCAAGCTCCGCAATTCCGCCGATACTTAACAAAGTGAAATAACTTAAGCGACTTGATTTCGTATACTTTTCGTCGTCCATTGTCGGCGGTAAATCACTTTCCGTAAACTCGCCGGTTGCTTCATCGTATAGATAGTTTTTAGTAACTCGACGAGAATCACTTGCGGAGATAGCGAATAGACCGCTAACTCCATAATTCATGACCAATGTCATTAAAACGCCTCCCTGTGAATAGAGCCATCGCTTGTTCTGCGATCTCTGTTGAATATTCGTCGTCAGCCTCGATAGGTGAGTCTTTGATCTTCGAATATACATCTAAATTAAGGCCCGACATTGTGTTCGTTACTGCCTCCGTCAATCCTGCAGCAGTTCTAGCGATACGGCCAGCCGTTTTACCTAAACCGTTTTCAAAGCCTTCGCCAGTAAAAATACCGAGTTTCATCGTCACACGCGACGGAGACTTAATGCCTAGCGCGCCTTTGATCGTGCTTGTTATTCCGTCAGCGATAGACTTGACCTTTTCCCACACGGCAGACGCCATCGAGCCTATTCCGTTAATTAAACCTTGGATGATGTTCTTGCCGATTTGGACTAAATTAATACTACGGAAAAAGTCCATTACGCCGTCCCAAAGTGTTCGAATCGTAGTTCCAACAGTGCCAAAAATATTCCGTACGCTACTTAATAGGCTATTAAAATGGGCAGTAACCATGCTCCAAATTTGTGAGGCGATATTTACAATCGTCTGTTGCATGGCCGACCACGTACTCGCCCCAAAATTTCTAAGCATAGTAAAAATACTGCTGGCGCTGTTATAAAGGTTCCGGAAAAATCCTAGTACACCGTTGACCATGCCACTTGCTAGGTTCTGCCCTGTCGTCGCGAAGCTCTTAAAGAAATTTACGATTCCATTTGACATGCCTTTAATGATATTAAGCACGCCTTTTGCGAGGTTTGTTAAAAGAGTACGTAATCCTCCGACAAAGGTAAGCGTCATAAGACCAATAACAAAGTCGATTGCTCCGGAGAATATTTGCTTAATACCTTCCCACAGCGTCGTAAAGTCGCCAGTAAATATTCCAGAAAAGGCTTTTATAAGTCCCATAATGATGTTTAGTGCACCATCCACAACTTGCTGAATAGCCAACCAGACATTTTCCATGATAAATTGTACCGCCGGCATAACGAACTCAACAGCTGCCTTTATACCATTAAAGACATTTTCAACAGCCTGTAGAAATTGCGGTCCGATTTCGTTCCAAAACGACATGATTGCCGCTATTTTTTCTTGCACAAACGAAGCCACAATGCCGAATACATTTACCGCGACATCTTTGACGCTGTTAAATATACCGGTGACGGCACTTCGGAAGGTTTCGCTGTTTTGCCACAAAGCGACGAGCGCGGCGCCTAGCCCTATGATCCCAGCAGCGATTAGTCCGATAGGTCCTGTTAAAGCGGTGAATACAGGAAGCATGGCCGTAAATCCTCCGATAATAGACGGAATGGCACCAACCAACATTAACAGCGGTCCGCCTACTAACAAGAAACCTCCCGTAAGCGCAGCAATACCGGCGATTGTTGACTGTATTGGCGCCGGTATGGAGGCGAATAGTTCCCCGAGTGATTTTAGAGCGGAAGCTATTGATTGAACTGTCGGCAATAACGCTTGACCAAGTGGAATAAAAGCATCGCCTATAGTCCGGAATGCTTCCAGGAACTGCTTTCCAACCGTCTTTTCCATCGTTTCAGCCGCACGCATTGTAGCTCCTTCAACGTCGCCGATTTTGTTTTCAGCCGTGCCCATTGCTGCAACTACGTCAGCCTCGAGGTCCTCCCATTGCGTTCCGAATAAAGCAAAGCCGGCAATACCTTGTTCGACCGGATCTTCCATGGCTGCTAATGCTGCGATAGTAGCCTGAAAAGCATTTTCGCCTTTGATGCCCCCTTCTGCGATTGCTGCGCCCATTTCTTCGGCATTAAGTCCGATTGCCTGGAAACCTTCTGCTGTCAATTTCGATCCGTCTTTTGCACGGATATTAAATTCCTTGATCGCATCCCCGACTTTATCCAGGTTCCATGCTCCGGCATCTGCTCCGGCGATAAGGATGTTTAACATTTCTTCTGCCGAGTGGCCCATCGTTGAGAAGGCCGGCGAATATTCTCGCATTGTATCGAGTAATTCATCGGAAAAGTTTCCGCCCTTTTGGAAACCGACCGTCATTAAGTCCATTGCTTCGGAGGCTTCAATACCGAAATTCTTCATCATTACCGATGCGGTTCTCGATGACTCCGCGACATTGGCTCCGAATAACTCCGAAAGGAGCATTGCGCCCTTTGTCACTTCTTTAAGCTCTCCGTCAGCAAGATCGCCCAAGTTTTGGCGGATTGTTATAATAGCGTCTGTTGCCTCGTTAGCACTTGCGCCAAAACCGTCTTTCCATACCTCTCGAGCAACCTTACCAAGTTGACGCGCCTCTGACTCGGTGGTGCCTAGGCTTGCTTTAATTCTTGCGTTTGCATCTTCAACCGCACTTGCTGCCGCTGCTAACCCGCCTAGACCTCCTACAATAGCTGCACCTGCACCGGTAGCAATCGCACCAATTTCGCTGAATGATTTACTGGCTTGGCTTATATTTCTTTGCAAGTTGGTGATCTGCGAGGTAGCGTTAGTAAGTCCTCTGGTCAATCCACTGATATTAGCGCCAATATTTACGACTAAGTTTTGTACCGAAGCCATTAGCGCAACACCTCGATAACTTCTTTTAACGCCATGTTTGCCATGCGCTGAGCACGTCTAAACCGACCTTGCTTACCGACGACCATTGCATAAATTACCTTTTTAAACGCTTTCCTCACCGCGCTGATCTTCGGATGCTGGTACTGGCTCAACGCCTTATCAACGACTAAAGCTCGCTCGTGTGCCTCCGCAAATAACTGGCGAGGACTTTTCGTTTGTTCCTTTGCGCCTTGCTCCAGAAAACGTCCAATTGCAACGATTTCAGCCAGCGCTTGTTCGATATTTCTCATTGCTTAACCCCCCTAAATTAACTTTGATTAAATTTGACCTTATGGTCGTATAAAAAGCGCCCCAAGTGGGACGCCTAGTTCTTTTTATTTATATTTACGTACTATTCGATCATAAGGTCCTCGAATATCCCCTCGGTATTGTTCGATAGCTTCAAGCATCTTATATTCAACATTTGCATTCCGTTGATTTTCGTTAGATGCTGCTTCTTTTATAGCTTCATACGTTGAACGAATAGCGCCGTTGATTGTAACAGTACGTGCCGAATCGCTTCTAGCTTGCATTTTTTCGCCTTTTGATTCCAACATCGATTTGATTTCGCTGAATTGCGACAACAGTTCGAGTGCTGAATCTCGTTCGATATTAGTAAGTTGTTCGTTTATAGATTCAATAGCTTGAGTAAAACTAGAAGCCATGCTAATTTCGGTCTTTACGATACCAACTGTTTGCCGAACTTTATCGGCGTTATAACTATTGTCTAGGTCGATTGATGTAGCAGTTTTCTTCGCTGCTTGTTTTAATACATTTAAATCATGCGAAAACTTCTCTTGAAATCCATTGACCTTTTCCTTCAGTTCTTCTTTTAACAGTGTGATTTTTTCCGCTTTACCTTCAGGAGATAACCGATAGTTATCATTTATAGCAGTTACTCTTACTTCGAACTCACTTACCGCTGTTACTACGCTCTCTTCATGAGATTTTAACGATGGGTAATTAATTTCTTTCGCCTTACCTTCACTTATTAACTCGTCCGCCACATGTGTTTCTTCCGAATAAATAAGACCCGTTGATTTTCTAGTACCTCTATCCGAAACACTTTCTAACATATATATATCTTTAAAACTCATAATTTCATCCCCTTATTTTAATGTTTCGATTATTGTATCTTTCCTATTTAATGCGTCTGCAGCAAGTGAATTAGTGTCCCTAAACCGTCGTGCAGGATAAACTAATACATTTAAGTTTGTAAAATGCCGATACCAACTGCGTTTAGTTCTGAGTGTTGGATCGGATACTCGTATAGTTGCTATTTCATCCTCGTTTAATTGCGAAGTAACCTGGTCGATTATAAACTCGAATGTTTTGCGCCTCGAATACTCCGAAACTTGTAAATAATAAGAACCGATAAACTCAATTTCTTTGCAGTTATACCGCTCAATTCCGATTCCAATGTCATCACCGTCTCTTAATATTGCTACTCGATAAGTTTTTTCTTCGACCACGGATACACCCTTTCATCTTTAAAATTTTTATTAATGAAACTGCTTTCAGCTAATTCCTTAATCCGCTTTTCTGTAACATAACGTCCGGCAGTGAAGAAAAATTCTCGACCGCCTTGGACAACCCGGACAAGAGACGTTTTACCTCGGCAGATAGTGATTCGCATTCTATATCCTCCCCGTCAACAAAAGCGCTATATCGTTCGACTTCTTCTTGCTTCTCTTGGCTAAAGCGTTCAGCAATAGGTCTGTCGTGCTTTTTAACATTGCAAGGCATACATGCAACAACTATATTGGCTTTGGTATTTCCGCCACCTTTACTTAGAGGGACTACATGGTCAATTGACATAGTTCCAGCGATTTCCTGGTCACAATAAACGCAAGTATTTCCGAAAAACTCCATTACCGCGAGAACGTCGTCAACTTCTAAATTGTCCTCGACTTCGTACCCGTTCTTTTTAATCGTCTTACGGGCATTCTGTAACGCCATGCTTGCTTTACCGCGTGGAGTTCTGCCATATTCCCGCATTCTCACTGACGCAGCTGCTCGTTCACATTCGGCGCAATAACTTCTGTTCGCTTTGTAAAACACGTCTATCGGCTTGTCTTGGTCACATCGGCTGCAGTACTTTGTTTCTTCGCACATACTTAAACCGCCTTACGGCGCAAGTCGCGTGAATCCATAACCATGCGCGGTAATAATTCTATGATTTTGCGTTTGCTTAAATAGTGCCCGAGTTTAAATTCTGCGGTAGACCCGTCGTCAAAAATAACGCGTGTGATCTGAGGCTGACGAAACCCCGAGCCGCGGATAATTTCATATCTAAATGCTGTCATTGTAATCTTCTCCCCTACTAAATAGATTTTCTTGGTGATCTCAACAGTTTTTCAAGCGAATTAGACGATTACAGCCACAGAGAAACATTCCGAGTATGTTGGTTAGGGTAATCCCTTTAAACGCCTTAAACGGCTTTATTTTCGTTGAAAACTGTCACGCCAAACATCCGCTCCGCTGGTCGTCTTTGTTCAATCGGTATACGAAATTGAACGCTAATGAGGCGCTCGCGTTTGTAATATGAAGCCATGATTGTCCAATCTTTTTTATAGCGTTTTATACGCCGGATTAGCTCACGGTCCTCGCTATAACCGGCGAGCCAGCCAGGCTCTAACTTCCATAAAGAATTTTCCATTTCGATATTGACGTCCCCTTCTTGTGCGTGTTATACTAGTGTAAAGTAATAATTTTAAAATAGGATAACTATGAGATTTTTCTAAAATGAGTATAAAAAATATAAAAGTCATCCGATAGACCTGCTTCTATACGAACTAACTTAGCGCGCACATAATCCGAAATTTCCCGCTGACCGTTCTCGATTGCGCAAATAGTCGTAGCACCCACGCCGACTCTTTTAGAAAAAACGCTCATTGACTCTCCGAAAAAGTAACGGATCGCTTTCACTTTCATTCCGTCCATTATTAATCCCTCCTTTTTATTCTGTTTTAGTCCTAAAATAAAGGTGGACAAACACCGCGCGCCAGTATTCGTCCCTATATTATATAATGGAGTTTTCTTCGGCTAAAATTGGCGTTTTACCGCGGTTTAATGCAGTTTTTCTTTCATTTTCTAGCTCACACGCCGATTTATCGGACAACTTATATTTTCGACGATCTCCCTCTTTGTAAGCGACTATCCCCTGCTGCATATCGCATATATGACGTCTATAATCATGCGCATAAAAGGCGCTTCCGCAAACCTTACATTCTCTTACTCTCGACAAATCTAATTTTCTTATTCTCCTTAAAACATCTTTTCGTTGATAGCCATACTTTTCAGCTAAAGTTGTGGTATAAAACTCCGCATTCTGCTTAACGCGGCGAAGCTCCTGTCGAAACGCCTCAATGTCTGGCGCTACTTCCGCAAATAATATATCTTCGATTGAATCGTCGGCGAGCTGTAGCTCTGTTACTAAACCGCTTGGCATAACGTCACCTTCAACCATCGCGTCCATTTCGTACTGAAAAAAAATGCTACGTTCCTTTTGCATCCGGTCGCGGTCATCCCTCACCGATCTATCCGGATTAGTTACCGGGTATTCTTGCTGGCGTTCTGCTACCTGGTCAACACGCATAATAAAATCGGCAAGAACGTCAGCAACGGTACACGAACGGCTGCGCTCGCGTTTTCTTGTGGCAGGATGACGAATAAACGGCTTATCGATCTTTATTTTCGACGGGTCCAACCATTCCAGCGTAAAGTCCTCGGCCAACTGATTGCGTTCGTCTGCAGTATATTCTTGAGTATAATTAGCGTCCCAAAACCTATTAAGTGCGGATTGAACTTCGTATTCTTGCGGCGTAAGATACATTTAATTCCTCCTTAAATTTTGTATTTGGCCCATGCGTCTAACAATCCCCTCATGCGTTCCGAAGGAATATAAGCGTCTATCGGCTCGCCTCTGCGGATGCGCGAGCGCCACAACCACTGCACAAGCTCACTTACCGCATATAAATCTTCATCAATACTAATACCGTTATCTTGAAAGAACGCGCCTTTTTCCCTGTTCATAAAGCGATTGATTAGATACGCAACAGCTCGTTTATCTGCGTACTCATTAGTTGCGCGAGCATTGTGCGGTATGAATGTATTCTTAAATCCTCGTGGCGTTAGCAACGGCTCAACTTCTTTCAATGTCGACAAGTAAACGTCAGCCTTTTTTGCGTTGTCAGCATATCTCCGAAAGAAATTAGCTGCATTATTTTTTATCTGCGTAAGAGTGGCGTCATCGTACTGTTTTAATTTTGATTGGCTTAACGCAAATTTTCCTCGACCAATGTCGTTCATTTTGCCTTCATAGACTTTTATTAATTTGCGTAGGTCATCCCGCCTCTCACTTTTCGGATCATAGTCGCATAGCTCGTAGCGATCTCCGTTGCTTTTAACACCTTTGTAATCGTAGGTGAAGTTGAACATATCGAAATAGTATCGTTGCATCTGACACTTAAAAAGATACGTAAGCACAATCGCTTTAGGAAAAGCTCGAAACACTGCCGGCGGAAACGCCCACACCATGAAAGACCCGCGAAATAGATATAAGTTTCCTGCTTGCGCTAGTTCTCGAATGTCACGATAACGGCTTTTGTCCTCCGGATCACCGATCCAATCAACGCGTTTTGTTTCTTCGTCGATTACGATGTCCTTATTTGACTGCAGCCTTCTTATGTCCGTTGCCTTAATCGTTACACTGTCTACAACGTCCATCACTTCGTCTAATATAAGCGTATAGCCGGATTGTTCCAGCAGTTCGATAACTTCCTCATCAGCACGGGAAAACAAGGCGTGCGTGCTTACGATGTCGCGATTAGATGCGATCAGCCGCTTTAAATCCTCGAGTTTCGAGGTATCGTTAAATATCGTAGGCTCTACGAATGTACGACCGGTCACGCTCGCCTTCACACGTGCAACCTCGGAAAGAAACGGTGTAATGTAAATGAAGTTATTCATCGGTCCCGCTTCGCTCATATGCTGAATCGCCCACTGCGTTTTTCCACTTCCCATAATCGAATCTACTACGGTAATTTCCGTTGTCATTAAATCCCCTCCTTAATTTTCGAAAACCATTCCGCGACATTTCTGTCGCAAAACTTCTCAGAAACGTTGATATAACGCGGTTTGTAGCGTGTGTCCCTTAAAAGAAAAAAGTACATAAAACCGTTGCGATAAGATATTAACTGCACGAACTTCAGTGAGTGCCGGGCGTTAGCCCGTTGTTTTTCGAATTTATCCCTTTATTAAAAGTACCCTGAAACACTTCCATCTGCACAATCACCTAAACGCTACCCAATATATATTAAGCGCGTATCGCTGTAACTGGACGAAAAATCCCCTATATAAAGTTATGACGTTCTCAAACACTATCTGCGCACCCTATTTTTCACTTTCTATACGATATAATGCTTTTCGCTTGAATTTCGAACAACGGCCAATAGCGCGGGCGCATTGCACAACGGTAGAGTTGCCGCTCCTTAACCGCTCCACAACGCGTCTGCGCTATCATTTAAGCTGCTCGCTCGGACGCCCTGGCGATCGACGTCCGAACATATGCTGATCCGGCCGCTTATACCGGGCCAACAAAGCAGGCACCGCGTCACAGTTTTACTGCAACATTAAATCGATTACTTGCTCGGGACCAGTGAGGTAATTTGTGGCGTCCGCGTCTAAATCGACTAGCACCTCGTTCGGCTTGTCCGCTTTTGCGACGGAAAGCAACTGCGCCCCTGTTTCGTCGTCGTGAACGAATACCTTATCGCCCACTAGCACGCCGCGCTCATTTTCTCTTTCATTGATAGTTCCTTCGAATAAATACTTAACCACTACCGCTTTTTTCATTGCGCATTACCTCCATTTAATATTAGATTGATTAAAAATTCCGGATTCTGCGTTAAGGAGTCGTCAGCATTAACAACGACTGCCGTATCGTTGCTAAGCTCTACCGTTTTATAGACCGCTACCATGCCGTTAGCATCTACCGCTAATGTGTAGCCGTTATCAAATGCGATGCCTTGCTCGCTGTATTCGAAGTCCTCCGGCGCCCAGCCTTCGGATTGAAAAACCACTTTAACTTTTCGCATATTTCAATGCCTCCTAAAAAATCGCGTATTTTCTTACTACGTCTACAAGCGATGCTTTTGCCAGCCACTCAAAATCCGGCTCCTTACTTATGCGTATTGATATTAGTTTGCATAAAGCTCTATCAACGACGTCGCCGATTGGTTTAGGGTAAACACGAAAATTTAAGCCTTCATCCTTGGAATACTCCGCTATTATTTCTGGTGCGATAAGTACGGTCAATTCTGTAGTAGGCACCCAGTCCGGGTCGACCGAGTCTACAATTGTGATTAATTTTCGCTGCATGTTTCGGGTTCCTCCTTATATTCAGTGCGGACAGAAATACCGATCATTGCGCATGTCAAGCGTATTCCTGCTAATTGGTTTTTGTAACCGTCAAGATAAGAGCAAAAGTAGTAGTCGCGACCCTCTTTGAGTCCTTCGTCAATCGTTTTTACATAGTAGGCAATTTCCGCTTTAATTCTTTCGATTTCAGATTGGCTTAACGCACAACCTTCATTAACTACAAATCTTGTTAGTTTAAACATCTCGTTGCACCGCCTTTACGAACAGAGTTGCGATGATGCCAGCGACAAGGATGTAAGCTAATGTAAAAAGATAACCTATGACAACCGCCCCCCCTTTATTACTCTGCTAGTATTACTTGATGAGTTAATAATATAACTTAGTGAGTCATACGTCAAGAGGTTTACTAATAAATTTCTATAAAGTATAATAAATTTTGAGGTGAGGTTATGGTAATGGAGAAGAAAAAACTAACATCGATGAAGGAAAACGGCTTTATATCAACGTTTGAGCAGTCGTTAAGTGAACTTTCAATAACCAAAAACGCAATCGCAGTTGAGTCAAAAGTTCGTCCAGCCACTATTGCAGACTTACAAAACGGGCAAGCAAAGCAAATCAATTTTGAAACTTTAAAAGCTATTATTGACGCAATGAACCGAATGGCTGCAGTTCGAGGTAAGGAAAAAGTATATGCAATAGAAGACGTTTTTACATATGAGTCAACACAAAAAGCCCCCGAATGAACGGAGGCTTTTTATCTTTATTTAAAATTCTTTCTTCTTATTGGCGTTGCGATCTGATGTTCCTGATAAAGATTTGCAACTGGAGATGCTTTCTCATGGATCAATTGAATCTCATTTAAGGAGTAACGGACGTACCGATTCGTCATAGCCATGTCGGTGTGCCCTAATATTCGCATTAAACTGAACGACTCGCCACCGGACCTCAGAAACTTAACTGCGAAATAGTGTCGGAAAGTATGAGGGCTGCAGCGTACGCCTGCTACTCCTACCTTTTTACCGTATTTCTTTAAGAGTTTTGCGAAACTATCAGAGTGGAACCTTTCGCCGAATTGACTAAGGAATAAATAATCGCTCTGCTCTACGTTAATATAATCGATCAGCTTTTCGATTTCATCACGAGTTTTCCTTCCGATAGGCAAGACGCGCAAGGTGTTATTCTTAGCAACCTCGGCTGGCACCGTTATCTGGCGCAATTTTAAATCTACGTTTTCAATCCGCAAATTCGTCAACTCTCCGATGCGAATGCCAGTATCAATTAGCGTCAACATCATGACGTAATCCCGAAAACCTGTGTACGTTTTGATAGCCGGCGCACTTAGCAACAACCGCACATCTTCATCAGAGAAAACCTCAAATCCGCCTTTTTCTTCCGTTAAATATTTAATGCCTGCCGTTGGGTTGATCGATAGTGACCGTTCCTTTTCCGCCCAATTAAAGAACACGCGAAGATTGCGAATGATATTATTGACTGTTCTCGCGCTAACGCCCGTCTGGGCTATAACGCCCGCCAGCGTTTCGTGATCGTCCCACTTCTCCTTTTGAAATCGCATGTACTCGATGTAATTACGCAAACAGTCGGTATCAATACGTTCCAAGCCAGAATCCGTATACCATTTCGCAAAGTGATCTAACGACTGCTTGTACGTTTTGATCGTTTTAGGAGACCTATTCTCTAACTTCTTTGTCTCAAGAAACCTTAACATTATTTCGTCAAGATTTAACTGTTGATTTTTAGTCGTTTTTCTATTTTTAAACGCAAATTTCCTCGTATTACTTTTCTGCCCTTTTGCCATTATCCATACACTCCCCTTTTCAAATAAATAAATAAATAAACCGCCACATGTTGGATGGCGGCTTTTGTTACTCTATAATTCTTTCAACGCTTTTTCGTATTCTTTGTACTGATCTTCCGAGAGATCACCGTTTAATTGCACGAGTATATTTTTGTGTACAATGGTCCAGGAGAACAACATTGCGGATTCCTCGCCCATTTCATCGTAATATGCTTTCATTTGCTCTAAATCGTCCTGGCTATCGTAGCTAAACACTCGCCCGCCGCAATCCTCGCAAAGTGACGGCAGTAAAATCCTTTTCCCTTCTTCCGCCTTCATTGGCGCCATGCCGTAATCATCCTTAGTCATTTCGGTTGGACTTTCCGCCTCTAAACCTGCATTTGCGAACGCTTCAATTGACTCGTCGACAGTTAAATCGCCGCCACCGTTACTGCACGCTGATGTAACCATTCCTAGCAAAATAACAAAACCAAAAAATACTTTTTTCATAGTCTATTAGCTCCCTTTATCTTTAGATAGATTTTTCAATGGACTGAACTTATTATGGTGTTCTTTAACATGATGATCTGCCAATTGGACATATATCCTAACAACCTCAAGCGAACTATGCCCCAAGATCTTTTGTAATGTAAAGGTATCTCCACCCATCAAGAGGTAGTACAAAGCCCCCGAGTGCCTCAACACGTGCGGACTGAACCTCTTCCCTTTAAAATCCAATTGCTTACTCCAATGGTGAAAGTTATACCGAACATTATCAGCTGTCAGTGGTTTTCCATACCTGTTAGTAAAAAGATACTCAGAATCTTGGTAAGGTCTGCTTTTTAAAAATTTTTTAATTAATTTTCCACTCTGGTCTGAAAATGGGACCATTCTCTTTTTTCTGGACTTTGTATTTCTAGCTGGCAATGTAATCAGACCTTCTGCTAAATTAATATGATCTACCTTAATGTTCACAAGCTCTGAAATTCTCAACATACAATCTAACAGTAAGTACAAAGTAAGGATACTCCTATCACGTATAAATCGTTCTTTGTTCTTTTTTACAAGGGCAACTACTTGATTGAACTCTTCAGGAGTTAGTGGCTGAATATGATCAATGTCAGTCTTTAACAATTTTATTCTCCGATTTAAATCCTTTTCAATAAGTTCTTCTAAATAACAAAACCTAAAAAAGGATTTAATATTCCTAATTCTTATGTTCACCGTATAATTGGATAACTCCTTCGTATAAACCATATACGAAATGTATTCTCTAACTTTATCAACATTAAATTCTTCTAACATAATTTCTTTTCCAATAAAATTTATTAAATAACGAAAATGTTTTTCATAATCTCCAATAGTGCGTGTAGATAAACCCTCTATTTTCTTCACAAGCATAAATTTGTCATGCGCTTCTATTAATTTCAAATTTTACCACCTCCCCCCATTTGAATCATACCATGATTACGATAAAGAGAAAAGCCTTTCAACCTTAGAGCCACAAGCGATTGACGCGTTTCTAATACGTCTATAACCCGCTTACTATTCGGTTATATTTCGCGTGCATTTCGTTTATAAAGCCTTTGCAATTTCGACAAGTAAATCCATTATCATCGGAAGCATTTGCACCAACACGTAGCCAAGACCGGCCTTTTGAATCATGCTGAAACCTCTTTCCGAGTTGCCGATCATCACGAACAATCCACCGCTTAGCATCATCACTAGTGAAATCGGATAACTTAACGCCTTGACCAGTTCAACGACCGGCTCGAATACTCCGACTACTTTTGCAGTTATAGCACCGTCAATCACATTAGCAGCCGCGAATGAAACGTCACCGAACGACAGGGAAAGCACGATCACGCCAGCAGTTACGCAGGCTTTGACGATCATTTTACTAGCATCAATTTTGCGTTCGTACGCAAATTCATCAAAACGCGTCTCGAATCGTGGTTTCCGGCTCATAAACTCCTTAACGGACATCGTTTCAACTTTACGCTTAAACATCTAAATCACCCCTCGTATAGATTCGCGCGTCAAGACCTTCGCACATTTTCTCCAACTGTTTCCGTCGATACTCTGTTGTGGTAATCCAGATAAATTTCGGTTGCTTCTTGAATACACCTAACGCAATCAAATGCCGATATTTCGCAATTTTCGCCTTGTTTTCGGCCATACGCTGCGTATTATCGACCTCGCATATAAAATAGCGATCAGCCATCGTAAACAACGCGTCCGCAATAACAGTGACCTCATTTTTGACTGCCAGTTTTACTTCAACTTTCCAGGACGATGGGCAGCCTTGCGCAATATAAAGAGAATTACGCATTAAATGGTGCGTTATTTGATGCGTCTTTTTCAAAACCTTCGTTGCTCCGACACGTTCACGGCCCGCTGCGTTAAGATAGTAGACTTTTTCGTCTAACCTAACGGCATGTAAATAATCATTCATATCGCTTAAAATCCGATTAGCGTTTCGATCACCGCCCAACCGGTGCAAGCGTTGAATCTGCGAACGACTAAGAAATCCCAATTTCTTCAATGTCAAGAGTATGCGTTCCTGGCGTTGCTCCTTTGCTATTGTCGCTAACATGCTCATCGTCCTCCTTGCGTGCCTTAAAGGTAATGTGTGGCGTTATTATGCGGTCAATCGTGTTATTGCTGATATAAGGCGTCTGCAGCTCAGTACATTTGACTTGTTTGTATATCGCACGACCTTTAACTAACGGCAGCTTTTCCGCGCCTTCCTGGTCGATTACGACCTTACTCGCAACCCCAGTGTCCAGTACGAAGCATATCCGACCGATACAGTTACGCTTAATTTGCGAATCAATCGTCTGAGCTGTCGGATATTGTGTTGCGTAGATTAAACGCTCGCCTGCAGCACGGCCACGCCTAGCTATGTCGATAATTATTTCAACACAATCAGCATCGTCGGCAATGTCTGCAGCTTCATCAATAAAAGTGAAATAACGCTCTTTTATACCCGCTTCCTTTACGTCCTCGAATCCGTTTGCCTCGAGATAGTCCATCGTCTTATTCATCCGCTCCTGAACCGCCGTGAGCGCTAAAAGAGCCTCGTCAGGATTCTTCGCAACAATCTCGACTTGCTTTGCTTTTCGGAAACGGGAAAACGACAGTCCTCCTTTTAAATCAATAAGCGTAAACTTAACGTCATTTGGCCTGCGATGAATAAGCGCTGTGATCCATAGCTTTAAAATATTTGATTTCCCGAAGTCAGTGGAGCCGCCAATCAAACTATGCGCAATCTTGTCGAAGTCGTGTTTTATTAAACCTTGCCGACTCATACCCGCCGGCACTTCCCAACCTTTCAACGACATAAAAAGCGACTCGTCGACCTCGTAAAACTCTGTTAATGCCTCCGTGTAGACGCGAAACTTTAACATTCCGTCGAACTCGATTTCGACCTCTTTACGTTCCGTTTTCTTCTTTTTCGCCAGTTTACGTAGCTGTGTGACCACATCTTTGCTGCGCCAATTAATTGCGCGTAAGTCCGCCAGGGAAATATCGCGGACCCGACGTTTAGCGTTCAAACCGTCCTGGAAACGATCTAGCTTATCACGAAATTGTTGCGCTGATAGACCTTGCGGCAATTGAAACACGTATTCTACATAATCGCCTTTATTTGTCCGGCGAAATGGACGAATCTGCGTGCCGTCTTTTGCGACTAGGCCAGCGTTTGCAGCAATCCGTGTGATATTTTGCGTATCATTACCGCCAAGACCAATTTGATGAAAATAGGACGCACCGACAAGTCCCCCAACAAGAGCAGACGATAACAACTCAAACAACATAAGCACCACCACCTTTGCGATTTAATATTCGTAGAATAGTTCCTCCGAAAAGGAATGCTTCGGACAGGCTTAAACCATGCGACGTCGAGCGATTTCGAATATTCCGTTCGCGATTCTGTGCGGGAATTTTATTTGGAATAGTAAAAGGTATGGGCGACTGATTGTCCTTTATGTCTGTTTTTTGCGTGAGGTTTAAAAACGGACTTTTTGGACGAGACTGTTGGTAAAAAAAGTAAGGAGTGGCGTAAATGTTTGGACTAGGTAAGCGCAGAACGAAGTTTGGACGGTGGCTTGATCATGAAGGAATTACGCAGCTAGAAATCGAGAAGAAGGCGAAGCTGGGGCGTGCGACGATCAGCCGCTTATGTAATGACTTCGAATATGCTCCGAAGTTTGAAACGGTCCAGAAGGTAAAGCGTGCGATAAAAGCGCTTGGACATAACGTGCCGCCGGACGATTATTTCAACATGTAATGCGACTTTTCACTTGACTTTGGTTCTCGTTTTTTTTGCTTGCTGAGGCGAAGGCGAGCAACGGCTGGGCAACAGACTTTGCCCCTATGCGTCACAAACAAAGAGTGTCTGCAACGAATAGAAGCGAAGCTGTTATCGGCTTGCGTCGGTTCGACGAGTATCCGTTTGGTATAACCCTTCTGAACTTCCGATCTTTCGACCGACTGCAGCTCGTACAATATCGCCCCTGTACGTGGTCAAATACGAGGACGTCCTCGCATCTTCACTTGCCGCAGCACCCTAGCGCCTTAACGCCAACGATAACCGCCGAGCCGTTCGCTTGTCGCTGGTCGCTCGCACCTAGACCGTCACGCAGCGCAGAAGGATCGCTGTTTTATGTGAAGCGCTAGAGTTAATGCATCGGCCCCAGCTGACCGGTCAAGTTTCGATTTAAGTCGTGTTAATAGGCGTTCCACGACCGGCAAATGCCTGCGCATGTCTAAAGAAACCTAACGTTTCCGCTTGATTTTGCGAAAACAGATAAGTTATAATAAAGACATACAAAACCTGTTGGGAAGCAGCAGGCGAAGTCATTTCCGTTATCGAGTTGGCGCTCAATAACATTATGGAAGTGACTTTTTTATTTGTCCGTATTTAGTTTTCGGATTACTTAACGTAATTTCGTGCGAAACTTTTTAATCGGCGAGAATTGATCGTGCTTTATACGAACATCGTCTGCCGTCATCTGCACGTATCGGCGCGTCATATGAATGGAGCTATGCCCTAGTAATCGCATAAGCGTATACGGGTCCCCGCCGTTCAAAATGTACTGCCTTGCTGCGGTATGCCTCCATGTGTGCGCTGTTGAGCGAATCTCCTTTCCTACTCCGGTCATATCTCCGTAATACTTCAAACGCTTATTCATTTGTGTGTCGCTTACTTCCTCACCGTAGCACGATAAGAACACCTTATTTGAGCCAGGAAAGTGCGAATTATTTTCGTCAATTAATTCGAGCAATAACTTCAGCGTTTCGGGACTCAAAGGAATTAAACGGGCTCGCCTGTTTTTATTAAACCGTGCCTCTAGCGTAATAGTCCGCGTTTTCATATCGATGTCATCTGGTTTAATAGATAACGCTTCATTTATGCGCATTGCGGAATCTAAGAGAAGAAATTGAAATACATAATCCCGAAAGCCGACATACGTCCGCTGATCGCACGCTCCAAGCAGCGCCGTTATTTGTTCGTCCGTAAATGATTCGATTTTATCCTCGTCAACCTTCTGACACTTAACGTTATCCATCGGACTTTTATGCAGAAATCCTTCTTTATACCAAAAGTTAAACGACACCTTTAGCGAACGAATCCGCATATTAATCGTTGCTGACGATAGGCCTTTTCCTTGATCGTTGTTTATGTACTTGTGACCTTTATATCGCGGTGCCTCTACTGTCAAATAGTGAATATAGGTGCGTACCATTTCCGGCGTAATCTCATGAACATACTTCGCATCATAGTTTTCTTCGTTTATCCAGTCGGTAAAATATCGCCAGGTATTCGAATAGTCCTCCTTGGTTCTTTTGCGAATGCCTTCGCCTATCTTTGCGGTTATAAAGTAGTTAAACGCAGGCTCGAACGCCATTGGCTGAATGTCCAGCGACGGGTTTGCGCGCTTGTCCACCTTTCCCCTACGCTTCTTGATCGTCCTATCCGTTGACATAAAAAAACGCCTCCTAACGCATTGTTAAATACGTTAAGAAGCGTCTTATATACGAGTAGATAACAGTTTGGCGACGGGTTGATTACGTAACCCCCGGCGAGGTAAATACGTCATCCCCACCGCTTAACTTACCGCTCACTGACCGATTAACATTCCTCAGGTGTACCAACGTTTGTTGCTGTTCTAAATGATGAACCACAACCGCAATTTGCAATTGCGTTTGGATTTTCAATGGTAAACCCGCCGCCCATCATACTTTGTTTGAAATCAATTTTTGTACCATTTAAAATCGGTGCATCCTCTGAACTTACTACGACTGGAATGCCAAATTGCTCAAAGAAAAGATCCTTTTCCTCTTGTTCATGAGTGAAGCCCATGCCGTAGGATAAACCACTGCATCCTCCGCCTTTTACCGCCACACGCAGAAAAGCGTTCTCCTCCTCATTATGTTTCATCATGTCTTTTATATGAAGAGCAGCGGCTTCCGTTAAAATGACAACTTCATTCATCGTAAACCCTCCTTAAAAATAAATGCCTTTCCTTTTAGTATATACAGTATTTTTATGTTCCTCAACTAATCTTGTTTATTGCAGAGAGAATAAATACTGAATCCATTATTCACATACACCAATCTGTGTTACATATACAAATCCAGGTGTATTTTATTGGGTATAAACCACTACTTTTTTCACATAAAAAACAAGCGCTTTTTCCTCTCGCAGCTTCATTTATATGATACTATAGAACTATAATACCCAGGCCGAAAAACAGGAGGAAAGACATATGAATCAAATCGAACCTACATATGATAAACAATATAATTGCATTAAGTGCCAGCAGGTTTTCACGAGTAAAAGGGTGCGTTCACGGTTTATTAAAGTTGATGGGTATGATTCAGACTTTCTTCCCCGCTATTCTGCCAGCTCAAGTAATCCGCTGCTTTACTATATTCAAACATGCCCTTTCTGCGGCTTTTCTTACTCAGAGGATTTTGTTTCTTTATTCCCGCCAGGAACAGAAGATAAAATCCAAACAGAAGTGTGTGACCGTTGGGCGGAAAGAAGCTATAGCGGCATTAGAACGACCGAAGAAGCGATTTCCACATATAAGCTGGCTATTTATTGTGCGATTTTAAAGCAAGAGAAGATGATTACAATTGCCGGCCTTAACATGAGACTTGCCTGGCTATATCGATTAGAGGCCAACGAAGAGCAGGAACAGCGTTTTTTAAAACTTGCGATTGACAATTACCTTGCTTCCTATACTAATGAGGATTTTAGAGGATCAAAAATTTCCGAAATACGTGTTTTGTATCTAATTGCAGAGTTAGCAAGAAGAACAAACCAGAATGAACTTGCCATTCAATACTTTTCTAAAGTATTAGAACAGCAAAAAAGAAGCACTGAACCTAAAATCATAGAAATGGCGCGTGAGCAGTGGCAAACCATGCGGATGAAAGAAAAAATCTAAGAGGCATCTATACTAAAAGATTAACTTCTTGGTTCATTCCCATATTTTTGAACATGTAAAGAAAAGCTGGATCCTCTTTTAAAAGGGACCAGCTTTTCATCTATTTAAAACATTGGATTTTCTTCCAAGAATTGATATATATTGCTTACAAGCTCCTCAGCTGTTTCCCCTGTTACTACTTCACCATTCACAAGCGCAAACATATGCTCAGAGCACTTTCCGCAATAGCCAAGACAGCCGTATTCAATCACATCAAGATCATAATCTTTTTCAAGCTCTTCTAAAGCTTTGTATGAACCGCTTGCCAGATTACTGACACAGAATTCAATAATAGGCTTAATCATGTTCCTCACCTCACTACAATCTTTAATCTACCTTTTTTAATGCACTTGTTCAAGCTTTTGAGTTCAAACGCTGGTGAAATTATTCTAAAAAAGCATAACCTAAATAAGCAGGTTAAGATATTCGCAGCTTAAAGAAAGCGTTTTATGCTTCCTAATATGAATAATACACCGATATATGTTGTGATTTAACCGTAATTTCGTTATACTTTTTATTGAATTATGTTTCATATTCTTATATATAATCTGAACTGCTTAATAGCAGAATTATTGCCGAAGAGAGCCCTATATGGCACTTTTTCATTCGGCCTCTCATTTTTTTTGTAGAAATATTAAATAGTAATCTGACCATTTTCTTTAGTACGGACAAAGGGGTAATTTCCATGAAAAATCTCGTGATTTTAGGGGGAGGTTATGGAGGCATGCGGGTACTCGCTCGTCTACTTCCAAATCAGCTTCCCGATGATGTGACAATCACATTAATTGACCGTGTACCTTATCATTGTTTAAAAACTGAGTATTATGCATTGGCTGCTGGTACTATATCAGATCAGCATGTGCGCGTTGCCTACCCGGAGCATCCCAGGCTGCGCATTCAGTACGGAGAAATAACGAATATTAATCTAGCAGAAAAAAAGGTATATTTGCAGGAAGAAAAAGCAGTGTCATATGATGATCTAATCATAGGTCTTGGCTGCGAGGATAAATACCACAATGTTCCTGGAGCCGATATTTATACAGATAGCATCCAGACCATTGAAAAATCGCGAAGAACCTATCAAAAGCTGAACAATCTTGCTCCAGGGTCAGTTGTTTCTATTGTCGGAGCAGGTTTAAGCGGAGTTGAACTTGCTTCTGAGCTATACGAAAGCCGACCGGATCTGCATGTAAAGCTCTTTGACCGCGGAAAACATATCCTTTCTGCCTTTCCTGAGCGTCTGAGCACCTATGTTGAAAATTGGTTCATTGAACACGGGGTGGAAATTGTCAGTGGGTCCAATATTACCAAGGTAGAGGAAAATGTATTATACAATCATGATGAACCGGTTCATTCGGACGCAATCGTTTGGACAGCAGGCATTCAGCCCAATAAAATTGTCCGTTCTCTAGAAGTTGAGAAGGATCAGCAGGGCCGCGTCGTGCTCACTAAGCATCACAACCTGCCTGAAGATGAGCATGTTTATGTGGTTGGTGACTGTGCAAGTCTCCCTCATGCGCCTAGTGCACAGCTTGCAGAAGGGCAGGCAGAGCAAATCGTCCAGATTCTAGTGAAGCGCTGGAAGGGTGAAGAGCTTCCAGAATCACTTCCTACGATTAAACTGAAAGGTGTACTTGGCTCCCTCGGTAAAAAACACGGATTTGGCCTAGTTGCCGACCGTGCCATCACAGGCCGGGTTGCACGCCTTTTGAAATCAGGGATTTTGTGGATGTATAAGTATCATAACGGATAACTTTTCAATCAATCATATTTAGTTATATAGAATGTTGATTTAGCAATCTTTATCTATAATTTAAATAACAAAAAGTGCAATCAAAAATATCAGATTGCACTTTTTTTATTGGTTTTTTTATTTCGCACTACCTATATCTTTAAGTACACCCAATAAACATTGGCATTATTTGAATCCAATACGGTACATGAGCAGCTGCAGTTCTCTTGAGTTAGCTCTTGCTTACATATTGGTACACGCGTTAAAATAAGGTAAGGACGGTGGGGACAACGTATGATATCAAAATTTAAAGAGTTTCCGACGAGAAACAAAATTACAATAATAATTGGAATCGTTATCGTTTTAGTCGGTGTTATTATGACAATCATCGAAAAGGTATAAGGCGAACAAGCGACGCCAATTCCAGCGGCCGGCATGACGGCAGAAGAAAGCGCCAAGATTGATGAAGCCGTATTGTTCGATGCACTTACGGACCACAACGCAACTAATGTTCAAATGGACTATAAAGACGAGAATGAATAAACCCTGTAAAAAAAGATTGCAGAACATGTCTGCAATCTTTTTTAAGCTGGTGTATAGCCGTATTTCTCCATTTCAGCGTAAATCGTTTTTAGCTTCGGATTTCCTTCTCCAACAATCTCTTCTTCAATTAAGACAACTGGATAAAACATATCCTCTTCAATCACTCTTTGAGCAAACTGCTGTTTTGCTTGGTTTTCGGGCGGCTGATGAATATCAACATAGGATATAGTAAATGGCTGTTCCGGGTATTTACGTGATATAGCAGCCTCAAGCCATTCATATGTTTCCTTTGATGAAGGCAAGTTTACACAGCTTGGGCACAGCACCTCTGCTCCATAGATCGTTACTTCTACTTTACGGTTCATCTTTCTGCCTCCTTTTTTCTAATTCCTATTTTACAATATGTCGATATAGGAAACATATGAAAAAGTTACAAGGAGCGGAAATTCGTGTTTGAGAATAGATTTTTGCTAAGCATTTGATTATAATATAGGTAGGAAAGGAGTCGATTTCATATGGCAGAACAAACAACTATGAATGAACAAGTACAGGAAGTATTAGATAAATTACGTCCGTTCCTTCTTCGTGATGGCGGCGACTGTGAACTCGTTGATGTAGAGGATGGCATTGTTAAGCTTCGCTTGTTAGGCGCATGCGGCACATGCCCAAGTTCAACAATTACGTTAAAAGCTGGTATTGAACGCGCTCTTTTAGAAGAGGTTCCAGGCGTAGTAGAAGTAGAACAAGTATTTTAATAACAAAAGCGATGTCTTAGGACATCGCTTTTTTATTTCCATTCGACATGATCACTGTGCTGCCGCCATGATCCACTCGCAGTGACTTAAAATCCAGGAGCGGCATATCTTTCTTCAGTTTCCTCACTAAATCCGCTGAATAGCCAGAGCGGGTAAAGCATAAAACAGATGGGCCAGCGCCGCTTAGAGCAACACCAAATGCTCCGTACTTTATTGCTTTCTCCTCTAAATGGGCTAAATGTGGAATAAGCTCTTTACGATAAGGCTGATGATACAAATCACTCTGCATCATTTTCCCAGCCAGCTCGAATTGTCCATTTGCCAAAGCAGCAACGAGAACATTCCCAACTGCTCCAGCTTTCACTGCTTCATGGAACTTTAAGTGGCTTGGAAGAACCTTTCGTGATTCTTTTGTCAGCAATTCTTCCTGTGGAATCGCAGCGACGATTTCAAAATCCAAGTCATGCAGAACAACTGCATCTGTATAATTATCCATCATAACTCCGATGACAAGTCCGCCATACAGAGAGGCTCCTGCATTATCAGGATGTCCCTCATATGCAGAAGCTAAGCCAAACTTATCCTGTTTGCTTAATTTAAGTTTGCATAAAGCATCTGCCAGCTCAATGCCTGCAACGATCGCGGCCGCACTGGAGCCAAGCCCGCGTGCCAGTGGAATTTCACTTGATATTTCCAATGTACATGTTGGCAGAACCTTCCCATATGCTTTTGCTGTCTTCATGGCTATTTGAAAGATAAAATGGCTCTCATCAGTCGGAAAGTCTGTTAAATTACTTGTAAGCGGAACAACTGTCCACGTTTCTGAATGTGTTATCTCTAGCTTTAAATATAAATTAAGCGCTAATCCAATTGAATCAAAACCTGGACCTAAATTAGCTGTACTGGCAGGTACTTCAATGGTCAGCATTTCCCCTTCCATCATACATGGACAGCTCCTTTGATATGTGCAGCAACAATATCTTCATCATTCGGCAGATGTACAGGCTGAATCAGACTGGCTGTCATTGCTGTATCCGGATCTTTTAAACCATTGCCTGTTAATACAGCAACTATTTGCGTTTTATGCGCAATTTCACCATTGCGAAGCTGTTTATATACTCCTGCCAGTGATGCACATGAAGCCGGCTCTGCAAAAATACCTTCTGTCGAAGCAAGCTTCCGGTACATGGAAAGAATCTCTTCGTCACTTACTTCATCAATCTTTCCATTGGATTCTTGTAATGCATTTGAAGCCAAATCCCAGCTGGCTGGATTTCCTATACGGATCGCAGTAGCAATTGTTTCTGGATTTTCAAAAACTCGATTGTGAACGATTGCTGCTGCCCCTGCAGCCTGCATCCCATGCATTTTCGGGAGTCCTGTAGAATTCACCTGATGGTATTCTTTGAAACCTTTCCAATAGGCACTGATATTCCCAGCATTGCCTACAGGTAATGCTAATACATCAGGTGCGCCACCTAATCCGTCGCATATTTCAAATGCGGCCGTCTTCTGTCCTTCAAGCCGATACGGGTTAACAGAGTTAACAAGTGTCACTTGCCCCTCTTTTGCAATATTCCGAACAATGGATAGTGCTTCATCAAAGTTTCCATCAATTGAAATGACTTCAGCACCGTACATGACGGCCTGTGCCAGCTTTCCTGCTGCTATTTTTCCTTCGGGAATAACGACGATACAGCGCAATCCCGCTCTTGCTGCATAAGCGGCAGCTGCAGCAGAAGTGTTTCCTGTTGAAGCGCAAATGATCGCCTCACTGCCCTCTTCCTTTGCTTTGGCAACAGCCATAACCATGCCTCGGTCCTTGAAGGAGCCAGTCGGATTCGCTCCCTCCGTTTTTACATATAAATCCACGCCCCAGTCTCTAGAAAGCTTATCCAAGCGGATGAGAGGGGTATTGCCTTCATTTAAGGTCAGCAGCGGCGTTTCCTCATTGACCGGCAAATATTGTTTGTATGTTTTTAGCAGGCCTTCCCATCTCATGACTTTACACTTCCTTCTACCCGGTAAGAGCTTTTAATGGTATGAACCGGTTCTAAATCCCGCAGCTGTACGAGAATATTTTCATAATCGCTTAATGCTGCCTTATGTGTGACAACGACTATTTCTGCCATTCCCGCTTCTTCAAGGGGAAGCTGCAGAATTTTTTCGAAGCTGACATGATGATCAGAAAAAATACTTGTAATGTTAGCAAAAACGCCAACCTGGTCTTTTACATGAATGCGCATAAAATATTTAGAAAAAATTTCATCAGCACTCTTTAATTTTTTCTCATATTGAGGCGTCACTGCACTTTTGCCATTTACCCCTAAGCGCATATTCTTCATAACACCAACAACATCAGAAACAACTGCTGTTGCAGTTGGCATACTGCCTGCACCTGGTCCGTAAAACATCGTTTCGCCAACTGCCTCTCCATACACATACACTGCATTGTATTCATCTTGCACAGATGCCAGCGGATGTGATTTGGCTAACAAAGTAGGCTGAACACTTACCTCTACCTTTTCACCATCTCGTTCAGCAATGCCGATCAGTTTCATGCAATAGCCAAATTGTTTTCCATATGCCAGATCTTCTTCCGTAATACTTGAAATGCCTTTCACCTTTACATCATCCAAATCAATATTCATTGAGAAGCCAAGAGTAGATAGAATGGCCATTTTCCTTGCTGCATCAAGTCCTTCTACATCAGCAGTCGGATCGCTCTCCGCGTAGCCAAGCTCCTGGGCTTCTTTAAGCACATCTTCATAGGCTAATCCTTGCTGGCTCATCTTTGTTAAGATAAAATTGGTCGTTCCATTGACAATCCCCATCATTTTTGTAATACGATCTGAAGAAAGTCCATCGGCAAGCCCTCTTAAGATCGGGATTCCGCCTGCCACGCTTGCTTCATAAAACAAATCACATCCATTTTGAGATGCAACAGCAAGTAATTCTGATCCATAAACGGCCATTAAGTCTTTATTTGCAGTCACAACATGCTTCCGATTTTTTAAGGCGGTCAGCAAATACTCCTTTGTTTCTTCGACGCCGCCCATAACCTCAATAATGACATCAATATCTGCATCATTGATCACTTCATCTGGGTCTGTTGTGACCAGTGAAGAATCAACCTCAACCGCTCGCTGTTTATGTATATCTTTCACAAGAATCTTCTTAATGGAAACAGGGCAGCCAACTTGATGCATCAGTTTATCCTGATGATTTTTTATAATTTTTACGACACCTGAACCTACTGTTCCAAGTCCTAATAATCCGATCGAGATTCCGTTCATCCAGTCTTCTCCCCTTTTAATGTTCGCCTTAAAAGAACAATTGTTTTTATATAGTAGACATTATAATATTGAATAACTTACATTACAATAAGAATTTTAAGAAAACTTATGTCTAATTGGGGAAAAAGCAGTCCAATTATTATAAAAATCAGCGGTCAAAAAATAAAAGCAGAGGAAATTCCCCTGCTTTTACACATACAGCCATTCTGGCACAGCAATATTCCATTGTTTACTCGGAACCTCTGCTAACTCAAAAAATCCAGCCAGAAAGCGTTCATGGTCAACTGACTGCTGCAGATACTTTTCCAGGCGTTCTTCAAGCATATGTTTTTCCTGTTCTGAACTAGAACTATAATAGGCTTCAACGCATTCAAAATAATGAAGCGGAAAAAACAGTCTAGCGTAATATAATCTCCATGAGAACGAAGAAAGAGGGCTAATTGATTGATATTCCTTTAAAAATTGCTTTAGCTCAGGTTCATATGTTTTGATGTTATAAAAATACCTTTCACGGGTCCATTCGGCAAGGTCGCGTGTGCTATGATCAAAAACCCACTCAAATGGATTCTTCAAGTAATAAGCTCCTGACCATGTTTTTGACGTGAAGCGCCCATGACATACTGTACCGCTGTCATTCATCGTTGGCTCGTCATCAAATTCAGAATCCACAAGAAACTGAATGGCATTTTCACAGATGCCCATATAATAGGGAAATGATTCCAGGAAAAGACGATCAAACTCACTTTCCGGTTCTTGATATAACATTTCATTCCATACCTTTTCCATTTGATCTAATCGAGTTTCCCACATCTGTTTCCACTGACCTATACGGCTTAGTTTTTTTACAGGAAAGGAAACCGACCTTCCTCTGTAATGAAATTTTGCCAGCTTTCTGCCGCATTTCATTCCCTTCCTTCTTTCCAGTTGCTGATTGACCAGAACACAATATTTCGCTTGTTCCCAATTACTATATTCTCTTCCTTCTTTTGTTTTTAAAAACGTACTCACATGTCTTTCTCCATTATTGACGAGATGTGCTGCAATTTGGTCCAGCTCCATAATTTCATCTTCCTGTAAATGATCAGCCGGCACCAGCATATAATATTGATTATTAAATCTGCATGCAGGGTAATTTCCAATTCTCATCTCTTCCTCAGCTTTTATCCCGTACATTTCGTTTAATAGCCTTGTAATCATATTATTGTCCCCTTTCACGTATGATAGTTATATGTATGATTCAAATTGCAGAATCTTTCTTTATGACTTGTATAAGTACATTCAACAGGGAAAAGATGAAAATGAGGTATTTCCAGCGGCATTATAATTTGCTATTTAAGTGTATTACTGGAAAAATGGGTATATAGATGAAGAATATAAATAGAAAAGGTGACAGCAATGAGTAAAGAAAAAGAAATTTCATTAACCGAAAAGACAGCTCGAAAATGGCTGCATGAAAGAGGAGTAGAAATTAATGACATCGCTGAACTTGTCTTCTTTCTCCAGGAAAAATATCATCCAAACCTCCAAATGGATACATGCGTAGATAATGTAGAACGCGTCTTATCGAAAAGAGAGGTACAAAACGCGATTCTAACAGGAATCCAGCTTGATATGCTTGCAGAACAAAAGAAACTGCTCGAACCGCTGCAATCCATTATAGAAATTGATGAAGGCTTATATGGTGTGGATGAAGTATTGGCCTTGTCTATTGTCAATGTATATGGATCCATTGGATTAACAAATTTCGGTTATATCGATAAGTTAAAGCCAGGAATTTTAAAAGCGCTTAATGATAAAAGTTCTGACAGATGTCATACATTTTTAGATGATATTGTCGGTGCTATTGCCGCTGCTGCTTCAAGCAGACTTGCACACAGTGCAAAAGGCGCGAAATAAATAAGAGGTTAACTAGAAAAAGATGGAGCAGTTTAGGCTCCATCTTTTCTTATATTAAAACTCCCATTGTGCAAGTGAATCTAATACATAGGTTGGTTTCTTTTCATAGCCGAGCAAAAGTTCCTTTGTGGTAACTCCAGTATGCACAAGCAATGTATCCATTCCTGCATTCATGCCTGCTAAGATGTCGGTATCATAGTTGTCTCCAACCATTATAGTTTCTTCCAAACTTGTACCTAACACTTTTAAAGCCTGTTCCATGATGATCGATTCAGGTTTGCCGATAAAAGTTGGTTTAGTCTGTGTGGAAACCGTTATAACAGATGTGATGGAACCATTTCCAGGAAGCAGCCCTCTTTCAGTCGGGAGCGCAATATCTCCGTTTGTAGAAATAAATTGAGCTCCATTTCTTACAGCCAAACAGGCTGTTGCCAGCTTCTCATAAGAAATCGCTCGATCAATGCCTACAACAACATACTCAGCATCTTCCTCAGCAGGACGTAAATTCTGCTCGGCAATCGCTGTTCTGATGCCTTCTTCTCCAATCACATAAACAGATGCATCTTTCTTCTTTTCGGCAATATAATTGGCAGTTGCCATACTTGTTGTAAATACTTGATCTTTATGAGCTGAAATGCTGAAATCAGTTAGTTTTTCCGCAACCTGCTCAGGAGTTTTAGAAGAATTGTTTGTGACAAACAAATAAGGTATATTCCGCTCTTTCAGCTTCTGCACAAAATCTGCTGCTTCTTGAATTAATTCAGTACCTCTATACATCGTACCGTCTAAATCAATCATATAGCCTTTATAGTTTTTCACGATACAGCCTCCTAACGATGTCTTAATCTTATTCTTTAAATGCCGAAACAGGTCCGAGTTCATTTGTTAAGTAATTCCTGATTTTTTCAGGGAATATCTCTAAAATATGTAAGTTGTTTTTGGTCTTTATCAGCAGCTGCTGATGATCTATATTTATGTAGTCTTGCACAAGTATTTTACGGTAGGAAATGAATTCCTTCATTCCGCTGCTCATTGTATCTTCAATAACCTTTTCATCTTCAAGGATGTCGATAATATCATCATAGCTTCCAGGATCCCGCATAATAAAACCATCAATCATAGCATTTCCTGTGTCCAGAATCGCTTCAATCATAATATGTGTGACTCTTTCCAGTGCTGCCTTTTCAATCGGAGTTGTCCATTCAGACTGCTGCTTGAAGAGCAGGAGATGGTTATTATAATGCTGTAGTGTGTCCTCTATCTTGTTGCGATCAACAAAGTACATTTATCTCACCTATCCTTTTAATCCATTGCGATTTCTAAAGATCTGTTAAGTACACCCGGACGCGCATACAAGTAGCCTTGTGCAAGGTCTACCTTATTTCGTGCAAGGACGGATTCTTCTTCTTTGCTCTCAATTCCTTCTGCTACTACAATTGAACCCGTTTCTTTTGCGACCAGCAGCAGCCCTTTCAGCAAGGATTCTTTTACTGTATTTTTGTCAATATCCTGAATAACGGCACGATCAATTTTAATAATATCCGGCAAAATTTCACTAATCGAATTTAAGCTCGCATATCCCGCACCAGTATCGTCAATAGCAATTCTAAAGCCTAGAGTACGAAGCACCTTTATATTGTAAATAAAATGGTCCATCCCTTCAATTGAATCGCGTTCAGTGATTTCAAAAATCATCTGCTTTGGAGAAATTTCATCATGTCTTTGAAGCGTCTCCTTTATATCTCTGACAAATCGCTGATTGCCTAATGTAATTGGCGTGAAATTGATAAAAATCTCCTGTTTACAGCCTGTAGCAATAATTTGCTTCAGTATTTTTTCGAAAACAATCATTTCCAGATTGTATAGCATTCCAGTTTGTCTCGCAACGGAGAAAAGCTGAAGCGGATTCTCTAATGTTGTTCCCTTTGGACCTCTTGTCAGCATTTCCCATGCTCTAACTTCCCCTGTTGCAAGGGTAATAATCGGCTGTGCAAGGATATGTATATCTTTTTGGGAAATAATTTTGCTTATAGAGTATACCATTTCATTAAATTCTGTTTTTACTCTTTTTTCTGCCATTGCTACTGCCTGCTGATGGGCTTTGTAAATTGATTCTTGTATAGAATAGTGCTTTCTCTGAATAAACATATATCCTGTTTCGAATTTAGGCTTTATTTGCCCTAATTCAGGAAACATCATTTTTTCTGATTCACGCAGAATTTTCTTCATTGTGCTGTCAATATCAGACACGCTATGTATATTATGATTTACTCTAATAAATAAGGCTAATCCATCACTATAATAGTCATGCAATGCAATTAAATCGTCATTTACCTCCTGTGCTATAACCTGTTGAAAGGCCTTTTTCATTAAGCTAATGAAACGGACATATTCTGTTTCACCAAGCTGATCAGATAGCTCCTGCAGATTCTTAATATTATAGACGATCACCGCAGTTTCAAAATCCATTTTAAAAGCTTTTTTTACACCTTCTGCAATCGGGTCACGAATAACAAACCTTGGTGGAAAATAGCGCAGCTGATTTAGCGGAAGAAGAATTTTTCCCCATTGAAAAAGCGCTTTTACTTTTTTTATTATTTGACCAGCCATTGTCCCATTCCTCTCAGAAGCAAACATCGATTTATTTTGATTCAATTGTATCATAATATGCATACTTTAGCGGTTTTTTCCATTAAAAATACGCTGTTTTATTCAGCCTGCCCGTTAAAATACCACAAATCTGTTAAGATATAGAATGAGATGAGTAATTATAAGAATTAAAGGAGATTTTGCAATGTCTGAACGTTTTTTTCTTTACGATGATCTTGAGGATACAAAAACCAGATTCATTAGTTTTATGGGGGAAAATAAGCGCTTCGACTTAGCGTTAATCCGTTCAAGCCGCTTTTATGGAAAACAGCTTGTCCTTGACTTGCAGGGCAGCCGTTTTGCGATTATCGGAAGCGATGACCTGGAGGAAGAGGGATATCTTGAATCCATTTACCAGCTTTCTGAGGAAGATGCTGTCGAGCTGCGTGCGTTTCTTTATGAGGTAATTTAAAACTGGAATATATGTTTGTAAAGCCGCAAATGCTATTAATGCGGAGCTTCTTCGCTACTTTTACATTGGAGTGATCTCATGATGGCTGACAAAGAACAAGAAGCATATACAGACTTTTCCAATGCAGAAACACAGAAAAATTTTATTATACCTGAAGATTTGCCAGAGGGACCGTACGGGTCTCCTATTAATGCCACTGAACCTGTCCAGAATAAAAGCACACCGTGGGAAGAGGGGCAGCGCCCTTATAGTGCTTTTAATTATGAGTTTAAGTCGCTTCATCAGAATTTGCCTAGACAAATGGATGGCGCCCACCCAACACATGATGATCCAGATGTAAATGAAGAGCAACCATATACGGAAACCTAATGAAAAAATGAATATCCTTAAAAAGCCCAAGAATTTTATAAAATTCTTGGGCTTTAGTTTAAGAACAAAGAAATCAACGTGATGATTACATATGTTATTTACTTATCTTTTTAACCACAAAATAAGGACAGCCAAAATTACAATACTCATATAAGTATTCCGTAAGCGTGCTTATTTTTGTATCGAAGGTTGCTTTATGGTTTTGATCATCAAAAAAACCTCTTAACCGCAGCTGCCCATAGCCCCAATCCCCAACGATATAATCATATCGGGCTAAAATCTCACTAAATCTGCCCTTGAAAGCTTCCTCATTAAAGCCATCGCGCTGCTCTTCAACCACTTCATAGCATAAATTATTAATGCAAATCATACTTTCACCTCTTTGGAAGCAAGTTCAATTGTTTTCGTTAATTAAATTATAACTGATTCTCCATCAATTACTAAGAGAAAAAAATAAAACATAAGGCAATTCTAATAGTACTGGAGGTGTTTATGATGAAAAAAACATTTATTTTTCTTTGTCTATGTGGATTAACTGCCCTAACAGGCTGTCAAAACGATAGTGCACAAAATGACCTTTATGAGGAAAGCGGCAACACCATTAATGTAAACGATCAGCGAGCTGAATTGTATCATCAAGGAAACGAAGGCGACCGTGATGATGTCAGTGAAGACTTTGGCTATGTACGTCACCAGCGCAGTCCGGTTCTGGGAGAAAGTGTTGCCAATGAGCATTATGCTGCAATTGATCGTGAACAATTGGCTGATATAATCAGTAAATATTCAACCGAAGTGCCAAACGTTGATGATGTATCTACTTTGGTCACAGATGAAGAAGTCATTATTATTTATGACGCAGATACGGAAGATCGGAATTATACAGCAGATCAGGTCAAAAGAATGGCCTTGTCAGTTGTTCCAAGCTGGTACCACATATATGTAAGTGATAATACAAATTTACGTAAAACAGTAGAAAGTTATGCCACTATGGATTCCAATAGTGAAAATGCAGATTACGGCATCAGTCAGCTTATTAAGGAACTGAAGAAATCTCCTCAGGGTGTACAGAAAAAGGGAGACCCAGATCAGGGATCAATGGATGAAAATAATCTTTAATTATCATGAAAAAATCAAGAGGCTGCCTGCCTCTTGATTTTCTAAATATTATGCTTGTTGAGCCTGCTTTTCACCCATAACTTGTCTTTGTTTTGCAGCAGCATTAACTTGTTCGTCAGCATGGTAGGAAGAACGGACGAGTGGACCCGCTTCACAATGGCTGAATCCTTTTTCCATTGCAATTTCCTTTAATTCATTGAACTCTTCTGGTGAATAATACTTAAGAACCTTCAGATGTTTTTTAGAGGGCTGTAAGTACTGGCCAATTGTCATAATATCAACATCATGTGCTCTTAAATCATCCATTGTCGCGATGATTTCCTCTTTTGTTTCTCCCAAACCAATCATTAAGCTGGACTTGGTAGGAATTTCAGGCTGCATTTCTTTGGCTTGCTTTAAAAACTCCAAGGAACGTTGATATTTCGCACGAGCTCGGACTCTTGGAGTTAATCTTTCGACCGTTTCAATATTATGGTTCAAAATATCTGGCTTAGCATCCATTACAAGTTTTAAATTCTCAGTTGCGCCTCCAAGATCGGATGGCAATACTTCCACAGTGGTAAAAGGGCTTTTCCTGCGGATTGCTCTTATGGTTTCTGCCAAAACTGCTGCTCCACCATCCTTTTGATCATCTCTGGCTACCATTGTAATAACAGCATGTTTTAAATTCATTAAGGCAACAGAATCAGCTACTCTTTCTGGCTCTTGAAGATCCAGTTCAGTTGGCAAACCTGTTTTTACAGCGCAAAAGCGGCAGGCGCGCGTACAAACAGAGCCTAAAATCATAAAAGTAGCCGTTCTTCTGACGGCCCAGCATTCGTGAATATTCGGACATTTTGCTTCCTCACAAACTGTGTGCAAGCTGTTTTCCCGCATCATTTTTTTTAGACCAGTGTAATTTTCATTCGTGTTCAACTTTATTTTAAGCCATTCAGGCTTGCGCAAATACTCTTCCTTTTTGCTCAAAACACTCACTCCATCCTGAGAAATTACTAAAACCGCAATTTTCAATATGTAATGTCAAAATACTCTTTCACTTGTCACTGTATCATATGCACCCATCAAGGACAAGTAGTACAGTTTTATCATTACCAAAAATTATGATCTATTGTTTTTGTCTTTTTTCATAAACTAACTACGAAAGAAAAAGTGAAAGGAGGTTCAATGTGCGTCTTTTTAACATTATTCTTTATACTGTCTTATGTTTTGCTGCATTTCAACTAAATGTATACGCTGAATCAAATGAAAATGAATACGTTAAAAGGATGGAGCTTTATACACGAACGGAAGCTGTGACAAACATACCGTGGTACTATATAGCGGCCATTGATCAATATGAAAGAAATGTTCGTCAAGCTCGCCGAGACATTCCTAAGGCGGAAGGTTTGACTGGTATATACTTTAAAGAGGAACAATGGACTGGCGTATTAAATCCAAATAAACAAGATGAAAATCCTAAAACGATAGCCTTATTTAACGGTTTAGGCACAGATGGGGATGGAGATGGGAAAGCGAGTCTAAAGAGCGATGAAGATGTTCTATTTTCTTTCGCTAAGTTTCTTCTTGCGTATGGAACAGATCATGATAATTTAAAAATTGGCTTATGGAATTACTATAAAAGAGATAAAGCAGTCAGAATTATTATTGGGAAAGCAGATATTTATAAGCATTACGGGCGTCTAAATTTAGATGAGCATGCCTTTCCTGTCCCCCTTAACAGCACATACAGCTATCGAAATACTTGGGGCGATGCACGCGGATGGGGCGGCCGCAGAATACATGAAGGAACAGATATCTTTGCAGGTTACGGTGTCCCAGTTAGAGCCACCTCCTATGGCATTGTGGAAATGAAAGGCTGGAACAAGTATGGCGGATGGCGTGTAGGCATTCGCGACATCAACAATAACTATCACTACTATGCTCATTTAAGCGGCTTTGCAAAGGATCTAAAAGTTGGACAGATTGTTGAACCCGGCTTGATGATTGGCGGTGTCGGCAGCTCTGGATATGGACCTCCTGGAACATCCGGGAAATTCCCTCCACATCTGCATTATGGAATGTACAAGGACAACGGTATATCAGAATGGTCCTATGACCCATATCCACACTTAAAGCTGTGGGAACGGCAGGAGAGAAAGAGAAAATAGAATAATTGTTGATGCAGCCCCTAGTCTAAGACAAGATTATTATTAAAAAAAGAGAGTCAATCGCCTCAGCAGGCTAATTGACTCTCTTCTATTTCCTATTTACTTTTCTTTGCTTTGGAAATGGCATTGCCTATACTTGCAGCAAGTCCTCCCCAGATAATAAGCATCCCAATGATCATTACTGTAATAGATACACCAGACATTATTGAGATACCTCCTTGTTTTCTGGAACATCAAGTTCTGTCCCTTTATTCCACTTAAGAGCCATTAAAACGAATCCTGCAATGATAGCCAATACCGCTACAGCCCAGCCTGACCAGATCAAGAAGTTAGTTGGGTAATCTCCATAGTTTTCCCGGATGTTTGTTACGATGTTTTGTATCATCATATATCCAAGCACAATAGGAGTAATAATGCCTAAGCACACTTTCCACCAGCCGCCTAATTGAATATCAGACATGCTGTTTGCATGTTTTTGGAGACTTGGCAACTCTCTTAACACCCATGCAACAATGACAACCTGCACTAATCCTGCCAGAGCAACTCCAAATTGGTTAATAAAATAATCCGCTGCATCTAAGAAGTTTAAACCTCCGCGAGTCGCAAAAATAATTGAAATTAGTGCAGAAAATCCTCCACCGAATACTACTGCTTTGTTGCGGGAGATTTTAAATTTATCCACTAAACCAGCAACAAATGTCTCAACAATTGAAATTAATGATGTCAAGCCGGCAAGCATTAAACAAAGGAAGAAAAACGCTCCGAAAATACCATTTAATGCAGGAATTTCACTTATAATTTGCGGAAAGACCATAAAGGCAAGACCAACGCCGCCTTCAACAACCTCACTGACATTTACGCCTGATTGTGAAGCCATAAAACCTAAAGCAGCGAAAACTCCAATACCTGCTAATAGCTCAACACCCGAGTTAGCAAAGCCTGTAATGAAAGCATTGTTCGTAATATCTGTCTTCTTAGGGAGATAACTTGCATAAGTAACCATAATGGCAAAACCAATTGATAAGCTAAAGAAGATCTGACCGTAAGCTGCTACCCATACAGTAGGATTTGCTATTTGGCTCCAATCTGGTGTGAAAAATGCATCTAATCCTGCTGCTGCTCCATCTAATGTTACTGCTCTAATTACGACAAATATAAATAATAATAAAAGTACAGGAATAAGTATTCTGTTGGCAGCTTCGATTCCTTTTTTAATTCCCTTAAATAGCACACCCAGAGTAATAATCCACACAATCACTAAAGGGATGAACACGCCTGGAACAATCCCGCCGAATTCTCCAGGATTTGCAACTTGCAGGTACTCTCCAACAAGGAATGATGTTGGATCATCTCCCCATTTTAAATCAAATGAGAAATATGCATACGTCATGGCCCAAGCAATAATTACTGCATAATAGGTAGAGATTACAAATGAAATTGCAACCTGCCACCAGCCTAACCATTCATATTTTTTGTTCATTCTTGCATAGGATAATGGAGCAGAGCCGCGATATTTCTGGCCAATCGTAAATTCCATTATTAATAGCGGAATTCCTGCCGTAAGAAGAGCAAATAAGTAAGGAATAAAAAAAGCTCCCCCTCCATTTTCATACGCAACTGCCGGGAAACGCCAAATGTTTCCTAAACCAACAGCTGACCCTACTGCTGCAAAAATAAAACCAGCTCTCGTTCCCCATTGAGCACGACTTTCCATAGTCTATTATACCCCCTACAATAGCCCGTATTAAATTTTCCGCAAGTTGGAAATTTTTATATTTTCAGACTATTTAATTTAATATAAATTTAGTATATATACTTTTACTACCACTGTCAAAACATTATTTGGGACATAATATTTATTTATTTTTCGTTACTAGAAAAGCAATTGCGCTCACCTTCTCTTATTCCCAGCAGTCCCAGTCCCTCCTCCTCTCAATCTATATGTATGCATATAAGAGAATTTCTTTCTGTATATTTCAGAAAATTTTAAAAATACAATAAAAAAGAAGAGCCCTCCCGCTATAGACGAGAAGACTCATGATCATGATTATTTCATCTGTGTCATGTCTAACTTGAATTTCCAAGAGCCGACAAAGGTAAATACAATCAGTAATAGAGCAATGGTGGCCAAACTTAAGATCGTACTGTCTGTAAAACCAAGGACTAGGAATCCGACACCCGATATTGCTGCTGATATTAAGGCATATGGCAGCTGTGTAAGAACATGGTCGATATGATTGCATCCTGCTCCTGTTGACGAAAGAATCGTTGTATCTGATATAGGAGAACAATGATCGCCAAAAACAGCTCCAGCTAGTACAGCTGCCATTGCAGGCAGCAGCAGGTTTATATCTGTTGCTGCAGCAATATCACCTGCAATCGGAAGTAATATTCCAAAAGAGCCCCATGAAGTTCCTGTACTGAACGCCATTACTCCCGCAATGATAAATAGAAGGAAAGGCAAAAAGGATATCTCCATATTTGAATTTTCAACAAGTCCAGCCAGGTAGGCACCTGTTTCCAGCTGACCAATTAAATCAACAATTCCCCAGGCAAATAGAAGAATATAAATAGCCGGGAGCATGGATTTGATACCGCTCCATATTCCTCTGAAAACAATCAAGCCTTCAATTCCTTTTTTTACGGTTACTTGTCTTGTAAAGAACAGCAATGTCACAATTAATCCAAATACACCACCGAGTACAAGAGATTTAGAGACATCTGTATTCTCAAATATCGTTAAAATGGTCGCATTTCCCTTTACAGCCTGATAACCAGTCCAGATCATTGCCCCAACGGTACCTGCAACTAGGGCGATAATGGGCCAGACTAAATCGCCAACTGTTCCTTTTGTACTAACCGGTAAATCTTCTTCTAATTTTCCAGGTGCAGGCTTCTCAGGGTCCATTACCTGATTATCTCTTACAGCCCGAATCTCATGCTTTTTCATTGGCCCGATCTCAAATCCTTTGATCGCTACGATAAAAACGATGGCCAGCGTTGTCCACACATATAAATTCATAGGAATCATCTGCAAAAATACCGAAAAGGCTGTATAGTCCGTTAAATTATGAGATGCAAGAATGGTACCGATTAAAGCAATAATATACGCACCCCAGCTTGAAACAGGTGATACAACACAGACAGGAGCAGATGTCGAATCAATTAAATAAGCAAGCTTTGCTCTTGAAACCTTTTGCCGATCCGTAATCGGCCGTGAAATCTGACCAACTGCAAGTGCATTAAAATAATCATCTATAAAGATAATTACCCCTAGTATGGCACCAATCATTTGTGCACCTGCCCGGGTTTTTACCCGTTTCATTGCCCATTCACCAAAAGCCCTGCTTCCTCCAGATATAGAGATGAATGCTGTAATAACCCCTAATATCAATAGGAATAAAATTATATACATATTCCATGTATTAATGCTTCCACCATCAATAAAGATTCCTTTTACGGTTTCCCATAATATAGATCCAGCTTCAAGAAAGTCCATTTCAGCAAGTATAATTGTTGCTGTAATAATCCCTACTCCTAGCGAAAGCAGCACTCTTCTCGTTAAAATAACAAGAAGTATTGCAACAAGCGGCGGAAGCAGAGAAAATATTGTATTTTCCATTATATTTTAATCCTCCTAGAAATCAATTCGGCAGAGGCATAGCAAAAGAGCACAAAATAAAAAGAGCAATGGCAGAGAATCTCTATCATCACTCTTGATAATCTATTCTTCTCCATTACGATCTGTAGCTCCCCATTGCAAGGGTCAACGAAAAGAATGCAATAAAAACTGCAAAGACTCTTCTAATCTTGCAATGACAGTGTTACCTCTCTTAAAGGTAACCCCAGCGAAATAGCCGCTGACATCAGCTATCCACTTCGGCAGCATTCCCTTTCAGCTGCTCTCTTTGTTGTCATCCTCAAACAGCTTACTAATGAATATTGCACCTCTACCCCATCGGATATGATAAGGTTCATATTCAATTAGAATAATTATATCAAAATAATAAACATTCGACAATGGAGGTCTTTTCCTCCATAAACACTAGTTCTGCCATGTTGTATCACAGCCGCTTATCATGATTGATAAGTCTTGCTTTAAATCTAGTTCATAGGCCTTAACCCTTAAACCGCTCTCTTCAAGAATCCGCACAATAGGGCGATCGCACAAACCTACATTTTGATGAATCACAACACCTTTCCTTCCATCGTTTAACTCAACAGTCATCCCGACTGGGTATAAGGCCACAGATTGCCGAAAGCTTTCAATCAGCTTTGCATCAAATAATGTGTCTGACCCTGCATATAAGATTTCCATACCTTCATGCGGAAGCATAGCTTGACGATAAATGCGATTAGATGTGACAGCATCAAAAACATCTGCGACAGCGATAATTTTGGCAAAGGGATGGATATCTTCTCCAGAAATACCTCGTGGATATCCGCTTCCATTCAAACGCTCATGATGCTGATAGGCGCAATGAGCCACAATTAATGAGACACTATGTACTCCCCGTAATAAATCGAACCCTGCTTCAGCATGTTTCTTGATTTGAAGAAACTCTTCCTCCGTTAATCTGCCGGGCTTTAACAGTATGTTCTCAGGTATCTGCATTTTCCCAACATCATGCAATATCGCACCCATACCCAGCAGCTCTAAATCCTTTTGGGAGAAGTTAAGCTGTAAACCAATCGCTAAGGAATAAAGTGTAACATTCAAAGAATGAGAAAAAATATAATGATCATATGTATACACGTCAGACATAATTGAAATGAGGTTTTGATCTCCTTTTATCTCATCCAAGAGCGTGCTGATCAGCTTGGAGAAATTCTTTGAAGCCTTATCTATAACAAAGGATTTATCTAAATTCTGGTCATTTGCTGATTGCCGAAACGTATCTTCAATCGTAAGAATTGCTTCTCGGCGCAATTTTTCCGGCAAAGTTGATTTATAAACAATATCCTTCATTCTCTCGTCCATTACATATATATATGTAATCCCCATTTTCTGCAGCCTGGATAACATTCTTCCGTCAAGCTTTACTCCTTTATTTAAAAGGATTTTGCCTTTATCATTATATATGGATTTCCCTAGTACACTGCCAATTTTGGCAGATTTTGTTGACACTAATCTCATGAAAAAACCTCTTTTTCATCTATAAGTTATCCATTCTAATTCTACTCTTCGCTTATATCCATCAATATTTTACATGTTTGCCCATATTATTCAAGTTTGAGCATTCCAAAGCAGGAATTTAGTCTTAATCATATATTATCATTCCTCCAGCAGCTAGCAAAAGAAAATTTATAAATTATCTATTTTTCTCTTCCATGGAGATTGAATCTTAATTATCAGTATATAGCCTGCTAAAAAAGCTGAGACTGCATATAGCAATCTCAGCTTCTATATGTTATTTATATCATTTTTAAAAGAGCGTCTCTGCCTGTCATGCCTTTCTTAATTCCAAGGTTTTCAGCTTCATATGTGACAGATTCAAGCGGCGCTTCAATTAATTGTTCAATCGTCTTTACACCAACAGCTCTTCCTGCAATCACTTTTCGATCTTTAAGCTTTTCATTTAAAAGTGCCACATCTAATGCTCCGCACATGATATACCCTTTATCATTTGTAACTACAAGTAAATTTGTTTTAGGAAGTTCCACCGATACACTTAAGAATGTATGGCCATCAATCTCTATAGGACTTAAGTTCATCATATCTTGCCCCACTCCTTTCCTTACACCATATGATGGTACAAGAAAAAAAGTGTAGAACCTGGGAAATCTCCTATGAAGGCCTACTTACCAGCCACTAAAATAAATCGAGCTGCCTTGGTGCTAAGCAGCTATATTCAATGCCAAGCATATCAATGAACTGCTTAGCATTATCAGCAGCATCTCCGCCGGAGTTATTATTAAACAATACATAAATTTGCTCACAATTCTGTTCTAGTGTTCGAATATACTCAGCCCATTGTGCAAGCTCTTCTTTATTATAGTTATACAAATAACGTACCTCACGCCAATTATCATGATTCTTCTTTTGCCAGCCATGGACATTACGGCCATGAAAACGAACAAGAAGCTTATCAGATCGCGGGGCTTCGAGTACGATCGGAATCGATCCTTCTCCTGCCTGCGGTTCGTCACATATTGTATGAATCCAATCTTCATCCTTTATAAATTGCAGCGTCTTCTCCCTGAAGTGTTCCTTAAACCATGACTGATGGCGGAATTCCAGAGCACATGGAATATCTCGCATCTGTGCCTTGCACCATCGCAGATAGTCTACATTCTTTTTTTGGCAATCAAACCATGGCGGAAATTGAAAAAGGACCATCGCCAGTTTATTACGCTCTATATAAGGCTGAAGTGATTCTTTAAATGCTGAAAACATTTCTTCCTTGCTCTCAAAGGGGATCTTACCGCGTTCATGCCCTGTCATCCCCTGATACGCTTTGACAACAAACTGAAAACCATCTGGGGTATCCTCTGTCCACCTTTTCGCATTACGTACAGGCTGAACTGCGTAAAACGCTGAATCAACTTCAACGACTGGAAAATGGGCGCTATATTCCTTCAGCTTATCACGTGCAGCTATTTGGCCCGTATATAATTGATCATGATCTCCCCACCCAGTTACACCTATGATGATCATTGAATATCCCCCTCTCTCAGTGTTCTATATAAAATATAACCTAAATTTATAGAGTCAATCAAAATCCATAACTTATATATATAACTACAGCAGGCAAACTTTCCCCTATTGATTGCCTGGCAGCTGTTTTACTAATAATATTTTCCTATACATTCCGTTCAGCATTACTGCATCGTCTTTTTTCAATTCTAATTGAGTTTCAAAAGGTTTTAGAAGTGCATGAAAATCTATACCAATATCTGTCCCTAGTAATTTAATTATCGGACGGAGTATTTTTTGTGCAACATTCAGTTTTTTAGTTACAGGAGCAAACTTAT
Source organism: Bacillus mesophilum (assembly GCF_008923265.1). Classification (NCBI taxonomy): domain Bacteria; kingdom Bacillati; phylum Bacillota; class Bacilli; order Caryophanales; family Bacillaceae; genus Bacillus; species Bacillus mesophilum. The sequence continues at coordinate 586,819 of NZ_WBOT01000003.1, read as the reverse complement.
CAAATATTAGAATTTCTCCATTCTTCTTTAATACCCTTGTAATTTCGCTAAGCGCATCTTCTGGTTTGGGGACAACACTAATAACTAAGCTTGCTGCAATAAAATCAAATGTATTTTCTTCAAACTCCATCTTTTGCGCATCCATTTTTTTAAACGTTATGGACTTGTCCTTAAACTTACTTTTTGCAACAGCCAGCATTTCTTCAGAGTAATCAATTGCTGTAAGCACGTACCCCTTATCTAAGAAGAATGGAATATCTGCACCTGTACCCGCCCCCACTAACAGGATTTTACTTCCTTTCTTGTATTTTAGATTTTTAAATACCTCTTTTCTTGCTTTTAAAAACATCCCTTTATTAAAGACGTGATCATAAATTGGTGACCATAATTTATAAATAATCGCATTCCAGCTTCTATTCAAAATATCCCCTCCATTTGAAAAGTACCGGCATCTTTCCTAGTTGAAAATTTGCGATATGTATATGAGCCCGCATACTTACTTTTTCGCAAAGAAGCCTCCCTATCAGGAAGCTTCTGTCACTTATTTATCCTTCACCCACAGCAGTCTTAAACCGTTTAATGTGACTATTAGCGTTGCACCCATATCTGCAAAAATAGCAATCCACAGTGTTAGCCAGCCTGGAACAACTAAGAGTAAGGCCAATAGTTTAATGCCTAAAGAGAATATAATATTCTGTTTAATAATGAGTAATGTTCTTCTGCTCAACTTAACTGCAAAAGGCAGTTTTTCAAGATCATCCGCCATTAATGCAATGTCAGCTGTTTCTAACGCCGTATCTGTTCCAGCACCGCCCATTGCAATTCCAACAGTAGAGGCTGCTAAAGCCGGAGCATCATTGACACCATCCCCAACCATAGCCACCCGGCCATATTCGCTTCTCAGACCTTTAATAAAAGTTAATTTATCCTCCGGCAGCAAGTCTGCCTTCAAATCTGAAACACCTGCCTGTTTTCCCATTGCATTTGCAGTACCAGCATTATCTCCTGTCAGCATAATGGTCTTTTGAACTCCTAATGAATGAAGTTTTTGAATAACGTCTTTACTATTTATCCTCAACTCGTCAGCAACAGCAATCAGTCCCAAAACTTTAGCAGATGTTCCGGCAGCCATGACAGTTTTGCCCTGTTCTTGAAGCTGCGAGATCGTTTCCTTCTGCTCATTTGATAACCCATGTTCTAATATTTCTTCAAATAGACTTGGATTGCCGACATAATAGGTTGTGCCATGAATTGAGCCAGTAACTCCTTTTCCTGTTATTGATAAGAAGTTTTCAATCGATATACTTTTGTAACTTAAATCTTCTTCTTCAGCTTTTTTTATAATGGCAGAAGCCAGCGGATGCTGTGAACCATTTTCCAGGGCTGCAATAACGGACAGAAGTTCATCAGAATCAACATTTGCAGCTGGAATGTAATCCGTTACTACCGGGATCCCTTTTGTTAACGTTCCTGTTTTATCAAAAGCAACTGCTTTAATTCCTCCCAATTCTTCAAGATGAATACCGCCTTTGATCAGAACACCATTACGTGCTGCATTCCCGATTGCCGTTACAATGGAAACGGGTGTGGAAATAACAAGGGCACATGGACAGCCGACTACTAAAACAGCTAATCCCTGGTAAATCCATTTCTCCCAATCTCCATCGAAGAATAAAGGAGGTACAACAGCTGCGGCAAATGCAACCAGCATGATGATTGGAGTATAGTACCTGGCAAAGCGATCCACAAATGCCTGAGAAGGAGCCTTCTCCGCTTGAGCTTCCTCCACTAGATGAATAATTTTTGCAATGGTTGTATCATCGACAAGTTTTGTAACTCTTACCTCCAGCAGGCCCTCTTCATTTAATGTTCCTGCGAAAACTTCATCTTCAATTGATTTTGACACAGGCACTGATTCACCAGTAATCGCTGCTTGATTGACTGATGATACTCCTTTTAAAACGACCCCGTCCATCGCAATTTTTTGTCCAGGTTTAACGACCATAATATCGTCAACACGAATATCAGCTACATTAATAAAGCGTTGTTCATTTCCTCTTCTGATTAAAGCTTCTTTAGGAGCAATGTCCATCAATGATTGTATTGATTGGCGTGCTTTATCCATGGAGTATGTTTCGAGGGCTTCACTGATCGCAAACAAAATAACAACTGTTGCACCTTCACCCCATTCACCAATAACAGCAGCACCAATAACTGCAATGGTCATTAAAGTTTTCATATCAAAATCTAAACGGAATAAATTTATAACTCCTATTTTAAAGAGCCGATAACCGCCCCAAAATATAGAAGTGGCATATGCCAGTATAGAAACAATGCTATTTTCTCCAGATATTTCTGCAGTCAGCCAACCTATTAACAGGAATATAAGCGATGCGATGACTGTTCCGTGTTTTTGGAAAAATGGAATCTTTTTCACTTCGACTTTTTGTTTTTCTGGATACAGCTTTATGTTTTCAAAGGCTCCTGCTTTTTCGAGTTCTTCAATCGTTGTCTCACCATAAACAGTAAGCTTTGATGCACCAAAATTAACACTTGCATTAGAAACACCATCCAGGTGTTTGACGTTCTTTTCGAACTTTGTCGCACAGCCTGCTCAGGTGAAGCCTTGAACGCAGTAAACACTTTTTTGTAATTCAGAGTTACTCATGAAGCTTTCCCTCCAGCTGATGTGCAAAGGCTATTTGAATCAATTGTCTGACATGCTCGTCATCCAAGGAATAATACACGAGTTTACCTCTTTTCTGATACTTTGCCAGACCAAGATTTTTAAGATGACGTAAATGATGAGATGCAGTAGCCATCGTGCTGCCAACAATATTAGCTACATCACATACACATAGTTCATCTTCTTCGCATAAAGCAAAAGCTATTCTAATTCTCGTATCATCAGATAGAGCTTTAAATATTTGTGCAACAGACATCGTATCCTTCTGCTGGATAGAATTCTTTACTCGAGTTACTTTTGCTTCATCGACACAGGTAACCTCGCAAATATCATCGTGTTTCAATATATAACCCCCTCATTCAAACATTCATTTGATTATTAGTATATGCAAATTTATTCTAATGGTCAAATGATTGTTTGAATATTTATTTAAAATTGAATTTTTTAAGAACGTAAAAACATCAGGGTTTTCCTATTTAACAAGAAACTGAAAAGACATTTAAGTTTGTCTTCTTTGTGAAATTTATAGTAAAAAAATAACTCGTAAAGTAAAATTTAGTATGTTGATAGATAATTAAGAAGGGGGACATTAAATGGATTACATATTATTTTTAATAGGATTACTATTAGTCATTTGCTCATTGGTATATGTGATTGTCACATTAATGAAAAATAGATTTGGAAAAAAAACCTTCTTGGCATTCATATTGTCTGGTCTAACTCTAATGCTGATTGGATTATTAATGCCTGCTTAAAAATCCTTTAATATAAAAGAAGTGGAAGAGAATGGATTTAGACTGAAGAAATAAGATTAAGCAGGGGGATAAGGAAAATGAATAAATTCTTCTGCATCACAACTTCTTGATGAATACGATCCGATTCTCCAAGCATGCAAGGAGAAATTACTTTTAAATCTGTAGCAAAAAACCCTTGCGGCTGCAAGGGTTTTTTCACTTTATCCGATAGAACCTTCCATCTCGAACTTGATAAGACGGTTCATTTCTACTGCATATTCCATTGGAAGTTCTTTTGTAAATGGCTCAATGAAGCCCATTACGATCATTTCCGTTGCTTCTTCTTCAGAGATTCCGCGGCTCATAAGGTAGAACAGCTGCTCTTCAGATACTTTAGAAACTTTCGCTTCGTGCTCAAGTGAGATGTTATCGTTTAAGATTTCGTTATATGGAATGGTATCAGATGTTGATTGATTATCCATGATTAACGTATCACACTCAATGTTTGCACGTGCGCCATCTGCTTTGCGCCCAAATTGAACGATTCCGCGGTATGTTACTTTTCCGCCTTGTTTCGAGATGGATTTTGAAACGATTGTTGAAGACGTGTTTGGTGCAAGGTGAATCATTTTTGCACCTGCATCCTGGTGCTGACCTTTACCTGCTAATGCAATGGAAAGAGTCATTCCGCGAGCGCCTTCTCCTTTTAAAATAACAGCTGGGTATTTCATTGTTAATTTAGAACCGATATTTCCATCGATCCATTCCATTGTTGCGTTTGCGTCACAAACCGCTCGCTTTGTAACAAGGTTATAAACATTGTTTGCCCAGTTTTGGATTGTTGTATAACGGCAGTATGCATCCTTTTTAATAATGATTTCAACAACCGCACTATGAAGTGAGTTTGTTGTATACACAGGAGCTGTACAGCCTTCCACATAGTGAACATGTGCGCCTTCATCCACAATGATCAAGGTACGCTCGAATTGACCCATGTTTTCAGAGTTAATTCGGAAGTATGCTTGCAGAGGTGTTTCAACTTTGATCCCTTTTGGAACATAGATGAAAGAACCGCCTGACCATACAGCAGAGTTTAAGGCCGCAAACTTATTATCTGTTGGCGGAATAACCTTTGCCCAGTGCTCTTTGAAGATCTCTTCGTTTTCGCGAAGTGCAGAGTCTGTATCTTTAAATACGATCCCCATTGCTTCAAGATCTTCCTGCATGTTATGGTAAACAACCTCTGATTCGTATTGAGCAGATACACCTGCTAAATACTTTTGCTCTGCTTCAGGAATTCCAAGCTTATCAAATGTTTGCTTGATTTCATCTGGAACTTCATCCCAAGAACGCTCAGTCTTTTCAGAAGGCTTTACATAATAAGTGATTTCATCAAAATTTAATGACGCTAAATCTCCGCCCCATTGCGGCATTGGCATGTTGTAGAAGTGCTCTAATGATTTTAAGCGGAAGTCCAGCATCCATTGAGGTTCTTCCTTCATTTTTGAAATTTCTTCAACAATCTCTTTTGTTAACCCGCGTTTTGATCGGAAAATGGAAACGTCTTTATCGGCAAATCCGTACTTGTAATCGCCAATGTCAGGCATCTTTTTTGCCATCGTCGTATTCCTCCATTCTTTGCCTCAGGAATCATCCTTTGGCTATATTTTATCCCAAAATTGTTTTATTGTTCTGATTCATTAATACCCTTTTCCATTGCCTTCCATGGCAATGTAGCACATTTAATTCGGGCAGGAAATTTAGAAACTCCTTGCAGTGCTTCAATATCACCAAGATCAATCTCATCGTCATAATCCTTGCCTTGCATCATATCAGAAAAGATCTTCGATAACTTAACCGCATCTTCAAAGGTTTTTCCCTTTATAGCCTGAGTCATCATAGACGCAGAGGACATTGAAATGGAGCAGCCTTCACCGTCAAACTTTGCGTCTGCTACGATGCCGTCCTCCACTTTCATTGTCAATTGAATTCTGTCTCCGCAAGTTGGGTTATTCATATGAATGGTTAAACTGTCATCTTCTAAAATCCCTTTATTGCGCGGGTTTTTATAATGATCCATAATGACTTGACGATAAAGGGTATCTAAGTTATTAAAAGACATCGCTAAAATACTCCTTTGTTTTGACAAGCCCTTGAACGAGCCGATCAATATCTTCCTCTGAATTATACAGATAGAAGCTTGCCCGGGCAGTTGATGATACCTTCAGCCATTTCATAAGCGGCTGTGCACAATGATGTCCGGCTCTGACAGCAATTCCATCAGCATCCAGTACCGTTGCCACATCGTGAGGATGAACTTCATCAATGTTAAAGGTAACAACACCTGCTTTTTTCGAAGCATCTTTTGGTCCAAAGATGGTCATGCCTTCTATAGCAGACATCTGCTCCATCGCATACGCAGCAAGCTTATGCTCATGCGCCTCGATGTTGTCACGTCCAATTTCCTCTAAAAAGTCGATCGCGGCCCCTAATCCAATTGCACCTGCGATAATTGGAGTTCCGCCTTCAAACTTCCAAGGAAGCTCTTTCCAAGTCGACTCCTGTAAACCAACAAAGTCAATCATCTCACCGCCAAATTCAATTGGCTCCATGTCTTCCAAAAGCTTCTTCTTACCGTATAAAATACCGATGCCTGTTGGGCCGCACATTTTGTGGCCTGACATAGCGAAAAAGTCGCAGTCCAGATCTTGGACATCAACCTTCATATGCGGTGCACTTTGCGCCCCATCAACAACCATTACGGCTCCATGCTGATGAGCAATCTGTGCAATTTCTTTAATCGGGTTAATGACACCAAGAACATTGGATACATGCATAATTGATACAATCTTTGTCTGGTCTGTAACTGTATTCTTCACATCTTCAAGAGAAATCGTTCCATCTTCTTGAAGCGGCAGATATTTTAGTATAGCTCCAGTTGCTTTTGCAACCTGCTGCCACGGAATGATATTGCTGTGATGCTCCATATAGGAGATGACAATTTCATCACCCTCCTGCAGATTTGCACGGGCATAGCTTGCAGCTACTGTATTCAGAGAAGTAGTAGTCCCTCGGGTAAAGATCACTTCTTCAGTTGATTTTGCATTGATGAACTTACGGACTTTTTCACGTGCACCTTCATAGCCATCAGTTGCCTTTGTCCCTAGGGTATGAACACCTCTATGAACATTGGAGTTATATTGTCGATAATAGCTGTCAATCGCTTCAATAACCTGAATCGGCTTTTGTGACGTTGCCGCACTGTCCAAATAGACTAACGGACTGCCGTTAACCTCCTGATGCAGGATCGGAAACATTTGGCGAATGTCCATTATATTCATTATTTTACTTTCCTTTCAATTACCTCTGTTAATTGCGCTTTAACTCCTTCAATTGGAAGGGCATTAACAACAGGTGCCAAGAAGCCATGAATTACAAGTCGCTCTGCTTCTGTTTGCGAAATACCGCGGCTCATTAAATAATAAAGCTGAAGCGGATCCACACGGCCTACAGATGCAGCATGACCAGCTGTAACATCATCTTCATCAATAAGCAGGATCGGGTTTGCATCCCCGCGTGCTTTTTCACTCAGCATTAGAACTCTGGATTCCTGTTCTGCATTTGATTTAGATGCGCCATGTTCAATTTTTCCGATGCCATTAAAGATGGAAGTTGCAGCATCCTTCATAACACCATGCTTTAAAATATAGCCTTCGGAATTTTTTCCAAAGTGAACAATGCTTGTCGTAAAGTTCTGTGTTTGTTCACCGCGGCCGACAACAACCGTTTTTGTATCACCAAATGAACCATCACCGATTAAATTCGTGATATTTTCAGAAATAGTATTCCCGTCATTCATTAATCCTAGCGCCCATTCAATACGTGCATCTCTGCCGGCTTTTCCGCGGCGATTCACATAAACGGTTGTGCCTTTGGCAAGTGTATCCACTGCTCCATATTGAATCTTTGCATTTGCACCAGCAATTACTTCTGTCACAATATTAAAGATTCCATCTGCTTCAGCAACAGTCGATACGTAGTTTTCAACATACGTAACTGAGCTATTGTCATCTGCTACGATTAAAACATGGTTGAACAAGTTTGCTTCCTTGTCATCATGAATATAAACAGCTTGGATTGGCTCAGTGATCTCAACATTTTTCGGAATATATAAGAACGCTCCGCCGTTTAACAATGCTGCGTGCAAAGCCGTCAGCTTGTGCTCGTTCACTTTCACTGCATCTGTCATAAAGTACTTCTGCAGCAGGTCGCCATGCTCTCTTGCAGCTGTAAAGATATCTGTAAAAATAACACCTTTTTCCTGCATCTCTTTCGTTACTGAAAGATATGTCGGTCTGTTATTACGCTGAATATAAAGGCTTTGTTCTTGTGCCTCTAAATTAATCAAGCTTCTAACATCCTCAGGCAGCTCGTTTAAAGAGGAATAATCCTCACTTGCTACAAGATGTTTTGTAAATTGCGTAAAATTCCATTTATCTATTTTTGTTTTATCAGGCTTAGGCATTGGCAGGTTTTCCGCATCAGCAAGAGCTGTAGTACGAAGTTCAGTCAGCCAAGCCGGTTCGCCCATATCTTTTGAAAAGGAGCTGACATACTCCTTGTCAAATGGTAATTTGATTTCAGTTGACATAGTGATCCTCCTAACTGTTACGCTTCTTGCCCAACTGTTTCGTCTTCGATGCCAAGTTCCTTTTTAATCCAGTCATATCCTTCTGCCTCTAAACGCTGTGCCAGCTCAGGGCCACCGGATTTTACAATGCGGCCTTGCATCATTACGTGTACATGGTCAGGCGTAATGTAGTTAAGAAGACGCTGATAGTGAGTAATAATTAAGCAGCCAAACTCTTCGCCGCGCATTTCATTGATTCCTTTTGAAACAACCTTTAATGCATCGATATCTAATCCAGAATCAATTTCATCAAGGATTGCAATTTTTGGTTCAAGCATCATTAATTGAAGGATTTCGTTACGTTTTTTCTCTCCGCCAGAGAACCCTTCATTTAGGTAACGCTGAGCCATGTCAACGTCCATTTCTAGGAATTCCATTTTGCTATCCATTTGACGGATAAACTTCATTAATGAAATTTCATTGCCTTCCTCACGGCGGCTGTTCATAGCAGAACGCAAGAAGTCAGCATTTGTTACACCGCTAATCTCGCTTGGATATTGCATAGCAAGGAATAGACCTGCTTGAGCGCGCTCATCTACTTCCATTTCTAACACATCTTCCCCATCCATTACGATGCTGCCAGATGTAACTTCATATTTCGGGTGACCCATAATCGCAGAGGATAATGTTGATTTCCCTGTTCCGTTTGGTCCCATGATTGCGTGAATCTCTCCGCCTTTAACTTCAAGATTAACACCTTTTAATATCTCTTTGCCTTCAATTTCAACATGAAGGTCTTTAATTGTTAAAGTTGATGCTGCCATAATAATACCTCCGTCAATTATGAAAGATTTGTATAAATCGGCTTTGCCGCAAACCTCTTAGTTTAATTCTCATTTTATTCTCATTACAATCTTATAACAAATGAAAAGTGATATCAACTCTTTCAGAACATTCGTCTATGGAATAAGAGAATATGTCTAATTATAGAGTTTTTTTTCGTCTTTTTAAACTTTTTAGTATATGTAGGTTCTAAAGTTATTCTCTCCTTTCTGAAAGGCTCAAATTCAGTATGAAATCCTATTTAACTATTTTCTGCGACTAACTTGGATTGTATGTGAAGATAGCCTGAAATAAAGATCGTGAAATACTTAATTTTGTTTCCTTTATGATCACTGCAAAAGAAAAACCAGCTCATTACAGCTGAGCCGGTTTCTTCCTATATATATAACATTAAGAATGTACTTTTCTTTCTAAATCTGCAACCATACGCTGGCTTTCTACATATTCCTTTTGCCGCTTTTCTTCAACTTCCATTCGCACATCATGCTTTTGGCTGTAAACCTCATATCCGACTCCATGGGCTCCACGCATGGCCTTTTCCATTTCACTCGTATAATTTAGGTTTAGCTGGTTAATAACGAACCATTCCTTTCAAATTTCCGCAGTGCGGATTATTTACTATAAAATCGTATCATTGACTGTATACCCGACACAATAACTGTAAAACCTGATATATCGTGAAATATGACGCTGGTTCAGTCTGAAGGACACTTGAAGGAGTCAGTTCGGTTAATTGCTGGAGTTTAATCCGGTTTAAAGCATGGTTCTAAATGGCTGTGATTTTATAGGTTAGATAACTTGGTGATGGTGGGCCAGAAGTCGGAGAATCCTTTTATTTTAGCCAATATTGCTACATTGCTGAGGAATATGCCTGCGTTTTTTGCTGAAACCGCTGCTTTGCTGGATGTAAAGAGAGGTTGAAGCTATAATTTCCGCGGTTATTTTGATTTATCCGCTGTAAAATCGGATATAATCGCCGTAAAATGGGAGTTATCCGCCAAAAAGAGCAACTTATCCGCCAAACACAAATGGTACCAGCCGCCGCAGCCGAAAAACTCAAGACAAATAAAAAAAGCTCCTGCAAACACAGGAGCTTTTAAACTATTATTCAGATACAGGTACAACTGCACCTTCATATTTTTCAAGAATGAAATCTTGAATTTCTTGAGAGTGAAGAACTTCTACTAATGCTTTGATTGCTTCGCTTTCTTCATCACCACTGCGAACAGCGATTACGTTCACGTATGGAGATTCTTTGTCTTCGATTGCAATAGAATCTTCAATTGGATTTAATCCAGCATCAATTGCATAGTTAGAGTTAATTAGAACTGCGTCACCTTCGCCATTGTTGTAAATTTGCGGAAGAAGGGATGCTTCATATTCAGTATCAAACTCTAGGTTCTTGCTGTTTTCTTCAATATCTTCGATTGTTGCTGCTGTTTTTTCAACGCCTTCTTTAAGCGTGATTAATCCTTGCTGTTCTAATAATGAAAGGATACGGCCATGGTCAGCAACAGAGTTACTCATAATAATTGTTGCACCATCAGGAAGTTCATCTAAGCTCTCATATTTTTGAGAGTATACACCAATTGGCTCAATGTGAATTCCGCCAGCGTTTACGAAATCATACCCATGCTCAGCCTTTTGAGACTCAAGATAAGGGATGTGCTGGAAGTAGTTAGCATCAATATCTTCGGACTCTAATGCCTGGTTTGGTAAAATATAATCTTGGAATGTAGTAATGTCTAGTTCAAAGCCTTTCTCTTCAAGCAGCGGCTTCACTTCTTCTAAGATTTCAGCGTGTGGAACGTTTGAAGCACCGACTTTAAGTGTTGTTGTTTCTGCTTCTTCTCCGCCGCCTGCATTGTCTCCTTCAGTACCTTCATCTGAAGTGCCGCAAGCAGAAATAATTAGTGCTACTGTTAAGGCTGCTAAGATTGATAACCATTTTTTCATTTTTTTCTCTCCTATCGTTTGTCTAATTTTGATGTTATAAAATCACCAATGAATTGGATGATAAATACAATAATTAATATAATAATCGTTGCTACCAGCGTTACGTCAAAACGGCTGCGCTGAAACCCTTCCAGATAAGCAAGGTTTCCAAGTCCGCCTGCTCCAATTACACCAGCCATAGCTGTATAACCTACTAACGCAATGGCAGTAACGGTAATACCAGAAACTAATGCTGGCATTGATTCAGGAAGAAGCACTTTCCAGATAATCGTGCTAGTTTTAGCACCCATTGATTTAGCCGCTTCAATAACCCCTTTATCAATTTCCCTCAATCCTATTTCAACCATTCGTGCATAAAATGGCGCTGCTCCGATAATAAGAGCCGGCAATGCAGCGTTTTGACCAATCATTGTACCTAAAATTAGCTTGGTAAAAGGAATCAATAATACAATTAAAATGATAAATGGAATAGATCTAAAAATATTGACGAATGCACTGATAACTTTATTAACAGGAGCATTAGCCCAAATATTTCCTTTGGCTGATAAAAAGAGCAGCAATCCTAAAATAATACCCAGGACAAAGGTTGCAAAAACCGATATAGCTGTCATATATAATGTTTCTAATGTAGCTTCCCACATTTTATCCCATTGGACATTTGGAATGAGTGAATTAAGCATTAGAAATCACCTCCACTCCAACATTCTGGGAATGGATATAGTCGATTGCCTTAGCAATTTCCGTCTGTTCCCCATCTAGATGAATAAATAATGTTCCATAAGAACCCTTTTGTGTTTGTGATATTTTCCCTTGCAGAATATTAACTGTAACCGAGTAATGACGAATTAAATTCGTAATAAGCGGCTGTTCTGCAGCCTCACCAACAAAACCGAGCTGAATGACTTGCCCCTGTGGATAAAGGTCGAGTAAATGCTGAACGGTTTCCTTCGTCTCTTCCGGTTCGGTCACCTGCTGTACAAATCTCTTTGTGATTGGTGCAGCTGGATTTTTAAATACTTCTAGAACAGGTCCTTCTTCAACAATTTGACCATTCTCCATCACAGCTACACGATGGCAGATTTTGCGAATAACATGCATTTCATGAGTAATCAATACAATGGTTAAGCCAAGGCGTTCATTAATATCAACAAGCAGTTCAAGTATTGAGTCTGTTGTCTGTGGATCTAACGCAGATGTTGCCTCATCACACAGCAGCACCTTAGGATTATTCGCCAGTGCTCTTGCAATGCCAACCCTTTGTTTTTGCCCTCCGCTCAGCTGGGAAGGATATGCATCCTCTCTCCCCTCTAAACCAACAAGACGGATGAGTTCATCCACTCTCTTAATTCTTTCCTGCTTCGAAACGCCTGCAATCTCCAGTGGAAAGGCAATATTCTCTCTAACATTTCTGGACCATAGCAGATTAAAGTGCTGGAAAATCATACTAATCTCTTGTCTGGCCTTTCTTAAGTCACTGCCTTTAATACGTGAAACTTCGTTGTTGGCAACGACTACACTGCCTTCAGTAGGAATTTCCAATCCATTTAGCATACGGATTAACGTACTTTTCCCCGCTCCACTGTAGCCAATCACTCCAAAAATTTCGCCTTCTTTAATTTCAAGGTTCACTTGATCAACCGCGTTGACCTTCCCTTTTTTCGTTGCAAATATTTTCTTTGCATTTTTTATAGAAATCACTTGTTGTTTCACCCTCTCATTCCTGACATTGCCTATACAATAGCTTTTGATTGGACCATGCCTTTCATTCTCCTCAATTCCAGAAAACACATAAAAATATCTTTGTAACCAGTCAAGATTTCAATTCTTGAAAACTAGTAAAAAAATAAAATAAAAATGCCTTCCTGTTATGAGCAGAAAGGCATTAAAAATAAGTCCTTTCTCTCATCTATCAAAGCCATAAGCTTTGAGTGAATTGGCACCATTTCATTTTCATGACGGTTGCCGGGCTTCATAGGGCACTTCCCTCCACCTCTCTTGATAAGAGCTAAACATCTATATTCAATTCACTTACATTCATTTATAAATTACGAATGCTATCGTATCACGGTCATGATAAGGGTGTCAACTAAAAAAGTGAATCCCAAGATATTTTATACTTCCTCTGGTAACACTTTGTTTAAGCTTTAGCGGCAAGTGCTGTGATTCCTGTTGCGGTCTCAATTGCCTGTTCTAAATCCTCAATTAAATCTTCTGCATTTTCAATTCCGACAGATATTCGGATTAAATCTTCAGGAACTCCCGCAATTTTTAAAGCCTCATCATCCAGCTGCTGATGAGTTGTGCTTGCAGGATGGATAATTAAGCTTTTTGCATCCCCTACATTGGCAACATGTGCCCAAAGATTAAGATTATTGATTAAAGCAGCACCAGCTTCTCTTCCTCCTTTAATGCCAAAAACAACAACGGCCCCTGCACCTTTTGGAAGATATTTATCTGCTAAAGCCTTGTCAGCATGATCTTCATCTCCAGGGTATAAGAGCCAATTAATAGCAGGATGGCTCTTGAGATAGCTGATAATTTTCTTTGTATTTGCCACATGCTCCTTCATGCGCACATGTAAAGTTTCAATTCCTAAAGCGAATTGGAATGCATTTTGCGGACTTAAAGCAGGACCAAGATCACGCAGCAGCTGAACACGTGCTTTTGTAATATACGCAGCCTCACCAAGCGCCTCACTGTAAACTAAGTTATGATAGCTTGGATCCGGTTCAGTAAAGCCTGGGAATTTCGGTGAATTCCAGTCAAACTTGCCGCCATCTACAATAATGCCTCCCATTGTTGTTCCGTTGCCAAGAAGCCATTTGGTGGCAGAGTGGATCACGATATCGGCCCCAAATTCAATTGGCCTGCACAGATAAGGAGTAGGAAATGTATTATCAATAATTAGCGGTATGCCATTTTCATGAGCAATAGCAGCTACTGCTTCAATATCCAGCACTTTTAAGCTGGGGTTACCAATTGTTTCTGCAAATATCGCTTTTGTTTTATTCGTAATTGCCTCTCTGAAAGCTTCTGGATCTTGCGGATCAACAAACTTTACATTTATCCCATATTTAGGCAAGGTTACTGCGAACAAATTATAGGTGCCTCCATATAAGTTAGATGCGGCGACAATTTCGTCTCCGGCACCAGCAATATTTAGTATGGATAAAGTAATCGCAGCCTGACCACTTGAAACAGCCAGTGCGCCAATGCCACCTTCAAGCAGTGCTACTCTTTCCTCGAACACACTTACAGTCGGATTATGTATCCGTGTATAAATATAACCTGGTTCCTTTAGTCCAAAAAGGTTTGCAGCATGGTCAGTACTTTTGAATTGATAAGCATTATTTTGATAAATTGGAACTGCCCGAGCACCGGTTACTGGATCTGGCGCTAATCCTCCATGAATACCCAATGTTTCAAAACGATAATTTTTTTTCCTTTCAGTCATGTCGATCTCTCCTTTTAATTGGTTTTCGCTTGAGTATCATCATGCTGCATTCGCTCCATACGATTATCGTAACAGCGAAAGACCCTCTTCAAGAAGAAGAGGGTCTGGAATTCACAACTCTTCTTATCTTTCAGAGCATCTGCTCTGCTGGAATTAGCACCGTGTAATTAACCGGTTGCCGGGTTTCGTAGGGCCAGTCCCTCCACCTCTCTTGATAAGAATATTCAATTTTCATATTTGTTTGAAATTTTAACATATAGGAAAAAACCAGTCAACAAAAAAACCATTAATTTTTTCCAAGATATAAAATTGTTTCTAATAAAAGAATACTGCGAAAAGGGCCTTTTATTTGGATTGGCTGCTCTTTCATCAGTTGGCGCAGCTTTATTTTTTTCTGAAAAAGATGAGTCAAAGTTGTTTTAGGGCCATAAATCTCCATCTCACATTCTATAGGAGAAATAACGTCAGCCCTCCCGTCTTCAATCCGTAAATATAGGTGTTCAGCCTCGCTATGAAAATGCACCGTCAGCCTGCGATTCTGCAATACTTGAAAGACATGCTGTTTTTGCTCTAATTCTTGTATAAAGGATTTAGCCAGCTGTTCCATTAGAGTACACCTCAAAATTCTATAGTCTATATAAGCTTTATTCCGTGGAACTGATTCTTTATCCTGCATATTTTTTTCAACAAATTAACCAAAAAAAAGACAACGACCGCTTCTATTACGGTATTGTCTAGGATTATTTCCTGAGAAATATGTCAGTTGAAAGCAGGCTATGCTGTCATTTGTGCGATTTTTTTAGGATTATAGCGTTTAAAGACAATGAGGAAATAAAGTGAACCTATTAAATATAAGATAGCCGTAATCGTGAAAACTGCAGCGTACCCCCAATAAGAACCATACATCATCACAATACCCGTTGATACAGGTCCCATTACTGCCCATCCTAAATTAAAGACCATCTGGTTCACAGAGCTGGCAAATCCTTTCATTGAATCGTCAACTTTTGACATCATCAGTGACATTTGTATAGGATTTCCCGCATTCATTAATGCCTGCCGGAAAAGAAACCCAATCGCTGCAAGCCAAAGCTGTTCTGTATAAGCGGTTAAAAGCAGAAATGGCAGTGACGATAGCTGCAAAATAACGACCGCTTTCACTTCACCAAATTTCTGAACTACTTTAGGTCCGATAATCATGGCTACTGCAGTCATTGCCTGCCCAAGTGAGATGATCATCCCGACTGCTGAGTTTGAAGCGGCAAAACGATCAGAAAAATATAGATTTAAATAAGGTATAACTAATCCTGCGCCGACACCAATAATTAATTGCGCTACTGCAAACAGAACGACAATCTTCAAACTGTCTTTTCTTGCCAACAAGGCAGCCTTTGCAGAATCAGACTTAGATTTATCAATGGAATTCGTTACCTTCCGGCTTTCCTGGAACTTTATAATTGGGAAGATTCCTATGAGAAAAATAACACCGCCGAGCATCAGCGTAACTCGTATTCCATTCAACTGAGACATAAACAATGAAAAGAAATCAGTTAGTAATCCGCCACTGAGGTTACCAATGACATTTGCCCCTGTCATAATGGCAAAGTGAATGCTGAATAAGTGCACCCTCTGTTCTGCTCGAGAGTTTTCAGCGAGCCAAGGGATACTTGAGACTTGTAAAAAAGCTGATGTCAGTCCTGTTGCAAAAGCAGCAGATAATAACATTGCCGGTCCTTCCGCCAAGCTGCGGATGATCAAGACGGCTCCCGTTGCGATTGCACCGTAAAGCATAATATTTTTTCTTCCAAACCGATCACTTAATAAACCTGCTGGAATAAGGATGATTGCAGTTGCAAGTGATGTCATTGAAATCACTTGCCCATTCATTCCATCCGAATAGCCTAATTCACGAATATAAAAATTGTAAATAACCATAAAAATACCTAAACCAATTTGTGTGAAAATATTGGCTAGAAAGGCACGCCGGATATTTTGATTATATCCTTTAATTTGGTGAACCCACTCTTTATAGAACATGCTCTTATCGCCTCAAGACTTCTTTAGAAATTTTGTTGATATTTCGCATCCCTAAATATAATATTCTTAAAAGAGGCAATTGTAAATATATTTCAATGACAAAACGATACATTTACTAAAAAACAACATTCACTTCATGTTCATGTTGTTTTTATAGGAAGGAGTTTTTGGCTAAGAGGCAGGATTCCTGGCTTTTCCTTCTCTTCATCTATACTATGTTGGCTGGCGGGCAGAATTCTTTTTTCATTACTGATATCAATCTGAACAGCCTGCTTAATAAACCAACAACTTTTCATGCTATGAAATTTGGAAACAAAGAAAAAGCCGGGAATTAGCTCCCAGCCCTTTCTTTTATACTGCAGACATTTTTTCCAATAAATAAGGAACTGAATGAAAGGCATATATTTTTTCAGTTATTTCACCATTATGAACAATCAACAGACATGGGACACTTTCAACATTCCACTTCTCCGCAAGTGTCGGCATATAGTTTAGATTTGCCTTTCTTATTGCAGATTCTGGTAATAACTCATTTACCACAGTAAGCATCTTGCCAGCCATTTGACATGTGCCGCACATGGGTGTGTACAAATAAATAAATCCTGAAAAATCATTCTTCAATGCACTTTCAATTTCTTGCTGTGACCATTCAAGCATAATACTCAACCTCTATCTAAATACTCTGTGTAAACATCAATATTAGCACCTAAAAGAACTGTCGCCAAGTGATGCACTGGTGCTGTAGCAACCTCTCTGTACATTTTGTCAATATAAAGATGAGCAGCCTCTGGCATTTCCCGCTTAAACTGCTTTCTCAGTTTTTCACCCGCATCATCGGCATCTACCAGTATATATACATCCTTATCAAATAACTCATCAATCAGTTCATCCAGTTTTGTAACGCTAATGGTGCCATTCGTGCAGATAATCTCAACGGGTTCTCGAATAATGTCCTTCACTTTCCTTTTGTCAGATGTGCCTTCCACAATAATAACCTTTTCAGAATTGTAATCAAACATATTCATCACCTTGGAGTAGTAGGATTATATTGCCGCCCTAATTTGTATATTTTATGTACTATATTCACTATTCTATACAAATGTGTAATTTTCCTTTTATAAGGCACGGAGAAACTCTGGTTGTTTTTTAAAGGTTTCCTATTAAAACAGTAAAAAGTCATATTATAAAAGCCAGCCCTTTAAAAAGGCTGGCTTTACCATATATTAGTCTTCTTTAACCATTTCATCATATTGCTCAGAATCCATAAGGCTGTCAACTTCACTAGCATCTGACAACTCTACTACTACCATCCAAGCATTTTCATATGGAGATTCATTTACGAATTCTGGATTGTCGCTTAATTCTTCGTTTACTTCGACAACTTTACCGCTAACTGGTGCATATAATTCAGAAACTGTTTTAACAGATTCCACACTGCCGAAAGGTTCGTTGACTTTTAATTCGTCGCCAACTTCTGGAAGCTCAACAAATACGATGTCACCAAGTTCAGATTGTGCAAAGTCTGTTATTCCAATACGGACTTTCTCTCCCTCTGTTTTAACCCATTCATGCTCTTTTGAATATCGTAATTCTTTTGGTGCACTCATTACAATCCCTCCATTTGTATGTGTATCTATGATCTACAGAAAAGTGTAAGCGCCTTGCTCAGCCCCGACAAGCTTAAGGCGAGCCAGACAGAAGGTCGTTCTTTGACCTTTTGACTGGATTGACTTAAGACCTCGAGGGGCTAGGCGCTGGAACTAGACACTCAGAAAAGTGTAAGCGCCTCGCTCAGCCCCGACAAGCTTAAGGCGAGATGGCTAGAAGGTTGCACTTTAACCTTCTGGACAGATTGACTTAAGACCTCGAGGGGCTAGGCGCTGGAACTAGACACTTAGAAAAGTGTAAGCGCCTTGCTCAGCTGCTAGACACTATTCAAAATTGATCTCGTTCTGAAATTAAGCCAGTATAAGCTTTTATAGCTTTCTCGTTACGTAAGTCTTTGGTTAAGCGAGCCACGTTTTTGCATACTCATCTTCTTTAAAACCAACCGTTACCTTTGAACCGTCAGTTAGAATTGGCCTCTTTATAAGCATTCCGTCTGAAGCCAAGATATCTAAAAGCTCATCCTCAGATGCGGTTTTAACTTTATCCTTTAAGCCAAGCTCACGGTATTTCATTCCGCTTGTATTAAAGAATTTTTTTAGCTCTAATCCGCTTTTTTGATAAAGCTCTGCAAGCTCATCGCGAGAAGGCCGATTTTCGGCAATATGTATTGCTTCGTAAGTAATTTGATGCTCATCAAGCCATTTTTTTGCATTACGGCATGTACCGCATTTAGGGTACCAATAAAATGTATGCGCCATAGTTTTCACCATCCAATCTTAACATATCCTTGCTAGTGTTAAAACTATTATCTTCAAAAGAATAGTATCATATATGGCCTATTTTTCATAAAAAAATTTGCTGATTAGCAAGCCTTTTAGAGAAACAGGCTCAGTTGTACTGATACTTTGTTCTAAATTAGCTGCTGCGTCGGTTCATCTTCTGTGCAGCTGATTTACTCTTTTAAAGTATAACAAATACAACTGATATTTTACTAACTCACAATCAGTTCTCCTGGTCTCAGGAAATGAGCACTATTTATCTGAATAAGTATAGTTGGACATGTTCATCAGTATGAGTTTCATAGAAAAAGCTCCCTCCGTATCGAAGGGAGCATATTTCTTAAACCACGTAGCGTTCAGTGTCGATAATTTTCTCCGATGCTTCTCGTTTCTTAGCGATTACGTTAATAGGTGTATGACGAGTGAATTTCCTTAGTGCTGACAGCATCATGCGCAGGCCATCGCCTGTTTCAACTGCTACAAGTGTCTCTTTTGCAATTTGCTCTATTTCATTAAACGCTTCCTGACAGAAGATTTGCGTATAAAGGAGTTTTTGGTTGTTTTTCTCTGCCCCTGTTGCCGCAATGGCTTTTTCCGTACGCAGAACAACCGATTCCATTGCATAAGCATTGGATACGATATCAGCAACATTTACTAGAATTTCTTGCTCTTTTTCTAATGCTTTGCCATATTTCTGTGCCGCTAAGCCAGCTGCCAGGAGGCCAATTTTCTTTGCATTTTTCACTAGATACTTTTCCTGCGCAAGAGGTTCGTCACCTGGTTCTTCTGGCATCAGCATCATTAATTCTTCTTGAAGCGCTTGTGCTTTCTCGAATAATGGCAACTCGCCTTTGAAGGCTTTACGCAAATAAGTGCCAGGAACTAACAGCCGGTTTATCTCATTTGTTCCTTCAAAGATGCGGTTGATTCTTGAATCACGATAAATTCTTTCAATTTCATATTCAGCCATAAATCCATAGCCGCCATGAAGCTGAACACCTTCATCAGCTACATAATCGAGTACTTCAGTTGCGAAAAACTTATTTAAAGAGCATTCAATTGCATATTCAGCAATCGATTTCGCTACTTCTTTGCCATCCTTTACTTCTTCTTCTGACAATCTGCTCATACGGTCTTCAAACAAACCTACTGTTCGATAAACAGAGCTTTCTGCCGCATACATTTTGGAAGCCATTGTGCCAAGCTTCTCTTTTGTTAAGTTAAATTGGGAAATAGGCGTTTTAAACTGCTGGCGCTGATTTGTATATTCTACCGTTACCTCAAATGCCCGCTTAGATGCTCCAACAGCTCCTACACCTAATTTATAACGGCCGATATTTAAAATATTAAACGCAATGATATGACCTTTTCCATATTCACCGAGCAGGTTTTCTTTCGGCACAAGCGCATCCTCTAGGATTAATGTTCGCGTAGATGAACTCTTAATCCCCATTTTCTTTTCTTCTGGTCCAACAGACACACCTTCATATTCTCTCTCGACAATAAAGGCAGAAAAGTGCTCTCCATCAATTTTGGCATATACAACAAACACATCTGCAAAACCAGCGTTTGTGATCCACTGTTTTTCACCATTTAACACATAATGAGTGCCTTCTTCGTTAAGTTTAGCCGTTGTTCTTGCTCCCAATGCGTCTGATCCAGAGCCTGGCTCAGTTAAAGCATAGGCAGCGAGCTTTTCTCCAGTTGCGAGTGGAGGAAGGTATTTCTGTTTTTGCTCTTCATTTCCAAATAGCACGATTGGCAATGAGCCAATTCCAACATGTGCTCCGTGAGAAATGGAGAATCCTCCGGCACGGGACATTTTTTCAGCAATTAAAGCAGAGCTGATTTTATCTAGACCAAGGCCGCCGTATTCTTCAGGCACATCTGCTCCAAGCAGTCCAAGTTCTCCCGCTTGTTTTAATAGTTTGACAGAGCGATCGAATTCATGATTTTCAAGATGCTCGACTTCTGGAAGCACCTCATTGATCACGTACTCCTCTGTGGTTTTGGCAATCATAATTTGTTCGTCTGTATAGTCCTCTGGTGTAAACACATTTTCATATGAGACATCTTCAATTAAAAAGCTTCCGCCTTTGATTGCTTTTTCAGTTTGGTTTGACATTGTTATCCTCCGTTCAGCTTCTGTTTTTTAAAATATATTAAACAAAAAATGTATATATACTGCTAAATCATTTGTCCTTAAATTAATTCAAACACGCCCGCTGCGCCCATTCCTCCGCCAATACACATGGTGACAACACCAAATTGCTGATTGCGCCGTTTCATCTCATGTATTAAAGAGAGCGTTAATTTGGTTCCTGTGCAGCCTAGCGGATGGCCAAGCGCAATGGCACCACCATTGACGTTAACCTTCTCCTCATCCAATCCAAGCTCACGAATGATCTGAATTGACTGTGAAGCAAATGCTTCGTTCAGTTCAAACAGGCCGATATCACTTAACTCTAATCCAGCAAGCTTTAAAGCTTTTGGAATCGCTACAATTGGACCTATCCCCATTACTTCTGGCGGAACTCCTCCAACTGCAAAACTTCTAAACTTCACCATTGGCGATAGTCCTAACCCCTCAGCCTTTTCGCGGTCCATTACCATCACAGCCGCCGCTCCATCACTTGTTTGAGACGAGTTTCCTGCTGTAACTGTTCCTTTTATCGAAAAGGCTGGCCGAAGTTTTGCCAGTGTTGAGACCGTAGACTCAGCACGGACTCCCTCATCTTGAGTAAATTGAAACTGTTTTTCTATTAACTTATGATCATCTCCAACAGTCCGTCTGGTTACATCTACTGGAACAATTTCATCATTAAATCTTCCCTCTTGAAGAGCTTTTGCTGCTCTTTGGTGACTGCGAACAGCAAAGGCATCCTGGTCTTCACGGGAAATACCGTATTTATTTGCTACTTCTTCTGCTGTATGTCCCATGCTCATATAATATTCAGGTGCATTTTCTGCCAATTTCACATTGGGGCGAACCACATGTCCCATCATCGGCACTAAGCTCATCGATTCAGCACCGCCTGCAATAATGGCATCTGCATTTCCAAGCATAATTTTTTCGGCTGCATATGCAATTGATTGTAGCCCTGATGAACAATAACGATTAATCGTTATAGCTGGAACCGTATGCGGCAATCCCGCTAATGCTCCTATATTTCTTGCCATGTTCATTCCTTGTTCTGCTTCCGGCATCGCACAGCCTATGATCAGATCGTCTATGTTTCCTTCATAATTGCCGGCACGTTTTAGTGTTTCTTTTACAACAAGTGCACCGAGATCATCCGGTCTCACGGCAGCAAGGCTTCCTTTTTTCGCCCTTCCTACCGGTGTCCTTGCACCAGCAACAATAACAGCTTCTCTCATGCTATTCCCTCACTTTCATCTGTTTTGAATCTATGAAACTTCTTATTAATTACGAAGCGGTTTGCCTTTTAAAAGCATATGCTGCATACGCTGCTGAGATTTCGGTTCAGCTACAAGGCTTAGAAAAGCTTCTCGTTCTAAATCCAGCAAGTATTGCTCATCAACCTCTGTTCCGTATGGCACCTTGCCGCCAGCAAGTACAAAAGCCAGCTTGTTGGCAATCTTTAAATCATGCTCTGAAATATATCCTGAACGAACCATTGATTGAGCACCTAAAAGGAGAGTGGCGTAGCCTGTTTCCCCTACGACTGGGACTTTTCTGCGAACTGGAGCTGTATACCCTTTCGCATGAAGGGAAATGACAGCCTGTTTGGCATCATAAAGCAAATGATCTCCATTCACACTGATCCCGTCAGCACTATTTAAGAAGTTATTTTCTCTTGCTTCCTCACCAGACGTTGAAACTTTAGCCATGGCAATCGTCTCAAATACTCGATTGGCAACCTGCTGAAGATCAAAGTCGACGCCTTTAGGCATGCTGCTTAAGTGTTTGATATAAAGCTCTTTATTACCCCCTCCACCAGGGATCAGGCCCACACCCGCTTCAACAAGTCCCATGTAAGTCTCATTAGAAGCCTGAATATGTGCAGCAGGCAGACAAACCTCTGCACCTCCTCCTAATGTCATCGCAAATGGAGCTGCGACCACAGGCTTTGAACTATATTTAATTTTCATCATGGCATTCTGAAAGTGTCTTACAACCATATCCAGTTCATAGATATTGTCATCTTGGGCTTCCATTAGAATCATGCCGAGATTAGCACCAACACAGAAATTCTTTCCTTGGTTGCCGATTACAAGTCCTTTGTAATTCTTTTCAACCTCATCTACAGCAAAGTTGATCATTTGCAGAATATCAAGTCCAATGGCATTGCTTTGCGAATGGAATTCCAGCAAGGCAACTCCATCTCCAAGGTCAATAAGGCTGGCACCAGTATTCTTTTTAATAACGCCATTTTTCTTTTTCAAACGTTTTAAGCTGATAACCTTTTCGTTCTCTGCCACAGGCTTATACTCGCCATGATGATAAAAGTAAAGATCTCCATCTTCCTCTTTATAGAAGGAAGTAAATCCTTTTGCGAGCATGTCCGTTACCCAAGCTGGAACGTCTATGTTTGAATCGTTCATTTTCTGTACAGCTCTCTCAACTCCAAGGGCATCCCATGCTTCAAACGGACCTAATTCCCAGCCAAATCCCCATTTCATAGCAGAATCAATTGCTTGTAAATCATCAGCAATCTCACCATACAATTGGGCAGAATATGAGAAAACAGGGCTTAATATATTCCAAAGTAGCTGACCGGCACGATCATCAGCATATACAAGCGCTTTCATTTTATTCACTGTTCCTTTTTGCTGCTTGCTCATTTCGACTGCTGCAGTTTTTAATCTTTGACGCGGGATGTATTCCAATGTTTCTGGATTCAATTCGAGTATGTCTTTTCCTTGCTTCACATAAAAACCTTGACCAGACTTACTTCCGTACCAGCCGTTGTCCAGCATCTTTTGTATAAAACCTGGTATTTCAAATACTTTTTTCTCCGCACCTTCTACTTGATCGTATACATTTTTGGCAACATGGGCGAATGTATCTAAACCTACCACATCAAGTGTTCTGAACGTAGCACTTTTGGGCCTGCCAATGAGCGGACCGGTGACAGAATCGACTTCCCCTACGCTATATCCGCCTTCTAACATTTGCTGAACTGTTACAAGCAAACCGTACGTACCAATACGATTGGCAATAAAGTTAGGCGTATCTTTCGCTTCAACAACCCCTTTTCCTAATACATCCTCGCCAAATTTCTTCATAAAGGAAAGAACTTCAGAATCTGTTTTAGACGTCGGTATCACTTCAAGAAGCTTTAAATAACGTGGAGGGTTGAAAAAATGTGTACCCAGAAAATGCTTTTTAAAATCTTCTGAACGTCCCTCTGCCATTTTCTCAACAGAAATGCCAGAAGTATTGGAGCTTATAATACTGCCTTGTTTTCGATGTGTGTCAACTAAATCAAAGACTTGCTTTTTAATGGCCAAATTCTCTACAACTACCTCAATAATCCAATCAACTTCTCCTAAGCGTTCCATATCATCTTCGAAGTTACCTGCTTCAATCAAAGCGATATTGGCTTTAGAGGTAAAAGGTGCTGGTTTTTGTTTCAACAGCTTTTGTCTTCCTGTTTCACTAATACGATTGCGGACTACACGGTCTTCTAGCTTCAGCCCTTTAGCACTCTCTTCTTCAGTTAATTCTTTTGGTGCAATATCAAGTAATAAAGTCGGAATCCCGATATTTGCAAGATGAGCTGCAATACCAGATCCCATTACTCCTGAGCCAAGTACAGCTGCTTTTTTAATGTGCTGAATCAACTTTACGTCCCCCTTGCTCTTTTTTGAATGAACAATCATTCATTTTTACTCTAAAAAAAAGATCACTGAATGTGTTCTGTTAATTATTATAATAAAATATTTGCAATATTTAAGCAATCATAAATGGCTGAAAAATGAAAAAAGTTATAAACAAGTATATTCATTTTAAAAATGAAGCACTTTAGAACGGGTAAGGTTACAAAAGAAGTTAGAGCATTCCTGCTCTAATATGGAGGTGAAAAAACATGGCAAAAAGAAAGAAGAATCCTTCAAAGGCAGGAGTAAGCGCTGCGAGTGTTAAAGGAGATGCAGGTCCTACTGTCGAAGCGGACGGCGGCGGCAAGGTCAATAGCCAAAATAACCAATACAAGAAATAGGATAAAATAGGTTACTGTTACTCATAATGACAAAAAGTCTCTGCTTGAATATCTAATGCATTTTTACTGCTTTACTAGCAGATGATTTTTTTATGTCAGGCTGTTTAAACGCTTGCTCTTATAAGAAAGAGCACCGAAGATAACCGAATCTGCTAAAGAGATCGGTGAAGCGAGCGTTTTAGGCAGCCTGTAACAGCATCATTTATTTATACTACTTGTGAAGCAGGTGAATCCCCATTTTTCTTCCAGCAGATTTATTTTTATGTGGAAATGGGTTTGCCGGATACTCAGCCATCCTTCTCATATAATAACCAAACCAATCCTCTCCAAATGGAACATATAGGCGAACTTTATATCCTTCACGGCAAAGCTCAAGCTGCCGATCTGCTTTCACACCATAAAGCAGCTGAAACTCAAACTGACTATATGGAATCTGATATTTGGACACAAGCTGCTTGGTATATTCAATAATGGCATCATCATGTGTGGCAATAGCCGTATAATGTCCATTCCGCAAATGTATTTCTATTATTTTTTTAAAGTTGTCATCAATTGCTTGTTTTTCTGAAAATGCGGCTTCTGGCGATTCTTTATATGCTCCTTTCACTAATCTCAGACTAGGCGAATATGGTTTTAATACATGCAGATCTTCTATTGTTCTATATAAATATGCTTGAAGGACTGTGCCAATATCTTTATAGCTTAATTTAAGTAATGTAAAGATCTCCAATGTCTGGTCGCAGCGCAATGAATCTTCCATATCAATCGTAACAAAGATATTTTGCTGTTCTGCCGCATCTAAAATTCGTTTCATATTTCTAAGCGCAAGATCATTTGAAATATCCAGACCCAATGATGTTAACTTGACAGAAATTTCTGCATCCAGTGATTCTTGTCCCAATGTTTCAATTAACCTCACCAAATGATTGGCAGTTGCGTTTGCTTCAGCTTCGTTGTCAACAAATTCCCCAAGGCAATCAACGGTAACAGATAATCCCTTTCCATCTAACCTTTTTATTACTTCAACCGCTTCTGGTATACTCTTGCCTGCTATGTATCGCGAGGCTCCGAAACGAAAACCGTATTTTTTAGCAACAATGGTTAGTCTTTTATTTTTTGATAAAAACAGAAAAATGTTTCTTAATACCGTCATTTCTCACTCCTCCTCAAATGTCATAGATTTGATTAGACATCTTTTTAAAAAACATATAGGAAAATCATATATAGTTGAAAACTCCTTATAGTTTGATAAAAACATTGGTCTGTCAAAGCTGAAGCATTCGGAGGGATTTGTCTATGAATTCGCTGATGCTCAAGGCAAAAGAGAAAATGAATCAGCGAAAAAGGACGTGTGCAGGCAGCCTGACCATTTATATTTTAACATCATTTAAATATTCTGAAAATAATTATGTGAAAAATATGTCGAATTGTTATTCCTGCATAATTATAAACCTATGTGGAATCATAAACGCGAACAAAACTTCTTTCGTGTTGGAGGGATTATTTATGCAGCAGCAAAATGTGGGAACTGAGTATGGGCAAGGAATCATGCAGCAGCCCCCTCAAATCATATCTTCAAAGGATTCTTTATATTTAACTGATATGCTTTCATGGAACTTACTGGCAATGAAAAAAGCTCATTTCTATGCTACACAATGCCAGGATCAAGAAATAAAGGCAGCTATGGAACGATGCGGACAAATGCATCAGCAGCATTATGAGCGGATCCTTGGTCATTTGAATCAGCAAAATCAACAATCTACTGCCATGCAGTAGTAATTGGGAGGAATTATGATGAATCAGAATCAGCAAAAGGTACAAAATCCAGAGACACAAATTCCTAAAACTCCGCAAATGAATGATCGTGATTTCACAAGTGACTTACTTACAATGGAAAAATACATGACAGATTCTTATAGCACTTTCTTAAATGAAGCAAGCCACCAAGCTCTTTATCAGGATGTATTAAACATTTTTACTGACACACAAAATGAACAGCGTAATCTCTATAACTTAATGTTTCAAAAAGGATGGTACAAGCTTGAAGCAGCAGAACCTCAAAAGCTGCAGCAATCTTACCAGCAATTCCAAGGATACTCCAGCCAATTTCCTTATGGAAATGGCGGAAACACACTACAGTAAACATCTTTCAGCCGTATCATTGGTGGTACGGCTTTATTTATTGGATGGAAATGAAATACTGTACGGTTTGTTAAGCTGTATCTGAGTGCTGCATTTGGATAATTGCCCATCTCTAGATTTTCTTCCAACTTGGGAGTTATACTTTTGTTCCTTCGAAGATGCCCCCTTACCACGTAATCGCCCGCTTTTCTATTCCTTGCTTACCTTATGTTCTTCGTTAAGCTGTTTAATTTCTTCAATGACATTTTTAATCGATTCCTTGCCATCCGGGTAAGTTGCATTCCAATGTTTAACGAGAGGCGGCATTGATTTTGCTATAAAGGAATATAGGATCCAAGCTTTTACTTTGTTCTGATTTTCTATACTTGTATCGCCAATTAACAGTTCTGTATATTTCTCCAGCAACCCATCTAATTGTTCTTTCAACTGATCTTCCATTTATATACCCCCTAAATGACTCTGATAATCATTTTCATTTATCAGTTGACACCTGGATATGTTTGTATTATGATAAACCCATAAATGAAAATGATTTTCATTTACAGTGTAATTGAAGCTGTATGGCTCGTCAACAGCTTCAATAGACAGACAACAATTACACCATGTTTGCAACTCCCTTACCCCCCTCTTTCGTAAAGGAGTTTCATATCACAAAGAAATCCGTTGAATAACGGATTTCTTTTTTTGTTTATTTACTCCTTTTTCGCACCATCTTTTTTATTAATGCCTATCTGAACTATTAAAAAAATCATTCATAAGTTTTCCAGTTTCGGTAAGAATAAACCTATGCCAAAACATATGGTGATCATTGATGAAAGATTGGTTCAAAAAACACTTCTCTAAAAATCAAGATAAGCAAAACTGGGAAACATCGCTGCGCAAGTCTGCCGATTTTAAGAAAAATTATTATATGAATCAAAAGAATGGAATGAAGTTTTGTTTTGTATTTATGACTTCATTAGTAGATGAGCAGATCATTCAGAAAGATGCACTCCCTTCATTATTAGAAGATAAATTTAATACGGTTCAGGATATAAAAGAAATTGTTCCAGTAGCAGATATCGAGATCAGTGATGACTTCTCACAAATTGAACAAAAGCTATTTAATGGCTATGTCATGGTTATGACGGAAAGACAGCCAGATTGCTTTGCCTTCATAGCAGCCCAAAAAGAGATTGTCCGGAGCCTCACTCAACCTGAAATTGAATTCTCCGTTATCGGTCCAAAAGAAGCATTTGTTGAGTCATTGGGGCAAAATTTAAACTTAATTCGTAAACGGCTTCCCATAAAAGAATTAATTTGTGAAGAGGTTACACTTGGGAGTATGTCTAAAACACGTGTTGCAATTTTGTATGTAGATGGTCTTACAAATGTCGATAACGTTAATACCGTAAGGCAGCGGCTTCAAGACGTGGAAATGGACGTAATAGTTGATAGCTCCTATATCGTTCAACTAATTGCCGATAATTCCAATTCTCCGTTTCCTCAAATGCTTGATACAGAAAGACCTGACCGAGTTGCTGCTATTTTAGGTGAGGGAAAAATCGCCATCATTGTGGACGGCTCTCCGCACGTGCTGATCACCCCTACTACTTTGGTCGAATTCTTTTCTGCCTTTGAAGATTATTTTCTTAATTGGATACTGGCATCATTCTTCCGTTTAGTAAGGGTTTTTGCCGTCCTTTTCTCTATTTTAGCGACACCTGTTTATGTAGCAGCACTTACATATCATCATGAATTAATTCCGAAAGATTTACTGGCAACGCTGGTTACATCAAGGCGTGAAATTCCGCTGCCGCCTGTTCTTGAAGCACTTTTTCTAGAGCTGACCATTGAATTACTCAGAGAAGCAGGGGCCAGACTGCCGACAAAGGTTGGCCAGACAATCGGTATCGTAGGCGGGATCGTTATTGGAACAGCGTCCGTAGAAGCGGGAATAACAAGTAATGTACTGCTAATTATTGTAGCCTTAGCTGCTCTTGCTTCGTTTACAACACCCGTTTATAAAATAGGTAATACAATCAGAGTTTTGCGCTTTCCATTTATATTACTAGCAAGTATATGGGGATTAGTTGGCGTCGTATTTACATTTTGTTTCTTATTAACACACTTGCTTCGCCTTACATCTCTAGGCAGACCATTTTTAGAGCCGCTCTTCCCGCCAAGATCCAGGGATTTCAAAGATGCTGTCATCAGACTTCACTTCAACAAACTGACAACAAGACCAGGATTCCTAATGACCGAAAAACCCATCCGATTCAGCAAAAACAAAGCAAAACAAATAAAAGATATAGATGAATAGAAAAGCGGAGGGCGCTTGCTCAGGGGCGACAAGCTTAAGGCAAGATGGCATAAAGGTCGTTTTTTGACCTTTAGGACAGATTGACTTAAGACCTCGAGCCCCTAGCGCCCGGAGCTGGACAATAGAAAAGCGGAAGCGGCTTGCTCAGCCCCGACAAGCTTAAGGCGAAACAGACTAAAGGTCGTTCTTTGACCTTTTGGATGGGTCGACTTAAGACCTCGAGGGGCTAGCCGCTGGAGCTGGACATATAGAAATGCGGAAGCTCCCCGCTCATAAAAGTAACAAGCTAAACACTCCATTCCTATGTGACAATTTCAACAAAGAGGTGAAAACAGATGGCAAGTCAGCCAGTTCCAGAAAGGTTGCAAATATCTCCATTCCTTGTATTTTATTTGGTCATGTCCATGCAGGTTGGAATTGGTGTGCTTGGTTTTCAGCGAATTATTGCTAATTATGCTGGTTATGATGGATGGATATCAATTATTATCGCCGGGTTTGTCATTCATGGAGTGATGTGGGCCATTTACAAAATAGCTGAGACTGTTGATGGCGATATTGTAACCGCTCATGAATACTTTGCCGGCAGATTTCTGGGACGGATTTTAAGCAGTGTTTTTATCCTTTATTTTATGCTGTATATGCTGACAGTGATGAGAACCTACATTGAAGTTATTCAAACGTGGATTTTTCCTGAGATGGGAACATTTTGGTATGCTTTAGGATTTTTAATTCTTTGTGTTTATATTGTTTCAGGCGGCTTTCGAACAGTCACTGGGGTAGCCTTCTTTGGACTCGTGCTGCCCGCTTATCTTGTGCTGACATTTGGCTTTACCTTTAAGTTCTCAGATTTCACTTCACTTCTGCCGGTATGGGACCATTCCATTAAAGATATCGTCATGGGATCCTATGCTATGTCCTTATCTTATATTGGGTTTGAAATTGTATTGTTTATTTATCCCTTTATTAAGAATCCGGGACAGTCGAAAAAATGGGCGCATTTAGCTATTTTAACGACGACCCTTCTCTACGTCGTTCTGGCCATAATGACTTTCGGCTATTTTTCAGAAGGGCAGCTTCAAAAGAATATATGGGCCACTCTTTCTATTTGGCAGATCACAAGATTTCCATTTGTTGAGCGTTTTGAATACATCGGCATTGCCAACTGGAACTTAATCATCCTGCCAAATATATGCATCTCACTATGGGCTGCCTCCCGAATTTTGAAGAGGCTCTTTCATGTACAGCAGAGAAAAGGGATTTTATTTATAGCTGGAATTATAGTAATACTATGCTCCCTTTTTCAGACACGCTCTTCCATCAATATACTTAATGACTATACTGGAAAAATAGGTTTTTTCATAAATTTTATTTATTTACCCATGTTACTTGCAGCCGTTAAGATTGCTAAGAAGGTGAAAAAGCAATGAAAATAATAAGAGTGTTCCTTTTTTGTGCTCCTTTGCTGCTTTTAGCAGGCTGTGTCGAGCCTGAAATTATCGATGATGTAAACATTATTGTTGGAGCAGGCTTTGACAAGGTAGAAGAGGATCTTTTTATTGGCACGTATCTGGTTCAAGATTATCTGCCCGATCAATCGATAAAAAATATTACCTATATATCAGAATCTACTTTAAGAAGAAGTGTCTTGTCAGATGCCCAAAAACAGTCCTCTGAACCACTCGTAACAGGCGGCATCCGGATCGTCGTTTTTGAAGAGAAGTTCGCGGAAAATGGCATTATTGATTTTATTGATGCTTTTCAGCGAGATGCTACAGTAGGGTCAAGAATTTTTCTGACAACCTCAAGAGGCAGCGCCCAGGAATTGTTAAAAGGGGAATATGGCTCAAGAGGCAACGGCAATTACTTATATAATTTATTATCACATAATATTAATGATCGTGATATTCCAGAATCGAACCTGCACCTTTTTCTCCATGATTTTTATCAGGAAGGAAAAGATGTTTATTTGCCGCAGCTCAACCAAAAAAGCAAAAAACAAGTTGAAATCTCAGGAATGACCATCTTTAAGGATGATTCTGCAGTTGATTTTATTGAAAAGGATGATATGTTTTATTTTAAATTATTAGTAGACAAATACAGCAGCGGATACTTCAATGTTGATTTATCAAAAGATAATGAAGCATCTGTTCATAGTATTAGCTCTAAACATCATTTCAAGATAGATGATCGCGATCGGGATAAATTGACCATGCATATTGATGTAAAAGGTATTGTTAAAGAATTCACTGGTGATAAGCTCACTGAACAAATTGTGAAGGAAATTGAAAACGCAGTGCAGAAGAAAATTGAAAATGAATGCAGCCAGCTTGTTCAAAGATTTCAGGAAAAAGGCACGGATCCGATTGGTATCGGGAAATACTATCGGACACAGACGAGAGGTTTTGACCTGAAAAAGTTTAAAGATAATTATACTAATCTCGATATCCGCATAGAAGCAGATGTGACAATTGAAGAAACAGGCGTAGTAGATTAAAAAGAGCGGCCTATATGCCGCTCTTTTTAATCTGTATTAGAAAACATATATTTCTTATAATGGTAACGGATCGAGAATATAAGGCCCATTGCGAGCATATTGCCCATTAGAGAACTTCCGCCATAGCTAATGAATGGAAGCGGAATACCTGTGATCGGCAGCACTCCAATGGTCATGCCGATATTTTGAAAGACATGAAAGGTGATCATACTAATGACACCCACGCAGATGTACGTATAAAACTTATTCTTGGTTTCCATTCCAATTTTTGTCAAGTGATATATAAGCAAGAAGAATAAGCTTATAACAACACTTGCTCCAATAAACCCAAATTCTTCTCCAATAATACTAAAAATAAAATCGGTATGACTCTCAGGCAAATAGACTTCTCTCGTACCATAGCCTTTTCCAGTTGTTTCACCTGAACCGATGGCCAGAAGTGAACGTGTCAGCTGGAACCCTGTCGAACTTTGATAATTATAAGGATCAATCCAAGAATAGATCCTGCCGAATTGATATTCTTTCACACCTAAGTACTTTTCTAATATTTCTGGATGCCAAAGTACAAAGTAAAAAATTGTCCCTACAAGAGTTACACCTGTTCCAAAAATAGGGAGAAGCAGTTTCCACGTAATACCTGAGATAAATATCAAACCAAGCATTATAGCTATAAGAACCAGGGCTGTTCCCAGGTCAGGCTGCATCATGACAAGAAGAAGTGGTGCTGCAGTAATTCCTATAATCTTAATCAGCAGCCAAAGATCTGTTGATATGGTCTTGACGATGTTTTTTTGATGATGGTGCTCAATTATTTTTGCCAGCATCACGATTAGAAAAACTTTTACAAGCTCTGCCGGCTGAATAGAACCTAAGCCTGGAAGTACATACCATGCCTTAGCACCATTAATAACCGGCGCAATGGAAGCAGGAGCAACTATTAAAAAGCCGAGCAGCGCAAGCCCCAGGCCGTATGTATACCAAGAAATTTTTTGCAATTGATCAGAATCAAGTGTAATTACTGCCGCAATGATGCATGTACCAACGACGTACCAGACAATTTGCTTCAGCAGGAAATTTTCTAAATATTGACCTGTTGTCTGGGCACTGTAAATAGACACACAAGAAACAATAAATAAAAGCATTAATATAAGAACAAGGCTAAAATCCAGCCTAGAGGGTGTATTTCTATTAGAAGTCATGTTGATTCTCCTTTAAACCAAATACAATCTGCACAATTTCATAATCTGTGATTTACAAAATAAAATGAACATCAACATGCAATCAAATTTCATTTGCACTCAATATTTCATTATATTTTTAAAGTGAACAAATCACAATTTCTAAATGTGAATGGTTATATTTTCAATTATGGAAGTGCTCTGTATTTGTAAAATAGTGCTTTTGTAAATCCTCTTTCATCCATTCTAGATTATCCGGAATCTGCGGAATTGAAAATCCAACATATAATGGACTTGTAATGAATCGCGGCACAATTTTGGCATATCTCTCTTGCCCTAGTTTATAGAAGAAAAGGTTATAGCTATTACAGTGAAACGGAAAATTCGTAAGGATATAGTGTACTGCTGTTTGCACATAACGAGCAAATGGCTCAATCTCTTTTCGTTCACCAAGTTTTACATTAAATTCATAAAATCCAATTTTGGGCAATGTGGATAAAGTAAATTCTGCACCTTTATAGCTGTCTATTTCTAAACCAATAAAATCCTCAGCTTTTATATGTAGTGTATAATCAACATCTTCAAGACCGATGATTTGCATATGCGGATGGGCAATGCTTCCTCCAGAAAGCGGGCCATGATTCTTGAATAACAAGACAGACTCATATTTCCCTGATTCCTCCATCTTTATCCAATGATTAATTGCAAAGCGAAACAGACGATATAAATGATCTTTTTGATAGATCGACAGCTCAGAATGGCAATCATCTGTTTCAATTAATACGGTTTGATAAGATTTTTGTAAAACAGGATACTTATTTTTTAATAACATAATGGGTCCGTCAGTATCAATAATATCGGTTAGAAGGTCTCTTGCACAGAACGGACACATTACATCTTTGTTACGAATGCTATTTGGTTTCTTTACCCCTACTGATGTAAGAAAATGCAGGTGTGTACAACTCATCATAATCTCTCCCCAATTTCCCTCTGTTTCTTCTATTATAAATTGAAAACTCATTAAGCGGGGATTTGCGGATTGAATGCAGAATAAAAAGCACTAGGATTACCTATGTGCTTTTGTTTTGGGAGACCTTGCTGCAGTTAGATAAGTTCCTTTTTACTCGTATGAAACAGTACTTATGACTGCAGCATATTCTTTATGAGCCCTTATGAATTTTCTTCTTCCTGTTCAGTTTGATCAGCAGCATCTCCTACCGTAATCATTTTCTTCGGCATCGTGTGCAGATCTCTTGCTGTTACATGTGATTGAACAGAATAAACGCCGTCTTCAGCAAATGCTTTTTGCACCGTATATTTCCCATCGCCTTCTGGGACAGCTTCTATTTCTTCGCTCTGCTCTCTATCTTCTCCTTGCCAAATTTCAAAAACGACTTCATCAGCATCATCGACTGGTTCACTTCCTTGCATTACCGTAACCGTAAATGATACTTCTTCCCCTAACTCAGCACTTTCCGGAACATCTAAGCTTGCTTCAACAAATACCGGAATCTCTTCGTTATTACTTGAATCTTCTCCGTTATTTCCACATCCAGCTAAGACAATTGAAATCAACCCTAAGCTTACTATCCACTTTTTCAACTCATTTCCCTCTTTCTGCTAGTCGGTATGGTTTGAAGATACATTCCAAATGTGAAAAATCCATGAAATTTCTCTCATATTCTTAATTTATCCAGGAATTTATTTATCTGAATTGAAAATTTAAAACCTCACTATCATGTATTTCTCTTCTAGTGACTTCTGTATCCTCTCCACCATTACTTCTTATATGAATAGAACCCATAATTCCCTTTGCACCGAAAAGTATACATGTTCAACTTGATCCCGTCATCTCGTTAGTTTTGAACGTTCTGTGACAAAATCTATATTTCTGCAACTTAACTTAACCAAACATAACAAAAGTCACATCTTTGATTCGTTATCCATTGTAATTTTGTTATGTAGTCCGAAAGAGGGGATGATGCTTGCATAATAAGATTTATACACCAGATGAAGTAGCTGCCTTATTAAAGATTTCAAAACATACGGTATATGAACTTATTAAAAGAGGTGAACTTGCTTCATTTAAAGTTGGCAAGAAAATGAGGATTGAGGAACGGGAACTGAATCGATTAAAGACTGGGGCAATGTCAGCACCAGTTAAACAATCGCAATCCATTCAGCTCCGCTTGGCGGGCAGCCATGATTTTTTAGTAGAGTCGCTTGTTCAATATGTTTCAAAAGAAGACTTAGATATTAGCATTCAGCCTTCCTATATCGGAAGTCTCGAAGGGTTAATGGAGTTATATAAAGGCCGATGTGATATTGCTGCTGTTCACCTGCTTGAACCAGTTTCTAAAATGTATAACCTTCCTTTTATACACCAGTTATTCGTTCATGAGAAGATTACTGTGATGCGGCTGGCTGCCCGTGAGCAAGGCCTTATTGCCGCAGCAGGAAATCCACATAACATAAAAGGAATAAAAGACCTGGAGAGAAATAACCTTGTATTCGTTAACCGTCAAAAAGGATCTGGCACTCGATTCTTATTTGATACGATTCTTGCAGACAAAAAGATAAATCCGGTTGCGATCAATGGTTATGAACACGAGGAATGGACTCATTTATCTGCTGCTTCTCATATCAGCAGCGGAAACGCCGATGCCGCCTTTGGCATTAAAACAGCAGCAAGCAGACTGAACCTCGACTTTATTCCCATCGCAGTGGAACAGTTTGATTTGGTTTTTAAGTGGACTCAAAAAAATGAAAACGCTCTGCAGCATATAGTTGATGTGCTGGAACTGACCAGCTTTCGAGAACATGTAGATGCCCTTGCAGGGTATGATGGCAGTCAGTTTGGATGTATTACATATGACAGCAGATAATTGGAGGAATGAACTTGA
This sequence comes from Bacillus mesophilum, assembly GCF_008923265.1. Lineage (NCBI taxonomy): Bacteria > Bacillati > Bacillota > Bacilli > Caryophanales > Bacillaceae > Bacillus > Bacillus mesophilum. The sequence goes on along the minus strand of NZ_WBOT01000003.1, from coordinate 550,888 downwards.
AACATTATCGTTTATTATTATTAACTATTCTGACAGCATTACTTTTATTCGCAGCAGGGTGCCAAAGCTCACCAGCTGAATCAAATGACAAAGCCCAAAGTACTGAAGAATCAAAAAACTTAATCTTAGCGACCACTACCAGCACACAAGATAGCGGCTTACTCGATGAGTTAATCCCCATTTTTGAAGAAGAAGAAAACATCAATGTAAAAACAATTGCTGTTGGCACCGGTCAAGCACTTGAAATGGGAACACAAGGTGAAGCAGATGTCCTTTTAGTTCATGCACCTGCAGCCGAACAGGAGATTGTAGACAGCGGAGATGCCATTAATCGTAAACGCGTTATGTACAATGATTTTATAATGATCGGTCCTAAAGAAGACCCGGCTGGAGTTTCAGGAATTCCTATTAAAGAAGCATTTGTGAAAATTTCTGAAGAAAACGCTGTGTTTATTTCTCGTGGAGATGATTCAGGCACACATAAAAAAGAACTTGGCATTTGGGAAGCCGCAGGTATTACGCCATCTGAAAACAGCGGATATACGGAGACAGGACAAGGGATGGGCGACACTCTGCAAATTGCTGCTGACAGAGGCGGCTATGTATTAACGGACCGTGCTACATTTTTAGCACACCAGGATACACTGGGCTTAAGTATCCTGGTTGAAGGTGATGAAGATCTATTAAATATTTACCACGTTATGCAAGTAAACCCTGAGAAGCACAACAAAGTATATGCAGAAGGCGCAGAGGCCTTTGTGGATTTTATGGTCAGTGATGAAACACAAAAAGTAATAGAAGAGTTTGGAAAAGACGAATATGGTGAAGCATTATTCTTCAAATTTACAGAATAAAAATACAGGCTGGAGCGGATACAGATGGAACTGCTGATAGAGGGTCTAAAACAAGCGTTTAGCATGCTGGAAACAGGAGATATGCAATTGATAGAAATTACACTGCTCACCCTACGCGTGTCCTTATCAGCGATCATCTTCAGCACGATTGTCGGCATTCCGCTCGGAGTAGCGCTTGGCCTCTCATCATTTCGAGGCAGGCGTTTTCTCCTATCCCTCATTAACATTGGGATGGGATTGCCGCCCGTGGTTGCTGGACTGTGGATTACGATGCTGCTGTGGCGAAATGGCCCGCTCGGCTCTTTCTCCTTATTATATAGCCCATTTGCGATTGTACTCGCTCAAATCCTCGTTTCACTGCCTATCGTTATTGGATTAACATCAAGTGCCTTTCAGCAAATAGACAAAAAACTTCTTCTGCAAATTAAAGCGCTTGGTGCTTCTAAAGTACAAACGGTTTTCCTCTTAATGAAGGAAACCAAGATTGCCATTATGGCTGCTGTTATGGCGGGATTTGGCCGCGTGATTGCCGAGGTGGGAGCAGCCATGATGGTAGGCGGCAATATTCTTGGCGAGACAAGAATATTAACAACTTCCATAGTGATGGAAGTTTCAAAAGGTAATTTTGATGTAGCGCTTGCTCTCTCCTTCATCTTAATGGGGCTAGCTTTTGCGATTACATTTCTGCTTACAATTCTCCAGCAAAGGAAGCAGCTACAATGAAAAAACCGATCTTATCTGTTCACAATATTCTTTTCCAGAGAGCAGCTAAAACCTTGCTTGAAGTAGAGGATCTTTCCTTATGTAAAAGTGAAATTCTTGGCATCATCGGTCCAAACGGTGCCGGGAAAAGTACACTCATTAAACTGATGTCCTTCCTTGAGTCACAGAGCAGCGGTACGATTCAATTTGAAGGAGCACCGTATACAGCTGCATCTATACCACTTGAAACTAGAAGAGAACTTGCTGTCGTTATGCAGCAAAGCCTTCTCCTCGATACAACGGCAGTCAAAAACGTCTCCAGCGGCTTAAGATTAAGAAAGATTCCTAGATCTATTATAAAAGAGCGCACCGAATATTGGCTTGAGCAGCTATCCATTTCTCATCTCGCCCACAGAAACGCCCGCTTTCTTTCTGGCGGCGAAGCACAGAGGGTAAACTTGGCCAGAGCGCTTGTTTTACAGCCAAAAATTTTATTTATGGATGAACCCTTTTCTGCTCTTGATTATCCTTCAAAGGTAAAACTATTAAAAGACTTGAAGCCCCTGCTGCAAAAAACGGAAACCACAGCCGTTTTTGTCAGCCATGATTTAGAAGAGATTAAATTCCTGACCGATCGTCTCGCTGTTTTAATAGATGGCAAACTACATCAGATCGGATGCACGGAAGATGTCTTAAACTCCCCCGCAGAAGAGACAAAACACTTTTTAAATGGAATGGTGTTAAATTGAGGATAATGAGTGAAGAAGCATGGATTGATAAATCTGTGCTTATTTGCTGTTCTGTCTATACATGCAGATTTTTATAATCACACTTATAATAAACCAAAATCAAGCTGATTTACTTTCACATCATCTGCTTCTTTGTTTTAATGAAATAGACTAATACTTGCAGATCAAAGAAAATAAAAGGAGTGATTTCATGAAAAAGATTGCGATTGTAACAGGAGCTTCAAGGGGTCTGGGTGCAGCGATCTCTCAAAAACTTGTGGAAGAAGGGTATTCGATTATATCGATTTCCCGTTCAGAGAACAGCACATTACACACCATTGCTGCTGACAATGACCAAAGCTATTATCACTTCCCTTGTAATCTCGCAGACGGATCGGAAGTGGAAGACACATTTACAAAGGTGTATGAAAAGGTGAACCAGCCTGACACGGAAGAAATCTTCCTAATCCATAATGCCGGAACAGTTGCGCCCATACATACAGTTGGTCATTTACACCATCAAACTGTAACTGATAGCACCCAAATCAATCTGATTTCTCCTATCATCATGACGAATAAGCTGCTTAAAATAACAGATAAAAAAGTGACTATAGCAAATATTACTTCTGGTGCTGCCCAGCGACCGATTGAAGGCTGGAGTGTGTACTGCAGTACAAAGGCTGCTCTAAATATGTTTACACAAACGGTCGCGCTGGAACAAGAAACAGCTGGCACACCCCATAAGATTTTTGCCTTTAATCCAGGCATTATGGATACAGATATGCAAGGAGAGATTCGTTCCTCCAGCGAAGAACAATTTACTGACATTGCTAAATTTCAAGGTTATAAGGAAGACGGTCTTCTCCGTGCGCCAGAAACGGTCGCAAATATTTTTGTTTCCCTTCTACTAGACACAGAAACTGAGAGTGGAGTCATTTATCAGATTAATGATTTTTTGAACTAAATTAAGCTCAGTATTCTCCCTTTTGAAAATTTTCAAAAATTTATGTATAGAATGAAAAAAATTTGCTCATACTATTTGTACAAGTGTAAATCCCCCTTTTAATTGCTTCCATTTTTGGGAGCATTTTTTTTTAGTGATACTGATATCCCCCCAGAATAATCGCTTTCCGGCGGGCTTTTCGTTTCAATTGAAAGGTATATTGCTAAACCCCCCTGCTTGTATATGGTGTTTTCGGTCAATCTTAAGACTTTTTCAATCAATCTAAAGACCATATCGATCATTTCCCGAATTTCCTTAATCATTTCCCAGACACTTTCGATCATTACCCTTCTTTTTTCGATCATTCACTGTATCCTTTCAATACTCTCTCCCTCTCTATTAAAATCAAAAAAACCCCGTTTCCATCCACGGGGTCATGCTCATTGAATCATATTGAGAAATTGCTTTGTTCGTTCTTCTTTTGGATTTGTAAAGATTTGGCCTGGAGCTCCGCGTTCAATAATGTGGCCGCCGTCCATAAAGATCACTTCGTCTGCCGCTTCTTCGGCAAATCTCATTTCATGGGTAACCACAACCATCGTCATCCCTTCAGAAGCAAGGTTTTTCATGACCTTCAGCACTTCTCCGACAAGTTCCGGATCAAGTGCAGATGTAGGCTCATCAAAGAGCATTACCTTTGGTTCCATTGCCAGTGCACGTGCTATTCCCACACGCTGCTGCTGACCGCCGGATAATTGAAAAGGATAGTAATCAAGTTTATCGCCAAGACCAACTTTTGATAATAATTCTTCTGCTCTTTTTCTGACAGCATCTTTGCTTTCACCTTTAACAGTTAATGGACCTTCCATTACGTTGCCGAGTGCTGTCATATGCGGAAATAAGTTGTAGCTTTGAAATACCATCCCAGTCAGCCTTCTAAACGAAGAAATGGCTTTTTTTGAAACCGATTCAGTAAAATCTAATGTTTGATTATCAATTGAAATTTCACCTGCTGTAGGCGTTTCGAGCACATTAATGCAGCGCAGCAATGTTGTTTTACCTGAACCTGAAGGACCAATAACCACGACAACTTTGCCTCGCTCCACTTGCAGGTCAATGCCTTTGAGCACTTCCAATTCATCGAACTTCTTATGCAGTCCTTTTAGTGTAATCATTGATCTAAACTCCTTCTCCTATATACAGGAATGCTTATGACACATATCGATTAAGTCTTTTTTCCATAAATCCTTGTAAAACGGAAAGTACGAAGCAAATCACCCAATAGATTAAAGCAGCCATGGAATAAAGCAGTATGAATTCATAATTAGTCGCTGCTATTTCTTGTGCCCTTCTAAACATTTCTGTAACGAGAATCATGGAAGCCAATGATGTATCCTTTACCAGGCTTATAAATGTATTTGAAAGCGGAGGAATTGATACCCTTGACGCCTGGGGCAAAATGATTCTTTTTAACAGCTGCTGATAAGACATCCCCATAGAATAGCCAGCTTCCCATTGACCTTTTGGGATCGATAGAATAGCGGCCCGAATTACTTCAGATGCATACGCTCCTACGTTTAAGGAAAATCCAATCACTGCCGAAGGAAATGGATCTATAATAATATTTAGCGCTGGAAGCAGGTAAAAAATAAGAAATAATTGCACTAATAGCGGTGTTCCTCGAATAGCTGAAACGTAAACTCTAGCAATAATCTGCAGTACTCTTATCGTTGAAATTCGGGCTAATGCTGTTAAAACAGCCAATGTAAGACCGATTACAAAAGAAATCAGAGCCAATGGAATCGTATAGGAAATGGCTCCCTCCAGCAAAGGCAGAAGGGAGCTTTTAGCGATACTAATCAGACGGTCAATCCGTTCTGGATCTGTCAAAATATTAGTTAAGTACATCTTCACCAAACCATTTCTCAGAGATTTCTAAATATGTTCCGTCTTCAATCATTTCTTCTAATGCTTTATTTACTTCCTCGATAAATGGCTCGTTTCCTTTACGGAACATAAATCCGCTTTGAGACGCATCATCCATTGTTGCTACCATTTTTACAGGAGCATCTGGTTTTTGCTTTTTAAAATCAAGGAAAGATAAGTTATCGTTAATTGTGACATCTGCACGCTGAGAGTTGATCAGTTCAATTGCCTGGTTAAATCCTTCTACTCCCACGATTTCTGCTCCATATTCACGGGCGATATCAGCATAGTTGCTTGTCATGGATTGTGCTGCTTTTAATCCTTCAATATGCTCAAAATCTTTAATTGTATCGTTATCATTATGGGTAATTAATACACCAGAAGAAGTAATATAATGCTCTGAGAAGTCATATTTCTCCTGACGATCAGGTCTAATCCCAACTTGGTTAGCAATCATATCAAAACGTTTTGAGTCTAATCCGGCAAACATAGCATCCCATTGTGTTTCCATAAATACAGGTTCAACACCAAGACGTTCTGCAACCTCTTTCGCAACTTCAACATCAAAACCTGTTAATTCTCCGCTATCGTCATGGAATGTGAATGGAGGATAAGTTCCCTCTGTTCCAATCAGCAATTCTCCCTCTTCCTTAACTTTAGCCAATAAATCTTCTTCATTTGTATTTTCGTCTGCTCCGCCCGTATTATCCGGCTCTGCTTCATTGTTATTTCCGCAGGCTGCAAGAAGCAAGACAAAGCTTAGCATTACGATCAATAAAATAGAATTCTTTTTCATGTTACAAACCCCCTAATCCCGATTAGTTTTGTCAGCATTAGCTATCATATTACATGCCCTCCTTGCTGTAAAGAGAATTGCTCTGAATTTCTCATAATCCAAAAGCAGCTCCTGCAACAATAAGCATTTTATATAGCTTTGCCGATTATAATGATGAGTATTTTCCCTGTTCTTATCTTTACCAAACGGGACATTTTTACACGGATTTCCACTCATGATCTTTTCCTTAAATGGGAAAACCATGAATGTACAAATTTAATGTCTTCAACAAAAGACAGGAGGAAATTTTCATGACTAGAACACCTAACAAAGGCAGCAAAAATCAAAACTCACCAAGCAATGATACGGCTCATATCGTAAGCGGCGATAACAGCAAAGGAAACAAGCGGAATAAGGATCAAAAGGATAAAACAGATTTAGATTCTTAACAGTTTTGATCGCAGAAAAAAGCCGATGGTGTGTATAAGAAGTACCATCGGCTACTTTTTTTTATAAGTTGTCATCATTGCCACTATTTCACCTTAACTTGCGCATCTCCGTTAATCCATTGCGGAAATGCAGAAATTTTAAGTGTTAGCGGATTTACTATATTAGTGGAATTATTAGTGGAATTAAGTCGTATTCCCATTCTTTGCATTCCATTTTCAATATGTCCTTCAACCATGCTGCCATGATTGTATTCATTTCCTTTAGCATCTATAGAGGACAACATAAATAAAGAGTAATTAAACTCTTTCTCTGTTTTCAGCTTAAACCACACATCATTTCCGATAACCTCCAAATCTGAAAGAAGGTCTCCTTTAGGCTGTTTTACAATTTCCTCTGTGCTTGTGTCAACAACTACCGTATCATCCTCACGATCAATGGCCTGCAAGCGATTTAGAACAATATATAACTCTTCTGGTTCTTTAAAATAATTACTTTGCAAATATAAAATTTGTTCATGCTCATTTATATAATTAGCGGTAACACCATTGGATATTTTTGTCCATGCTTCCCCATGTTCGTCAACAAGTCTTAAATCATCAAATGAAAGTATTTTTTTACTATTGCTTTCATCCATTTCTAAGGTAACTGCTACCCTAAGCGGATAGATTTCCACTTGTTTTATAGTAATGTTCTGCTGCTCAATTGATACAGTCTTATTGACTTCGTAAGTTTTCTTTTGTTCCAGCGATTTATTTAAAGAAAAAGGAATCTCGAATTGCTCTTTTTGCGTGCCTGTTCCTACTTCTATATCTAATATAAAATCAGTTGTTTCTAATGGTTCACTGAAAAACAGCTCTGCAGTAGTATCTACTTTATTTCTTGGAGTATCACTTGGAAAATCAACACCATATCCGCTCGTAGCCATCACTGGGTCTTTCCCTTTAGCACTTTTCAGCTCTAAGTCATGGATCTGATAGTTCGTTTGCTTTTCATTTGACTCGATGGAATAAAAAAGGACCATTCCATATTCATCTGCAATGACATGATCTATATTTACCTTCAAGCCATTCCTTTCCTGAGAAACGCCAACCTCTTGCACATAGTCATTCTCGACTGCAGCCAATAGCCCTTTATCATAGCGGATCTTCTCGACAACCTTTTCCATGCCTGGAATAACTGCAATATAATTTGCCAATACATTTGAGTAGCGGATGCTGACAAAGAAGGTGATGAAGAATACCGCAGCAGCCGCAGAACTATATAGCCATCTTTTTCGCATAACCTTCTTCTTTTTCTGCCTGCCTTTCTGAAAACCTGCTTGAATGGCAGCATCTATATCTTCTACAGGATATGGTAATTCATCATACACCTTTTTCCATCCAATTAGTTTTTGTTCTTCTTTCTCAAACATGTGACATTCCGCCTTTCTCATCCAGCAGTTTCCGCAATGATTTTAAGGCTTTGTTCAGCCAGGTTTTTACTGTTCCTTCCGGGCATTCCAAAGTAATGGCGATATCTTTGAGTTTCATATCATGAAAATATTTCAGTGTCAGAATTTCCCGAGAACGCTGATCTAACTGGTTCATGGCATCCTCTATTTCTAACAATGTATAGCTATCCGCTTTACCGCTCACATGCACAAGTTCATCATTCAGTACTGTGTGCTTTCTTTTTCGCAGCACGTCATTGCAATAATTGATCATAATTTTGATTGCCCAAGTTTTAAAGAAAGCCTCTTTCCGTAATTTTTTGATCTCTTGATAAATTCGGACTGTGACTTCCTGGACAGCTTCAAGGGCATCCTCCCGATTGTGCAGATAAGCAAATGCTGTTTTATATAAATCTAATTTAATGGTGTTAATGATGAAAAGGAATGCCTCATCATTTCCTCGCCGAGCTTTTCGGACAGCCTTTTCGAGCTCCACACCGTTCCCCCCTGCCGTAATCTCTATATGTATTAGACTGCTGAATAAGCAAAAGGTTTTCATTTTTTTTAAAGATAACTATTTATACTCGAATTTTTGAAAGGGCCAGAGAAAAGACCTGCTTTTAAAGCAAGTCTTCACAACATTTTATACAGATGAACAAATTGACTTTCTTCTTCCTCCAGGCTATAACCGTTGCTTTTGTATAGCTTTACTGCACTTTCCCAGTTCCTATTCGTTTCAAGCACCAGTTTGCTATATTGTAAATCCGCCGCTTTTTGTTCAAGAGCTTTTAGCATTCTTTTAGCCAGACCTTTGCCTCTTAAGGTTTGTTTAACCGACATTCTTTGAATCCGTCCTGTCCCTTCAGCTTCTTTGGTCAATGCCCCTGTACAAACTAACTCATTATGTAAAAGTCCTATAAGAAAAACAGAACCGTCTATAGAATAATGTTCATAGATATGGTTAAGATCAGGATTTAGATTCTCATCAATAAAGCCGAATCTTTCTAGAAATCCATCGAGTATTAGCGCTTTCGCTTCCATTTCGTAACTCTTCGTTATTTCAATGATCTTCATATCCATACTGCACCTCAGTCCTTATACTTCTTAAGTCTTATATCAGAATCCTGCTGCGGCTCAATACCACCTCCCTTATTTTATAGTAAAATAAGGAAAACAGAGTAAAACAAGGAGGATTTATGAAAAGAATTTTTATCATATTTTTAGTATTAGTGAGCTTTTATGTTATTGCTACTACTGCCTATCAATGGCTGCCGCTTGGAAACAGTGCAGCTAATGGCAAAGTTGGTTCCAATATTGAAGAAATCGCCATTGAATTAGAAGGTGCAAATGCGGCAATTCAAAAAACGAGCGGTGATGATTTAGAAACAGAGCTTGAAGGAAAAGGGGAAGTAAAGGTTTCAGAGGAAGGCGACACGCTGAAAATAAAGTACGAACGGAAGTTTTGGTTCAGCAGTCCCTTTAATAGAACAGCAACAGTCGTCATTTATGTACCTGAGACATTTGACCGCACTTTATCCATTAGAGGCGGATCTGGCACGATTGACGTAAATGGTGAAAATGATTGGCAGCTTGAAGAGATGGATGTTAAATTAGGTTCAGGTAAAATAAATGTCCAAAACATCCTAGCAGAAACCGTTTCACTTGAGGCTACTTCTGGGGTGATGAGCGTTGATGGTATAGAAGCTAAAGTAAGTTATTTTTCCATAAGTTCCGGCAAAGCTGATATTAACAATGTTACTGCAGAAAATGTATCCTTTAAAGCATCTTCCGGAAGAATTGATGGGGACAGCATAACAGCTGATGATATAAAGGCGAATTTAAGCTCTGGAAATTTCTCATTAGATAACATGACTGGCGGATTAACAGGAGAGTTATCCTCCGGCCGATTAACAGCTTCCTTTAAAGAAGTTACAGATGATATTGATCTTCGTGCAAGCTCTGGACGACTCCAGCTTGATTTACCAGATGATGGAGACTATACCATAAACGGCGAATATAATAGCGGGCATATTTCCGCAAACCTGCCATTAGAAAATAAATCCGAAAGCGATCATGGCTTTACTGGTAAAAGCGGAGCTGGGACACATGAAGTCAATGTTCGAGTAACAAGTGGCTCAGCTGAGATTAATTAATCTTAAAAAGAGCACCTTTTTCATCATAAAAAGGTGCTTTTTTTATTTGACCATGTACAAAAATAAAAAAGGCAGCAACTCCATAATAGGAAATTTCTGCCTTTCAAATTCTTTATCTTTTAAACGGCCACCAGTTGGCAGCCCCAAAGTTTTTCACCATTACCGGGATAAACAATGGCAGAATGACAAGTGCATAGAGGAATAATCCTACAATGACGATCGCTGCAATTTGCAGGAGCGACAGCATTCCAGAAGGCATCATCGCCGCAAAAGTCCCGCCCAGGATGACAGCAGCCGAAATGATTACTGTACCCATCTTTTTCATCGATAACAGCATCGCTTCTGATACAGACAAGTCTCGATACTCATTGAAACGATCCATCAGGAAGATACTGTAATCCACACCAAGCGCAACAAGAATAACAAAAGCAAAGAATGGAACAGCCCAGCTAATGCCTGAGTAGCCAAGAATGTTGACGAAAATTACTTCATTGATCGCCATAGAAGTATAATATGTCAGAATCAGTGAGCCGATTAAATACAGCGGCATGATAAGTGACCGGAACAAGAAAACAAGAATAATCGCTATACCAGCAAGCATTAGAATAACTGTGCGGGTGTAATCCTGATCACTCATTGTTCCTAAATCAGCATTCATGCTTGTTGGTCCACCAACGGCAACAACTGCATTTTCTAGCTTCGTTCCTTTGGTTGCTTTTTCAACAGTGTCCTTAATTTCAGGAATTTGCTTAATTGCATCATTTGAATACGGATTTGCTTCGAAAATAACATCCAGTGTCATTACTTTGCGATCTTCAGATAAATAGACATCTAGGACTTGAGCAAAATCGTCACTGCTAAGCACATCCTCAGGTAAATAAAATGCGTCCGAGCCATTTGATAAACCTGTTAAATAGTCTTGCGCAGACCCAAGTCCGTCAGACACTTCTGTTAAGCCATCAACACTTTGGCCAAGTCCATCGGTTAATTCGCCGATCTGTCCATCAAGATCTCCAAAGCCTGCAAGCAATTGTTCCTGCCCAGTCGCAATACCAGCTAAACCATCGGTTAATTCAGGCATCCTGCCGACAATCTGCCCTTGGCCATTTGCCATTTGCTCTAAGCCAGCCTGCTGCTGTTCAAGTCCTGCAAGCAGTTGGTCGAACCCTGCTGCTGCCGCGTTTTGCCCGTTAATTAATTCTGTCAAATTGCTGTTTGCTCCTGTAATTCCTTCAATAATTGAAGGAATTCGACCATGAACAGCAGAAATTTGGTCTTTATGCTGCTGATAAACCGGATCTTCAATAAGTTCTGGATATTGACCTTCCAAATAGTTATATAAAGCTGAATGTGCGTTAGTAAGCGCCTCTGATACTAGAGCTAAATTCTCAGCAGCATTCTGATAACCGGTATGCAGCTGCTGATATTTATCTGCAAGCTCCAGAACCCCAGCTTTCGCACTTTCTAATCCTGCACTGATCTCAGTTGAGCCCATTGAAGCTTCCCGTAGTCCCTGCTCAATCGTTGATAGGTTTGTCTGGATTGTTTCAAGGCCTGTTTTCGCCTGATTTGTTCCATCTATTAATTGGCTGATTCCAGCTGTTGATTGTTCCAGCTGTGGCGCTTGATCTGTAAGCATTGTGTTTGCTTCATTCAAGCCATTGCGAATTTGTTCAACTCCGTCACGGCCATCTCCAATTCCATCTCCGAGTGTTTCCGCCTGAGAGCTGACATATAAATCATCCATCACTTCTCCCGTTGGTCTTGAAACCGAGCGGACACTTTGAACTAAGTCAATGTTTGATAGCTCATCGCTGATTTTCTCTGCCAGACTGATATACTCAGCTGAATCCATTTCTTCGTCATTTCGGATAACTACCTGTGTTGGCATGGATTCACCAGGACTAAAGCTGTCAGAAATCGCATTAAATGCTTTAATGGAATTCACATCTCCGCTAATTTCCTCAAGCGAGTTAAATGAAAGCTCTCCATCATATGTGGCTAAGAAAGGTACGCATACGGCAGCAACGATCAGCAAGGCAATAAACGGCCTCGCTAGAGAGAACTTGCCAACTGTCCCCCAAAGCTTGCTGTCAGCATGCTCCGCCGATCCTTTTGATGGCCAAAACAGCTTTTTGCCCAGGACTGCCATAAAGAATGGAACGATGGTAAAAAGGGCAATCAGCAAAATCGCAACCCCAATGGCCACAGCAGCCGCGGACTGATAAAGAATAAATTGCGAGAAACCAATCGCTGCAAATCCAATCATCACCGCTACTCCGCTAAAAAATACTGTTCTTCCAGCATTTTTATAAGTAGCTATGATGGCATCGGTGATACTCTCTGAATGACTCAATTCTTCTTTATAGCGACTTAAAAGCAAAATACAATAATCTGTTCCTATACCAAAAAGCACGGCAACAAGGAAAATCTGTGTATAGCTTGAAATCGGAAAGTCAAAATGATCAACAAGAAAACCGACAATTGACTGAGATGCCAAATAGGTGAGCCCAACTGTGACGAGCGGGATTAACGGTGCTATGACCGATCTGAAAACAAGCAATAAAACAGCTAGTATAAATACTACTGTAATGCCCTCTGTTTTCTTCAGTCCTTCCTGTGAGCTCGTCATTACATCCTCACTGATCATCCATTCACTAGTGTAAAAATGGTCAACCTTTACATCTTCAACCGCTGCATACAAAGCATTACTTAGCTCCTTTGCTTCGCGGTCGTTCCAATTCACGGTAACTTGAGCCAATATTGCTTTTCCGTCTTCTGACACAAGCTGATCTCTTAGTGATTCTTCATTAAAATGAGTTAAAATCTCTGTAATCCCAAGCTCTTCCTGCTGGTCTTCCAGTAAACGAATTGCTCTTTCAGCCTCTTGAATATCTTCTTCTTTCAGCTTATTTTCATTGTGAAATATCAATGCGACTCCCGTATCATTGCCGCCGCCTTCATCCTCTTGCACCTCAGACATTATTTCACCTGCAAGTGCTGAAGAGTATTCATCCGGCACGGTAATTTGACCTTTTTCACGAACAAGGTCTCCCATACTCGGTGCAGCAAGAAAAAGTCCAGCAACAATAGCAATCCATGCAATGATGACAAACCACTTTCGTTTGATGATTGTACTCACTTTGTATCCTCCGTCTGAATATCTTCTTTGCTTTGCAGCATAAAGTTCTTAAGCTTCTCAAATGAATCCATAAATTGATTGATTTCATCTTCTTCAAAGTTATTAATCAGTGACTCTACTAACTTCTGTATACGTTCTTCCGTATCTTCGAATAACTCCTTTGCTTTGTCTGTAAGCGTCAAATAAACCACCCTGCGATCACTTTCATCCCGTGTCCGCAGGATTAGTCCTTTTTCCCACAGCCTTGTAATAATGGCTGTAATGGCGCTTTTTTTCACATCAAACACTTCTGCAAGCTCTGATGAAGTACAGGAACCGGATTTATAAATATGACGTAAGGTATAATGCTGATCATACGTTAAGTCACTGCCTACCTGGCTTTTCACCAGGCTCTGTCCACAGCGATTGACAATAAATGAAATTTCAATATAACGATCAATAAGATCTTTTATCGAATGTTCCCCCATGTATATATGCACCTCTTTTTTAAATTATTCTCTACTTTAATTATTCAACACATGAACTATTCATATAGTTAACTTTATGAAAAATGACATTCCTTGTCAATAAAAATCTCCATTTTACACTTTCGTTTTTCAGGCAAAAAAAACACCGCATATTCCATGCGATGCAAGTATTATGAATATTAAAAGAAGAGATTTTTATTTCATTCTTCCCTCTATCATCTCTTTGAAAATAGCATTCAATTCTTTCTTGGTTTTCTGCTGCAGCCATTCAGCCTGATCGATGGGCAACGTCAGTTTTAAGGCAATCTTTTCATATGGCATCTCTACTTTACGAATATCTTCTAATGTAATGCCTTGTTCTATATCCGGAAAATCAAGATCGTTTTCGTGAACTGCCGGCAGTTCACGAAATTCATCAGCATCCTCCACTTCACTGACAAAATTTAAGTGAGGAATCCTTCCAGGCAATATATTCACGGTCATAAATGAAGTAACCAAACTGCCATTCTCCAATTCTGCTTCTATAATATGACTTTCTCTATCTGTATATTTTTTAATGGTAATTTCACTGACAATTATATCTAATTGCAGAGTACAGCCAGAATTCGCATGGAACACATAGATGGCGCTATTAAAATAAAATATATTCTCCCCGTCGATCTGTATCGATTTTATTTTAGCCATGCTATATCCTCCAAATCTAATATAAACTCTTATTTTTTATTATAAGACAACCTGAAACTTGTTCATAGCTGCGATATTTTCTCAGAAAAAGTGTAATTGTTTTCAGAGTGTATTGCAAAGAATATTTAATAATCCCAACAAGTAATTTCCATATAAAGTTAATTTTATTTTTCGTTTAGTATGAGCCGGCAAAATACCCTATAATAAGGAATGAGGTGAGTTTTTTATGGCACGGGAACGCAAATTTTCACTTGAGGAATTATACAAACAGGTGAAGCCTTTACTATTAAATAATGGGTATGAAGGATTTACATTCAGTCATCTGGCAGACGCCTTAAATGTGGCCAGAGGCACCATATATAAATACTTTGAAAATAAAGATGAATTAATTACTGCTTATATGATCTTTGAAATGGAACAGTCCCATAAAGAGCTGCAGCAAATCAGTCATATCAGTGACTTTAACGGACAATTTGATTTTCTGATTACGTTTATGTTTCAGAATTCCAACTTGCACCGATTAATAGAGATCGGCAAACAAGTGCAATCCTCTACTGAGGTTGTGAAAAAAAATAAGCAAAGATTGATGGAAATGCAAATTGATATGTATAAGCATTTGCAGGATTTTATTAGCCTCGGCAAGCAGGAGAACATGTTAAAACCCCATTTGCCTGATACGCTCATTTTGGGCTATATTTTTCAATCCATCGCTATTCCAAACCATTTTGGCATCCCCCAATCAGTCTGGGTAAGCTCAATTAAAGAAATGCTTCAATCCGGAATGTTTGCACATAATAATTGACAGAAGTGTCATTTATAAAGATAATGATTACAGCAGGTCTATTACAGACCTCTATATAGTTAAAATGACACAACTGTCACTTTGAGAGGAGAAGAAGAAATGAAAGGTTTTCTGCGAGCAGTCACAGACTGGGTTTCCACGAAAAAAGGGATGTGGATTACATTATCCGCATGGCTCGCTGTCACTGTCTTATTTACGATTTTCGGGCCTAATCATAAGGATTATGAGGTTTCAAATATCGCTTCCTTGCCTGATGATGCACAATCAGTTATTGCAGAAAGTAAGCAAAACCAATATTTCGAAGGCGAAAACGGAATTCCAGCTATACTCGTGTTTCATAGAGATAGCGGGGATCTAAGTACTGAAGAACTCGTTTCTGCCTTTCAAGCTATAGAAAATGAAAAAATAGATGGAATTAAGGAATTAATTCCTCTTGCCGCACTTCCTCCGGCTGCTGTTGAATCCTTTGTTTCTGAAGATCAAACAACAGCTTCACTTCCATTAATCTATCAGGATTCAATGGAGACGAAGGAAATCCAGGATGCAAATCATCAAATCAGTGACATTATTGCTGAAGAAACGGATCTTGAATTATTTATTACTGGACCTGCAGGCATTTCATCTGATTCTGTAGATTTATTTTCAAGGGCCGATTTGGTACTGCTGTTCTCAACAGTTGGCTTAATTTTAATTCTTTTAATTGTGATTTACCGTTCACCATTGCTTGCACTTATTCCTTTGCTCGCAGCTGGTTTTGTATACCAGGTTGTAATGAAGTCACTTGGATTTCTTGGAGCCTCGGGACTGGATCTCAGCCAGCAAACCATATCAATCATGTCGATACTGCTGTTCGCAGCTGTTATTGATTATTCACTTTTCGTCTTTTCTCGCTACCGCGAAGAATTAAAGACATATGAAGACCGCTTCGATTCCATGAAATCAGCCATGCGCGAAACGGGCTTGCCTGTCTTCTTCTCTGGCGGAACCGTGCTCGCTGCCATGCTGGTCTTATTTTTCGCTCAGTCAGGCGATTATCGTAATTTTGCCCCAACCTTTGGAACCGCAATGGTGATTATCATGCTTGCTTCAGTCACATTAGTGCCAGCATTGTTCACCCTTTTTGGACGCAAAGCATTCTGGCCGAAGGTGCCTAAAGTTGGCGATGAGCAGCTTAATAAGAACTCATTTTGGAGTAAAGTCGCTCGAATCGTTGTTAAAAAACCAGGTATGGCTGTAGCAGTCATTGCTGTTTTCTTAGTTGTATCATCCTTAAATCTATTCAACCTTCATTATGAGTTTGATACCATTAAGTCTTTTCCAGAGGATATGCCCTCAAGACAAGGCTATGAACTGCTATCTGAGAAATTTGCCAAAGGAGACATAGCTCCTGCAACGGTGCTCTATGAAGCAGAAGAAGCAGTCACGCCAGATGATGCTGAAAATCTAAGAGCAGCCTTGGAAGATCAATCATTAGTAAGAAGTGTTTCGATCTCAGAAACAACCGAAGATTCACAGGTTATTTCCTATTCGGTTACCTATGATGAAAATCCTTATTCAGAAGAAGTTATTGATGCAATGGAACAAACAATTGAAGAATCGGACAATATAATCGAGACAACTAATCTAGAAGGAAATCTGTACTTTGCCGGTGAAACGGCAAGTTTAGTGGATGACCGCAATGTGAACAATCGCGATATTATTGTAATAGTCGCACTTGAGACGATTCTTATTTTTGTGATGCTGATCTTTTTAACAAGATCGATTAAAATGCCAATCTATATGATTGGAACCATCTTAGTATCACTGCTGTCTGCATTAGGATTAGGGTTATTTTTATCCGATCTATTCTTTGATATCAGTACTATCAGTAATCGTGTGCCCTTATATGCCTTTGTTTTTCTTGTTGCACTCGGCATTGATTACAATATCATTCTTGTGTCCCGCTTTCAGGAAGAACGCAAGAAATATCCTGTTAAAAAAGCCATTGAACTGGCTGTCTCCAATACAGGCGGAGTCATTTCCTCTGCGGGGATTATTCTTGCCGCAACCTTTGCTGTCTTAATGACACAGCCGATTCAGCTGCTCTTCGTTTTTGGCTTTATTGTTGCCGTTGGAATTTTACTAGATACCTTCCTGATCCGCGGTGTGCTCCTGCCTGGACTGATTGTCATGCTGGAGAAGGATGAGCATGCAGAGAAGGAAAAGCAGGAATAAGATTATTGATTTGCTATTGAAAAGAACCTGATCCTTTCAGGTTCTTTTTTGTTATGGAATTTATATTTTACATAATGTAATTTATATGTTACATTTTTATTATGGAGGGCTGCTATGAAAAACAATGTGAAACTGGCTCGAATAAAGGCAAATCTAACTCAGCAGCAGCTGGCGGACGGTGTTGGCATTACAAGGCAAACGATCAGTTTGATCGAAAAAGGAAAATATAACCCTTCCCTAAAACTGTGCCTGCAAATTTGCTACAGAGTAAACGCTCAATTGGATGAAATTTTTTGGCTTAGCGAGGAGGAATTTAACAGTGAAGAAAATAACTGATGAACGTCTAATCATGAAGAATTTAAAAAATATTAGAATTGCTTTTGCTGTCCAATCACTAGGCATTTTCGCCATTCTTTTCTATGAATTTTTACAAGGCGGAGTAGATCAAATGCGTAATAACCCGATTTGGCTAGTGTTTATGGTCACCATGATCGTGCTTGCCTATTTATCAATGAATATTAGTGTTGATAGTGAACGCACTTTAACTAAGTCTAATCGATCACTTCAGATTAGTGCGATTGTTACTTTAATGATTAGTCTGATTGTAGGCATCCTTACAGCCAATACGCCTGGCTACGGGATATGGGATGGTGCGCTCATCGGCAGCATTATTTTTATCTGTGGCCTAGTTCCTTCTTATTATATATACCGCTTGAGAAAACGGAAGGAAGAAGTGTTTGAAGAAGATGAGGATGAATAGAGAAAAGCGGCAGCTTGAATCAGTAGGAGACTATCCTTTCTCACTGATTAAATGAACTAATTAAAAGAAGAAAACGGCTTAATAATGGATTTTTTTGCTTTTTAGAGAAGAAATGGTTTATTGAACTAGCTTATTTTTTGATTGCTGTTAAAATATTTGGGGTTTCTATCAAACTGTTTGGGTTTTTTATCAAAAGTTCTGGGGTTCATATCAAATTTTTGTTTTATCCTATCAAACTTATCAAGTTTCCTATCAAAAATTCGCTCTTTCCTATCAATTTTTCCTGTTTTCCTATCAAAAATCCGGTTTTTCCTATCAAACCACTTTTTTGAGCCTAAAATTAACGATTAACCACCCAATTATTCTCTTTTCGCGAAAACCCTAATCATGTTCCTGCACGCCAAAGTCGATTTACCCTGCTTATTCTGGGTTTCCTAAGACATTTTTTGTGGTTTCTATCAAAATTTCTGCGTTTCCTATCAAAATGTTTGGGTTTCCTATCAAATTTCCCCTCTTTCCTATCAATTTTCCCGGTTTTCCTATCAAAAATCCGCTTTTTCCTATCAAACCTCCATTCTCCCCACATATCCAATCCACATCACCCCAAAAAAGCGGCTTGCCATATGACAAACCACTTCTCCCTATCCTATAAACCAAGCTCGGCGCGGATTTCTTCGTTGTGTTCTCCCAGCCTTGGAGCAGGTTTTGATAGTTTGGCAGGAGTTTGTGAGTATTTTGCGGGAAAACCCAATGTTTTCAAGGTCCCAAATTGTGGGTGTTCATATTCGAGGATCATTTCACGTTCCTGGATATGCTGATCATTCATCGTTTGATCATAGGAATAAATTGGTCCAGAAGGGATGCCGTTTTCTTCAAGTAATACAAGCCAATGAGCGGAAGATTGTGTTCGCAGTACATTCTCGATATCCACTTCAAGCTGTAGAGCGTGCTCATTTCGTAATGAGTTGGTTGAATAGCGTTCATCTTCAAGCCATTGGGGTTGATCCACTACATATAGGCAAAATTTTTCCCATAGTTTTTGGTTGGCAGCGCCGATTAAAATAAACCCATCTCGAGTAGCATAACCTTGATACGGAGCCGCGGCACGGTGAGCTGTTCCATTTCGTTTCGGGAGCTGTCCTTCTCCAAAATAGGCAGCCGCCTCCCATACGGTCCATGCTAAAGCTGAATCGACAAGAGATACATCAATATATTGGCCTTCACCTGATTTTAGCTTGTGGATATAGGCTGTCAGCACCGACTGAATAGCCGTTTGTGCTGCTGCGATATCATGAATAGCAATGCCGACCTTAACAGGCTTTCCATCTTTTTCGCCTGTCATATCCATAATGCCAGATAAGCCTTGTGCCATGATATCGAAGCCGCCTTTATTTCTGTATGGTCCTGTTTGTCCATAACCAGAAATTGAACAATAAATGATACCGGGGTTAAGCTCTTTTAATGTCTCATAATCGATCTCCAGTTTTGCTGCCACACCAGGGCGAAAGTTTTCAATAAACACATCTGCTGTTTTCACAAGCTCGTAGAGAATTTTTTTATCTTCCTCTTCCTTCAAGTTTAGGCTAATTCCTCTTTTGTTGCGGTTGACCATCATAAACATATGACTCTCTCCGTCAGTGTATGGGCCCATGCGTCTTGTATCGTCACCACCGGGAGATTTTTCCACTTTGATCACATCTGCACCCATATCACCAAGAACCATTGTACAGTAAGGGCCGGCTAAAATTTGGGTTGCATCAATCACTCTCATTCCGCTTAGTGCCTGTGTCATCATCCGCACCTCCCTTTAAGTTGTTTGAACCAATTTCACAGAGGAAAGCCCGGCAATACTGGAGGCACCTGCTAAAGAGATGGACACCTTTGTTTCCTGAATCAAATTCTCGAACAGCTTTTCTACTCCTGTTTGTCCCCCAGCTGCCAGCGCATATACAAAAGGTCTGCCGATGCAAACCGCATCTGCTCCAAGAGCGATTGCTTTCACTATATCTGCTCCACGCCGGATGCCGCTGTCAAACAGCACTGGAATTTGTTTATTAACTGTTTCGGCGATCGCTGGCAATGCTGAAATTGCAGAAATGATACCATCCAGCTGCCTGCCGCCATGATTTGAGACAATGATGCCGTCAATTCCATTTTCAACCGCTAATCTGGCATCTTCGGGATGCAGAATACCCTTCAAAAGAATAGGCAGCTTCGTTCGTTTTTTAAGCTCAGCCACATCTTCCCAATTTAAAGACGGATGATGGATATTATTTAGTATTCCTTGAATGATGCTTTCTTCACTTTCATCAGGCAGAGACTGAAGAAACACTGGGTCACTTTCATAATTCGCTTTGCCATAGCCAAGCTTAAGCGGGGAAAACCGGTTCCGCAAGTCCTCTTCTCTCCATCCAAGCATGACAGTATCTACTGTTAAAACGATTGCTTCAAAACCTGCTTTTTCTGCTCGTTCAGCCATATGGAAGGAAATACTGCGATTATTTGACCAATAAAGCTGAAACCATTTTGGACTTAGGGGGGAAACCTCTGATACTTCCTCTATGGAATAACTTGAAACCGTACTTTGCACAAATGGAATTCCATAACGTGCAGCTGCTTGAGCAACAGCTAAATCTGCATCCTCATGAGCAAGCTTCAGCATTCCAACTGGTGCAAGCAAGAAAGGATGGTCATATTGTTTTCCAAAAAGTGTAATGCTTGTATTGATAGTAGATACATCTGTTAATACTCTAGGTACAATAGAATGTTTTTGAAAATCGGCCCGATTGCTTTTTAATGTTTCTTCACCACCGGCTCCAGAGCGCACATATCCAAAGGCACCTGCTGACATCACCGTCCGGGCACACTCTTCCAGCTCTTCGTATGATATGGGAAAATAATCGCCTGCATTCATATTTTGCAGTAAGGCATCCTTACTATTTACAGGTACAGCCATTTCCGGTCACCATCCTTACTTAAAATTTGGTTTTCGCTTTTCTAGAAACGCTTGAATGCCTTCCTGGTAATCTTCACTTTCAAAAGAGTACAGGATAAGCTGTTCGATTCTTTCATCTTCTTCAATGGCACCGTTTAAAACTGCATGAATAACTTCCTTTGTTCCGTTTAACGCCAGTGAAGACCTCTCAGAAAGCTGTTTAGCGTATTCATAGGCTGATTGTAAAAGTTCATCTTCCGGGAGTACGCGGTGCACAAGTCCAATCTCTTTTCCTTCCGGCGCTTTCACAAGCTTTCCTGTATAAAGCATGTCTTTAGCAATTGATGTTCCAACAGCATCAATAAGCCTTTTCGTGCTTGCCAGATTATAGATAATCGCTAATTTTGCAGCCGTTATGCCAAGAAGGCTTTCTTGTGAGGCAAATCTGAAATCACAAGAAAGTGCCAATTCTAATCCTCCGCCAATCGCTAAACCTCGTATGGCTGCAATTGTTGGTTTTGGAAAATGGTAAAGCTTTTCAACGGTCTCCAGAGCAATGGCATTATATTGTTTCGCTTTTTCTGCCGAGGTCCGATTCTGTAAAAATTCACTGATATCCGCACCGGCACTAAAAGCAGACTCATCTGCACCGCACAGTACGAGTACTTTTACTTCATCATCCTTTTTAATCTCATCCAGCAGAACGGAGAGCTTCTGAAACATCTTTAAATTGAATGCATTTTTTTTATGAGGACGGTTGATAATGATACTCGCTATCCGCTCTTCCTTTTTCCAATAGAGTTCTTCCAATGTTAATCCTCCTTTCTATAATTCTTATCTCGCAAAATACACTAATCTTTTTTCAAACGGGCGGCCAATCTGTTGCCAATGGTTTGAATGGTTTGCACTAAGATGATTAAAATGAGAACTGTTGCATACATCACGTCAACTTCGTAGCGGAGATGCCCGAACCGATAAGCTAAGTCCCCTAAACCGCCTGCTCCAACGAGTCCAGCCATTGCGGTTGCTCCAATTAAGCCGACCGTAGCAATCGTCAATCCTAAGACAAGTGAAGGGCGTGATTCACGCAGCATCACATTCCAAATAATTTGACGTGTCTTGATGCCCATTGCTTTATAGGCCTCCAGCACACCATTATCCACTTCCAATAAAGCTGTTTCAATGAGCCTAGAAATATATGGTGCTGTATAAATAACAAGCGGAACAATAACTCCTTGAACTCCGATCGTTGTCCCGACGATAAATTTGGTAAAAGGCAGAATAAAGAAAAGTAAAATAATAAAGGGCACAGAACGAATAATGTTAATGATCAAATTTAAGCCGCCATACACCCATTTGTTATGCAGCGATTGGCCAGGCCTTGTTAGGACAATGAGAATGCCAAGGGGCACACCAATTAAAATGGAAAATAAAAGTGAAACACCGACCATTTGAAAAGTCTCTACGACTGCCTTGCCGATTATCGGCAGCCACTGATCTGTAAATTGCTGAAATCGATCCATTTTGTTATCCCTCCAATTCCTCTACATTTACTCCATGCTCTTCTAAATAGCTAAGAGCAGCTGCTATATCCTGCTGTTCACCGAGCAAGTGGATACTTATATTCCCAACAATTCCATTTTTCAATTCAATGATATTAGCGGTTAGTATATTGGGCTTTACATTAAACTTTTGACTCACAAGCGCCAACAGCGGCTGTCCCGTCGATTCGCCTAAAAAAGTAAGTCTGAGCACATTTCCCGATAGCTTTAACTGCTGAATAAGCGAGGATGAAAGCTTGCGCTGTGCGATCGTGTTTAAAAACTTTTTGGTCGTTGGATATTGCGGATTGGAAAACAATTCAATGGCTGTTCCTTGCTCGATAATGCTGCCTTGTTCCATCACATATACATAATCACATATTTTTTGAATGACGTTCATTTCATGTGTAATGAGCAGAATGGTTATGCCCAGCTCTTTATTGATTTTTAAAAGCAGCTCGAGAATGGAATCTGTTGTTTCCGGATCAAGCGCACTTGTTGCTTCATCGCTTAGGAGCAGCTCAGGCTCTTGAGCCAGGGCTCTGGCTATAGCGACCCGCTGCTTTTGTCCTCCAGATAACTGACTTGGATAAGCATTCACTTTATCTGCTAAACCCACAATCTCTAAATATTTTTTTACGCGATCGTCAACTTCTTTCTTCTGAATGCCGATTAATCTTAAAGGGATGGCAATATTATCATAGACAGTTGCCGTTTTTAATAAATTGAACCCTTGAAAAATCATGCCGATTTTCTTTCTTTTTTCACGGAGATTCTGCTCTGATAAGGAAGTGAGATCTTCTCCTCCAATAATCACCCTGCCCGAGGTTGGATTTTCGAGCAGATTTACACAGCGAATTAATGTACTTTTACCAGCACCGCTATAGCCGATGACTCCGTGAATTTCTCCTGTTTTCACTTCAATATTGGCATTCCGAACTGCTTCAATATCTCCTTTTTTTCCTGAAAAAGTTTTTGAAACATTTTCTAATACGATCATGCTGTACCTCCTTCAAGTCTGATCAGCCATTCAATAGAAAAAATGTGTGACCGATTATGATAGCAGAATGGTGCCCGCGTCCCTTGCAGCGGGAGCGAGCATTCTTCTTTCATAGGAATCTAGATTAAAAGATTATTCCTCCCAGCTTGGAAGAACAGATCCTTGAAATTCCTCTTCAATAAATTTTTTCACTTCTTCTGACTGATAGGCATTTCTGAGCTTTTCAAGGACAGGGTCGTTTTCATTTTCTGCCCGAACAACTAAATAGTTCACATATGGAGAATTCGATGATTCTAGGAGGATGGAATCCTCTTTCGGATTAAGGCCTGCTTCTAAGGCAAAGTTTGTGTTTATCGCAGCAGCATCCAGCTCGCTTAATTGCTTTGGAATTTGCGCAGCATCCAGTTCAATAAACTCGAATTCTTTTGGATTCTCTTCTAAATCATAAATAGTGGCAGTTTCTCTTTTATCCTCAATCAGTTTGATCAGACCAGCTTCTTCTAAAATAAATAAGGCACGTGAACCGTTTGTCGGATCATTTGGCAAACCAATTTTGGCTCCATTCGGCAGATCCTCAATACTTCCAAATTCATCTGAATACACGGCCATTGGATTTAAAATTGTTTTTCCTACCTTTACTAGATCTGTATTATGATCCTCATTAAATTGATTTAAAAAAGGTTCGTGCTGATAGCTGTTTACATCCAAGTCCCCTTCTGCAAGCGATGTATTAGGCAGAACATAATCGGTAAATACTTTTAATTCAAGCTCTAACCCATCCTCTGCTGCAACCTCTTTAACCTTTTCAACGATTTGTTCATGCGGCCCAGCTGTAACTCCAATTAATAGTTTTTCTTCACTAAGCGGCTCTGCCTCATCTCCAGAGGCACTGTCACTCCCACAGCCTGCTAAAAACCCAGTTAATAAAATTGATGATAAGATGATTGCCCATTTTTTCATATTCGTTCCTCCTAATGTTTTTTAAAAATAAAAATGCCTCTCTTTCAAAAGAAAGAGAGGCATAAGCATACAAAGATACGCTTCCTCTCTTATCTTCCAAAACACAAACGTGTTTTGCAGGATTTAGCACCAATTCATTCTGATGAATGAACGGTTGCCGAGCTTCACAGGGCCAGTCCCTCAGCTACTCTTGATAAGAGATCAATCAAGTATATTTAATTTTTGGTAACCTTATTGGTAAAATCTACATGAACCATTAACGAATGTCAATATCTTTTTTTCAAAATATTAAAACTTAATATATACTAGTTAGAAATATATGCGAGAGGAAGAAAAGTATGACTCATACGATACATGCTCATTTTGCTGAAGGTTTTGAGGGAAAAACGGTTGTTGCCCGGCTGCTGCCTGGTACAGATTTACTTTCTGGAATTGAAGAGGTCTGCAGAGCAAATCAGATGCAATATGCTACAATCAGCAGCTGTTTCGGCAGTCTAAAAAAAGCTGGTTATGTATACTTAGTGGAAAAGCCTGAGACAAGTATCGGTGCTGGCTACGGAGAGCTTATCAGCCGGAATGGCCCAATTGAATTTTTGAATGGAACGGGAATTGTCTGTCAAAGAGATGATCAATTTGAAACCCATATACATGGAACCATGTGTGATAAGAACGGTGCCGTATTTGGCGGTCATTTAATTAAAGGCGAAAATACAGTGTTAACCGTTGATCTCGTTTTAAAGGAAATCAAGAATATGACCGTTTTGAGGACCTTTGATCCTGAAACAGGCGGATATCAACTATATCCAATAGCAAACGGGAAATCGGAGCCAGTTTATTTAGAGATTAAAGGTAAGAAATAATAAAAATAAAGCTTATAAATAGAACGAAAAGCTGCCCTTCGCGGCAGCTTTTCTCTTAACCTATGACTCCTGTGGTGCCGGCAAGCTGCCCTTATCCTCATCAGGCTCGCTGGCATACAGCTTTCTGCTTGGCAACGCAATAGACACATCTTCACTTTCGAGAATCTCGATCAATCTAAAATTAATCTCTTCTTTCACTCGCAAATGCTCAGCCCAAGCGGTTGATTTTGTAAAGAAATAGATGAAAACTTCATAGCCATTTTCCTGATATTTATCAAAGCGGACAAGGATTGAGTCAGGGTGCACTTCGCTATGTCCTTTAATTACCTCTTCCATTTGCCGCACGACTCTTAATAGTTTGGCTTTCGGTGTTTCATAAGAAATTTTAATATTAAAGCTTACTTGCCGTTTCCCCATTTTACTCCAATTGGTGATCGACTCATTTGCTAACGTATTATTCGGAACAGTTACGATCGCATCTGCAAATGTTCGGACCTTGGTACTCCGGAAAGTAATATCCTCTACGGTTCCTTCCACACTCGGCGTCATGATCCAGTCACCGATCGTAAACGGCTTTTCAGTAATTATAATAAAACCGCCGAACAGGTTTCCGATTGCATCCTTTGCAGCAAAGGCAATTGCCACACCACCCAGACCGAGCCCAGCGATAAATCCTGTTACATCATATTCAAATTCCTGTGCAATAATGGTAATACTGATCGCAACAATTATGATTCGAATAGCTTTCGACATAAAAGGAATTAAAATATCATCAATTTCTAATTTAAACCGGTTCTTTACTTTGGCAAAGAAAATCGATGATGCTGAAGCTAAGTTATATAATCCCCAAGTAATTAGGACGATTACTGACGCAGAAATAAAGCTGTTA
This sequence comes from Bacillus mesophilum, assembly GCF_008923265.1. Lineage (NCBI taxonomy): Bacteria > Bacillati > Bacillota > Bacilli > Caryophanales > Bacillaceae > Bacillus > Bacillus mesophilum. Next base: position 524,674 of record NZ_WBOT01000003.1, on the reverse strand, counting down.
AACAAACCATCTGGCGCTGGCCGAAATGGAAAATATCTAGAGGCAATTTCAATTCCTATTATGATAAACAACCATTGCAGCGGCTTCTCAAACGACACAAAAATATGCCTTAACATATCGGTTGGCGCCTTATTACTCAAGCGAAGAATTAACGAGTAAATATATTTAGAAAATAACTTCCTAAACACTAAAAATAGCAGGAAAATCCCTATAGATATTCCTATTTGCGTCCACATGTCAACATCATAAAATAAAGCCCAATTCATCAAATACCTCCTAAAAACTGTTCTCCTAAAATAGTATTCTAATTACATACTATTCATTATTAGCAGCAATTTTTAAATTCACCCTAGGAAACTAGTTCTTATGATAACATAGATTACTGTATCTATTTAAGAGGTTGCTTATAACAGAAAGGTCATGAAATGGTATTTTTCAGCTATAATAAATGGATGAACATGACGGGAAAAGCTGCTTAATTCAAGAATTTATTTAGATAAAGCTGAGTTACCCTCCCTCAAACAAGCTCTCTGCTTTTGACTTTTTCAAGATCTCTTCTGAATCCATATATGTCCACTCTTCCACTCCTAATTCTGGGAAGTTAGCTAACAGATTTTCCATTATTTGATATCCTATCCGGTAATGTGATAATTCCGGAAATCCTCTTTCTGTACTGCCCAGGTACAAAGTTTCAAGGTCTTCATCTCTAAAAAGCTTCTTGCTTTTCTCCTCAATAAAACTCCAAACCTTTGCACCTGTATCTGGATTTAAAGGTTCAAGCCAGTAGGATTCATATTGAGGATATAACGTTTTAGCAAATGCCTCAGCTTTCCCTTCAATCAAAATCCAGTCTAATAATGTCTGCTTATTTCCCTGGAAGAAACCGCTCGCTAATAGAACACTGTGATGGTATTCATGAACAACCGCTGCCTTTAAACTCTCCTCCGTATAGTTGAAAGGGTCAATAAACAGCACAATACTTCCAGTTTCCCCCGCCGCAAAACCGCTGACTCCTTTTGTCGCTTGAGAACCATATATATAATCAGGATTAAAAGGAACAATGTAAAGCTTATAGTCCTCTCCTTTTAACATAGAGACTGCATCAGATAAACCGCTCTCAATGATACTCTTAATAGCCGGGTATTCCCCGCTCAGTTCAATGAGTGAATCTTGAAGTTTTTGAAGATTTGTTGGAGCGCTTAGTTGCGGGTCATTATACAAGCCATAACTATTTCCATAGATTTCTTCACTTAAAGGTTTAACAACTATATCAGAAAAACTTTTTATTCGTTCATCTTCATCAAGATATTCACCATTAGTAAAATTTGTATACTCATTAAAAAAAGGAATGACCTCAAAATTTTGTTCATTGATAATAAACGTATTCGCTGCTTGCTCGCTAAACGATTCTTTTTCAATGACTTCCTCCGTATTCTTAGAGCAGCCTGCAAGAACAAGAATAAGCATCAACATAAATGATATTCTTTTCATATAAATCACCTGTTCTTTACGATTTGCTATTCTTTAATCCAATCTACATCCTTTTTCAGCAAACTCAAGGTCCTCGCTTCCATACTGCCAGGCTGTACTTGATAATTGTAGAGCCATTTCGCTTGTGGAGGCAGACTCATAAAGATTGATTCTATTCTTCCATTCGTGTCGAGACCAAATTTTGTACCACGGTCGTATATGAGGTTGAATTCTGCATACCTGCTTCTGCGCACATACTGCCATTCTTTTTCCGCTTCCCCATAGGTCTTATGTTGATTTTCTTCTACAAGCTGGCTGTAAATGGGCACAAACGAGTCACCGACATCTTTTACAAAATCAAAAAGCTTTTCAATCGTTGTGTTCTCATCAACTCTTAATCGATCAAAGAAAATACCGCCGATTCCGCGCGTTTCCTGGCGATGCTTTATATAGAAATAACGGTCTGCCCACTCTTTGAATGTCGGGTAATAATTTGAATCATGTTGATCACATAGATGCTTTATGCTGCGATGAAAATAATCCGCCTGCTGTTCGTCAATATATATAGGTGTTAGGTCAATCCCGCCACCAAACCACTTATCTCCATTCGACATCTCAAAATAACGGACATTCATGTGAATGATTGGTACATAGGGATTGACAGGATGCATAATAATAGAAACACCAGTAGCTAAAAATTCATGCCCGCTAGGCAAATTAAGTCCTGCAGACATGGTTTCAGGAAGTGCTCCATAAACATGAGAAAAGTTAACGCCTCCCTTTTCAAAGACCTGTCCGTTCTCAATGACTCTAGCTCTTCCGCCGCCTCCCCCTGGGCGATCCCACTGATCCTCGTGAAAACGTGCACTTCCATCTAATAATTCTATCTTTTGACATATATCATCCTGAATATTCTTAAAGGTTTGAAGAATGCTGTCCTTATCAACTTTTACCGAAGCTTGAATTAGATGATTCATTTCTTTCCCTCCCCGTTATTTTTTCACTATTCTTACAAATAATAGTATAATTTTTGTAACTTTTTGTAAACTTTCAAACGAGGTTCTATTTACTACACTCCACATCTATAGTAAAGTTATTTTAAATTTTATCTGCAGGTTTAACGGGAGTGTGCGAAACAGCGAAACTTAGCTATGAGAGCACAATAAATTTAAGGAGAAGAACATGATCATCAGGGAAATAGAAAAAAAGGATAATAAGGCTATAGAGGTAATCATAAAAGAGTCACTAGAGTCCGTGCAGTTAAACATACAAGGAACAGCTTACTTTGATCCGCAGTTAGGAACGCTATTTGAACATTACCAATCACTGAAAAATTCCATGTATTGGGTGGCGGAACTAGATCATGAAGTAGTTGGCGGGATTGGAATTGGTCTTTTTGATGAGACAAAAGGAATTTGTGAACTGCAAAAGCTTTACTTAAAAGATAAAGTGAAGGGGAAAGGATATGCCGATCTGTTAATGGAAACCGCCTTAGCATACGCATCTCAGCACTATAACGCTTGTTATCTTGAGACGCGCCATGAACTAAAGGCGGCGGGTGGTTTGTATCAGAAATATGGCTTTAAGCTGTTATCTGAACCGATAATGGGATCGGAACATTCGGCAATGGATGCCTGGTATTTAAAAGAACTGAACTAACGCATTTCTCTGTTTTGGGGAATCAGCGAACAGACCAAAACGAATAACCACGGACCGCGGGATCCATATTGGATTCGTAGTTCGTGGTTATTTTGGCTGCTTTTTTTTCGTCTGCTATCATTAGCAGAGCTTTTTTGAGTTAGTCAATTTGCGATCGGTCAGGATGGGGTAGGTCTTTATCTTTGTCACTCTTTTATAAGACTGACGGGCAGGAGTCCTGCCTCTTTAAATATTTAACCATAAAGGTGTGGAGCAGGATTCCTCTTAACAATGATGTGCTTATTTTTATATTCCGAAAATTTACCCACATGGCAAAATTCATAATCAACAGAACTTACCCACATCTTATTCACAATTAACCTTACTTATCAACAGAACTATCCCCATACACATTAGTGCTGTTCTCTAAGAGCCTGTTGATAACGCGGAATTTATCCACATTATCAACATAATAGTTTGCAAAGAACTTGTGGATAAATTAGAAAACCGCCCACTTACCCACAGCTCACACCTTGTTATTCTTGAATCACGTATTGACTATATTTCTCAGCATCACTATTTTTACAGATGACATGCAGGATTGTGCCTTTTTCATCATATTCTGTTGAGATTACATCGGCATTGTTGTTAAAATACGAAACAATTTCGCCGTCTGTATAAGGGATAAGCATTTTTTGCTGTGAATAATCGTTTAAAATTTCTGTGCTGATTTTATTGGTCAATTCCTCTAGACCCTGCCTCTTTTTCGCAGACAGATAAATTCTGCTATTGCTGACAGAAGGGGATACCATATCTGTTAAGTCGACTTTATTGTAGGCATAAATTATAGGTATATCCTTTACCCCAATTTCATGCAATACTTTTTCGGTTAGCAATTTATGCTGTTCATGGTTCGGATCTGATGCATCAAGAACATGGATAAGCAGGTCTGCTTCTGTCACTTCCTCCAATGTTGATCGAAATGCCCTGACGAGATGATGTGGAAGCTTGTGAATAAATCCAACTGTATCTGTTAATAAAAAGACACGATTATTCTCGAGCTCGAGTCTGCGCACAGCCGTTTCCAGTGTGGCAAAGAGCATATCCTTTTCAAACACAAGCTTTTCATCTTTGTCGCCATATTTTTCAAGCATTGCATTCATCAGCGTAGATTTACCTGCATTTGTATAGCCAACAAGAGCCGCAACAGGCACGTCTTTTTTATTGCGCTGCTTTCTTTGCGTTTTTCTTTGCAGCGTTAATTGTTCCAGTTCTGTGGATAACTTACTGATCTTTTCTTCGATTTTGCGGCGATCCAATTCTAGCTTGGTTTCACCTGCACCTCTATTTTTTAATCCGGAGCCGCCGCCTTGACGACCTAAATCTTCACGAGTGCCAATCAGCCTGGGAAGCAAATATTTAAGCCGAGCCATTTCAACCTGCAGCTGTGCCTCTCTTGTTTTCGCTCTGCTTGCAAAAATATTTAAAATAAGAGTCGTTCTGTCGATTACCTCACACTTTAGCTCTTCTTCAAGATTGCGGATCTGCGATGGTGAAAGCTCATCATCAAACACGACAAGCTCGGAATCCTCGTGTTCAATCAGCATTCGCAGCTCCTCCACCTTGCCAGGTCCCATATAGTAGCCTTTATGAATATGCTTTACATTTTGCGTAAGCGCACCAGCCACCTCTAAATCGCATGCTTCAGCTAAATTGGCAAGCTCCTCCATCGAACTTTTAAAATTTTCCTGCTGATTGCTGTTCACATTTACTCCAGCTAATATGACTTTTCTCTTCATAAAATGATTCCTCCCTTTCATTACAAACTTCCTGCCTGCATAGTGTAATCGGGAGTAGTCCTTTTGAAATAAAGGAAATAACGATAAAGTAAATTGCCGGCCGGCATGCCTAAAAAGGTGTAGCCAGAGGCTTAACTGCATTTATACTTTCATTTGAAGTCAGAGCTGAATAGAATTTTCTCCTTTGCGCTCATTTAGACTTTCTGAAGGTATAAAAAAAGACAGCAAAAAAGAGAGAACGAATTCATCCCCTCTTCTTTGCCGTTATATGCAAATGTAACTTCCTCTAATGAAGGCAGACTAATCCCGTTTACCCTGCAAGGCGCAGAGTTTTGACCATATTCAGTTACTGGTTCAAAGTGGGAAAACGTAGTCTGATTGATTGCATTATTGGAAGCCTCCGTTCATTTAAGTTAGCAACATCATATCATTCACTGGAATATAAAGCAAGGTGACATTAGCCTAATTTATGACTGCTGAAGCTTAACTGCAGCATTTTTTTGTTTCAGTTTCTTCTGCCAGATCATGGTCACCGTCATTGTAACAGAAAGGAATACCAGTCCTAGAATAAATGGATAAATAATATTCACATCATAAAGCATTCCGGCAATCGTTGGCCCTAAAATATTTCCGATACTCATATAAGAGTTATTCATGCCCATCGCAAAGCCTTGTTCATTGCCCGCTAATTTTGAAATAAGCGTGTTTAATACCGGGCGGAGAATCGATGTAGCTAAAAAGATTAATAATGTGATGGCAAAGAAAACAGCATAGCTTGAAGCAAATAACGTTAATAAGAAACCAAAAGCTGCAACACCTAAAAAGATGTTTAGTACTTTACCTTCTCCAATTTTTGAAACAAGACGATCAACAATAAACAATTGAACAACCACACTAATAATACCAGTGGCTGTAATCATAAGAGCAATATCCTGAGGTGAGGCACCAAATTGATTATCTACAAAAAGTCCCAATACAGATTCATAAGCCATTAAGCCGAAGCTCATCACAAGCGTAATAATAAGCGGGACAAAATAAGGCATTTTTACAGAGCGAACCATTTTACTGGCCATTGATTCTTCCTGTACATTTTGTGCAGCTGCTGCGGCCTGCTCAGACATACTTTCTTTTAATACAATAACAGAGAAAACAACAGCAACAAGAGAGACAAGGGCAGAAACAAGGAAAGGCACCTTTAATCCATATTCCGCTAAAAATCCGCCGACACCAGGACCGATTACAATCCCTAATGACATAGCTGCAGATACAAGGCTATTTCCTTTTGCACGCTGATCCATTGTTGTAATATCCGCAACATAAGCAAAGATTGCTGGAATCATCAGAGCTGCACCAACTCCTCCAATTACGCGGGAGACATACAGCAGGTAAATGGAATCAACGGCATAAAAAACAAACATAGATGCGGTTAAACCAGATAAACCAAATATAATCATTTTCCTGCGGCCGTATTGATCGGTCCATTTCCCTGCAATAGGAGACATGATCAGCTGTGCTCCAGCAAAAATCGCAATCATGAGTCCAGCTGCAGTTCCTCCCTGATTAATTGATTCTAAATATTGAGGGAGGATCGGGATGACAATCCCAAAACTTCCTATGGCAATAAACATATTAACCATTAAAATCGTTAATTTCTTCCTTTGATCAGGAGACATCGTAAAACCCCGCTTTCATACTGTATAGTTGATAAAATTTATTGAATGCGAAAAATAAAAGATCCTATCCGTCAATAATGGGATAGGATCCAGTCTAACCGTAGAAAAAGGCATAGTGCTGTCACACTAAGCATAAATGATCATTTTCTATCCAATTTTAGACTAATCCTATTTAAAAGAGCTCTTCAAAAAACGAAAATGTATTAAAACAGGATTAGCAGATCATTTTTCTATGGTCACCTCTTCAAATTTTATTTCTAAATCTTACATGGTTTTTTCCAGTTTATCAAGTTAATTATTATAAAAAAATTAGAATTCAATTGCATTTTTGACCTCAGTGGATCTTCTTGTAGTGAGATCAATGTGCCCATTTTCCTGCTTTCAGATAAGACAAAAGCGGCATCTGGGGATCTCACCACAGCACTTTTCCTGTTTTCCGACCCATTTTCTGTCTCATTCCACTACTTTAAACAATCCTAGTTATACCCATTTTCTCCAAAAGGCATAAGCTCATCCAGCCATTTTTGTTCTAATTTTCCAAGTTCCTTTTTGCTGTCAAAATAGCCTTGTTCAGGCTGTTTTAACACTTCTGCAACTTCTATTTGAAACGAATCGCTTCCCAATCTGCTCCAGTCCTCCTGCAGCTTTTTATGAACACTTGTTCCATTATTTAGTGTGAACTTAACTCCATTTAATGTTTTTAGATTAGGAGTACTTCCAATAAAAATCCGTCCATTTTCTTTATTTGTGATTTTATAAACACCTGCTTCCACTTTGGTTTCCTTATATAATTGCTTTAATTCTTTTCTTCGTTCCAAAATATTCAGCCTGCCTCTCGGTTATTTTTTCAGCCAATATGCACTGCCATCTTTTTCACGTGCAAGAAATCCATACTCTATTAAATACCGTCTAAGCAATACATAATCATCAAACACGCCAGCTAATACTGTGTTCATTTCTTTCTCATCATACTTTTTCTCTGGGCTGATTCTTTCTGCTGCGGCTCTTAAGATAATGAGTCTTTGCTTTTCCTTTGGAGGAAAGGATGCCAGTTTCCCTTCCACACCTTGAGGAAAATACTTATTCAGGATCTTAACGCTCTCTTCTTCTGTCACATTGTAGCGGTCATCAATCATTCGGGCATGAGGGTGGATTGGGATAAAAGCCGGCTCATCATTGTCATGTTCCTTCAGCAGCTCCATCAGTGTTAAAAACAGTTTTGCCTGACGCTCCTTTTCTTTCAGAACAAACCGATGATTTCTTATTGTCGAGGCACTGCCAATTCCCATTTCCTCGCGAATTTCCCCATCACTTTTTCCCTCATAAAATAAACGCAGCAGCCGGTTTTGATGTTCCGTTAAACCTGTCAGCTTCTTATCTAATCCCATCAAGTGATGAAAAACAGACTGATGCTCCTCTTTTAGATGAAGCCGCATAAATTTTTCCGCTTCGTAAAAGACGCCATGCCGCTCATACACAATTCCTCTTTCTGATGATCTGCCGCATAATAAGCACACAAAATGCTGCCCTTTCTCTATATAACCTTTTTTTAATTCCTCTATGGTTGCATCCCAGAACAATTCCTCCGCTTTCATTAATAGACACCTCTTACATATGTTTGTTTATTTATAGACATTATAGAATTATGTTTGTTTTATGTCAATGCTCAGATTTTACTTAAGTAGATAAAAGCCCGTTCCATTGCGCTGCGGACCCTCGCTTTCCGTGGGGAGGAAGCTGAGCCTCCTCGTCGCGCGCTCCTGCGGGGTCTCACCCTTTCCTCTATTGCCCACAGGAGTCGAGTGTCCTCCGCTCCATTTCACTCTTGTTAAAATAAGATATTTTATCATAAATAAAAAACCGAATGACTAGAAAGATGATCTTCCTAACCACTCGGTTCTATGGCCATGTTAAATACTGATGTCCCAGCCTCATGTTTCTTATTCAAATTCTTCCATGCAGGATGTATCGATAATCCAGGGTTCCCCGCTGGTCGCATTGATGCAGCGGATATGTCCTCTTGTTTGTGGAAAAGAAGGGACAAAAGCTAATGAATACATGCCGTTTTCCAGGTCTTTTACCCATGATAGCTCCATGGACAGACCCTTTTTATACGTTTCCGCTGCTTCTTCTATCGTAATAGACTGCTGAATATTTAGCATACTAAGATCAGCAAAAATAACCTGATCTGTTTCAACTCTAAGCAGGGAGCCTGTTTTGGCGCAGATTTCGATGGCAATTTCAGCATTTTGAACTTTTATGCCCTGTTCAAAACGGTGATAACAAAAACGATAAGCATATATTTCTGATTGACCTTCATTGGTATAATGGTGCAATTCGGCATCACCTTGAAGTAATTGAAACGTACTTTTATTTTTTGTATATTCACCAGAGATCACTTCATTCGCCTTTTTCAGTGCTTGTTCTGCTGTAATCACTGTTGCATTTGAATTATGATCTTCACTTAATAAGCGCAGTAATCCTCCATCCTGATTAAATAGCAGCTTAACCGTATCTGGAATCGCTAATTGGATTTCTGCCAGCTCCGCATTCTCAACAGCAAGCTCTTGTTTGGTTTTTTTGCTCCAAACCTCGATGCGGCCCTTCTTTGTTTTGCTTTCGTAAATCTTCATGTGATCTTCCGTTAATCCTGCTAGTGTATATAAATCAGCAGGATCCGACAGACAGACTTCCCCAGCATATTGCTGGCGCTCGACTCCAAACATTTCGATTGTCTGAAGCTTTCCGTCAGCTCCTACCTCCATCACATAATCTTCTATTTCATAGACAAAGTAATAACGGTTATCTCCGTTGACATATGTATCCTTATCATATTTAGCTATGACAGGAACTAACCGAAGCTCTTTCAAAAATAGTTTCTTTGCTTTTTCAGCAGTGATACAGCTTTTCGGATAAATGACCTCAACTTTATGATAATCTCTCTCCACATGACTGATAACTCCATTTGGCATAATGGAAAAGCTTACCCCAGAATTAGGAAGTTCAAGTCCAAACTTTTTGTCCTTCTGATTAAAGACAATCATCGTGAAATCATCCATATCAATTAATGCAGATAAACAGAGCGTTTCGCTGAAATCCCTTGGATAAAATTCATCAATAAAGGTGTAAGCTTTATTAATAAGTACATCCCTCTTTAAGGATCCTGTTTGAGATTCTTCATCATTATAGGTGGAAAAGTTAGCCAGACCTTCTTCATCAAAATTTGCTGAAGCAATCACCTCATCTTCCTCACGATCAATAAAGTCAAAGGAATTAGGATCGCCCTCTGCCGGGAAAACATCAATTTCCAAAACATCAAATCCATATATGTATGTTTTTAATTTGTCTAACACTGTTTTGTTCACTGTATGGGCCCCTCTTTAAAGAAAAATGGTTAGTTGAATTTTACCATAAACAATTCTTAGAAGTTAACTATTCCAAGTATAATCTGAACATCACTTCGAACAAAACCCTCACAAATGATGATTATTGCAGGTGCTCATTCATGATCTCATAAGTGTTACATGGTATGATATAGAGAACTTATCTGCTGCTTACACGCAAATGAAAGGTTCAATTTACTCTCCAAAAGAAGGAGTGCGGATTAGATGGAAAACTACAAGCCATTACGGCAAAAGCAACAAGAATATTTTAGAAGCAATCAAACCAAAAGCATTTCTTTTCGATTAGAAGCATTGGATCAATTGCGCTCCATTATTAAAAACCATGAACAAGAGATTATAGATGCGCTCCGCAAAGACTTAAACAAGTCAGAATTTGAAGCATATACAACGGAAATCGGTATTCTATTAGAAGAAATTAAGTTTACAAAAAAGCATTTACACAAATGGGCCAAACCTCGAAAAGTGAAGACTGCTTTAAGCCATACAGGAACAAAAGGCTATATTTATCCGCAGCCATATGGAAGCACCTTAATTATTGCACCCTGGAATTACCCGTTCCAGCTGGCGATCGCTCCATTAATAGGCGCAATCAGTGCTGGAAATTGTGCAATTATTAAACCGTCAGAGCTTACGCCAACCATTTCTGCTCTCATTAAGAAGATGATAGAATCTGTATTTCCCGAAGAGTATATTGCAGTCGTGGAAGGTGCCGTTGAAACAAGTCAAGCCCTGCTGAACGAGCCTTTTGACTATTTATTTTTTACAGGAAGTGTTCCTGTTGGAAAAATTGTAATGGAAGCAGCCTCAAAGCATCTGACTCCTCTTACCCTTGAGCTTGGCGGAAAAAGCCCTGCCATTGTTCATCATGATGCAGACTTAAAACTTGCAGCTAAGCGCATTGCATGGGGCAAGTTTATCAATGCAGGTCAAACATGCATCGCACCAGATTATGTTTATGTACATGAAAAGGTAAGAGAATCATTTATATCGTGCCTAAAAGAGGCCATTGCCGACCTGTATGGCAAACAGCCTCTCGAAAATCGTGACTATACCCGCATTGTCAGCGAAAAGCACTTTAATCGCCTTGAGGAGTTTCTGACAAGCGGTCAAATTGCATACGGCGGAAAAACGAATAAAGAAAAACTCTCCATTGAACCAACTGTTATCACAGATGTAAATTGGGGATCACCTATTATGGAGGATGAAATTTTTGGTCCTCTTCTTCCTATTATGGAATACAAGGACATTGATGATGTAATAGCAGGTGTTTTAAACTTTCCCAACCCGCTTGCCCTCTATTTATTTACAAGTGATAAACAGATCGAACATTATGTCCTTGAGAGCATTTCATTTGGCGGCGGCTGCATTAATGACACGCTATACCACTTGGCCACTCCCCACCTGCCCTTTGGAGGTGTCGGAACAAGCGGCATGGGTTCCTATCATGGTAAAAGCAGCTTTGATGCCTTCTCTCATGAAAAAAGTGTTTTAAAACAGTCTACTGTTTTTGATATGCCATTTCGTTATCCAAACAGTAAGGATGGGTTGAAATGGATCCGGAGATTTTTGGGTTAGAATGGCTTATCTCTTAAATAAAGGCTGTCGGTCGCTATCCGATAGCCTTTATGTTTTATGGAAGATTGCATCTAGAAACTTCCTTTCAATTTTTAGGAATTTTTAAATTCCCTGTGTTTTGAATATCTATCTCTATATCAAAGTCCACTTTCAGTTCTGGAAAATAAACACTGCGCCATTCTTTTAGTTGATCACGAGGGATTTCGCGCCTAAAGTACTGGCCAATTCCTAGAATATCTGACCCGCTTTCTTTCATCTGCTCAAAAAGGCTTTGGTATCTTTCAGTCAGCAGCTGTTCCAATTCCTTTTTAATCTCATTTTCAGAAGCATCATTAATTGTCTCCAATATGGTCACTTTTAGTTTTAAAAATAGCGAAAAAACCGGTTTACCCTCTTCCAGTTTGCTTTTGAACTTCATTTTCTCACCTAGGATCATGACACTTGCATCATCCAGCACTTCTATCTTTCCCAGTGTACTCTCTCCATTGAAGGCATTATACAATAGAGTTTTATTGGCCGAAATATCTCCCATCATTACGCCATTTTTAATAACCGCTGATCCTGTATGCTCAACCAATGTGGTCTTTCCAAGCTTCATTAAAGGCACAGCGACGTCATTTGTGTAAGAATAGATGCTTCTGTATACTTCCCATATTCTTGTTAATGCTATTTGCGGATCCCAGCCTGCACTTTTTTCAAAGAAATCTAATAAAATGGTTCCTTCAGCTTTTGGTTCACTGGTCATGGCTCCAAAAAATGTGGATAAATCCTGATCAATAACAGCAAATAAAGCTTTGGAGGATATATCCCTTGATCGGATAAAACCAGAAATCAAATCCTTTACTCCCTTTTCAGCTAGCTCCCGATCTACCACAATGACTTTTACATGCAAAAGATCCACACTTCTCTCCATATTTGCACTAATGTGGTCAATGATCTCATTGACAGTTTTTCCAGTTCCTGACACTACGATGGTTTCAATCTGCCCCCCAGCCGGCTGCGGAATCTGCAGGTACACTTCATAGTTTTCATCCTGCTGTGTCACACCGAGGACAACAGGCATCACACGATGATTAATGTCTTTATTATCCCAGCAGCCGCTGAGGATAAACATTGAAGTAAGCAATAGGATAAGAAGCAAATATCTTTTCACCCATTCACACCCTCTTTACGTTTCTTCCAAAGACCTAAACCAAATATGGAAAGCGGAACAAGTAGAATGACGTAAAAACGTAAAGGCGTATTAATCTGAAACAATTTCTCTGCATCACTCCAATTAGGGATACGCAGACAGATGCAATAGATGAAGAATGCCAGGCCAATCGCTGCCCATTTCTCTGATAACATAGGAATATAATATTTTGTAATTTGTACTGTTTTCCATAAAACAAGCGCAATAAATAACATAATAAATGTGATTAGGCATAATAGAAAAAACATGGTGATTCGATCAAACATGAGCCAAGATATATTGATGCCATCTACAGCAGCAACGTATGGAAATAAAAAGGTCTCAGCTGTAGCCTGGCCAAATGTTAACACTGGCACATACACAGATAATAAATAGGCAGGTGCTATTGCTGCCAGGCCAATGAGGATCCGGGTGTTCCGAAAAGATAGCACTGGCTGAATAAAACCTAAAAATAGGAACCCTCCCCCAATAGCAAAGTAACTATTAAGATAAGATTGCTTCTTGATAAAAGAGAAGTCACTGCTCCATATAGGAATCACATAGCGCCAATCAACATTCTGAAAAGAAATGGCTATAACAAATAAAACTAATGGCAGGAAAAGAAAAGACAAGAGAAAGCCTGTCTTAAAAATGGCTGAAAGCTTCTGCATGGACAAATAACAGGAAATAGACAGAATTAGGAGCATTATAGCCCAGAGCGGGGTCTTTGTAAGAAATATGATATTAATGATCTCTGAATAAGATCTGACCGTAATGATATTGATCATTAATAAGTATAAGCCTGTAGGTATTAATAAAAAAAAGGTCCATAGCTTTCCAAAAGAAGAATATATGTCAATAATATTTTTATTTTGAAAGTAACTTAATCCTTTTAAATAAATTAAGACGATTACAAAATGTAAGATAACTCCTATGAATATTGGAATCCATTGAGCTACACTTGAACTCTCAATAATATTTGCAGGGTATAGAAAGAATATAAGTCCTAAATGTGTCAATATGTACATCACTACAATCTGCCAGCTTTTATCCACTGCTTTTTTCTCCTTTATTTAAGTTAAAATGCAAATAGGGAATGCCAAATGTTTCAATACTGGCTAAATAAGTACAAATGATAAATAATCCTACCAAAATGCCAAGAATCCCATAAAGAGAGGCCAAAAAAACGATGAGGTACTTAAAGATTCTGATAGAGATTGAATTTTGGAATCCCACTACGGTCGAATTGGCTATTGTAGCTGCAGCTAAAATAATGATGAGCAGGTTACTCACCAGCTTTGCTTCTACAACCGCCTGACCTAAAATAATGCCCCCAACCATTGTGATCGTAGGACCAATACTGCTTGGCAGCCGAATACTTGCCTCTAAGATTAATTCCAGGATCAGAAGCATAATAAGAATCTCAATAATCGCCGGATAGGGAACACCCTCCCTGCTTTGTGCAACTGACAATGCAATCTCAATTCTAAGTACTTCGGGGTTTACGGCAACTAAAGCTACATATAGTCCTGGAATAATTAACGCAAGAAGAATGCCCATTATTCGAAGCAGCCGTACAGAGAGCATAAGCGGGTAGGGGTAATTATGGTCGTTATACAAAAAAATCATATCTCTTAATACACCAGGCAGAATAAGAGCTAATGATAGTCTATCAATAAATAGAACCACTCTTCCCTTTCTGATTGCCCGCAGTGCTTCATCTGGGATTTCAGTCGTATTGATTTGTGTGACGAAACTCCACTTTTTTAATCCCAGCATCTTATAGGCATCCTGTATACATTCAAGTTCTGCTTGATTCAGAAATTTTGTAATTTGACCTTGGATTTTGGACAGCAGTTCAGAATGAACCGTTTCCTGATTATAGAGTAGTGCTATTTCTTTCTTATACTGTTTGCCAATTTCATAGGTTTTAACCTTTAAATTCTGTGATTTCAAATTCTTTCTGACCAGTCCAATATTGAGTTTAATATCCTCATTGAAAGAAATGGCCGAACCTAACACAACATTTTCATTTGAAGAACTTTCAATCGAACGATTTAAGGAAACAGGAGCTGGTACAAGACTAATAGCAAGATCCTTAGACGTTCTGGCAAGCAGCAGTTTGCCTTCTAATAGAGAGGTTTTAGCTGTTTCAATATCCGCCAGCTCCTCTCCGTGCTGCTCAATCTCTTCGATCTCCTTATATTCTTTCAGTTCCCCAAGTGTTTTATCTAATTCAACCAAGCTGTCTAAACCTATTACAAAAACGGACTCGCCGCAGATTATTTGTTTTTTACAGAAGAAATCGTCATTTCCCTGAAAAGCATCTTTTATCTTTCCAATAAAAGAATTCATATGTGATATCCTTTCATCTTATAATTGGGAGTAGTTTTGCCAATAAGAAAAAAATTATGTTAATTAGTGAAGAATATTGGTAAACATTAGCGATCCTTTTTGTTTGAAAATATACCCTACGTGGTATAAGGTGAGTTTAAATAAAAAATTTTACAAAGAAAGGTGAAAGAGTATGAGCGGACATACAGAACTGACTTCTATAGAAATGGTAAGAGATTTTATAAACAATCATCAAAAATCATTTATCTATATATCCAGTCAAAATTGCAGTGTTTGTCATGTTGTATGGCCAAAGGTTCAGGATTTACTTGATGAATATCCACAAATTCATGTGGGAAAGGTGGACGCAGATCTGGTCAAGCAAGTAGCTGGGGAATTTTTAGTGTTTACCGTACCTGCCATGCTGCTTCTCGGGAACGGAAAGGAGTTAATCAGAGAAAACCGATTTGTGCGTATGGAAGATTTAAAGAATCAGTTAGATCAGATTAATCAATAGAGGAGAGCGAAAGATCGGTGAAATCCAATTAAAAAACGTGCAAAAACATTATGCTATGAATAGCGAAAGCTTTTGCACGTTTTGGCGATTAATCCATTTTTTCAAACTCCTGAATCATCAATTCGTAATTCATGGCCCCTAAAGTTTTATATTGAATAATGCCATTTGAGTCTATCATATATGTAGTCGGAAGGGGTTGGATATTATACAAGTCAGCCATTTCTGCTTCTTCATCTAATAAAATCGGAAATGTTAATTCGTATGTATCAGCAAAATTCTCAACCTGTTCATCATTCATTTCAGTGTCGGTCATGTTTACAGCTAATATCGCTACATCACGATCTTGATGAAACTTTTCCATATCCGGCATTTCTGCCCGGCAAGGCGGACACCAGGTTGCCCAGAAATTCACCATAACACGCTGTCCCCGAAAATCAGATAATTTTACTATTTCCTCTTTATTTAACAATCCAAGTTCGAAATCAGGTGCTACATCCCCAACGTCTAGACCAACCTCATTCTCACTTTCATTAAGCTGCTTGGCAGTGTTTTTCGTATTTGTGAAATCGTAAATGGCCCAAGCCAGCATAGCTAAAATAACTCCAACAAAAATTGTATTTTTCATAACCTGCCCTCCTTCTCCTATTTAACATCATCATTAATAAATCTGAGAAAATAAAATTCTATATCATGACAACAGCTTATTGACGTTTCAAACCTGGATTTCTTATCATCATAACCGAGAAACTGAGCACTAAAAATACCAGGACAAACCATCTGGCTACGATAAATCCGAAAATCGTGATGAATGGCTGAAAGTAAGATAATATAAGCATTCCTGCTGACCAGCCAGTAAGGAGTGCCAAAACAAGATGTACAGATTTCAACCGCTCACGAAGATAAAGATACAAAACAAGAATCAGACCAGCTATGAGCATGTTACCAAGACTCAAAGAGTTCTTCTTCCACACCAATTGAATAAACTCATATAAAAAAGTTGCTGATAAGAAAATAGGCAGAAAAGCAGCACTAAAACCGATAAAATGAAGCTGTTTGTATTTAGATTTATAAACAAGCAGTACAATACTGAACAGAACTGCCAAGTAAAACGCTGAAGAATTACTTGGATACGCTAACACTGCCAATGGGTCATCAATAAATATTCGCCAATTGATCAGTACCTTTCCTATAATCATGAAGATAACAAAATTCAATAGTGCTGTTATAACTTCATCAATTTCTCTTTTTTTTTGCTCCTTCGGCTGCTCACTTAAAAAATAAAAAGCTATGACGCCAGCCAAAAAGCTAAATGCAACGATTCCAAAAAATAATAATTTACTGGTGATCGCCATATAGGATTCCCTCCGTTCACTTTTATACCAAAACAATACACTGGAAGTATGAAGAAACCGTGAAAACTGATAAAAATTAAATGCCCAGGGAGTCCCTCTTACGCGGATAAAACAAAGACAGTAAAGTGCTAAATGACTTCACTGCCTAATGTGTAATGCTTTGTCATTACATCCAAGTATTATACCGCCAGTAACATCGTTTATTTTTTCAAAGCCTTGATACTTTGATAATTAATGATGACAAATAATCATTCCAGTAAGGGAACCTCCCCTTACTAATACCCACACAGGTATATTATTATCATAAGAAAAAGTCCAATACTTTTTCTTATGGTATTGAACTTTATCTGCTTTTCACCAATAAATTGACTGCTTCTTTTACTAAATCCTCTGTGCTTTCCCCTTTTTCCAGGTTCTCACGAATACATTGTTCTAAGTTCATACTGACTATGAGGCCAATCGTTCGGTCAATGCCACTGCGGGAAGCTGATAATTGGGTGATGACGTCACGGCAATCCTTGTTTTGTTCGATCATCTGCAAAACTCCCTTAAGCTGACCTTCAATACGTTTTAAACGGTTTACAACGGATTTATCATATTCCATCCTACTTCCCCCCTTTTTCACCAATTGTACCCTAAAAGGAATAAACGGAGATACTTTTATAGGCGTTACTTTTAACATCCCTTACTTAAAATTATAGTGCGTAACGATCTTTTCTCTTCCGCTCACGAGATCGTTAAAATACTCATAAATATTAATGCCTAAATAAGACCCAGAAATATTATATATATTTTCATAGCCTAAGTTATTTAAAGCCATGACCATATTGTAACTGCGCTGCCCTGAACGGCAATGAATATACACTGGCTGATCTGTTGGAATCTCACCCAGTCTGTCTCTAAATTCGCTAAGCGGAATATTAACTGCATTTTTTAAATGCCCTGACTGATATTCTCCTTTTTCACGGGCATCAATAATAAAGGCATTGCTTTCTACTAAATCACGAACCTGCGAAACCTTAACTTCCTTATATAGGTCATAAAGCTGATTCTCTGCTACTAATGCAGCATGGTTTACGACGTCCCTAGCAGTCCCTAGCATCGGTGAATAGGTTAATTCAAGGTCTTTTAAATCCTCTATTGTTCCATTCAGCTTGATGATTGCTGCGATGACATCAATTCGCTTGTCGACATTCCCTTTTCCGATCGCCTGTGCACCTAAAATTCTGCCAGTCGGATATTCATATACCAATTTAAAATGCATAGGGTTGCTATTTGGCATCAATCCAACTTTATCTCCTGGTATAACATAAACAGAGTCGTGAGGAATACCCGCATCTTTGGCAGTTCTTGCATTCAATCCGGTTGCAGCAGCATTCATGTCAAAAAGGTGAATCGAAGACGAACCAATTACCCCTTCATTTCTATTTGGAATCCCATACATATGGTCCGCAGCCGCTCTGGCCTGCTTTAATGCTGGACCTGCAAGGGCCAATCTGGTTGGTTTGTTTAATAAACGATGATGTACTTCAATTGCATCACCAACTGCATAAATATTTTGGTCACTTGTTTGATAGTGATGGTTGACCTTAATCGCACCTGTCTCTCCAATTTCTAGACCAGCCTCTTCCGCTAAAGTCGTTTCTGGTCTAACTCCAATAGCCAAAACAACGACGTCCGCTTCTATTTTGCGGCCTGAATTTGTTTCTATAAAGGTATCAGAGATTTTTGCTAAACCATCATTTAAAATAAGCTCTACACCATGATTTACCAGCTCTTTATGAAGAATCTGAGCCATATCATAGTCAAAAGGTGTCATGACTTGATCAGCAAATTCAACTAAAGAAACGTCTAGCCCTGCTAGTTTCAAGTTTTCAGCAACTTCAACACCAATAAAGCCTCCACCTATTACAGCTGCTTTTTGAACCTTTTCAGTTTTTATAAAGCGATGCATTTTTTCAATATCCACTACATTTCTTACTGTAAAGACATTCGTATTGTTGACACCTTCAAGATTTGGCCGCATTGGCTTTGCTCCTGGTGAAAGAACTAAGTGATCATAAGTTTCTTCGTAGTATTCACTTGTTGCTAAATTCTTCACTGAAATGGTTTTTTCTTTGCGGTTAATTTTCACCACTTCTTGTCTTACTCTCGCTTCAATGTTGAATCTCTTTTTAAATATTTCAGGATTCATTAACACGAGCTTCTGGCTATCTTCTACAATCCCGCTTAAATGATATGGCAGGGAACAATTTGAAAAGGAAACATGCGGCCCTTTTTCAAACATAATAATCTCTGCATGCTCGTCCAGTCTCCTAGCTCTTGCTGCAACAGACGCTCCTCCAGCAACTCCACCGACAATTACGACCTTTTTCCCCATCTTTGTCACTCCTTTGGATAACTTATGTTTCATTTTATACCCATGGGGGTAAATGGTCAACTGGGGAGATTAATAGTAATTTGATTATCTGAGATTTAGATGGGGTTGTTATAACTCTAAGGATATATGATGGAATCAGCAGTCTTAAAATAAAAAAGCTAGCTAAAACGAAACACCAGCAGCTGCTCTCTCCTCTGACTTCCAAACATAAAAAAGCTGCCACTCAATGTGACAGCTTTCCCATAGTTATGCTCCCATGACATAAAACACATACCGGCTCATGCCTTCTGCAAAGATCAAGACAGCGAGTGCTCCATAAGCAAAGTAATTCAATTGCATTAGTTTTGTGGAATGTGCCAGGTAACCGATGAATAAGACCCCGGCAAGTTCAATAATCCAGCGAATAGCCACTGTGGCTTGGTAACCTTCCAATGCATTTAATGCATTAACCGCTCCGATTTGGCTGACATCTGGCATGGCTGATGAAAATAAAGCCACTCCTATTAGTTGTATCGCAATTCCGGCAAGCGAGATATAAAATGCATATTTTAGCAGCTGCTGGCTGAGCTCTTTATATCGCCCCTTTAAACTTGGCGCAATCAAACCTGCTGTAAGGACTGGTCCTAAAACAAAGACCGTTCCGTAAAAGGAAGTATAAGTATTAAGCGAATTCCAGCCGCTGACAAGAGTATTATAATAGATAGCACTCATGCAAAAGACATCAACTAAACCTGCAACAGTTGCGGCGATAAGCAGCCATACATGAACTTTTTTTTGAACAAAAGTCAAACCTGTGGTCAAACAGGTGAGTCCGATAAACATCCCTGTTATTAAAATCTCTCTGCTCATCCACGAGGACCCTAGATGTCTAATTGTATTAAATGCATTTTCAGGAGCACCCAAATGAGCGAAGGATGCCCCTAAGCCGATTAGGGAGAGCACAGAAATCACGGTAAGTGGCAGCTTCATCACTTGAAGGCTTTTTTCTGCTCCAAGATTGGAAAGTTTTCTATAAAATAACAGCAGTACAATTGTTCCGCCAATTGCTGCTTGCAAACATATGGTAAAAATAAGCAGTGCCCATTCATGCATGTGGGAAAACCTCCTTAATTAGCAAATTTATGCGGACTAATAACAATATTCGGATTGGTCATTGAAGCTTTTGGAAGGTCTTTAAGCTCGCTGACATCACCATATTTTTTTCGCAACTCATCAATCGGCCCTACTTCTATAGCACGATAAATACAAGCAGCCTCACACGCTGGGCGCTCTCCTTTTTCAAGAAGATCGATGCAGAGGTTGCATTTTGTCATTTTTCCAACCTCTGCATTGTATTGAGGTGCTCCGTATGGACAATTCCAAGAACAATATTGGCAGCCTACACATTTTTCATGATCAACAACAACAACACCATCTTCTTCACGCTTATACATCGCGGTTGTTGGACAACCTTTAACACAAGCCGGGTCATCACAATGGTTGCAGGAAACTGATAAATAATAGGCTTGAACATTTTGTTCGTATGTTCCATCGTTATGATCTGTAAATGAACCACTTTCAAACGAATAGACTCTGCGAAAATTAACGCCGACAGGATTATCGTTTTTATCCTTACACGCAACAACGCATGCTTTACACCCTACACAGCGGGCCTGATTAATATAAAAACCTAATTGTTGTGTCATTCTTCAGCATCCCCCTTTCTTATGCTTTTTCTGCTTGTGCCAGGTTTGTATGCTGCGGATTGCAATGGCCTAAAGCAGTAGCTTTATGTGTTGTTAAAACATTAATAGATCCCCTTGTATCAATCCCATCCTTATCAGGTGTAAACCATCCACCCTGCGGAATTGCCATAACACCCGGCAGGATTCTGCTTGTTACCTTAACAGGCATTTTAAGTGCTCCCCGATCGTTAAATACCTTTACCAGATCGCCCTCTTTTATGTCTCTTTCGTCTGCATCGATTGGATTCATCCACATAATATTTCCTTCTACCTCTTCCATCCAATCACTTGTATCATAAGACGAGTGGGTGCGGCGCTTGCTGTGCCACCCAATCAGCTGAAGCGGATATTTGCCTTTTGTAGTAGCTTCTGCTCCTTCTTCTAATAAGACATGCTTAGGTATCGCTGGGATTTCTTCAGGATTATCCATGTCCCACAAGTCTTTTGAAAACAGCTCAATTTTGCCTGATGACGTTTCGAATGGATTATTTTTTAAATCTTTGATTTGCGCTTCAAAGGCAATTACTGGTTCAAAATCATATTTATGAATGCCTGTTTTTTTCAGCTGCTCATATGTTGGAAAATCGGGCTGTTCTTTTCTTGTTTCGTTAATAATCCATTTCACCCAGTCATCCTGTGTACGGCCTTCTGTAAATTGCTGTTCAACACCCAGCTCTCTTGCAAGCTCTGTCATCCATTCATATTCTGTTTTTGAGTCGAAAAGCGGTTCAATCACCTTTTGTGACATAATAATATGCTGTCCATAGCTCCAAGGCGGAACAAAGTCACTTTGTTCAAAGAATGTGCAGGTTGGCAGAATGATATCTGAATATTTAGCAGATGGTGTCATGTAAAGATCCGTTGTGACAATAAACTCGACTTGAGATTCATCTGAAATTAGCTCGATCGTTTTATTAATATCTGAATGCTGATTGATCAGTGCATTACCGGCAATGTTAAAAATCATCTTGATATTGGATGGCAATGTTTGGCCTTCCTCAAGACCTTTAACTCCCTCTGCAGTTCCCATATTTTCTCCATCTGCAATGGCATCTGTAAAGCGAAAACACGGAATGGATAAGCCTGTTGGATTTTCAATTGAAGGAAACGCAACATACTTGGCAATGCCTGCTGCTCCAGGACCAGCCCAGCCGCCTTTAACACCAATATTGCCTGTCAGTGCAGCAACTAAAGATCCTCCCCGGGAAAGCTGTTCACCATTCATATGACGATTAATTCCATTCCCCTGAATCCATGCCATCGGCTTTGTTGAAGCGACCTCTCTTGCAAGCTGTTTAATCTTATGTGCAGGCAAACCAGTCACTTTTGCAGCCCACTCAGGTGTTTTTTCTACACCATCCGTTACTCCCATGATGTAGCTTTTATAGGATTCGCCAGCAGGGACACCTTCTGGCATATGTTCTTCGTCATGACCAATACAGTATTGATCCAAGAACGCCTGATCCTGCAGATTCTCACTAAACATGACATGGGCCATACCGGCAATCAGTGCATTATCCGTTGTTGGTTTAATCGGGAACCAGTCATCAGCAAGACCAACAGCAGTATCTGTATTTCTTGGGTCAATAATATAGATCTTTGCTCCAGCTTTTTTAGCCAGTCTTAAATAAACGTTAAAATGTCCAAAAATGGTCTCAGCCGGATTAAAGCCGTTTAAGACAATAAGCTTTGAATCTACTAAAGTGTCAAGGCTGCTGCTGGCAGAACCTACGCCAAATGTGTACGGTGTTGCAGCACCATGCTGCCCAGAACTGTAATTTGAGTATCTTCCAAGGAAGCCGCCGTCACATGCGAGCAGCCGCTGGATAAGTGTATCACCGCTTCCAATTTGTCCCGTCTGACCAGTTGCATAGATTCCGTACCGTGAGGCAGGACCATATTTTTCTTTAATTCTAGTCGATTCACTGGCAATCTCTTTAATTGCCTCTTCCCAGCTAATTTCTTTAAACTTGCCTTCTCCTCTTTTTCCAGTCCGGCGCAAAGGTGTTTTAATCCTGTCTGGATGATAGACATGGCGCCGATATCCTCGCCCTCTTACACAGGCACGTATTTGCGGAAACTTAAGGGAATCTGCATTCTTATCACGCGGATCATCATCTGTTGATAACCTTGTAATTGTCCCATCTTTCACATGAGCCTTAATCAGGCATTTTCCTCCACAATTCAAAGTGCCGCATGTTGGAACTACCTTAACACTCTCAGCAGTTCCCTCTGCTGCTGCCGGTGATGGAACAAGCTTATTTGCTACAGTCGCTCCTCCTAACACTGCTGGCGCCGCTACAGCACCTGTCCATTTCAAGAAGGTTCTGCGCTTCATGGTTTGACTCGAAATTTTCTCTAATAAATTCTCACTCATATTCTAAGACCTCCCTTACCGCTGATAAGTATTGATGTTCTTGTATGATAAAATCCCGCAGCAGTGTTGCAGAGCCCCTATATAACTTACTTTCTGCAGCAACAATAATTCTTTCAGTAAATGGCTTGACCCATTGCACGAGATGTTCATCTACTAGTAAAAACTGATACAGCATAGCCTTCTTGAGTTTCAAATCATCTTGGTCTTGTATTGCCTCAGCAGAAACTGTCATAAGGTACTTCATAAATTCGAGTTCTATTGCAATATGATCCTCAGGCTCTTTATTTTCTCCTTCAGATACAAGCCCAAATTGGCGCAGCTTCTCACGAACTGCCAATGTTGACTCTCCAAACAACAAGCCTTCCTTAGAGCGGTAAACCGATTCCCAAGGCGGAGCCATTACATGCTCTGGCCCGAAAAAAAGCTTTAAAAACACCTTTCCTTCTCTATCAGCAGTGTCATGATAGCTCCCTGCTGATAAAGTATGAATAAAGTCACGCAAATCATTGTTTAAATCAGCTTTTTCAGAAATACCGCTGAGATCCCATGCTTCCAAGTCAGCTGCACTGACAGGTTGACTAAAAATGTAATGAAGGAAATCATACTGATCTTTCCTGTCCTTCCAGACAGTCATAAAATTCTCCGCTGCCGCCTCCATCTTCATTCCCCGCTTTCAAGTTAATACTTTGTGAACTTAATCACATTCGTGAACTTAGTATAAACCTCTTTTGGGTTAAAAAATATGGCATGGAATACAAAAATACGGGGATAATTTAGTACATTGGAACAAAAGAAATCGGAGGAATTTGTGAGATTAGTTGTTTGCGTTCACAACATCATAGGATTTTTTTGAATTTTTTCTTCTTAGAGGAGACTTTGAACCATAGTAGAATTAATATAGTAGACCTGTAATAAGTTAGGAGTTGAAAATTATTAGTAATAATCGAAATAAACCAATTGAGCTGATCATTCTGCAATCATTGGAAGGCAGAATGAATTTACCTGATCTCAAGAAAAAGCATCATTTAGAAAAAGGATATGCCGGGGAAAAACGCTTTGATCACTGGCTTGAAACGGAGCTATCAAGCTCTTTCATTGTACTCAAAGATTTAACACTGGATGTCCAATCATCCAATGCACTTCAAATCGATACGCTGCTTTTCTCTGAAAAGACCATCTACTTATTTGAGGTGAAGAATTATGAAGGTGATTTTTCAATCAATGGAGAAAAGTGGCACTCCATCACAGGTACGGAAATCAAATCACCATTGCAGCAGCTCAAACGAAGCGAGCTGCTGCTCAACCACTTTTGCCGTGAGCTTGGCTATAAAATTCCGATAGAAGCTTATTGTATATTTGTTAATCCCGAATTTCATTTATTTGGCTGTAATCCTCAGCAACCACTCATTTTTTCTACACAGATTAAGAGATTCCTCAAAAAGATTAATAACCACTCCACTAAACTTAAAGCCCAGCATCATAAACTTGCTGCTGCATTAAACTCTTACAAGCTAGAAAAATCACCTTACTCACGTTTTCCTGCCTATTCCTATGACACGCTTAAAAAGGGAGTACCTTGTCCTGCATGCCGTACTTTTATGCTTCCGTCTAACTCTAAAATGGTTTGTGATCAGTGTGGATTTGTTGAGAAATTGGGCGCTGCAATACTACGGTGCGTTCAAGAGTTTAAAATTCTATTTCCTGAAGAAAAAATCACTGTTGCTGGAATTTCTAATTGGACTGGAGGCCTGTCTTTAAAGACAGTACAAAGAGTACTCAAGAGGCATTATCGCTTGACTGGCAGTGGAAGAGGATCCTTTTATGTTTGATGCTTAAATGGTTCGTCTTCTGGTATGCTTGGGATTATGTCATTTGCTCGTGCATCCATATATTGTGATTGCACGGGCTTTTTTGCTATATTGTGTTTTTGTTAGTGAATAGTTGAAGGCTTATTTGTGCGTTATTTTGGGTTAATAGAATTAGGTTGGGGGGGTTCTTTTCTTTTTAAGACACTATTTTCCGGATTTTGGATTATAGAGGGGTGTTTATCTCCTTTTCGCGACATTAATTTCCATATTATGGATTATAGAGAGGTGTTTCTCCTCTTTTCGCGACACTATTTTCCATATTATGGATTTTAGAGGGGTGTTTCTCTCCTTTTCACGACACTATTTTCCATATTCTAGATTTTAGAGGGGTGTTTCTCCCCTTTTCGCGACAGCATTTTCCATATTATGGATTACAAAGGGGTGTTTCTTCCCTTTTCGCGACACCATTTTCCAGATTCTAGATTCCACAGGGGTGTTTTTTCCTTTTCTCGACACCATTTTCCAATTTACGGATTCCACAGGGGTGTTTATCCCCTTTTCGCGACACCATATTCCAAATTCTAAATTCCACAGGAGTATTTATCCACTTTTCACCACACCATCCCCCAGATTCAAGATTCTCGCGCGGTTTCTCCCCTTTTTCACGACTCACTTCTCCCAGAATCCATCTAAAACTACCTCATCTCCCCCTATTATAAAAAGAAAACGTACGCCTCTCCCCATCCTCCTCATTTTCCGCTTCCATCGAAAAGGCTCTAATCAATATAAAAGCTCCAATTACTTGAATCCAGCTCCCAATCATTAGGATGTGTTCACCTGCTTCCTCCAGTTCCTGCAGTAAGAAAACAGTGCCAATTGCCTCAACGATCGAGCCCAGCGAAACCAGACTATTTCCTGTCATATCCAATTCCCTGGCAGGTGTGTCGGCGGCCAGGGAAGCTCCTACTGCTTCAAATGCTGCACCAAGTCCTTGCACGGAACTTCCAAGAGCATCAATTCGCCAGCCATCTTCTTCTGACTCATTTAATTCGACATGTATCCCGACTGAGTTTGTGGTATTGCCTGCCGCTTCAATCCAGCAGCCCATGATATAGTAATATGTTGATTCAGCACTTGCCGGGTTGGGATCTTTCGACCTTCCGACGGCCTGTAATGAGTTGCCCAATGCTTCGATCCCATTTCCCTTAAGGACCAGTTCTTTTCCCTTCTTTGTCCGTGTGACGGTGGCATGGGTCTGACCAATGGCTGCTGACAGTGTGCCCAGTCCAAGAAGCCATGCTCCTGTTATGAGTAATTCTTCGCCTGCATGATCCATGCCTTCCCCCCTAATAAGACGCTGCTACTATGGTATGGTGAAGTATGGATATTTGTACCTCACAAGCCTCGCCTGCAAAGCGGATCCTTCCAATAGCCTTTTGAATAGTTTTCAGCCATTTGATAAAATAGTAAAGCTACAACTAGAAAAGGAGATTTATACATGTCACAGAAAAAGAAATCATCTAATACATTTATTATTGTTTTGACTCTTTTAGTCTTTGCTTCCATTGCGGTGTTTGTTGTGCTCAACAGCAATAACCAGAAAGAAAATGAACCCGGTACTGAATTCTCAAAGCAGCCATCACTGGAAAAACAGCCTAGATTAGGAGAAGAAGATGCACCGGTGAAAGTCGTTGAGTTTGGCGACTTTAAGTGCCCAGCCTGCAAAGCATGGGGAGAAAGCATTTACCCGCAGCTTGTGGATGATTATGTAGAAAGTGGACAAGTTGAGTTTGGTTATATCAATGTCTTATTTCATGGGGAGGAATCCACTTTAGGCTCTGCTGCTGCAGAAGCCGTGCTAAAACTTGAACCTGAATCCTATTGGGACTTCCATAAGAAGTTATTTGCAGAGCAGCCTGAAAATGATCATGATACTGTATGGCTGACGGTGGATAAAATACACGAAGTGGCGGCTGAAACAACTGGCATTGCTGCTGAGGATCTAGAAGCAGCAATGCAGACGGAAGCGGTTGTGGAAGAGGTAAATAAAGATACCTCCCTTGTTGAAGAGTACGAAATACAATTAACACCAACCATTATGGTTAATGAAGTGATGATAGAAGATCCTTTTGATTATGAAAAAATAAAAAGTGTGATTGATGAAGCATTAGAGGATCAAGAATAATGGAGGCACAAAAGAAGAGTCAGCTCTTTTTATATCTTGCATGGGTCATCTCCATGATTGCTGCACTTGGCAGCCTTTATTTTAGTGAGATCCGCGGCTTTGTCCCTTGTGAACTCTGCTGGTATCAGCGTATCTTCATGTATCCGCTTGTTTTTGTTTTAGGAATTGGCGCTTTTTATCAGGATCATACAGTGAAAAGAATTGCCTTGCCAATGGCTGTGATTGGCTGGTGCATTTCCATCTATCATTACTTGCTGCAAATGGTTCCTGGTTTTGCCGAAATCAAACCATGTGCAAATGGCGTTCCCTGCAATGCCAAGTATATCGATTGGTTTGGGTTTGTAACCATTCCTTTCCTGGCCTTAACGGCATTTACACTAATTATTGTTTTACTGTTAATGATGCGCATCAAAAGATAAATCAAAAGGGTGATCCCGCCTTAGGATCACCCTTTTCAAATGTCAGAGCACCATTAATGCGCTTCCGACATATACACTCTATTTTTCCCTGTTCTTTTCACCTTATATAATGCTTCATCAGCTAGACGGATGACCGAAGTGATGTTGTTGATTTCAGGGTGATACACCGCTCCGCCTACGCTGCAGCCGACATGAACAATATGTTCATCAATGATAAAGGCATCACCAAGCATGGAGACAATCCGATTTCCGATATCGATTCCTCTTTGAACTGGATCTTCTGGAGATTTCAAAACAAGGATAAATTCATCTCCGCCAAGTCTTGCAACGAACTCGCCATTCTCGATATTCTGCTTGAGGCGCCTTCCTGTTTCAATCAGGAGCTGATCACCCGCATCGTGACCTAACGTATCATTTACTTTTTTAAATCCATCTAAGTCTAGATACAATATCGTTAAGGGGGTATTTTCATGTGTAACCCGATCCAGATAACGTTCAAGACCATTACGGTTCGCAAGTCCTGTCAAATGATCCCTTGAAGCCACATTTTCCATTTCTACTAAATCAGTTTCTGTTTTGGTTAACTGTTTTATTAGTTTTCGCAAAGAAATGGACAGAGATTCAATCTCCTCAATTCCTCTATAGATTGGGATATCAATTTTTTCCCCTCCGCGCAGCCGGTCCGCAATGCTCGATATTTCCTTCAATGGTGCAGCCATTCTTCTGGCCACTAAAGAAGCTAAAAGGGAAGAAAGAACAGCCAAAATGATGCCGCAGACAATAAAATAGCTTAACATCTCTTTCGTTGGAGCATATGCCTCGTCCACCGTCTGCCTGACAATGACAGTCCAACCCAGACCTTCATAGTCTCTATATCCATCCGTTAAAGCAAAACCTGTTAAATATTCCTTTCCATCGTCCCATTTCTCTACAGCCCAAGCAGCCTGATCTGGTTCGGCATGCTTTAACTCATTAAAATTCAGCGTATGACCCAGCATTTCTTCAGGTCCTAGGAGAACATCATGATTTTTGCCAACAATGAAAATTTCAAGATCTTCTCTGCCTTTTAAAGTATTCAGCATGGCCATTTCAACCTCTTTAGCCCATTCCCAGCTTAAGTGTGCCGCCAATACTCCAGTAAAAACACCACCATCGGTTGTAATAGGCATACTAATATCCACAAATTTCATCGGTTCTCCAGTAGGATTTGGCAATAACTCAGCCAGCAGTACCGCTTCATGAACATCACCAATAAACGGCCTTTCCAATGCTTCCTGATAAACTGGCCTCTCTGAAATATCTATTCCTCTTAAAATATCATCTGTAGCTGAAATAACTTCCCCTGCTTCATTGGTTAATCCAATCCAGCTGAAAGCAGGGAAGCTTTCTCTTACCTGATTCAGCAATTGGTCGATTTCGTTAAGATTTTCCTGCTCTTTAATGGTCTGCATTTCACTGATAATCTCAACTTCGCCATTTCTTGACCACATATACCGATCAAGCTTGTCCCCCATTAAATAGGCCATATCTGCTAATGAATCACCAATTTCCGTTTGTACTTCCTGAATGGAACGCTGCCCAATTAAAAAACTTAGTATAATGACTAAAAATACCATAAGAATGCCAAAAATAATCGATAGTTGCCTTTGCAGACTACTAGAAAATAACATATAGAACCTCTCCGTTTGTTTAATCTTATTGTTGCTGCGTTTCATGGAGGTATATTCTAGGATGCAACTTTTTTCAAGCTATATAATGATCAATCATGAACATAGTAAGTATATAAGATGTGAAGGAATTTTTGTATAGCCGATTTACAAATACAGTTTAATATTTCAAAATAGTTTTACAGATGAAGTTCTAAGAAGTAACATTTTCCCATCTCCTCCGTCTATTGTTTTAGGAGGGAAAAAAATGAAAAAAATCATCTTATTCGCTTTATTTGCCCTTTTCGTAACTGGATGCAATTCAGGTACGGCCGGCACAGACCATGTAGAAAAGGAAGAAAAAGAGATCACGATACCAAATGATCTTCCACAGCAATTAAAAGAGATCGACAAATCAAAAGTAAACACAGCTATTCAATTTGAGAGTAAATCATTTTTGGATTTAATGGATTCAGTCTTTTTTGAAAATCGTGATCAGGAAGGTTATCAGCGTACAACACATCGTGTATACAAGGCTGGGGACCAATTTGAAATCGATCCCGATGGATTATCACCCACTGCAAGATATGAAGTTGAATTCTTGAAATTTAATTATGAAGAAAGGAAGTTTGAAACGATCATAGAAAAAACAGTTGAGCGCCAGGATCCAAGTTATTTTATTACCATTCCAGATGAAGAGAATGTTGCTTATTATATTGAACAAGTAGCAATAGGTGAAAATGATGAAATTCGGAAACAGGAATATCATCAAATCTTTGTACCCTATAACGAAATAAATGCAAGAATTGATTTAGACAAGACACACTATTACCCTGAAGAAAAGATGACCGTTACGCTGACAAACTTGGGGACGATTGAATTAGGTACTGGTTATGGTGTGATATTGGATAAATGGAACGGAGAAAATTGGGAGCAGTTTGAGTTTGAACAAATGGCACCAGCAATAGGGATATTATTAAGAAATGAAGGCACTTTTTCGCAGGATGTCGAGCTTTCTCAGCTTGAAAAAGGAACCTATCGTGTAATTCAAACTTTGACAGAGGATGACAGAATATCCGCATCATTTACGATTGAATAAATAGAAGACTGATTAAATGGCGAGACTTCAAATTTTCATAGCTGGGAAACTCCTTGCTATAGCATTTTCCCTAAACCAAAGAGCTCATATGATAATGAGCTCTTTGGCTTTTCATATGTGTTGATCCTTTAGGATAAGATGCTCCCCTTTTACTGTTTTCTCACCCAGCTGTGCTTCAGCATTCATCCAGCACATAAGCGAAAATAAACTGCAATTTCACCAAGATATCAAAATGGTTCTATTTATAGATTTGACTTCCGCCTTCTTTAAATTCTTCTGCCTTTTGCTTCATCCCCTGCTCTATAACTTCAGTTGAAACAAGCATATTCTCTTTTGCATAGTTTCGGATATCCTGAGAAATTCTCATTGAGCAAAATTTGGGTCCGCACATGGAACAGAAGTGAGCCGTCTTAGCACCTTCTGCAGGCAAGGTTTCATCATGATATTGCAGTGCCCGTTCTGGATCAAGGGAGAGATTAAACTGATCCTTCCATCGAAATTCAAACCTTGCTTTTGATAAAGCATTATCTCTTATTTGGGCACCTGGATGGCCTTTAGCCAAATCGGCTGCATGGGCAGCAATTTTATAAGTGATCACACCTTCCCGGACATCATTTTTATTTGGCAGTCCTAAATGCTCCTTTGGCGTCACATAGCAGAGCATGGCTGTTCCATACCATCCGATCATGGCTGCGCCGATTGCAGAGGTTATATGATCATAGCCTGGTGCAATATCGGTTGTTAGCGGACCTAATGTATAGAATGGAGCTTCTTGACAGATTTCAAGCTGCTTATCCATGTTTTCTTTAATTAAATGCATTGGAACATGTCCAGGACCTTCAATCATTACCTGTACATCGTACTTCCAGGCAATTTTAGTCAGCTCACCTAATGTTTCAAGCTCGGCAAATTGAGCTTCATCATTTGCATCTGCGATTGAGCCAGGACGGAGGCCATCGCCTAATGAGAAGGCCACATCATAGGTTTTCATGATTTCACATATTTCTTCAAAGTGTGTGTATAGAAAACTTTCTTGATGATGAGATAAGCACCACTGAGCCATAATGGAACCGCCGCGTGATACGATACCAGTCATTCGCTTAGCTGTTAATGGAACATAATGCAGCCGCACACCAGCATGGATTGTAAAATAATCTACCCCTTGTTCAGCTTGCTCAATCAGAGTATCGCGAAATACGTCCCAATTAAGATTTTCCGCAATCCCATTCACTTTTTCAAGTGCCTGATAGATTGGAACAGTGCCTACAGGAACAGCTGAATTTCGGATTATCCATTCCCGTGTTTTGTGTATATTTTTCCCGGTCGATAAATCCATAATAGTATCAGCACCCCAGCGCGTCGCCCAAGTCATTTTTTCAATTTCTTCTTCAATTGACGAGGATACAGCGGAATTGCCGATATTGGCATTGATTTTCACATGAAAGTTGCGGCCAATAATCATTGGTTCACTTTCAGGGTGATTAATATTTGCTGGAATGATGGCTCGTCCGCGGGCGACTTCCTCACGGATATATTCAGGATTCATATTTTCCCGAATGGCGATAAATTCCATTTCAGGTGTGATAATCCCTTTCCTTGCATAATGAAGCTGTGTAACATTTTTTCCTCGTTTTGCCCGCAGAGGCTTTCTTTTTAGCCCGGGAAACACACCGTGCTGGGTACGCTGGTCGTCTTCATTGCGGTAACCATTATCTTCTGGCTTTACCCTGCGACCTTCATAGCTTTCAATATCTCCGCGTTCATCGATCCATTTCTGGCGAATGGGCGGCAATCCTTTTGTCAGATCCACTGCATAATTCTGATCCGTATACGGTCCGCTTGTATCATAAATACGTATGGGCTCGTTCTTCTCACCTCCAAAAGATCCGGTGGTGGCACTTAGTTCAATTTCTCTCATTGGCACCTGGATATCAGTCCTAGTACCTTCTACATACACTTTTTTGCTGCCGGGAAAGCTGGACATAATGGAAATCATTTTACCGTTTACTGTGGGGTTGATCATTTTATCTCTCCTTTAACATAATGTTAAGGACATGATCTCGGGAAATGCAAAGACATCCTTCAGTGAAGTGCATAAAAAGAAGCTGGGTCCATTGTAAAATAAACAGACCCAGCTTCAGAATATGCAGAAGTATACATAGCAAGTATTCACTAACTTCCCTACGCTGGCATGATCCAGATCAGGTCCAAAGGGTCAAGAAACTTTATCGCGTTTCCCTCTCAGCCCAGCTTATTGGACTCCCCCAGTTATAACTATTCAATTGTGCTTTTAGTTTAATATAAACGAACAGTAAATAAAAGGATATTTTAGGATTTATTGAAAAATAGGACGAAAGAAACTCTGATACTGAGCGGAAGTTATATAGTAGCTTTTAAAGATTGCTAGATGTAGCTTCAGAAACTGAACTAAAAAAAGGTTGAACTAGTAAGCCTAATTCAACCTCATACTATATAATTTGTTTACAATAGATTATTAATGAAAATTCACATTACACTCTGCTAACGTTCGCTCCACTCTCTTCTTCTTTCCCTTTATTTAATTGCTTGCGGATAAAAGGCATTACATAATAGTCAAGTCCGAATCTTCCAGCGTTGTAGCCAGCTGCTAGAATGAATACACCCATTAGAATGTCTGTCGGGTTATGAGATACAGTACCTGTAAGCAAGAAAGAGAAGTTCATCAAAATTCCGAAGAATGCTGCTGCTGTTGTTAAGCATCCAAGAATTAATCCAAGTCCTACTAAGAATTCGCCCCATGGAATAATGAAGTTAAATAGATCGGCATTCGGTAAGGCAAAGCTTTGAAGGAAGCTGTTATACCAGCCAAAAACAGGTGCACCATCTGGTCCCATTACCGGGTTTGCGGCTGCATTAGCCAGGAATCCTTTTGAATCAAATCCTCCTGTGATTTTCCCCCAGCCTGCTGTAATCCATAAATATCCCCAATAAACACGTATAACTGTTAATAGTGCTGCTGCAATTTTGTTTTCTCTTAACCAAGTGTTAATCATCTTGCATCTCCCTTTCTTTTAGTGAAAGATTATTTTTATGATTGCTTCTTACACTTAGAATATACCATGGTGGAGGGTACTCTACATCAACATTGTGATAAACTTCACAATGTTGTAATAAAGATGTGACGGAATGTTGAACAATGTGGTTTTTTATAGAATCTTCATCACTAGAAAGCATTTGTGTTAGTGAGGAAATTGCCGCTGCTGACATTTCTGCCCTCTATTTACATCAGAATCCGATTATTGGAGCTCATTTGAGGAAAAAAAGCTGGATTAAACGAAGAATTCAATAAAAATACTGCAAAACCTTAAAAAAATATAACTACTAGACCTTTGAACCCTGGATATCCGCCGTTAAATGGGATTTATCCGCCGTAAAAAAATATATCCGCCCAAAACAGCGATTTATCCGCCAAACCCCGCTCAAGACATACAATACGCAAAAAGCCGGCAGCACCAATAGTGCGCCAGCCGGCTTCTCAAATAAAATTACTTCGTCTCTCTATGCAATGTACGCTTCTTCAAGCGCGGGCAGTATTTCATTAATTCAATTCTGTCCGGGTTGTTGCGCTTATTTTTCGTCGTAATATAATTACGGTCTCCAGTTTCTGTACAAGCAAGTGTAATGTTTACTCTCATGATCAAAACTCCTTTTCGTTTGATTTATACACTTAAAACAATTCTTTCAGCCGCTTGACGGGCTCCAGAAATATTCCTTGCAATCGGTCCCATCTCCAGCTCGGCCAGCGGTCCTATCACATATAAATGCGGACACCATTCGAGGGACGGACTAACAATGGGATATCCGCATCTTGCGCAAGGCAGACTGTATTTTTCAATCGTCTTTTCCAGCCAGCCGCCACCGGGTCTTTCAGGCTTAAAACCAGTTGCAAGGATAACGGACTGAACTTCAACAGAACCATTTTCGGTGGTTAAGCTAAGCTCGTGATTTCTCCCGTTTCGGGCGGAAATAATCTCACCATCGATCACTTTGAGAATTCGATCCTGCTCAAGCTTCTTCAGTTTACGGAATAGCTCTTGCGGCAAGGAGCCTCGATTTCTTGCCGTTTTAATCATTTCTCTTCTTGTATCATAGTCATTAATCAATTGATATGGCTTCTGATTTTTAGGTCCTAACCAGCCTGGATCACTGTCAAAGTCATAAACCCGATAAGGATGCCTTTTAATTAGATGAACCTGGCCGGGATACAAGACTGACAGCTTGATGACTAAATGGGCAGCTGAGATGCCGCCTCCCACAACAGCAATAGAAGGCTTTATTTTCGTTAAATCGGCAGCTTCATCGTAAATATGGAAGAGCTGATGTGAGTGAGCTTTAAGGTTACTAGCCCATTCCGGTATATTCAGCTGGCCATTCACACTTAGTGCCAGTACCACGTTTTTCGTTTTAAAACGATTCCCAGCTTCAGTGTTGATGGTCCAGCTAGCATCTTCCCGGTCAACTCCATTTACACAGCCTTGATGCCAGCAGGATTCCATGTTGAGATTTCGAAACAGAGCTTGGCTATGCTCATTGAAAAGCTCCAATGAAGGCCGTTTATATACTCCATAAAAATCACTTTTCTTTCGATTCTGGTCGTCAGCATATTTTCTCAAAGAGAAAGGCTCAACATCCAGATGATGTACAGACGGTGATCTTAAAAATTTCATCTCAATCATTTCTGTTGTTTTGGTCCAACGGTATAGCGGTGTTTCATGGGGGTCAATGATGAGCAGCTGATCTGCTGATACTTTGTTATTTTTCAGTAGAAACGCTGCAATTGTACAGCCTTGAATGCCGCCACCTATTACAATCCATTCGTAGACCATGTCTATCTCCTGCCTTTAAAACGAAATTATTACGATTTAAACTTCAAGCTTCATGAAGGGAAAAATAAAAATATTTAACATGATCACCTATATTTTTATTTTGCATGCGAACTTTTTCTGTTAAATCAAGCCATTGTGCATGCTCCATTTTCTGCTCAAGCTGCATACTAATAGTGTCTTCAATTTTGTGCATTGTCATCATCAGCTGTCCAAAGGAAAGATTAAAGTGTTCGGCAGCTTGCCGATGAGGTGAATGTTTGACAAGCAGTGACATGAATTCATCCGAGGTTGAAGCTTGACTGGCCAGTTCATCTTCCAGATTAACAACATATTCATAAATATCCTTTTGCCTCGAAGGAAGTGATTTAATAATCTCTCTTGAGAGAATTTCCATTAAATGAGTATTCATGCTAATACCCCCAACCATCTTGCTAATAGCAACATCTTACTTATTTTTCATATTATATTTTTGCATAAAGCGATCTGCACGGCCACCGCGTTCAGCAAACTTTTGAACACCTGTATAGAACGGATGTGTATCTGATGTAACCTCTACTTTAAGCAGCGGATAGGTGTTTCCATCTTCCCAGGTAATCGTTTCGTTTGATGTTTTCGTTGAGCCTGTTAAAAATTTAAAACCGCTATTTGTGTCCATGAATACCACTTTATGATACTCTGGGTGAATATTTTCTCTCATTTTAAATTCCTCCTTTTATATTTACCAGCTGGCTTTTTTCACACCCGGAATTTGACCTTTATGAGCATACTCTCTGAACGCAATCCGGGACATTTTAAATTTACGCAGATATCCGCGCGGTCTGCCTGTTACTTGGCAGCGGCTTTTCAGGCGGGTCGGTGATGAATCTCTTGGCAGTTTTCTCAATGCCTCATAGTCACCTTTTTCTTTTAATTCTCTGCGTAACTCTGCATATTTTAAGACAAGCTCTTGTCTCTTCTGTTCTTTTACAACCTTAGATTTCTTCGCCAAAAATTTCACTCCTTCGATCAATTAAATCGTAATTATTACGATTTAATTTCAAGATAAAGTTATTTAATCATAAATTTTCACGAAATGCAACATCTTTGACCAGTGTCCCTAACTTTTTTTAAATGTGCAGACTTCCTTTTTCGTATCCATCGCTGCCAGTTCTTCAGTCATTTTCTTAATATCTATGTTTTCACCAATTACGACTAATGTCCTTGGAAATTGAAAGTCTTGCTTAAGGGAAAGCGGAACACCATATGCATATTGGAATAAAACTGTTTTTTCCTCCTGTTCTTCAAATACAATAAATCCTTTTATTCTCAGAACCGATTTCGGCAGCCCTTGGATCCACTTTTCAAACTGAGTTTTGTTAATATGTCCGGTAAATGTATAAGAAAATGACTGGATATTTAAATGATCATGCACATGCAGTTTGGCTGTATCCTTTAAAACTGGCTTTTTCACTATGCCGATTTCCTGTAAATCAATCTGTGCATATTCTGTAAATAGTTTGGGACCATTTATATTCAATGAACTTATCTCATTTTTCAATTGTCTCTGCTCTTTTTTATTTATCGTATCAACTTTATTAACAACAACCATGTCAGCAAATTTAATCTGTTCCTCCATTAAGTTCATAATTGGCAACGAATAAACTTCGCGATCCAGCCACCTTTTTGCATCTACAACAGTTATCAGTCTGCAAAAGCTTATATATGGAGCAAGGATGGGAGAAAGACAGGCATCAAGAACCTCCACTGGATGTGCAGCACCTGTCGTTTCGATATAGATAATATCTGGCTGCTCTGCCTGATAGAGAGTTAAAAGCTGTTCCTCCAATTCATTGCGGATGGTGCAGCAGATACATCCATCTAACAGTTCTCTCAAGGGAATCGATTCTTCCAGAAGTTTAGAATCAACCGAAAAATCACCTAGTTCATTCATCAATACAGCCACTTTTTTATCTTTGCTTTTTTGTTCCAATAATAAATTATGCAGCAAAGTTGATTTCCCGCTTCCTAAAAATCCGCCTAAAATGTATATTTCAATTTTCTTCATAAAATACTCTCCCTACAGCAAAAGGACTTCAAACTCGAAGTCCTTTTCACATTTTGCTTTATTAAGACGCACCAACATGCCATTTAAATGGATCTTCAAGCTCGCTCCAGTCATCTTCTAGCTCTGTATCCGTTAATAAGCATTGATCAAGGTCAAGCTCTATTTCTTCCCGATCCAGATCTGTGCCAATGATGACAAGCTTGATGATTCGATCTCCATAAACGGGATCCCATTGATCTAAGACATCACTATTTTGGCGCAGGATTTCCTGCTGCTCTAATTTTGGCAATGACGCTACCCAATAGGACACAGGTTCAATACTTACAGATGGTCCAGCCTGGGACAGGAGCATTGCAATATTATTTCTTGTCGCACACCAGACAATTCCTTTTGCACGAACAATATTTTCTGGCATATTATTGACCCAGTTGTAAAAACGCTCTGAATGAAAGGGGATCCTTCTTGAATAGACAAAAGATCCGATACCGTATTCCTCTGTTTCAGGAGTATGATGCTCGTGACCAAGCGTTAATTCTTTAATCCAGCCAGCCGAAGCGCTTGCTCTCTCAAAATCAAATCTGCCTGTGCTCAAGATTTCCCGTGGATCTACCTTCCCTTTTACACTATGAATTACTTTTGCTTCTGGCTGAATCACTTTTAATACTTTCTCCAGTTTTGCCAATTCTTCTTTTGAAACTAAATCAACTTTGTTAATAATGAGTACATCGCAAAATTCAATTTGATCAATCAGCAGATCGGCGATTTCGCGATCATCTGCTTCTCCGACCGCTTCTTTTCGATCCAGCAGGCTGTCTCCTGATCTGTAATCTTTCCAGAAACGGTTCGCATCCACGACTGTAACCATTGTATCTAAAGTACAAAATCGAGTCAGATCAATGCCAAGTTCATCATCTATGTATGAGAATGTTTGGGCAACTGGAATTGGCTCACTAATCCCTGTTGACTCAATAACGATATAATCGACATTTCCTGCTTTAGCCAGTTTTTCAACTTCGATTAATAAGTCTTCACGAAGCGTGCAGCAAATACAGCCATTTGATAGTTCAACAAGCTTTTCTTCCGTTCTGGAAAGCTCTCCGCCTTGTTTTACTAACTCTGCGTCTATGTTAACCTCACTCATGTCATTCACAATAACTGCTACTTTAAGCCCTTCACGGTTTTGTAAAATATGATTAAGCAGTGTTGTTTTCCCAGCCCCTAAATACCCGCTTAATACTGTTACAGGGATTTTTTTACCCATTTACATCCTCCTTAGGAATCTTTTAAATCGTAACCATTACGATTTATTATATAAAGAATGATACTGTACTTTGGATTACTTGTAAACGATAATGGATGGGATTTTTTTTAATAATAATTAAACGCAATAAAAATCGGCAGAAAGAACAGCACTCCGTATTGAAAAAGTCCAAACAAGCCTGTTCCTCCCTGGTCACATGCCTCACAGTCACAGTCCGCTCCATACATATCACTATTCATCATTCTAAAAAAACCTAATAGAAACATAGCCGCCATTGCAAAAAGAGCAAAGGGAATTAGCCTGGGCTCGAGCATATCTGTGATTTGGCCTGTAGTAAACAGCTTAAACAGCACGAGACTAAACGAGATTAAGATAATCGCCTGCAACTCATTTGCTAATTGCCAATCATTTTTCATGGTATCAATCCATTTCCTCGAAGATAAATTCCTGACCCAATTGAAAGCATCATAACAACGATGACGACTGCTATCGTGAACAAAAGAACAAATCTCAATTTAAAGCTTGATAACATGACGAGCGTATTTTTCAAATCAATAATTGGTCCAAAAACAAGAAAGGCCAGTAAGGACTCCGACGGAACCATGCTGCTGAAGGATGCTGCAACAAAGGCATCTGCCTCTGAGCATAAAGAGAGAACAAAGGCTAGTCCCATCATAAAAGCTGTTCCAATGATTGTATTCTGAGTGGCGTTCAGCATAGCGGTTTCGCTAATAAAAACCTGGGCCACACTTGCTAACAATGCCCCAACCATAAAGTATTTTCCTACGATAAAAAATTCGTTCGCACTATGATGCAGAATTCCTTTTAGCTTTGAATCTCCCCTCACATTCTGAGGAATATCTAAACTTTGAAAATCACTTTTTTGGTTTTTCAATATATTCTCTTTTGAAAAATAGATATAAATAATGAAGCTCACAATAGCTGCTGTCAGCAGACAGATGACGATCCTCCCAAAATAGATGAATGGATCATCCTGAAAAGCATAGTAGGTGGAACCAAAGACAATAAAATTTAAGATTGGCGCACCAATTAAAATGGTGACTCCCGCATGAATAGGAACTCCTTTTTGAATAAGCTTTCTTACGACAGGAATAATGGCACACTCACACACAGGCGTAATAATCGCGATGGTTATCGCAGCCAGAAAGGCAGGAAGCGGCTTTTTCGGAATTAGTTTTTTGATCTGTTCTTCTTTAAAGAAAACTTGTATGATCGAAGAAATGAAGACCCCTATTAATATAAAAGGTATTGCTTCTAAAAGAATGCCAATAAACACGTCAAATACCCTTGTCCATTCTTCTTGCAGTCCAAGCCCTAAGAGGTTGAGTATTTCCTCATTTCCAAATAAAAAGAAATAAATAAAAAACAAAAATACCAGATAAACAGTCAGGTTTTTAAGTTGATTTAACAGGCCCATATACAACTCCTTTAACACTGATAATAAAACGGGCTGCCCGATTGCTTGAAAACAACCAGGCAGCTGAAGCTCATTATAATAAAACTTTCTCCCTGCTAAGATTTGTCCCAATAAAAATGATTTCTCCATGGAGAGAACTGGACATCTTTTTGACTTTTTCCCATTGGAGTTTTCCTGATGCATATTGGAAGTGATACCATTGTGCTTCTGATTGATCATAGATCGTTCCTTTTGCTCTAATCATATCCTCGGTTAAATCTGAAAGAATGCGATGAATGTCGTTTCTTCCTACATTTGCAGTGTTTTGAATTTTGACAGCTTTAATCTCACGATGGTGAGCATATTTCTCTTCATTTTTTATTGTTGTTCTGGCTAAGCTGGAATGGGTCTGAAAAAGGTCTTCAATGCAATCTCCATATGATGTTTCCTTTAAGATTGCATCAGGGTTTATTTTTCGGACTAATTTACGGACTTTCTCCAGATCCGCCTTATGATCAATCAAGTCAATCTTGTTCAGCACAATATAAGAAGCATGATGGATTTGCTGTTTTTGCAGGTTTCGCACTTCTTTTGAACTGGAAAAAAAACTTAAGTATTCCTGCAGCATGGATGCATCTGTTATGCAGACAGACTCTTGGAGTGAAAATAAATCGGAGAAAGGATGCTGGTTTAATATCTCGTGAATTTCTCCTGGATTGGCTACCCCTGTTCCTTCTATAACAGCAACATCTACTTTTCCATCCTTGTATAAACCTGATAAATCACGCATGACTTTCTTCAGATCGTCCTGCAGAGAACAGCAAATACAGCCATTCAATAATTCAAAAAAGTTATCCTCCTTAAACATATGCCTTTCCAAATTCGTTTGACCAAGCTCATTTAGCAAAACGGCGACCTTTAAGCCCTTATCTTGAAGCTTTTTGATCATTTTAAGCATCATCGTTGTTTTTCCGCTTCCTAAAAAACCATTAATTAAGTAAACCGGCATTTTTCTCATAAATGACTCTCCTAAAATTTATAATGATAATCCCATAGAGTAGTTTCCGAAATAGATTGTCATTTACAATTTATTGCTGTTTAATCGTAATTATTCCGATTTTAATGTTCATTCCTACAACAAGCCTATATAAAAAGAAAAACCCGCCATTCGGCGAGTTTTATCTTCTTTAAGTACTCTC
This sequence comes from Bacillus mesophilum, assembly GCF_008923265.1. Taxonomy (NCBI): domain Bacteria; kingdom Bacillati; phylum Bacillota; class Bacilli; order Caryophanales; family Bacillaceae; genus Bacillus; species Bacillus mesophilum. The sequence goes on along the minus strand of NZ_WBOT01000003.1, from coordinate 483,317 downwards.
TTATTCTTCCGTGCCAATCATCATTGTTTGTGCGGTTGGTACGGTAAAGGAAGGCAGCGGGTCAGGAAGTGAGTTCCAGTCTCCCTGCATTTCCGTTTCTGTTAACTCACAATTTTTAAGAGACTGTTCAATTTCATTCTGATTCATGTCAATACCAATAAAGACGAGCTCTGTCAGCCGATCACCATTGACTTCATCCCAGCGATCCTTTAGTTCTGGATCCTCTTCGAACATAACAGCCTGTTCTTCTTCAGGCAGTGCCGCAATCCAGCTTCCTCCCGATTGAAAAACAATGGATGGACCTGCCTGAGAAATAAGACAGCTTTCATCGTTTCTTGAAGACAGCCATATAAAGCCCTTCATACGGATGACCTCCACTGGAAAATCTTCTAACCATGCATAAAAGCGCTCGGGGTTAAGCGGCTTTTTGCTTCTGTATACGAAAGAACTAATCCCATACTCTTCGGTTTCAGGGGTATGTTCACCATTTAGTTCTTTAATCCAGCCAGCACCTGAACTTACTGCATCAAAATCAAATAGACCTGTATCTAAAATTTCATTCATAGCTACTTTCGATTGGGAACTTTCAATGATTTTGGCATCAGGATTCAGCTGTTTTAATGTAGCTTTCAATTCATTTTTATCTTCTTCCTCTACAAGATCAATTTTATTTAAGATCAGTATATTAGCAAACTCAATTTGATCAATTAAGAGGTCAACTACTTCTCGATCATCGTTTTCATCTGTACCTTGTTTACGGTCAAGCAATGATTCACCTGAAGCATAATCATGCCAAAATCGATTTGCATCAACAACGGTAATCATGGCATCAAGCTGACACATGCTGGACAGATCAATATCTAATGTCTCATCCATATAAGTAAAGGTCTGTGCAACTGGAATAGGTTCACTAATTCCGCTTGATTCAATGACGATATAATCGATATCACCGCTTTCTGCCAGTTTATTAACCTCAATAATTAAGTCTTCTCTTAAGGTACAGCAGATACAGCCGTTTTGCATTTCTACTAATTTTTCATCCGTTCTGCTGAAGCCGCCCTGCTTTACAAGTGCTGCATCAATATTGACCTCACTCATGTCATTGACGATCACAGCCACTTTCTTGTTATCTCTGTTTGATAAAATATGATTAAGCAATGTTGTTTTTCCAGCACCTAAATAGCCGCTTAATACAGTAACCGGAATTTTTCTTTGTGTCATTGGTAATCTTCTCCCCTCAATCTTTTTAATAGATATCATTATAAATCGAAATGATTACGTTTTACAATTAATTATTTATTCAAACTATTATTCCGATGCCTAAATTGAAAAAGACTGCCACAGATAGATCTGCAGCAGCCCTATTTCAGCATCTATTATTCACGATCTTCTTTGTTCAAATAATTATACTGTGAACGATCTACGGGGAGGAAGCTATCTGGTGTATAAAACCGCAGAAGATCTCCATTTACCACTTTATCAGACATCCCAAGCTTTTGTTCTGCGATTGTCTGATATTCCCTCGCTTCATCTAACCGGCTTTCGTCCAGCAGTTCACCAGTTGTGGAATCGTAAAATTTGCCATCAGCGTAAGTAAACACCGAACTCACGAAATCTCCATTCCTGAATGGAATTATATCATCATGCTGTTCTGACAGGAGATCTGTACCTAAATGAATATATTCGTCCGTCTCAATCCCCAGCAAGTGAAGCAGTGTCGGCAGCAGATCAATCTGGCCCGTATACTCTTCATTCACGCCGCCTTCCATGCCTGGTACACGAATAAATAATGGCGTACGCTGCAGACCTGCACTTTCAAATGGTGTGACCTCTTTTCCAATAACCTGCTCCATCGCCTTGTTGTGGTTATTCGAAATACCATAGTGATCGCCATACATAATAATGATGGAGTTATCGTATAAACCGTTTTCCTTTAAATCATCAAAAAATTGCTGAAGGGCCTCATCTGCATATCTGGCAGTTTGAAAGTAATTATCAACCGTTTTATTGCCCGTTGTATGCTTATCAATAGTTGCTTCCTCTTCATTAATTGTAAAAGGAAAGTGATGAGTAACGGTAATAAAATTCGCATAAAATGGTTCAGGCAGTGCCTTTAGATACGGCATCGATTGTTCGAAAAACGGCTTGTCCATTAAACCATATTCAGCCTGCTGGTCAGCGCTCATTTCATAGTAACTTAAATCAAAAAACTCATTGTAGCCGAAAGATTTATAAATTTCATCTCTATTCCAGAAGCTCCCTGTATTTCCATGAAAAACAGCAGACGTATATCCTTGCTGCTGACTTAAAATCGCTGGTGCAGCCTGATACGTATTCATTCCTTTCGTTGTAAATGCAGAACCTTGCGGAAGCCCATAAAGTGAGTTTGCTACCATGAATTCAGCATCAGCTGTTTTTCCTTGTGCTGTTTGGTGGAAGAAATTATTAAAATAAAGTGTATTCTCTTCCTCTGTTAAAGAGTTCAGAAACGGAGTAACTTCCTCTCCATGCAATTTATAATCAATCAGGAAGTTCTGAATAGACTCCATGTGCACATAAATGACATTCATCCCTTCAGCTGCTCCAAAATATTCGGGCTTCGGCTCTGCACGGCTTGTCTGAGTAAAGTTTCGAACCTCGGTCAAATCATTGCTGTCAGCAAATACTCTTTGAGCAGTGGCTCTCGTGCTCTGAACTGCATCATAAATCGTATAATTATACATCCCGAGATATTTTACGATATAGTTTCTATCAAACCCTCTTGTTAATAGCTGCGGGCGATCCATTTCGGCAATAGCCAGGTTAATACAAGATATACTCAAGGCTAAAAACATTAAAGCAGAGACTTTCCTTGGAGCTGTCTTTTTAACTCCTAAACTTTTAAAATTAAATGTTAATAGAAATACCAACAGGACGACATCAGCAAAAAATAGTAAATCTGCAGGACTGAGTAACGTGCCGATGCTCCCGCTGACATCACCAAAATTTTGCGTTTGTGTTAAAGTAGGCAACGTGATAAAGTCATTAAAAAAACGATAAAACATGACATTGGCAAACAACAATGCTGACATAAAAAAGTCAATAACAATCAAGGCTATAAACTTTTTCTTGCCTTTAAACAAAAAAGCCAGCCCAAGAAATAATAGTGATGATCCCAAAGGATTTAAAAGCAGCAAAAACTGCTGAAGCACACTCTCAATTCCCAGTTCAAATTGTGTTAATTGAACTATATACGTTTTTAACCAGAGCATCAAAACAGCTGCTATATAATAGAACGTAAACTGATGAGTTTTATTTTTATTAAGCGTTAGGTTCATTTTTCTCCTTCCTTCTGCGAGAACAACATCTATATTTATCCTATATATTTACAAATATAAACATTACTGTAATAAAAGATTAACAAAAGTGTACCATGGATCGTCCCAAAAATGAACTATTTTGGTACAGGTCATTATATGTATATTCAACCAAAAAATAGTTATTACATCTAAGAAGATAGAGAAAGTTAGAGGTGCTAGTTATGCAAATTGGCTATGCCAGACCATATCCCAGCGATCCCGATAGAGAGAAGCAGAAGCAGATTCTGCAAGAAGCTGGCTGCGATACCTTTATCAATGAAATTCATTTTTCATCTGGCCAGCGTCCTGAACTGATGAATATGATCAAAAGCGTACAGCCGGGAGATAAAATTGTAGTCAGCAGCCTGCTCACATTCGCAGATTCTACCCGGAATCTTTTTGAACTCCTTCAAGAAATTGAATGGAAGGAAGCATTCTTCCATTCTGTACAAGAGGATATTGATACAAGTAAGGAAGACCATAACTCGTTTAAGAAGATCGTTAAACATATTATTGATTTTGAATCAGACCTACTGAGCGAAAAAACCAAAGAAGGAATTCACGAAGCTAAACAAAAAGGCAGTATCCCAGGAAGGCCGCGAATCCCAGATGAAAATGTCAAAAAAGCCATTCAAATGTATGAAAGCAAGAAGTACAGCTTGGCTGATATTAAAAATACAACAGGGATCAGTAAGACTACCCTGTACAGGTATCTTGGGAAATCACAGGATTCATAAAAGGCAAATAGGGGGAGCTCGGACTTTCATGCCTCAGTGATGACAAGCATAATAACCTTTTCTCCTTTGGTGCTTTCTGAAGGTACAGGGAAAAACCCAAACGATTAGAAGATGTTCCCTATCTAATCGTTTGGGCACTTCCATTCTTTAAGAAAGGCGGAAATGGAATAAAGTATCGTAACGCCTTATTTAACAATCATAACAGGTGCTAATACCCGCTTTGCTATCTTATGACTGACACTCCCTAATACCATCTCTTGCAATGCGTTCAACCCGCGGCTGCCGACGACAATAAGGTCGTATTCTCCTTTATTGGCAAACTCCACTATCGCTGGTCCAGGCTCACCATGTATAAACTCAACCACATATGTTACACCCTTTTGCTCGAGGAGATTTATTATGGGCTCTAATCGCTGTCTTCTCTTTTCATTCACGATAGTTTTATCATAATGATGAAGTATATCTTCCTTTGAAGTTTGACCGTCAATAGCATATACAACGGTAAAGCGGGCCTGTGGATTTTGTTCCCCCAGATGCAATGCTTTTTCAGCACAGCGAATCGAATGATCAGAACCGTCAGCCGCAATCAGAATTTTATTAAACATACCCTTCACCTCTGATTTACAATCTTTTATCAATCTTAATTCTTCTCATTGATTCATTCAAGATAAAAAAGGAAAATTGTGTATAATATATGTTTGTATAAAAAATATACTATATTATTTGCAGAAGCCCTTATGATATAAATGGATACATTCTAACAAACATGAAAATATTAATAATACAGATCAAATAGCCAGGAGAAATGTTCTCCTGGCTATTATTTATACTTACTAGATATCTGCTTTCTCTATTTCCCTGTTTCCGCAAACGTTTTAATCCGCTCGCTGATCTCATCTCTGACACGCTGGAAAAATGCCCACTTCTCTTCTTCTGTTCCTTCCGCTTTGGCAGGATCATCAAATCCCCAGTGTTCGCGCTTCACATGAGGAGGTGTCACTGGACATTTATCAGCCGCATCACCGCAAAGTGTGATAACTAAATCGGCATGATTCAAGATTTCAGGATCAATAATATCGGAAGTTTGTGATGTTATATCAATACCAGCTTCCTTCATCGCTTTAACAGCATTCGGGTTTAAACCATGTGCCTCAATACCTGCACTGTATACCTTCCAGGCATCATCTAAATATTTCTTTGCCCATCCTTCAGCCATTTGGCTGCGGCAGGAATTTCCTGTACATAGAAAATAAATCGTTTTTTTAGACATATTTTATACCTCCATTTAAATAATCAATAACCAAATATATAATCCAGCCAGTGTAATAAATAATGTTGGAATCGTTAAGATGATTCCCGTCTTAAAGTAGGTGCCCCACGAAATCTTTACTCCTTTAAGGGATAGAACATGAAGCCACAGCAAGGTTGCAAGTGAACCAATTGGTGTAATTTTCGGCCCTAAATCAGAGCCAATCACATTTGCATAAATGAGTGCTTCACGAACAACGCCTGTTGTATTCGTATCTGCGATAGCAAGCGCATCAATCATCACAGTCGGCATGTTATTCATAACCGACGAAAGGATCGCAGCAATAAAGCCCATCCCGATGGTTGCCGCAAAAAGGCCCTGATCTGCAGCCGCTTGAATCACATCTGCTAAAACACTTGTTAAACCTGCATTACGCAAACCATACACCACGACATACATTCCAATCGAAAAGAATACAATTGCCCATGGAGCTCCTTTAATGACTGTACCTGTATTTACCGCTGGACTTCTTTTTGCCATGATCAAAAAGAAAATGGCTATAAGACCAGCAATGATGGAAACAGGAACCTTTATAAACTCACTAACAAAATAACCAATTAATAAGATTCCTAAAACAATCCAGGAGAGACGAAACATTTTTCCATCTTTAACCGCTTCAGCTGGATTCTTCAAATGGTTTGAATCATATTGTTTTGGAATACTTTTTCTAAAATATAAATACAAGACTATAATACTGGCCGCTAATGAGAAGAAATTCGGAATAATCATTCTGGATGCAAATTCTATAAATCCAATGTCAAAAAAGTCAGCAGACACAATGTTCACGAGATTGCTGACAACTAATGGAAGTGAGGTTGTATCCGCAATAAATCCGCTTGCAATGATAAACGGGAAAACCATCTTTTCCTCAAATTTAAGATTTCTGACCATCGCAAGTACAATCGGCGTCAAGATCAAAGCCGCGCCATCGTTTGCAAAAAAGGCTGCAACCAGCGCTCCCAAAATGGAAACATAGACAAACATCCTGACTCCATTCCCTTTTGCCGCTCTCGCCATATGCAGTGCCGCCCATTCAAAGAAACCAATTTCATCTAAAATAAGAGAAATAAGAATAATGGCAACGAATGTCAAAGTTGCGTTCCAAACAATTGATGTAACATCCAATACATCATTAAAATCAACTACACCCGCAAGAAGCGCAAGGATGGCCCCTCCACAGGCTGACCACCCGATTGATAACCCTTTAGGCTGCCAGATGACAAGGATCAGTGTGGCTAAAAAAATCAAGGATGCCAGTATAATTTGAGTCATTTTACTCCCTCCTTTTACTCACAGGTAATTCTTAATCCCTGTTCTTCAAGTTGTGCTAATTTATCATCCTGACTTGGAAGGTGACTCAGCAGGTTCTGTACCAGTTGGTAGTATTCACTGTTTTTATTCAGTGAATAAAAAATCCATTGGCCTCTGCGTGTTTCCCCTACAACCCCTGCATCCTTCAGTTTTCTGAGATGCTGGCTGATTGCAGGCTGGCTCATGTTAAAAATCCCGACAAACTCACACACACAACAATCATGGTGATCAAGAATCTTCACCATCGTTAAACGTGTTTTATCACCTAACAATTTAAGGATCTGTGCTGCTGTTCCTATATCAAGAGTTGATTCCAACATTTCCGCCTCCCTTTTTCCTATATCACTATATAATAATATGCTTATATATGTAAATGCTTATTTAGTATCTCATCCTTTTACTGTACAAAAATAGAAAAGTTTCTTTGTTTTACTTTTAAATAATAGAAAAAAGGTGAAAAATTGAATTATATAACCATTCTAGTCCTTAACAAAGATATGCCGGTTCATAAAGCAGGAATTAAAAAGAAGGTGAAACGTGGAAAAAAGGTGCAGAAAAATTTGGTATAACAATGAAATCTATTATCTCATTAAAACAAACGAGTCAGGATATTGCGAAATACAAAAATCAAATCTAAACTATATTGAATTAATTCATCGCAGTGAACTCAAAGAAACAAAAGATGATCATAAGTAATTGAGCTAGGAAAAAACGAAATGAATATTTCTAAAACACGAATATTCAATATCTTGGTTTGGGTATTCAAACAAGTCCGTACCACCTGCGCTGCGGACTCTCGCTTTCCGAGGGGAGGAAGCTGAGCCTCCTCGGCACGCCTGCGGGGTCTCACCTTTTCCTCTATTTCCCTCCGGAGTCGAGAGTCCTCCGCTCCATTTCACTCATGTTAATAAAAAATATTTTGTAATCATAAAAAACGAATGATTAGAAAGACAACTTCCCAACGATTCGGATCTAAGGGTATGTTAAATACTAATGTTCCAGCCTCAAGATTTTATTAGATATATGTTCCTAAAAAGTGAGCTATATAGCTTAAAAGTGTCTTAGAATTGTCGTATTATTATATACCGCGAAAATGTTATCATTAAGATGACATATATGTTTTCGTAAAAGACTGATCCAGTCAGTCTATGTATTTTTATTCTAAGAGGAAAAGCTATAATACTAAAATTTAAAAGGAGCTGTACTTTTTGAAAATCCAAATTAGTGATAAAGCATTGCAGTGGTTTAAGGATGAGGTTGGTTTAGAGCCGGGAAAAAAGGTGCGCTTTTACTCGCAAATTTATGGAACAAGTCCAGTCCAAGAGGGGTATGCTCTTGCCTTTACGATCGATAATGATTCGAGAAATGCGGTTGTCGAAACCGTATCAGACGGCATCACCTTCTTTGTTGAAGATGCTGATCTATGGTTTTTTAATGGTCATGATCTATTTGTAGATTATAATGAAAAAAGTGATGAAGTGGAGTATGACTATATTAAACCAGAATAATGTAATCATAATAAAACCCTCTGTGCGGTAGACTCTTTATCTGCTCAGAGGGCTTTTTGAATTATGTGTTATTTAAATTATAGTGAAAGAATCGACTAATTAACCGAATTATATTAAGAGTTAACATACTTTCAAACAGGAGTTTCCTCCCTTTTCTAAATTCCTAATACCCTGGAAACTAGGATGAGTTTTTAGTTCTATTTTTTATATGAAAAGCGAAAAATGACGAAGATAAAAGAGAAAGCCAAAATCATTAACTAAGATCCAGCAAAAAAATAAAAAACCACCAAATATATTTGGTGGAAAAGAAAGAATGACAATCTGAATCCCTATAAATCCGATCGCGATATCAGAAAAGAGTACTGTTCACTTAATATGCCTTTTCTAATTCTTGTACCTTTTTTAAAGAGATGTCCTCTATCCCGTATTCTGCTTGTTTATTAGTAAAGTTTTCATTATTTAAGGGACCAATAACGTTTTCAGTTTCTATTTCAATAATCCAGAAGTTTTCATTTTTAGCACCTTGTTGCTGCTTTGCAATGATGTATTTTTCATTCCAGCCAACCTCCACAACTTCCGCAGGCACTACCTCAGGTCCCCATCCATTCTCACCTATCTTTGGAGAAATCTTAACATCATGAGCTGACGACCTAATAACCGAATAATTACCTGGCAGATCAATCTCATAATCGGACGCTCCAGCACAGCCAGCTGAAAATAATGTTAGCATCATAATAAAAGAAATTATTAACTGACGTTTCTTTAACATATTCTCTCCTTAATTTTTATACTTAACAAAATGTGATAACTGCAACCGTCTTATATTATCTGTGATTCAATAAATTCATCTTAATGATTATTTTACCTCTTATGAGACAAAATAAAAAACCTTCGATAGTGAATTCGAAGGCTTTTGAGTAAAAAATGTTATAGCTAATATAATTAAATAAAGGAATCATTTTAAGATAGAAAAAAATAAAAAACCACCAAATATGTATTTGGTGGAGACGGAGGGAGTCGAACCCTCGTCCAAAGATATCGGCACTTAAGCTTCTACGAGTGTAGTCGATATATTCGTATTTCGCTGAGCCATCTGCCTATCGACTGGCGCCCGGTCAGCTAGTCTGGTTGTTCTCTTCCTTCATCCTCAGACGGTGGAATCCGGCGTAGCCCACTAAGTTTGAGTCCCTTACCCTACCACATGGGCAATGGAGGGAGGAACCACTAAAGCGCTATTAAGCAGCTAAAGCGAAGTTGTTTTGTTGTTTGCCAGTTATAGGCGTTGACGTTTTAACGAGGCCGATCCCCTCGACTCGCAACCTAAGCTCGAACTATCCCTGTCGAATCCGTAGCGTCCCCATTATAAGAAAAGCGTCGGCATTTAGCCTATTCCCGCTTTATAAATGAGTCAAACATGGCATCATGCTGACGTTTCGGAAGCTCGAAATAGATGAGCTAGAGTTTGTATCACCGCTTGGTGACATAAATTATTATAACATAGTGACAGAGAATTTCAATTGTAAGGTTCTGGAACTACATTTTCTGCCGTTCACGGAAGGCACGTTCAACCTCACGTTTCGCTTCTTTTTTCTTCAAATCTTCACGCTTGTCGTATTTCTTTTTCCCTCTTGCCAAGCCTATTGCCACTTTAGCATACCCATTTTTCAAATAGAGCTTTAGAGGTACAAGTGCATAACCGGACTGCTTGGTTTCACCGATCAGTTTGTTGATTTCCTTGCGGTGAAGCAGCAGTTTTCTTGTTCTTAACGGATCGTGATTATATCGGTTTCCCTGTTCATATGGACTGACATGCATGCCAATCAAGAACATTTCATTGTTTATGATGCGCGCATAAGAATCTTTTAAATTAACGCGGCCATTTCGAATTGACTTGATCTCTGTACCTTGTAAAACAAGACCTGCTTCATATGTTTCTTCTATTGCGTAATCATGAAAGGCTTTTTTATTTTGCGCAATAACCTTTCCGCTACCCTTTGGCATACTGACTTCCCCCTTGTGTTGCAGCTCGCGTACAAAGCGTTTCCTTCTATTGTAGCAAAAAGGGCCTCAAAACGGAATATTGCCTGCTCCAAGTGAATGCACACTTGGAGCAACAGCTTATCGTTTTTTCTTACGCTTTGCTTTTGGAGCATTTTCAAAATGCTTTTTATTCTTTTTATGTTTGCGTTTTGAACCTTCAGCAGCGCTGCCTTTACGCTCACCTTCACCACTTTTGCCACGGCGCGGTTTACGGTCTGAGCTGCCTGTTTTAAATACTTTTGGTGCATCATTTGTTTCACGGCGCCGTGTGCCTTTCATGCCGACAATTTCAAAATCAATTGAACGTTCATCTTTATTGACATTGACAACTCGAACGGTAATCTCATCACCAATGCGGAAAACCTTGCCTGTACGTTCTCCGATCATTGCCATATGGCGTTCTTCATAACGATAATAATCATCGGTCATATAGCTGACATGAACAAGACCTTCAATCGTATTTGGCAGCTCGACGAACATTCCGAAATTCGTAACAGAACTAATAATCCCGTCGTACTCTTCGCCAATTTTATCTGCCATATATTCTGCTTTTTTCAGCTCGTCCGTTTCACGTTCTGCTTCTACTGCCCGGCGCTCCATATTAGAAGAATGCTCAGCAATATCAGGCAGAAGCATATTCCACTTCTCTCTCGTTGCTTGGTCTATCTTGCCTTCAATTAAATATGTGCGGATGAGACGATGCACGATTAAATCCGGATAACGGCGAATCGGAGAGGTAAAATGCGTATAGAACTCTGTTGATAACCCAAAGTGTCCTAAGCTTTCCGGATCGTATTTTGCCTGCTGCATCGAACGGAGCATAACAGTTGAAACGACCATTTCCTCCGGTTTTCCTTGTACTTCTTCAATGATTTCCTGAAGTGCACGCGGATGTACAGCATTGGCTGTTCCTTTTACGATATAGCCGAAGTTCGTGATAAATTCAAAGAATCGGCGCAGCTTGTCTTCTTTTGGATCCTCGTGAATACGATAAATGAACGGCACTTCCATCCAGTGAAAATGTTCAGCGACGGTTTCATTGGCCGCAAGCATGAACTCTTCAATTAACCGTTCAGCTACGGAGCGTTCACGAATGACAACTTCCTTTGGAGCACCTTCATCATCAACAAGCACCTTTGCTTCTTTAAAATCAAAGTCGATTGCTCCGCGCTGCATCCGCTTTTTGCGTAAGATTGCAGCAAGCTCTTCCATCATTTTAAACATCGGCACTAATGGTTCATAGCGCTTGATCAGTTCTTCATCTTCATCCTCAAGAATTTTGTTCACATCATGATACGTCATCCGCTCTGCTGTTTTAATCACACTTTGATAGATCTCATGATTGACCACTTCACCGTCTTCTGTAATCTCCATATTACAAGATAACGTTAAACGATCAACCTGCGGGTTAAGTGAACAAATTCCATTTGAAAGACGATGTGGAATCATCGGAATCACGCGATCTACGAGATACACACTTGTCGCGCGGTCTGCTGCTTCTCGGTCTATTGAAGAATCTTCCGTAACATAATAGGTAACATCGGCAATATGTACACCAAGTCTGTAGTTTCCGTTCTCAAGCTTTGTAACCGTAACAGCGTCATCCAAGTCCTTCGCATCTGCGCCATCAATCGTCACGATCGTTTCATTTCTAAGATCACGGCGATTTTTCAGTTCACTTTCATCAATGGTTTCAGGTGTATCAGATGCCTGCTGAAGCACATCGTCAGGAAACTCCATTGGCAGGCCATGCTTATGGATAACCGAAAGAATATCAACACCCGGATCATTTTTATGACCAAGGATCTCAATAACTTCACCTTCTGCACTTTTTCGTCCTTCTGGGTAGGTTGTCAGTTTTACAACCACTTTATGGCCTTCTATTGCCCCTTTTGAGCTTGCTTTTGGGATAAAAATATCACTGGCAAACTTTTTATCATCAGGGATTACAAATCCAAAATGCTTGCTTTCCGTATACGTACCGACAATTTGCTGAATGCCGCGCTCTAGAATACGAACGATCGTTCCTTCTCTGCGCTGACCTGACGATTCAGCTGTTACACGAGCAAGCACGATATCCCCATGCATCGCATTATTTGTTTCATTTGGCGGGATAAAAATATCATCCATGCCCTGCTCATCCGGAACAACAAACGCAAAGCCCTTTGCATGGCCAATCATTTTTCCGCGGATTAAATTCATTTTTTCCGGCAGTCCATAACGATTGCTGCGGGTTCTAACAACTAACCCTTTTTCCTCCATTACGACGAGCGCCTTCACAAAATCCTTAAAATCAGCGGAATCTTCAATTCCAAATGCCTGTTCCAGCTCCTGAACGGTTAAAGGCTTATACGCTTCATCTTTCATATGGCTCAAAAGCTGTTCAATTATCTCTGCTGACTTATTCTCCAAAGGATTCCCTCCTTTATATCTAATTGTTTTAGTCTTCCCAATTTAACTGTTCTAAAAACTGATAAACATCCTCGTGAAGCTCATCACGCTGTTTATCAAGCGTAATAACATGTCCAGATTCTTCATACCATTTTAGTTTCTTTAGATCGTTTTCTACTTCATTAAAGATAATATTTGCACTGTCTGTATTAATCATGTGATCATGTCTTGCTTGTGCCACAAATGTTGGCGAATAGATCATATCCACATGGTTTCTGACATCTGCAATCAGCTCTTGAAGGGCTTTTAGTGTATTCATTGGCGTTTTTTCAAATTCCGCCATCTCAGAATCAATCTGGTCCGCAGATTTCCCTTCAAGTTTTTTATATTCTCTAGCATACGCCAATATGCCCTTGTACATCGTCTCTTCGCTTTTAATATACATCGGCGCGCACATTGGAACTATTCCCTTTACAGGAACAGTGTAACCTAATTTAAGTGAAAATACGCCCCCAAGTGACAGTCCTGCAACAGCGATCTCCTGATGCCCCATCTCTTTTAAAAGCTCATATCCTTCCATTACATCTTTCCACCAATCCTCTGGTCCTGTATGGACAAGCTCTTCTGGCGGAACACCATGACCTTTAAAAAGCGGTGCGTGACATGTATAGCCTTTTCCTTCAAGATAGCGAGCCAGCATTCTGACATCTGCAGTATTCCCCGTAAATCCGTGTAGAAGCAATACAGCTCTTTTTCCATCTCCGAACGTAAACGGCTTTGGTGCAACAACTTTCATTCTCTTACCCCTTTTCAATCAAACGTTTGATTAATGTGTATGTTCTATTTTTAACAGACCGCAACAAAACAATCCATTTAGAAGCCTTCAGGCAGGAATATTATTCCATTATTTTGAAGCATAATAAAAGCCTGACCTTTTTCGGCCAGGCAGGAAAGGCTTATAGAGCAAAATAAGATACAGCAATCGTTAATAGGAAAAATAGTACAGAAAGCACAATTGTTAAACGGTGAAGAATTAAGTCAATTCCGCGTGCCTTTTGTTTTCCGAAAAGCTGTTCAGCTCCTCCGGAAATTGCACCCGAAAGTCCTGCACTCTTACCAGATTGAAGAAGTACAACAACAATAAGTCCAATCGAAACAATGACCAGTAATGTAATGAATAATGTATGCATTAAGCCCACCTCCTGAAACTGAAACGTACACTTACAGTATTTTAAATTTTATCATATTTATTGGAATTGGACAATATCTTGGGAAAGATGTGTTGATTTTATTTGCGCAGGAGTGGCATTATACCATATTGAATTCTTCTATAAAGAGAAATTCTTGCAGTAATAAGGGAACTAAATAAAACCCAAAGTAAAGTCTCTCTCCAACTATTTGATCTTTATTAATTTTGCTGCAAACATGCTAAAAATTAGGAATATGTCTGAGTCTTTACTTAGTAGCCCTTTAGTATGTAGTCATGTCAATACTTCTCTGATTGATGTATTATTTAGAACTAACAGATACAATATTTGTGACCTGGCTTATTTCTTTAAATATTTTGTTGCTGCTTGGTAAATCCGTAACAATCAAATCAAAGTCTTTTATATCACACATTTTATAAAGATGTGTAATTCCGAATTTCGTTTTGTCTGCAACCAAAACTAATTTTTTCGTTTGATTTATCAATGACTTTTTTGTATAAGCATCCATTTCATCCGGTAGTGTTACACCTGTATTAAGAGTAATTCCTTCCGTTCCGACGAAAACAATATCAAATTGAAAATTTCTAATATAATCTATAGTCTGCACACCTAGAAAACCTTGTGACAATTCTCTATATTGCCCCGGAACACTATATAAAGATATATTCTCATATTTAGATAATGTAGTGTGTACCATGAGTGAATTTGAATAAAAAGAGCAATTTTGAATATCAAAAATTTCATGTGCCACTGCTAAAGTTGTAGTACCCGTTTCTATAAAAACTGAAGAGTAAGGACTCACAATACTTTTACAATACTTCCCAATTAAAGTTTTCCCATATGCATTTACTTCTTTTTTTATTGCCATAGGATACTCTGACAAATCAGCTTTTTTGTATATAGCCCCCCCATATACTAGTTCAACTTCTCCGTTTTTTGCCAATTCCTTCAGATCTCGATTTATTGTCATTAAAGAAACATTTAGTTCTTCTGCTAAATCTTTAGAGTTAACCTCCCCATTTACCTTTATTCTATCTAATATAAAAACTTGTCGCTTTATTTGTTTCAACGTATTCACTCCTATAATTTTTAGCTTTCACCTTATTATCCTCAACTAAAATAACAAGATTTATCATAAAAACGCACTATAATTAACAAGAATAATCTTTTTATGTTATATTTGTTTTAAAGAACTAGTTTATATGTGAATTTTAACATATAACTATTTTTATAAACACTTTGATATCAATTATTGAAAAGAGGGGTAAACGTGAAAATATTAATCGCTAATTTTACAACAGAATCAAACGAGCATATTGATAAAAAAGCTGAAATCACAGATTATCTACTTGCATATGGCGACGATGTACAAGATTTAATGCATGTCAGAAATATCTTTAAAGAAAATAATGTTGAAGTTATTGGTTCCTTATACGCTAATGCCCACTCTTCAGGTGTAGTAGAGGAAAATACCTTTGATTTTATAGCAAAGCGAATATTTAGAGACGTTAAAAAATATCGCGAGGAACTTGATGGAATTTTATTATTCTTGCATGGAGCAAGCAAAATTGAAAATTTAAATGGCAGCAGCGGTGAACCTTATATATTTAAAGGGATAAGAGAGATTATGGGAGAAAACTTTCCTATCGCTGTTGCGGTAGATCCACATGGAAACTTGCATAAAGAGTATTGTGAGAGTGCAACGATCATGCGTTCTTATAGAGAGTCACCTCATACAGACATTGCTGAAACACTTCAAACGGTAGCGAAGATGTTAGTAGATCTTATTAATGATAATAGAAGAACAAATGCTGTGTATCGAAAGTTACCGATAATTCTTGGTGGAGAACGATCTGTAAGTACTGATGAGCCAGTCAAGTCTATAAATCAAGAGCTAAATAAATATGAAGAAGATAGTAGAATTTTATCCGCGTCGTGGCATGTAGGTTATCTCAGACACGATTCTCAACATGCAGGCTGTAGCATAGTGGTTGTTCCCACATCAAAAGAGCATGCAGAATACGCTAATATAGTAGCAGATCAATTAGCCTCGTTTGTTATTGAGAGAAGGCATGATTTTCACTATCATGGAGAAACAATTAATCCAGAAGATGTAGTAGAGGAAACTATAAAATCAAATAATAACCGAATTGTACTTACAGATTCTGGAGATAACTCTACATCTGGAGCAACAGGAATAAACACGCTGCTTTTACACAAATTTGTGAATACCGACGAATACAATGACAAGAACATCTTGTTTGCAACAATAAATGATCCATATGCATACAATGAACTATCTCATTATGATATAGGAGATTCTGTAAAAGTAAGCATAGGAAAAAACCTAAATGAGCTTAGTGCTCCTGTAGAAATTGAAGGGACGATAAAATCCCGCGGAGACGTTGTTTACTATTTTGGCTCATCAAAGAAAATGGGGGATGTAATAACGTTGTCATTAAAAGACAAGCCTATTGATGTAATGGTTGCAACAACGGGAATTAGTTTCGCAGAGATACGTCAATATGATATAGCGAACGTCAATATTTCAGATTATAATATTGTTGTTGTAAAACAAGGATATGTTTTCCCTGAATTAAAAAAATTCGCAGACCAAAGTTTGATGGTTTTGACTCCGGGTACAACCTATCAAGTTACAGAGGCATTAGAATTTAAGCTAATAGACAGGCCCATGTTCCCTTTTGATGAATTAAAAATATAATTACTAAAAAAATGTACGATTCCATTAGGAATTGTACATTTTTTCATTTAAATAGTATTGTCTCAACAAGTTACAACTTATATTTAGTATATTAAAGTTTCTTTGTAGTATTTTTTCTATAACAAACTAAAATCGTATTCGTTTTTCTTATTCAAGCACAAGCGCCATGTCTCCATTTAAGAAGAAGGGACGATAATAACCAACAGTACTTGTAAGAGGTAACACATGAGGTTGTAATTCAATATTTAACATTTCTTTCATATATTTTCGACGAGTTTGAATTCTCTCCCATAGATCAGGATATTCAGATTGAATTTCGTTTATAAGTCTTTCATCAGCTAATACAATAGTACTTTCCGCAGAAACTCCATTATGACCTGATTGAACAGGTATAAAATCAATCTGATGAATATTCCCGCTTTGAACAACTGCATCAGAGCCTTTATAGAAAGCTGAACTCAACCACTCTTCATCTGCTGTTAGATGTCCGGGGCATAAATGCCAACCAAATTTATCAGGTGGATAAATCGCGGAGAATTGTTCATAGAATTCTCCACCTTTCTGCCCAATTGTTATATTGGAAAGCCACCAATTATATGCCTCAAAGTATGGCAATACAACCTCATTAAAGTAACCTTGATCAACTTCTTCCAATTCATTAAAGTTATTGACAGCATAACCTGAGCGACTTGATAATCCCCCTTTATAACCAACTGTTAATGATACCTTATCACCTTTTTTTAGTGTACGGTTTGTTGGATAAAGGTTTGCTTTAACGAATCGCTCTCCAAAAGCAGATATTGTAACTACACTTGGATACTGTCCATCTCGGTTTAACATATCACCAATCTCTCTCTCAATTGCACCTTCTTTTAAGTTATCCAAACCTAAGAGTAATGCATCCGATGCTAAAGAGGCACCAAATTCATAATGAGCAATCTCATTTGCATTATTGGTCGTTCGTGCTCCTCTATTAGGATGAATATAAAGTTGAGTTGCATTCACCAGTTTGTCTTCTCCCACTACTTCAGCTAACCCGTCAACGATGAAAGCTGGTAGATCAAAGGATTTATGAAAATCATTATAATTATAAGATAACAATTTCCATCCAACTAATCCTACTTTCTTTGTTGTATCAATATCTGCTTGTTTTAAATAATGACTGATAGGCAAGAAATCACCCATTGGCTGGTTAGGTAAAGATAGAAGCGGGCAATGAACACCTTTACTTTCAACACGAGAGAATTTGACTTTATTATAATTCTCATTCCCTAGAACTAGTGTACTGTGACCGTCTTGATTAATAATATGCAGACCTTCCTCAAATCGTGGGATAAAGCCCGTTAAGTATTCAAAGTTGCTGCCATGTTCTTTATCAGCATAAACAACTAAAGAACTTATATTTGCCTCTTTCATTAAGGTTAAGATCTTCTGTTTACGCATCATAATAGTATTCTCATTTAAAAATATTGGTTCACCTGAATGATCAAACTTTGGGGGAATAACTTTTTTTACTTTCGTAACCATATTTATGAACTCCTTAAATTTTATTTAAAAAACCACCTCTGATATCACGTATGATAACATTTAACCACAATAAGTCAACTAAATATAACACAATTCAGCTTAATTTGTTTATTTGTGTTGATTTATAACAACAACTTAATTATACTCTATACATGTAAACGCTAACTATCTGATAATACTGAAAGGAGAATAATAAAAATAAATTAATGCTCAATTAATTTATTTACAACCCAAATATTCCTTTTATATCCGCTAAGAAGGAAATGTGGTTAATATCGAGGAGATCCCAGATGATAGTTTACAAGAAGAGACTGATCTAACTTCAAGTGTATAAGAGTTATTTACTGCGAATTTAAAACCTGAACAATAAGAATATAACGTATTTAATTAATCGTACTTAAATCATCTCCGAATACAATGAAATCTTTTTAAAAATACAGACTATTACTTAGAAATGCTATTAAGAGAGGAGAATAAACATGGCAAAGTATACTAATTTATCCAATAAAGCGCTGGATAGTATTGGTGGTATTGATAATATTAGCAGCATCACTCACTGTGCTACACGTCTTAGAATTAATATTAAAAATGAGCAATTAATAGATCATGAAGCTTTAAACAATCTTCCAGATATAAATGCTGCTGTTAAAAAAGATAACCAAATTCAGCTTATCATCGGACCAAAAGTCGGTGAAGCTTACAATGAATTTATAAAAGTAACAGGTTGGGAATCTACTGATAAAAGTGAGTCTAAAACAAAGGAAGTAAATACTTCAAAAAAAAATCTTCAATATTACGTTAACAAATTTGGAAGTTTCATGGCTGCGGTATTTATGCCAATTGTTCCTGCTTTAATTACCGGTGGGATCATTTTAGCCATTAGAAATATATTAATTAACTACTTTGGTGTAGAGACAGATAGCGGTACTGCGCAAGTGTTAATTGCCATTTTCTCTGCAAGCTTTACATTTTTACCTGTCTATATTGGTTATACCTTATCCAGAAATTTGAACATGGACCCGATTCTAGGGGCACTACTTGGTGCAGTACTGGTAAGTCCCTCAATTAGCGGTGTCGAGGGATTAGATTTTTTAGGTATTCCTATCCCACTTGTTAATTATGGTTCATCCGTGTTTCCTATATTCCTGGGCGTATTCTTTATGTATTTTGTCAATAAGTTACTTTCTAAAATAATACCTGAGGCATTATCATTCTTTTTAAAACCCTTACTAACTATGATTATTGTTGTTCCTGTTACTTTAATCTTCTTAGGGCCTATCGGAACTACTATGAGTGAATTTGTAGGTTATGTTATTACTTCAATTGGAGAAACAATAGGTACTTTTGCAACGCCAATACTAGCAGCAGTCTACCCGTATTTAGTTATGTTTGGGTTAGATAAGACATTACCTCCAATGAAAATACAAATAGTAGCAGAGGTAGGTTATGATCCATTTATAACTGCCGCTGGATTTATATCTAACCTAAGTGTTGGTGCAAGCGCTTTGGCGGTTGCTTCATCAACAATAGATAAAGCTAAAAAAGGGGTCATTTATTCATCTGGTGTAACGGCACTTTTTGGTATAACAGAACCTGCATTTTATGGATCATTAATTCTAAAACCTAAAACACTAATCGGTGTAGCTTCTGGTGCTATTGCAGGCGGGATCGTAGCAGGTACGTTCAAACTATATGCATATATTGCAGGTGCTGCACCCGGTTTATCAACCTTTGTATTTTTTATTGATAACGACGGAGGTTTTGATAAGGTAATTCTTGGGGCAATCGTTGCTGCAGTCACAATAATCGTTTCTTTTGTAGTAACTAAGTTAATAATAAGAAAAGAACTGCAAAGAGAACTATAAGAATTTGATATTATAGAGAACTCGTTTGATGTCCTCTCATAACTGAAGCAGCCCCTGACAATATTGTCAGGGGCTGCAATCTATAAAAAAGGAAGTTCTTTAAGATGGAATTAAAATCGCAACGCGTTGAAAGAGGATCGTTTCTTTACAAACGTATTAATCTCGCATTTTTTATTGCGGGTTTTAATACATTTGCTATTTTATACTGTGTGCAGCCATTGTTGCCAAACTTTGCTTCACAATTTAATATAACCCCTGCAATTTCTAGTTTATCTCTTTCCTTGGCAACATTCTTTTTAGCAGTATCTATGATTTTTTTCGGTATTCTTTCTGATAGGTCAGGCCGAGTGAAATTAATGAATATATCCCTTATCATTTCAGCCATCATATGCTTTTTCATACCTTTTAGTTCTAATATTTACTGGATATTAGGACTTAGAGCCATTCAAGGCATTGCTCTGGCTGGCCTTCCTTCTATCGCGATGGCATATTTAAGTGAGGAGATAGGGACAAAAAGTTTAGCCCCAGCTATGGGTTTATATATATCAGGAAATGCACTGGGATCAACCTTTGGCCGTTTTATTACAGGGATGGTAGCAGAGCAAACGAACTGGCAGATTGCTATTTTAGTTGTTGGAGTCATCAGTTTGATTGCCAGCATTTTATTTACACGTATGGTGCCTGAATCACAGAATTTTGTTCCTGACACCACTACTTTTAAATTCACTCAAATTACAAAATCTATGTTTTATACTCTTTCACAATATAGGTTGATGTGTCTATTTTTAATCGGCTTCATCCTACTCGGTACAAATGTTGCTTTGTTTAATTATATGTCATTTACACTTCTGGATTCTCCTTATTTCGTTCCAGAATCATTAATCAGTCTTATATTTTTGCTTTATTTTGTTGGTATGTTTAGTTCTGTAGGTGCTGATAAAGTAATTAGACTATTTGGCAGGAAATCTGCTATTTTTATTAGTTTAACTTTAATATTAATTGGAATAACACTCACATTAGTTCCTAACATTCCTGTAAAACTAATTGGGACAGCGATTTCTGTTTATGGATTTTTTAGTAGTCACTCTATTTCTAGTAGCTGGATTGGTTTAATTACAACTAAAAGCAAAGCACAAGCATCCTCCTTCTACTTATTTTTCTACTACCTTGGATCTAGTGTGGTCGGTACAATAGGCGGTTTAATTTGGAGTGAAAACGGATGGCCTGGAGTAGTAATGATGAATATGATATTAATCTTTATTGCCTTGATATTAGCTGTAATACTTACAAAAAATGAAATGAAGGATAATACTTTGGCTAACTGAAAATCTTCACAGCGACCATCCTAAAATTAAATGCTGTTCGTTGCACGGATTCTTTATGCAAATCTTTTTCAACACACAAAAACCTCCTATAAACGTGGATTCATCACACATTTATAGGAGGTTTTATAAATACTGTTTTGCGAATTAAATCATGTCTTTGTATCGTTTAATTCAAGCGGTATAAAATCACTCTGTACGACACAATTCAGGTATCTTTTTTTAACTTCAAACTTACTTGCTCAAGTTATAAAAAGATTTCAAACCATCGTATACAGCTAAATCGCCAAGTTCGTCTTCGATGCGAAGAAGCTGGTTGTATTTCGCGATACGGTCTGTACGGGACATAGAACCAGTTTTGATTTGTCCAGCGTTTGTTGCAACAGCGATGTCAGCGATTGTTGCGTCTTCTGTTTCACCAGAACGGTGAGAAACTACAGCTGTGTAGCCAGCACGCTTCGCCATTTCGATTGCTTCAAACGTTTCTGTAAGTGTACCGATTTGGTTTACTTTGATTAGGATTGAGTTGCCAACGCCTTGCTCAATACCTTGTGCAAGTTTCTTCGTATTTGTAACGAATAGGTCGTCACCAACAAGTTGAACTTTGCCGCCGATGCGCTCAGTTAATAGCTTGTGGCCATCCCAGTCGTTTTCGTCAAGACCATCTTCAATTGAGATGATTGGGAATTCGTTAACAAGCTCTTCGTAGAAGTTAACCATATCTTCAGAAGATAAACCTGTACGGCCTTCGCCTGCAAGATCATATTTGCTTGTTTCTTTGTTATAGAACTCAGAAGAAGCAACGTCCATTGCAAGGTAGATGTCCTTACCAGCTTCGTAACCAGCGTTTGTGATTGCTTCGATGATTACTTCAAGAGCTTCACGGTTAGAACCAAGGTTTGGAGCGAATCCGCCTTCGTCACCAACAGCTGTGTTTAAGCCTTTGCCAGAAAGAACTTTTTTCAGGCTGTGGAATACTTCAGCACCCATACGGATTGCTTCTTTGAATGTTGGAGCTCCAACAGGCATGATCATGAATTCTTGGAAGTCAACGTTGTTATCAGCATGAGAACCACCGTTGATGATGTTCATCATTGGAGTTGGAAGCTGCTTCGCGTTGAAACCGCCAAGGTAACGGTATAAAGGAAGTCCTACAGACTCAGCAGCAGCATGTGCAGCAGCCATAGAAACACCTAGGATAGCGTTAGCGCCTAGTTTGCCTTTGTTTTCAGTACCGTCTAGTTCGATCATTGTGCGATCGATGCCCACTTGATCTGTTACATCTAAGCCGATTACTGCTTCAGCGATAAGGTTGTTTACGTTATCTACTGCTTTTTGAACACCTTTTCCAAGGTAGCGAGAATTGTCGCCATCGCGAAGTTCTACAGCTTCGTGCTCACCAGTTGATGCACCAGATGGCACCATTGCACGGCCGAAAAAGCCTGATTCTGTTAACACTTCTACTTCGATTGTTGGGTTACCGCGAGAGTCTAATACTTCACGAGCATATACATGTTGGATAAATGGCATAATAATTCTCTCCTTTTTATATGAAAAATTAGTTTGGAAATACGTTTTATTTTTTAATAATGGTAGTGCCTGTCATTTCTGTTGGCTTCTCAAGACCTAATAGATCCAAAACTGTTGGTGCAAGGTCTCCAAGAATTCCATCCTCACGCAAAGTGACGCCTTCTTTAGTCACAATGACAGGAACCGGATTTGTCGTATGAGCGGTCATTGGATTGCCGTCCAATGTCACAACTTCATCGGCATTTCCGTGGTCAGCAGTGATGATTGCATGTCCGCCCTTAGCTACAAGAGCATCAACGATTTTGCCAAGACATTCATCAACTGTTTCTACAGCTTTGATTGTCGGCTCCAGCATGCCAGAGTGTCCAACCATATCCGGATTGGCAAAGTTTAAAATGATTGTATCGAAATTGTCGGCTTCAATCTCTTTTAACAGAGCATCCGTTAATTCATATGCACTCATTTCCGGCTGTAAATCATACGTTGCAACTTTTGGAGAATTAATCAGGATTCGTTCTTCACCAGGGAATTTATCCTCACGTCCACCGCTCATAAAGAAGGTAACATGTGGATATTTCTCTGTTTCAGCAATTCGAAGCTGTCTTAATTTGTTTTGCGATAATACCTCTCCTAAAGTATTATCCAAGTTTGTTGGTTTAAACGCAACAAATCCGTCAACTGTTTCACTAAAATGTGTCAAACAAACGAAATATAGGCTATTCGGATGCTTTGGACCTCTGTCGAACGATCTGAAATCCTTATTCGTAAATGTGTTGGAAATCTGGATCGCACGGTCAGGACGGAAGTTATAGAAAATAACTGCATCCTCGTCTTCGATGGCTCCTACAGGTGTTCCGTCTTCTTTTGTAATGACAGACGGAATCACGAACTCATCAAAGATTCCGTTGCGATAATTATCTTCTACTAAATCAAGGGCAGAAGAATAAGAAGGGCCTTCACCGTATACCATCGAGCGATAAGACTTTTCCACACGCTCCCAGCGTTTGTCGCGGTCCATAGAGTAATAGCGTCCAGAAATGGTTGCGAATTGTCCGACACCATATTCTTTCATCTTTTCCTCAGCAGCTTTAATGTATTTCTCAGCTGTTTTTGGACCTACATCACGTCCATCAAGGAAGCCATGCACATATACATTCTTTACGCCTTCTTCAGCAGCTAAACGAAGAAGTGCATATAAGTGTTCAATATGGCTATGAACACCGCCGTCAGAAAGCAAGCCCATTAAGTGAAGGTTCTTGCCCGTCTTTTTAACATGTTCAATTGCTGAAAGGAATGTTTCGTTTTTCTCAAAATTTCCTTCACGAATTGCAACGTTCACTCTTGTTAAGCTTTGATAAACAACACGCCCAGCACCAATATTCAAATGGCCAACTTCAGAGTTCCCCATTTGTCCATCCGGAAGTCCTACCGCTTCACCACTTGCAACAAGCTGTGCATGCGGATATTGATTCCAAAAACGGTCAAAGTTTGGCTTTTTAGCTTGAGCAACCGCATTACCCATTGTTTCGCCTCTTAACGCGAATCCATCCAGGATAATCAGTGCTACTGGTGATTTAGTCATTCTTGCCTGCCTCCAATAATTGCAGGAATGATTGTGCTTCTAAGCTAGCACCGCCAACAAGAGCACCATCAATATCAGATTCGCTCATGTATTCTTTAATGTTAGCAGGCTTTACACTGCCGCCATATTGAATGCGGACTGCATCAGCAGCTGTTTGAGAGAATTGTTTTGCTACTACTTGGCGAATGTGCGCACATACTTCATTAGCATCTGCTGCTGTAGAAGATTTGCCTGTGCCGATTGCCCAGATTGGTTCGTAAGCAATAACTGTTTCTTTTACTTGATCTTCAGTTAATCCAGCAAGAGCTTTTTCAACTTGATCACCAACAAGCTGATTTGTTTCTCCGTTTTCACGCTGTTCAAGCGATTCACCAACACACACAATTGGAGTTAGACCATGAGCAAATGCTGCCAATGTCTTTTTGTTAACAGACTCGTCTGTTTCGTTAAACATTTCACGGCGCTCAGAGTGGCCTAAAATGACATATTTTACACCAAGATCTTCAAGTGCAACTGGGCTTGTTTCACCAGTAAAAGCACCAGAGTTTTCAAAGTGCATGTTTTGTGCACCGATTTGTACAGCTGTACCTTTAGTGCTTTCAACTAAACGCTCTAAAAATAGTGCAGGTGCACATACAACTGTTTCAACCTTTTCTTGATCAGGAACTAGTCCGTTTACTTCTTCAATAAATGATTTTGCCTCGGAAAGTGTTTTATGCATTTTCCAGTTTCCTGCGATAATAGGTTTACGCATGGTGGGCACATCCTTTCATTCTATTTCAAGCTATTAATTGTTCACTACAGATTGTTTCCCGCTTCATGGCGATCTTCTACCTGGGGCAGGCGGTAAGCCTTTTGGCGCCTTACAGGCTCACCTTCTCCAATACCCGCAGGATCAGATCCAGTCTGCGAAAAAAATATATCTATATGAAACAGTCTTATTTATCGTTTAACGCTACTACTCCAGGAAGTTCTTTTCCTTCGATAAATTCAAGGGAAGCACCGCCGCCTGTAGAGATGTGGCTCATTCTGTCTGCTAAGTGGAACTTTTCAACTGCAGCTGCAGAGTCTCCGCCGCCGATGACTGAATATGTATCGTTTGCTTCAGCAAGTGCTTCTGCAACAGCTTTTGTTCCGCCAGCGAATTTGTTTAGTTCAAACACACCCATTGGTCCGTTCCAGATAACAAGTTTTGAATTTTGGATGACTTCGCTGTAAATTTCAGCTGTTTTCGGTCCAATATCTAACGCTTCCCAATCTGCAGGGATTTCTTCAATGGATACTACTTTTGTATTTGCATCTTCTGAGAAATCATCAGAAACAATTACATCAACTGGCATATAGAATTTAACGCCTTTTTCTTTCGCTTTTGCAATAAAAGAAAGAGCTAAATCCATTTTGTCTTCTTCCAAAAGGGATTTTCCGATTTCATGGCCTTGTGCTTTTACAAATGTGTATGCAAGTCCGCCGCCGATGATTAGGTTATCTACTTTATCAAGAAGGTTTTCAATAACACCGATTTTATCTTTTACTTTTGCTCCGCCAATGATTGCAGTGAAAGGACGCTCAGGATTGGACATTGCTTTTCCTAGTACAGCTAATTCTTTCTCCATTAGCAATCCGGAAACAGCTGGAAGATGATGTGCAATTCCTTCTGTTGAAGCGTGTGCACGGTGTGCTGCTCCAAATGCATCGTTTACATATACATCTGCGAGTTCAGCAAAAGCTTTTGCTAATTGAGGATCATTCTTTTCTTCACCAGCATAAAAACGAACGTTTTCTAATAATAAAACATCGCCTTCATTCATTGTTCCTACTAATTCTTTCACAGAATCGCCATATGCCTCATCTGCCTTTTTCACTTCTTTGCCAAGAAGCTCTGAAAGACGTTTTGCAACAGGAGTTAAACGAAGTTCTTCAACAACGGCTCCTTTTGGACGGCCAAGGTGGCTTGCAAGAATAACTTTTGCTCCTTGCTCTGTTAAATAATTAATCGTTGACAATGCTGCACGGATACGTGTTTCGTCTGTAACTTGACCGTCCTTCATTGGAACGTTAAAGTCTACACGGCAAAATACGCGTTTGCCTTTTAAATCAACATCTTTCACGCTTTTCTTGTTCATAGCAAAAGAACCTCCTATTAGAAGATTTAATAATCTTCTAAATATAATATTTGCTTTGCCAATAAGAAACTCGTACACCGGCAAGCCTAAAAAGCATGCCTGGGACGCAGTTTGCGCTAACTGCTTTTCATAGCCATATGCCCATGAAAAGACAACGGGGGAGAGGGATATGTTCCCTGCTCCCCCGTTCCCATTTATCATTATAGACATTCACATATGTTATATCCATTATGATGAGGTTAAATTAGCGTTAATATCGGTAAAATTAAAGACCTTTTTGAGCGATATAATCAACTAGGTCAACTACACGGTTAGAGTAGCCAGACTCGTTATCATACCAAGAGATAACTTTTACCATGCTGTCTTCTAGAACCATTGTAGATAATGCATCGATTGTAGAAGAAGCTGGGTTACCGTTGTAGTCGCTAGATACTAATGGCTCTTCGCTGTAAGCAAGAATGCCTTTAAGATCGCCTTCAGCAGCTTCTTTAAGTGCAGCATTTACTTCTTCAGCTGTAACGTTTTGATCAAGCTCAGCAACTAAGTCAACTAGTGAAACGTTTGGAGTTGGAACACGCATTGCTCCACCGTTTAATTTACCTTTAAGTTCAGGTAAAACTAGAGAAACTGCTTTTGCAGCACCAGTTGTTGTAGGAATGATGTTTTCAGCTGCTGCACGTGCACGGCGATAGTCTTTGTGCGGCAAGTCAAGGATTTGCTGATCATTTGTGTATGAGTGAACTGTTGTCATCATACCGCGTTTGATTCCGAACTTGTCGTTTAATACTTTAGCAAAAGGAGCTAAGCAGTTTGTCGTACAAGAAGCGTTAGAGATAACATCATGTTGTGCTGGATCATATTTATCATGGTTAACACCCATAACAACTGTGATATCTTCGTCAGTTGCAGGAGCAGAGATGATTACTTTTTTAGCGCCAGCTTCTAAGTGTTTAGCAGCGTCAGAACGCTTAGTGAAACGTCCAGTAGATTCTACTACTACTTCTACGCCAAGGTCTCCCCAGCCAAGTTGAGCAGGATCGCGCTCTGCGATAACTTTTACGCGTTGTCCGCCAACTACTAGATATTCACCATCAACTGTAACTTCTTCGTTTACTGTTCCGTGAACAGTATCATATTTTAAAAGGTGTGCAAGCATGTTTGCATCTGTAAGGTCATTTACTGCAACAACCTCTACATTAGGATTTTTTAAAGCTGCACGGAAAACCACACGCCCGATTCTACCAAAACCATTAATACCAACTTTTACTGCCATGAATAACTTCCTCCTTTGAAAGGATCATTTTTTATTTAAAGGTTTTACCCTTTTAACAACTGATTTGCAGCACCTTCATCCGTGATCAAAATAGTGGATTTCGGAGCTCTTTTCATATAAGCTGCAATGGCTTTTGCCTTTGAGCCTCCACCGGCAACAGCAAGGACATGCTGAATAGCAGTCAAGTCTGCGAGCTGCAGGCCGACCGTTTGAATTTTATGAACGATCTCACCGGCTTCATTGAAATAATAACCAAACGCTTCGCCAACTGCGTTTGCCGCAATAAGCTTTTTTACATTCTCACTGCTGGTTTTACGGCGTTCCGCCATTGTAATAGCATCTCCAATTCCGTGGAGAACCATGCATGCAGACTTAATCAAATGAAGAACCTCAGTGAAGTTTGGATCCTTAATCATAGACTCATACATTTCCTTGCTCACTTCGTCTGGCGCGTATAAGACTCGATGTTTTGAATCTGTATTTTCTGCCATTTGTGAACAAATCGTGTTTGCCTGATTTTTGACATCCTCTCCAATACCGCCTCTAGCCGGTACAAACAGCCAATTCTGGTCAGGTTTCGTCGGCGTCAGCATTTTTGCCACAGTTGACATGGTTGTTCCACCAGTCACACCGATGATATTCTCTCCATGCAAGGAGGATTTCATCCACTGTGCCGTCGCTCTGCCAAGTTCATTTTTAACCCAAGGAGCTTCGTCCGCGTTTCCGGAAACGATAATGGCTCTTTGAATGCCCAATTTATCGGCCAGCTGCTGTTCCATTTTCACTATACCCGAAATTTCTCTCATTATGCTGCGAAGTTCGACAAGTAATTTCCGACCATCTTCCGTAACGCTCATTCCTAAGCTGGCAACGGTAATCAAGTCCTGTGTTTTCAGGAAATCTACTTCACTGCGAAGTACTCGTTCAGTAAGCCCAAGACTCACTGCCAAGCTCCTTCTGCCCACAGGCTGCATTTGGTTTATGTACTCAAGAATGTGGTAGCGTTTCTGCATAACAGCAAGCAAATCTGGCAATAATTTTTTCTGGATATCAATTAGTGAGTACATCTCGCAGCTCCTTACAATCACCTGTTGGTCAATTTTAGTCCCGCATAGACATATTATGTCCCACCGACTGAAAAAAAAATCACGCTTGCTACAATTTGAATTTTAGCAAGAATGATTCTTGAATGCAACTAATATTGTCTTATTTTCTAGCCTATTTTTTAAAAATAACGTTTGTTCCAATTTTTGTTATAGCAGTTATAGCCTCTGTCTATTTAATTAGAGCTTCCTCTACTGTAAAACGATCCACTTGGCCATACTGAATCTCTTCTCCATCGACATAGACAACTGGAATCATTAAGCCGTATCGTTCTGTCAGCTCATCACTATTATCAATATCATATTCAATATATTGAAAGTTGAATTTTTCTTTTAATTCGATAATGATTTGTTTCGCTTTATCGCATAGCGGACATTTGTTTCGAGTGTATAAGGTTAACGTCTTATTCATAAGCAGTCTCCTTTCAATCATATCTCTTTCGTTTAGAAGAGGACGGAATCCCAAGCTGTTCGCGATATTTAGCTGCTGTCCTTCGGGAAATAACAAAGCCAGCCTCTGTTTTCAGCAAATTGGCAATCTCCTGATCTGAAAGTGGTTTTTGTTTATTTTCTGAGGAGATGAGCTTGTGAATCGCCGCTTTCGCCTCTTTAGATGAAGCATCAGCATTGCCTGCCGTCTTAATCATACTGACAAAAAAGCTACGCAGTTCAAATGTTCCAAACGGAGTCTGCATATATTTGCCTCTAACCGCCCTGCTCACCGTTGATTCATGGATTTCAAGTTCATCCGCAATTTCCTTCATCGTCATAGGCTTTAAAAAAGCTGATCCTTTTAGAAAGAATTGAGGCTGGCGCTCTGCGATCTTTCTTGTAACTTTTAAGATCGTTTCTTTCCTTTGTTCGATTGAGCGTTTGATCCATTGGTAATCCTGCTGCCGGTTCTGCAGGTAACGACCCACCTGCTGATCACCTGCACTATGAAGTTTCTTTGCATATCCTTCATTATAGGAAATACTAGGTACATTTTCATCATATAGCTGGATGTGAAGGCCGTTTTGTTCTGTATACACGATGACATCAGGTATGATATATGCTGGCTTTTCGGAAGCAAAGCTTGCTCCCGGTTTAGGATTTAACGTCTGCACGAGATCATAGACTGCTTGAATCTCTTTTACATCTGCTTTGATTTCCCTCGCTAACTGTTTCCATTTTTTATCTGCAAACAATTGAAAGTGCTGACGGATAATTTCTTCAGCCATTTCGTTGACTGGCACCAGACGCTCCAGCTGCAATAATAAACATTCCTGCAAACTGCGTGCACCAATCCCTGCCGGTTCTAAGTGCTGCAAGAGATCGAGCTGCTCTCGCACAGTTTCTCCATCAGCATCATAAAGCTCGGCAACCTGCGGCAAATTAATATTATATAAGTAACCGTTTTCATCAAGACTGTATATAAAATGAAGAATGATTTTTTTTTCCAGTTCTGTCAGATTGGCTGGAAGCTGCTGAATCAGATAATCATCCAATTGCTGAACATTTACAGCAAGCTGTTCAATCCATTTCTCTTTATCTTGATTTTGTTTAAGCTTTGATTTTTTAATTCGCTGTGCACGGGGATCCATTGTTTTCACAAAATTTGAGTTTAGCTCCATCAGGGGATTTTCCAGAGCCTTCTCTTCCAAAAAAGCAGTGAGCTCCTGGGAATTAAATTGCAATAGCTCAATAGACTGCTTTAACTCCTGGGTCATCGCTAACTTCAAGGTTTGCTGCTGCCATAAACCTGCTTTTAAATCCATTCTGCTTCCCCCTTCATTCCTATTTTACAGGAAGAAGCCCTATAATTGTATGGATAATTACTGACAGAGAAAAAGACCCAGAGAAACCGTTTCCAAAAAAACTCTATATTTCTATTTTGTTACAAATCAAAATTTTACAATGATTTATCTTTCATTTTATGGTATTATTCCATTGGGCAAATTTTACGAAAGTAAAAGACGCAAAGCCACGGGCCTAAAGTATGTGCTTGTACACATGCCATGGCAGCCGGGTTGCATATAAGTCGATCATTCCTTTTTAATTTGCCTAATACTGCTTTAAGAAGGGTGAACAATGATTTTTCCAACAGTACTCAGCAAGGACAAAGAAATTAGACACGTCGTCAAGGACCAGCACACATGCTTATGCGGACACAAGTACAATGTCTTTACGACTTTCACCAAGAACGATTTCAAGAAGATTCAGTTCAGAAAGAATGAAGTTATCACCTGTCCAGCATGCCGATCCATCATTGAATGATGGACCGGCATTTTTGATTTCTGCCCCTCTCTCTCGAAGCAATTTCAGCAAACTCATAGACATGCTAAAAGAATGTTGCAATGTTGTTCATATTATCCTATAATTAGTATTCGTAACGCTTAAGGAATTTGAGTGTTTACAGTACTTGATAATCTGCCCTCGTGGTGCAACGGATAGCACGTAAGATTCCGGTTCTTGAGATGGGGGTTCGATTCCCTCCGAGGGTGTATGAAAAGGCCATTGCTGAATAAAGCAATGGCCTTTTCTTGTTTAGAAGGATCGTTCTATTTTCTTCTTTACTCCTCTGAAAACAGGCAAGCAATTTTTTATTTTCCCACAAGGTGTTAAAAATATACAGGTTGGGTAAAATATAAAGTGGAATGTTCACAAAAAGTATTTAGAAATAGGTCAATCAAAATCTGTCGAACGATTTCGCTTTCCTAAAGGTGCGATTCTTTTGACCTTTATTGACCATTAGTGTATGATGAAACTACATAAAAATGGTGTATGTCTTACAGAATTAAGTCTGCACTATCCCTTAATTTTAAAGGAGGAATTAGAATGAATTTAATCCCTACAGTTATCGAACAAACAAACCGCGGGGAACGTGCTTATGATATTTACTCCCGCCTTTTAAAAGACCGTATTATTATGCTTGGCAGTGCAATCGATGATAATGTTGCCAACTCCATTGTAGCTCAATTGCTATTCTTAGAGGCTGAAAATCCTGAAAAAGATATTACATTATACATCAACTCTCCAGGCGGAAGCATCACGGCTGGCATGGCGATTTACGATACTATGCAATACATCAAGCCAAGCGTTTCTACGATCTGCACAGGTATGGCTGCTTCAATGGGTGCCTTCCTTCTTGCTGCCGGTGAAAAAGGAAAACGCTTCGCACTTCCAAATAGTGAAGTGATGATTCACCAGCCACTTGGAGGTGCTCAAGGTCAGGCAACTGAAATTGAAATTGCTGCAAAACGTATTCTTTTCCTTCGCGAAAAATTAAATACGATTCTTGCAGAGCGCACTGGACAGCCGCTTGAAGTGATTGCAAAGGATACAGACCGCGATAACTTTATGACAGCTGAAAGAGCATTAGAGTACGGCTTAATTGACAAAATCATTTCCCGCAATCCAAACGAAGCAAAATAATGGTTCAGAGTGAGGCACTAACATGTGCCTCACTTTTTTGTTCATGAAATTAGATTCAAAAAATTAGCAGCTGGACAAAATCTACTCCTCAGCTTCTAGTTCGCAAAATCTCCCACGAAAAAGGACACACTCCTAAGAATGTGCCCTTTCTTTCTATTGTTCTTGCTGAATGTATTTAGCCAATTGCTCTAGCGCTTCTTGTTCATCACTGCCGCTAGCCATTAATGTAATTGTGGCACCCGTGCTGACAGCCAGGCTCATCAAGCCCATTATACTTTTCGCGTTTACCTTTTTTCCATCTCGCTCCAGAAAAATATCAGCTGAAAAACGATTTGCTTCTTGAACGAATAATGCCGCTGGCCGTGCCTGTAAACCTGTTTTTAATTTTACCTCAACCTGTTTTTCCACCATAAAAAAATCAATCCTCCTATTGCTCGCTACTGGGGGATTGTAATATCACCCGCTTTTAGCTTTTCTGCAATTTCATCAATTTTACGAAGTCGGTGATTAATGCCTGATTTGCTGATATTTCCGCCAGACACCATTTCCCCAAGCTCTTTTAGTGTTACATCCTGATAAGCTACACGCAGTTCTGCAATTTCCCGTAATTTATCTGGAAGGATTTGCAGCCCTACCGTTTGTTCAATATATTTTATGTTTTCGACTTGGCGCAGTGCTGCACCAATCGTTTTGTTCAAGTTCGCAGTTTCACAATTTACAAGACGGTTAACCGAGTTTCGCATATCACGGACAATCCTGATATCCTCAAACCGCAGCAAAGCAGCATGAGCGCCAACAATATTTAAGAATTCGGTTATTTTTTCTGCTTCTTTTAAATACGTAATAAAGCCTTTTTTTCGTTCCAGTGTTTTACTGTTTAAGCCAAATGTGTTCATAAGCTCGCATAATGCATCATTGTGTTCCTTATATAAAGAGGCAATTTCAAGGTGATACGACGATGTTTCCGGATTGTTGACAGAGCCTCCGGCAAGAAAAGCTCCGCGAAGGTAAGAACGCTTACAGCATTTCTTTTTAACAAGCTCCTGGGCGATATCATGTGTAAAAACAAAGCCCTCACTTAAGATCTTCAAATCATCCAGGATTGTACTTGCCCCTTCAGCAAGACGGACAATATAGACATTGTTTTTCTTTAATCTCATTTTTTTACGAACAAGTAGCTCTACCTGTACACTATAATTCTTTTTAATTAGCGTATAGATTCTTCTGGCAATCGCTGCATTTTCCGTTTGTATGTCAACAACCAATTTACGATTGGAAAAGGATAAAGAACCATTCATCCGGATTAAGGCAGAGAGTTCAGATATACTGCAGCAGTCCTTTGTTTCAATATTGGTCAGTTCTTTTTTTGTTTCTGAAGCGAAAGACATTCCTCCACCCCCTACCTGGCACAATGTTTTAGATTAAAAACATTGGCACTGTATATACTACGCTTCAAAACGCTTTTTGGTTTCAGCTAAAAGCAAATGATAAAGAATATCTGCCACTTCCTGTGTATCATGGCGGATGATTCCGCCTTCATAGCTGACGATCTCACCTGGTATTACCTCAAGTCCTAACTCATGAAGCCGATCTACATCGTAAAAAACAGGCTTCGCCATTTCTTCAATATATTTTTCCTGCACGTGTGCAGGTATATTCTCCTTGTTAACGAGAATGGTATTCATAAATGCTGAATTCATATGATCATATATGGCTTTAACATGATCACTTGCCGTGTAATTATGAGTTTCACCAGCCTGAGTCATCAAATTGCATATATAGACTTTTTTTGCTCGTGAACGGCGTACCTCATTGCCTAGCTTCGGCACAAGCAGATTAGGCAGGATGCTTGTATATAGACTGCCTGGACCAATAATAATCATGTCAGCCTGTCTTATAGCATGGACCGTTTCAGGTAAAGGCTGGATTTGTTCAGGCTCAAGAAAAACCCGCTTAATTCTCTTTCCAGAGTACGGTATTTTGGACTCACCCGACACAATTGTGCCGTCCTCCATCTCCGCTTTCAAAATGACACTCTGATTAGCCGCCGGAAGCACTTTGCCTCGTACATTTAAAACTTTGCTCATCTCTTGAATGGCATGAACAAAATTCCCTGTAATCGATGTCATGGCAGCCAATATTAAATTCCCTAATGAATGACCTGCAAGTTCATTGCTTGTTGAAAATCGGTGCTGAAACATTTCCTCAATCAGCGGTTCAACATCAGAAAGCGCCGCTAACACATTGCGAATATCACCAGGAGGCGGAATATTTAAATCATCTCTCAGCCTGCCTGAACTGCCGCCATCATCAGCTACGGTTACAATAGCTGTAATATCAACAGGATACTTTTTCAGTCCTCTTAAGAGGACTGGCAGTCCTGTGCCGCCGCCAATGATGACAATCCTCGGCTGTCTGTTCATTTTGTCTTTTCCTTTCTCCTCTCAATGTCACGATGCGTAATTTTCGTATGATAATCCTCTTGAAAGAAGTGGCCCAAATATTCAGCAAGCGCAACAGAACGGTGCTGGCCGCCTGTACAGCCAATGGCAATGACAAGCTGTGATTTTCCTTCTCTTTTATAATGAGGAAGCATGAAACTCAGCAATTCAGTCACTTTTTCAAGAAATTTTGTTGTTTCAGTCCATTTCAGCACGTAGCTTGAAACCTCTTCATCTAACCCCGTTTTGGGACGCATATGGTCGATATAATGCGGGTTAGGCAAAAAGCGAACATCAAACACAAGATCCGCATCGATTGGAAGGCCATATTTAAAGCCAAAAGACATGACATTGACAGTAAAGATGGTTTTTTTATTCACTGAAAATTCCATTAGTATTTTTTCACGAAGTTCCCTTGGCTTCATAGAAGAGGTCTTATAAATAAGCTGTGCTCTTCCCTTCAGTTCTTCAAGCAGTTCGCGCTCAAGCTTAATGCCTTCAAGAGGCAGCCCTGATGGCGCCAATGGGTGAGACCTTCTTGTTTCCTTATACCTGCTTACGAGCGTCGAATCGTCAGCGTCTAAAAAAAGAATCTTAGGTGTGACCCATGATTTTTCAGCCAGCTCGTCTAACGCTTTAAAAAGGTGATCAAAAAACTCACGGCCGCGAAGGTCCATTACCAGCGCAACCTTATTCATCTTATTCCCGGATTCCTTCATCAGTTCAAGAAATTTTGGCAGAAGAGTTGGGGGCAAGTTATCAACACAGAAAAAACCGAGATCTTCAAAACTTTGAATTGCTACTGTTTTTCCTGCTCCAGACATACCTGTAATAATAACCATTTGTGTTTCATTTATTGAACCCGTACTCATCATTATTCCCCCCCGAAACTGCTTCGATTTTTATAGAACATTAACTAGGATCGAGCCTATAACTGATCAGTTCAAAATCTGGTGTATACGTAAATGTCCCGTAAATCATACCATTTCCATGAATCATGTAGTCCAAAATGTGATAATCACCAGCTGCCATCGGCAAATCTTTTATATCCTCCAGCTTATGCCATGAAAGCTTTCCTTCCTCAGACTCATCCACATTAAGTCCATCAGATTCCTGCGCCATAAAGGTGAACATCATCCATTCAGACAGCACCTTATCGCCATCCTTCATAATAAAAGTGAAAATGCCTTTTATATTCGGATTGCGCAAGTAAATACCTGTTTCCTCCCGAAATTCTCTAATGCAAGAATCTCTAACCGATTCTCCCGGCTCCATTTTTCCGCCAGGCGCAACCCACCAGCCGCGTCTCGGTTTTTGAAGAAGCAACACTTTATTTTCTTTTAACAATACACAATTGGTGACCCTTTGCACTACTTTCACCTGACCTTTATGACCGGGCTGCATTACCCAAAGCCCACATTATGCCGTTTTTATATTCCTTTTATTATACTATGTTTGCAGGACAGCGACAACGATTGACTGCCGCTGCCACAGCTTTTATCCATTTTCAGCTAATCGGTCTTGTTCTAAAACAGACAGCTCTAGACGAAGGTTTCTTTTTATTTGTATTTTATACCAAGTTATTTGAACGCAAAAAAAAGGAGCCCAGCTCTCACTGTGCTCAACAAGATTTATATCTTAAAAAGGGGGTCAATTTCTATTCTTATATTACCCGAAATTTGTTTCACTAACGTTACAGCACAGTTAAAACATAATGACTTTTTGTAAAGTCTAATCTAACATTTGAGTTTATGCTTTAAAAAACGTGCTGATCAAAGTTCCACAGACTATTTTGCTTCTGCTTTAAAACTCTCCTGCAGCTCTTCAACATAATGCTGAACACTTTGAGCAGCGATGCTTCCATCACCTGTCGCTGTTACGATTTGACGCAATGTTTTCTCACGAATATCTCCTGCTGCAAAAATGCCAGGCATTTTTGTTTCCATTCGCTCGTTTGTTTCAATATAGCCATTTTCATTTGTAATGCCAAGGCTTTCAAATGGCTTTGATAAAGGCACCATACCGATATAAACGAAAACACCGTCTGCTTTAAATTCTTGTTCTTCGCCATTCACAGTGGAAACAAGTGTTGCACTGCCCACTTTACCGTCTTTTTCATTGATTTCTTTTACCGTATGATTCCAGATGAAATCAATCTTATCATTGTCAAATGCACGCTGCTGCAAGATAGCTTGTGCTCGAAGCTCATCACGGCGGTGAACAATTGTCACTTTGCTTGCGAAACGAGTTAAATAAACTCCCTCTTCAACAGCAGAGTCTCCTCCTCCGACAACAACTAGCTCTTTGTTTTTAAAGAATGCCCCGTCACATACTGCGCAATAAGAAACGCCGCGTCCGCCAAGCTCTTTTTCTCCAGGAATGCCAAGCTTTTTATACTCTGCACCAGTTGTGATAATCACAGCACGGGCTTTATATTGCTTTGAGCCTGCAATAACTGTTTTATATTCGCGTCCGTCAATAATTTCTTTAATATCGCCATATGCATATTCCGCACCAAATTTCTTCGCATGATCAAACATTTTTGTAGAAAGCTCAGGTCCAAGAATATGCTCAAATCCAGGATAGTTCTCTACTTCTTCAGTGTTTGCCATTTGCCCGCCAGGAACGCCGCGCTCTAACATTAAAGTCGTCAGGTTTGCACGAGATGTATAAACAGCTGCCGTCATTCCGGCAGGGCCAGCTCCAGCTATAATGACATCATAAATTTTTTCTTCCGCCACAATACTTCCTCCTTATATAAAATGTGCAGGAGATTACCCAGCCGCAGTTTATGCTGCGCTTCTTATTTCCATACCCATTTATTAGCTTCTCCATCTAGCATGATCCTATAAAAAATCGGTTTGCACGTTTCTTAATCAGCCTGAATGGCTGATGCCAAGCATTTTTCGGAAGCAAATTTCACTGCCGATTATTTTTCTTAATCATATAAAAATGAGCAGATTTCGTCCAAAAATCTGCTCATTAAAGGAAATTATTTACCAATTTAATGTATTTTCCTAAAGTAGAAACGGAAATGCCATACTGTCCAGCCAATTGTGCCTGTGAAACTTTTTCACTGCGCATCTTTTTCCAAACATACTCAAGCGCGGCTGCCCAGGCTAACTTATTTTTAATAAGCACACTGTTTTTTTCCATTTCAATAAATACAGTAAACCACAGCAGATAAAGACCAGCTTCCGTTGTGCCAATCGGATGATGATTTTCATATAGCAGCTGGGCAATTTCATGCGCGCCAACTGCTGAACTCTTCGCTGAACCTGTTGTAATGTAGGAAACATACTCTTGTTCAAGGGCAGATAATTTCTGGTTTTTCTTAATGCCTGCCGATAAAAGCAGTTCATCCCTCTTACTAGAAACCGAAATTAAGAATAGAGCAAACATTCTTTCCTCTTTGTAATCACTCTTCAGCTTTTTTTGAATAGAAGAAGGATGATCTTCAAATCCATTTTGCTCTTGTTTCTCTTCGTTCCACGGCTCAAAGCCCTCTTTATCAGGATTCATTTCGACTGCTTTTTTCCAAGTAGAGCGGGCAATATCCTCTCTCCCGGTAAAATAAGCCGCATAAGACAGCCAATAATAGAATGGCCCATCACCGTCAAAACCTGATTTTTGCAGCTTCCGAAGCCATTGAAACGCCGCTTCATACTCACCGGTCAACGCAAAGGTTGCTCCAAGCTTAAACTGATGCTCAGCAGACATCGGCTTAATTTTCTTTAATGTTTCTTTTAACAGCTTGATCTCTGCAAAACTGCGCTGATAAAAGGCAAAAACAAGCCTGTT
This sequence comes from Bacillus mesophilum, assembly GCF_008923265.1. Classification (NCBI taxonomy): domain Bacteria; kingdom Bacillati; phylum Bacillota; class Bacilli; order Caryophanales; family Bacillaceae; genus Bacillus; species Bacillus mesophilum. The sequence continues at coordinate 444,772 of NZ_WBOT01000003.1, read as the reverse complement.
GCATAAAGCATGCAAATTCCCTGGATTCTCTTCCAGCACTTTATTTAAAATTTCGGAAGCCTTCTGCACTTCCCCTAAATAAAAATACGCAAGCGCCAGATTATTATAAGCGGACCAATATTCCGGATAATCTTCAATGACAGACGTTAAGATTTCAACTGCCTTTGGAAAATGGCCTGATTCCAGCAATTCTCTAGCCTGCTCCTGCTTAATAATAAGGTCATCCTGCTCATACAGATCCTCATCAAGTTCCTCGGCCTCCAGTGTTAATAAATCAAGCAAATCCTCTGTATCATCAGAAAACTCCCCATCATCATTTAACTCCAGATAAAGATTCGCATGCTGATAAGCATCCTTAAAAAAGCCCATATGAGCATAATTGTTAGCTAAAAAATAATGACACTCACTCATGTTTTCATCCAGTTCTTCCAGAATCATATGAAGCAGACGATTCGATTGCTGATGCTCACCCATCTCTGAATAAACAATCGCAAGCTGACATACAATCATCGGCTCACCCGGCTCCAGCTGCATGGCACGCTGTAAATACTTTGTTGCTTTATAAAAATCCCTGCGATGATAAGCCTTTACTCCTTTTGAAAAGTAATACTCACCCGAAGGATTAAACGACAATAACTTTCCCATCTGATGTCTCGCTTTAGAGTCTTTACTCATGAAATCCTCCATCATACATATTAACTGTAGTAGTATATCATATGTACAAGCATTAGGAGAAGGGCTTGGGGGATGTAATTTGGTTTGGGGGATTAGAAAAGAATAATAACTGATTCAATTCAGTATAAACTATAGTACACACGACTTCTCCCATTACCAGAATGAGGAAGATTCATCTTTTTCAGAAGTCTACTTGCTGTCTGCTCCGAATCCATGTAAGTAAATTCACGAAATTTTTGATTTGTCAGTGGTGAATCGAATAATAGGAAATAATCCTCCACTGCTTTGACATGCGCGTTTATATCTATCTTGCAGCAATTCGGGCATTTCCATGTCCCATGCTTGCGCTGCATTGGCGTGTGACCACAATCAGTACAGCGTACGCCCTTCTGTACATCCTCTTGAGTGAGCTGATTGGCCTTTAAAACATCATATGTTTCCCGACAATGAAGTTTTAACAGCATTTTTGCCATTTTCTTCACTGCATTCTGTTCATGAATGACAATGTGATACTTCATATTGAGGCGTTCAATTTCTTCAATTAGATATTGTGCATGAATCATTTTTGAGATCGCATATTTGGAATTTGTTTTCAGAATAGTAGAGGGTTTGCTGATTGTTACGAGGTACTCGACCGGCAAGTGGATTACTTTAGTTTTAAATACTTTTTCTAAATCTTGCTTTTGATATTTCGCCTGCTGTACCGGGTTTTGATAGCCTTTCACTTCTCCATCCGGTGTTGTTTGAATCAGCTGATTGCAATTAACATCAATAAAAAGTTCACCTGCCAGATTTTTGACTTCAATAATTAAGGCATACTTATCTGTTAATAGCAGCGTGTCAATCTGAAAGTAATCGGAGTTCATTTTCAATCTTAAACTGTGGAGAATGCAGTAATCATTTTTGGGTAATTTCCTCAAATAATAATCAATCGCCTTTTCTCCATAATAACCAGCTAGCCTCGATTTCAACTCCCCTTCTAAAATAACTCTTTTCTCAGGGGGCAGGGTTACTCTGTCTAATAAGGTTTGAATTTTAAGAATCCGAATGGGTATTTCCCTTTCTTTTATAATCAATTCATCACTTCCTTTAAGGTTATATTTGCTTATTGGTTTGAAGTATCCTTCCTTTTGGATAAATCCTCACAGAAAGTTCAAAAATGAGTTAGTTTTAGAAGGTTTTTTAAAATCACAATTTGATTTCCGATCGTTTTTTGGAATTACTGATTAAAATGCGTGTGGATTCTTGTTAAAATGCTTTTTCCAGCTCTGGAATTGGTTTTCATGGACCAGATTTCTGCTTTTTTGCTTGAAAGCTGCACTATTTCGAGCTTTTTGCTCCTTTGTTTAGTCCGTTTCTTTCTTGGGATAGGGAGTTCCTATCAAATTTTCTGCGTTTCCTATCAAAATATTTCTTTTTCCTATCAAAATTGTATGGTTTCCTATCAAACTTCTGAAGTTTCCTATCAAAATTTCCGGTTTTCCTATCAAATCGAATTTCCAGACGGAAAATTACCTTTTTTAGTTCAAATTTCTTCCTTTCCACCTGGTAACTGCATAATTTCGAGCTTTTTGCTCCTTTATTTAGTCCTTTTCTTTCTTGGGATGGGGGATTCCTATCAAATTTTCTGCGTTTCCTATCAAAATTTATTGGTTTCCTATCAAATTTTTGAAGTTTCCTATCAATATTTCCGGTTTTCCTATCAAATCGAATTTTTAGACGCTAAATTAACTTTTTCTAGTTCAAAATCCCACTTTTCCCTATCAAACCGCATCTCCCCCCAACAAAAAAACCGCCCGCTCTACTCAGCGGCCGGTTTCTCGTGTCTTTTCTCCAATACCTTCAATACGTCTCCAAATGGGAGGTCCTGTTCACGCAATAGGACAAGCAGGTGGTACAGCAGATCTGCGGATTCCCATTTCAATTCTTCTTTGTCACGGTTTTTTGCAGCGATAATGACTTCGGAGGCTTCTTCGCCCACTTTTTTCAGAATCTTATCTACGCCTTTTTCAAATAAATACGTGGTATAAGCACCTTCCGGGCGTTCAGCTTCGCGATCACGAATCACTTTTTCAAGTTTTCCTAAAATGCTGTAATCTGCGGGGGCATCTCTCAAAGCTTCCCCCTTATAAACACTCTCCTCAAAGCAGCTCTCTGTCCCTTTATGACAAGCAGGTCCAGCAGGCTGAACAAGTACGACTAACGCATCACGGTCGCAATCGAGTTTCATTTCTACGATTTTTTGCGTATTTCCGCTTGTTGCGCCTTTGTGCCAAAGCTCTTGTCTTGAGCGGCTAAAGAACCAGGTTTCGCCCGTTTCAAGCGATTTCTCATAGGATTCTTCATTCATATATGCGAGGGTCAGCACTTCTTTTGTCTCGGCATGCTGAACGATTGCCGGGATGAGTCCATTGCCATCAAATTCAATATTCATCGGATACACACTCCTCTTTGTTTCACACTTTCCTTCACTTCTGCTACAGAGGTTTCTTTATAGTGAAAAATAGAAGCTGCCAGAGCGGCATCTGCCTTGCCGTCCAGGAATGCTTCCGCAAAATGGTCAGCGTTTCCTGCACCGCCTGAAGCGATAACCGGCACGGTAACAGCCTCGCTGACCGCTTTAGTTAAGTCAATGTTAAAGCCCTTCTTTTCTCCGTCTGCATCCATGCTTGTCAGCAGCAGTTCGCCGGCACCTCTTTCGACCGCTTCTTTTGCCCATGAGATGACATCTCGCTCTGTCGCTTTGCGGCCGCCGTGTGTGTACACCCGCCAAGTGCCAATTTCTTCATCATACTTCGCATCTATGGCAACGACGATGCATTGTGAACCGTAAAAGCTGGCTCCTTCAGTAATCAGCTCTGGACGCAGAACGGCTGCTGTGTTTAATGAAACCTTGTCAGCTCCTGCCCGTAAAATGCGCTTCATATCTTCAAGCGAGTTGATGCCGCCGCCGACGGTAAACGGAATGGCGAGTTCAGAAGCAACAGCCTTCACTACCTCCACCATTGTTTGACGCCCTTCATGTGAGGCTGAAATATCTAAAAACACAAGCTCATCGGCTCCCTGTTCATCGTAAAAACGAGCGAGTTCAACTGGATCGCCAGCATCGCGGAGCTCCACAAACTGAATTCCCTTTACGACTCTTCCTTCCTTTACATCAAGACAGGGAATGATTCTTTTCGTCAGCATAACGCCACCGCCTCTTTCACTGAGAACCGCCCTTCATATATGGCTTTCCCAACGATGGCACCAGCAACTCCCTGATCTGCATACTTCTTTAAAGCAGCAAGATCTGCAAGACTGCTGACACCGCCTGAAGCAATTACCTTCTTGCCTGTTTCCGCTGCAAGCTCACAAACAGCTTCCACATTTGGTCCAGACAGCATACCGTCAGTAGCGATATCAGTAAATATAAATGTTTCCGCTCCGGCATCAGCGAAGGTTTTTCCAAGCTCAACTGCTTTTACTTCTGAAGTTTGGAGCCAGCCATGTGTAGCTACAAAGCCATTTTTCGCATCAAGTCCAACAGCAATCTTCTCTCCATATTTACGGATCATTTCAATCGCAAACTCTGGGTTGCTGACAGCAATGCTCCCGATAATGACGCGGGAAATTCCGCGATCCAGATAATGAACGATGTCTTCCTCCGTGCGGATTCCGCCGCCAATTTGCACTTTCGCGTGCAGCTTCTGTGCCGCTTCCACAACAAAACGGTCATTGATTCTTTTGCCGTCTTTTGCTCCATCAAGATCGACCATGTGAATCCACTCTGCCCCCGCATCAGCAAATGCTTTCGCCATGTCAAAGGGTGAATCTCCGTATACCGTTTCCTGATCGTAGTCTCCTTGCAGCAGGCGCACACAATTGCCGGCACGCATATCAATTGCGGGATAGATTGTAAAACTCATCTGCGGTACTTCCCTTCTCTGTCAGCTTTGTAAAATTACGCAATAACTGCATGCCCATCGCACTGCTTTTCTCCGGATGGAACTGCATGCCGAATACATTTTTCTTGCCCACTACTGCGGCAACATTTACATCGTAGTTTGCTTCAGCAAGCACAACGTCTGACTGATCAGCATCCACATAAAAGGAATGCACAAAATAAACATAGTCTTCATCTACACCTTGCAAAAGCGGAGAACCTTGATCAAAACGAAGCTTATTCCAGCCCATGTGAGGCACTTTATAAGGTTCTCCTTTGCGATCTACACCTGAGAAACGGATGACTTTTCCCGGCAGCAGTGAAAGACCATTCGTTAATCCGTTCTCCTCGCTGCTCTCAAACAGCAGCTGCATGCCAAGGCAAATTCCTAAAAACGGCTTACCTGTTTGTACATACTCGTGGATCATTCTCGTTAATCCGTTTTCGTTCAGAAGGTCCATCGCATCTTTAAATGCACCGACACCAGGCAAAATGAGGCCATCCGCCTGCCTTAATCTCTCATGATCGTCTGAAATAAAAGTTTCAACACCTAACCGTTCCAGTGCTTTTTCGACGCTGAACAAATTGCCCATTCCATAATCAATGATGCCGATCATTTACAACATTCCTTTCGTGGATGGAACTCCTTTTATACGAGGATCGATGGTCGTTGCCTCATCAAGAGCACGTGCCAGTGCTTTAAAAATAGCTTCGATAATATGATGCGTGTTTTGCCCGTAGTGTACGATCACATGCAAATTCATTCTTGCCTCTAATGCAAGCTTCCAGAGAAATTCATGAACCAGTTCGGTATCAAATGTTCCAACCTTCTGGCTCGGAAATTCTGCTCGCATTTCTAAGTGAGGGCGGTTGCTCAAATCAACCACTACCTGTGCTAATGCTTCGTCCATTGGCACAAAAGCATTTCCGTAGCGCTTAATTCCTTTTTTATCACCTAGAGCTTCCTTCAGTACATGACCTAGGCAGATTCCTATGTCCTCTGTCGTATGGTGGTCGTCTACTTCGGTATCGCCGTCAGCATTGACAGTCAAGTCAAATTGGCCGTGTTTGGCAAAAAGGTCCAGCATGTGGGTTAAAAAAGGCACTCCTGTTTGTAAATCACTTCTGCCTTCTCCATCTATATTTAATGACAATTGAATTTTTGTTTCGTTTGTATTTCGAGTGATATCTGCTGTACGAGTCATGTTATTTTCCTCCTATTTAAGCCGCGATTCAACGGCACGAGCATGTGCTTCAAGGCCTTCCATTCTGGCAAAAGCAGCAATATCTTCAGCATTCTTCCGCAATGCTTTTTCACTGTAGTAGATAATACTCGATTTTTTCACAAAGTCATCGACACTTAATGGACTAGAGAAACGAGCTGTTCCATTTGTCGGCAGTACATGATTGGGTCCGGCAAAATAATCACCCACAGGCTCTGAGCTGTATCTTCCCATGAAAATGGCACCGGCATGGCGAATGCTTCCCAGCAGTGTCATCGGCTCTTCCGTCAGCAGTTCCAGATGCTCAGGAGCAAGCTGATTCACCAGATCTACTGCTTCATCCATTGAATCTGTTACATAAATGGCACCGTAGTTTTCAATCGATGATGCGGCGATTTCTTTGCGCGGCAGGGTTTCGAGCTGCTTTTCTACTTCCAGTTTTACGTTTTCCGCTAACGTCATGCTGTCTGTAACGAGAATGGCACAGGCGCGTTCATCGTGCTCAGCCTGTGATAAAAGATCTGCAGCCACTTCTTTTGGAAAAGCTGTTTCATCTGCAAGAACAACAATTTCACTCGGTCCGGCAATCATATCAATATCCACATCTCCGTAAACTTCCCGCTTGGCAAGAGCGACATAAATATTGCCTGGTCCTGTGATTTTATCAACGGCAGGAATAGTCTCTGTTCCGTACGCAAGTGCTGCAATGGCCTGTGCTCCGCCAACCTTGTAAATCTCCGTTACTCCTGCTTCATTGGCTGCGACTAAAACAGCTGGAGGCAGCTTGCCTGTCGTGCGATCAGGAGGAGAAGTAATCACAATCTTACTGACACCGGCAACCTGGGCAGGAATCACATTCATCAGCACCGAAGATGGGTAGGCTGCTGTTCCACCCGGCACGTATAAGCCAGCAGAATCCAGCGGTGTTACCTTTTGTCCAAGCGTCGTACCATCGGCATCTGTTGTGATCCATGATTGGATTCGCTGTTTCTCATGGAAAGCACGAATATTAGCTGCTGCCCGCTGGATGATCTCCTTTTGCTCTTTCTCCAGAAGAGTGTAGGCTTCTTCAATCTCTTCAGATGTTGCCAAAATAGAGGACAGCGCTATGCCATCAAATTTTTCCGTATACTTTAGGACAGCTGCATTCCCATTTTTCCGTACATCAGCTATGATGCTCTGAACGGCAGCACGCTGCTCGTCCGTTCCGCTATCAACAGAACGCTGAATAGAAAGGTTCGCCGTTGCTTTTAATAGTTTCATCATGCGGGCTCTCCTTTTTGCTTAATAACCTCGCTTAACTTTTCCACGATTTCTGTAATGCGCTCGTCCTTGATCCGATAGCTGACGCGGTTGACAATTAATCTCGATGTAATGTGCTCTATCACTTCGTACTCAACTAGACCATTTTCAACTAACGTACGGCCTGTGGAAACGATATCCACAATTCTGTCTGCAAGACCAATCAAGGGTGCAAGTTCAATCGAGCCGTTCAGCTTAATGATTTCAACCTGCTCTCCCTGCTGACGGAAATAGGCTGCGGCCACATGCGGATATTTTGTCGCTACCTTTGGCGCCACTTCGTTCATTTTGGTATTCGGCAGACCGGCTACAGCCAGGTGGCAGGCACTTATTTTCAAATCCAGCAGCTCATATACGTCACGCTCTTCTTCGAGCATAACATCCTTCCCAGCAATCCCAAGATCAGCCACGCCATGCTCCACATATGTCGCCACGTCCATTGGCTTTGCTAAAATAAAGCGGAATTGAGCCTCAGGAACATCGATAATGAGTTTTCTGGAATCATCAAACTCTGGCGGCAAAGGGAATCCTGCTTTTCTGAGGAGCTCTGCTGCTTCTGTAAAAATTCTCCCTTTTGGCATCGCAATCGTCAGCAGATTATTCATTGCATTGACTCCTTTCCGCTTTTTCCTAATAAATAAACTATATCTTCATATTGCTTTGTATTGGCATCCAGATCGTGAACACCGCTTATATCCTGCAGCACGACCTTTTTCCCGGAAGCTCTTTGTTCACCTGCAAGCTGAAAGGCTTCTTTTCTTCTTTCTGCACTAAAAAAGATGGCGTAAAGAGGTTCAGCCGCTTTTGTCTCTTCTAACGCTTCGAGCAGCCGATTGAAACGGATCGCAAACCCTGTTGCACCTGTATTTTTGCCGAACTTACCCAGCAGTCCATCGTATCGGCCGCCATTGCCAATCGGGAAGCCAACCTTTTCTGCGTAGGCTTCATAAACAATCCCTGTATAATAGCTCATATGACTGACTTGCGTTAAATCGAACTTAACGATATCCTCATAGCCATAATCAGCTATGATATCCCAAAGCTGGCGCAATTCTTCAACCTCTTCTGTTCCCTGCCCATTTTCGAGGATATCAAAAGCAGCAGGTATGGTCTCATCCTGCCCTTTTAGATGAAGGAAACGAAGCAGGCGCTGCTTATCGATCGATGATAGAGATAGATTTTCAACATGCATCTTAAAGCCCACATAGTTTTTCTCATATAGGAACCTGGTCAGTGCCTCAACTCTTTCCTCTGTACCTACAATTTGCTGAAACAGCTTACGGACAAATCCTATGTGTCCAACAGATAATTGGAATTCCTGCAATCCCGCTGCTTTAAGAGCAGAAATCATAAGGGCGATTCCTTCTCCATCCGCACTAATGGTAGAGTCTCCTATACACTCAACCCCGATTTGTTCAAATTCAGCCGGTCTGCCGCCCTCTCTTTGCTGTGCGCGGTAAACATTTTCCGAGTATGCCAGCCGAATCGGGATATTCCTTTTTAACAGTTTCGAAGCTGCTACTCTCGCAATTGGAGCGGTCATATCCGGACGCAGCACCAAGGTGCGCCCCTGCTGATCAAGAAGTTTAAACAGCTGCTGCTCCATAATTGCGGATGCAGCTCCTACAGTTTCATCATATTCCAGTGCTGGTGTAGCTATAAATTGATAGCCCCAGCTTCTCATTTCATTTTCAACTGATGCACGGACATTTCGTTTTATTTCATAAAGCTTAGGCAAGGTATCTCTCATGCCTAATGGCTTTTCAAACATATATAATGGACTCATTCTGTCGTCACCTCTGCCAAATCCTTTAGTTCGCTACCATGCTAATAAAGTGAAGTTATTAGTTAGTTTACATCTGATAGTGTGAAGCGTCAATGAAAAACTCTTTGTTTTCGGAAAAATAAGACTAGGAGTGAAAGGAATCTATTAGAATACGCAAAAGAACCCTCTCCCAAAAGGAAGAGGGTTTTAATCAAGATCCATTTCCATAAATCTCATCGTTTGCCCAGCGTTCTGCCAGTTGTTCTTTTGTGTAAATAATCCGCATCGGGTTGCCGCCGACAAATACGCCTGCCGGCACATCCTTATGAACAAGCGTACCGGCTGAGACGATAGCGCCATCCCCAATTTTCACTCCAGGGAGAATCGTTGTGTTGGCACCAATCATCACTTCATCACCAATGACGACTTCTCCCAATCTGTACTCTTTGATTAAATACTCATGTGCAAGAATGGTTGTATTGTAGCCAATCACGGTGTTTCGGCCAACGCTTATTTTTTCCGGAAACATCACATCAAGCATCACCATTAAGGCAAAGGATGTCTGGTCGCCAATTTTCATTCTTAAAAATGTGCGGTAAAGCCAGTTTTTCAAACCTAATATCGGTGTATATCGAGCAAGCTGAATGACGACAAAGTTTTTCACAACCTTGAGAAATGGCACGGTTTTGTATACATGCCAAAGTGAATTGCCTCCTGTTACAGGATACCTTGTCGTTCTTCTCATTTGTTTTCTGCCTCTAAAATATCCAGTAAGTCTGCCATATTTTCCAGCATATAGTCAGGTTGATAAGTCAAGAGATGGTCTTTGCCTTTCACAGACCATGCAACGGCTGCTGTTTTTGTTCCCGCATTTTTACCGCCTAAAATATCATGATGATTATCTCCCACCATGATGGCCTCTTCAGGCTTTGAATTCAGCTGATCTAATGCTTTCAGCAGCGGCTCTGGATCTGGTTTGGCATTTTCGACATGATCCAATGCTACCACGACATCAAAAAATTGATCGAGATTGGTTAAAACAAGTCCTTTCTTTACAACACTCAAGATCTTTGTTGTTACGATCGCCAGCTTATAGCCTGACTCTTTCAAGGTCCTAACTGTTTCAAAAACACCTTCAAACTCTGTCACGAGCAGATCATGATTGGCAATGTTATAGCTTCTATAGACAGCGATCATTTCGTCTGTTTTTTCAGGATTCAGTTTCTGAAATGTTTCATGCAGAGTCGGCCCTAAGAATGGCAGAACATCTTCACGGCTGTATTTTCCCGGATAATATTGTTCCAATGTATGCAAAAAGGTAGAAATAATTAGTTCATTTGTATTAATCAGTGTTCCATCTAAATCAAATAGAATGGTATTTATCTTAGTGTTCATAGGTTGCTTCCTTTCTTTTTGACAAGTCCGCTTTTCTCCAAAAATACCCTACAGCGAGTGTAAGCACAATGGCGACCCCAAGCCGGATAAGCAAGAGCGGCAGCACGGGGATTCCAAGCGGAATAAAGATCAATGTATCCTCAACAACAGCGTGACACGCAACCAGGAATATAAAGGCAAGGGTGACATCCTTTCTGCTGACGCCATCCTCTTTTACAGCTTGAATCATTACACCTGCACCGAATGCCAGACCAAACAGCAGACCTGCTGCAAGAGTTGTAGATGTGTTCTCTTTCATCCCTAACATTCTTGTCACAGGTGCCATCCATTTTGAAAAGACAGCAAGCCATTTTAAATCCTTTAAAATTTGAATAACAATCATTAGCGGAATAACGATTAATGCCAGCTGAAAAATCCCTAAAGCAGCCTTTTGCAGACCGTCCAGTAAAATGGCGCCCCAGCCGGTTAACTCGGTCTCTGTTTGGGGAATAAACCCATAACGGGCCATTTCCGAGCCGCCCTTCCAAACAAGATTGATAATCAGAGCTGAAAAAAACGCGAGGCCAATCCGGACAGTAAGAATGACCCACAGCTTAACACCAACCTTTAAAGCTACTCCTGATTCAATCAGAAGATTATGTGAAAAGGACAGCATCACAGCAATAATAAATACTTCTTTTACAGTGAGATCCAATGTTAAGATCGCACCGATTCCGGCATATAAATTCAGCAAATTTCCTAATACGATCGGAATCGCCGCATCACCTGATAATCCGATGATATTCATAAGCGGGGTAATCAATGAAATCACCCATGGAAGCACCGGGGTGTATTGCAGCAGTGAAACAATTAATGTGACTGGAAAGATGACCTTTCCTAATGTCCATGTTGTCTTTAAACCAACAAGCAAACCTTTTTGTACAGATTGCAGCATATGATTTTACACACCTTTGTCGAGATAGCGTGCGTTTGCATAGCCTTTAACTCTTCTAAAAATGATGAGCGCAATAGCACCAACGACTAGAGCAGCCGAAAGCAATTGAGCAGCACGCAAGAAATCGGTAACCATTAAACTGTCTGTTCGCATTCCTTCAATAAAGAATCTTCCGATGGAGTACCAAATGACATAGGTTAAGAACAGTTCACCGCGGCGAAGATTTATCCTTCTGAGCAAAATTAAAAGAATAAAGCCAGCAAAATTCCAGAGCGATTCATATAAGAATGTTGGATGATAATAAGTACCATTGATATACATTTGATTCACAATAAAATCAGGCAAATAAAGATTTTCCAAGAACTGACGAGTAACCTCTTCGCCATGTGCTTCCTGGTTCATAAAGTTCCCCCAGCGGCCGATGGCTTGCCCAAGAATGATGCTTGGAGCAGCAATATCAGCGATTTTCCAAAAAGAAACTTTCTTTATTCTTGTAAATATGTACGCTGTAATGACAGCTCCAATGAGGGCTCCGTGAATGGCAATACCGCCATTCCAGATCTTAATAATGTCACCTGGATTTTGTGAATAATAGTCCCATTGAAAAATCACATAATAAATTCTTGCTGAAATAATCGCAATTGGAATCGCCCATAACATTAAGTCGGCGAAGATCTCTTTATCCAATCCGCGGCGGTCAGATTCACGCATTGCGATCACTAACGCAAGGGCAATTCCAATACCAATAATTAAGCCATACCAATTGACCGTGAGCGGCCCTATTTCAAAGGCCACTCGATTAAGCGGTTCTATATTTCGCTCCACTCTGTATTCTCCTCCTCTTATCTGTTCCTGCTTTTTATGTAATGAGACCCTTAACGATCTTCATGGTCTCCATCTTCAATAACATCTGACAGTTTATCCGTAAATTGCTGTGCAGCATTTACCCCCATTTTTTTCAGACGGAAATTCATGGCTGCCACTTCGATAATAACAGCTAAATTTCGGCCTGGCCGAACAGGAACTGTTAACCTTGTCACTTCGGTATCGATAATTTTCATTTTTTCTTCATCGAGCCCTAAACGGTCGTATTGTTTTTTCGGATCCCATATCTCTAAATCCATGACAAGCGATATTTTTTTATAGCTGCGGATCGCACCAGCTCCAAATAAAGTCATGACATTAATGATCCCAAGTCCGCGAATCTCGAGTAAATGTTCAATTAGCTCAGGAGAACTGCCGACAAGTGTATCTTCATCCTCCTGGCGAATTTCCACACAGTCATCCGCAACAAGGCGATGGCCTCTTTTCACAAGCTCCAGGGCCGTTTCACTTTTTCCAACCCCACTTTTTCCAGTGATTAAGACACCTACACCATATATATCAACAAGCACTCCATGAATGGCTGTTGTTGGAGCAAGCTTACTTTCTAAGAAGTTCGTCAGCATACTGGAGAAACGTGTTGTTTTTTGCTTTGTCCGCAATAAAGGAACGGCTTCTTTCTCCGATGCCTCTATCAATTCTTCCGGAATCTCCATTTCTCTCGTTACAATGATTGCCGGTGTAATATCTGAACATAATCGTTCAAGTCTGCCTGCGCGTTCTGATTTATTCAGTTTCTTTGTAAACGTCAGTTCCGTTTTTCCAATCAGCTGAATTCTTTCAGCTGGATAGTAATCAAAAAATCCGGCAAGTTCAATTCCTGGTCTTGAAATATCAGTCGTCGTGATGGGTCTGTTGATGCCTTCCTCACCACTAATTAATTCTAAATTGAATTTTTCAATAACTTCTTTCGTGCGAACCTTTGGCATAAAAACGCCTCCTTTTATCTCGCTAGCCTTTAACACGTTCTTAACGGTTATTATGCATCAATCTATTTTAGCATTTTTTTCACAAGAACCAAATCGCTGAGATTGTTTTTTGGTGTTTTTGCATGCTTTGTTGCCTTAGTAAAGCAGAGAGAGTGATTTCCACTCCATGGTACTCGCTTTCCGCGAGAGTGCAGATCCATAGAGGCAAGAGATTTTAAATACACAAAAACCCGAACCATCAGGCAGATTAATGAAACTCTGCTAGCAGTTCGGGTTTATTATTGGCTGAAATGCCTCGTTTGTTAGTCTTTTGCAAATGTGCTTTGGATGATAATGTTTGCGATGGACATGATGATGCTGACGATAAAGGCGGTTCCGAAGCCTGCCAGTTCAAATGAGCTGCCCATAATGCCATCCGTTATAAGCAGTGTAACCGCATTGATGACAAATAGGAATAATCCAAGTGTGAGAAATGTAATCGGCAGTGTCAGGATAATTAGAATCGGCCTGACCAGAATATTTAGGATTGATAGTACCACACTTGCAATGACTGCCGCTCCAAATCCCGATAAATAAAAGGAATCTCCAAAAAAACCTCCCATCGCGATAAATAGAACTGCATTTATGAGAATTCCTACTAACCATTTCATTCGCTACACCTCTTTTAACAGCATTGCTGCAGACGAAAGCACTTATTCCAGCTGTCTTTTTATATAATTGCGGATTTTTTTACAGATATAGAGCCTGTTTTTGAATCAGCAAGGAGCCTTAATCCGCTGACAGGATCCTTCAATGAGCGAAAGCGCAGATTCTTTTGAATGACTTCGCTCTTCTCTTCTATGACTTCAATGCCATCCAGTTCTACATTGAAGCTGCCCAGATTTGTCTTTAACTCCCCATTTACAGCAGTAAATTCTGGAACAAATAACTCAATATTTCCTGTCGTTACTTTTGCCTCAAGCTGTTCACAGCCTGTTCCTTTTATTGTGCAATGAATATCTCCATGGAAGGTTTGAATGTCTGCCTTTTTGCAGCTTCCTTCAATATGAACCACTCCATTAATCGTTTCGATTTCGAATTCGTCTACTGTACTATTCGAAATATGGATTTGGCCATTAGCTGTTTCAACCTCTGCATATTTCCCCTGCAGACCTGCTACATTAATTTTACCATTTGCTGATTTTGCTTTAAAGCTTTCCGCATATAAGTTTTCACCATCTATCGGACCATTAAACATGCGCACTTTAATGTTTTCATATTGTGATTGAGGAACATAAATGGAAGCTTCAAGCTTCATCCATTTTTGCTGCGCTGAAAAACGGAGCTTCTCTCCTTCAACCGCAAATAGTACGTCTTTTAAGAATTTCTGGCGGGCTTCTTCCTGTGTTTCGACTCGATAAACCTTTGCGTTACACTCGATCCTAACATCCTGCTGCTCCCAAGGAATTAACTTAATTCCCCCGTTTGCTACATCGATGTCTATGTTCTTTAAATATACATTCGAATATTGAAAAATATGCGTAATATCAACGGACTGGCCAAAATTCAGATCAAAATCTGCATCCTTAATTTTCTTTAATGCTGAATCGACAAAATCAATGATTTTCACTTTTGCGCTATTAAACTTTTCATTTAATGGATCTTCTTTTTTCGCTTCTTCAAAATGGACTTTATTGCTTAATTCCGGAAACATGTTCTGTTCTTTCTCTTGTGCTGTTTTGCTTGATTTTTCTAGCTCTTCAAGAAGAATAAGTGCTTCATCAACCTTTAGCTTTCCATCCTCAACCATTTTTAATATACGTTTTCTTTCTTCTTGCATGGGAATCCCTCCATATTTTATAAACTTTTATTCTTTAAATAAGATTCGTGTGGTGTCCACTGCATGTTACTCTCTCTCAGTGCGGAGTCATGTACAATTTTGTTTCAATCACATTATTTCTCTAAAATGAGCTTTTATAAAATACGCTAAGCAGACAACAATCTTCTATATTATTAAACAGTAAAGACTTTAATTCCTTTAATAATATTCCAAATAACTACAATAAAAGATAATAAAAGACTTAGCAGCAGGGCTCCTAGAAAAAAGAACGGAATTTCATTTGCACCTGATGTAAACGTCGGCTCCATGAATACTGCAAAGAGTAAAAGCGGCAATGAGAGAAGCGGAATGATATGTGATATAAACGCTTTTTTGGCATGCTCTTTTACACTTTCGCTGTCTGTTGCAAAAAATAAAATGAGCGGAAAAATAAATCCAGCAAAGAAAATACTAAAATAGCCTAAGGCTGAAAGAATTTTATCGGTATCCATTACATTCATCTCCCTTTATCTCTTTGTACGGCATAAGTTCAAAAAAGTTTCAGTCATTTTCATTTCTATGACATTTTTCCTGTTTTCTACGAGTGACATTCTTAAAAACAGGGTAGGGTAAAAAGGTGTAATGACCTACTGGGACAGGGATCTGAAAGCGATTTATTTCTCGTTGACAAATCTGTATATACAAGTTAGAATGAAACCGTAATCATAATTTGTATATACAAGTTTAGTTTTTTAAGAGGGAAACATTTTGATAAAAAGTTAGGGGGATAAAAAATGAGCAAGTACAGCGAACCTGCTAAACGGCTGTTAGACGAAATCGGAGGAAGCGAAAACATCTCAGCTGTTACCCACTGCGCAACTCGGATGAGATTTGTGCTCGTTGATCCAAAGAAAGCTGATGTTGAAAAAATTGAAGCAATCCCAATTGTAAAAGGTACTTTTACACAAGCTGGTCAGTTCCAAGTTATCGTAGGTAATGAAGTTTCGACATTTTACAATGAGTTTGTGAAAATGGCGGGTGTTAGTGACACTTCGAAAGATGATGCCAAAGTAGCTGCAAAGAAAAATATGAACTTCCTGCAGCGAATGATCGCTCATTTAGCTGATATCTTTACTCCATTAATTCCAGCCCTTGTTGTTGGGGGATTAATCTTAGGTTTCCGTAATATTATTGGTGAAATAAAATTACTTGAAGACGGTACTCTGTCGCTTGTTGAGACATCACAATTTTGGGCAGGCGTGCACTCATTCCTTTGGTTAATTGGTGAAGCAATCTTTCATTTCCTTCCTGTTGGTATTACATGGGCTGTTGCCCGTAAAATGGGAGCATCCCAAATTCTCGGTATTGTGCTGGGGATTACGCTAGTATCTCCGCAGCTTCTTAATGCTTACGGTGTGGCAGGTGCAGAAACCGGGGATATACCTGTATGGGATTTCGGTTTTGCCCAAATTGAAATGATCGGTTATCAGGCTCAGGTCATTCCTGCGATCCTAGCAGGACTTCTTTTCTCCGTATTGGAAATTAACTTAAGAAAAGTAATACCAAATGCTATTTCAATGATTGTTGTGCCATTTTTATCATTAGTGCCGACTGTGTTACTTGCACATATCGTGTTAGGACCTATCGGCTGGCAGATTGGTACCTTTATTTCAGATGTCGTATACGCGGGATTAACATCCGCATTTGGCTGGCTGTTTGCTGCATTGTTTGGATTTGTTTATGCACCATTAGTTATTACAGGCTTGCATCATATGACAAATGCAATCGACCTTCAGCTAATGAGTGTGTTAGATGGTACACCATTATGGCCGATGATTGCACTATCTAATATTGCACAAGGTTCTGCTGTATTGGCAATGATCTATATTAACCGTAAAAACAAGGAAGAAAGACAGGTTTCCGTTCCAGCAGCGATCTCTTGTTATCTAGGTGTTACTGAACCTGCTATGTTCGGTATTAACTTAAAATACGGCTTCCCGTTCTTAGCGGCGATGATTGGTTCCATGGTAGCTGCAGTAATTTCCGTTGGAAGCGGCGTAATGGCAAATTCGATTGGTGTCGGCGGATTGCCTGGAATTCTTTCCATCCAGCCTGTACACATGGTGATGTTTGCAGTAGGAATGGTTGTCGCAATTGTTATTCCATTCCTGTTAACGGTCGTTTTCTCGAAAATGAACTTTGGAAAAATCCCTTTCCAAAAGAGAGCATAAGAAAGAAAAGTTTTGGCGGTTAACCCTAAAACCCAAACATATAAAAAATCAGCTAGGCTCTTATCGCCTAGCTGATTTTTTTATGCATTCGCTGCACTCGCTTCTTTTTCTTGTATTTCTTTTTTCATTCTCTCCCGATCACGTTCGAGGATTGGCTTTAAATATTTGCCTGTATAGGAACCAGGTGCTTCTGCTACTTTTTCCGGCGTTCCGGCAGCAACAATTGTACCGCCTTTGTCCCCGCCTTCTGGTCCGAGGTCAATGATATAATCAGTTGCTTTAATAACATCAAGATTGTGTTCAATGACTAAAACAGTGTCGCCATTTTCCACAAGACGCTGCAGGACGACTAGCAATCTGGAAATATCATCAACATGCAAACCTGTTGTTGGTTCATCTAAAATATAAAGAGATCTTCCCGTTGAGCGGCGATGCAGTTCCGATGCAAGCTTGACACGCTGTGCTTCCCCTCCTGAAAGGGTTGTTGCCGGCTGGCCAAGTTTGACGTACCCTAAGCCGACATCAAAAATGGTTTGCAGTTTCCTGCTGATTTTCGGAATATTTTCAAAGAATTCTAATGCATTTTCCACTGTCATATCAAGAATATCTGCAATGTTTTTGCCTTTATATGTGACTTCCAGCGTTTCACGGTTATATCGTTTGCCGTGGCACACTTCACATGGTACATACACATCAGGCAGGAAATGCATCTCAATTTTAATAATTCCATCTCCACGGCATGCTTCACAACGGCCGCCTTTGACATTGAAACTGAAGCGGCCCTTTTTATATCCGCGCACTTTCGCTTCATTTGTCGAAGCAAAAACATCACGAATATCATCAAAAACGCCCGTATAAGTGGCTGGATTGGACCTTGGTGTCCGGCCGATTGGCGACTGATCAATATCAATAACCTTATCCAAATATTCAACACCATTAATTTCTTTATGCTCACCAGGTTTGCTTTTCGCATTGTGAAGCTTCTGAGCAAGACTCTTATGAAGAATTTCATTGATCAGTGTACTTTTGCCTGACCCTGAAACCCCAGTAACAGCCACAAATGAGCCGAGTGGAAACTTAAAGTTTACGTTATTAAGGTTATTCGCCTTCGCACCCTTTACCTCAATGTATCTTCCATCATTTTTTCGTCTTTCAGCAGGCAGCGGTATGAACTTTTTTCCTGCTAGATATTGACCTGTCAGTGAATTGGGATCATCCATGACTTCTTGCGGTGTGCCGGCTGAGACAATTTGACCGCCGTGAACGCCAGCACCAGGGCCAACATCGATTAAATAGTCGGCCGCCATCATTGTATCCTCATCATGCTCCACAACAATCAGCGTATTCCCAATGTCACGCATATTTTTTAAGGTTTCAATTAGACGATCATTATCGCGCTGATGCAGGCCAATCGATGGCTCGTCCAATATATAAAGAACCCCTGTCAGTCTCGAGCCGATTTGAGTAGCGAGACGAATCCGCTGAGCTTCTCCGCCCGATAATGTTCCGGCCGCTCTGCTGAGTGTCAGGTAGTCTAGTCCAACATTGATTAAAAAGCCAATACGCTCTTTGATTTCTCTTAAAATCAAGTTAGCGATTGCCATCTCTTTTTCTGTTAAAGTGAGATGTTCAATGAAATGGTAGGCTTCTTGAATGGAGAGAGCCGTTACCTTTCCGACATGTTCCCCATTAATTAAGACAGCCAGGCTCTCAGGTTTTAGACGATAGCCTTGACATGAAGGACATGAATGCTGAGCCATATACTTTTCCATCTGCTCCCGGATGAAATCGGAGCTTGTTTCTTTGTAGCGGCGCTCAATATTGGGAATGACTCCTTCAAAATTGACATAGCCTTCACGGATTTGTCCGAAATCATTTTCATAGCGGAAATAGATTTTATCTTTCCCAGAACCATATAAAACCCGTTCAAGCTGATCTTTCGGCAAATCTTTTACAGGAATGCCCATATCAATTCCATAATGATTGCACACTGCTTCTAGAAGCTGCGGATAGTATTGTGAGCTTGTTGGCTCCCAAGGGGCAATTGCCCCTTTATTTAAAGGAAGATCCCAATTCGGAATGACAAGTTCTGGATCGACCTCAAGCTTAGATCCTAACCCATCACATTTCGGACAAGCACCAAAGGGACTGTTAAAGGAAAACATTCGAGGCTCAAGTTCGTCGATCGAGAAGCCGCAATGCGGACAAGCGTGGTTTTCACTGAAAAGCAATTCCTCTTCCCCAATGACATCTACAAGTACTTTCCCTGAACCAAGCTTTAAAGCAGTCTCCATTGAATCCGTTAAGCGGGCTGTTACGCCATCCTTCACCACGATTCGGTCAATCACAACTTCAATCGAGTGCTTTTTGTTCTTTTCAAGCTCGATCTCTTCCCCAAGGTCGCGCATTTCACCGTCAACACGAACACGGACAAATCCTTGTTTTTTCACTTCTTCTAAAATTTTTACATGTGTTCCTTTTCTTCCAGATACAAGTGGCGCCAAAACTTGGAGCTTCGTTCTCTCCGGATACTCCATAATGCGGTCAACCATCTGTTCAATGGTTTGCGAAGAAATTTCGATTCCGTGGATGGGACATGTCGGTCGGCCAACACGAGCGAACAGAAGCCGCAAGTAATCGTAAATTTCTGTAACTGTTCCGACCGTTGAACGCGGGTTTCGGCTAGTCGTTTTCTGATCAATTGAGATCGCTGGTGATAAACCATCAATCGCATCGACATCTGGTTTATCCATTTGCCCTAAAAATTGACGGGCATAAGCAGACAGCGACTCTACATAGCGGCGCTGTCCTTCTGCATAGATCGTATCAAAGGCGAGCGACGACTTTCCGGATCCTGAAAGTCCTGTTAAGACAACAAGCTTATCTCGCGGGATGGTGACATCAATATTTTTCAAATTATGTGCTCGGGCACCTTTTACAATCAGTTTATCCATTGCCATAGGGTCATCATCCTTCCGCCTTTAGTTCAAGTATTAGATCGCGAAGTTCAGCTGCACGCTCGAAATTGAGGTTCTTTGCTGCATCCTTCATCTCTTTCTCCATTTCGCTTAACAGCTTGTCGCGTTCTTTTTTGTTCATTTTGCCAAGCTTTGCCGGTGCATTATATTCTTCTGTTTCCTCTGCCGCATGTGTTGCTCGAATGACATCACGGATATCCTTCTGGATCGTCTGCGGAGTGATACCATGCTTTTCGTTGTATTCTTCCTGTATAGAACGGCGGCGCTTCGTTTCGTTTATGGCTATATCCATTGATTTCGTGATTTTATCAGCATACATAATAACATGGCCTGCTGAATTTCTCGCTGCACGGCCAATCGTTTGAATCAAAGATCTTTCTGAACGAAGGAAGCCTTCTTTGTCTGCATCTAAAATTGTCACTAATGATACTTCCGGAATATCCAATCCTTCTCTTAGGAGGTTGATACCTACAAGAACGTCGTATTTCCCTAGGCGAAGTTCACGAATAATCTCAATCCGTTCAAGGGTTTTTATTTCAGAATGCAGATACTGTACTTTAATGCCGATTTCCTTTAAATAATCAGTAAGGTCTTCTGACATTTTTTTCGTCAGCGTTGTGATTAAGACACGTTCATTGCGCTCGACTCGTTCATGAATCTCACCGATCAGATCATCAATCTGTCCTTCAATCGGACGGATATCAATTGTAGGATCGAGCAATCCGGTTGGACGGATAATCTGTTCAATCATCTCCGGTGTATGCTCCATTTCATATGGTCCAGGAGTTGCCGATACGTACACAATTTGACTGATATGCTCTTCAAATTCAGGGAAAGTCAATGGTCTGTTGTCCATCGCTGAAGGCAGACGGAAGCCATGCTCAACCAGAACGTTTTTACGGGCCTGGTCACCATTAAACATCCCGCGCACTTGAGGAATGGTTACATGAGATTCATCGACAACCAGAAGGAAATCCTTCGGGAAGTAATCGATTAATGTATATGGTGTTGAGCCTGGGGGCCTTAAAGTCAGATGACGGGAATAATTTTCAATTCCTGAGCAAAAGCCCATTTCTCTCATCATTTCTAAGTCATAACGAGTTCTCTGCTCGAGTCGCTGCGCTTCAAGCAAACGGTCATCTTCTCTTAAGACTTTTAGGCGCTCTTCCAGTTCTTTTTCAATATTCTCAATGGCTACGCGCATTTTTTCTTCACGCGTTACGAAGTGAGATGCCGGGAAGATGGCAACATGCTCGCGTTCACCGATAATTTCGCCAGTTAGCGCATCCACTTCACGAATCCGGTCAATCTCATCGCCAAAGAATTCAACGCGAATGCAATGTTCATCCTTTGATGCCGGGAAAATCTCAACTACGTCACCGCGCACGCGGAATGTACCGCGCTTAAAGTCAATATCATTGCGTTCGTACTGGATATCCACTAATCGATGAAGAAGCTGGTTTCTTTCGATTTCCATTCCTGTTCGCAAAGACAAAACAAGCTCCCTATACTCTTCCGGGGAACCTAAGCCATATATACATGATACACTCGCAATAATAATGACATCCTGTCTTTCAAAAAGGGATGAGGTTGCAGAGTGCCGAAGTTTATCTATTTCATCATTTATACTTGCATCTTTTTCAATAAATGTATCTGTTTGCGGAACATATGCTTCCGGCTGATAATAGTCATAATAGCTGACAAAATATTCTACCGCGTTATTCGGGAAAAAGTCTTTAAATTCGCTGTAAAGCTGTCCTGCTAATGTTTTATTATGAGCGATGACAAGCGTCGGTTTATTTACTTCTTTAATGACGTTTGAAATCGTAAATGTCTTTCCTGTACCTGTTGCTCCAAGCAGTGTTTGATGTTTCTTGCCAGCACGGATTCCTTCAACGATCTTTTGAATGGCTGCTGGCTGGTCTCCCTGTGGAGAATACTTGGATACTAATTCAAATTGGTCCTTCACTCAAAATCCTCCCGTTCAAATCCGTAATTGAAATCAGCTACTGTACAAATGCACATACTTTCAATTTGCATAAGGACCACGCTGCTGCATTTGTCAGTATTTAACTTCCATATCCATAACATCATTCTACCACAAACTCTCCTATACAAACCAACAATATGCGAACGGATATTCGTTTTTTTTATAATTCTTATGTTCTTTGATTCTTTTTGCCAATAAAAATACGAACAGAGCTCTTAATCAAATGATTGATTAGGCACTCTGTTCGCATGGAATGTTCAGGTAGTTGACTTTTTTAACTTGTTTTTCATCACTTGTGCATACCAAAATCCAACGGTCAGTGAAAATGCATCAATGACAATCAGCCAATAAGAGTCTGTATACCCTTTGTACACAGAAGCTGCAATTAAGGCCACAGTCAAGACTAGTCCGATGACGCGATTATATGTCACTCTTGTAAAAAATAAGACCAATAAGCCCGGCAGGATAAATGCTGATAAGTATTTTAATGCCATATATCTACACCTTCTTTGTTCACAAAATGTACACACTCTTACAATAGCTCTTGTTCTCTTTGAAAACAAGTATTTTATGGTGGTGTTGGAGATGCTAATAATGAAGAACATTTAGATGGAGGGTTATCTATGGCACGAAGACGACGCCCGCTCGTACCTGAAGCGAGGTCTGGACTTGATGAATTGAAGAGCAAACTGATGGGTACACAAACCGGAGAAGAAGCAAAATATGAAGCCGCAAAGGAAGTAGGTGTTCCTCTTCAAAAGGGCTATAATGGAAGACTTACATCTGTGGAAGCCGGACAGGTTGGCGGCAGACTCGGCGGCAGCATGGTAAAAGAACTCGTCCGTTTGGCGCAGGAGGAACTGAAGAAAAAGGAATGAGAAACTTTTAATAAGAAAGCTGCTGAATTTCCTCAGCAGCTTTCTTATTTTAAACCGGCAATTAGGCTGACCTAACCGCAGGCTCAGCTTTGACAAACTTAATAAAGATCAGACGAACGAGCGGCCCCATTATTAGAATCTGAAGCGGCAATGCCATCAGCAGATTTTTACCGAACACTGCTAGATATGACATAAAGATTTGATCAGAAATTCCGTTATGCAGACTGGACATAATCAAACCATAAATAGACATAAAAAACGCCATTCCTAAAACCATACAAACGGATATGGCCAGGACTTTGAAAATGGCCTTGTTTGTATTGGCCGTCAGTTTCATTGCAATTCTCTTCGCCATAGGACCTACTAAATATAAATCAAGGATAAGTGCAATGATAAAGCCAATGGCAAAGTTTGCTGCAGCATCCATAAACGTCATTTTTCCTAATGTGCCGTTCAGATAAAAATTATAAAATGTCATAACCAATACCATTCCAAAACACATCATTAAACCAAATTGTACACTTTCTTTTTTCGTTGTTGGCAATTCCATCATCCCTTCTTTTTAACACTTTCTGATTATACTTATAGGGAAATCCTCTTCGTAAGTGAACATTTTGTGAACAATTGGTTAGGACACTGTTTTTTTTACATGTTTTTATTGACATCATTTAAAACTCTAAGTAAAAAAAAAGAGCCCTGCATTCATGCAGAGGCTCCTTTAATCAAATAGGTGGTATTTCCGATTGGGCCAATTTTCTGGTCCTAAAAAATTTCACTGTATTAACGAAAATGGTTTTAGCGACAGCATACGTTGGCACTGCAAGAATCATACCGAGGATTCCGGCTAGATTACCTGCAACAAGCAACAAGATTATAATCGTTGCTGGATGCGTATTTAAGCTTTTTCCTAAGATTAAAGGTGAAAGGACATTTCCTTCAATTTGCTGTGCTACCACAATTACGATTACAACCAGAATTGCTTTACCAGGTGAGTCAAATAAGGCAACAATAACAGCTGGGGCTCCGCCTAAAAACGGTCCAACGTAAGGAATAATATTTGTTACAGCCACAATTAAGGCCATGACCAGCATATAAGGCAAATCAATAATCCAATAACCGATTAGAGAAAGTGTACCGACAAACAGTGCTACCGTAATCTGACCTTGGATATAAGAAGATAGTGTGTTAGCTGTTTCTTTTAACGTTTTAATTCCTTCTTCACGGTAGCCGGCAGGAAAGAATTTTGCAATAGCCGCAGGAAACTTCTCTCCGTCCTTCATCATATAAAATAGAAGGAAAGGAACCGTCACAATGGTAATCGCTATATTGGTGACTACACTGAAGATACCAGAAATCCCTGATGTAATTCGATCAGGAAGCGTATTGGCATATTCGGTAACTCTCCTAATGATTTCTTCTTGTGTAATATATTGCTGTGTTGTAATCCACTGGAATTCTTGTGTTTCGGATAGGGAGTCAAAGAATTCCTCCGTTTTTTCCACATAGGTTGGCATATCATTGACAAGTGCAGCGATCTGATTGGAGATCATAGGAACGAGGTTGCCAACTGCGAGCACGACAACACCGATCACCGCTGCATAGATAAGGAGAATTGCAACAACCTTTGGAATCTTCCACTTATGTAATCTCTGCACGAGCGGATTGAGCATAAAAAATAGAAAGCCAGAGATGATAATGGGGAAAAACAAGGTAGATACAAAGATTCCTACTGGCTGAAATAAAAAAGAAATCTTAGTTGAAACATAGATAATGGTTAAAATAATTAAAAACTGTAAAGCCCAAAACTGAAACTTCTTCTTTGGCACATTCTCACCTTTTTCTGCAGCATTTTGAACTATTATACCAAAATGCCAGTGAGAAGGCACTTTAAAGCATATGAAGAAAAGGTGTAAATATAGATTTGGTGTAAAGAACTGGTTCAACAATAAAAATAAGGACCTTTTTAAAAGGCCTTATCCCCTGAACACTTTATCATTCATTTCTACCTTAGTATTTCTTCTCCTCAAACCACTTCGCAGCCGCGAGCACTTCATCTAACGTTAGCTGATGGCCGCGATTTTCCCAATGCAGTTCAACAGAGGCGTTGGCTCCTTCGAGCAATGATTTAAGATCCTCTGATTCGCTTGATGGGCAAATCGGGTCATTTGTACCTGCTGCAATGAAAACGGAAGTTCCTGTTAGGTCAGGCAGCTGAATGCCTCTTCTCGGTACCATCGGGTGATGCAGAATGGCTCCCTTCAAGCTGTCAGCGTAATGGAACATTAAACTAGCGGCAATATTGGCTCCGTTTGAATAGCCTACAGCAATGATATTTTTGCGGTCGAATCCGTATTTTTGTGAGGCTTCATCCAGAAATTCATATAATTCTTTTGTACGGAATTGCAGATCCTCTTCATCAAATACCCCTTCAGCCAGGCGTCTAAAAAAGCGCGGCATGCCATTCTCCAGCACATTCCCCCGTACACTTAACACTGAAGCTTCTCCATCAATTTTTTCAGCAAGCGGCAATAGATCTAATTCATTCCCACCCGTGCCATGCAATAGCAGTAAAACGGGTTTAGTAGGATTGGTGCCTTTTTCAAAAATATGCTTCATAAACTTCTCCCCCATTCTATTGATCAAGATCTCTTATTTCAATCGGAATAAGTGATTGCTCTAGTTTGCTTCTATATTGTTCATATTGCTCAGGGAGCTTCAGTTCTGTTCCCATTGTTTCTAAAGATTCATCGTGTGCAAAGCCAGGCGGATCTGTAGCAATTTCAAAAAGAATCTCTCCATACTCACGGAAATAGATGGCATTAAAATAGTTGCGATCCTGAACAGGCGTCACTCCTAAGCCTTTGCTCTCAATATATTGTTTCCAGTCTAATTGATCCTCGTCATCCTGCGCACGCCAGGCAATATGATGGACCATCCCTACACCCATTCGCCCTTTACCGCTGGAAACCTTCTTAACATCGACAATATTTCCGATCGACGCACTTGATTGAAAACGGATATATTCATCATTTTCAGCGACCTTTTCCAGTCCCATGACTTCTTCAAGCACCTCAGCTGTTTTTAAAGGATATGCTGAAAAAAGAATTGCACCTGCAAAGCCTTTAATACCTTTATCTGCCGGAATGCCAGACTGTTCCCATTGATTCAGTTCACCGCTTGCCCGCTCAACCAGCTCAAGCTTCAGCCCATGCGGGTCCGTAAACGCTAATATCTCTTCACCAAAACGCTCTGTTTTTTCAAAGGAAATCCCCAAATGTACGAATCTTTCTTCCCAATACGGCAATGCCCCGGATGGAACAGCATAGCTGGTTACGCCAACCTGTCCGTCGCCAATTTTTCCCGGATATGCATTTGCCCATGGGAAAAATGTAATGATGGTGCCTGGATTGCCGTGTTGATCACCAAAATATAAATGATATGTGCCCGGATCATCAAAATTAATCGTCTTTTTAACAAGTCTAAGCCCTAATACACCATGATAGAAATCTACATTTTCCTGCGGATGCCCAACAATGGCCGTAATATGGTGAATGCCTGCTGTTGCTTTTTTCAAAGCTGCTCCCTCCTTTTTCTGTACAACTCTAGTTCTTATTTTGTTTTAAATTCTATTTTAGCTAAAGCAGAAGCGGTGCTGTTCATTTCACTTTCTGTCACTTCTTCAAATAACACTTTTATTGCTTTTTTATAGGAAGGATATATTTCGTTCATGAGCCGCTGCCCTTCTGCTGCCATTTCAACATGAACGACTCTGCGATCCTCTTTGCAATCACTGCGCATGACATATCCTTTTTCAACAAGCTTATCAATAACGTAGGTCATTGATCCGGCAGCAAGATACACGTTGCCGGCAATTTCATGTACGGTCTGTTTGCCATGCTCGTATAATACCTCAAGAACAGCAAATTCAGTCGTGGTAAGCGAGAATTCCCGCAAAAATTGCTTTAAAAAATCCTGAATCGCTTTAGATGTTTTTAAAATCGAGACAAAAACTTCATTCATTAAGCTTGCCTCCTTTATTACACTTAATTAAAATATCTTGAATATGAGATAATTATATTGCAGATAGTTGAAGCTGTCAATATAGTCGGTTTGTATGAGGTTGCTATGCGATTTTTGATGGGCGGGAGCAGAATTAGTTATGTAATCCGTTCTGAAAAAGTGTTTTTTGAAGGAATGACTCCAAAAAGGGAAATTTACTGCGATTTCTGTTGGAAACCTCACTAATTTTAGTCTGTAAAGTGTAAAATATCCGCGGTTATTTTCATTTATCCGCCGCTAAAAATTTTTAACCGCCGTTATTTTCATATATCCGCCAAAAACAGCATTTTATCCGCCAAACCCCTGCCACACGGCCAAATTAGCACGCAAAGTAAAAAGGACGGCCTCACAGCCGTCCTTCACCAAAGCCACATTATTTCACCTTAAATGCCAAAATCAGATTATTTAACTTAGCCGTGTTTCCTTCTAAAGTAGCGATGCTTCCAGCTACTTGTTCGATCGTACTGCTGGATTGCTGAGCTGTTGCGGCAACTTGTTCAATGCCTGCAGCAGATTCTTCTGAAATGGACGCGACCGATTCAATTGCTTCGTTAATTCCTCTCGAATGATCAAGAATTTCATATAAAACAGCAGACATTTCCGCAATTTGAACACCTGTGTTTTTAATAGATTCTTGAACAGCTGTAAAGGATTTACCTGTTTCAACAATGCCGCTTGTGCCGTCTGTTACAAGGTCATAACCTTCCTGCAGAGATGAAACGACAAGCTCTGATTCACTCTGTATGCCTGCAACGATTTCGGTAATATCGGCAATGGAATGTGAAACCTGTTCAGCAAGCTTACGCACTTCATCAGCAACCACAGCAAAGCCTCGGCCGCTTTCACCAGCCCGCGCCGCTTCAATGGCAGCATTTAATGCCAATAAATTTGTCTGCTCGGCAATTCCTTGAATCACATGAACAATTTGCGATATTTCCCTCGTGCGCTGATCTAAGCCTTGTACCATCGCCAAAGAGTTTAGCATTTTTTCATTTATTGCATTCATTTTGTTAATAGAATCGTCCATATATTCACTGCTTTTATCTGTGCTTTTAATGGTTTCATCTGTCAATATTCTTGCGTCCTCACCTTTTAAAGCCGCATTCATCAACTGTGTTGCAAAATGATTCATACTCTCACTAAGAGTGCTTGAAGAGTTCGCCTGTTCCTCAGCTCCTTTTGAGAGTTCCTCCATCGTCATCGCAATCTGCTGGCCACCAGCTTTAACTTCCTCTGAATAACGGCGCAGATCTTCACTTTGACTGGTCACCTGGTCGGACACGGATGCTATATTTCCAACAATCGAGCTCAGATTGTTGTTCATTTCATTAATTGACGCCACAAGCTGGCCGATCTCGCCTTTATCTCTCGTCAACATAGGCTCCGTTGAAAGCTCTCCACTTGCAATCGCCTTCATACGAGCCGCAACTCGTTTGATTGGGTTGGAAATATTCTGTGCAGTTACAATCGCAATAACAAGACCTAATATGATAATGAGTGCAGATACACCTAATCCAATCAAATTAATGGTTTCTCCATATGAGAGGAGAGTATCTCCACTTTCTAAAATTTCCGCTTCTCTGAGGGCAGCCAATTCTGTCAGCTGCTCTGTTAGTTCACGGGCTGCAGGCTGAACTTCCCCCACTAATAATTGTGTTGCACCATCTCTGTCACCAGAATCATATGTAGTAAACACTTCATTTTCAACCAGCGCTGTCCAATTCTGATAATCTGTCCTTAACTCTTCAATCTTGGGATTATTTGAGATTTGAAGAATTTTATCAAACTCCTCCATACTACTGTAGTGATAAGAAGAAAACTCCTCCTTATGCACACTATCTCCATATAGCACGTACCCTCTTACGGCTGAAACACCTTGCGCAATATTTGTTAAAAGAGTTTCATCAGCAATTAATAACGGAAGGTCTTCTGAGACGACCTCTTCAGTTCGATCGTTCATAGAAGATACGGTCCAAAAATTATAAACAGACTGTGCGATACTCAGCACAATAACCACTAAAAATCCTAGTATTAACTTCCCTCGTATCGTTTTCATAGTTTCTCCTTTAATGAAAAATGAATAAATTTCTCCACCTTTATTATCGGCAGAAAGCGGAAACAATTGAGTAATATTTTGAAGAGAAAGGAAATTTTCCAAGGAACAGAATAGCTTTCATTCTAACGCAAAAAAGCTAGTATTCTTGAAAGAATACTAGCTCAGTAAGCACAGGGAAATTTATGATCGATGCAGCTGCATTAAACGACTGATATTATTATTCACCGGCTGCTCTGAGTTCAAAACTTCTATGACTTTTCCTTCCTTCATAAAAAGAATTTCACTGCCGATTTCTGCAGCAACATCCATCATATGTGTTGAAAAGATAATAATCGTACCGTTTCTTTTAAGCTCAGTGAGGACTGCTAAAAATTGATCTACCCAATATGGATCAAGCCCATTTGTTGGTTCATCCATAATGAGTAATTTAGGATTGGAAAGCAATGACTGGCCAAATAGAAGTCTTTGCTTCATTCCTTTTGAGAGACTCTTAACAAGCATGGAACTTTTATTGGATAATCCAATCTTTTCAAGCACCTCACCAACCCGATCCTTATGAATGCGTCGGATGGAGGCATAAAATTGGAGAAATTCTTTTACAGAAAGCGTATCTTGTGCCCGATAATCATCCGGCATAAAACCGATTTGCTGTAAATATTCTTTTCTCTTCGATTTGGGATTCACATCCCCAAGATACACATTCCCTTCTTCAGGGACTGAGATCCCTGCCAGAATGTTAATCATCGTGCTTTTTCCGGCTCCGTTGCCTCCGCACAGGACGATACAGCTTCCCGGTTCAGCCTGGAAAGAGGTTGTATGAAGGGCCACTTTTTCTTTATACACTTTGCTGATGCCATCCACAATGAACTGACTCATGCCTGCCTCCTCCGCTTTAAAACAAATGCAGATGTAAAAACACATGCTGCAGATAAAACAATTAAGTAGTTAAATAACATAAAAAGCGAAAACGGAGATTCCCAAAATTTCACGAGACCGTCATATGGCTGCCCAAATACAGCTCCTCCATCTAAAGTAATCACATAGATGACGCGGAGCAATTCGGCCGGATTTAGAAACAATGAAATCTTCATCAGCGGCGAAATCCATGGATAGGGAAATAAACTTAACACGTTGATCCAAGCGATGGGCCACACCATGATCAGGAAAAACCAAATCCCTACAGATATCGATAATGATTGCCACCTTGTTGAGACAAAGGAACCGACCGTAAATCCAATTACCAGAAAGATATACATTAATAGAGCGGAAAATACATAGAGCAGCATAACCCACTTTAGCGTAATTCCCCCGCCCGTCAGCAGCGAGATGACAATACTGACGCCAAAACTGAACGTAAAAACAGTGATCTGAGAGATAAACTGTCCGGCAATTTTCCCCAGTACATATTCCAGCGTATTAATAGGATAGGTGCTAAGCAGGCGCCACTGTCCATTTTCCATCTCAGCTGAGATGGAAAATGAACCGGCTAATAGCATAAACAGCGGAATAATATATAAAGCTATATTCATGACCGTGCCCGTCATATTCGTATATAACGTGAGGGCAGGTACACTTTTCTGCAGCATAAATAATAACGTCAGCACAGCAATCCACAAAATACTAAAAGAATAATAGGAACGCTGCCTGATTGTCGTATAGATTTCGGATAAACAGAAATTCTGCATCAAGACCATCCTTTGTTTAGGTTAACCGGGAAAATTAATGAGTGGATTCTCCCTCTTCCGTATGGCTGTCTGAATCCATTTCACCATGTCCGTGATCACCTTCATGATCATGACCATGACCTTCCATCATTTCATGATTCATCTGCCAATCATGATCAGCAAGTGCATCTGCTGCAATTAATTCTCCAGCATTTTCAGCGATAAATTCATCTGCGGAAGCTTGATCTTCAAATGAGATCATATTATAAGCCATTGGTGTCTTCACATCCATGTTGTACACATAGTAAGCGTCCTCAGATTGAATCCATTCCTCATTGTTATAATCTCTTACAAATGTTGCTGCAATTTCTTCATCTGGGTTTTCATCCAGCCACACATACATACAGCCAATATCATCAAATACATGTGATAAACCATCTTCCATAACAACTTGTGTTGCGAACTGGTTATCCATTACCGACATATTGCAGACTGGGCATTTATCTGTTTCCTCATTAATGGCTCTAGGCTGAACCTCATCACTTCCGCAGCCCATCAGCAACACGCCAATAACAACACTTAATAGTGAAAAATAGATTACTTTCTTCATAAACTTCTCCTCCATTTTTGTATAAATATGAAACTAACTAGGATAAAAACAACACCGACAAACCACAAAATGATTTGTTTATCATTTTTTTGACCATCTTCAGAGCCTGAATAAACCATTGAAGGCTCCAAATCCCTTAATAATTCATCTTCTGGTCCATTAAATACTTGTTTTAACAAAGTAATGCCTGGATGCTGGAAAAACAATTGGTACTCTGGAATTCTTTGAACAAGCGCCATGAAGTATGGGTCCGCCGCATGCGGAAGTTCACTCACCCCATCTCCGTCTATATCTAATTTAAGGGCAGCATTCCAGTAATTATTTTTAATAATATTATTAGCGCTCTCATTCGCTTGGGTATCATTCACATTTCCACTAAAGGTATTTGAGACTAATGAATTGTCGCTGGAATTCTTCCACTGCGCGCCAATCGTATTAGATTGAAAAATGTTATTCGCTATAGTTGCATTTGAGGAATCCTCAATGAAAGCTCCTACCCTATTCGAAGCAAATAGATTATTCTCTGCCACTACATCCGAAGTTAAGTACAGCAATAATCCCTGTGAATTGACATTTTGGTTATTAAAGGAGAAATCATTGTTCTTGATCAGCACATTCTGAGCCTCCATCACCATGGCTCCTGTAAAGTTATGCTGCGATTGATTCTGTTCAATAGTTGTATCATCTGTGAACATTAAGTGAATACCATAACGCGCATTCTCAATGACATTTTGAATAATCGTATTTCGATGACTTTGCTCCATATAGATTCCATCTAAAATAGTGTCGATTTTCATTTCTCTGATGGTGCTATCATTTGTTTTCCAGAGGTCAATGCCATTTTCCTTCCTCGTGCCCATAATAGCACTATCTTCAACGACAATCTGATTTGCCTCAAAGAGCTGGATACCCATTTGTGATGACTGGATCTCTAAATTGCTCAAGTGATGCTGTCCTCCCGTGACATATACAGCAGCCAGATCTCCATTGTCTTCATTGCACTGTTCAACCAAGACGTTGCTTAATTGGACTCCCTCACTTTTTATTGTTACAACGGGAGCATTTTCGCATGAATTAATTGTTACATCGCGCTCGCCGATTAAACTCAATGGTTTATCAATGGTAATGTTTTCTTCATAATACCCTGGTGGAATCATAACAGTGCCGCCAGCTTCCGCCTCATCAATCATTGCTTGTAAAGATGGTCTTTCTGCTAAGATGGAATATGGGAATAGCAGTATACATAACGCTATGAAAAGTATGTAGGTGATCTTCATTTATAACCCCCTTTTCAATTCTATTGCATTATTGACAAGAGAATCCTTATCAAAACATGATTTTTATCCATTATAATCTGGAAAAGTGAAGAAATAATGAAGTTATCTTGAAGACTTTTAAAATTTGAAGGGTTATAAAACTTCTCTTTATAGGGGTTAGTAAGGATTAAGAAGCTTAGATACTATACAGTACTACTTTAGTTATCAAAACAAGTCCGTTCCATTGCGCTGCAGACCCTCGCTTTCCGCGGGGAGAAAGCTGAGCCTCCTCGTAGCTATCGCTCCTGTAGGGTCTCAGCCTTTCCTCTACGGCCCGCAGGAGTCGAGGGTCCTCCGCTCCATTTCACTCATGTTTAAAAATTGTGGTTTTCAAAGAAAAATAAAATTACTTTTCTAACATTCTCTCTTTCCTTCTACTATCAGCCATCGTCTGCTCATGCTTCAATAGCCATTCTTTTCTCCACAAGCCGCCTGCATAGCCTGTGAGCTTTCCGCTGCTGCCGATGATTCGATGGCAAGGAACTGCGATGCTGATTGGATTTTTGCTGTTAGCCATCCCTACCGCTCGCACAGCTTTTTCGTTGCCGATTGCAACCGCAATTTGTTTATAGGAACCTGTCTTACCATAAGGTATTGTTGTCAGCGCATTCCACACCTTCTTTTGAAATTCAGTACCGGCAAAATCAAATGGAAATGAGAATTCCATTCTTTCTCCTTTAAAGTATTCATCCAGCTGCTGCAAGCATTGTTCCATTGCTGCTGGAACAGTTTCTGAATCCACTGGATTTCCTGCTTGCTCCTCAGAGAATAAAATGGAGACAATCCCCTGCTCTGTTCCAGTAATTTCAATCAATCCAAGCGGTGATTGGTACGTGATCATTTT
This sequence comes from Bacillus mesophilum, assembly GCF_008923265.1. Taxonomy (NCBI): domain Bacteria; kingdom Bacillati; phylum Bacillota; class Bacilli; order Caryophanales; family Bacillaceae; genus Bacillus; species Bacillus mesophilum. The sequence continues at coordinate 411,318 of NZ_WBOT01000003.1, read as the reverse complement.
CGTTTCCATCCTTATGTCCTCCCAAATATTTGACTTCCTATTTATTAATAACAATCGATACTTTATATCCCGCATGTTTGCTCAAGCTTATTAAAAATTCATCTAGACTAGTGTTGGATGAAAATTTGCATTCTAGAATATAGCAGCTTTCTCCACTTGTTTTGTAGTTGTTTAAGACAAATTCCTTCTGCTCTTTCACAAAATCAAGGTAAGCCTGGTGGTGTGGACTGCTCATAAAAATATGTATAATTGCATGTACTGAATTGCCCAGCTTCTCTTCATTTATTTTAATCGTATAACCTTCAATCACGCCAAGATCCTCCAGCTTTGCAACCCTGGCAGAGGCAGCCTGACCCGTTAAGTGGACTTTCTCCCCTAACTCTTTCATTTTAATTCGGCTATTCTTAGCTAGTTCCTCAATGATTTTAAAATCCGTGTGATCTAACATCTATTCAAATCCTTTCAATAATCAAGTGAAATGGCAAAAAGACTTGATTTTTTCTCTGTATGTCAGAAGTGTCCACATTATAAACTATAAGTACATTATATAAAAAGGAGAATGATCATGAATATAAAACAAATTCGAAATGCAACCATTGTTGTTGAATATGCTGGCAAGAAATTTTTAATCGATCCATTTTTAGGCGAAAAAGGGGCATACCCGCCGTTCCCAAATTCGGCAAGACAGGATCAGAATAATCCGTTAGTGGATTTACCATTTTCCATTGAAGAATTGCTGGATCAGACAGATGCTGTTATTGTAACTCATTTGCACCTTGATCACTATGACCCTGCTGCAAAAGAAGCTTTGCCTAAGGACATAAAAATGTTTGTGCAAAATGAAGAAGATGCAGAAGTAATGAAAAGTGACGGCTTTCAAAATGTAGATGTATTAACGGAAAGCACAACATTTGAGGGCATTTCATTAATTAAAACAAAAGGGGAACATGGCAGAGGCGAGATTTTAAAAATGGCCGGCCTTGTATGCGGAGTTGTATTTAGCAACCAAAGTGAAAAAACATTATATGTAGCTGGAGACACTGTTTGGTATGAAGGAGTCAAGGAGACCATTGATACACACAAACCTGAAATTATTGTAGTAAACGCTGGGGACAATCAATTCCTTCAGGGCGGATCACTCGTCATGAGCAAAGAAGATGTGTACGAAGTGCATAAGGCAGCTCCAAGCAGCAAAATTATCGCAAGCCATATGGAAGCCGTAAACCATTGGGCACTATCAAGAGAAGAATTAAAAAGCTTTGTAAGAGAAAAAGGTATCTCTGATCTAGTATTTGTTCCTGATGACGGTGAGGCATATACATTTTAATATTTCAAGGCTGGGACATAAACCCGAACAATTAGCAGATATGTAAATTGTTCGGGTCTTTTTGCTGCTTTTAGTTAGATCGTGTTTTGTCCAAAGAAGACAGGGTAGTAATACTACTAAAACGCAAAGTTAGGAGATTCCGCTATGACCCAGCAGCAATATGAAGAATGCATCAAGGCCTGTTTAGAATGTATGGAAGCATGTAATGTGTGCTTTGACGCTTGTTTAGAGGAAGATAACGTTAAAATGATGGCCGATTGCATCAGGTTAGACCGTGATTGTGCAGATCTATGCGGTTTAGCTGTGAAAGCAATGCAAACCAACAGCCCGGCCGCAAAACAGATTCTTGCTCTTTGTGCGGAAATCTGTGAGAGATGCGGAAACGAATGTAAAAAACACGATCATGACCACTGCCAAAAATGTGCAGAGGCATGCTTTAAGTGTGCGGAAGTGTGCCGCAGCACGGCAGCTTAAAATACAAGAAGCACAACATTCTAAAGTATCTGCTGCTTTAGGATGTTATGCTTTTTATTAATGGATGCTCTGAAACCGCCTTAAGGGTAATCCTGCTCTCCTTTATCGTTCCATTTTAAACGCTTCACTATACATCTCACGGAGCTCAGCTGCATTCTCTTCCCATTTAACCTGCTCTCCGTTGATGATCTGCCCAAAAGCATCAAGACAGCGATGCCATCCTGCTGCGGTCGGAACCACCCATGAAGGATCCTCAAATGTATGAACAAAAGTCATTTGGCATCCGTTATTTTCTTCTTGCAATGAGATTCTTATTAAATCAGAACCGCCCTCATGAAAAGCAAAAAGGCAGGGTACTTCAAACTCGGTAATACTTCCCTTATATGCTGTTCCTTCTCCATCATCAAAGGCTATTTCACCGCCAAACCTAACATCCATCTCACCAGTTGCAAAAGGGTACCACTGTGTGAATGAGCCAGGATCGGTTAGAACGGCGAAAACCTCTTCTTGTTTTTGAGAAAAAGACCGTTCAAACCTTAAAGAATAACGACCGTTTGACTCATGTAATTCTCCATTTTCACTCATATTGAATCCTCCTTCTATTTACGAAAATAGCAGCTGCATTGATGGTTATATTGTATCAAAGAACAAGAACAAGCCCAAAATGATCCTATAAAAAAGCCCCTTCAAGCTTATCATTTGAAGGGACTTGGATGACTATTTAGTAGATTTGAAGTGTTAGCAGGCTTCCATCTAATTTTGCTGTACTATGCCTAAATATTTTTGTTGAAATTCTAGCACCCTATAGTTTAAGTGTCATTATTCGCAAACTTGTAAAATAAATAGTTACATCTCCTTTTTTTCAATCGCCATACGCAAGTGTGAGATAACTCCAAGAAGTAAAACTATCGAACAAACCATTTTTTCAAAAGGTGTTCCAAACAATTGTTGTATAAATCCAAAAGACCAAAGCGCAACAAAAAACCAACATATAAGGGTTATTCCTCTTTTGTATTTATTTAGTTTAAATTTTCCAACAAACAACGTAAAAACCATACCAATTATAGAAATAACGGTATTAACAACAGATATAGGCAGCTGTTCAGCAAATGATTCAGACCTTCCACCATTAACCCATGTGAATGGGATACTTTTGCTTATAATAAGAAAGTGGATTAAGATCGTCAAAGAGTAAAAAATAATTCCCATAAATACAGCAGTTTTTATATTCATTTCCCTGAGTTTTTTTAAAATAAAATCACCTCATATATCTTCCTGTTTTCATTTTATTTAATCCAGTAAACTATTATTCCTATATCTCTTACAATCTGACAGGTAACTGAAAGGAAGATGTTGGAGAGTTATTAAAATTCATCATTATTCTTAAACAGAACAAAAAATATCGGCTAATCTTGTTGAACTAACTTGTCCCATTTCTACCATACGCAAGGTTTCACTTATTACAGGAATGCTGTCCCTTTGGTTATATAAGAATCAGGAAGCTTATTCCATGATCGCGCTCGTTAAAGGAATAACTAGAGTTAGAGATATAGTTCCATTTCAGTATTCTTATTAGTAAAACCCATTTTCTTGTAAAGCGGTTCGCCGTCTTTAGTAGCATGCAGCCAAATACGCTTAACACCACTATTTTTACTTTCATTTATACAATTTTCAAGCAATCTTTTCGCCAAACCTTTCCCACGATATTCAGGAACAGTGTACATATTAAGTATGTAGGCTTCAATCCCTTGTGGATTTTCTAAGTAAGGTGGTCTTTTAAATAAAACCATTCCACTAATACTTATAACTTGTCCATTCATTTCTGCCATATAGGATATGAATTCATTGTTTAAAAGTGCCTTCTGTAAATACTCTCTTGTTGAATTCTCCATAAGTACTTCTTCTTGTAGAGAATTCAACTCACCTGTTTCTTTTAGTAGGGCTAACCGTAAACTTATTACTTTATCAATATGTTCAAAGGAAACCTTTATATAATTAAACATTAAAAACCCCCCTTTATTTTAATCTTCCTAAAGTAATATTCATCTTATAGAGTTAACTTTCCTTCTTCGACAATCGGGCCCAATTGTTGAAAAAAGGGTAATTCATTACAGAATGTAACTCTCTGAACAACAACAGCTCTTTACTACTCTAATTCACAGTGTTTTCATTATACGTGGAATCATTATAAAAATTGACCAATATATGTAAACAACATTCCTTGAATTTACTTGCCTTATTAAAATTGCACACTAAATCCTTTAAATCTATGAATTCCAGTTCCCTACATTACTTGATCTTTTTCTTTAAGTACTTTAACTGCATTTCCCACTTCTTGTAAAAGATTTGCATCAAAACCTATAGTATTATGTCCTCCATAAACCTTTGTTACATTGGGAACATTGGCTATACACTGGATTTCCTCATAAAGCAAATCACCTGTAAATAGATAATCATTACTATTTTCTAAAATTGAAATATGTTCTGGAGTATGGTAGATAGTCAACATTCTATTGCCTGTCTCTATTTCATCACCTTCATTTAACAAACCTATACGTTTACCCTAAAAGGCTTTATACATAGGTATCAGGTAACCCATTAACTTTAATTGAGTAATCTTGCTTTTCATTTCTTGGGGATAAAATTTCTGTATCTTAATCACTATAAAAACACACCTCTAATAAACAGCATCATAATAAATTCAACATTTTACGTAAAAGACGTGATATCTCTATACAAGTACAGCCTAAAAATTGATCCTTTTCCACATCCGATATCGATGATTTTTTTCTTTATCTTTTTGTATGGTCCCCTGTATTGTTCTTTGAATATTACCTCAAATATAATTTTCATTTTATGTAGAAAGAAATGAAGGTCTATGGTAAAATCACATTAGGAAAATAAAGGCAATGTAACCTTTGGGTTCAACCTAGCTGAAAAGTGGGTTGGACCCTTTTTGTATTCTTAAAGCTAAAGGAGGACTTTTGATGTTGAAAACAGAAAGGCTGTTGCAGCGGCTGGATGAGATCGGCAAATCGCTCGAAAGTAAAGGGGGTGCACTATTATTGTTAGGGGTCGGTTCCGTTGGAATTGAAACTATCAGGCTGGACGATTATTCAGATTTGGACTTCTTTGTCATTGTAAAGCATAAGCAGAAAAGCAGATATATCGATAATTTAGATTGGCTAGAAGAAGTTCACCCTTTAGCTTATTCTTTTAAGAATACGGAGAATGGCTATAAAATTCTGTTCGAGGACGGCATCTTTGGTGAATATGCGGTATTTGAGGAATCGGAGCTGGTTAATGCTTCTTATACGGAAGGAAGAGTCGTTTGGCAGAATCCCTCCTACAACAATACGGGTCTTTCAAAACCTTCCAACCCAATACCCAGCCCCCAAAAAGAGTCCTTGGATCATCCTTTGAACGAAGCTTTAACTAACCTCTATGTGGGACTGGGCCGCTTTGCCAGGGGAGAGCGCCTATCAGCGGTGAGGTTCATTCAAGGTTATGCTGTGGATAGGATTTTATCCGTACTTCATTTGATAGAGCAAGAGGTGGACTACTTTCCCGATCCTTTCGGAAACGAGAGGCGTCTGGAAAAAAGATATCCTCTTTTCGCAGGAAGAATTGCAGACATGATACAGGGATATGACCGTGTACCTGAATCTGCCCTTCATATTTTAAGCTTCATAGAAGAAGTGTATCCTGTTAATCAAAAACTAAGCGAAGAAATACGACGTTTAGCCAAAATATCCTGCCGCTAACAAAGAAGTTGAATCTTATCATCTAAAAATAGTCCATTTTCTATCATTACTTGTTTTGCACATACAGAATAGAGCGAAAATAACCTCTCTAAAAAGAGCCAAATTTCTCAATCAGAACTTTGGCTTATTAGTTATATCTAGAAAGTCTGTTAAACAAACTGCTGACTAGACTGTTTACAAAATACTCACAACGTAACAATAGGCTTCCATTTATAGTTTTTTATCTATTAATGAAGATCTAGTTGTAATGGAATACGCTCTAATGCATCTTTTACCACCAAAACCAAAGGTATTTACTCTAATTAAACAAACCTGACCCTTTTGTTACATAATAAAAGCAGGCTGATTTGGCATCAAGCGCCTAATTCACAATTATAAAAGCCTCCAATATAACACCAACCCCACAACTCTTTGGTATAGTAGCTTCCTAAGTCTTAAATAGGAGGAACAAAAATGATTTTAACCGTCCAGAACCTATCCGTCACATACGGTACTAAAAAAGCTATCGACAACATTAGTTTTAGCATCGAACCTGGGGAGGTAATTGGCTTACTTGGGGCAAACGGTGCTGGGAAATCCTCTGCCATTATGGCGGTGCTTGGTATTGAGAAGAGTAATTACGAAGAGCTCACAATGCTCGGAAAGTCACCAATTCTCGATCGCAAGGAAGTCTTTCAAGAGGTGGGTGTACAGTTTCAAGAAACAAATTTCCAAGATAAACTAACAATACTTGAAGCATGTGAACAGTGGGAGTCGCTTTATAAGCAAACTGCTGATGTGCCTCTACTTTTACAAACATTTGGTCTAGTTGGTAAGGAAACTCAACTTGTAAAATCTCTTTCAGGGGGAGAACGTCAACGCTTATCAGTACTGCTGGCATTAATTTCAAATCCTAAGCTTGTTTTCTTAGATGAACTTACAACAGGATTAGATACGAAGGCTCGACGCATGCTTTGGAAACAGCTTTTAGCCATGAAAGAAAAAGGGCTGGCAATTGTTCTAACATCCCACTACATGGACGAGGTCGAGGCCTTATGTAATAAAATCTTAATTTTAAAAGAAGGAAAAACGGTCTTTCATGGCACAATCCAAGAGGCAATCCACGCAAGTGAGAAAGCTACACTAGAAGACGCGTATTTACATTATGCGGGCGAGGAGGATTGGATATGAGCACATTTATTACCTTTTTAAAAATTGAGGGGAAGCTCGTTTGGAAGGGCATTGATATTCTTATTTTTGGGATTTTCTTCCCTATCATTTTAGCCACACTATATGGTTATTTACTGAGTAAAGAAGACTTAGCTGGTCCTTCCAATTTTGAATTATCGTACGCAGCTGTTATTACGATTGGTGTACTGGCAACAGGAGTTATGGGCGTTCCACTGACAATTGCAGACTACCGGCACCGAGGGATTCTAAAGCGATTCCAAGTAACACCTGTGTCACCACTCCAAATATTATTGGCTCAAGGGCTGATTCAGCTTTCTTCAGCAGTTGTCTCATTTATTGGTGTCACACTTGTTTATCATCTATTATTTGATTATGAACTAAAAGGCTCTTGGGCAATATTCCTTCTGACCTACACTTATGTCATTATAGCGATGTATAGTATCGGGATTTTTATTGGAAGCTTAGTACCTGACCAAAAGTCAGCAAATGTTTGGAGCTCTGTTGCTTACTTTACGATGTTACTGTTTTCAGGAGCAACAATTCCGTATGAATCCATGCCTCGATTCTTCCAATGGATAATGGACTTTTTACCACTATCTCATGGAATTCATTTATTAAAGCAGGCAAGTACAGGAGAGTCACTAACAGATGGTCTAATTCATATCGTGATTTTGGCTTTATGTATTGTAATTGGATTATGTGGAGCGATTAAATTTTTCAAATGGAAGTAGGTGTGCCAGTGTACAAAACAAAAGAAATTGCAGCACTTGTTGGGATACACCCCAACACTGTGCGCATTTATGAGGACTGGGGCTTTATATCCCCAGTTCCAAGACAAGCAAATGGCTACCGGATCTATTCAGACATCCATTTATTTCAGTTAAAGGTCGCACGAACGCTCTTTCGGTGTGAAATTGTACAAGGAGATATTCGAAAAAGAGCTCGTGCAATTGTATATGCTTGCGGTAAAGAAGAATTTACGAAAGCTAAAAAACTTACAAGAGAATATCTTACCAGTTTAGAACGCGAATATGTTCATGCCTTATCTGCTACAAAAGTTGTTGAGAAATGGTTGAGAGAAAGTCCTGCTGTAAGTAAACATACTTATTCCCGAAAGGAAGTTGCAATACTTTTAGACGTTACATCTGAAGCCGTCCGAAATTGGGAACGTAACGGACTCATTACCGTTCCGAGACTGGACAATGGTAACCGGGCATATGGTGAAAGGGAACTTGAGCAGCTGCAAGTTATTCGCAGTTTAAGAAGTGCCCATTACTCCATTAATGCTATTTTACGTTTACTGAACCAAATTCAACAACCTAGTCCTGATATTGTAGCGATTTTAAATACACCAACAGATGGAGAAGATATTGTGTCAGTAACGGATCAATTAGGTAAATCATTGCTAGATGCCATAACAGATGCAAAAAGTACATTGGCTTTGTTTCATGAGAAACATACTTTTCAATAACAGGAATTAACATAAGATCTACCTGTAGAATAAAAATTCAGGCAATTTGACAGTTTAGCTGAATTTCAAGTAACCATAAGCTGGATGATCACTCTCTTGTGTAGTGCACATTAATGGATAAGTCCCCCCTTCTTTGAAGGGAGTATTATAAATAATAGAACTGAAGCAAAAACCGCAATAATCCCATTCAAATAAAAAGAGGTTTCAGCTCCAAATGTCTGCCATAGCCAACCTGTAAGTAATGAAGCTGGAAAAAGTCCAATCCCTGTAACCATTGAATAAAAACCGAGTGCTGTCCTTTAGCTCCAGAAGTTGCAAGGTCAGCTACTAGTGCTTTTTCAATACCTTTTGCCTTTATTCTTCATCATTAATTTCGTTATCGCCAACTTCGTCCTCTCCAGGCTGATCTGTACCTGGATTGACTTCTTCACAGCCTGTCACAATAGTTCCAAGAAATGTGGCAAGAAGCAATGCAAGCAAAGCTTTTCGCATATGGTTACCCCCCTTAAAAAAAGAAATCTTCTTCTTTGATAGCATTTCTCCCGACAAGAAAACTATACAATAATTTCTCAAAAGAATAAGAGTACACATGTATTGAATAATATTTACTTTTTCCACCTAATTCGGCAGGAAAATGTGGATGTACAACGCTAAGGTAAATCCAATTAAAAAAGCCCAACTTTTCTGCAAATCATGATTAGAAAAATTGAACTCTTCAGTTACTTCATTTATTTATTGAATTCATTAATTGGAGGTAGTATTCAGGTTTATGAGTCTTATTTAGGTTATACCAAGAATGTAAAGTATCTGGTGCAAATACATCTATTATTTTCAGTACCTCCATTGCAAATTCCAGAGGAGCTATTCCTGATGCAGTAACTAGATTCGCATCAGATACAACAGACCCCAACTCATAGAACTTTTCTCCTTTATAGTTAGGACATACCATTTTAGTATATTCTAAGTTATTACTTGTATGCTTTCTAGTATCTAAGTATCCCATATTAGCGAGGCCCTCAGTTGCACCACAAATTGCAGCAACAATAGTGCCAAGCTTTAAAGCTTGGCCTATTCTTTCCAAGATAGGCTGATGAATTTTTTCGCTCCAAGTAGTCCCTCCTGGTAAAATTAAAAGATCTTTACTCTCAAGAGTACATTCATCAAGAGAAATATCTGGTTTTATGTTCAGTCCTCCCATAGTCGTAATGATCTCTTTATTAGCTCCTACTGTAATTACTTTTAAAGGTGCTAAATCTTTTTTAAAATATCTTCCTGAGTTTAGTTCAGCAATTAAATGTCCATATTCCCAGTCTGACATTGTATTAAATACATAAAGATAAACATTTTTTGTTTGCAACCAATAACACTCCCATCACAATTAATAAAACTATTATAAAATAACTTCCCTGACGGCTAACGTCAGGGAAGTTATCATACTTGATGATATTTTATTAATTCCGACAGAACTTCAATAAGTCGCTTCTTAAGACTTATTGGCTCAATAACTTTAATAGATTTATTGTACGGTAAAAGTAAATAAGGTACATATGTATGTAACATATCTTTTTCAAGAAGAAAAACAGCTTGATTTGAAGTCCGTTCTTGTAAATAATGTCCTAAAAACCAATGTTGGCAAATATCAGCCAAAACACTTTTATCCCCAGTTATAACCAAAGAAATCTCTTCCTTATCTGCTATTGCTGGCAGAAGACTTTTTATAAAAAAATCACGTGCTGAAAACTTTTCTGGCCGGTTAAACTTATTTTCGGTTATCATGAGGCTTTCAATTCGATCTGCTCTAAAACTACGGATATCATTTCTAAGATGACAAAATCCAATCACATACCACTTATTATTCCAATAGATAATTCTGTACGGATCGACCAGTCTATCATTTAATTGCTTTTCACCATTTTTATAGTAGAGAATTTTTACTGAGTAACCGTCAGCTATGGCCTGCTCCAACTCCTTCAAAAAAGGTTCCTTAGAGAGTGAATTTAATCGACTTATTACTTCAAGACTAGTTAAATGTTGGTTTCTCTTTGTTTCCTGCTCTTGATTTGAGTATTTACTTAGTTTTGAAACGGCCCTATTTAGTGCTTCACCTCCATAATATCCGGCCTCTTCTGCAAAAACAGCAGCGTGAAATAGTGCAGTTTGCTCCTCAGCATCGAAAAAAAGAGGAGCATCAATAAAATTGTTCATTAAAGTGTATCCACCGTTATGTCCTGGTTCTGAAATTATAGGTACACCACTTGTTGAAATTGTATCAATATAACGATACACAGTCCTAATATTCATCTCTAACTTTTCAGAAATTTGTTTCGCAGTAATTTTTTCACCTGAACGAAGCATCCATAGAATTGCTAACATATTGTCTATTTTAGGCATATAAACCCACCTCTATATGAAGTTTATTGCTATTATATACTCCTATTTTTTGGTATAACTCATCAACTGTTCCTATCCGATAGCTTTCTATATTATGAAGCCTAGACACATTTGAATTTCATAAATATAATTTACAGTCATATTTCCTTCTTTATATAGCTTCACCGCATAATTCATCCCAGCATGGTTTTTATGATATTTTGCTTCTTATTGTATGTTTAAAATGTATTTCGTCATAAAGATCTCCTAACATCCCAAACGGCTAATATTACTATTTTTTGTAGTACCTTCTTAAACTAAACTGCCTAATAAAAGAAGCTACCCCAATGGCAGCTTCATCTTTATTATAAACACCTGTTTATGTGAATGAAAAAAATCCACTAAAGGAAGTAACAAAAGTAAATAATTTAAGACTCCTTAGGGAATTATAATTATCAACTTAAAGATCTATTATACGGAGTGATTTTATTGAATGAACAAGATCTTCTTCAATCCATTTTTGAATATAAAGAAAGGATTAGTACACTGCGTATAGATCACTGGATGAAATATTCTAACTGGAAGACTTGGTATTTTTGGTTTAATATAATGTCTATTATAATTCCCCTAACCATTCTTTATTTTAAAATAGATAGAAAACGATTATTTGAAGTCTGTTTTTTCGGGTTTATAGTACATGTTACCTGGTCAAATATCGACAGCATATTATCTCAAAATAACTACTTGATACATCCCCATGGGTTCACACATTTTCTTCCTATGGGTATAACTGTTACTGCAGTCTTATTACCTGTTTGTTTTATGCTCCTATACCAATCATACTCAAATAAAAATAAGAGTTATTATTTATACACAATTATACTTTCAGCTTTTTTTGCTTATTGTTTTGGTTACATATCAGAGAAGGTAGAACTGCTAATTATGTATAAGGGAATGAAGTTGACTTACCTTTTTCTGATTGACATTGGAGTTGCCTACTTAGCTTTCTGGGTTACCAAGTTATTCATTACAATTAAAAAGCAAACGTCAAAAAGATAATTCTTTAAAAATTTAAAAATACTATTAAGTAAATAAGAAGTAATCATGAAATTACAAAAAGGCATAAATCTTATAATTATGCGGAAAATAAACTAAATATTATAGCATTTACAGTCACCATTCTCTTCCGTTTAGAAAGAAAAGGATTATCTAAATTTCGCATTAACTTATAAGCTCATAATGAACTGTTCTCCTATATTGCCAACTTTCCTTTTACCTGTATCAACAAATCCTGCATTTTTATATAAATTCTGAGCAGGAATGTTTTTATGATTAACTGCTAAGATAATTTCATCACAATGATTAAAATAAGCGATTACGTGCCTTCTACGATTTAAAACTGAAGAAGGTAAGCCTTATAAAGTAGCCATTATTGCATGTGCTAATAAGCTTTTACACTGGATTTATGCGATGTTAAAAACGAAAACTCCATTCCAAAAAACTATTTAGTAACAGCATTTTCCTATACAACTAAAAACTTCCAAATTGAATCAGGAGGGTTATTTGAGTTGTGCATTTTTAGTATAGCATTTAGTGATTATAAATTTAAAATATATTTATTGACAAACTATTAGCTGGTTTTGTTACATAACAAAAGCCGCCTGATTTGGCAGCTGATCACAAACAAGCTCTATATAGTTGAAATATCTATCTTTTATCTAAGGTGATTTAGTTGTACATTTTTTTTTGCCATTGTTCTAAAATATCCACTATTTTTCCCCTTAAATTTAAACATTTATTTTTGTACAATAACCTGAAATAATATCCTCGCAAAAAATTTATTATAATGGATTTTTTTCTAGAAAATGCTAAGCTGTATCCTTCTTTTTCAAATACATTATTTAGTTCATAAGAAATTTTTATTACCCAATCTCCCATTTCACCCTCAGTAACGCCTTTCTCTTGAAGTGCTTCTACTGCAAAAATGAGCCTTTCCTCTTCCTCATCAACAAATGGCAATTCTATTGTGCTATCTTTAAACAAACATAGTTTGACTGTTTCCAAGCACAAGTCAGATAGATTAATATTAAATTTAGGGTGACTTATAGCTTCTGTTAGTAAATCCGCACCATGTGCTATACTATGTGCCCATCCTTTTCCGGTCACATAGCCACGAATATCCTCTTCAAGTTTCAAATATTTAATACTATCCAAAATAGTTTGTTTTAAAATCTCATCTGACAAAAAATGTTTTTCCCTATCTTTCTTTACCACCAATACAATTACTAAAGAGGAGAAGGAGCGTGTAAATACTGAGTCATTTCCTTTTTGACCAATATTCAAAAATAGGTTGCGAAGACAAACCTCAAGAATATGATTCATTTGTTTTATTGTTAAATAGTCTTCAAGAATAAGTTTTCCAAATGAAGTATAAATTAGATGATCTCTAAGTTCTCCATCGATTGAACCTATATTATTCAACATTCTCTCGATAAGATCATCTATATTGCTGGATTGTAAAGTTTTTTCTAGATTTGATAGTTCAGACTTTAATGTCATACGCACACCACACTACTTATTTTATATATTGATATTTAACCCTTCTAATATTGTATATATTTGACAAATATTTCGTTTCTCCTTCTTTAGTGTGGCAGCACTGTGTGCAATTTCATTTCCAATACAATCTCGATAAATTTAATCTCTTTTTAAACCAACTCAGAAAAATCTAAATAGCCTCACCCATAGGCTGCTTATAAGAAATTGACTCATTGTATATCCTAGATTTATTCTTAACACGTTCGAAGATCAACTCTTTACTATCAATTAATAAGACTTCATGTAAGAAAAATTTTTAGTTCCTTTAAAACCTTGGAAATATAGGTACTGTCATGAGGTACGAAATCATCTTTACTCACGTATCGATCTACTTCAACTTTTTCCATTTTTTCATTTAATACTATACCTTTAGCTTGAACACTATCTATTTTTTCTAACCATAGTTGCTCAAATAAATCTAATTCTATCATCATTATTCCGGATACTTCTTCCATTTGGAATTTATACTTAATTTCTGACTCATCTGGGATTATATATAAGAACACATGTCCAAATTCCCTATCAATTATATGATCCTGAATGATTTCACCAGGTATGTTTCCGATAGAAATTAAATCCTCTATTGTTACATTTACACCTAACTCTTCATGCACTTCTCTAATACCATCAGAAACACTTTCATCTGCTTTTAAATGTCCAGCTGCAGATATATCTAACATATTAGGATAATCTTTCTTTTGATTACTTCTTAACTGAAAATGAATAAAATATTTATGATCTAATTTACTCACTAACCAACAATGGAATGTCTCATGCCACAAGCCTTTACTATGAACCTCCTCTCTAGTAGATGTTCCTATGTATTTTCCTGTCACATCAAAAATCTTTAACAGTTCTCTATCCATTATGTCACCTTTTATTCAATTGAATTTTTTCAATCTACAACTTCGCTTAATAATGCTTTAACACATGCAGACCATTAGATGATTACCATCAGGATCTTTGAAATTAAACCAATGATTATTCTCAATTTTTGTTGTTAATTCGACACCCTTACCTTTCATAAACTCATATGCTTGTTCTATATTATTAGTATTTAAATGAAACGGTGGAGTATTAAAAATATTAACCTCGGAAAAAATCTTGCTGTCTAATACAATGCCTGTTCCTTTCATTGGAACAATATATAAATGGCCGAATAATATCTCTCCATCTGCTGAGAGTCCTAATATGTCACAATACCAATTACGAGCCTCTTCAATGTTACTTACAGGAATAAATATTGTACCAACTTGATTTAATATGGGATTCATATATTACCTCCAAATCTCGTTATATTTCTAATTCGTCATGTATTTAAATATCCCCTTCTTATTAAACTCACTGCCCCTATTTCTACATATGAAAAAAGGCATCCCTTTTTAAGGAAAGCCCTATTAGTGAGAAAGTATTATATTTTCACCATATGAATTCAGATGATTTCAAACTTCAGTTATTTCTGTACAGACTGCCAATCGCAAATTGTTATGAATCGTCCATCAAGGAGAATGTCTATCGACTCAAAGTTCTAGTGGCTTAGGTCGCCTACCATGCCGTCACCATCACGATCATCCATATATTTGTACAACCAGAGTTATATTAAGGTTATAGGAATACATTGCTTGATTTTAAAGGAACCACACATAATAGATATATCTAAAATGTGTGATTTAATTTTGATTTTTTTTCAACTAACGCACCGGTAGTTGAAGTACATTGCTTCACAAATTTGTCCTTAGCCTTTTCTTTTAATATATATAATTTTACTACCGAATTAGTCTTTAATTTTCAGTCCTAATAATTTCGATAACCCTATAGCTTGATTTGAAGAAACTTCGCATCCTACTAAGCCTTCCATAGATACATTAATTTGTTCAAAGGTACATGTACTTATATCAACGCCTTTAAGCATCGTTTGTGTAAAGTCAGCATCATTAATATCACAAAGATTAGTTACAATTTTATTGAATTTTGAATTAAAAAAATTACAGCTTCTTAAAGATGACTTTTCATAACACACCTGTTTTAAACGTGTTTCTGCAAAGTTACTTAAATTTAAGTCACAGTTTTCAAAAAGAACGTTCCCTAGACTAGCTTCTGATAAATCTAAACCCAAAAGCTTACATTCTTTGAATTCAACTCTATGTATATTACCTCCACACAAACGCGCATTGGATAAATTACAATTGTCGAAAACCACATCTGTCATATCTATGTTCATAAAAGTGCAATTTACTAAATTGACGTTTTTAAAAATAACCTTTGATAAGAAAAGTCTATCTAGTGTTTCATTGTCTACTTGGGAATTTTTGATGGAACAGTTTACTAACTCAGGTTCTTCCTCATAAAAAATGTCATGGAAATTAGCATTTTTTACGTCAGTTGAGATTTTCGGTTTTTCAATCTTTATTTTCATTACCTTATTACACCTCTAATTAATTTTCTTTGTATTCTTTATGATAGATACTGTACAAGAGAATTAACCGGTTTATAAGTCTTTATTTTTTAAAGCAATTGTGTGCAACACGATTTTCGATTCAGTGGAACGCATTGAATAAAAACTGCCCCGTTAGCGACACAAAAAAAGGCTTCCCTTTTTGTTAAGGAAAGTCCGTTAAGTTAAGTACGTTCTCTCACACAGTTTTTTCCTTATGTAAAAACGAACCTTTGATTCCTGGAATGCTACCTAGTTAAATGACTGTTTATAAATAAAGTTGATCAACATGGTCTTTCTTTTATAATATAGACTTATTTCTTCACATATTTCAGAGCCAAAAAATTATTTATTCCAATTTTTTTAGCTACCTTCTGTGGAACAGCCTTCCGTTTATACTCCTCAAAACCCATTTTTTTATATAAATTCATTGCCGGAGCATTCGTATCTGCGACTTCTTCAATAACGTAATTGTTATACGGTGTATTTTCTATAATATAATGGATGATTTGAGATGCTACACCCTGCCCCCTGAATTCAGGAGCTGTTCCAACAAACTCAACTGATCCAGTATTTGGAGGGAAATTTTTATAAGGAGTTTCGAATTCCTTTTTTAAAAAAATCCCTGCCAAACTTCCTTTAAAGAAACCGAGATGCTTTCTCAACTCTTTATTATTTAATTTTACTGATTTTTTTGTTCCATCTGTACATGCTGTAACTCCAGCAATTTCTCCATCTGCTATAGCTACAAAAAATTGATCTAAAATAAACATATGAGCAAAAGCCTTTGCAATAACGTTTTTATCTTTAGAAAAAAAGACAAGCCATTGTGTAAAACCTTCCGCAAAAATTTCAGACATTTGAGTCCTTACATCTAAATCAATTTCATCAGCTTTAACAATTAGAAATTTATTAATTCCGGATATCATTTTGCAAATTCCTTTCATTTTATAATGATGAATATACTTTCAGGTTAAAATTCAATTGATATATATTTATTAATATTCAACAATCCAGAAATATACTAAAAAAAGTGATGATTTCTTTCTGAACTTGATATGAAGGAAGTCTTACCTATTCGTTTAATCAAAAAAACTACCAATATAATAATTTTAACCTTACGCCAAAAACACTTTGGAAACCACAAGTATATTTGACCTCTTAGATAATTCAATAATAAAGTGCTGTTTTCCTTCTTGCACTAACCTCCCTCAATAAACAAACACTTATCTCCCCTTTAGCGACATAAGAAAAAGGCTTCCTTTTACTTAAGGAAAGCACCAGTTAGTTGAAGAAGACTTCATTTTCAAATCTCACTAATGTTTTTTCAGGTATACTAATTTTGTCTATGTCAAAATTTTTTAATTTGAGAGTTAACTCTCCTTCCCGTTCTTCATCTTCTTCCCCAACCCAACAACTATATAGTTCGAAATAATCCCCTTTTACGAGAAATTCATCCATAATTTCACAGAGTCTGATAAGCTTTTGCTTTGATTCGTTACGAACTCTTTCGTTTGTATATTCCGAAATGTTAATTCCCCAATCAGTTGAAACCTCGTAAACATAAGGGGTAGTTAATTGGTGTTCCCTAACAGCTATTCGGTGGCTTTCATCCGAATAACAAAATTCACTCTGACATAGTTGGAGACTAGGTAACCTCCATTTTGAATATACAATAAATTAATGTAATTTTCCGGTAAATGCACGTTAAAAATGTTTTCTGCTAATTCTATATCATCCTTTGTTAATGGTTCCAAAACAACATGAACATCATAACTTTTTTTCCATATTTTCATATTTCTCACCTTCTTATAAATGTCTAATCATATTCTATCAAAACTCACACACTTGCAATAAATTCCACCCTCAACAAACATACCCCTATTGCAACACAAAAAAGGCATCCTTTTTTAAGGAAAACCTTATTAGTGAGAAAACGTTATATTTTCACCTTACAAATCTAGTGAATTGACCATTAGCTTCAGATTTCTGTATAGACAGCCATTCGCAAATTGTTATAAATTGTCCAACAAGGAAATGTTTTTTCGTATATTTATTTTGCCTTAAAGTTCTATTGCCTTACTCGCCTACCATACCGTCACCATCACGATCATCCATATATTTGTACAACCAATGATCACTCATTATTGGCATGCTGAATCCTGCTGCTTTTGCTTCTGCGATTGTCACCTGTCCATTACCGTTTGTATCAATCTTAGAAAGATCTCCTTCAATTGTTGAAGAACTAGGTGAGTCGGACTCGGTGTCTTTATTTCCAATTAATCCAAGTGATTCGTTTACTTTATCAGGGTTCACATTGTCAAATGAATCCGTAATGACATTTCCGTTTATTGTATAGGTATACTGATAACTCGAAGGAATCTGTGTTTCTGTATCATGGTAGGTAATAATCGCTTCGAAATCAGTGGCACCGCCTGCCTTGCGGATCGTATCTTCTAAATAAGCTTGGTCACCATGTCGGTTGAGCGTACTGTCTTGTGGTGTAATATTATAAGCATTCGATACCCCTCCGAGAGAATCAGCAATGACATGTCCTTCATCTAAAACATCACTTTCGACGCCAGGAACCTTTGCTTCATCCGAATAGTAGCGGCCAGACGATAATACAGGCTCCTTACTGTCATCTTGTAGAATGATTTCGTCAGCAATAACACGCACTAATTGTCCATATTCATTCGTAAATGCCCAATATTCACGGTCCCCGTAACCAATGTCAACGACGACATTCGATTTACGTTCTCCAGACAAATCACCCCCATCTACTTCCATGAGTTCGTATCCTGCAAATCGTTCATCATTTGCTTGGATTACTGTTTCTTCTGCTGGTTCATCCTCCACCGTAGTGACAATTTCTTCTTTTTCACTATTTTTATTTGTCTCAACTGTTGTAACTTCTTGTGAATCTGTTTCTATATCTGTGGTGGCTGAATGATCCTGGTTCGTACAGCCAACCATGATGATGGCCGTTAAAAGTAATATAAAATAATTCTTTTTCATTTTTAGTATTCTCCTATGAGTTTCATGTTGTACATTCTAAAAATATTGGAATGATAGGGTAGAATATGTTTTTAACATTAACCCGTTGATAATAGTATATTCCAAGATTAACTTTATTTCAGTAGTTATTTTGTTGGAAGTGATGCGGCGAATACACATAAATAAAGAACCCCCTCAATAATTGAAGGGGCTCGAAGTTTTTCATTATGTTTGTAATACCGAAAGATTAAGAATCTTTTCCGATTATTAATTAAAAAAACACTTAATCAAACTGCTTCATTTCCCCACTTCTTCTCATTCTGCACAAACAGAATGCCAAGTTCATGGTGATCACCTTCATAGAGGGCGCGCTGGACGAAGCGCACTTCGCCGTTGACGTCTAGAACTTCGAGTTTGCAGTGGGCACGGTTTTTTTGCAGTGCTTCATAAAAGCCATTTTCATTTGAGACCTTTACGCCATTCACTTTTGTGATCATTTCGCCAACCTGCAGAGCCATTTTGCTTGCTGGAGTGTTGGGAATGATCCCTAAAATCATGAGCGCATGATTTTGCTTGGAGAAATAGAATGTGGCATTGTCTTCTTGAACCCTGTTGCGGAGCGCCAGAATTTCCCGGCCAAGGATCGCCCCTGTAATAGCCGCTACTGCCACAATTGGATACCAATAGGCCGCAATCGAAGTTAACAGCACAAGTGCACCAAGAACCGTAATTCTTCTGCCTACATTTTTTACAGCCAATTTTGGCAGTGAGCTTTGGATATGCTGGTAAAAACCAACGGCAAATGGCACTAGAATCAGAGAATAGACATTATCTCCGATTGAAAAGACTGGCCACCATTCAAACGAAGTCTGCAGGGCATCTCCTGGAATCAGAAGGAATACCGGCACCATCCATACTCTCTTTACTTCATGAGCACCAACAATCTGGCCGCGCTTACTCTTCATCAGCCGCGGTGATGTGCCTTTGCTGCCGTTTCTCGCAATTAAAATCCCTTCTCCGATCAGCAGCAAACCAGCCAAAACAGCCACCGCTGGGAAAATAATAGAATCTCCTTCAATAACAGATTGAAGCCAAGAAGGAATCGGCCATTTCTGCTGGACAGCAATCGTTGTCAGAAAGAACGCAAAGCCCAGTGTATAAACCGGCGATAACCATCTTACCTTCCCTGTTAATGAAAGCAGCACGGTTAAAGCAGCTGCGAACACAACCGTTTCAAGAGGTACAGCCAATCCTGCTCCTATCATAATGATCGAAAAGATCAGGCCCAGCAGCAAACCAAGAGGCAATAACTGCCTCAGTTCATAATAGGCATTTTCGGCACGCACTGAAAAATCTCTTCTTTCTTTTTTGACACGAGAAACCCCAAGCCATGCGGCATAAAAGAAGAGCAAATAAAATACCGGATTCAATAGCAGCTTGGCCGCTCCTTTTCCTATTTCAACCAGCCATAATTCAGCCATTGTTCCACCAACCTCTATATTCTTAATAAACTGCTTATTCGTTACATTCATCAACGTTTCATCTTTTTCTATATGTATTATATTCTACCAAATTGCTGCGACAAAACCTATTGATAATTCTATGGATCTGCAATTAAAGAAAACTTCCCAACTGACAAGTCTTGAAAGGACGGCTTTCCTAACTTAAGCCATTACGACGAGTCTTCTTCCTCGCTGCTCATTTATACTTTTGGATACTATAAAATATGACAGGCCTCGCCATTCCCATGTCGGAAAGGAGCGAGGCCTGTCGCGTTGTTATTGTTACTGCGCTAAATATTTCAGTCCAGCCTGAAGCTGCAGATCATTATTTTCGTTTTTAATCTCTTCTAAAACAGCCTGCTGTAAGGCTTGTGCCGTTTTTCCATCGATCTCTCCACTCGTTTCAAGATCATGCATACGCTGAAATGCCCGGACAGCAACCTCTGTTTCGGTGCTGAAATAGCCGTCCGCTCTGCCTGGTTCGAACCCTAATGCTGTTAAAATTTCCTGAGCGAACTGAACCTCTTCTGAATTCATATCCATTTTTAAGGTTTCTTCTAGCTGTAGCGGATGGGTTCGGTATAAATCAGGCTGAGTTACCTCAAGTGTCGGTTCAATTCCTTTTTTATGAATCCAATTGCCATCTGGTGTCAGCCACTTGAAAAGGGTAAGCTTGATGTTACTTCCGTCACCCATTGCCATCGGCTGCTGAACGGTTCCCTTGCCAAATGTTTTTTCTCCGATGAGCGTGTATCCGCCTGCTTCCTGTAATGCGCCAGCCAGAATCTCAGAGGCAGAAGCACTGCCTTTATCAATTAACACAGCGATCGGATAATCTTTTTTCTCTTCTCTTTCTGAAAAATAGGTGGAGCGTTCACCATTGCGCTGTTCAATTTGAACGAATGGTTTTTCCTTTGTGACAAGCTCGCCCAGTATTTCTTCGACTGATGTGAGAAACCCGCCTGGATTTCCGCGCACATCAATCAATAGGCCTTCCACGTCCTCTTTTTCCAGCTTTTTCAACTGATCGGAAAACTCACTTGCTGTATCCTCTGAAAAAGAGGTAATCTCCATATAACCAATCTTTTTTCCATTCTCTTTTTTCACTTCTGAGTAAACGGTGATCTGCGGGATCTCGTCTCTTTTCACTTCAATCTGCAAAGGCTTGTTCAAACCTGTACGGGCAATTTCAAGCTTCACCTTGGTCCCTTTTTCGCCGCGAATCTTTAAGGTCGCTTCATTCAGATCTAAGCCTTCAACACTGTCGCCATCTACTTTTAAAATCTCATCATCTGGCTTTAACCCTGCTTTTTCTGCAGGCGAGTCTTTAAAAGGAGAAACGATAACGATCTTTCCGTCTACCTTGCTGACTTCTGCTCCAATTCCTTCAAATGAGGATTCTAACGCTTCATTGAACTGCCGTGCACTTTCCTCGTCCATATAGACAGAATAAGGATCATCTAAGGTAGCGAGCATTCCCTGAATCGCTCCCTCTGCGAGCTCTTCACTTTCAACCTCTTCTACATAGCTATTTAAAATTAACTGATAAGCTGATTCCATTTTTTCAATATCAAACGTTACCGCACTATTTTCATTTGCTCCGGAATGAGTCTTGGCCTTTTCAGCATCGATTTCTTCTCCAGCGTAATAAGAAATCCCTATATATGTTCCTCCTGCTCCAGCAAGCATAGAACTGGCTACAATAGCTGCGATCCATCTTTTTCTCATGTAATCGTCCTCTCTTTTGTCCAATAGCTGTCACTCAGGCATAGTAATTCTGCAGCATTTTCTACAAACCAATATATGAACAAGAAGGACGAGTTATGATTATTAAAGGTGAGAGGGGGTAAATGAATAGTAGAAATACAAAGCGGTTTTAAGACTTTAGCAGTTCTCAAAAAAATAAAAACGGAAGAAGCATCGCCTCTTCCGTTAAAACGTATATTTTTACAATGGAACAATTCCAACCGGATTAATAGCGTTTGATTTTGACGCATTCCACTCGCCGCGGTGGAGTTCAAAATGCAAATGCTGGCCATAAGACTGGCCTGTGTTCCCCATGTATCCAAGCTGCTGTCCTTTGGAAACAACAGCACCTGAGCCAACTGATCTGCTGCTTAAATGAGCGTAAACTGTTGTATAAACAACACCATCAATCGAATGGGCAACGAAAATTGCATTTCCATAGCTGGAAGAATAATAGGAACGAATAACCACACCATCAGCTGCTGCTACAACCGGAACACTGCCTTTTGCAGCAAGGTCAATACCGTAGTGGAACGTACCCCAGCGCGGACCGAATCCAGAAGACAAACGGCCAGCAGATGGACGTGTGAACGCACCGCCTGATACCGGTGGTGCAGATACTTGCTGTCCTCCGCCTGAAGATGATGATGAAGATCCGCTATTATTCTTCTTAGCAGCAGCTGCTGCAGCGGCTGCCTGAGCTGCTTTTCTTGCCGCTTCCGCCTGACGCTGCTTTTCAAGCTTAATTGCTTTTTGAACAGCTGCCGTTTGAGCAGCTAAAATTTCTTTCTGCTCTTCAAGATCAGTGATTTCAGCATGCTTTTGCTCCTCTTTCTTTTCTAGAGAAGCCATTAGCTTGTCCTTTTCACCTTTTTGGCTGTTCAATTCCTTTTGAAGCTGCTTAAGATCTGCAAGCATTTTTTCAAGTGAAGCAAGTTCCTCTTCTACAGCATTTTGCTTTTCTTCTAAAAGCTCTTTATCTGCCTGATGCTCTTCTAAAATACTTTGATCAGCTTCCATAATGGTTGCAACCGCACCAACACGATCAATGAAGTCACTAAAGCTTTGCGCTCCCATGAGAACATCGATATAGCTGACAGCACCGCCCGTTTCCTGGAATGAACGAGCACGATCCTTCAGAAGTTCATTTCGTTTTTCAATCCGCTCTTTCAAAACTTTAATTTCTTCCTGAAGCTTTACAATCTCTTCTTTTGTCTTCGTAATCTGTTCGTTTTTTTCAGTGATTTTTGTTTGAGCATCACTGATGGCTAGATCTAATCGTTTAATCTCTGCCTGAACATCCTTTTGTTCCTTTTGTAACTGTTCAATTTCAGAGCCTGCTTTATTTATGTCAGTTTCTACACCCGAACGTTCCTGCTGTAGCTTTTCCTGTTCTTTTTGCAGATTATTGATTTTGCTTTCCGCAAAAGCTTGATTGGCTGGAGTGCCTATCGCCAAACCGCCTGCACCTAACATAGCAGCCATTGATAGAACTAGTAAACGTTTTTTCTTCACTTTTCTTTTCTCCCCTCGTACAAATACTGATGATATCGGTCCCGCGCCAAGTTAGATTCAATTTGTCTTTGTCTAGATTCAAATACTTTTAGAAAAGCCCAGAAAATATTTCATAGAAATTTTGTGTTCTATGTAAAGAAAACGGCCTAATGGTCAGAAAGTATATAAAAGGGAAGAGTGCGATTTTATACAACCGCATCTCTTCGTTTCTATTAAACTTTTAAGAATTTACGGACAGACATTAAGCTTCCCCAAATACCAATTAAAGCACCCATTAAGATTAGAAGGGCTGAAACTTGGAATACAAATGGGTTAAATTCTAAGAGCTGGATAAAGTGACCGTCCAGCCTTGGTGCAATATAGTCATACGCATAGGAATAGGATGTTGCGATCAACGCGATCGGAAGGATCGATCCCAGTATTCCAAGCCATAAGCCTTCAAGGAAGAACGGCCAGCGAATAAATGCGTTTGTTGCACCGACAAGCTTCATAATTTCGATTTCCCGTCGTCTTGACACGATCGTAATTTTAATTGTGTTTGAGATTAAAAACATGGCTGTGAATAGGAGCCCAATAATCAGCACTAAGCCGACATTTCGGCTCACATTAATGAACGAGAATAGTTTTTCCACTTCGCCTTGTCCATATTTTACTTTTGATGCATACGGCAGTTCTTGAAGTTCTTCAGCAACTGTCATCGTATCTGTCGGATTTTTCGTCTTTACGACAAAAATATCATTCAATGGATTGTCTTGTTCAAACAGTTTAAAAGCTTCCCCGTCTTCTCCAAGACTATTGATCATGTTATCTAGCTCTTCTTCTTTTGGAATAAAAGCAATAGAGCCCACTTCTGATATTTGTTCAATTTGTTCCCTTAAAATCTGCTGATCTTCTTCTGTAGCTGCAACATCAATATGAACACGAATTTCTACATCTTCTTCAATTGAAGTCGCCACATTATTAAGGTTCATCATAATGACGAAAAATACGCCTACTAAAATTAAAGTGACTGTTACCGCACTAGCTGAAGCAAAGGTCATCCACCCATTGCGGGCAAGACTTTTAAAACTTTCACGGAAGTGACGGCGCAATGTTCTAGACTTCATAGCCGTAATCACCTCTTTGCTCATCGCGGACAATTTTTCCGCCCTCAATTGCGATGACACGATGTTTAATCGTATTTACAATATCTTTGTTATGAGTTGCCATGACCACTGTCGTTCCCCTCGTGTTGATCTCCTCAAAAATGTTCATGATTTCCCAAGATGTATCAGGGTCAAGGTTTCCAGTCGGCTCATCTGCGATTACTAGCTTTGGTGCGTTCACAATTGATCGGGCAATTGACACACGCTGCTGTTCTCCCCCTGAAAGCTCAGTTGGCAGCATTCTAACTTTATGTTTTAAATTCACAAGATCCAGCGTGTCCATCACACGTTTCTTAATGTTTTTCGGCTGTTCTTCAATTACTTCCAATGCAAACGCAACATTTTCATAAACGGTTAATGTAGGAAGCAGTTTGAAATCCTGGAAAACAACTCCTATATCTCTGCGCAAATTCGGAACCTTACTATTTTTCAGCTCACCAAGGTTCACGCCATTCATAAAAATTTTCCCGCTTGTTGGCTTTTCTTCTCTATACATCATTTTTATAAAAGTTGATTTCCCAGCTCCGCTCGGTCCAACTACATAAACAAATTCGCCTTGCTTTATATGAACATCTATTCCATTGGCTGCTGTTACACCATTAGGATACCTCTTATATACGTCTTGCATTTCAATCATCTATATCACCTAAAATATGTCTTAGTTTTATTATTCTTGCAGATAATTCACCAAAATACGACATCTATCGACATAATGAGAGAAAAAAGAACACATTCCTTGTTCTATTTCTCACAGACTTCATTATAACATCATACTTTGTCAAAATAACGGAAAAAATTATTACATTTTCTTTTCATTTATATCCTGGATTCCTACTATTTTCCTAAATTAATAATAAAAGATTCAATAAATCGACGGTATTCTCCTTCTTTCTTCCTCTTTTTTCTTTAATTTTTTGATGAAAGGTGTAAATAATTGAGATATCTGTTAGAGGGATGGGTATAGAGATACGAGAGTTTTGTAGAGTGGAAAAGCAGATTATGGGAATAACAGGTTTTAATAAAGAGTTTTTAAGAGAGCAGTAAATTTTATTCCGTAAACAAATGTCCAACTTTTGGAAATAAATTTAAAAGCCACAGAGATAATAGAATAGATGATTGAAATGTACGAAAATAGTTTTAGAATGATCAAAAATCTTGGAAAATGATTGAAACCGGTTAGCTGTTACATAATAAAATTAAGAGAAAACCAATAAAAAAACGCCCTGCTGGACGTTTTTCTTCTATCTTTTACTTTTTAGCAGCAAGCCATTCTGCAACTGTGGTCGCATCTTCACCAGTCAGCTGGCCTTTAGGCATCGCGCCTTGACCGTTAATAATGATATTTTCAATTTCTTCTTGTGATAGTTTAGATCCTACAGTCTGCAAACCTGGTCCAGCTCCGCCTGAAAGATCCTGCGCGTGGCATTGAGAACATTTTTGATTGTATAGCTTTTCTGCATTGCCGGCATCTGCTGTTGTTGTTTCTCCACCAGATGTGTCGGTACCGCCTGTGTTCTCAGAAGCGTCGTCACCGCCGCCGCATGCAGCAAGTACAAGAGCCGATCCTAATAATAATGCCAATAGCTTCTTTTTCACCTTAAACTCCCCCTCAGGAAATGAATCCATAATACAGTTATATTATACCAATACTAGTCCCTTTTGAAACCCTCGCCAAGTACCTCTGCAGCATCCGTTACAATGATAAACGCAGACGGATCAATCGTTTTCACCAGTTGTTTCAATTTTGTGAACTCCGTCTGATCAACTACACATAAGAGAACAGGACGCTCATGATCGGTATAACCACCGTATGCAGATAGTTTTGTCACACCACGGTCTATTTTATTCAGAATCCCTTCACGAACTTCGTCTTGTTTTTCTGTAATAATAAGAGCCATTTTCGATCTGCCGAAGCCTACCTGAACCAGATCGATCGTTTTACTTGTAACATACAGACCGATGAGTGCATATAACCCCTGCTCAATATTAAAGACAATGGCAGCTGATAAAACAATCAGTCCGTCAATTAAGGCAACACAGGTTCCTAAAGATAGACCCGTATACTTATTAATAATTTGTGCGGCAAGATCCGTTCCGCCCGTAGATGCTTTTCCTCTAAAAACAATGCCTAGACCAAGCCCCACGCCAATTCCCCCAAATAAAGAAGCAAGCAATGGATCACTTGTCCAAGCTTCCCAATCGTTCGTCAAGAATACAACAAACGGCAAGAAGATCGTCCCAGCCAGCGTTTTCGCCCCAAACTGTCTGCCGAGCAAAATGACTCCTGCAATAAACAGAGGAATATTAAATGCCCACTGCACATAGGCAGGTTCCCAGCTCACAACAGCATCGAGAATCGTACTGATCCCGCTGACTCCGCCAGAGGCAACCCGGTTTGGCAATAAAAAAACATTAAAGGAAATCGCCACTATGGCAGACCCCAGTAATACAAATGCATATTCCATCACCCAGGCTAAGGGTGATTTTTTCCCAGTCAAAGCTGCTCTATTTTTTCTTCCCATATTCTTCTCCCTCTAACCTCTTTTATGTGCTCCATTTGCTATGGCTTCCAATACAGGAAACCTGCACCAGGCCTCATTTTAGCATGCACCTTCCTACTTTGTGAATGCCAGCGGACTACTGTGGTAAAGAGGTGAATGAACTCAGTATGATCGGAACTTGACTCATTTTTATAGCTTTTGTTTTCTTTGGAAAAATATGAGCGGGGGCAGGGATGAAAATTCCTTTTTGGAGAATTTATAAGTAGAGGTATTCCACCTGTGAATAGGAATAGGCAGGGAGAATGGATCGCCTTTCAGAAAAAGGGAGGATTTCCGCTCATTACGAGAAATAGCCTCATTTCCTAAAAGTGGTTCTCCAACTCCAAGTCTACACCTCCATAAACGCCACATTTACCGCCTTCATTTTTCATAACTCAAAAAAAATAAGACCTCTGCAGTTTTGGCCGCAAAGGTCTTATTTTTTAGCTCAAGCGCGAGCGCAGGTAAGCATTAATAAAGCTGTCGAGGTCTCCGTCCATAACACCTTGGACATTTCCTGATTCTGTGCTCGTACGGTGGTCCTTTACCATGGAATATGGGTGGAAGACGTATGAGCGGATTTGGCTGCCCCAGCCGATTTCTTTTTGCTCGCCGCGGATTTCGGCAAGCTCTTGCTCCTGCTCCTCAATTTTACGCTGATAAAGCTTAGCTTGGAGCATTTTCATCGCACGTTCACGGTTTTTGATTTGTGAGCGTTCCGTTTGGCATGTAACAACCACGCCTGTTGGCGTATGCGTAATCCTGACGGCTGAGTCTGTTGTATTGATATGCTGACCGCCGGCACCGCTCGCCCGATACGTATCAACTTTTAAATCCTCCGTGCGGATATCGATTTCAATTTCATCATTGAATTCAGGCATAACTTCGCATGATACGAAAGATGTATGGCGGCGTCCGGATGAATCGAATGGTGAAATACGGACAAGACGGTGTACGCCTTTTTCTGCTTTCAAATAGCCGTATGCATTATGGCCTTTAATCGCAAGCGTTACGCTCTTGATTCCCGCTTCATCTCCAGGCAAATAGTCGAGCGTTTCCACCTTGAAGCCTTTTTTCTCTGCCCAGCGTGTATACATACGAAGAAGCATGGAACCCCAGTCTTGTGATTCGGTTCCGCCTGCCCCTGGGTGAAGTTCAAGGATTGCATTGTTTTTATCATATTCTTCGCTTAAAAGCAGCTGTAATTCAAAGTCGCTTAAGCGCTTCATTAAATCCTTCATTTCGCTTTCTAGTTCTGCCTGCAGCTCTTCATCGCTTTCTTCGCGAACAAGCTCATATGTTAATTCAAGATTTTCATATGTTTCATTTAAATCGTGGAATTCATTGACTGCATCTTTTAATGCATTGGATTCACTGATGACTGTTTGCGCCTGCTGCTGGTCATCCCAGAAATTAGGCTGAAGCATCACATCATCCAGTTCTGCAATACGTGCCTCTTTGTTTTCTAAGTCAAAGAGACCCCCTAAAGTCCGCTAAAATTTTAGCTGTTTTTTCAAGTTCATTCCGAATATCTGCTAATTCCATTTACGTCACCTCATTATTTTTTTCCATCATACATTATATCCTACCAGAAACAAAATGGTACACGTCGATTTCAAAACGATAAGCCGGCAAAGACTATGCCGGCTTCTGAATTCTTTATTTTCCTGCACCGCAGCAGTTTTTATATTTTTTGCCGCTTCCGCAGATACATGGGTCATTACGGCCCACATCCATCTGCTTCACAACTGGTTTTTTCTTCAGCTTTTCGCCGCCATCCTCTTTTGGATTGACTGCTTGGCCTTTCGCTACTTCCTGACGCTCCAGGTTATTGTGGATTTCAGCTTTCATGACTAATCTTGAAACTTCATCCTCAATCGAAGTAATCATATGCTCAAACATCGCAAATCCTTCTTGCTGATACTCACGAAGCGGATCGATTTGTCCATAAGCACGAAGATGAATTCCCTGGCGAAGCTGATCCATCGCATCGATATGGTCCATCCATTTTGTATCTACCGTTCTCAGCACGATAACCTTTTCGAATTCACGCATTTGATCGGCAAGATGTACTTCTTTTTCGTCATATTTTGCTTTTACTTTATCTAAAAGAAGCTTTACAATTTCTTCGCTGTCCTTGCCCTGCAGCTCAGCAACTGTTAAATCTCCTTCATTTAAAAGATTTCCATTCACATAGTCAATTAAACCTTGCAGATTCCACTTTTCCTCTTCTTCATGAGCAGGAGTAAAAGCTTCAACATTGCGCTGAATGGACGTAGTCATCATTCTCTCGATGATGTCTCTTAAGCTCTCAGCCTCAAGCACTTCGTTTCTTTGTGTATAGAGGATTTCGCGCTGCTGACGAAGCACATCATCATAAGAAAGAAGCTGTTTACGAGCATCGAAGTTGTTACCTTCCACTCGTTTCTGCGCAGACTCTACTGCTCTTGACACCATTTTGCTCTGGATCGGCTGTGTATCATCCATGCCAAGGCGAGCCATCATTGACTTCATATTGTCAGAACCAAAGCGGCGCATTAGCTCATCTTCCATTGATAAGTAGAATTGTGTGACCCCTGGATCTCCCTGACGTCCTGAACGTCCGCGAAGCTGGTTGTCAATACGTCTGCTTTCGTGGCGCTCTGTTCCAAGTACCGCAAGTCCGCCAAGTTCTTTTACGCCTTCACCAAGTTTGATGTCGGTACCACGGCCCGCCATGTTCGTCGCAATCGTGACCGCGCCTTGCTTTCCGGCATCAGCAATAATTTCTGCTTCTCTTCCATGGTTTTTCGCATTCAAGACATTATGCGGAATGCCTTTCTTCGATAAGTATCTAGAAATGATTTCAGACGTTTCAATCGCAACCGTACCAACAAGCACAGGCTGTCCATTTTTATGGCGTTCAGCAATATCTTCGCCAACCGCACGATACTTGCCTTCCATCGATGCATAGATTAAATCGGCACGGTCATCACGGGCGATCGAACGATTTGTTGGAATAACGACTACGTTCATATTATAGATATTGCGGAATTCTTCTTCCTCTGTTTTCGCCGTACCAGTCATACCGGCAAGCTTTTCGTACATACGGAAGTAGTTTTGGAAAGTGATGGTCGCAAGTGTCATGCTCTCATTCTGAATTTCCAATCCTTCCTTCGCTTCAATTGCCTGGTGAAGCCCGTCACTGTAGCGGCGCCCTTTCATTAGACGGCCTGTGAATTGGTCAACAATGACAATTTCGCCTTCCTGCACAACATAATCCACATCAACATGCATGCTGGAATGGGCTTTTAACGCCTGTGTAATATGATGGTTCAGTGACACATGAGAGATATCGAATAAGTTCTCGATTCCAAACGCCTTTTCTGCCTTTGTCATCCCTTCTTCTGTCAGCTGAACACCTTTTGTTTTTTCATCATACGTGAAATCTTCCTCTGCCTTCAATCTGCTGACAAACGCATTTGCCTGGATATACAGCTGAGTAGACTTTTGCGCAGAACCAGAAATAATAAGCGGTGTACGCGCTTCGTCAATTAAAATGGAGTCGACTTCGTCAATAACAGCATAAAAAAGCGGACGCTGTACCTTCTGCTCTTTATAAAGCACCATGTTATCACGCAAGTAATCGAAGCCAAGCTCATTGTTCGTGCTGTACGTAATATCTGCTAAATAAGCAGCCTGTTTTTCTTCCTTTGTAATGCCATTTAAGTTTAATCCAACCGAGAGCCCCAGGAATTCATAAAGCTGTCCCATCTCAGTCGCATCACGGCTTGCCAAATATTCATTGACTGTCACCACGTGGACACCTTTGCCGGCAAGCGCATTTAAATAAACAGGCAATGTGGAAGTAAGTGTTTTACCTTCCCCTGTTTTCATCTCAGAAATATTGCCATCATGAAGGGACGCGCCCCCCATCAGCTGTACCTTATATGGATATAGGCCCAGCACGCGTTTTGCTGCCTCACGGACAACAGCAAAAGCTTCTGTTAATAACTCATCTAGGGTTTCCCCTTTTTGATAGCGGCCTTTAAATTCTTCAGTTTTTGCCTTTAATTCCTCATCAGAAAGCTTTTCCATACTTGCTGCCAGTGCTTCTACCTGATCAGCCGTTTTTTCAAGACGTTTTATTTCACGTTTGTTTTGGTCAAACACTTT
Source organism: Bacillus mesophilum (assembly GCF_008923265.1). Taxonomy (NCBI): domain Bacteria; kingdom Bacillati; phylum Bacillota; class Bacilli; order Caryophanales; family Bacillaceae; genus Bacillus; species Bacillus mesophilum. Next base: position 380,110 of record NZ_WBOT01000003.1, on the reverse strand, counting down.
ATTTAAAATTCCAAGCATTAAAAACGCTCCTTTAATAGAAAAGTAAGATCGAAATAAACCTCCGCAGCTTGTCTGCTGTGAAGTGAGCGAATACAATTATCCTTCTCTTATGTCAATCATTTTAAGAATGCGAGGATGAAGCGTATAAGCTGAGTAAATCTGCCTGTAAAAGGCAATACGATCCATAGCAGATAAAAAAATCGCTCCGCCAATGAACATTTCACTATAAATACGATTTCTTTCCCTATTAATATTACCACTTACACTAGGGAGTGACAACTTATGTAAGAAGGCTGAAGAAATGTTCACGGTTACACCTTTGGACATTGTATGAATAAATAGTCTCTTTTGCAGCTGAATGCGTTTTAAACCATGTGGAGGTGATATAGATAGGATAAATGAGGATTCAAAATCGCAAAAAACAATATAAAGGAATTCAGGTGAATACATGCTTAAAAATGTTAAACGAAAAGAGTATGAAGGCGGAATTGATATAGAAATCGACCAGGGAAGATTTAAAATTCAGTTTGCTCAATACACCTATATCATTCAATGGATTGCGGATACCGTAATCGGCTGTTTTTTTATCATCGGAAGTATCTTAAACTTGCTAAATGTACCTTCTGTTTACCCTAACTCAGCATACCTCATCGGCAGTCTGGCCATGATCGTCCGCCCCATCATTCGGGTGTTTCGTCATATTAATATAAGGAGACTTACTCAAGAAGATGAGGAGAAAAATGATACTAGTCTTGAAGAACCCGATCAAAGCAGCGATGGACAAGTGTATAAGGGTTAAAGGAACTCTCCACCTATACCTTAAGCTGCTAAAAAGAACAAGCCATAGATAAGGCCAATGGCAATGACATACGCTGGATGCACCTTCAGTACTTCTAATAATAGAAAGGCTGCACCGCCAATCAAAACGGTTTGCCAAAGACCTGATCCCTCCCACGAGGAATAGAAAAACTCAAGTGTCATCACACCTAAAAGAACGGCAATAACTGGCCGAATATAGACGGTCAGGCGCCGCACTTTCGGAGACTCCTTATGTTTCATCAATAAACTCAGCAGAGTAAGCATGAGGATCAGCGATGGTGCAACTGTGGCAAAGACAGTAATCAAGGCACCTATTATCCCAGCCTGCTCATATCCGATATAACCGGCCATTTTCGTTGCGATTGGCCCAGGAAGTGTATTGCCAAGGGCCAGCATCTCACTGAACTCGCTAACTGTCAGCCACTGATAGCGGTCGACCACTTCCTTTTCAATCAATGGAATGGAGGCTGGTCCCCCGCCATAGCCTAAAATTCCAGGAATAAAAAAAGCGAGAAACAGCTGTATATAAATACTCATCTTCCTTCACCTTCCTTTTTGTAAAAATGCTGCTGCGATGAGCACTCCAATCAGAATGGCCGGATGGATATGCAAAAGTTGCATGCAAACGATCCCTACTGCAAGCAGGAGAATGGTCCCCCTCCAGCCTAATGTGGAGGTTCCCGCACTTTTAATGAAATCCCATGTTAGACTTCCGAGCATGACAGCGACGATCGGTACCACAGCCTGCGACATCCCTGCGACCATTGGGTTGTTTTTGTAGGCGTTTAAAGCGGTAAGCACAACAATCATAAGGATTATCGTCGGGACAGTTGTGGCTGCAACAGCATTCAGCATCCCGATCCAGCCGCCCATGCGATAACCGATATACCCAGCCATTTTCGTAGCAATCGGTCCGGGCAGAGCATTCCCGAGCGCTAACACATCTGCAAACTCATCACGGTCCATCCACTTATAGCGTTCAACTGCCTCCACGTGCACAAGAGGAATCGAAGATGGCCCGCCGCCATAGCCTAATAGCCCCACTTTTAAGAACGCCAAAAATAATTGCAGCTGTATTTTCATATGTCACCACTTCCACCGTCTTTTACCTTTAAATTGTTCTGGAAACCCTTTTTCATACCGCTAAATATTTGACAATTTCACGTTTTTCTAATAAAATAAAAGTATAATTTAATAGTTGTTCTCCTAAAGGGGAGTAGCTTTTACAGCAGGGTCGTCATTTCAGAGCATATGCTCTCGGTTCTGTTGGCAATTTCTAAAATTGTTAGCCAGACCTTTACCAGATGGTAGAGGTCTTTATTTATGACCTTTGCCGTCTATGGCAAAGGTCTTTTACTTGTTGCAGGCTGCGTTTTCTTTACACAAAATTGACAACAAAATTTGCCAATGGATAGTGGACAACGACAAACTAGAACTTTAAAATGAGGTGGAGAAACGATGAAAAAGAAAATTAGATTTTCACTTGAGGAACTAACAAAGAAAAACAAAGAAGAACTGTTAAAAAATCAAGTAGAGCTTGAGAAGATCGAAAAGAAAATTGATGAACGCTACAGCAATTCAAAATAATATTTCAGGAGAGAGAGTACACTTTGATGCTACAAAAATACATGTGCATGCTTGGTATCGGATCGGCCAAAATTGACTTAGTTTTGCCCAAATATGAATTCACAGTTGGCGAAAACATTGAAGGACAATTTAACATCGCCGGCGGCTTTATCTCACAGCCGCTCAAACGAATTGAATGCGATCTTATTATGCATTGTGAAAAACGAGAAATAGATGAAGTCATTGGAAGTTCTACTATTCTGACTTCAAAAATTATTAAACCTAAACAAACCCAGTCGATCACCTTCAGCTACCAGTTGCCGGAAGAATTGCCCGAAACATCTGTTAACCCGCAATTCAAATTTCGGACAAGACTCATCTTCCATGAAGGCGTCAAAAGTGCTGACACAGATAATATCGTCATTAAAACGAATGATCCAGAGGTTTACAAATCGCCAGTCCGGATAAATTAATAAGAACTATTTTTAAATACAACTAAAGGGGGATACTTATGAGGTGGATGAAACGAGTAAAATTCATCTTTAAATTTTGGAAGTTTATCCCTTTCTTAAAAGAGTACTTTCTATCACGGGAAGTTTCCATGGCAAAGAAAGTACTGCCCGTCGCTGGAGCAGTTGCCTATATTCTCCTGCCCTTCGACATCATTCCCGATTTCCTGACGATCTTCGGTGTTACCGACGACATCGTCTTAACCACCTTTCTCCTGCAGCAAATGATTAAAATGGCACCAGAAAGGCTGAAAGAAAAGTATAAAGTGCTGAATGATTAATAGTGGAAGAGAGCCTGCGCGGTGCGGGCTCTTTTTTATTTGGGGTGAGGTGCAGATTTTTAGCGTTGGTGGGTATTTGGGGGATTTATGAAGAGATGTATAATCTAGATTCTTAGGAATATTTGGTGGTTGGTATTGAGATTAGAGGGGAAACGCACTGCTATATTCTAGTTTTTGGGAAATGAGGGCGTGATTTATTGGGTAACACACCTGCATTATCTTTAATTTGGTAAATTGTGTCGTGATTCGGTGAGAAATACACCCCTTTACTCCAGTTTCTGGTAAACCGTGTCGCGATAAAGCGAGAAATACACTCACTTACTCCAGTATCTGGTAAACCGTGTCGTAATAAGGCGAGAAATACACTCAAACAATTCAGCATCTGGTAAACCGTGTCGTGATAAGCGAGAAATACCTCCTACAATCCAGTTTCTGTAACCTTTTGTCCTAAAGCGAAAAATACACCTCTTTACTACAGCATCTAGTAAAATGGTGCCTTAATAAGACGAAAACTACACCTTCACAAGGTAATAAATCCATCCCGAATTTTCCAACCATTCTGCATACTAACTCCCCTCCCCTCATATCCATAATCCTTCTCTACCCCCAGCAAAAAATCTTTTCTAGAAGTCAGACAACCTATTAAAAAACCAAGTGATTCTGCCGATATCATCTAAGTAAAACGTCTCATTATACATCAGGAGGATGAACTTGAAAAAAATTACTATTGCAATCATGATAATAGCAATATTCCTTGCAGGCTGTTCAAGACAGTCAACAACAGAGCAAGCTGAAAAAGAATATAAGATTGGAATCATGCTATCCGATGCTGGCCTGGGAGATGAATCTTTTAATGACTCCGCTTTTCAAGGGCTTGAACAAGCGCGTGATGAACTTGGTGTTCTTTTTGACTATAAAGAAGCTGCCGATGGAAATTACGAAGAAAAGATTACAGAACTTGTAAAAGAAAAATACGATCTAATCATCGGACTTGGATTTTCCGTAAAGGATGCATTGGAGAGTGTTGCAAAACAATATCCAGAGCAGCAGTTTTTACTAATTGACGAACAGTCTGAGCTTGAAAATATCATTTCCTTAACATTTAAAGAGCAAGAAGGCAGCTTTTTAGTAGGAATGGTAGCAGCAATGGCCAGCAAAACAGGGAAAATTGGTTTTGTCGGCGGAGTCGATACCCCGCTCATTCACCATTTTGAAATGGGCTATATCGACGGTGCAAAGCATTATAATCCAGAGATTGAGATTGTTACCGAGTATGTCGGTTCATTTGATGATGCCGAGGCAGGCTCTGCCATCGCTGCCGATTTTATTAAAAATGATGTTGATTTCCTTTACCATGCAGCTGGCTTTTCAGGCTTTGGCATGATAAAAAAAGCGGAGGAAGCTGGAGTTTTTGCAGCCGGTGTTGACTCTGATCAATTTTTCATCGCTGAGAAAACAGTTGTGACATCCATGTTAAAAAATGTGAATACAGCTGTTTTCCAAATTGCTCAGACATTACAGGAAGAAGGAAGCATCTCTGAGAAAAGCTACTTATTTGGCTTATCAGAAGAAGGCGTGGGATTGGCACCAATCCGCAACATCACTCTAACGGCGGAACAACAGGCTGCCATTGAAAAGGCGCAGGAAGAGATTGTTTCTGGCAAAATCACCGTCACTTCCGAAAAGGAGAACAGCCAATGACATTACGAAACCGCCTATTAATCAATATATTAATTCCGATTATTCTTTCGATCGCTATGATCGGTTTTATCATTTACCAAACAGTCGATATTCAGACGACAGCTGAAGACGATACTGCCCTGCTTCTCTCTGTAAAAGAGCTGGAACAGAGTTTAGTGGTCACAAGCCAGTCCTTAAACAACTATACGTTTTTAAGCAGCGAGGGGAATAAAAACGAAGCAATCTCTATGCTTGAAGAAACCGGTGCAAACTTAGCCGAACTATCATCGATGGCAAATGTAAAAGGCCATCAGGAGATTATCGCAAAAATCGAAACAAAATTTACTGCATTAAACGAAGCAACAGATGCCGGCTTTGCTGCCAATAATGGCGCTGAAATAAAAAAACAGTCGATCCGAATTTCCGGTATTCTAAACGATATGTTCCTTCTAAAAAAGGAAACAAATGAATGGTACAAGCAAATGAACGCAGAAACAACAGAAAAAGTTGCCATGATCACTACTTCTGCATTGATTGGAGCAGTGCTTTTAATCATCCTTACAGCGATTTACTCGTGGGTTGCAGCACGGAATATCACCAGACCGATTCATCGACTTGTGAACTCAGCAAAAATGGTTGCTGCAGGAGACTTAACAGCCGATGTTTCGAGCCTGACTTATAAAAAGAACAGCCGCAATGAACTGCACCAGCTGACAGAAGCTTTTTCAATTATGATCATCAGCTTAAAAGGAACCGTGCAATCCATTGACTCGGTTGGAAAAAATGTCGGCAGGTTTACCGAAGATGTGACAAGCTATATGCAAAGCTTAAACGAAGGCAGCAAACAAGTTGCGGTCTCTACTGATGAACTCGCGAAAGGAAGTGCAACCATTTCCGAGGATATTCAAGCAACTGCATCACTTATGAGCTCCATGACCGACCAATTTGAAACGGTCAAACAGACGAGTGAACAATCTGCTGAAAGCAGTAAAGAAGCATTATCAGCTGTACAATCCGGTCGCAGCTCACTTCAGAAACAAGTCGAGATCGCAGATAAAATCTCTGCCTCATCCAGAGAAATCAAAGAATCAGTTAGTGAGTTTTCAAGATTTACAACTGAGATTGATGGTGCGGCCAAAACAGTTAGTGCCATCGCTGAGCAAACGAACCTGCTTGCATTGAACGCCGCCATTGAAGCAGCTCGTGCCGGTGAGGCAGGAAAAGGCTTTGCTGTTGTAGCAGATGAAGTTCGAAAACTAGCAGATGAAACGGCGAAAGCCACAAGCCTGATCACTTCCATGGTCAGCAATATTCAAAACGGAATTACCGTTATCTACGATGCAACCGAACATGGACACGGACTTTCAACACAACAATCCCAATCCATGTCTGAAACAGAACAATCTTTTGAATCAATTTCTGCTCACGTATCGGGCATCAACGCCCAGGTGCAGCGCTTAAACGAAGATATGGAACAAACCAATGCCATGAGCCAGCAAGTAAACTCAGCCATTGAAAACATATCCGCCGTCACAGAAGAAACTGCCGCAGGAACCGAAGAAATCTCAGCCTCCACTGAAGAACAGCTTCACGCCTTCCAGCAGGTAAGCGAAAAAGTCGCTGAACTGCAGGAAATGACAAACGTATTGACGGCAGAATTAGAGAAATTTACGATTTAATGAGGAAAGAGTCCGGCGGGTGTCGGGCTCTTTTTTTATGTGGTTGTACTATTTGATTGCGGGATTTTTCCGGCAAACTAATATGGTTTCCGGTTTGATTTTGGGGTTTCCTATCAGTATAGAGGATTTTTTAGTAAACTGGTTTGTCTCTTATCAGGGTGAGGACGTTTTTTATCAAACTAGGCAGTTTCCCTATCAGATTATGGATTTTTCTTATTAAACTTGGTTGGTTTTTAATCAAAAACTTGAATTTTCTACTTCAAATCTGTTTACTATCCTATCCAACCTTTGATTTCCCCCGTCCACTGCTCTATTCCTATCAAATTTTTGCTTTTTCCTATCAAAATATCTCGGATTCCTATCAAAATTTTTCTCTTTCCTATCAAACTTTTCCGGTTTCCTATCAAAATTCTGCTTTTTCCTATCAAACCGCCTATTTCACTCACATTCCGGCTTTATTCCTTTCCACCCATGGAAATCGGATCATTTCCCGAAAATTATCGATCATTTCCCAAGTCTTTTCGATCATTCTAAATGGCTTTTCAGTCTATTCAACAAAGTTCTTAATCAATCTTCCCAAGTTTTCGATCATTTGTCCTTTTCAGCTGGTACATTTAAGATTCTTTTATGTAACAGCAACAAAAAAAAGAGGCACGACTCCAAGTCGGCCCTCTTTTTTCCATATTTTATTGAGCTTCGATTAAACCGTAACGGCCATCTTTTCGTTTGTATACTACATTTGTTAAATTAGTTTCTGCGTTCGTGAAGACGTAGAAGCTATGGCCAAGCATGTTCATTTGCAGGATGGCTTCTTCGCTGTCCATTGGCTTCAAGTCGAAGCTCTTTTGGCGGACAACTTCCAATTCTTCTGTATCATCTTCTTCAATGGCTGGTGCACCGCCGTCATCCGTTGCGGCAAATAGTGCGTTGATGTTGCCTTTTTCACGGAATTTGCGGTTTACTTTAGTTTTATGTTTACGAATTTGGCGTTCAAGCTTATCTGTGATTAAATCAATGGCTGCGTACATGTCCATATGTACTTCCTCGGCACGGAGCACAAGGTTTTGCATTGGAATGGTTACTTCTACCTTTGATGATTTATCATTATACGTTTTTAAATTGACATTTACATTTGCGTTAGGAGTTTCAGTAAAATACCTTTCCAATTTAGCAATTTTCTTCTCAACATACTCTCGAATTGCTGGAGTTACCTCAATGTTTTCACCACGAATGTTGTAATTCATATGTGAACTCCTCCTTTTCAATGGGCAATAATGACTGCTGGGTTCTACGGGGATCCCCGTAAAAAACACCATAATAGCTTTCCCTAACAGCCTCGTCTTATGAGAAAACTTCTTCTTTTTGAAAAACATTTTCCCTTTAAAAAAGACTATGTATTACATTTCTATTTTACCCCAACATATTCCTGCTAAAACCGAAAAAGAATTAGAAGAATTTTGTCGAATTCGTGAAGATTATGGGAGCAGAAGGGAATGCTTTCAATTAAAGGCATCCTGATTTCTTGAAGTCATTTAAGTTTGCTTAAGGGAGAAGTCCTTAAAATAGGTATTAATCTCATCTTTTAATTGTTTAGGATCTGTAAAAACCCAATTCTCTTCCACTTCTGGAAGGTTTCCCAAAGTTGCTTTTACACAGTAGGGATAATGTAAATCACTGTCATATAGCACTATTTTCTCCAAGACAATTTCATGCTGAAAATAATTGCCATAGTCATAAACATACGTCAATTTATCATCTTCAAAACAAGCCACTGTGATAGGAGTTCTTCACTGTCATTATATTCATCGTTTCTTCGATCGAAAATCTCTCCGTCAAATTCTTTCGGTCGTATTAAAATGGGCAAACTGCCTACCTTTATTCCCTTGACCTTTTTAGGCTCAAATCCATGCAAAAATAAACCTTCCCAATTAAAAGCAATTTTAATAACTTCATGAAGGTCAGCAAATGTCATATCTTTCTTTACAAGCACTCTTCTCCAACACGGAGGTTTGGTATCTTTTAATAGGATTTTTAATTGGCAGATCATCTGTACAGTTCCTCTCTACTGCCTTTTCCATTAGTAAGCTATATGAGAGGGAATCTAAACAATCAATCTATAATAATGAGGTTTTTTCCTTGAAGTAATTTTGGTCGTAGAATTACAGTAACTTCTGATCTGATGGTAAAATTACTGACGATTGTATTCACGGAGCTTTTTTTCATGCTGAACTGTCTTCGCTGAGATAAAGTCAACGGTTTCCTGCATTTCAGACATTTCTGCGCGAAAGCCGCCCATTTTTTTCTCAACCCGGTCTAGTCGTTCTTCGATGCGATCGAAGCGGGTGTCTACTTGGTTAAAACGTGCTTCCATTTGTTCAAATCTGGCATCCACTTGTTTAAAACGAGCATCTACTTGTTCGAATCGAGCATCTACTTGTTCAAAACGAGCATCTACTTGCTCAAATTTTTCATCCATTTTACGAGAGTGTAAATTTAGGGCATTTAGAATTTCCTTTAACATTGTTTCCTGATCCATGTTTTCACCGCCTTTAAAAATAGTATATCTTCCAAAGCATTTTCAATCAATCCACTGTGTGCGTGTTCACAATATTTCCATAGAAAATGGAATGGGACAAGGAACCTGTCCCCATGACCAATCCCTCCAAAAATATCTCGAATTCATATATTTGCATTATCGAAATATAATAAGTATCATGGAATTGTAGACATACTAATAAAAAACATAAGCAAAGGGGTAATAGATATGAGTTTTTCAGGTAAAGTCGTTTTAATTACAGGGGCAGCTGGCGGAATTGGAATCGCCGCAGCTAAAGCATATGCGCAAGAAGGAGCAAAATTGGCATTAGTTGATTTATCGAAAGAAGCATTAGATAAGGCCGCACAAGAGATTAACGCAAGTGATATGCTACTTCTGACTGCTGATGTGTCAAAAGAAGAAGATGTTAAGCAATATGTGGAAGATACTAAGTCTAAATATGGACGCATTGATGTCTTTTTAAATAATGCAGGGATTAATGGAGCGTTTGCAACTATCGATGAACAGACTGCTGAAAACTACCAAGCTGTTTTTGGCGTTAATGTGATGGGAGCATTCTTTGGTTTAAAATATGTATTAAAGGTAATGAAGGAACAAAAAAGCGGTGCGATTGTAAATACAGCATCCAATGGCGGCCTTATTGGTGCTCCAGGGATGAGTGCATATGCAGCTTCGAAACATGCAGTCATTGGCTTAAATAAAACAGCTGCATTAGAAGCAGCACCATTTGGTATTCGTGTGAATGCTGTTGCTCCATCTGGAGTTGATACAGCGATGATTCACGCGATTGAAGCCAATACAATGCCAGGAAACGAAGAGGAAGCTGGAAAGCAATTTAAAGCCAGCGTTCCGATGAATCGTTATGCAACTGCAGAGGAAATTGCCAAATTAATGGTGTTCCTATCTTCTGAGAGTGCTTCATTTATCACGGGTGCTTATTACCGAATTGATGGCGGACAAGGAGCAACATCTGCGTAATAATTCATATCTCCTATATATGAAAAAGTGAAATCAATTTATTGATTTCACTTTTTTAGTGTGTTCTATTTACCAGTATTCAATATAAAAACGTGGATCAAGGAACCTGTCCCTCTAACCCAAAATAAAAAAGCGGGTCAAGGAACCTGTCCCCCTGACCCACACAGTTAATGAAGCCCAAATTGATAAATCCCCATTCCCGCACCAACGACTAGTGATAGGAGGATAACTAAGGCAGGGTGAACCTTTAATTTTTCTAAGAGGAAGTAGCTTCCTCCAATAAGGATGACGGTATAAAGCGCGCCTAAACCGATCACTGAATCTTTCACAAAATCAAAGGTCATCACGCCTAAAAGAACGGCGATAACCGGTCGTACAATAACAGAGATGCTCTTCACTTGTGGTGTGTCTTTGTATTTCAATAGAATGGCCATCAAAACCAGCATCAGGATGATGGAAGGGGCAATGGTTGCAACTAAGCCGATTAAACTGCCTAGAATGCCGCCCTCAGTATACCCAATATAGGCAGCCATTTTTGTCGCAATAGGACCTGGCAAGGAGTTTCCGACGGCTAATACCTCACTAAATTCCTGTGTAGTCATCCAGCCGTATTTCTCAACCACTTCATTTTCGATTAAGGGAATAGATGCCGGACCTCCGCCGTAGCCTAATATTCCGGGAATGAAAAAAGCAAGGAAAATTTCCCAATAGTTCATTCTATGACCTCCTCTTTGGAAGGAAGACATAAACAATGAGCATTAAAATAAGAATGGCTGGATGCAAATTTAGCACTTCCATCAGCAGAAGAGCAAGAAAAATAAGGATTAATCCTTTCACCCAGCCCAGTGACTCCCCTGACTTTTTCGCGAAATCCCAGGTCATGACAGCCAGCATAACTCCTACCACTGGAACAACAGACAGTGACATAAACTGAACCCACGGAATATCTTTAAATTCCTGCAGCAGCTGCAGCAAAAAAATTATAGCAATGGCTGTTGGCCCGACCGTTGCAAGCAGGGCTGCCAGACAGCCCACAATGCCAGTTACACGGTAGCCAATGTAACCGGCCATCTTTGTCGCAATGGGACCTGGCATCGTATTGGCGATCGCAAGTGTATCTGCAAATTCTTCTTCATCCATCCACTGATATTTTTTAACCGTTTCTTGATGCACTAAGGGGATCGACGATGGCCCCCCGCCAAATCCCAATATTCCAACACGAAAAAAGGCAGCCATGATATCCCAGTTTCTTCTCCAATATGGGCGTGGAGCGGGAGATGGTGATTCTAGCGGCTGCTCTTTTGCCAGTGCATTTACCAAGCCGCTATTGCTCCATCAGTACGTGATTCTGTTCCACCCTGAAGCACTCCTGTTTTCGGATCTCTCCAGATGATTTGGCCACGCCCAAAGCTGCCTCCATCTGGTGTTACATGCACTTCATGTCCTTTTCGGGCAAGTGCCTGCACTAAGTAGTTCGGAAATTCCGATTCCACATGGACAGTTTTCCCCTTCATCCACTGCCACCTTGGCATATCTAAAGCTGCCTGCGGATTTAGCAAGTAGTCGACTGTGTTCGTGACAACCTGAAAATGTCCTTGCGGCTGCATGTATCCGCCCATTACTCCAAACGGACCAACTGCCTGGCCATCTTTTGTTAAGAACCCAGGAATGATGGTATGATATGTTCTCTTGCCAGGCTTTAGCACATTTGGATGTGTCTCGTCTAAGCTAAAGTCATGGCCACGATTTTGCAGGGAGATTCCTGTACCTGGAATGACAATGCCTGAGCCAAAGCCCATATAATTACTTTGGATATATGAAATCATGTTTCCTTCCTCATCCGCAGCCGCTAAATAAACTGTGCCGCCCTTTGGAAGCTCATATGGTTTGGGATCTGCCGCAGTATCTGAGATCACTTTACTTCTCTTCTCTGCATATGTATCGGATAATAATTCTTCAGCGGAGATTGGCATTTCATCTGGTTCCGTGATAAACGCCTGGCCATCCGTAAATGCCAGTTTCATTGCTTCAATCTGCTGATGCAGGGTTTCTGCATTTTGCCATGCTGGAGGTGATAATTTTTTAAATACATTTAAAGCCATTAAAGCTACCATTCCCTGACCATTCGGCGGGATTTCCCACACATCATAGCCTTTATAATTAGTTGAAATAGGTGTAACCCATTCTGGCTGAAACTTACTTAAATCACTTTTTGCTAAAAATCCGCCATGCTTTTTCATGAATGCTTCTATTTTATCTGCCAGTTCTCCTTCATAAAAAGAACGAGCATCCGTTTCACCGATTGATCTCAAAGTAGAAGCGTGGCCTGGAGATTTCCAGACCTCCCCGATCTCTGGAGCTTTTCCATCAGGTGCAAACGTGTTAAACCATTCTGCAAATTCCTCTGTTGTAAATTTTTCTTTAAAACGGTTATAAGCCAGCTTCCAATACTTCCCTAAAATCGGTGTAAGAGGATATCCTTCTTCAGCATAGCGAATAGCTGGTGCTAAACTTTCACCTAATGGCAGTCGCCCAAATTTCTTAGACAGTTCTGCCCATGCCGCCGGAACTCCCGGTACCGTGACTGGGACTACCCCGTGTACAGGCATTTTATCATGCCCCAGTTCTTTTACTGCCTCAACAGAGATCGACTCGGGAGATGGACCGGATGCATTTAAGCCATGCAGCTTGTCTTTTATCCATACAAGAGCAAAGGCATCTCCGCCAATTCCATTTGATGTTGGTTCTACTACTGTTAAAGCAGCGGCTGCTGCAATCGCTGCATCAATCGCATTGCCTCCCTTTTGCAGAATTTCTAAACCTGCTTGTGCAGCAAGAGGCTGTGATGTCGCAACCATACCTTTTTTAGCAAAAACCGTATGGCGCTTTGAAGCAAAGGGGTGATGTAAAAAATCCATGTTGGTTCCTCCTCGATTGATTTTTTGAGTACAAACTGATTAGTATACACTCGAATGAGACGAGCTAGAGTTAAAGACACCCCCTGCTAGTTAGCAGGGGGATGTGATTGTTATAGAGATCCTGCAAAATCTTCTGAAATTCGGCGGGTTAACGAATTTGTCCCTACGTCCCACTGTTTGGGTTAAGGAACCTGTCCCCTCTGCCCCACTGTTCTGGGTCAAGGAACCTGTCCCCATAACCCACTCACCTCACTGTATAGGCTGCCCTGCAAAATGACACGCAGCGAAGTGGTTTGGTTCATATTCAACCCACGCTGGTTTTTCAGATGAGCATTTTTCTGCTGCAATGGGACATCTCGTATGAAATGGGCAGCCGCTTGGCGGATTTGCAGGGTTTGGCAAGTCGCCCTGCAAACGGACCCGCTTGCGCTTGGCATTAACGGATGGCCTTGGAATAGCCGATAGCAAAGCCTGTGTGTAAGGATGCAATGGCTTATTGAATAGATCAGCTACCGTGCCTAATTCAACTGTATTTCCTAAATACATAACCAGTACCCGATCGCAAAAATAGCGAACGACCCCTAAGTCATGGGAGATGAATAAATAGGAAAGCTGATATTTTTCCTGTAAGGTTTTAAGCAGCTTTAATACTTGTGCCTGCACAGATACGTCCAATGCTGAAACAGCTTCATCGCAAATGACAAAGGATGGGTTTAGAGCAATTGCCCGTGCAATTCCAATCCGCTGGCGCTGTCCGCCGCTGAATTCATGCGGATATTTGTAAAAATGCTCTTCTTTCAAACCAACCTCTACAAGCAAATCAATAACCGCTTTGCGTTTTTCCTTTGCAGACATGTCAGTTTGCATGGTAAATACTTCTTCAAGCGCATGCCCAATCCGCTGCCGAGGATTTAGTGAAGCAAAAGGATCCTGAAAGATCATCTGCATTTCTTTTACAAACTTTAATTTCTCTCTTCTTTTTAGATCCTGGATTTCAGTATCCTGGAAAACAATTTTGCCTTCTGTCAGCTCTTCTAAGCCTAAAACGGCTTTGCCTAATGTTGATTTGCCGCAGCCGGATTCACCTACTACACCTAAACTTTCACCCTCAAACAGCTTTAGAGAGACATTTTCTACAGCTTTCACATCACCCTGTTTCCGCTGCAGAATTCCGCCTTTAATCGGATAATATTTTTTGATTCCTTCGAGTTCCAGGAGCACCTTTGGCTCGTGTTTAGCATTTGTTGTCTCTTTCTGTTCAGCGACCGCCATTAGTGCACCTCCGTCTCTAACCAGCAGCTAACCTTATGTGTATCAGATACATTTATTACCTGCGGCTCTTTGTTTCTGCAGATATCAGAAGCAAATTTGCATCTGGCATGGAATCTGCATCCTGTTATCTGTTCATTTAAGCTCGGGAGTGAGCCGGGAATCGGCTCTAATTCGAAATCAGGATCGTCTACATTTGGGACAGAATTTAACAGTCCAATGGTGTAAGGATGTTTAGGATTATTGAAAATTTCTTCAACCAATCCCTCTTCGACTTTCTTTCCTGCATACATAACCATCACACGGTCTGCCACTTCTGCCACAACACCCATATCATGGGTAATCATCATAACACCCATATTCAGCTTGTCTTTTAAGTCATTAATAAGATCTAAGATTTGAGCCTGAATCGTTACATCCAAAGCAGTCGTGGGTTCATCCGCAATAAGGAGACCTGGATTACACGATAAGGCAATGGCAATCATGACACGCTGCCTCATCCCTCCGCTCAATTCATGCGGATATTGGTCTATTCTTTTTTCTGGATATGGAATCCCTACTTGTTTTAAAAGTTCAATTCCTTGTTTTGTTGCTTCGCTTTTTGATAGTTTGTGATGAAGCATGAGCGGTTCACGTATTTGGAAGCCGATCGTCAGCACTGGATTTAAAGCGGTCATTGGCTCCTGGAAAATCATTGAGATTTTATTCCCGCGAATCTGGCGCATTTTTTCGGCCGGCAAATTATGAATCGGTGCTCCTTCATAAAGAATTTCCCCGCTTGTAATTTTTCCATTGCTCGGCAATAGACCTATTACCGAGAGGGAGGTAATACTTTTGCCGCAGCCTGATTCTCCAACAATACAAAGTGTTTCTCCCTTTTTCAGTGAAAAGGAGACATCACGCACAGCAGGCAGCTGCCCGTCTGCTGTGCGAAATTCAGTCACAATGTTTTTGACTTCAAGTAATGTCTCTCCCATACTAGCAACCTACTTTCCTGTAACTTTCGAAACGTCCCATTGTCCAGTTGGATCAAGAATTAATCCTTCCAGGTTATCACTAAGTGCCGCTGTAACCACATCATGGTACATAATCACAACTGCATCGTCTTGAAGCATTAATTCATTCGCCTGATTTAAAATATCTAAACGTTCATCTTGATCTGTAGTTGTTCTTGAAGCTTCTACTAACTGATCAAATTCCGGGTTATTATATTGCGCACGGTTAGACGAGCCAATATTATCGCTATGGAAGTTAGGGTATAACAATTCTGAACCATCAGCTGTTACATTGGACCAGCTTAAGAATGTCAGATCATAGTCACCTGCACGCGCAGTATCTAAGAATGCTGCCCATTCCATTGTCTCAATTTGCACATCAAATCCAGCTTCCGCTAATTGTGCCTGTACAACTTCAGCCATTAGTACAAAATTACCTCTGTTGGCAGCCAGTAATTTAATTGGACGATCACCATAACCATTTTTCTCTACTAGTTCTTTAGCTGCTTCAAGGTCAAATGCCGTTCCTGCAGAATCAGCAGACTCGTTATAACCAAATACCTCTGGTCCGATGACACTGTCACTTCTTACACCAAGTCCATTTAACTTTGTAATAAAAGCATCACGGTCAATCGCACTTGCTACCGCTTTTCTAAATTCCGGATCTTGATTTTCTTCATTGGAGAAATTGAAAGTTAAATAGTATTGTCCTGTTCCATTTGCTTTTTCAATATTTACGTTTTTCATGCCTTCGATTCGGCTAACTTGTTCAGTTGGAAGCTTATCAATAAATTGCACTTCTCCTGCTTGCAGCATTGAAATAGCTGTTGAAACTTCAGGTACAACCTTTAAAATGAATTGCTTTACTTTTGGTGCTCCGTCACGGTAATCAGGGTTAGCTTCTAATACAACTTGGTCACCAGGAGTCCAGCTGACAAACTTGAACGGACCTGTACCAACGGGTTCTTTCATTAGATCTTGCTTTTGATCAGCTGTTGGACTTACAATTGCTGCATTTGAGTGAGATAGAGCTGCTAAAAACGGTCCATATGGATATTTCGTTTTGATTTCGACTGTGTAATCATCTACAACCGTGATCGTATCAACCGGCTCTAATAAACTTGCACGAGGAGCAGCTGTTGCCGGATCACGTAATTTATCAAATGTATATTTAACAGCTTCAGCATTAAAATCTGTTCCGTCGTGGAATTTAATTCCTTCTTTTAAATTGATCACCCAAGTCAGTTCATCTGGATTTTCATATGACTCTGCTAACACCGGTGTGAAATCTTTTGTTTCTGAATCTCTTTTAAATAGTGTTTCATAGACATGTTCATTTACATTGGAAGACGCTGAGTCATTTGTCATAATTGGGCTTAAACCAACTGCATCTGTTAGGGAAGCATATGTTAAAGATTCAACTTCCTCTGAGCCTCCGCCAGATTCACTGCCAGATGATGAAGATGACTCACCACCTGAACATGCTGCTAATAAAAGTGCTGCCATGATTGTAAATACAAGCAACCAATTCTTTTTCTTCATTTTAAATCCCCCTATTTTTAAATATCCATATTTGGATCAATTGCATCTCTTAAGCCATCCCCTACCACGTTAAAGGCGAATACGGTTAACATAATCGCAATACCCGGGATAATGGTTAAGTGCGGCGAACTCCACATGAAAGCTTGTCCCTGTGAAATCATCGCTCCCCATTCAGGTGTGGGCGGCTGGGCGCCTAGTCCAAGATAACTTAATGATGCTGTTGATAAAATCGCCGTAGCCATCCGCATGGTGGCAAATACAATAATCGGTGCAAAAGCGTTCGGCAGGATATGCTTAAACATAATCCGAAGGTCAGATGCTCCAAGTGATTTCATAGCCATGACATATTCCTTCTCTTTAATAGAAAGAACAGAACCTCTGACAATTCTTGCACAAGTCGGAATCGACCAAATACTAATCGCAATAGCCACATTGACCAAGCTTGTTCCCAATATTGCGATAATTAACATTGCAAGCAGAATACCTGGGAATGAGAATAGCAAATCGACAATTCGCATAATAATCCCATCCAGCTTTTTGTAATAGCCGCCAAGCATACCTAGAATCGTTCCCCCAATAAGTCCCAGCGTTACAGCGATTAATCCTACGACTAAGGAAATTCTTGCGCCGTATACAATCCGGCTCCATACATCACGTCCATAGTTATCGGTACCTAACCAATGATCTTCACTAAGGACAGGAAGCTCACTCGCATTGATATTCTGTTTTACAGGGTCATGGAAAGTGATCAGTGGAGCAAAGATTGCCATTCCTATTTGAAGAATAATAATAATTAATCCTGCGACTGCTAACTTATTTTTTAATAGCCGCTTCATCGTTACCACAAAGGTTCGCTCTCTTTTGATTTCCTTATTGACACCCGCACCCGGCGCTGTTGCTAATTCAGCCATCGTCATCCCCCTTTCTTATTGAAATTTAATTCTTGGATCGACGTATGTATAAACAATGTCAACAATCAGGTTTACTAAAACAAATAATGTTGCGACAAGAAGAACGGAGCCTTGTACCATCGGGAAATCACGGGCTGCAATCGCATCAATCATCAAACGCCCTACCCCGTTAATGGCGAACACTTTTTCCGTAATAATTGTTCCGCCCAAAAGAGCTCCAAAGTTCAAACCAATGACAGTAATAACAGGAATCATCGCATTCTTTAACGTATGTATCCAAATAACCTGACCCTCTTTAACTCCCTTAGCCCGAGCTGTGCGAACATAATCTGCTCGAACCACTTCAAGCATTGAGGACCTAACCATTCTGGCAATCATCGCTGCTGATCCCGTTCCTAACGTGATAGCCGGCAAAATTAACTGCTTCATCCCTTCAACCGTATACCATGGATCCGCTAGCCCAGCGACTGGCAGCCATTGGAGATTAACGGAGAACACAAGGATTAATAGTGAACCAAGCCAGAAGTTCGGAATGGAGATTCCGCCTAGAGCAAACGTTGTGGATGTAACATCCAGCCAGCTGTTATGCTTCAGTGCCGAGATTAACCCTGCAAAAATACCGATTATGACCGCTACGATCATACTGGCTACTGCCAATTTAAAGGTATTTGGGAATCGAATCGAAATGGCTTCCGCAACAGACTGCTTTGTTTGGTACGAATAACCTAAGTCCCCTTGGAAAATACCAGCCAGATAGTTGCCATATTGAGTGAGAAACGAATCATTCAAACCGAGATTATCTCGAATGGCTTCTAAATCTGATTCTGTGGCTGTTGGCCCGGCAATCATGGAAGCTGGATCTCCTGGCGCTAGATACATAGATGAAAAGACCAAAAACGAAATTCCGAATAATAGAAATACCAGTTGAAAAAACCTTCTGACAATCATTGAAATCAATTTCAGCCCCCCTTTTTTACCATTTGTTAATTGATTTCTAATTTTCAATTACTTAATGTTTAGAATTGTATAAAAGTGATTATATGACATACAAAACGAAAAATCTACATAAAATACGAATTTTTTTAACAATTTTGTCATATTTATTTTCTTTAAGGTATAATAATTCATTTTTTGATTTCTAAAAGATTGTAAATAGTCAAAATTACTTATGTTTCGATAGGCTAAATGAAAAGGATTACATTCCTTTTAATGGATACAGAAAGATAGGTAATATTCTTCATTGATTTCCTTTTGTAGGGTGAGTTTACATAGAGGAAAGAGGGGGTGGGTGATCTTCACTGCATGGCACTCGCTTTCCGCGGGGCGGGTGGTGAGCTTCCTCGGCGCTGCGCACCTGCGGGATCTCACCTTCCCACTCGTCCCACAGGAGTCTCGCACCATTCCGTTTCGATCAACGGGCATATTGCTAAAATAATCCCATTTACAAGTAGAATTCATATACAACTTTAAATCAAAGCAAAAAAAATAAACCCATTCTCTACAATGGGTCTATCATCTAAAGTTTTAATCCTCTTCTGCTTTTAAATCTGCGCAGCAGGATTTGACTGTCTACTCTTGTAATACCTTTTAATGCGTAAAGTTCTTCGTTAATAAATCTTTCTAATGCATCAAAATCGTCTACCAGGACGTGTGTGTGCAAGGTAGAGGGTCCCGTCATTTGATAGCAGCTCGCCACACTTGGGTTTTCTGCTAACGCTTCTGCTACCTTCACTAAAGAATTAGGTTCACAGTCGATATTAAAAAAAGCTGATACCCCTTTTCCAAATTTCCCGCTATTAATCACAACTGTAAACTGCTCGATCACTTCATCATCTATTAATTTATTCACTCGTTCTCTAACAGCTACCCGCGAAAGACCTAATTCCTTCCCAATATCCACATAAGAAAGCCGCCCGTTGTGAACCAGCAACTCTAGTATTCTCTTATCAACTGCATCCATAATGTACCACCTTTGTTTACCTGTAATTAACAGTATTATATGAAAATTCCTTATAAAAAGAAATAGTGCGGGGAAATATGCTGAGTCTTTATGGTGAAGATGCTAGATTATAAATTATTTTAATAAAATAAGATACTTTAATTTTATAGCCTTTTGCTGGTTATTGAAAGATGAACGTTTCGTAAGGTTTTGTAGTTGATAAAACTTAAATTACTACTTTTAAGTAGTTCTAAGCATAAACTTCTATATAAAGATTTAATTCACCTTACTTCGTATGCAGATTACTTTTTCACCCTATTCTTTTTGCCACCTTCATTCCACAGACAGTCTGCAAATCTCCATTAAAATCTAACGAAGAAATCATTATATCAAAATAACGAAGAAAAATTACTATTAAGATAACAAAACAGCCCGAAGGAAACCCCTCCGGACTCTTTTTATAAAACAACATATGGTTTTAACTCTTGCTGAATCATGACGCTCCATGCTGCGAAGGCTGGGTAGAGCTGTTCGCGGATGACAGTTTGTTTGACCTGTGCATTGTCGAAATTTCCATCCAGCAGTTCTGCTTTTTCCATGACCACGTCAAATACTTGCAGTACTTTTTGAATCGATGGGTAGTCTTGAAAAAGGATGCTCAGCTGCTCGTTAACTGTCAAGATTTGCGGCAGTGCTTGGAAAACATCCGCGAGCAGGACATTTCCCTCTGTTTTCTCCAGGTTTGTAAAACTGTCGACGATATATTCAAATGCTTCCTCAACGGTGTTCAGTACTTCTGTATACTCTTTGATGAGGACATGCTGATCTTCCGTTATTTTTAACAAAAAGGTTCACCTATTTTCTTTTATCGTAGAATATGCCATCCTGCTGTGCCAGCGATTGATATGGGTTGGCATATTGCCTCTTTTTTTGGCGCTGTGCTTTAAGTCTTTTTATATCTTCTTTGATTGTGTTTTGCTGATCTGCCATCAATTTTCTAATTTCTGCGTCTTCTCGAATAAGCTGTTCCTTTTGCTGCTGAACAGAGCCATCAGAAAAGTCCACGTTCATTAAAACAGTATTTCTTTTATCCAAAAGCTTATTGATATCTGCCAAATAAGCCTCGCGTTTTTCGTCTTCTGGAAGACCTTTGCGCAGCATCTGCAAAAGGTCTCCGTTGCATAACAAGAGATCCTGAATGGAGGACACTATTGTTCACTTCCCGCCATTTGCGGCTTTTTCTGGGTTTGCATCATTTCTTTCCACGTGTTGCGCAGATCAAGCACCATCTCTTCTGCTTCCTTCAGAGCGGTCAGGTCACTATGTGTGTTAGCATCAACGAGCTTGCGGAAAATAAAATCGTACAGACGCATTAAGTCTTCAGACATTGCCACATCACGATTTAGGGTAACCATAAATTCCTGAATAATCATTTGGGCACGCTGGATATATTCATTTTTCTTTTCAATGTTTTTTTGCTCAATCGCCTGTTTGGCCTGGCTCATAAATTTTAAGCAGCCATTATATAACATCAAGCTTAATTCAGCTGGTGATGCTGTATTAACCGATGTCTGCTGATATTTTTGGTAAGGATTTTTAACAGCCATTCTGATCACTCCTCTATTATTATGCGTTTGTGCTCATGCCTAACTGTGACATCATATAATTCATTTGATCGTTCATCCTCTGCATTGCCGTTTCCATTGCGGTAAACTGCTTCCAGAAGCGATCTTCTTTTTCCGTTAAACGTGCTTCCATATCGGTAATTCTTGAATTAATCTCGTCTAAATTTTTGCCAAGCGTAAACTGGCTGTTGGTTTGCATGCCATTACCAGCACGCTGTGTAATTGTTGTGATCGTATTAGACAAAGAATCACGCAGACGGCGGGCAATTCCCTGCTCACTGGAAGTAGGACCATCCGCTGCGAATAAATTATAGACACCATCCGCATCTTTTTCGAGGGCTTCCTTCAGTTTTTCCTCATTGATCTGCAGCTTTCCGCCATCCAGGTAGTTGGCGGTTGTGGTGATGCCGATAGCGGATAGTTGACTGAACATGCTATCACTTTGGCCTGCAACCGGTGTGTAAAAGTCGCTGCGCATCTTATTTAAAAGACTGCTTAGAGTTTGGTCATTTCTAAGTAATCCACTTCTTGCTTTATCTTCCCACTTTTCAATCTCATCATCTGACAGGGCTTCTCGTTCCTCATCCGTTAGTGGGGCATAATCACGAAATTTTTCTTCCTTCATTTTGCCTTGAAGTTTATCGATTAGCTCATTATAATCTTCTACAAACTTTTTTATGTTGTCTAAAGCCTTGGAAGTATCATTCTGAACAGATACGGTAACAGGTGGGTCACCTACTGTTGAATCGAATGTATCCTTTAATGTAAATGTAACCCCATTAACGGTAAAGTTATTAGATGTGCGTTCTGTTTCAAGACCGTTTAGGGTAAATTGTGCATTTACTCCTCCCGCCTCATTCGCTTCAGACAACTGTAAGCCAGTTGTTAGGAAACTACCAGTAAATTGAATTTCATTGCCCGCTTCATTAAAATTACCAGTTTTTGTACGAGTCATAGTGACCTTATCAGAGAACTCATCATAAAACATATTCACACCAAGCTCAGATTTATTAACCGTATCCATAACTTTAGTTAAGGTAACTTTCCCATCAAACTGAAAGGATTCCGATACTTTTTCACCAGATTCATTATATGTGGACATTTCAAAATCAAAATAATTATGATGATAAGAGGCCTCAACACGTGAACCCGAATCAAGTTGCGTTCCAAATGTTAGTTTTCCTGTTTCTTTGTCTAAGTAAAACTCGTCTTCACCTAGATTATCAGGACTATCAGCTTGTGTGAACATTCTGCTGTTTTCAATTGGGTTTCCGTTTGCATCTTTTTGAATGTTTCCATCAGCATCTTTTACATAACTTTTAACTGTAATGGCGCCACTTGTCAGATCAGTAATTCCTACGTGTGAAAGATTAACTTCGTTTCCTGTGTTAGATAATGTAACTGTATCTTTCACAACTGAAGTATAACTAACATCAATTTGGCTATTAGCAGACAGTTCATTGCTAAAGCTCATTTTACCTGTAGACTTATCAACGAACACCTGGTTTTCTCCCGCAGTTAAATCTTCAATATTCTCCACCACAGTATAGTCTGTACCTGAAACACTTACAGACTTTATTTCTTCAATGGATCCTGAAAGTGATTTTTTTAGGCTAAAATCCTTCCCAGCAACATCCACATTAACTTGTTCATTAATACTATCACCTGTACTCTTCCACTCAAATGCACCATTCTGCAATTTATCTTGCATAGAATACAACTTGTCTGTTGTACTGATCTTATCAGTTTGTGAGGCAGATATTTTATTTGCACTTGAATTTGTAGCAGATGTCGCTAATTGTTTCACCTTTGAAAGCGTATACGATACATTCCCCGATGTTGATTGCGCAGTCGCTGTTACCTTATCAGCATTTGAAGAATTTGTAATCTTTGTTGTGTAAGTAGATTGTAAACGCATATTTAGCGTCTTATCTCTAAAACTTGTTAATAATAAATTCATTTCTCTATATGAATCCCGCTGCCATTCTATTGTTTGCTTCTTTTGCTTTAACTTATCAACAGGCAGTCGCTCTACACGCATCATATCTTTAATAATACTTTCTGTATCTAATCCGGAGGCGATTCCTCCAAAACGTATACTAGGCATCTATATCGTTCCTTTCTTCCGCTCTTATTTCATCTATGTATTATATCGGCAATAAAATGAGAACTTGAAGAAAAAAAGAAGGAACAATTGTCCCTTCTTTTGGCAGCTTATATCTTCTTATCTATTAATACACCTAAAAAGTCTGTCATCTTTGCGATCATATCGAGGAACTCCTTAGCAGGAATCTCCCGCACAACCTCTTTTGAATCAGAATCAATGACTTCAACGTAATAGCGGTTTAAATCTTCATGGAGCTGGAATTTTACAGAAGTAAAATTGGGCTCTAAAAAATTGTTTGTATCGTTAATTTTTTCTTCTAAATAATTCTTCGATATCTCTTGTTGATTTTCTTCTTTTTTTTCTGTCTCAGCAAAAGGCTTCACTGGCCCTGCTTGTTCTGTTTTATCTGTTTTTTGAACAGTCGGTGCAGATAAAATGGACTTTAACCCCACATCAGCTTCTAACTTCATCCTAATCTCCCCTATACAACACTATACGCTAACAAATTTTCTTAATTATTTGATAACTCAACTAGTAAAAAAGAGACTCTAGTAACCTAGAGCCCCTTTTAGAAGTATAGCCTGTTTTTATCCTAGTAATTGAAGGACAGATTGTGGCTTTTGGTTTGCTTGTGCAAGCATTGCTTGAGAAGCTTGGGAAAGAATGTTTGTACGAGTCATTTCCATTACTTCTTTAGCCATGTCTACGTCACGGATACGAGATTCAGCAGCTGATAAGTTCTCAGAAGCATTACCTAAGTTAGAGATTGTGTGCTCTAAACGGTTTTGGATAGCCCCTAGAGAAGAACGCTCAGCAGATACTTTTTCAATCGCATCGTTGATTGTAGTGATAGCAGCAGATGCATTTTCGTGAGTAGAAACGTCAAGAGCTGCTTCTGCTTTAACATCGTTTGTACCGTTAGTTACACTGTTAGTTGCAGTGAAACCTTGTTGTCCTGCATTCCCAGTGATACCTAGAGCAGCTGCTCTCATATCGTTGATGTTAAGGTTAATTGATTGACCTTGGTTTGCACCAATTTGGAATTTAGCATTGAAGCCAGAACCTTGTGCTCCTGCTCCAACTACTTGCTCAACATTTTCAATTCCACCTGATAAATCTCCTGCATTACCACCACTAGCAGTATCTAAAGCAGCTAAGAATGAAGAAGTTGTATCTACCGCAAAGTCTTTACCCGTTTGCGAAATTAATTGAAGTTCATTATCTTTAGAAAGAGAAGCAGTTAATTGACCATCTAAGCCAGCTTTTTGAAGGCCTGCATTGATGTCTTTAATTAACTCAGCACGACCCTTATCAGTATCTAAATCGTAAGCTTTGCCTTCTTCTAATTTAACATCAATCTGTTTTACATCAACATCAGCAAAATCATCAGTTCCGATTTTAACACTAATTGTATTATTAGAAGAAGTTAATTCAGCTAAATCACCTGATAGTGCGTCTGCACCTTGCATACCAACCTTTTCAATTGTAGTTGGATCACCTTTAACTTCACCAGCATCTAATGCAAGACCACCAATAGTCGTAGTTGCTCCAATTTCAATAGTACTTGTTGAACCTTCAGATTTTGCAGTAATTTTAATTTGACCACCATCATTTTCAATGTCAACAAGTTCTGAAAGTTTTACTCCACCAGAAGTTAAATCTTTAAGTTTAGAGATTGCATCGTCTTCATCGTCACCAGTTTCAATAGCTGTCATGTTAGCAAGGTCAAAAGTTCGTCCGTCTACTTTGATTGTACCTGCAGTTGCACCAGCATCTGAAAATGTTCCAGTAGTAGTGATTTCAGCACTTGTAGCTTCAGTAATTTTTTCCCCACCAGTAGTATCCATTCCACCATTAAGGATCTTCTGTGTATTGAACTCAGTAGTGTTACCGATACGGTTGATTTCAGAAGTAAGTTGGTTCATTTCTTTTTGGATTTCTTCACGGTCAACTTCTACGTTTGTATCGTTACCAGCTTGTGTAGCAAGCTCACGCATACGTTGTAGGATGTTGTGTGTTTCTTGAAGAGCACCTTCAGCTGTTTGGATCATAGAGATACCATCTTGAGAGTTACGACTAGCTTGGTCTAAACCGCGAACTTGTGCGCGCATTTTTTCAGAGATTGCTAGACCTGCAGCATCATCACCAGCGCGGTTGATGCGAAGACCTGAAGATAGTTTTTCCATAGATTTTGCGTTTGCACCTTGGTTAGCGCCCATTTGACGGTAAGTGTTCAACGCTGAAATATTATTGTTGATAATCATTGTGTGTTTCCTCCCTGAGTTTAAGTGTCCCACATCCATGTGGTAGTTTTAGTTTAGCTGGGCTGAAGGGCGGCCGTCCCTTCAGCTTCTATAAATTATATCGGCATATTGTTTAATAGTTTTACAGTTATTTTTACTTTTTTATTTTTTATTTTTTAGGAAGTCTAACAAGTTGGTTGGAAGGTTAGAAGCTTCACTATTTTCCTTCTGAATCTGCAGGTAGATCTCTTTCCGATGTATGTCTACATCTTTCGGTGCATTGATGCCAAGCTTTATTTGATCACCGTCAATTGACAGAACGGTAAGTTCAATCGAATCATTGATAATAATAGACTCATTTCGCTTTCTTGTTAGCACTAACATCAGGATTCCTCCTTTGTTGAGGCAGAAAAAAGTAAATGCTTTGTTTTATACTGAACATCATTAAGAATTAACTGTTTTCCTTCATTTTTCTTTACATTAATAACGATTGGACCTTTCAGATTAGCAGTAGAATCTGAGAATGGCTCTTTTAATGTAAGGATCACAAAGGTTGCAACATCGTTAGGACTTTCAATTTGTAAAGAATCAACTATCGCTTCAGGCAGCTCGTATTGATAGTCTGGAAAGAAAGGATACGGATCAACAACAACAAAGGCTAACTCTGCTGTTTGGGTTGATTGAAGGATAAAATATGGCATGTCCTCTAGAAAAGGCAACAATGCAAATTGTGTTTCATCCTGGAAGCCAGGGATACCACTGTGAAATTGAATAACTTGGTTCTCATTGATTTCTTGTTCGCCCTGATATTTCGTAGCTAATTTCACCATCTGTCACCTCTTATACATACTTGTCCATCTGAAGGTTTACAAATTCCAGATCAAACGATTCTTTTTGCTGTAAGTAAATTTCTGCTCGCCAATTCTCATGTTGGATAATTGGTTTGTTTGCAGTTACATCGATTCTGGGTTTATGGGGGGTGAAATTCACATCCACCTCGCCTGGGTCATAATCAATCTTCACTCGAAAAGGTGTTTTAGGCAAATAACCGATTCCTATCTCTTTCAGAGGCGTATTGCTCTTTTGCTTGGAAATTTGTGCAACCGCATTAGCACCATTTTCAATCTGCATCATTTGGTCGCCTTCACGAGCTCTTCTTGCTACTCCAGCAGAAAGCATTTGCTTTGCTTGCTCAGCCCATTCTCTCGTTCTTCTTGCAGCACTTTTTTGGTCAACGTCCGCAAACGCTTCGCTTTGATCAATATTCAACTCTGATTTTCTGTATTGAATGTCGAGTG
This sequence comes from Bacillus mesophilum, assembly GCF_008923265.1. Taxonomy (NCBI): domain Bacteria; kingdom Bacillati; phylum Bacillota; class Bacilli; order Caryophanales; family Bacillaceae; genus Bacillus; species Bacillus mesophilum. The sequence continues at coordinate 353,194 of NZ_WBOT01000003.1, read as the reverse complement.
TAGCTGCAGGCTGTTCGATATGCATATCAGCTTGCGGCTGCTGAATCTTCATATTTGGCTGATAATAATTAATGCCTATGCTTGCATTCGTTTGATGCACTTGCAAAGATGGCATGTTCATAGTCTCACCACTTTTATCTTAAATAGTAAGAAAAGCTATCAATATTTGATAGCTTAACGTAAAAAGTCAATTAGAGATGGTTGTATAATCTTTGCACCTACAGCAAGAGAAGCACGGTGCAATGTTTCTTGAGATGTTAGTTCGATGATTGTTTTTTCTGCGTCAATATCTTCGTTTTCAGACATGGTTGATTTAGCGATAATCTCTTGAGAGGAAAGGCGGCTTTCAACCATTTCCACACGATTGTAACGAGCGCCGAGTTCCGCTCTTTCAGAGATAATTTTATCAACATGACCATCCAAAACACCAATTGATTTACTTAGATCATCACCTGTGGTTTCTGGTGATTTTAAATCTGACACAAGTTTCCCAAGATCAGAGAAGAAATCAAGAGAGAATACATTTTGAGGGGTTATGTTAACATTCAAGTTAACCCCCTTTGAAACTTCAATATTCACATCTTTTTGGTTAACTGATACCGCGCCAACTTCCTTTGCGATATAGTCACCAGTTACTGGGACCTCTACTTTTGCTCCGCTAGCATCAATGAATCCTCCGCTAATATCATTCCACAGCAACTGTGTTCCATCTTCAGCAAAAAGGGCATAATCTTTAGCGTTGTTTGCATCAATAGTAGATAAATCTACTTCCTGATCAATCTTACTTAAATCAACTGGTTTTCCAGAAGTATCAGATCCGTTAAATATATATTTATTATTGACTCTAGTATTCGCAATAGACTCCAAATGATTTCGAAGCTGGTCAACCTCACTTGCGATTGCTTGACGCTGTTTTTCTTCATAAGTATCATTCGACGCCTTAACAGTAAGCTCCCGAATCCTCTGCATCACAGAGTTCACTTCATCCAAAGCTGCATCCCCATTATCCATCCAGTTATAAACTTCTGAAAGGTTCCGGTTAAACTGCTCCACTTCAACTACCTGAGAACGATAGCGCATGCCTTTCATCGCAACTACAGGGTCGTCTGAAGGACGGCTTACTTTTTTACCAGTTGTAAGCTGCTCTTCAAGCTTACCAAGGTTTTTATAGCTGTTTTGTATATGCCGCAGCGAGTTGGCTGATAGCATGGATTGTGTTACGCGCATTTAGTTTCCTCCTTATCTGCCGACTCTGCCCATGCCGTTGATTACTGTATCAAGCATTTCGTCGATGGCAGTCATTTGCCGTGCGGCAGCGTTGTAGGCGTGCTGGTATTGAATCATATTGGTCATTTCTTCATCCAGGGAAACCGAGCTAACAGATGAACGGTTATATTGGACTGTGTCTACTAGATTTCCTGTATTACGGACCATGCGGTTGGCTTCTTCTGTATCTACACCCATTTGGCCGATGATTCCTTGATAGAAGCTCATGATGCTCGATGTTGAGCCGTTGAATTCCATATTGCTGTCTTTCACATTGGCAAGTGCTAATGCATTTGAACCGTCTCCGACAAAGGATTGATTGGAAGGATTCACACCCGTTCCCTCAAGGTCAAATGACCAGCTATCGCCAGCGCTGAGATTTTTAATCGTAGATGTATCTAATTTAAGACCGAATAATTCCATGTTCTCCGGTACATTCTGATTTTCATGCCCAGCAATTGGGTTGCCAGTATTCATATCAGTTGCTGTATATGTCCACTGTCCACCATTATATGAAACTTCTATTTTCACCTGATCATGGACAACAGGTGGTGTATCCGTTGAAGTGACACCTGCAAAAGCACCAAGAACAGTTGGATTGCCAGTCGAAGTGTTTGCTCCTCCAGCCGTAATGCCGCCGCTGAACATTTTTCCGCTTGATGATGCGGCAATATTATTCAGTTCGTTTTTAATATCATCAGAGATTTTCAACTTGGAAGCTGCACCTTCTGGTGACCGCAGCTCGCCCCCTTCAAAAGTGAAGAAGTCAAAGCCTTGTTTTGCACCATTTTGAATTTCAGTAATGCTCCAGCCGCTGTTATGAACAGCATTAAAGGCATTGGCAAAACGGAAAGCCATTAGGTCAAGGTTTTCTAGCATTTTTGGATATTCGCCCACTTGAGCTCCGGTTGCATCCATATATCCAAATGATTGCACCTGTGAAAGCAGTTGTCCGTTTGAAGTGAAATCTGCAGCAGCTATTTCTTTGTTGCCGACTGTGAAGCCAGTCACTGCTCCAGATTCTTGATCCTTTTTAACGGTCATTTCGTTAATGAGGTTATTTTTCCCATCAACAAGTGTGCCAACTGATTTGCCATTACTGTTTAAAATTTCAATCGTATACTTGCCTTCAGCCATACTGCTGGCCATGCCGCCGCTCGGTGCTGGAGTAACTTTAATATTCACTAACCCAGATAGCTGATCAACAAGCGCATCTCTAGCATCGTACAGATCGTTTGGCAGGTAGCCGTGCGGTTCAACGTCACCGATTTGGTTATTGATGTTTTGGATCTGTCTGATGAGAGAGTTAATTTCTTTCACAGAGTGATCAATTTGATTACCCAGGTCTGTTTTTTGGGCTTGAATCTGGCCTGATAGATAGTTGAACGTCTCAGCTACTGCAATTCCGCGCTGTCTTACAACCGATCGTGCACCAGAGTCTTCCGGCTGAACGGAAAGATCCTGCAGAGAATTCCAGAAGCGATCAAGCGTTTGAGCCAACCCATCCTCGGAAGGCTCGTTCATCACGTCTTCCATTCGTGTTAAAGCCTCACTGCGGGAACTCCAGTATCCAAATTTATTGTTTTCACTACGAAACTGTGAATCTAGGAATCCTTCGCGGATACGCTGTACAGAGCCAGCTTCAACACCTGTTCCCATTTGCCCTGGCAGTAGCGGACTGTTCATGCCGATGGATGGATAGGCTTCCGTCTGGTTGAAGTTAACACGCTGACGGGAGTAGCCTGGTGTGTTTGCGTTTGAAATATTATGTGCAGTCGTATATAAAGCACCCTGCTGCGTGAAAAGTGCGCGGCGTGCTGTTTCTAACCCCATAAATGATGATCTCATCGTTATCCTCCGATCGCTGTAAGGCTACGCACGTGAATTGAACATGCCCTTTTGCGGTTTAGACTGGTTACTCTTTGGATTTGTATAATTAAAGTTCTGCACAGATTGCGGCTGCAGAAGACTCATAGACATATTGACGAATTGCAGTGATTGGTAAATGAGCTGCTGATTAAGCTGATTGCGCTCCTGCAGTGCTTCCACTTCTTTTACCAGACTGTCCTTCAAGGTTAAGGCTTTATTTTTGATATCTTCCTCTAAGAAAGGAAGACAATCTTCAAGCGTTGGTTTTTCCTGCTGAACAACCTTGCTGCAGGCAGCTTGCCGCAGCTGCTCCATTTTTTCAATCGCAGCAACATGGGACTGCTCGTCCTTCAGCATTTGATCAAGGGCAGGCATGTCGCCAGCCTTTATAATGTCGGTCTTCTTAATCGCAAGCTCATTAAGACTTTTGTGCAGCTTCAGCAAATTTTCCATAGCTGTTATAAGAGCAGTGGCAGACATGCGCTTCCCTCCTTAATGTTTTGTGTAGTAGCTGACGATGCTTTTCGCAATATCTTTTGGATTCGGTTTGTAGTTGCCGTTTTCAATTTGAATTTTCAAATCGTCAATTTTCGCCTGGCGGGCCTGTGTTGTTGAAGATGCCTGCTGCATTTCTTTTGCTGCAGAAGAGATCTCAATTTTATCAGACGCAGATGCCGCATTTTTGCTTGTTTGATCGATTTTGTTCATCTGGCGTTTATACGGATTCATTCCTGAAGTTCCAATATTATTGATTTTCATTGTTTATCACTCACTTTCGTTTCCGTGCAAAATGATTCTTACTTCTATTATCGGTGAAAAACGCAGATTTTTAAATATTTCTTAGCATTTAGTAAAAATTACTTATCTATACATGCTGATTTTATTGCATATAAAGTTTCTGCGTGTTGTTTTCCGCTGCAGGGTACTCGCTTTCCGCGGGTGAGAGATGAGCTTCCTCGGCGCCTTGCGCCTGCGGGATCTCATCCTTCTCACTTCTCCCGCAGGAGTCTCGTACCCTTCCGCTCCAAACAACAAACCCAAATAGAAAAGAAAAGCAAGTAAGAATTGTGACTTTTTCCCTACTCGCCTCACTTTGCTGTTATTTCAATTTGTCATCGAAGACAAAGTAGGTGCCTTGTTTGTCGCGTTTTTCGATGTCTTTTTTGCGTTCTTCTTCGGTTTCGTGATTTTGCAGTTCTTTGCGCAGGGAGACTGCACAGCTTGAGCAAATTTTCCCTTCGCGGATGGATGTGCCGCATTTTTCACAAGGATAGCCAAGGTTCGGGAACTGTGCCAGTTTCAGGCGCCCAGTTTTAATAAATTTGAGGATCAGTGTTTCCTCCACGCCAGTTGCCTCGACAACCTGGTTCATCATGGCTGTGCGATTTTCACGTTTGCGAATGTATTGGTAAACCGTTTCATATGCTTTTTCTTCTTCGTTGTAGCAGTTTTGACAAATGTTTCGGAATTGATTCATGACAAAGAGTGCATCACATTTAGGGCAATTTGATAGTTCAGCCATTGTTTCCACCTCTAATTTTCTTATCTCCACTAGATCAGTTATGGACTCTACCCGCGCGCGACGGTCAGTGAAGTTACCGTCTTGGCACCAGCCTCCTTTAAGAGAACGGCTGCATGCCGCAATGTAGATCCTGTTGTATATATATCGTCAATTAAGACAATTTGTTTACCGGATAAATTTGTCTGTTGAGTTAACTGAAACACCTGCGGTAGATGAATACGGTCATGTCGGGATTTTTTCGACTGCTTTTCAGAGTGTTTTCTGGAGAGGAGGTGAAATGGTTCTTTTCCTAATGAAAGAATGAGGGCTTCGGATTGATTAAATCCCCGCTCATAAAGGCGCTCGGGACTAAGCGGGACAGGTACAATGAGGTCGTATGTTAAGGTTTGGAGCTTGTGTTTCAGCAAGCTTGCAAACGCAGCTGCCACAGCATAATCACCTCTATATTTAAAAAGTGCGATCAGTTCCTTACAATAATCATTATACATCAGCACCGAAATATTACGATCCAAAACACCGGACCACACTTCGTTTTCCTCCCATCGCAGACAATCCAGACACATTCCATCCTGCTGGTATCGGTTTTGCCCGATCGGTCTCGAACAGAGACGGCAAACCTCGCCAGTGATCATTTCTAATTTCTCTAAACACTCATGGCATAATACAGAATCTTCCTCCTTCGCAAACAAACTATGCCAGCTCACCGCTTTCTTTAATTCAGCTCCGCATCCCAGGCAAAACATAATCAATCAGCCCTTTCTCAAACGCTTCTTTATTCATGCCGTTGATCTGCCTGCATGCCTTATTCATTGCATTTGTTTTTCCATAATGAAAAAAAGTGATATTTCCGTTCGGCTGGCTCGCACTTCTTCCTGCCCTGCCGGAAATCTGCACTAGGGCGCTTTCTGTAAAAATGCGATCCTCCGCGCCAAGCACCGCAACATCTACACCAGGAAAAGTAACCCCTCTCTCTAAAATCGTTGTCGTCACAAGCAGCGGTGTTTCCTTGTTCCGCATCCGCTGTACTTTTTCTTTTCTTTGCGGGTCCTCCGCATGGACCGCTTCAATACGTGCATCAAAGTTTTTCATGTATGGAAGCAGTTTTTCCATCAGTTCAATTTTAGGCAGAAAAAGAAGAGCGGGTGTTTGATCTGCTAGTCGCTTCGTAATCCATACTTCTACAATTCGGGGAAGTTTTCTGCGCTTTAAGGTTTTCTCCCAATTGCCGCACCACTTCAGTTCAGGCACTGGCAGAGGATGGCGGTGGTAGCGGCCGGGTATGGTCACAAAAGGACGGGTTCCTCGCTTGCATTCATTTTGCCATTTTTCGTTCGGGGTTGCTGATAGGTAGATGAGGGACGAAACTTTTTTGCGTGCGTTTTGAGCAGCACGCTGTAAGGATACGTCCGCTGAGTATGGAAAGGCATCGACTTCATCGATGATGATCGTGTCGAACGCGCCACGGAAGCGGAATAATTGGTGTGTGGTTGAGATCGTTAAGACGCTGTTTTCATTGCGGTCTTCACTTCCTCCATAAAGAGCCGCCACTTTGATATCAGGGAAAACAGCTTGAAGACGCGGGCTGAGCTCGAGGACAACATCTGTACGTGGCGTCGCGATACAAACACGTTTTCCTTGTGTTAGTGCCTCCTCAATGCCAGCGAAAAGCACTTCCGTTTTCCCTGCTCCGCAAACCGCCCAAACGAGCAGCTCTCCGTTCACTTTGATTGCCTCGGTGACTTTTTTTGAAGCATGTGCCTGCCCTTCGGAAAGCGTTCCTTCCCATTTCAGTGGTACTGATTCTTTTCGCTGTATTTGAGGACCTGTCCATGTTAAAAGGGGTGTGCAGCTGCTGACCCTGCCCATAATGATGCATTGCCGGCAATATAAGCATTCTCTTTCGCCGCAGCGGGCACAAGGAAATGCTGCAAATTGATGCCTGCTGCTGTTTCCGCAGCGCGTGCATTTTGATTTACCTTTCTCGATGCTGATTCCTTTTTTGTAGTGGATATAGCCATTTTCATAATGTTCATGGAGTTGTTCTTTTGGAAAGGGTAGTTCGTCGTGAAGGAGCATTCGGCCTTGCAGAAAATGTTGAAGGTTTTGGCTGAAAGAGTAACTTGGGTTTGTTTCTGGCTGCGGGATTTGGGTGAGTGCTATGATGGGTTTGCTGTCTGGATCTGTGGAGGCTGCAAGCTTTAGTTTGTGGTCTTGCAGGATAAATTTCAAGGAGTTCACCTCTTTTTATGTTTATTTTAGCATGGATTTGTGTGGTGGTCAGTTTTTAAGAGGTGGGGATTTAGGATTCGTAGCTAAAAAATATATCCGCCTGTTATTTTCAAATATCCGCCACGCCAAACTCCAAATCGAGTACCTCCGCTTCCCAAAAATAAGCGACACCAAACATGCGTCAGCCGCCAATCCTAGACAACAAAAAACACCACCCCCGCCCAGCGGAAATGGTGCTTTCTCATTTTCTATTTCTTCACCCAGCCAAGTCCCATCGAACCTTCGCCAAGATGAGTGCCAATAACCGGTCCAAAGTAACTGATCACAAATTCAACATGCGGGTATTGTTCCTCAAGTTCTGCTTTCCACTCAATTGCTTCCTGCTCCCTGTTTGCATGGATAATCACTGCACGGTGCGGTTCTCCGCCTTTGACTGCTTCGCCGAGCAGTTCAACGATGCGTTTCATCGCTTTTTTTCTTGTGCGGATTTTTTCAAATGGCACAATTAGTTTGTTTTCAAAGTGCAATAGGGGCTTTACTTGGAGAAGACTGCCGATTAGTGCCTGGGCACTTGATAGGCGTCCGCCGCGCTGCAGGTGCGAAAGGTCGTCCACCATGAAATAAGCCTTTAGGGTTTTGCGCATTTCTTCGAGGCGTTCCATGATTTCTGCCGCATTTTTGCCGGCAGCTGCCATTTCCGCCGCTTCTAAGACATAAAAGCCTTGAACCATGCAGCTGATCTCTGAATCAAAAGGAAATACTTTGATATCTTCTACCAGACTTCCAGCTGACACGGCTCCTTGGAATGTACCGCTTATTCCGCTTGAAAGGTGAATTGAAATAACTTCATCGTATTCTTTTGATAGCTTTTCGAACAGCTCCATAAACTCGCCAACTGGCGGCTGAGAAGTTGTCGGCAATTCTTTCGTTTTGACTTCTGCGTAAAAGCTATCTGCGGTAATTTCTACTTCCTCCTGATATGTTTCATTGCCGAATATCACACTTAGAGGAATCATATGTATGTTCAATTTTTCTCGTATTTCTAGAGGTATGTATGCCGTACTATCTGTAACAACAGCTGTTTTCATAAATAGAGCTACCATCCTTATCCTTTTTTCTCTACTATATGTTCTTCTATTATTTTATATGAATGAATGGAAAATTGCATTACTTACAAGCAGATTCTTACAGATCCCTATGTAAATATTTAATAAAGATCTGGCTTTAAATCAAATAGGCAATATATATAGAAAAATTTTAAAATTACGTGAATCTGCAAACATCTTCTAATTTCTAACAAATGTGTTAAACTCTATACTTGTTGAATTTACAAATTTTATAAGAAAGGTGGCTTTAGAAGTACTTGGAAGACTTTTTTCGTTCTCGATTTCTGTATAAGGATCGTGAATACTATGAAGGCAAAAATGTTTTTAATCACAATATTCTCCGGAACGAATTACAAAAACACGATACTATTATAATCCCTGCTCTTAAGGAACAGCTCACTGGTTCCGAGCTAGCAGAGTGGCTCATACACAATTCTTCTCCTCAAGATATAGAAAAGCTCGTGTTGATGATTCAAAAAGCACGCAAACATCAATCTGATACTAAAGCTGTGATCGAAATGGCAGTATCAGCTCTCACCATGGTTTCTCTCACATTTAAAAAAGAAGTCTTATAAATCTACACATATACTTATTCCTTTACTTCAAGATATAAAATATAGAATTCAAATTTTGCGTGCCTAATTTCTTTCATGACAAAAAAACACGTAAAGGGCGTCCCCCTTTACGTGCAGATTTTTTTATCGAACCTCAACCCAGCCGTTTTTAATCGCTACAACAACAGCTTGTGTACGGTCGTTTACGTTCATTTTTTGCAGAATATTGCTCACATGGTTTTTAACGGTTTTTTCGCTAATGTATAAAGCTTCGCCAATTCCGCGGTTGCTTTTTCCGTCAGCCAGCAGCTGAAGGACTTCGCATTCACGGCGCGTCAGCAAATGAAGCGGTCTGCGAATTTCCACTTGAACATACGTACTGCGATTGTTTGTCCCTTCAGAAGCCAAACGGCGGTATTCGTTAACAAGGTTATGTGTTACTTTTGGATGCAGATAAGATCCGCCATCCGCGACAACCTTAACCGCTTCTACTAAAGCATCTGCGTCCATTTCTTTTAGCAGATACCCGCTTGCACCTGTTTTTAATGCGTGTGTTACATAGTTTTCATCATCGTGAATTGATAAGATGATGACTTTTGATTCTGGATATTTTTCAGTCAGCAAACGAGTCGCTTCAACACCATTTGTATTTGGCATATTAATATCCATAATGACGACATCCGGGCGATACTTCTCAACAAGATCCATTGCCTCGCTGCCGTCATCTCCTTCTGCTACTACATCAAAAGAATTTTCAAAGTCTAAAATTCTTTTAACCCCTTCTCTAAATAACTGATGATCATCGATGATTACGATTTTTGTTGTCAAATTCTCCGCCTCCCAAGGTCTCTCTCTTTTATATCGCTTGCTTTATAAGCTTAAAGGGATCTGTATAATAACGACTGTGCCTTTTCCTTGTTTTGAATCAATGGAAAGCTGACCCTCAACAAGTTCAACACGTTCGCGCATTCCCATAATACCAAAGGAATCCCCTTTTTTCTCTTTTATATTAAATCCTTTTCCATTGTCGCGGATCACCGCTGCCACTCTGTCGCTGCGGATTTCCAGCTTGACCGAAATATCCGAGCATTGTGCATGCTTCAAGGCGTTTTGAACCGACTCTTGAATAAGCCGGAATAACGCAACCTCATATTGAGGAGGCAAACGCAGCTCTGCTCCAATATTTTGGAAATTTATTTGAACGTTTTGATGATATTCTTCTATCGTTTGCAGGTATTTTTTTAAAGTCGGAACAAGTCCTAAATCATCAAGCGCCATTGGCCGCAGATCATATATAATCCTCCGCACCTCATATAAGGCACTTCTGACCATTTTCTTCAGACTCTTGATTTCCAGAATTGCTTCTTCTCCGCTGCGCTCTTTGTATACTCGTTCAATTAGATCAGAGCGCATCATGACATTCGCCATCATTTGGGCTGGTCCATCATGGATTTCACGCGACAGGCGTTTTCTTTCTTCTTCCTGTGCTTCGATGATCTTCAAGCCAAATTCCTGCTTTAGCCTTGCATCCTCCAAAACCTCGCCCATTTGCTTGAGATCACTTGTTAAGTAGTTCATCACAACCGTAATCTGCGAAATCAGGTGCTCAGCGCGTTCAATCGTATCATGAACGGTTACAAGCCTTCTTTCGATATCATCACGCTTGTCTCTCAGTTGTTTTTCTGTTTGCCGGTTCATGGAAAGATCCATTTGCAGCTGATGAGCCTTTTCGTATGCCTCGCGCACTTCAACTTCTGTGTAATCCTTGAAATGCATACTGACCTCAGACAGCCGCTTCCGGGCAAACCTTGTCTTTACATCAAGGTCGTCCCCAGCAGAGATAATTTTTGCCACGTTCAGCTTGACCTCTTTGAGCTCGTCCGTTAATGTTTCATAATCCTTACGGCACTGCTCGCCAATTCGAAAGATTTCATCTTTGCTCGTTCCGACTGTATCAATCATTTTCTGCAATATTAAATCAAGTGCTTTAGTATCAAATTTCTTTAAACTCATTCTCAGTCCTCCAAGGGAAAGAAAAGCTCAGTCATTAGGTACTTGACGCTATCATCTATTATGTCTCTCTTTTGTCAGAATAGCCTGTCAGACCTATTTCCATCATAATCTCCTTGTTGCTATTCCCTATTTTAACTCGAAAAAATGCTCGTTACTATATGAGAAGACCGCAAAATGTGCGAAATTCCGCCAAATTCGTTAAATAGACTCATGGTTGAATTCAGATATCATGTCATTTATCCTACATTATGTACGATGAATCACAAAAAAACGTTGTCACTGGAAGAATATTTTTTATTATAACATGGTCCTAAGACAACCATATTAAAGTTTTATTACAATCCCTTTAAAGTAACCTTATTAAGCAGCAAGCAAGCCAGCCGGAAACAAGGCTTATATTACATTTATATAATCGTGCTCTCTGCTGACTTCTTTCATATATAAATTATGATAGTATAAAAGAAGACATGTTGGATTCTGTCGATTTATAATAGGAATACACATCGAATGTAAGGCAATCCAATGTCATATGTTTAACTAGACAGGTTCACAGCTGTGAGCCGTTCAATGGACGAACATTGAAAACAACCGTTAGGAGCGACACTTTATGCTGCCGAGCTATTTGACCGTAAAAGGATATGGAGAACACGAAATCGTGATCCAGAAATCCCGTTTCATCGCCTTTATTTCAAGAGCTGAAACAGAGGAAGAAGCACAGGAATTCATTCAAAAAATTAAAAAAGAACACTGGAACGCAACCCATAATTGTTCTGCCTATTTAATTGGTGAGAACGACCAAATTCAAAAGGCAAATGACGACGGGGAACCAAGCGGAACTGCTGGTGTACCCATCTTAGAAGTTTTGAAAAAAAGACAGCTGAAAGATACCGTAGCTGTTATTACCCGGTACTTTGGGGGTATAAAACTAGGAGCAGGCGGTTTAATCCGCGCATATGGAAAAGCGACATCTGAAGGATTAACAGCAACTGGAATCGTTGAAAGAAAGCTGATGGCTGTTATGCATACAACTGTAGATTATACATGGCTTGGCAAGCTTGAAAATGAGCTGCGCTCTTCCGTATATAGCATTAAAGACATTCATTACTTAGACAATGTCGAAATACAAGTTTATGTGGAAGAAAATCAAACTTCCGCTTTCACGGATTGGATGACTGAACTGACAAATGGACAAGGTAAGATCTCCAAAGGCGAAAGTCTTTATATGGAGGAACTTGTTCAATAAGAACACCTTCGCATATCGAAAAAGTATTTTACGAATTATAGCGAAAATTGTAAAATAGATAAATGAATCTAATTTAAAGGAGAAAAGCTCTATGTCTCTTGATAGACAATCAATCAAGCGCCAAAAGAAACGAAGCAAACGAAAGAAAGTATTAATGCTAATCCTTCTTCCCCTGCTCGTCCTAACCTTGAGCGCAACTGCATATGGTGCATTTTTATTTAACAAAGCCGAATCTGTAATGGATAAGTCTTATGAGCCAGTAGAACGAGATACAAAGAGAACCGATTCAATGCCTGAAAGCGAAGATACTTCGATCCTATTTATCGGTGTCGACGATAGTGAGCTTCGCAGCTATAACACGGGGTCCCGTTCAGATGCCCTGATTCTTGCTACATTCAATGCCGAGCAAAAATCAGTCAAATTGCTGAGTATTCCCCGCGACTCCTACGTCTATATACCTGATGTAGGATATGAAGATAAAATTACACACGCACATGCCTTTGGCGGTGTATCTGCTACACTTGAAACAGTTGAAGAAATGCTTGATATCCCGATCGAGTATTATGTAAAAATGAACTTTAATGCCTTTATCGATGTTGTCGATACATTAGGCGGCATTGAAGCCGAAGTCCCTTATGCAATTTCTGAAATGAATTCATTAGATCAGAAAGGCTCCATTAACCTTGAGCCTGGCATTCAAGAATTAAACGGTGAAGAAGCATTGGCACTTGCCCGGACAAGAAAGCAGGACAATGACATTGAACGCGGCAAACGCCAGCAGGAGATTATTAAAGCCATCGTTAAAAAGACGATATCTGTTTCCGGTATGACCAAGTATGGTGATTTAATGGAAGCAGTCGGTGATAATATGACGACAGACCTTCCTTTTGGCGAAATGAAATCGTTCTTTGACTTTGCCACAGCAGGAAGCAGTTTAAACATTGATACACTCAACCTAGCTGGAAGTGATTCATATATCAATTCTGTCTATTACTATCAATTAGACGAAACTGAATTAGAAAACGCAAAAAACATCCTAAAAGCTCATATGAACCTGGACAACGGTGAGACGGATTTGAACTCACCAGAATCAGAGACTGAGCAGATTGAAGGCAATGAAACAGCTGGATATGAGTAATAAGAAAACAGAGGCTGAAAAGTAACTTAATCTCGGCCAAAGATAGACCCGATGAAATTAGCAGATTGTATCTGTCTAATGTCTCGGGTCTTTTTGTTGCACTTGCATAACAACCTTTAAAAACGGATGGAATGGAGCGGAGGACCTCGACTCCGGAGGGAAATAGAGGAAGAGCTGAGACCCCACAGGCTCGCCGAGGAGATTCAGCTTCCTCCCCTCGGAAAGCGAGATCCACAGCGCAATGGAATTTACTACGTATTAAGACAAACTATATACAAAAAAATGGCCCCGATCACAGGGCCATTTTTCATATCTTACATCTTCTTCGGTGCCTTTACCATCTTCAGCAAAGGTTTATAGTCATTGTTCACAAGACCGATTTTTTCAACAACAAGCTCGATTCCGACGATCAGCAGTCCGATCAGCAGGATTGCGCCCCAGACAGTTGCCTGTGAAAGGATGATCGCTGCTAATCCAAACATTGCTGCCATTGCATAAATCAATAACACTGTCTGACTATGGGAGAAACCAAGTCGCAATAAACAGTGATGTAAATGTGATTTATCCGGTGCTGATAACGGCTGCTTATTGACGATACGTCTGATAATCGCAAAGAATGTATCAGAGATCGGCACACCGAGAATAATAACTGGGATAATCAATGAAATCATTGTAATGTTTTTAAATCCTAATAAGGAAAGCACTGCGATCATATATCCTAAAAACAATGCTCCTGTATCGCCCATGAAAATCTTCGCTGGGTGAAAGTTGTAAAGCAGAAAGCCTAATGTGCTTCCTAGCACAATAAATCCGATGCTTACAACGAATGGATCACCTTTAATAATCGCCATACCGGAAATCGTGATTAACGCGATCGAAGATACCCCTGCAGCTAATCCGTCCAGGCCGTCAATCAGGTTAATCGCATTGGTGATTCCGACAATCCAGATCAGTGTCAATGGAATGCTGAATATGCCAAAGTTAAGCTCGCCTATTAACGGAACAGTAATATATTCAAGCTGAACGCCGCCTAAGATAACGACAACAGCAGCAGCGATTTGGCCCAGCAGCTTATACTTGGCAGAAAGCTCAACGAGATCATCCAGAACTCCTGTAATAATAATGATTAAGCTCCCGATCACAATGGGCCAGGTTAATGCATCGTCCGGTCTTAATACCAAAAGGCCAATAATAAAGCTTATATATATTGCCAATCCGCCTAAACGCGGCATAATTTTTTGATGGACCTTTCGCTGGTTGGGCTTGTCAACTGCCCCAATTCTGATGGCCAGCTTTTTAACGAAAGGAGTAATAATAATTGAAGCGATAAAGCATATTAACAAGGTAAGGTAAACCATAAAGTACCTCCTCAATGATTAGCATATCCAATTGATATCATTTTTAATTTAACAACTTAGTCTTTTGTTACATTTTAATGGAAGTGCTTTTCCCCAGCAGCGGAAAAAGGCTTCTAGCAATCTCGTAAGTAAAATATTCCAAATGGGCATATCTCAACTTTTTTCATTATATCTAGTTCCGATAAATATATCTACAGAAATTTTTATAATTAATTCCCCATATTACATGCCCAATTTTTAAATAAGTTAAACACATGCCTACTGTCCCAATACATAGACGAGCTTAGTCGCCATTTAGTTACACATTTTGCAATAAAATTGCAATTAAATTTTAATAGAAACATTTATTTCCATATCAAGAATATTAATAGTAAATCCATTCTTATTTTGGTAATATTAATTAATGTCAAGACTTATGTAGTTTACTAGAGATTAAGGGGCGTCCTTTATGTTTACGTTTCTAAAGAATAAAATGACTAATACAAACGATAAGCGTTTGAAAAAATATTATAAATTGGTCGACGAAATTAATATGCTGGAAAGCAAATATGAAGCTTATGACAATGAACAGCTTCAGAATATGACAAATCAGTTTAAAGAAGAACTCCAAAACGGCCAAAGCATTCGAGATATTACAGCGGATGCCTTTGCTGTTGTACGTGAAGTTTCGAAGCGTGTATTAGGCTTGCGCCATTATGATGTGCAGCTGATCGGCGGTTTAGTACTAACAGAAGGAAACATAGCGGAAATGCCCACTGGTGAAGGAAAAACATTAGTGGCTTCCCTTCCGAGCTATTTGCGTGCCCTCGAAGGCAAAGGTGTTCACGTTATCACGGTTAACGATTACTTAGCAATACGCGACAAAGAAAAGATCGGCAAGATTCACGAGTTCCTTGGATTAACAGTTGGGCTGAATATCGCCCAATTAGATCCGGAAGAAAAGAAAGCTGCTTACTCTGCGGATATCACGTACGGAGTCGGAACAGAATTCGGCTTTGACTATCTGCGTGACAATATGGCAAGAGAGGCTGCAGAAAAAACGCAAAGACCTTATCATTTTGCCATCATTGACGAAGTGGACAGCGTGTTGATTGATGAAGCCAAAACACCATTGATTATTGCCGGTAAAATGGCTTCCAGCTCAAACCTTCATCATATTGCTGCTAAACTGGCCAAACGGTTTAAAAAGGACGAAGAATATTCCTTTGATGAAGAAACCAAAGCGACTAGCTTAACCGAAAAAGGAATTGAGCAGGTGGAGAAGGCTTTTGGTGTCGATAATTTGTATGAGCTCGAGCATCAGACGTTATACCATTATGTGATTCAGGCTGTACGGGCACACGTTATGTTTGAGCGTGATGTGGACTATATTGTGCATGACGGTAAAATCATGCTTGTTGACATGTTCACAGGACGGATTATGGAAGGCCGGACATTAAGTGATGGTCTTCACCAGGCAATTGAAGCTAAAGAAGGCCTGGAAATTACAGACGAAAATAAAACGCAAGCTTCAATCACGATTCAGAACTATTTTAGAATGTATAAATATTTATCAGGCATGACCGGTACAGCGAAAACAGAGGAAAAAGAATTTCAGCAAGTTTACAATATGCAAGTAATTCAAATTCCAACCAACAAGCCGCGCCAGCGCGAAGACTTGCCTGATATCGTCTTCCAGACAACAGAAGATAAATACAAGGCTGTTACAGCAAAGGTAAAAGAAATTCATTCAAAAGGACAGCCTGTTCTCGTTGGAACCACATCCATTCTTCAATCAGAAAAGGTTGCGAAATTTTTTGATGAAGCAGGTCTATCCTACGAAATTTTAAATGCCAAAAGCGTAGAGCAAGAGGTAGAACTGATCGCCGCGGCCGGGCAAAAAAATACGATTACCATTGCGACCAATATGGCCGGAAGAGGTACGGATATCTTATTAGGTGAAGGTGTTCACGAATTAGGCGGGCTATTCGTCCTTGGGACCGAAAAACACGAAAGCCGCCGAGTTGATAATCAGCTTAAAGGCCGTTCAGGCAGACAAGGCGATCCAGGCTGCAGCCAATTCTTCATCTCGCTTGAAGATGATATGTTTAGAAGATTCGCTAAAGATGACCTTGAGAAGTTAAATAAAAACCTAAAAGTGGAAGATGGCATCGTGCAAAATAAAAATATTCACGAATTTGTTGACCGCGTTCAAAGAATCGTTGAAGGTGCCAACTACTCGATGCGTGAATACAACTTAAAACTCGATGACGTCATCAACGAGCAGCGTGAAATTATTTATACACTGCGAAACCGCATTATAAACGAAGACAATCATCTCAACACTGTTTCTACTCTTGTAGAAGATGCCATTCAAAATGAAATTGAGTCGACTCAATTAGAAGATATGGTGCCAGAAGATGTGGACGTTAAACAAATTGAGGCAAGATTAAAAGTTATGCTGCCAGCTCAATTTGACGTCACACTGCCTAATGTGATTAATGATATTTCAGATATAGAAGAAACCGTTCATCCGAAGGTAAAAGAATACCTGGCCAGTCTTGAGGCTTATTCTGACCATGTACAATTTCAGACAACATTGAAATACTTAATGTTAAGTATTATTGATAAGTTTTGGATTGAACATATTGAAGGAATGACAAGGCTAAAAGAAGGAATTGGATTAAGGCATTACCAGCAGGAAGATCCAATGCGCCTTTATCAGAAGGAAGGCCTTGAGCTCTTCACTCATTCTTTTAATAAAATCAGAAGACACACAGCCATTGAGCTTGCCAATGTATTAAAAGCCATAGAAGAACAAAACGTATAAACATGGAGGTATGGAGAAATGGGGATCTTATCAATCTTTCGCCGCAAAAATAAAGAAGACATCAAAATGACGGGTCTGGACAGCAGCGTATCATCTGATGAATTAATAAACGAATCAGATACGAGCGAAGAGAAAGAAGAGATTCATACCGAACTCTCATTGCATCCAAGCTGGCAAGTAGAAAACGAACAGCTTTACGTGCTTAGATTCTTAAATAACGACCTAGCACCTTTAAAACCTAATCAAATTTCATTGGCCGGGATTGAATTAAGGGATGAAGATTCAGGCATTGAAGTTACAGCCTTTGTCCGCAACAGCCTTAATCGAGTTATTAATTTCAAGGAATTGACATTAGTTCTCATGGATGTAAACCAGAAGATCGTAGCAAGACATGAATTTGATCTAGGAGTTCTTGGTGAAGTACCTGGAAAAAGCAGCCGGCCATGGACTTTTTTATTTCCAGTTCAGTCAATATACGACCGAGAATTCAGCCATAAGGACTGGACCATTGCGTTTGAACTTAAGAAAAAACACAAGCTCGATTTGCACGAATCCTGGTCTAAAACAATTTCTGTTGAAGATCGTAAAAAATTAGAAGAACTCCTCTCTTCTATGGGTGATCCAAAGCCAGGTGAAGTAAATTTTACGGGACTTAATGCTAGAATAGCTGATAACCAGGATCTACTTGTGACAATGCTGCTGAGGAATGGCCATGATAAAGATGTCTCTTTCCATCAGCTGCCCCTAATCGTTGAGGATGCTACAGGAGAAAAAATTGCAGAAGGCGGTTTTAAATTAGAAGATTTCGAATTAAAGGCCAACACATCAAGACCTTGGACTTTTATCTTCCCAGCCTCATTAGTTAAAAAAGAGAATCCGGATTTATCTAAATGGAGAGCATATCCGATTCAATAATAAACAGCGGTATTCTTCTAAATTAAGAATTTACACGTCAAAAAAGATCAGCCATCAATGCTGATCTTTTTTGTTATCCTTTATTGAGCTTTAAACGTCATATAAAAGTCTTTTCTCAATCCCATTCCCTTTGTTGATGTTACATACTTCGTAACCGTCAGGCGATAGTTTTCACCAGATCGATAGCCTGCAGAAGGTGCATTTACGAGCACTGTTTTAAGGTCATTAGACAGCTTGACCGAAATCGGCATCCGCTCACCTTTGCTGTTTTCCACATAGATGTTTTCTTTCGTAATGGATAATGGACTTAATGGAATATTAAAATCAACTTTCCATTGCTTGTTAGCCGGAGCAGTCCTTGTATCAGATCCCGTTTCAAAATAAGTCTCAGCATGCGGCAGATCATAAACAGCCTGAAGCTGATCAAACACGATGCTGCCTTTATTTTGTTTAGAAATGGCCGGCTCTGCTAGATAAATGCGGTCAAAGGATAATGGGTAACGAACAGTAGAAGGAAGCTGAGCCTGTACGTATTTCCAGCCCTTCCAATTCAGCCCCGCCTCTTTCGTGAAGTCAATTGTTACTTCCTTACCTTGTGCATCATAGACGCGTCCTCTCAGCCAATGCGATTTTCCGTCGCCATATACCCACGCGCCAATTGCTTTAGGTTTGCCTGGTATCGCTATTCTTTTGGAAGCGACCGCGTATGATGCTGTTGTACCGCTTTTGTTGCCAGTAAAATCATAATTTAAGCGCAGGGCACCATTTCCTTCATATTGAGTGCCATCCGCTATGGAGCTAAGTGTCGTGCTGGCGCGAACGCTCTCAGCCTTCCACTCTGCTTTTGAGTTAAACCCATTCAGAAGTCTTGGCTTGTTGCTTACAGTTACAGGGATCGAAACTTTCTTGCTGCCCATCTGTGCAACAATCGTGCCCTTCCCTTCCGCATTTCCAGCCGTAAACTTTCCATTATCATCAATCGTTCCCGCATTTCCAGTGACAGACCAAGAAACAGAATTCTTATTCATGATAATTGGCTTACCGTCTGCTTCTGTCGCCGTAACAGATAGTGTCTGTTCTCCGCCTTTTTGCAGATAAACCTCACCAGGCGTCACTTTAAATTGAGATGGAGTTGCTACAACAGTAACAGGCACTTTCACTTGAGCTTTCCCATATTTAACAGTGACATTTGTTGTGCCTTCTTTTAAGCCTACAAAACGGCCGTTTTCAATTTTGCCAATGTTATTATCAGCAATATACTCTACTTGACTCTCATTATATGGAATTAAGTTGTTATATCCGTCAAGAGCATCTGATATTTTAAAAGAAACAGAAGCGCCCACCGCAACCTTTCCAACTTCAGCCTGTGCTGCTTTAAACGAAACAGCTTCACTATATGGAGCGGTGCTGACAGCCTGCAAAATTGCAGAAACCCGTCTTTGTGTCCCATCCGATGGCTTATTGATTAAGCCTGCATAGCGGTTTCCTGGCATTCTCGCTGCCAATGTTGTCGACCCGCCGCCATCGAGATTCAGAGCTTGATAGGCTCCAAGTCCAACTAAGTAAGAAGAAAATTCCTTCAGCGTCATTCCTTGACTATAGCCAGCTGTTCCTTTATCAACTGTTACAAGGAATACTTTTGTACCCGTTTTATCAACCGCAACAGCTGTTCTTGATGTTCTTGAAGTCGCACGGGGACTTGTAGGGTCAATTGACATATTCACCTTGCCTGCTTGTACAAGAAGCGGACCGCTTGCAAGCATAAACGAAGCGTCTTTCCATTTATCATCAATATCTACTTTAAGAGATACAGGATCTCCAACTTTTAAATTTCTAATTTGATCCACCTGTGTTCCATGTGCTGAAATAACATACCCATCTTTCGGGATTGTCGCACTTGTAACCTGCCCATAAGGCCGGATGGATGTAACCTCACCTGTAATGGTATCTCCAAAGCTCGCGCCCGGATCCAGGTTCTTATTCAATTTTTGAACAACAATCTCTAACCCAGTTTGGTTTGTCCGTGTTTTATCATAACGATTACTGCTCGTAAAGAGGATGCTTTCGTTCGGATCTCTTTGTCTATTAAAAGAATCAATCTTAAAGCTTTTGTTATGATGTGATAACGTAATATCTAAATTAAATTTACTTACTAATCCTTTACCGGCTTTATCAATACCAAATGCTGCCGGTGTATGCATGAATCCATTACTTAAAGCAGATACCGCTCCGAGAAAATCAATTTTATTATTACGAGCAAGCAAGTATGTAGGGTACCCGCTGTCCATATGAAATAAAGAGGCATTTACTGCACCAACAACATGATGGTTCTCGCGTGTATTTGCTTTCGCAAGTGCTATTACAGTCGAACGCTGATTGATTGGACTGGAGATTCCATAATTTATTGTTGTATATGGATCTAGTAAATTAACATTTAAAATATTAACTGCCTGCTTTTTACTGGAAATGGTCGTATTCCGTTTTTCCAGTTTTACGCCTGGCGTTACATTCGTCACAGTGTCTGCAAAAGCTGTAATGCCGCTAAAATGCCAAGTAACCAGGAACAGTGACAACACCAACAAAAACGCTTTTTTCATTCTTCTTTTACATCCCCTAACTTTCACTCTTTTTATAAAATCTACCATTCTAGTATATATGATTTCCTAAAAAATCCAACACAATATGTAAAATTATCCTTGTGGAGGTGCAGGTAATTTTGTCCAATTAGTTAGTTAAAATGAAATAGTGGAACATAACTAAGTTAATCTTAATAGGCTGTTTGTTCCATTGCGCTGCGAACCCTCGCTTTCCGCGGGGAGGAAGCTGAGCCTCCTCGTCGCTTCCACTCATTCGGGGTCTCACCCTTTACTCTACTTCCCGCAGGAGTTAAGGGTCCTCCGCTCCATTCCACCTGTTTTTAAACTTATTAGTTTCTAAGATATATAAAAGTACAACACGATTCAAACTAATGGACATTTTACTGAAGTCAAGTTACATTTCAATTGAGCAATTAACTTATTTGTATAAGTTAGCAGTTCACCATTTTTCTATAAAAAAGCATAAAAAAAAGATATCCGTTTATTAAAAACGGATATCTTTCCAGCCTTAGGCCAACCATCGCCCACAATTTATCAGTATACCAAAACGGAGTTGTATTACATTTTTATTTTAACATATACAGGCTTTTATACAAGAAGGAATATGAAGATTTTTCTTATTTTGGGTAAATTATAGCTAATAAGTATTTAGTGGTTTGTACCCCAGAATCTCCTAGACTATTTCTTAACCAGGTGCTAATACGATTACAGTGTTTCATCCTAAAATGGACATAGGTCTTTTAAAGGACATATGGTTCCTTAACTTCGCTAATGCCAATAATGCGCAGAAAATCCTGAATTCGGCCCATGGAATCCTGTTTGTATTCATCCATCACTTGAAATTCCTTGAGGTAGGCAATCTTTTTTTCACAATGGATATTTTCGCTCATAAAAGCAACCGACATTTCCATTTCTGTCTGGTTTCCATCTGTAAAAAAGGCTTCTGAACATGTACAAATGACGGCCTCTCCAATCTTCTTCTCTTCTTCTTGAAAATAAAACGAAAACAGGATCGAGCAGCTTCCCTCTTGAAAGGATGGCATCACTTTCATTTCTAATGCGTTCATACGATCACCTCATTATTCTTCAGGATAACTCTATCATAGCAAATTTAGTAAATATTCAGAAAACCGTTGTGGTTGCTTGAATGTGTGCTTCAACTCTAATTTATCTAGAAAGATCTTGTTTTCGAGTATAAATATAACTATAAGCATATTTTATACCATTTTTATTCCATACAAGCTTAATAATGCATGCTGTTAAAACAAACTTCTTCTATTTAATATTGCTTCTTATTATGCATTAATTAGTTACTGGTTCCCACATCCTCTCCATACATAAAGAAAAAGGCAAAAAAAATCACTTCAAAACGAAGTGATCAAAGGAGATTATGATGTATAAACGTTGAGGCCTAGTTACACTAGGTTAAGACTTAATGTACGGATGGTAATTCTAAAGTTGTTGCTCCTCCATCTGGACCGCTTGCGCTGATCGCTCCTCCAGAAAAGCTAAGTGCGATTAATACAGCTGTGAATAATACAAAAAATTTCTTTTTCATATAACTGCCTCCTTCAATTAGTAATTAACTGACCTTTGACAAAAGCTTGATTAATCTTTACAGTTTCATTTAACCATAATTTGAAAAAGTGCAAATTCTCTATTATAAGGATTTAGTAGGAGGTTTTCAGTCTATATCTCTTAATTTTTCAGTGGTACAATCAGAAATATAATTATAGGAATATTTAGGATGTGGTCAACATGAATTTTATTGTGATCGGGGAAAAAATCAAGGAGCTGAGAAAACAGCTGAAGCTTTCTCAAAAAGAGCTGGCAGATGGCATTTGTACACAGGCGCAAATAAGTAAAATCGAAAAGGGCGACGTCTACCCGTATGCTTCGACACTCTATCTTATTTCACAAAAATTAGGAGTCGATGTCAACTACTTTTTTGATATCGGAACAACTCCCAGAATTGATTATGTACGGGAAGTAAGCCGGCAGCTTATTACAGCCCGCCGTGAATTAAAATATGAAGAAATGCAATTGATCGTTAAAGCAGAGGAAAAAAATCCACTCTTTCATCAAAATCGGAAAAATGCCCAGCTGCTTCTTTGGCATAAAGGCATTTATACCTACCACCTAGATAATAAAGTGAATACTGCACTGAAATATTTGGACGAAGCAATTCAAATGACTCATGACAAAGTGTGGTCTGAACGCGAGGTTGAAATTCTTCAAAGCAAAGGCATCATCCTTTTTGAGCAAGGCGACCTTCCAAAAGCGCTCGAAATCTATGAATATGCAAAAGAACATCTTAAACAGCTTCCATACATACAGGATGATACAATCCAAACACGTTTATATTATAATCTCGCTCGGACACTAACTCGCCTCGGGCAATATCGGCAATCAACATTATACTGTAAACAGGCAATCGCCTACTGTATTGAAAGAGATCATTTGTATCTGCTTGGCGAGCTTCATTATCATGTTGGCTACAACTTCGAACTGATCGGCAATCTGAAAGAAGCCAAATCGTTTATGGAAAGAGCTCTCATTATCTTTGAACTGCAGCTTGATACTAAATACATTCAATTTATTACGGAGAAGATTAAGAACTGGTAGGTTTTCACTAGAAACATAGCAGCAATATGTTTGGTGATTGAAACGGAATGGCGCGATTCTCCTGCGGGAGGAGTGGGAAGGTGAGACCCCGCAGGAGAGCACGACGAGGAGACTCATCACCTGCCCTGCCGGAAAACGAGTGCCATGCAGTGAAAATAACCCTTTCCCCCGTTGCGTATAAAAATCCGCTATACACCTAGTTAATTTTATTCATTTTGTAAAATATTGCATGCGTTTTTAGAGGTAATTACTGCCTTTTTGTCACATTTTAAGTTAAAATAGGATTTAGTGTAATAAAAATGAATGATTCCTAATCACTGGAGGATTTATATGATTTATGAAGTTCGGCTCATAAAAGGGCTACTCCACCCTTATGATTTTTTCTATCAGCTTCAAAATGCGGAGGAAGTACGAAATCTAACAAAGCGAATAGTGTTCCTTTTTATTGCCAGCATCCTTATTTTTACGATTGGTGCGTATTTTGGAATTGGCAATGACATTATTTCAAACGAATTAACGAGTGTGTCTGCAGGTGAATTTGAAACAAAGAAACTATTTTTCGCATTAGGTCAGATTTTATGGGGTGTTTGCTATCCTGCCCTACTGCTGTTTATTCCAGCGCTTTATTTCTGGTCACTGACAGATATTCCGTATAAAAAAGTTCTTACATTGCAATTTTTTGCGGTAAGTATTCTGATTGCTGAGAAAGCGATCTTTATGTTCCTCGCGTTCCAGCTTGGACTTGATAAGGATTCATCTCCATTATCATTAGGAATCATAGCGCAAAGTTTAACAGACAATTTATTTGTTACATCATTCTTTGGACAAATCAGCTTGATTGGGATCTTCGTAATCTGGCTGCAGTATAAAGGACTAGTATATCTTTCAGAACGGAAGCCAAGGGTGCTATTTCTAATAGTGCTTTCCATTCATCTCCTTTACTGGGTGATTTCCGCTTTACTTTCATACATAAAATTTGAAAAGCTTCTATAAAAGGTGTTGAAAATGATGAAGAAATGGCAGATCATTACTGGAACAGCTGCATCCGTGCTCCTGATCAGTGTAAACAGTTACTTGCTCCTTAAGAAAGATAGTGAGATTGATAGAATCTCTTATGTGAGTCAGTATGAAGAAACCAAACGGGGCGATCTGCAGGAAGCCTTTCATACAGAAGGTGTCGTTGTTCCTTTGGAAGAGCACAAAGTTTATTTTAACGAACAAATCGGGGCTTTTAGCCAGTTCACAGTTGCAGAAGGCGATACTGTGAACCCTGGTGATCCTTTATTCGAATATGAATCCTTTAATATTGAAGAAGATCAGCGAATGCTGGAATTTGAAGCAGATAAATTAGAAGAACAAATTGAAAGCATCGAAGATCATATTGATGAGCTGCGCAGCTTTATTATTGTCATTGAGGCAAAAGAAAGCACAGAAACAGCAGACGAAGATTCCACTAACTTCATCTATAATTCTGTCGTTGATGTTGAAAAAGAAATTTACCAAAAAGAGCTTGAGCGAGAGTTATTAATGGCTGAAGCAAGTGTCATCCAAAAGCAAATTTCCAATATAGATCAGCAAAACAATATGCTGACCACCCTCAGCACCTATGCTGGAACGGTGACAGACATCAACACCAGCCTGGGTAACCCGGTCATCACCATCCATTCTGATACTCCTTCGATCAAAGGCAGTTTAACAGAAGAAGATGTGGACAAAATTGAGGTGGGCATGCCTGCTCATGTTTTTGCTGCTGATGAAGGGAAAATAAATGGAATCGTCAGCAAGATCAACACATATCCTGAAGATGAACCGTCCCTTAACAAGGAGAGTTCTTATCCCTTCTCAGTCGAACTTCAGCTTGAAGAAGAACAAGAGGCATTATTAACGGGCAAGCATGTAAATGTAAATGTGGTCACAAATGAAATACTTGATGCCGTAACCATTCCAGTTAAAGCATTAAGTACAGCCGGCATCGCAAAGAACGCATTTGTAATTGGCCAGGACGGGACATTGCAGGAAACGCCTATAACCGTTGGGTTAAAAATGGGACAAACACAAGAAGTCGTTGAAGGACTTTCGTCTGAACAGCTTGTCGCTATTCATCCAGACATTCATAGTGAAAATGACATCACATCATTCAACACCCCGATCTGGACGAAATATATTTCAAAAACTGCGATTGAAAACCTTGGAACAAAACAAATCGCTAAATATATTTTTACGGGTTTTATTCAAAGATAAACCCATGACGGACAGCTTATGCAAGCTGTCTTTTTCTTTGGTTCTAAAGAGAGCCGATGGCAGAGAGGGAGTAGTAAAAGTGCCCTTTAGGTTGAGGAAAGAGTGGCGGCTGGCATCTAAGTAACGGCTATGTGCCCTTCGCGGCCTATTAAGTGGGACGACAGGCACTTATGAGGCGACTATGCGCCCCCTCGCTCACCCCCAACTAAAAAGAGACAAGAAATAAACTCCGCCTCTTTAAATTCTGCCTTTTCCGCCTCCCTTCTACAGCATTCTCTATTCCCCATTTTAAATTTATTGTAAAAATAATTAGTATTTTGTCATTCTTTTTAAATATTCTCCTACAAAGGTTGTATTCTTTGTTATAATATTTTCGGGTCTATTATTCTATTTTTCTTCATTTTAGGAAAATACGAACCATTTACATAACAATCAAGGGGGAAGAGAAATATGACAAAGGGTAACCGCAAGTTTATTGCAACAGCTGCAACAGCGGCATTAGTTGCTTCTGCGATCGCGCCTGCTGCTTCTGCTGCAGCAAAGGATTTTACAGATGTACCAGATCGTTATAAGGATGCCGTTGACTTCTTAGTAGAAAAAGGAGCAAACGGAGTTTCTGCCACTTCTTTTGGCACAAACCAATCCATTAAACGTGTGGATGCAGCTGTATTTGTAGCAAATGTATTAGGTTTAGATACAGATAATGCACCAGCTTCAGGTTTCACTGATGTACCAGATCGCGCTGTAGGTGCTGTAAATGCTCTTAAAGCTGCTGGCATTACATCTGGTAAAACTGCTACATCTTTTGGTTCTTCCAGTGAGATTACTAGAGGAGAGCTTGCGATTTGGCTTCAAAGAGGCTTTAAACTTAAAGGTTCTGCTGACAGCGCATTTACGGATATTAGCGATCGCTATGCCAAAGCGGTAGAAGCGCTTGTTGCAAATGAAATTACCAATGGCGTTTCTGCAACAAAATATGGTGTCGGCCAGCAAGCAAAACGCGGTGACTTTGCTATTTTCCTTCATAAAGCAGATGCAGTAAAACCTGCTTTTGAATTATCTCTTATGCATACAAATGACCAGCACGGAAATGCACAAAACGCACCTAAGCTAGCAACAGCTGTAAAGGAATTCCGTGCCGCTAACCCTGAGGCACTTCTTCTTGATGCTGGGGATGTTTTCTCAGGCACACTTTATTTCAATGAATTTGAAGGACAAGCTGATCTACAATTCATGAACTACCTTGAATACGATGCCATGACTTTCGGAAATCACGAATTTGACCTAGGTTCAGGCGAAGATGGCCATAAAGCACTTGCGGAATTTGTGAAAGCTGCTAAATTCCCATTTGTTTCTGCAAACGTAGATTTCTCAAAAGATTCCTTGTTTGATGGATTAGTAGAAGGTACTGTAGCAGCAGATGCTGAAGATGGTAAAATCTATAATGCAATTATCCAGGAAGTAGATGGAGAAAAAGTAGGTATTTTCGGATTAACAACTTCTGAAACAGCTGAAATCTCAAGCCCTGGTCAAGTTGAATTTAAAAACTACATTGAAGAAGCAAAAGCTTCTGTTAAAGAATTGCAAGATCAAGGCGTAAATAAAATCATTGCTCTTACACATATCGGCTACGATGATAACATCGAATTTGATAATGATTTAGAGCTTGCTAAGCAAGTAGACGGCATCGATATCATCGTTGGCGGCCATACACATACAAAACTGGAAGAAGCAGTTGTGATTAGCGAGAATAAAACAGAACCTACTGTCATTGTTCAAGCAAATGAGTACAATAAATATCTTGGAACATTAAGTGTAAACTTTGACAGTGAAGGTGTTGTAACAACTCTTGATGGCGAACTGGTTGATCTTGCTGAAGTGGCGGAAGATGCTGAAGCAGTGAAGATCCTAAAGCCTTATAAAGAGACAATTGACGCAATGCAGCAAGAATCCATTGGTGTTGAATCTGCCGTAGCACTTGATGGTGAGCGTGCAAATGTGCGTACAAAAGAAACGAATCTTGGTAACTTAATTACGGATGGAATGCTGAAAAAAGCTCAATCCATTAACCCAAATACAGTGATCGCACTGACAAATGGCGGCGGAATCCGCGCTTCCATTGACCAAGGCGATATTACACTTGGTGAAATCCTAACAGTAATGCCATTTGGTAATTCTCTTGGAATCATGCAATTAACTGGAGAAGAAATCGTTGAAGCTCTTGAGCACAGCATAAGCCAAGCTCCAGAACAAAACGGCGGTTTCCTGCAAGTATCTGGTCTTAAATTCTCTTACGACAGCTCTAAGCCAGCCGGCGAGTGCGTTGTTTCTGTAGAAGTAAAAGGCACTGATGGCAGCTTCTCTGAGCTTGAAGCAGATCAAACATATGCTGTTGCAACAAACACATTCACGGCTAAAGGCGGCGACGGCTATGACGTATTTGCAAAAGCCTATGCTGATGGACGCGTGAGTGAGCCAGGTTTTGTAGACTTCCAAATCTTCACTGACTATCTAACAGGCTTCGAAACAATTGAACCTGTAACAGAAGGTCGTATTACAGATCTTTCTGCTGAGTAATATAAGAAAGAGAAGCCGGCGCTTGCCGGCTTTTTTTATACCAAACTAAAAGAGAGTGTCCTCAAATAAGGACACTCTCTTACTATTTTAATCTTACTTTACTTCAATCTTAAGGCTAACCGTTGTAGCATGATTAGCTGTATCTTTAAATTCTGCTTCCAGTGTGTAATGTCCAACTGGAATAATATCATAATTTGTTGAATCTACTAACTGCCATTGACCATCTTTGTACTCTAGAGTTCCCCAGTTTTGGCCAATTCCTGGTGCCACTGCGGGTACGTCTGTATCTTTAAGGATTACATTGACTGCTGTTTCATCCTGATTTTGATCTTTAACTTCCATGCTCATGCCATTTAAGTTAACAGCATCGGCTTCTCCGCTATCTAGCGTAACGGAAGCTGTTGTTCCACCAGCAAAATCAAATGTCACAGGAGACTCTTGACCTTCTAAGATGATATCGCCTTTTCCAGCGATAGGAGCTGAATAGTCATATGGGATTTCGAATTCATCCAGATAGAAGATACCTTCTTGTCCTTGAAGATCAAGATGCGTCATTGTTAATTCCTTACGATCTGAAGAGAACTTAGCTGTGTAAGGCATTAACAAAACAAATTCTTCATTTTTGTAATCAACGCCCATGATCATATACTCAGCCACTTCTTCAGCTGTAATGTCCTCTGGCATTGCTTCAGCAAAAGTTACTGTAACTGTTTTGGAGTCAACTAGTTTTACATCTGTAACAGGAGATTCAAATAGATCTCCGCTAAACATCAATGAACTATATAAAAGATTAGCAAAATCGCCGCGTTTGATGTTGTCATGAATTCCATACTGTGTTGCACTTTTTCCTTTAGTGATTTCAGCTCCATATAAAGCTTCTACATAAGGAGCAAATGTACCGCCAACATCTGTAAATGGCGTTTCAACTGCGTACTCTTCCAGCTCAAATGCATTTACTAATAGCTTAGCCATCGCACCGCGTGAAAGCTTATCGTCTGGTGCAAACTTTGTTGCTGAAACCCCAGATATAATACCTTCTGCATATAATGCATTAACAGCACCTTTTACACGCTTATTTAAATCTTTAAAGCCTGCATCTGGTGCGTTTTCTGTATCCAGTCCAAGCGTATTGGCTAGAATCACAGCAGCATCTCCGCGCTTTAACTGAAGATCTGTTCCAAACGATGTGTCAGAAACACCTGAAATCACCTCAATAAAATATAAAAAGCTGACAGCTTCTTCATAGCTTGCTTTAACATCTGTAAATGGATGTTCAAATCCAAAGTCAAATTCAAAGTCCTCTTCTGTTACTTCTTCTGCAGATACTGCAGGTGCTACAACAGATACTGCTACTGCTGCTGTCGTTCCAGCTGCTAAAAACTTGGATAATTGCTTGTTCATTCGTTTCTTTTCCTCCTAAGATGGCTATCTATTAAAATGGTACAGATCAGAGTCTGCCCTGCATTTAAGGCGCAAATATCCTTGAATGTAATCTTATAGTAGCAAATTTAATAAAATTGAAATACAGGTAATTTAAGCCAGATTTGTTGGTTTTTTAACACTGCATTGTAATGGTTTTCAGCAGATCGGATGCACGGTCTGAAACTGCTGTTCTTTCATCAATTTAATGCCAATTTTCCTTAAAAACCATTAAAATGACTACCTTTCAGACTAAATTCTGCTTAAAAACTATTCCTAAACGTCATGTAATAGTCTCTTTATCCTGGATATCCGCCGTTCAGACAAAATATCCGCCGTATAAAAATTTTATCTGCCGTTATTTCCATATATCCGCCGAACCCAAATAAATCATTCTGAACGCAAAAAAGAGATAACACCCCACAAAGGCATTATCTCTTTCATATGGTTTATTTTAAAATAAGCTTGTATGGTTGGCTGCTGGCTCCGCCCAGAACGTCTTCAACTTTGATGTAGTAGGTTCCTTTTTTCAGGTTTAACGGCAGGGATTCTGCATCACCTTTGCCATAGTAGTCGGCAGTGGCAACAGATTGGCCTTTTGCGTTGTAAACCGTCACTTTTCCATCAAGGTCATTAGGAAGTTCAAGAGACAGAGTTAGTTTGCTGTTTTTGCTTAAAGATAGTTTGTAATAATCTGTGTCAGGCTTGTTGGATGTCATATTGATATATCCATAAGCATAGTAACGATCTTTCGCCGGACGCTTAAGCGCTATCGGTTTGGATGGAATATTATTTTTGACAACAGATCCACTGTCTTCATCTTTTTGTGTGATTTCATCAATTTTAAATACATAAGGAATCACTGGTGAGTTTGTCCCCACATAATCAGCTGTCAGGAAGAAGTAGCCGGCATTCTTTTTCGAACGGAAGCTGACTCGCTCTTCTTCATTATAAAGCGTGCTGTCAACGAGAGTCATATTCGCCTGTTCCTCTAAATCCAGCTTACCATTACCGTTTGTGTCTTCGATGACCGCAAGGATTGGATCAACATCGGATTTGTGGATCGTTGGAACATTTTTATACTTCGCTGGAATAGCACCTGGTGTTACTCTCACGTTATATACGCTTTCTTTCCCAGGTTTGAAATAATACATATCGATATCACCAACTGAAGCATAATTCCCAGTGATTGCTTTAGTTGTTACCTTTACTGCATCTTCAAACGCATCATTTGTTTCAAACTGATCAGCTACATTTTTAATAAGTGGCTTAACAGTAAAGCGGTAAGGATCAAACTTCGCTCTGTAATTCTGATCGATGGCAACGAAATAATATGTTTCACCCGCTTGTAATCCTACAGAGAACTGATCATTAACGCCTATAGATGTTAAAGTGAATGTTGCATTAGAGTAGACAGGCATAAACCCTTGTGACTCTTTATCGTACTTCATAATATCCATACCTGTTGGCGCATAACCATTGGTTGTGTCCATTTTCACGTCAAAAAGACCGCTTTGTTCAGGTGTAAATGCATACCAATCCTCATCACCCATTGTCTGCAAGTAGCCAGTATTGGCTTCGTTCTCTGCAAATGGAATCGCAGCATCCATAATCATTTGCGAATACTCATCAACCTCTGCTTCTTCTTCACTAGCGATTTTAAAAGAAGATGCTAAAGATTTTGAACGAAGCTTTTCTTTCGCTTCCTCAAATCCTGCGAAATCCCCTTCAAATAGGAAATCTTCAGGAGACATGCCAATTGCGTCTGGAATGCCATCTTCATCAGCAGTTACATCCTGAATATCAAGCGAAAGCTCGTATGGTTTTTGGGAAGAGAAGCTGCGATTCAAATCCATTTCCATTCCGCCGCCTAATAAAATCATGATCGGATCAAAATAATAAGATTTATTCGTTACTTCAACAACAAACTCCTGACCAGGATAAGCACTGAATGACAATGTTTCACCTTTGCCAAAGCCGTTGTCCATAACTGAATCCATCTCATACTGATACTCTTCTCCGTCCATATTTTCAATGGTGTGAAGAATAATCGTTGGATCAATACCCGGAACGTCAGACAGGTCAATTTTCACCATCTTCATGCCGTCTTCTTCATTTCCTGGAATCGTGAAACGGAAATAATCGGAATCACCTGGCATCATGTCTTCTGCCATTTCGGTTTCTTCAACTAGCGAACTTTCATCAGTATAATAGTTTACTAGACCGCTTTCAAATGGAAGACTTTCAATCATTACTGGCGTTTCATACGTATTGGTATCTTCAGGCAGCGCTAAGCTTTTACCTAATGATAGCTTATAAGTAGATTGTCCTGCTTCATTGTAATTTCCATAACTATCTTTTACTTTTACAACAAGCGTACCGTTTTCCGGCGCTTTAAATAATGTGCCTTCTGTGCTACCTTGAGCTGCATCATTCACTTCTAAGACAGATTCCGGAGTCTTTGCACCTTCTTTGAAGAATTGCAGTTCAAATTTAAGATCATATTTGCTAGTGCCCTCAAGAGTGACATCCAGATACTCGTCCTTATTCAGCTCGACCTTGTATAAGTCTTCCTGATTTAGTTTAACAAGTTTACCAGAAGCCTCTGTTGCTGCTTCAACTGAACCAAGGTCTTTTGCTTTTGAAAGAAGGTCTGCTTCTTTCACAGCCGGATCGGCAGGAATTTTCTTCGGATCGAAAGAAAGCATTTTTTCTAGATCGATTAGGCCATGACCGTATTTCGTATCATATCCCTTAGCACCTAAATCTTTAGCTGTTTTGGTTAAGATGTAGTTGACTTGGTAAGGAGTAAGATCAGGATGCTTCGATAATAGTAATGCAGCAGCCCCCGCCACTACAGGTGAAGCCATTGAAGTTCCGCTCATGTTCACAAAAGAAGAACCTTTCCCGGCATCAAAAACAGATGAGTAAACCTTGTCTCCCGGTGCCACTACATCAACAGACGGTCCGTATGTAGAAAAATAAGCAAGCTGGTTTTCTGCATTTGTTGCACCTACACTAATAACGCCCTCATAGGAAGCTGGGTAATTTAGAATATCCGCTCCATCATTACCAGCTGCTGCAACCACAACAATCCCGCTATCCACTGCCTTTTTCACTGCTTCTTTTAAAAGAGGCGAGGAAGCATATGAGCCTAAACTCATGTTAATAACGTCAGCCTTTTGACGAATCGCTTCTAAAATTCCTTCTGCGATTGTATAATCCGTAACCGTCATCGCACGATTAAAGACATCAATAGAAATGATATCTGCGTTAGGAGCAATTCCATAGCCGCCAATTCCATTGTTCTTTTCAGCAGCAATAATACCCGCCACATGTGTTCCATGCGCATCTGCCAGTCCTTTTTTCACTGGGTCCATTGCATTTTTATTAGCAATGATCTGGTTCTTTAATTCAGGGTGGCTTGCATCAACTCCCGTGTCAATAACAGCAACCTTTACTTTATTCTTGCCTGCTAAAGCCTGTGCTTTGGCAACATTCAGATTTTTCAGGTGATACATATCTGATGTTTTAGGATCTACCGCGCCAAGACGCTTAACATAGGCACTGCGTGAAATGGAAGTTACATTTGGCAAGGCTGCATAAGCTTGTGCTACTTCCTGCAGCTCGCGCTTTCCTTGAACTTCAATGACATCATAGCCTAATGTTGAAAATCGCTTAAGCAGTTTTCCTCCTGCTTTTCGGTGTTCACTCGATGTAATTGGCGATGTGTACTTGACCACTAACTGATTTTCTGCGAATGCTTTCTCCTCGCCTTTTGTCAGCTGGCTTGTTTTCACATCTCCTAGCTTTAAGTTAAAACGCTCAAGCTGTTCGTAAGTCTTTTCGCCTATACCCTTTTCAGCAGCGAAAGAAAGACCCGGCATCATTGTACTGACCGCTAAAGTTGCAGCCAGACCAACGGCTAATCCTTTCTTTTTCATAGACTTCTTCATCTTATTGCCTCCTACATGCAATTTGTGCGATAAGTGATCATATTCTGCTAGAACGAGACTTTTCGCATAATATATTAGACGTATGAGATGAAAAATAGTTTCATATTTTTTCCTATTTTTTAAATAAATTTTTCCATTACAGATAAATTAAGCTAAAATCACTGAGTTTCTAGGGTAAATAAGTTTTTTAAAAAAATTATTGTTGATTTACACTCCATGGTACTCGCTTTCCGGCGGGGCGGGTGGTTAACCGCTGGAGTCTCGCACCATTCCGTTTCAATCAATGAGTTTATAGATAAAAAACATTTAAAAAAATATCATTCAGAAAATAGCCTTTGAATAATAGCCTTTATCAATTTTGTTTCTGCAAAAAAAGAATTAAGATGACAAATTATGTAGAAAATAGGTACAATAGATGAGAAAGATTGTGAATGGGGTAAAAGCGGAGGTAGCTGAATGACGAGAAAAGGAACATCAAAACGCAGAAAATGGCTGAAAATTATTGGGATTATTAGCGTCCTTCTAATTGTTGCCCTAGGCGGATATGCTTATCTTGTATATAAATCATTAAATGAAGCAGTAGATACGATGCACCAGCCAATAGACCGGGAGAAGTCAGATAAACGCGTTGAACAAATTACTCTTGAGGAAAGAGAACCTTTCTCCGTTTTAATGCTTGGTGTAGATGAGCGTGAAGGAGATAAAGGCCGTTCAGATACGATGATTGTTTTAACGGTCAATCCAAACACCCAATCAATTAAAATGCTGAGCATTCCGCGTGATACTCGCACAGAGATTGTCGGCCACGGAACAGAAGATAAAATTAATCATGCCTATGCATTTGGAAATGAAGAAATGTCGATGGCTACAGTAGAAAACTTCCTTGATATTCCGCTTGATTATTATATTAAGGTTAATATGGAAGGTTTTAAGGATATTGTCGATGCGGTTGGCGGCATTAACGTCAATAATAAGATGGCTTTTTCTCAAAGCGGCAAGCAATTTGAAGAAGGTAATATCGAACTTGATGGTGATGCGGCATTAGCGTATATCCGCATGAGAAAGCAAGATCCAAACGGTGATTTTGGACGCCAGGAACGTCAGCGTCAAATTATCCAGGGTGTGATTAGAAAAGGGATCAGCTTTAATTCTCTTACTAATTTTGATGATATCTTTGATGCTTTAGGAAGAAATGTACGGACAAACATGACTTTTGCTGAAATGAGAGATATCCAAAAGAACTACCGTGATGCTGCTGGAACGATTGATCAGCTGCAGATAAGCGGTTCTGGCGAATATATTGGCTCTATTTGGTACTTAATTGTCCCTGAAGAAGAAAAAGTACGTGTGCAAAATGAATTGAAGGAACATCTTGAATTAGAAGTAACAGAGGCGCCAGCTTAAGCTGAGCGTCTTTTTTTATGCAGTATGGAACGCATGAACGGCGTAGAAAATTTATTGGAAAATCAAAGAATTGCCCAATAAATTGCTGTTTTCCAGCTGATAGAATGCTATTGAAAGAACAGTTTTATTTTTTAATGAATTTTTCAGAAAATGAAACAGAAACTCATTTTCACCCTCTTTCCGACAAATACACATTCTATAAATGTTCATTTCCTCCCTCTCTCTCCATTCACTCTAAATTGAAAAGCCCGATTTGCCTATTCGCTTCATTTCATCGTTTCCCATATGTTTAGAGTACCCGGGAATCATTGAAAGCGCGCTTTCCGAAGGACATTATAATGGAAAGCTTTGAAGACATTCTTAATCAATATGAACCTATGATCCATAAAATTATTAATACCTTAAAAATCTATCAAAACAAAGAAGATTATTTTCAGATTGGTGTGATTAGCTTATGGGAAGCATGGAAGCAATTCAATCCGGAAAAAGGCAAGTTTCTCAATTTTGCTTATACCAGTGTAAAAGGAAGAATGCTGAATGAATTAACGAAAAATAATTCCAGAGAGGAGCGCACGCAGTTTGCTAAAGATGAATACTGGGCATTAATCGAAGATCAAAATACGCTGGACCCTTTAGAGTTCGATACAATCTTAGGTCTTTGTCAGCCATTAACAGACAAACAGAAAAGGTGGGTATTCTATACCGTTTTTAATGGCATGAGCATTACCGATATCGCCAAGCAGGAAGGGGTCTCTCCTTCCGCGGTGAAACTATGGAGAAAGGGAGCAAGGGAGAAATTGAGGCAAATTTTAAGCATTAGTTAATGAAAAATAGCTCCGCAAATTGCGGAGCTATTTTTATGATAAGTGGCTGTCTGTTAAAGTCCAGTGCGGTTTTATTCATTTTTTTATGTTCTCATGAACCGCATTATTTAAGGGCGATGGTTGTGGACTTAACAGCATGATTATCTATATTATCTATATTGTACAGATATCCAGCCATCTTTCATTAGTGATATTTGATAATAAACACCTTTATCCGCTTCTACAGTGACCGTAGCACCAGTTTCTAGTACAACATCAAGGTTATGATAAAGTCCTGTCTGATTGTAGAATTCTAGAACTTCTTTTATATAGTCTACATATGCAGGATGGGTTTGAACATTGCCGACCGTCATTGCGCCAATTTCCTTTCCATCTTTTACCAAGGCGTAGACATCTGAATATGGGATGGCAAACACTTCAGCACCGATTGATTCAGCTGCTTCAATCTTATAAGCATGTTTTGGATATTTTTCTTTATCCATTAGTCTAAAATAAGTGTAACCACGGATCACCATTTCTTCTTCCTGTACATTCTGTTCAGACTGCTGTTTCTCTGTTACTTCTGCAGGTTCATTTGTTGTTGAATCTGTTTCCGGCGATTTGTCTTCTTCAGGCTTGTTCTTTATTTTCTCTTCATTTGACCTTTCGATCACAGGCTGTTTCTGTTGTTCCTCGCTTGCCTTTGCCTTCTCAGGTTTTCCTTCATAATAAAAGGCACCAGCTGCAGATAACATCAAGGCTGCTAAGATTGCAACATGCCATTTCTTTTTTACCTTCATTATGCTCACCCCCTTTTTTTTCTCTATTCATTAGACGAAGCAGACTGAAAGAAAGTTACTTTTATTACAATAAAATTTCATTTTTGTTACAAAATACCTAAAACAAGGCTTTTTTATTATATTTCACTTTTTTAGACGAGGACCGGAAGAAAAAAGTTTATGTTTTCACTCGTTTTTTTAAAATCCTCATATAAAATTCATTTATAGTCAGATAGGTTGAAAGAATGAATGTTAAAACGTGTTGGGGAGGTAATTTTCATCTATAGAATCCTACCTTTTAAGGTCCGAATGGGGTTACATTAGGTATGATTTTTTGTGCCATTATAAAGAGATTCGCTTTTTTTCAATCTAGGAAACTGGCAGTCTTACACAATCAAAAGGGGCATCCGTAATGGATGCCCCTTCTTCATGCTTATTTCAACTCATCTAGAGCATCAAGCATTCTGTAAAGTACTACAGCCGCTTGAGCACGAGTTGTGTTTTTCTTAGGACCGAATGTGCCATTTGAATTACCGTTTAGTAATTTCAGAGCAACAGCTTGGTCAATTGCTTCCTTCGCATACGAATTGATTCTATCAGCATCTTTGAATGAAGCTGAAGGCTTCAATCCTTCTAAAAGTGAAGCATCTTTGTACTCAACTGCACGGATGAGCATAGCAGCCATTTGTTCACGAGTGATGTTTTCACTTGGAGCAAATGAACCGTCAAGCTTACCGCTGATGATGCCTGCAGCATAAGCAGCTTCGATGTCAGAAGCAGCCCAGTGATTGGCACTTACATCCTTAAATGATCCTTGTTCTTCAGATGCAGGAAGATTTAAGGAACGTACAAGTAATGCTGCGAATTGAGCACGAGTGATATCTTCTTCAGGAGCAAACGATCCAGAAGTTTTACCATTAATGATGGAGCGTGAAGCTAATACTTCTATTTCATCCTTTGCCCAGTGCTTAGCTACATCCTTGAATGTAACGTTGTTTTCAATAACAGAGTAAGTTGAGAAGTGGTTAACCGTAAATGTGAAGCTGTCGCCTGACACTTTACCGCCAACATATTCCCAAGCTGCATCGTCTTCATTTAAGTAGTAAGCAGCAGCTTTTCTTGCATCATTGATTTTCTCAGCATCAACAGAAACAGTTACTTCAACTGGCTCAGCAAATGCGCTGTAGTCAGTGCTCTTGCCGTCTTTGTTTAATGTGATAGAGAAATCATAAAGCTCAGATACAAGGTTTTTACCTTTTGAAGCTGGTACATCTTTCGCTTCAAGTGTTGCAATTGTTATTTGAACATTGTCACTGCCTTGCTCAGCAATATCAGCAACAACAGCAGCTGGTAATGCAACAGTTTCAGTTCCTGCCTTCACGACAAGTCCTTTTTTGCTGTCAGCCACTTTCTTGAATGTATCTTTGCCTACTTTTGCAATCAGCTTAGATACATCGCCAGTTTGTAAGGATGATAGATCAACTGTAACCTCTGATTTAGAAGAATCATTGATTTGATCAATCACTTTTCCTTCTGTTACATCAAGTACAGCTTCGCCATCATCAGTTGCTGGCGGTGGTGTTACTGGTGGTGTCGGAGGAATAATCGGACCTGTGCCGCCGCCATTACCAGGTGGTGTTTCTTCTAATTTTTCGATTGTAACGGTTTTAGATGCTTTATGACCCGCAAGGTCTGTTACTTCAAAGACGAATGTGTTCTTACCGTCTTTTAAAGCAAGCTCTACATCTTCAATTGTCTTTTTGTAGCCGCGCATTTCGTATGGCTCTAAAAATTCATTTGTAAAGATTTCGCTTCCGTTGTTGTATACTCTGATTTCATCAAAGTTATCAGCAACTTCCAAAGAAACTTCTACACTGTCTTTTCCAGTTGATGCTGGAGCACCTTTTACATCAATTGTTGGAGCTGTACTATCAACAAATACCGTACGCTGGAAGGCAATTTCATTATCACGGTTGTCAACAGTCTTCACATCAAACTTCTTAACGCCATCTGCTTCATAAGAAATCGTTGTTGAGAATTCATGCGCTCCTGTAGCAGGATTCACTACAACATCAACCAATTCCCCATTGATTTCAAGCTCTTTGATACCAGACTTATCGTTAACATAACCTGAAACGATAACATCTTTCGATCCAACTGTTCCAAATGCTGCCGGAGTTAATACATGCACATCCGGAATCACCGTATCTTCTGCAACTTGTAATTTTTCTGTTGTGCTGTTTCCAGCAAAGTCATAAACAACAACTTCAAGATTGTTATCTGCTGTTAGACCATTTACAGCATATGTCTTTGTATCAGGACTTAATGGACCTGAAAGGACAGTAGAACTGTCTACTAATACATCAATGTAATAAACACCGCTGCCGCCTTCATTATCTGCAACATTAGCAAATGTAATTTCTTTTGATTCTGCATCATAGCTTGCTTCAATTTCTGGAGCTGTCACATCGACTTTGATTGGCATTGTAAATGACTGCCATTCTGCACCAGGATAATCAACAACTGCACGGATTTCGTACTGATAATCGCCCTCTGCAGCAGGTTTTAGATCAATTTGACCATCCCAGCCGCGAACTGTGCTTAGGGAGTACTGCTGCGCTCTTCCGCCATCATAGTAATTTTTGCGGGCATGATTCTCAGTACGGATTGTTCTGAGTTTATTGCCTTCACTATCTAAAATATTGTATTCCACTTTCTTCGCATTTCTTAAGAAAGAAACAACTGGAATTGCCTGATCTTGTACGCCATCACCATTTGGAGAGAATGCGATATGATCTGGATTAACTCCTTGTTCAAATGCACTGTAGCCTAAGAAGCTTAAGCTTTCATCGACTAAGCTTGTCATTCCGTAGAATGAAGTATCTGTCCAGCGTGCATCGTCCACGATTTGCGCTTTATCCCATTCGCCTTTAAAGCCAACGTAAGGAACAGAAAGCTCAGGATTCTCGTCAGCAGTGTCCGTTAACGTTACGAAACCTTCAACGAAGTAGCCGTTCGTGAATATCTCTTCTGCAGGTACTAGTGCAGAGCCATTTCGATTCAACACTGAAGCATTTGATAAATCTAACTCAACTGTAATAGTTTTCTTTTCGCCAGCCCCTAATTCAACAACAGCTGTCTCAGAATCATTTACTTTCACACCAACATCTTGAAGCACTTGAGCTTCAAGGGCACTTGGTGAATAACCTAGTTCTCCATATAATGCTAAGTCAGTTTGAACATTTAAACCAATATTGTAACTAACGGTCTTGTCTGAGTAGTTTTCAGCGATTAAAGTAAATTCAACAGTTTCGCCAATTTCTTTTAGAGCAACCTTTGCTTCTTTTGAGTCTTGTTCAGTGACCACAACAGGTGTGGACAATGCTGCATGCAATTGCATCAACCCTGCACCTTGGCGACGAGGTGAGTAAGGGATATCCCAACCTTCACCACTATTAATAAAGCCTACATCTTTTTGAGCTTTTGCAGTATTCATTAAAATATTCTTCGCCATATTCACACGTTCAGCGTTTTTCAAGCCAAATTCATTATCAACACGCTCAAGAACAAGTGCAGACCCACCTGCAACATGCGGTGCAGCCATTGATGTACCGCTCATCATTCCATATTCATTGTTTTGTAGTGTAGATAGAATTTGTCCGCCTGGAGCTGTGATCTCAGGCTTAAAGTCAAGATTTGGTGTAACTCCCCATGAGGTGAAATCACTCATTGCACCAGCAGTTGGGTTTGGTGCTTGGGTTGTTTCACCGTTAAATGAAATCGTAACCGTTTCTCCACTTTGTAAAGCATCTGCTAAAGCTTCCCCATTTGATTTAAGCATAAATAATTGAGGAACTGTAATAGATGGATCAGTTTGCATATTTACATATCCATCTACATTGTTGTAAACGATTACGCC
Organism: Bacillus mesophilum; assembly: GCF_008923265.1. Taxonomy (NCBI): domain Bacteria; kingdom Bacillati; phylum Bacillota; class Bacilli; order Caryophanales; family Bacillaceae; genus Bacillus; species Bacillus mesophilum. The sequence goes on along the minus strand of NZ_WBOT01000003.1, from coordinate 312,852 downwards.
AAGCGCCCCTGCTGCTTGTGCATTTATTGCTTTAGCAGTGAAGGCTATTCCACCACGTTCAATAAGAGCAAACTTCCCTTCCACATCTGCAAGCTCTTCAGGATTACCTAACCCACCGTATGCAAGTTCAAATTCTTTTGTTTCTAAGGAATTCGGATGTACGCTTCCCGCAGAAAGAAAAGGAGATTTACCAGTTACTTCTCCGAAAGAGTAACTTACAGCATCTAAATCCATATAGGTATTTTCATAAGATGCTACTTGCAAAGAATCATATGAAAGACCTGGTGAACCAGAAACCCCGATATCCGGATTTTGCGGCCATGGATTAGCAAACCCATTACCAAAGTGAGCAGAGTTACCAGCTGAAATAGCCATTAATACACCATTTTCAACAGCCCGCTCAATTGCCTTTTGCTCAGGATCTTCCGGCAGAACGAATGCAGCAGTGGAACCTAAACTCATATTAATTACATCAACACCAAGCTTAATGGCATCATCAATTGCCTTTACATAAATATCACTGTATGTAGAAGGCATTTCAGGATCATTTCCAAAAACTTTTAATCCTAAAATTTGTGCTTCAGGAGCGACGCCTTTTAAACCGCCATTTTCTTCATCTCCGTTGGCACCAACAGTACCTGATACATGCATTCCATGTTCTGATGCTTCTGCACCAAGGTCAAGAATCGTATCGTTTTGATCCATATAGTTATAAGCATATGGAACTTTCTCAGTATAGTACTTACCAGGAAGACCTTTTTCAGCGACAATTCCGTCTACAATGTCTTTTGTAAGTGTTTCTTCTGTTTCATTAGAAAGAACCATGTCTCTATGTTCAGTATCAATGCCAGTATCAATAACACCAACAACCATGCCTTCACCTTTAAAGCCATACTCTTTCCAGGCATTTTGCGCTTCAACTAATTCCTTACTATAGCGCATTTCAGGCTTCACTTCTGGTCTTGTGTATTCGTGTGCAATATGTACAGTCGCCACACGGTCGGCTTTTTCAATAAATTTAATATTTCCGAATTTGACTTCTGTACTGAAGCCATTCACAACTGTTGTGAAGTTATTAATCACTTCAATTCCAAGCTTGTCTGCATTTAATTCGTTTACTACTTGATTTTGCTGGTCAATCAGATCTTTTTCTACACTTTCTTTCTCTGTTTCTGTTAATTCGCTATAGATTTTACCTTGCTGCTGCGCTTTTTGAACTGCAGCTTCTCCGTCCAATTCAACAATAATACGCACTTCATCTTCATCATTATATTCGTGTTCTGGTGATTCTAATTTTTCTCCTGATGTAACTGGCTTTTCTCTTTCAGCTTTAGGCGGTACTGCACCATAAGCTGCGCTTGAAAATACCATCAGGAAAATAAGCAGTGCTAAAGACACCTTTCTGATCAAGGCAATTCCCCCTATAGTTGTTTTAATGTTCCTGTCATCTACCCTCCTTTATTTTTAATAATATTCTAGATGTTGAAATATTTGTGATAATCTGATTATAATCATAGGTATTTCGATAAGTAAATGAAATTTTTTAATATTTTTTTATAATCAAAATATTTGTTTAATTGTGTCAGTATGTGGGTAAAAAGATTGCTGGATGTTGTAAAGTGTTGTCATTTTGGGTGTAAGCGTTATCTATATTTAGTAAGAAATGAGCAGTACGATTTCCACTGTATAGCCTACGCTTGCCCGCAGGAGTCCAGCACCATTCCGCTCAAATCTACAAGGTTTCCATATACAATCTAGTTAAAATAGGAACAAAAAAAGAGAGTGTAAAAGATTTCTCTTCCCCACCCTCTTAATCTATTACTCATTTCCTTCTATATACCCACGCTCAATTGCTACATATAGTAAACCGATCGCGTCTGAGATGGTTAATTGTCCGTTTAAGAATTGTTCTCTCCATTGTCTGGCGAGGGCTGGGTCTTTTTGCTCAAATCTTGCCAGTACAGTTGCAACTGAATTTCGAATAGTTGACGTTGTTGGATTGAATGGCTGTGCCATAAGATCATCCTCCTCCGGTGTAATGGTATTGGGTTTTCCTTGCAAATTATAAAATGAAACAATCCCTTGAACATGACCGACTGCAATCGCCGTTATGACCTCCGATTGTTTCAGCAAATTAGCATCCGCGGCATTATCAATAAACAAATTTTCGGTTAATACTGCTGGGCTATCCGACTCACGGAGCATATGAAAATTAGCTGTTTTCACTCCGCGATTCACTACGCGGAAAGATGATAATGACGTCGTAACCGCTGCATGGATCTCCCGCTGAATTCTCCCAGAGACAGAAGTTGCGGCTTGATTGCTGTGCCGGTAATCCTCATACCCTGTTCCTCCTCCAGCATTTATATGAACTGATAAAACAAAATCCGCTCCCCACGCATTAGCGATATTGGTCCGCTGATTTAACGTTAACGTCTGATCACCTTCACGGCTCATCCGGACCGAAACATTCTCATATTGCAAAAGTAAATCACGAATGACTCGAGAAATCTGTAAAGTTAGATTCTTCTCCAGAAGCCCATTTCCTACTGCTCCTGAATCACTGCCTCCGTGGCCTGGGTCAATAAAGATTTTCACCATAAATACTCACCCCCTTTTAAGATATGCAGGAGGGGGGTGGGACGAAACTGAGATTATAAATCTGGTCATTGGAGTATCTTGGAAGAATCTCTGCTATAAAATATGATTGGCTCGCTACAGCCAATTCAAAAACCAAAACCTAGTAAAAAGGTCTCAATACTACCAAATATTAAAAAGTTAACTTTGAAATCTCTAAAAATATTAAATTTTTGTAAAAAGACAGTTTTTTCCCAAAAACCCGTTCTCTTTAGCGAACTTTTCTAGTATAATGGCATTAAATAGAAAAAAAGAGGTATTTAGTAACAAACTTTTTTCCGTAGAGGGGATTGACAAGTGAGCTTAAAAGGGATTATGTGCTTCTTTCAGAGAAAGCATAAATTTAGTTATTATACCGATACCTGTGTTCGCTGTGGGAAGAAAAGAAGATTATAGTACTAGAGGAAGTGCTCTGTTAAGGTGAGGACTTACAGCAGTTGATCTTGTCACTTAATTAACGCTTAAAAATGGGCTTATATAAAGAGGCAAGATGCTCTGCATCCTTGTCTTTTTTTATGTCTATTGTTAGAAAGGTATTTTAACATTAAGTTTGCCAGTACACTCAACTTAGATAGAAAAAACGGTACAGCATCGCTGCACCGCTTTTCTTTTCACTGAATTATTGGTTTCTTCTTTCTTCCATTTGATCGATAAACGCTTGCTCATCTTCAAATAGCTCTGTGCCTTGCAGGTAAGAAATAATGCGCGGCAGGTCTGTGTTATTAATTAAACCAACAAATTGGTCAGAACCTTTTCCGTATGCATATAGAGGGATTTCAACACCAGAGTGGTTGCGCGTTCCCCAGCTGATATAAGCATGGTTGGAAATAACTGTTCCAAGTGTGTTAACTAAAGTACTGCCATCCCAAGGCTGAGATGTTAACAATTCTAAATCTGCATCATTGATATCAAGCTTCGTGTGCTTTTCTAAAACACTTTCAGCATCAACTACATATGCTTTGTTGTCAGCTTTGTTGTCACCGATTTGATAACCAGCTTGTAAACCAAATAATTCCGTGAAGTCTTGGAAATCTACATGGTTTACACCAGGTGTTTTCACGATGCCGATACGTCCATTTTCACCTTTTACTGCAGTTGTTCTCTTCAATAAATCGATTGTAGCTGTTGTACCATCTAAAGAAACCGTTGCTTTTCCTGATTTGGAGTTAAAAGAGAATTTAGCTCCTAGTTCTTTTGCAGCATCACGAATTGGCAAGTAGTAATTACCTTCAGATTCTTTCGCATTTGCAATCGAGATTACGTCAGCTTCTTCTGCTAGTTTCGCAGCTAAAACGTTGTTGCTCATTTTGATATTTTTCAAAACATCTATATTATCCGCATAACCGCCCTCAGTTGTTCCAATGTTCATTCCGCCTGTTTCATGATCTCCAACCACGACAACAAGTGTGTTTTTATCTTTCTTAGCGAAATTTAGCGCCTTTTCAACGGCACGATCGAATTCAAGCATATCAGTCACTGTTGCTACTGGGTCGTTCGCATGTCCAGCCCAGTCAATTTGGCTTCCTTCTACCATTAAGAAAAAACCATCTTGATCTTTGCTTAGTGTATCAATCGCAAACTCAGTCATATCGGTTAAACTAGGCTCTTCTTGATTAACTCTATCAATATCGTAAGTTAGTGCTGCATCTGCAAATAAACCTAGTACTTTGTTGCCAGTCACAGAATCTAATTCGGATTTTTTTGTTACATATTCATAACCAGCTTCTTTTGCTTCTGCTACTAAATCGCGATCTGTTTGTTTGCCGCCGTCTTTTTCAAGCGTAAACATGTCGCGTCCGCCGCCAAGGATTAGATCTACATTGTTAATGTATTGCTGTGCAAGTGCAGCTTCATTTCCTCTTGAAGCATCATGAGAAACAAATACTGCTGGAGTGGCATGAGTGATTCTTGATGTTGCCACAATTCCTGTTGCTTTATCTTTATCCCGAGCGGCATCTAAAATAGAGCTCGGCTCTTTTCCATCTGGAGTTACCGCAATCTTGCCGTTATCTGTCTTATATCCTGTTGCCATTGCCGTACCTGCTGCAGCTGAATCCGTTACACTTGTATCTGCAGAGTACGTTTTCATCATACCTTTCATATAACGTTCAAAGCTAAGCTCTTCCCCTTTGAAAATACGAGATGCTGTCAAATAGCTCGCACCCATTCCATCCGGGATCATTAAAATAACATTCTTAGCTGTACCTTTCTCTGCAGCACTTGCTGCTGATGTTGGGATGCCTGCTGAAAGAACAACAGATGTTGCTACTAAAGCTCCTACCGCTTTCTTCCAAGAAAAGTTCTTCTTCATTTCTCAACACTCCCTACTATGTATTAGTTATACATTCCAATCCTAGCAATTATTTGTAAATAATAGATTTCAGAATTGTAAGCGTTTGTAGATAAATCGTAAAGGTTTTGTTTAGTCGGGACTTTGGGCGGAGAGTGGTGCGGTTGGGGCTTTTTGGGACGTCTGCGAGGTGTCTGCAGGGCGTGTCGGGGCGTCACAGTGACGCCCCGAACAGCCCCGATTTTTGTCGATTTATTCAAAAGCAAAAAAAGAAACTAGCAGTATAGCATCTGCTATTGCTAGTTTCTTCTATTAATTATACATATCAATCGTAATTAACAATCAAATATCCATCTTCAAGGGATAGCAAGTAGTATGAATGATTCTCAAACTCCGCATGGACTTTTGCGCCTGTGTTTAGAACTAAGTCGATATTCTGTGCAATTCCTCTTTCCTTGTGATGCTGGATATAATTTGACACGAACTCTTTATACTCTGGAAGGATTCTCATCGCTCCAACAGACATACTGGCAATCACTTTTCCGTTTTTTACAAGTGCAGCTACATCTGATTGAGGGATGGCATAGAAATCAGCACCAATAGATTGAGCCGCCTTCACAGATTTTGCAGTAGGATCATCCATCATAAGATGATAAGTTTCTCCGTAAATGGTTATAGTCCGTTTTTTATCATTATTTTCGGACTTTTGCTTCTGTTTACCGTCTTCTTCTTTCTCCCCAGATTGCTGTTCAGCCTTTTCAGCTCCAACAGGCTGCTCCTCTTTTGCTTCTTCCTTTATGGCTTCAGCTTGAGGCTCCTCATCTAGTTCTACTTCAGATGATACGTTCTCTTGTTGCTCCTTAGCTTCAACAGGAACTGGGGCACCTTCGTAATAAAATATTCCCGCAGATAAAAATAATAATAATGACAATAAAAATGCAGATAACTTTTTCTTCAATTCTGTCACTCCTTTTTCTTTTTCATATCATTAGACGAAGAAGGCCGCAAAGAAGTTATAGCTTTAAGAAAGATTTTTATCATAAAATATCGACAAAAAACGAGGAAAAAGGAAATAAATCCACTCCCTTATTGGCGTCTTTTTTTAATGTGATTTCAATTGATTTTTTTAGTAAGATTGCTAGCTGACCGTAAACCGAAAATAAAATCCCTGACCTTTGAATTGCCGGTGGCGTACTTGAAATCGACAATTATCGCCAAATTCCGGGGCGTCACTGTGACGCATAAACATATTGACAATTAACAATATTCAGATTTAAGATACTAATTAATATAACGTCATATGATGTTATAAATTTTCGGAGGTGTAATGATGAAACAAAAAAGCGGAGTATTGGTGAGTAACAAGTCGATGAAGCAGGAACATTTGGAACAGCTCGAGAATGTGATTGAGGCTGTGAAGAGCAGACAGATTGAGAATGTATTCTTTATCGCTTGCGGAGGTTCAATGGCTTCTCTGTCATTGGGTGATTATTTTTTTACAAAAGAAACAGATGTCCCATCTTTTGTCTACACATCAAATGAATTTATCCATCGCGATCCAAAGTCTTTAGGCCAGAACAGCTTAGTCATTCTCAGATCTCATTCTGGTACAACTCCTGAAACCGTAAAGGCTGCAAGCTTTGCCAGACAAAAAGGTGCTCTAACCGTTGCCATATCAATGGAAACAGATTCTCCTCTTTGTCAGTCATCAGAATATATCATTCATTACAACTATAAAGATGGCTCAGATGCGATCGATGGTGAAACAGGAATGTTCTATAGCTTAATCTTCCAGCTTTTAAATGTATTTGCACCTAATGAAAAATTTGCTCGTGTTGTTGAAAAATTAGCCCTCCTCGAAGACCTATACACAAAAAACAGAGAAAAATTCGCCGAAGTAGCAGATACATTTGGTAAAAAGAACAAACGTGAAAATATCATCTACACAATGGCTAGCGGAGCCTACATCCATCAGGCATATTCGTTTACAAGCTGCCTGCTGATGGAAATGCTGTGGATTCATTCAAACGCCATTCATTCCGGTGAATATTTCCACGGACCTTTCGAAGTAACAGATTATGATGTGCCATTCCTCTTAATCCTAGGAGAAGGTCCAAGCCGCCCACTCGATGAACGCGCATTAAGCTTTGCGAAAAAGTTCAGTGAAAAGGTCGAGGTCGTGGATGTAGAAACGTTAATATATGAAGGAGTTGACGAGGATCTTAAAGAATATTTTGGTCCAGCGATCATTGGTGTTGTGCTCCGTTTATATGCGGATGCTTTAGCAGAGCATACAGGCCACCCGCTGTCGGTCAGAAGATATATGTGGAAAATGGACTATTAATCTTTTAAAGCTTCAAGGATGAAGGGTTTTATAAAAGAAAAAGTGCGTAATAGGCAGGGAAAACATCACGGAATCCGCCTATGAGATCTAGACAGTCACTCGCTGCCGAAAACCGCCATATTTGGGGGAGGCTTATCATGAGAGGGAGAAAATATTGGGTCTTACTGCTCGTAATCGTATCAATATTGTCCGCCTGTAATTCCAGCGATGGAGCCAGTTCAAGTGAAGGAAAAACGGAAATTGACTTTTTCCATCGGTGGCCAAATGAACCTAGAAAGTCCTTTTACGATCAAAAAATTGAAGAGTTTATGGAGCAAAATCCGGATGTCCATATTAACGTTGATTATGTGTTAAATGATTCCTACAAAGAAAAAATTAAAGTGCTTGTCTCTAACGACAACCTGCCTGACATCTTTTCATCATGGTCTGATTCATTTGCAAAGAATCTGGTATCCTCAGGAAAAATCTTGCCTGTCGATGATATTTTAAAGGAAGACACCGAATGGTCTTCTCAGATAGTAGAATCCCAGTTTAAAGGATTTACTTTTGATGATGCGACTTACGGTGTTCCATTCACAGTTGATGGTAAAGCTTTCTTCTATAATAAGAAGGTCTTTGAAGAGCACGGAATTGAAATTCCAAAAACATATGATGAATTTATCGCTGTCTTAGATGACTTGCAAAAGGCTGGCTATGAGCAGCCATTAGTAGAAGGACTAACAAATACATGGGCCATCTCCCATTACTTAGGCACGATCTTTCAAAGATTAGTAGACCCTGAAGTGCTAGCAAAAGATTACAGCTTGGAAAATGCCGAATTTACAGATGAAGGTTATATCAAAGGACTTGAGGTATTCCAAGAATTAACCACTTATATGGGCGATGTCTCGACTGCAATCGATCATGAAGCTGCCCGAAATATGTTCGGCAGCGGTGAGGTTCCGATCCTATACATGCAATTTGCTGAGATTAAACTTGTAGAAGAAATTGGAGATGTAGAGTTTGGTTTCTTCGACTTCCCTTCCTTTAAAGATGGCAAAGGCGATCAAACCGCTTTAACTGGTGCACCTGAAGGCTGGATGTTAAGTAAAAATGCCCCTGAGGAAGCAGTTGAATTCTTGAAATTCTTAACTTCCGATGAAACCGCTTTCGATTTTACTGAAACGGACGGACAGCTTAATGCAATTGAAGGATCAGTAACAGCTGAAAATGCAAATGAAACGAGTTTGGAAGCTTATGATCTAGTTTTAAATGCCACATCGGTTTCACCGTGGTTCGATAATGCTTTAGATATAAATGTAGCAGATGTATTTATGCGAGGCAGTCAAGGCCTTGCCACAGGCCAATCGACTCCAGCTGATATCTTGAGCGAGGTTCAGCAGACTGTAGAAGGCATGAAATAGAAAATTTAGCTTGATCGATAGAGATACACACATATATAATATCTTAAAAATTCAAACAAGCTCCTTTCTTCTCCGGAAGATTGGAGCTCTTCCTCCAATATATACATTAAATCCGAAAGTAGGTGTAAAGGGTGGTCAGCAGAAAAAACAAATGGATTCCTTTCCTATTTCTTTTACCAAGCCTCTTATTTTTAGGAATTTTCATCTATATTCCACTTATTCAAAATTTCTATAATAGTCTCTTTGAATTTAGCGTTTTTTCTCAAACAAAGGAATTTGTCGGATTGAAGGCTTTTAAAAACCTTTTCCAAGATCAGATTGTAACAACCGCGTTTATCAACAACATTAAATATGCTGTCATCTCCGTGCTGTTTCAAGTCTTTTTTGCACTCGTATTGGCAGCTATTTTAGAAGATAAACTCTTTCGAAGAGCAGCTCCGGTATTGCGGATTATTTACTTTGTCCCAGTTATGATATCCATTTCTGTTATCGCCCTTTTGTTTGGTTTCATATATAACCCGCAGATCGGAATCTTGAATAGCTTCTTGGAATTAATTGGTCTTGAGAATTTGGCCAAGCCGTGGCTAGGCAATAGCACCACTTCTATTTATGCCGTCATAGCGATGTCGCAATGGCAAAGCATCGGCTTCATTACAATGCTCTTTATCGTTGCGATTCAGAAAATTCCAAAAGAATTATATGAAGCAGCCAATATTGATGGTGCAGGCAAAATCAGAAAGTTTTTCAGCATTACGGTTCCACAAGTAAAAGAAACGATGTTTGTTAACCTGCTCATAACCGTAACCGGCTCTATGCTCGTTTTTAATGAGCCGTATATTTTAACAAATGGCGGACCTGGCTTTAGTTCTATGACTCTAGCAGTTCATATGTATCAGGAAGGCTTTGTGAAGGATAATATGGGCTACGCTTCAGCAATTGCAACACTTATTTTCATCTTAACAGCCGTTTTTGCTGTCATTCAAATCAAAGTCTCTGGCACCGGAAAGGAGGAATAATGATGTTTAAACGGAGAAATCATTTTGGCAATGCTGCCTCATCCCTTTCCCGGAACATCACATTTCTAGGTCTTATCATATTCTCGATAATCATACTCTATCCTCTTTACTGGATGGTGATCTCTTCTTTAAAAAGTTATGACGAGATTTATAACAATGTGTGGGGATTGCCTGATGTATGGCATTTCGAAAACTATGCTACCGCTTGGTCTTTAGGAATTTCAAGCTATTTTCTCAACAGTGTATTTGTAACAGGTGCAACGATCATTTTAGTCGTAATAATTGGCTCTATGGCTGCATTTGCGTTATCAAGATATAGATCCAAATGGATTGATGTCTCCTTATATATGATTATCGGCGGATTAATGATGAATCCGCAGGTTGCATTGATTCCCCTATTTGAACTGCTGACATGGATGGAATTGATTAATACAAGATGGGCGCTGATTTTAATCTATGTAGCTTATCGTTTACCGCTAACAATTATCTTAATTCGTGCCTTCTTCTTAAGCATTCCCCGTGAGCTTGAGGAATCGGCGATTATTGATGGATGCAGTGAATTTAAAATTTATACGAAAATTTATCTTCCATTATCCATTCCAATTCTTATTACGACAGTCGTGTTAACAGCTTACTTTGCTTGGAACGAGTTTTTATTTGCAACCGTTTTTATTGATTCAAATGATTTAAAAACAATACCTTCTGGGCTGATGAACTTCAGAGATGCTCTCCGCACAGATTGGGGCGTACTGCTTTCGGGCATGGTGATCGCGTCGATACCAATGATCATTCTGCTGATTTTTCTGCAGAAGTATTTGGTCAGAGGATTATCTGAAGGGTCTGTTAAAGGATAGTACACATATTTAATAGGAGGAAACACGATGAAACTGATTGCGATTGGTGATAATGTAGTAGATTGTTATTTGGATCAGGAGATTTATTACCCTGGCGGAAATTGCGTGAATGTGGCTGTCAACGCACAGCGTAATGGCGCAGAACAGGTTTCCTATATCGGAATTTTCGGGAATGATGAGAAAGCGGATCATATAAAATATGCCTTGAAACAGGAGGAAGTAGATTTTCAGCATGCCAGATCCGTAATGGGTATTAGCGGCCAGCCGCGTGTTACACTCAAGGATGGAGACCGTATTTTTATCGGCGGTCCAAAAAACACGGTACAGCGGATGTTTAAGCTTCAGCTTATAGATGATGAATTAGATTATATTTCAAATTTTGACCTTTGTCATGTGAGCTGTTATTCTTCGATGGAAAGCGAGCTTGAGAAGCTTTCAAACGTTATTAAGATCTCATATGACTTTTCCAGTCGAAAGGATTTAGATTATATACGTTCGATCGCTCCCTATATTCAATATGCCTTCTTTTCAGCCGCAGAATTATCGGAAGCAGAGTTAGGTGCTTTTATTGAGGAATTAATAGCGTTACCATTTGAGGTTTTTGCATTAACGAGAGGCAGTGAGCCGGCATTATTTTTCCAAAATGGAGTTCAATATGAGCAGAAGCTAAACCCTATTTCAATTGTGGATACGATGGGTGCAGGTGATAGTCTCATTGCAGGCTTTCTTGTAAACTATTTAAACGGAGACACGATGCCATCCGCTATTGAAAAGGCCACTCTTTCTGCTGCAAAAACGTGCGGAATGTATGGCGGATTCGGATACCCTAAAAAAATGTAAAATTATTGTATTCAATCCTCTCCTCATGTAGAGTAAAATTACAAAGTAATAGAAGAAAAAACAGCTATAGGAGAGTATGAAATGAGCCATGAAAAACCGGATGTACAAATAGACGGCCCAGTCCCCCTATACGAGCAAATTAAGGCTGGAATTAAAGAATATGTGAAAAAACACGACCTTAAGGCCGGACAAAAAATACCGAATGAAGCAGAGCTTTGTGACCTATTCGACGTTAGCCGCATTACCATTCGAAGAGCGATCAAAGAACTCGTTGAAGAAGGATTTATTGAGATTATTCGCGGCAAGGGCACCTTTGTCAAAATTGCTAAAAAGGATCTTCATCTTTTAAACCTTAAAGGATTTACAGAAGGATTATCAACCGGGGAAAAGGAGAACAATATTCAAAAAGAGATAAAATATAAAGAAATCATTGAAGATACGTCGGAGATTGCCAAAGCATTTGGCACTGGACACACTTCCTTCTTAAAGCTGATTCGGGTGGTAAAGGATTCCCACGGCCCTTTCAGTGTTGATTTCGCCTACTTCCCCACCAACCTATACCCTGGCATAGAAAGCAAAATCACAGACGATACATCCACCTTTGCGATCATCCGAGAACATTATCACATTAAATTCACCAAAGTAGAAAAAGAAATAGAATACAACCTGCCCACCCAAGAAATATGCACATACCTGGGCATAAGCAAAACCACCCCCGTCATCCTAGTAAAAAAAGTCATCTACGGAACCTACGGAACACCCGTGCACTACTCCAGATACTACCTAATTGGAGAACGTGTTAAATTTTTTATTGACGCAGAATACGACGTGTCACAGTGACGTCCCGGAATTTGTCGAATTTTTGCAAACAAAAAACTAGCAGTATAGCATTAGGTACTGCTAGTTCCTCTATTATATTTTTAGTCCTACTCCCCTTAAAATACTAGTCAATCTCATCTGTCTGACCATACATTTTTACTTTTATGTGAAATCCTTCGTAAGCCTTGATTATTCTCTTTCAAAAACTGAAAATACTGCTCCCTTTTTTCTTCTTTAGTACCCTCGAAATAATTTAGTATGCAGTCAATATTTAGGTAGCGCGGTGTTTCCATATCAGTCATAAAGTATTGCATACTACTCCATGGATATTGATCAGGACTCTCCACCATATGAGCTTCTACTGGATTCAGGTGAATATAGCGGCTGACCGCTAACATCGATCTTTGGTCAACCAGGATGTCATCAAAAAATCTTTTTTCATACACATGGCCTGTCAGTTTGTATCTCGCATTGTAGTAGTTTGCGTATTTCTTATTAATCAGGGCCATTAATTTGCTGATGGAAATGACTTGAGAACGGAGCTGCAGGTGGTAGTGGTTGTTCATGAGGCAATAAGAGGTAATTTCGAAGGGGTATTTTTCGTAAATGTCGTCCAGATTGTAAAAGAAAGCATCATAATCTTCCCAGTCCATAAACAAAGGATCCCGGCGGTTTCCTCTGCTCACAACATGATAATGACATTCTGGTACATATATTCTTTTTTTGTACGGCATTAAACTGTTTCCACATCCTTTTTGAAATATTAAATTTGATTAAACTTGCTGGGAATTTTTTAACATGAAACTTATCAAAAAGGAAACAACTAATTGGGGAGCCTAGCTTATACATTCAACACTAACAGTTTATCTCCTCTAAGCTAGAGAATAAATCTTCATTACATGGAGGAATATCGACAAAAACCACGATTTTTCGGGTGGTCACTGTGACGCCCCGAATAAAATAATGTATACTTAAAAGTGAATCTAGTTTACATAAAAGGGGGAGTCAGTTTGACAGAATTCACAATTTGGGGTTTTTTAGTTGATTTCAGTTTGATGTCCGGGTTGATCTTACTTGGAACCATTTTAAGAGCGAAGGTTAAATTCCTGCAGGCGTTGTTCTTGCCAGCTAGTATTATTGGAGGATTTATCGGACTAGCTCTTGGTCCATTCGGCGCAGATCTGCTGCCATTTTCCGATCAATTTTCATCATACCCAGGATTATTAATCGCCTTTATTTTTGCAGCCATTCCAATCGGCGCTGCGAAAGTACAAATTAGAGAAATTATCCATCGAGTTCGGGAAATGTGGTCTTACTCCATGCTTCTGACTACATTGATGTGGGGCGGTGGTGCTCTCTTTGGTCTAGTTGTCATTAACCAAGTATTTCAAGACTTGCCTAGCGGATTTGGAATCATTTTAGGAGCCGGCTTTGTGGGCGGGCATGGAACAGCCGCAGCCATTGGAGATGGTTTCGCACAATATGGCTGGGACGAAGCCATGACACTTGGCATGACATCTGCCACGATCGGTCTATTAGTAGCTGTCATCGGCGGGCTTATTCTTGTTAAAAGAGGAACACAAAAAGGACATACACAATTTATTTCCAGCTTCAAAGACCTTCCAACTGAACTGCGTACAGGGCTAATCCCCGCTTCAAAACGCGTACATATGGGTACAGAAACCTTTTCTCCTAGTGCTATTGATCCTTTAGTTCTGCATATTTCGATCATATTTTTTGTAGTTGGTGCAGCTTACTGGCTGACAGAAAGACTCGGCGAGCTTATTCCGGTCATTTCGATTCCATTGCTGAGTGTTGCCTTTGTGGTCGGGCTACTCTTCCAATTTGTTATGCGTAAAACAAAAGCAGATTCCTACATCGACCAGCGTGTGATGGATCGGATCGGCGGAAGTGCTACAGATTATTTAGTTGTGAGCGGAATCGCCTCGATTAATTTAACGGTCGTTCTTGATTATGCTGTTCCACTGATTTTACTATTTGTATTCGGTATCATTTGGGCTTACCTCATGTTCCGTTTTATTGGACCGAACATTTTTAGAAACTACTGGTTTGAGAAATCATTATTTGGCTGGGGCTGGAGTACAGGAACAGTCGCAATGGGCCTAGCATTATTGCGCATCGTTGATCCTGAATTAAAAAGCAAAACCATTGATGATTATGCCTTGGCCTATATCGGCATGGTTCCGGTAGAAGTCGCCATCATCACCTTTGCGCCAATACTGGCCTTCTCTGGATTGCCATGGGTCACACCAATCGTTCTTCTGATTACCGCAGCTATTATTGTTGTAGTTCATAAGCGTGCAGGGGTTTGGGGCAGGAGAGTGTTGGACTCGAAGCAGGAATAAGTGGGTTTAGGCTGGGTTTTGGGGACAGGTTCCTCGACCCATTTCTCTGTGGGTTTGAGGGACAGATTCCTTGACCCACGTTTCTCGCTTGGTTGAAAAGAGCCTTCCCATTAGACGGGAAGGCTCTTTTTTTCGACAAATTCCGGGGCGTAACTGTGACAAGTGCAAATTTCGAGCATATTTGCTAAAATTTTGTAAAAGGAGTGACGAATATGACAGATTTTAAATTCAATGAAAATGATTTCAACAAAGCCTATGATGATGAGATGAAAAAAGTAAATGATCAGCTTGAGAAAGAAATTGTTTTTGCCATGATTGGTGATGTAAATGCAGGGAAATCTTCTACATTAAACCGATTAATTGGAGAAGAAGTCGCTTCTGTTGGAGCCGAGCCAGGAGAAACTGTCATTGTAAAGAAGTATCCATACAAAGACAAAATCATATTTGCTGACACACCTGGATTAGATGATATCAATCATAAAAATTCCGAAGAAACGCTGAAGTTTTATAAAGAGGCAGATGTCATCTTATTTTTCTTAAATGCTGCAGGAACGGTGTTTTCCGAAGGTGAAAAGAAGCATTTTGATAGTATAAGAAAAGTAAACAAGAATATCATCTTTGTTTTGAATAAAATAGATGCTGCTGAGGACATTCCTAATCTTGTAAAATATGTACAAGATAAAACAAACTACGATTTTAAAGTGACACCGATTTCCTCAAGAACTGGGCAAAATGTTGATATGCTTAGAAATGCTATCTTGGATATCCTTAAAGAAAAAAATAAAGACATTCTCTTTGCCAGGCAAATCAAAGAAAAGTCTTCGACAGCGAACAAATGGATCCTAGCAGCTGCCTCATCTGCTGGTGCAGTAGGCGCCATGCCACTTCCTGGTTCAGATATTATTCCGCTTACCAGTATTCAAGTGGGGCTAATGGTAAAGCTAGCAACTTTATACGAAAAGCCGCTATCTAAAGATCGGGCAAAAGAACTGGCCATCGCAACATTCGCAGGGAATATAGGCAAAAGCTTATTCAGACAAGCAGTGAAATTTGTTCCTGGCGCAGGCTCTGTGGCAGGTGCAGGCATAGCCGGCAGTATGACACTCGGATTAGGATATGCCATTAAATATGCGTATGAACATGACATTGAACTGAATGCCGAAATCTTAAAAACTCTTTCCAAGTCTTTTATGAAGGATAAGGTTGAATCTTAAAAAAGCTAACAGATGTTAGCTTTTTTATTTTGAGGATGGGTTTTGGGGACAGGTTCCTCAGCCCATTCGGCCTTGTTTTTCTTTTCGTTTACTAATACCATTTAGACCCCAACACCGTTCGACAAATTCCGAGGCGTCACTGTGACGCACAAACCAAACAGGAACAATCTTCCACCCCATATTCTACTAAATTAATTATATAATGTGCTAAGGACAAAAGTACCACTTACGCATCTAAGATCAGGAGGATCGTCCATGGTGAATTTACTATTTTATTTACTTGTTTGCTGTGTGATTTGTGTTTTTATAATGAATATAAATATTTATGCAGCAAGTGCAAGTGCTGGGAAGAAGTTGCATGAGGTATTTTATATGCTATTTTTAGCTCTCCTAAGCAGCGTTATTATTTCCTTTATTCCCTACATATCTCTTTTAAGTATGAAAGTCATTATACTATCAGATGAAAGTATATTTCTTACTTTAAAGAATAGTATTTATACCTATATTTTTAGCTTCATTACCTTCTTCCTTTTGAATACAATTGGAAAATTCACTATAAATCCATTAAAAGCCGTCACCAATCGGAAGAAGGGAATTCTCCCCTATCTTTTATTAAGCGGGATGGTTGCCGCCTTTATTTTACTTTATATACATTATTTACTAGGGAGCGTTTATTCTATCTCCATTCATATGAACGGAAAAATTATTACTTACTCTGCCGTACTCTTAACAGCATCGATCTATAATATTGCAAGGATTTTCGAGCACCTTCATATAGACAGATTAATGTTCAATAGAACAAACACTTATACAAAGAGTTCTGTTTTCTTTATCGTATTTAGCATTTCGTACGCTTCTACTATTTATCTTTTTATAGAAAGTCTAGTTGACGGATTAAACTTCTCTATGGCACTCATTGCTATAAGCAGCTTGCTTATATTGTTTATTATCACCATCAATTATATTGAAAACCAAATGATCTATCAGCATGGCCTTGTAGAGAGTCAAAATATGAAATTAAAAATAAATGAACAGCAATATAGATCATTATTTCAATACAATCCTGATGCTATTTTCATTTTAGATTTGGAAGGGAATCTTAAAGAAGTGAACCCCTCCGTTTTCCCTTTAACAGGCTACACATCAGAGGAAATTCTGCAACTCAAAATAAATGAGTTATTGTATAAGGATGAAACCGAGAAATTAAGTATATTACTTCATCAGATAAAAAAAGGAAGCAGCATTAGTTTTGAGACCTTTATCATTGCTAAAAATAAAGAAATCGTAAATCTCCAAGTGACAGCATCACAAATCAATATCGATGATTCTCTTACAGGCATATATGTCATTGCCCAGGATGTTACAGAACAAAATAAAGTTCAAAAAAGGGTAAACTTCTTGGCATACCATGATGAACTCACCGGACTACTGAACCGACGGGCAATATATAAAGAAGTAGACGACCAGATTAAAAAAGACAGCTTTTTTGCGACCATACTAATTGATGTGGATTTGTTCAAAGATATTAACGACCATCTCGGTCATGCTGCTGGGGATACGTTATTAAAATTAATTACCATGAGATTAAAATATGCAGTCCAGAAAAATGGCCTCATTGCCAGACTTGGCGGGGATGAATTTTTAGTCTGTTTAACCGAGGTCACAAACGCTAATGAAGTAAAAAAAATAATAGAAGAGATTCAGCTAGAGATGCAGAAAACCTTTCATTTAGAAGGACAGCAGAAGGAAATTACGTTAAGTATGGGAATTTCCTATTATCCGAAAGATGGACAAGACTATCATAAATTAATTAAACATGCAGATATGGCCATGTATGCTGCAAAAAAAGCTGGCCGCAATAATTACTCAGAGTATAAAGAATCTCTAGAGGAAAATATGCTCTCCAAAATCACAATGTATGAGGAATTGAAAGTTGCGATTGAAGAAGAACAATTTGAACTATATTATCAACCTAAACACAGTGCTAAGGATAAGAAAATTGTTGGTGCAGAAGCATTGATACGCTGGCAGCATCCTACTAAAGGCTTTGTCAGTCCTGGTGATTTTATCCCTTTAGCAGAAGAAACAAATTTAATCATTCAATTAGGCAAATGGATTATTAGACAAGCGCTTAAGCAATATAGTGATTGGGTAAAAGGTGCTTCAACCGAGTGTCATATATCCATAAATATATCTCCCAAGCAATTCATTGATCCTAACTTTGTTCCTTTTCTTATGAAAAGCTTGAAGGAATTCTCTGTTTCTCCCAGCAAAATAGATATTGAGATCACCGAAAGTTTGGCGATTGAGAATACCGAACTCACCATTGAAAAAATTAAAATTCTCAAAGATCTAGGTGTGCAAATCACGATGGATGACTTTGGCACAGGCTATACATCCTTAACGATCTTATCGAAATTCCCATTAGATCGAATTAAGATTGATCAATCCTTTATTCGAGACCTTCCCAACCATCAAAGACATGCCGCTATTGTCCAATCTTTGATATCAATAGCAAGAAACCTTGGGATCCAAGTAACAGCAGAAGGAGTAGAAAACGAGGATCAGCTGCAATGCCTTCGTGAGTGGGAATGCGATGAGATTCAAGGTTTCTTCTATAGCAAACCATTGCCGGCTAGTGCGTTTATAGAATATTGGGTGGAGCATAATAAAGATCTTAAATCCGGGGCGTAGTAGTTCGGGGCGTCACAGTGACGCCCCGAAACGCCCCGAACTATGTCGATGAATCTGTGGGTTATGGGGACAGGAACCTTGACCCATTATTTCATATAGAGGTACTCTCGGTAGTTAGACAATTAGTTACCTTATTTTGGTTATAGCTTAAAAGGAAGATCTCTGTATAATTAGGTTTGGGGAAATAAGACAAAAGAACTAAAGTTGACGGATCGCCGTATGTGATGAAAGTCACCTGTACGGTGAAGGCTCGTTATAAAGCGAAGAAAGCTATAAGACGAGAATAGCATAGTAACTGTCCCAACAGCAGGACAATTTTCTTTGATCGAAGGCGCAACAACTACAAGTATTTTTACATCTACTTTTAAACCAACTACAGAGTTTAAAAATGGAAGTATCATTTTCCAGGCTAACTTTCAATGGGATGCGAATGACATGGTCTTGTTAGATGGTGCTTGGACTAAAATTTCAGAGCTAACTGTTGCTAACGCTACAATTAGCGAAGACTCCAAAACGTTAACATTAACAAATGTAAATACCACTAATGAAATACGCGGAAGAGCCTCTACAAATATTGTACAAGGGCAGCCATATGAAGTTACAATGATTGTTGATGCAGATGGAAGTGGCAATCAATACTCTCCTGTTTCTCAAAAGCTACCAGTTTCAATGAAATAAACCCTTCTTCATAAAAACCTCACCAATTGGTGAGGTTTTTCTATTTTCGACAAATTCCGAGGCATTCCGGGGCGTCACTGTGACGCCCCGAACCACGCCGCGCCCCATGCCCGGACTACGCCCCCGAACCACCCCACCAAAATGCCCAAAAACACCAATTTCCTCCAAAATAATATATAATCATCACAGGTCTAAAGTACTGATTTAGCATCTAAGAAATAGGAGGAAAGTCCATGATGAGTCTTATATTGTTTTTGGTTGTGTGTTCGGTCATTTGTGTGTCGCTGCTGAATCTCAATCTGTATTCGACAAAAATGAGTTTGGGAAGGAAAATGCCAGAGGTTTTGTATACACTGTTTTTAGCGGTATTATGCGGTTTTATTATTTCAATAATTCCCTATATTACACTTTTAAATATGAAACTATTAAAACTATCAGATGTCAGTTTCATCCTTACGGTAAAAAATAGTTTTTATACAGTTGTATTTTGCTTTATCAGTTTTTGGCTTTTGAGTGTGATTGGAAAAGTGGCATTAAAGCCATCTAAAGATGAAACCAATAAGAAGAAGGGAATCCTTCCTTATCTGATTTTAAGCGGAATAGTAGCTTCTTTTATTCTCCTGTATATTGTGTATCTGCTAGAAAACGTCTATTTTATCCCGATTGATGTAACGCCTCAGAATTTTACATATACAGTTGTTCTCTTAACTTCTACCACTTATAATTTGGCGAGAATTTTTGAGCATCTTCATATAGACCGCTTCTTGTTAAATCAGCGAAATACATATGCAAAGAGTTCCCTATTTTTCACCGTATACAGCATTGCTTATTCTTCAACTCTTTATGTTTTTATAGAAGGTTTGGTGGATGACTTAAACTTCCCCATGACGATCATTTCGTTAACCAGTTTGCTTGTCTTATTCATGATTACCATCAATTATATTGAACATCAGCTCATGTACCAGCATGGCTTAACAGAAGAACAGCATATGAAATTAAAGATAAACGAACAGCAATATCGCTCATTGTTTCAATATAATCCAGATGCCATTTTTATTGTGGATTTGGAAGGAAACTTCAAAGATGTTAATCCATCTGTGCTTCTTTTAACAGGCTATACATTAGAAGAAATTTTCCAATTAAGAGCTGAGGATATATTATATGGAGGTGAAATGGAAAAGATAAAGAGTTTCGTTCGTGAAACATTGAAGGGCAGCAGTGTCTGTTTCGAGACCTTTATTCTTACGAAAAATAAAGAAGTGGTTAATCTGAGAGTAACCGCCACACATATTAAAGTGAACGATTCAATCACAGGATTTTATGCGATTGCTCAGGATGTAACTGAACAAAATAAAACTCAAAAAAAGGTAAATTACTTGGCTTATCATGACGAGCTCACCGGGCTTCCGAACCGAAGGGCAATATCTAATGAAGTAAAAGAGCAAATGAAAAAAAGCCCATTTTTTGCGACTATCCTCATTGATGTGGACATGTTTAAAGATATTAATGATCATCTCGGCCATTCGGCTGGAGATACGTTATTGAAACTGATAACTCTAAGATTAAAAAAGACGGTCAAGAAGAAAGGACTCATAGGCAGACTTGGCGGGGATGAGTTTTTGGTCTGTTTAACGGATGTACATACGAATGAAGAAGTAAAAAAGATCGCAGAAGAAATTCAGCTGGTGATGCAGATTCCGTTTGAAATTGAAGGGCAGTTTAAAGAAATCACTCTAAGCATGGGGATTACCTATTATCCAAAAGACGGTCAAGATTATGATACATTAATCAAACATGCAGATATGGCCATGTATGCTGCCAAAAGAGCCGGCAGGAATTATTACTCAGAATACAAGGAATCTCTAGAGATTGATATGATATCTAAAATTACCATGACTGAAGAATTAAAGATTGCTATTGAAGAGGAGCAATTTGAGCTCCATTACCAACCTAAACACAGTGCAAAGGATGCAAAAATAGTCGGTGCAGAAGCACTGATCCGATGGCACCATCCTACAAAAGGATTTGTCAGCCCAGCAGATTTTATTCCTTTGGCTGAGGAAACAAACTTAATCATTCAGCTAGGCAACTGGATTATTCGTCGAGCCCTGTGTCAATATAGTGAATGGGCAAAAAAAGCTCCTATCGAATTTCAATTATCGATCAATATTTCACCCAAACAATTTATTGATCCTAATTTCATCCCTTTCTTAATGAGCAGTCTAAAAGAGTTCGACGTTCCTGCAGAAAAAATAGATATCGAGATCACCGAGAGTCTAGCAATTGAAAACACAGAATTAACAAAGATGAAAATCAGTATTTTAAAAGAACTAGGCTTCGAGGTCTCCATGGATGACTTCGGTACAGGATATACATCTTTAACTTTCTTATCGAAATTTCCATTAAATCGAATTAAAATTGATCAATCCTTTATTCGCGATCTGCCGGGCAATAAAAGTCACGGCGCAATCGTCCAATCCTTAGTATCAGTAGCCAAAAATTTAGGCATCAAAGCTACTGCAGAAGGAGTCGAAACGGCTGAACAGCTGCAATGTCTTCGGAAATGGGATTGCGATGAGATTCAGGGATACCATTATAGCAAGCCACTGCCTGCGCGGGCGTTTTTGGAGTATTGGAGTGGGTTTCAGGGACAGGTTGTTTGACCCATTTGGCGGTGGTGGGGTGTGGGTTGGGGGGACAGGTTCTTCAACCCACTTCGCTAGGGTGGGTTGAAGGGGACAGGTTCCTTAACCCACTTTCATTCTATAGGTTCACATGCCGTTTCAAGATTCGTAGTGACAGGTCCCTCCCCCTTACAAACTGAAAAGATATGTAGCGTAATCGACAAGAATCGATGTATTTCGGGGCGCTTCGGGGCGTCACTGTGACCAGTCAGACTACACAACCCAACATCCCCAAACAAACCGCACAATCCCCCTCTCGATTCGTCTATATTTTCACAAAATTGTAACTAATTTACGAGGTAAAATTTGGTATGTTAGACATAAGACATTTAGACTAGCTTATTCATATAGCCAGGAACACAATCTTACATATATATGCCTTATCCATTCATAGAACAAAAGAAAGCTAGTCCAGATGCAATGCAGTTATAAAGGTGGTGGAATGTATACAAGAAATGATTCAATCATGAAAACGCAGTTGATGACCGCAGCCTAGGATGTAGTTGGCTTTACAAGCCTTTAGAGACTTTTCAAAGGTTTTATACTAAATAGGAGAGTGAATAATGAACATTATTGATCGTTACGCAGTTAATCACCTTACTAGCTTAATTAAAGGTGAGCACTACATGTACGGACATTTATACACTCGAGTGATAGAAGGTAATAAGACCTTCTTAGTTCGTATGACACCTTTAGAAGTCCTCGAATACACCCTCACCTCTGTCGGCTCAGATTTGAAAGGCGCAACAAAGAGTGCCCGCATCATACTTGGAAAAGGGTATATGACACCCATCATCGTGAACGCATACCAGGAAGTTTGTATGTTTCCTACTCACTCGCCAAAGAGTGATGAATGCATATGGTTTAACCCAAAACATATTATTGACACCAATAGCATTGGCAGCGAGACCATAGTCTTTCTTAGCAACGACTGCACCATTATTGTTAATATCAAAGAATCTACGTTCAACATCAGGCGTTTTAATGGAAAGAACTTACTAGATTCCACCAAAAAGAATGGTATTCAAGTAAATGATATCAGCACTACTGTAACTCCTAAACAGTATCCAATTATTCGAGAAAAAAACGGTAAGTACAATTTCGACGTGTTTAAAAAAATGGATGACAACGAAGAAGAGTAATTTCTTCCTAAACAAAAAGTGAACCAGTCAACGGTTCACTTTTTGTTTACAAGGAAGCTGCACTTGCGACTAATACGTCTAAATTCGTTCCATTCTGTTCATAATGGGTATTTATAATATGCCAGGAGTTGACGGATTAAGATGAAACAAATAGGTTTAACACTTTGGGTGATCGTGATGTGCATAGGTCTTTTCACAAATAATGTAGCTGCATTCTTTATAGAAGGGAACATATCATTTTATATAGACCCCAATCCCTCAGCTGTTCTGTATTTCCCTGCCTACCCTCTAATACAGGCGAGTGCTTTTGAATTGACTGGGCACGCGCTCATGTTTGCAGTATTTACATATCTATTATTTAAAAATATCCCTCGATTTACATTAACTTTGGTTATTTCAATCCTTTTTGCCATCATCACAGAGTTGCTGCAGCCTTTTTTTGGCCGGGGAGCGGATTGGTATGATTTAGGGGCTGATTTTATTGGGATTAACTGTGTTTTGTTATTCTTTTATATAGAGAAAATCTCAGCAAGGAGCTCGATCTCTGCTCCGAAAAATAACTAATTAGAATATCTTCTCCACCACACCAGCCATTTTAAATTCAACCGAGTTGACATAATAAAACCTCACCGGTTATGGTGAGGTTTTTTGTGATAACGAAATGTAGGAAGCAATTCTAAAGTTTAGACCTGAAGCTTAGTTTGCTCCGTTACCAACTGTATATATCTTTACTGTTCCGTCCTCAGCTTTTACAACAACTTTTACCAACGAAGCACTGTTTTGTTCATTGTATACAGGATGTTCTGGTTCAACCTCTGTGGCACTATTGAATTGTGTTTCTGTTGTGATGTCAGAAGAAGCAGAGACTATTTTGAAACTAGCTTTTGAATCATTTACTTGAACTATACTTCTCAAACCAGAGACTTTTCCCATTGGATCGTTTATCGAAAAGATTGCTACAATTATATCATTATGCAAGGTCCCAACAATACCATGCGCCAGATTATTAACAACCCTAATTGCTGTATCGTTACTTACTACTTCGCTATTCTCGCCTTATTCTTCTCAGTATTATAACGAGCCTTCACCGTACAGGCAGCTTTCACTGCATACGGCGATCCGTCAACCGTAGTACTTTTTTCTTATTCCCCTCTATCATTATACATTTCATTCATAAAAAATCATTAATAATAATTACTATGAGCTTAAATTAGCTCTAATAAGGAAGCACTAAATGAAATAGCCCCCTCAGATTTACTTTAATAGAACAGAATGAATAAATAATTAATAGTGACATGAAAATACACTGAATACTTTGCATTGAATAAAGAATCCTCTGACAACCTAATGAGCCGTGGTCCTTCACCACTCATCTCCTCTTCAACAACCAATTCACCCGCTCCAACTCAAACTCCTCATACCCCTGCTCTCTCCCCCACTGCAGCATATGCTGATAATCAGGATCGTTGGGATTCGCTAAGATAGATAGGAAATGTTCGTATCCGAATGTTCCACCGACATCTTCTGGCGGTGTGTTTCCCTGTCCTTCAAGACAGATTGGATGGGGTGCATCATAGTCTTCAATTGTCTTCTCCACCTCTATTTCATGCTTCCAATCATCACCGAAGTCATATGTGTAAGTTAGGAACTGGCGGTCAGGCAGGTACTCCGAAAGTTTTATGCCCGATTCAAGCTTCATTTCATGTTGACTAGGATTATAATATGCCTCTTCACCACAAGCTAGCGTCAGTACAGGTTTTGGAAAGGATGTCACTTGGCCTGACTTCCCTCCCTCATAAAAAGTAAATTCATGAAGATGATAGTCCTTCCATCCGAAGGCGGCTTGAAGGATCTCATGCAGGTCGGTAAATGTCCGATGCAATGGAACAACCAACCGGCGCCAAACATTGTGTCCCTCTAACTGCAGGCTGACTTTTAATTGAACCGCTTTTAGTCGAAAGATCGGTTCTCCGGCAAAAGTCTCAAGGTGTTTAAACAATTCCTCGTGCGGATAAACGTAATCCGTCTTCCCATCGCTGACTAAAAACATACTAGCCAGTTTCCCTGCTTTTGGATTAGAGATTTTTTGAGTTTCCAATTCGTCCGAATACACTTGAACGTACTCGCATCCTTTATTCAGACGTGATACATGAGTACGGTCCTTTGTCTTCGTATACGTAACCTTATGAGCATGATTGATATACCGTTCAATCACCTCTTCTTTAATTCCTTCTTCATGAAGGGCGTCAGAAATCGCTTCTATTATAAGTTCGTCCATTCTTTTAAAATCCTTACTCATTAATCCGTATAAAACAACCGTATATCGGGTTAAATCATTGACCAGCACAACCGTTTTCCGGCGATTAATGGTGAGCAAATTAGCATGCCAGGAAAACAGCGGCTCCTCCTCAAATCCGGATTCAGCTTTCATATTTAATTGGTCTAATAATTTTTTTGTGCATTGAATGAGCATATTTTTTAACTCCTTAAGTGACGATTCTGTTCTAATTTCTTAAATGATTACCAAAATGAAGGTGAACATTGAAGACTCCATAGTTATATCATCCTGATGAAAATTCAGCTCCCTGCTGACTTTTGATTTAACCATACCACACAATTGGTGCCAAACCCGCATAAAAAAAACCCCACCAAAGGTGAGGTCAATTGAACTTAGTTTGTAACTAATACTATTAAATCTTCTACATTATCATGATCAGCTGATGTAAATGTAATAGTCCCATTACCGTTGTTTACTGCTGTATAACCATTAACACCGTTCACACCAATTTCTCCAAATACTTTGTCAGCAACTTCTGCTGCTGTATCTCCACCTTCAACTGCAACAATGAATGTCCGGAATCCAACTTGAACATAAATGGTACCTGTTCCAGTCGTTCCACTTAATTCAAGGGTTGCAATTTCAACGTTGCCGTTGCTGCCATCATGCACTTTCTTAAAAGAAGCAGAATCTAAAATAGCTTGTGGCGTTACACCATCAAGTGCAGTTGTACCTGATTCTGTCCAAGAGAAAGACAGATCCGATTGATTTCCGCTAAGTGTTGATGTGACCATAATATCACTCTTAGCAGTTGAACTATTGTATTCACTTGTCACAACATAATTATCCAACACAAGTTGGTTTGCGAATTTAGATGCCATTTCAGTACTCCACCCATTGCCATTGGCAACTTCAAATGTTTGTGTTGTTGCTGGATTCGCAGTGATTACATTAAAAGTCGCATTCCCTTTAACAAGTTGTCTGGTATTCGAAGTAAGCATGTAAGTCTCATTTTCCGCTTTTACACCTTGCTGTGTTACCGTCATGATACCTGTTACATTTGGACCGCTATTCTCGTCTTATACATTTCTTATATTGTTTTATAACGAGCCTTCACCATACAGGCGACTTTCATCGCATACGGCGATCCATCAAACGTAGTACTTTTTTCTTATTTCCCCTGAATTCTATTATATTTATTATTAAAGAAAAGTCACTTACATAATTCGACAATTTTGCTGAAATGGTTTAATAATCGGTAAAAAAGCTGATTTTCATGAAGTTAATCATAAATGTATTACTAAAACCGCCAGACAAAAGTATACATAATATTGATTTATATTTAATTTTTTAAAATTCCAGTCTCTTTTGTAAGTCAGGATGTAACACAGTTCATATAAATATCGATG
This sequence comes from Bacillus mesophilum, assembly GCF_008923265.1. Taxonomy (NCBI): domain Bacteria; kingdom Bacillati; phylum Bacillota; class Bacilli; order Caryophanales; family Bacillaceae; genus Bacillus; species Bacillus mesophilum. The sequence goes on along the minus strand of NZ_WBOT01000003.1, from coordinate 286,184 downwards.
TTCCAGAAAAAATGAGTATGAAAAAACCTCACCAATAGGTGAGGTTAATTGTTATTATATCCTTGGAAAATCAATTTCTTCTAGTGACCATGTTTGGGAAGTTGTGATATATGTTGCTTTATACACTAATTGATCTCCATTGTTTCTTTGAACCCCGAATTCAATAGCTACATTCTCAGCTTCTAGCTGAATGTCTACATTAAAAACAAAGTCGTCATAGGCAACTGTTGGATCAGGTCTATCTGGTGTATCAATGAGTAAACCGCTCCAATTCCCAGTCAATTTCATATTAACCGTTTCAGCAAAATCCACTGAAAAGCCAGTCGAATCATTTTTCTCTCCTAGTGTCACTAACGGTGTATCTACGCTATTCTCGTCTTATGCATTATAACGAGCCTTCACCGCACGGGCAGCTTTCACTGCATACGGCGATCCGCCAACATTAGTACTTTTTTCTCATTTCCCCTATATCTATTATATATAACGTTAGTAGATTGTCACTACAATTTTCGACAATTTTCGGATAGACCAAATAATATTTCCCAAGATCTTCTCCAACAATCCCTTATCGCGTCTTTGGTTCTTATTTTGGGTCAAGGAACCTGTCCCCAAAACCCACCTTGTCCCCTCCCTTTTTCTACGATAAAATATGTGTAAAAATGGAGAATTTTTCATCTTAAAATAAATAGAAAGAAACCGGCTTTCGATAAAGCCATAAAAGGGTGAGAACATGGAAACGATGGCAAGACCGCCACTGCTGCAGGTGATGGAAGTTCTTCCGGATCATAAGACAAGAGACTTTGAACTTAAGTTAACGAAGATGGCTGAAGGGCTGGAGGACAGCGAATATAACGAATTACATACCTTCCTCAGCCAAAATATTTATACAACCACCGAGAGTAAAGATATTCTTTTTTCTATTTTCGTGCTGCTGGCCACTTATGCACGGAGAATGAAGAATATCAGTCAATTCAAGGATTTAGTTGAGGTTTATGGAGAGCACTTTGTTGATTATCCGCTTTATCCTCATATCCTCTCACTCTTATATAAAGAAATTGGAACAAATGAGGCCATTGAGCAGGAAATGGCTTTTGCCAGAGAAGCGACACAGAAGCTGCCAAATCAGGTTGGAGTCCTTCATCATTACGCTGAAGCAGTAGTCAATTCAAGAGAACAAGGTCTAGCTGTTAGCACGCAAGATCTAGAGGAAGCCTACCAGACGATCAACCGTGTCGTTCACCTTTCTCCTCGTTATGCCAAGTTTCACTCCACGAAAGGGAGGGTACTGGCAGCACTAGGGAAATACCCGGAGGCCAAAGATGCCATCCGCAAAGCTATTGATATGGAGGAATCTACGAAAAAGGATTATGCGATCCGAATTAATGATTACCTATACCATTTAAATCGCATTCAGACTAATGAGTTTACAGACATGTTTTCTGAAAAAATTACGGTCACTGAAAAAAGCTTAGAGGAATCCAAGGTTGAAGTAGAAGAATCAATTTCGAAGCTAAAATCCGAGAACCTTCAAATGCTTGGTTTCTTTACGGCGATCATTAGTTTTACAATCGGGTCCATGAATCTATTAGAAAATCGAACATTCCTAGAGAGTGCTTTCTTAATTCTTATCCTCTCAAGTTCACTCGTATTAGCGTTCGTCGGATTCGGATTCCTTTTTCCAGTCAAAAAAACAAATCGGCGGAGCACCATTTGGGTTAGCATGGCAGCCGTGGTCACAATTATTGGTTCATTTCTAGCATACTATTTCATAAAATAGGCAGGTGACGGGAACATGAAGATTAGCACAGTGTATACAAAAGGAATTGGCGAAGTAAATGAAGATGCCATAGTCGTTAACAAGGGCGAGGATATTTTCGCCGTTATAGATGGAGCAACAGGTCTCGGTGGACTTTCAGGAGCGATTGCTGCAAATATTATAAAAGAAAGCCTGGAACAAGAGTCTGACCTCTCCCTGCTGGAAAGGGTAAAAGACGGAAATACCAAGCTTCATCAGGCTGTTGAACAGCAATACAAAGACATCTCTTTTGAAGAAATCCCTAAATACAAAAGAAGCTCTTGCGGAATCAGCGCTATTCAAATTCATAGAGATCCAAAGGGAAATCCAGCCTTCCTTGAATATGTGTCGGCGGGTGACTGTATGTTGTTCTTGCAGTTCTCAGATGCTTCTATCCGTCAAGTCACGTACGACCATCTCGACCGCTTAGACCTTGCTGCCATCAGCAAAATTGAAGCCAAATGGAGAAAACTTGAACAAACAGAACCAATTGAAACCCTTTCTCCTGAAAAAATAAAACAGAAACAAACTGAATTCAGACAGGAAGAAGAAGAACTCCTTCGTTCCAACCGCAATAAACTCAATACATATGAAGGCTATGGCATCATTGATGGAGATGAAAACGCCATTGAGTTCTTAGAATCCGGGAAAATTCCTTTAATCGCCATTAAAAAGATTCTATTACTTTCCGATGGGTTAAAAGTTCATGATCATCGAAACTATCCTAGCAAAAACACTTGGATTCAGTCGGCTGATAAAGCCTTTGCCAATGGTCTTGAAACACTGGAACAAGAGATTATCGAAACGGAAACAGAAGACCCGGCATGTATTTATTATCCTCGGTTGAAGCAGCATGATGATAAGTCTGGTGTTTTATTGACGTTATAGGCGGACATTAAGTACCGCAGATTCTGATTGAATTCAGGATCTGCGGTTTTTATTTGTTGAGGCGTTACATTGAAAAGTTATCAATGGGTTAAGGAACCTGTCCCCTAAACCCACCCCAATCCACTTTTTCTCTGTATAATAAAAGTACATAACAACTCAGCAGAAAACGAATCAACTAAGGAGGAGTAAAAATGAATTTAGCCACAGTGCTGGATGAGATGAAGAAAAAGGCAATAAAGCTTGAGCTGCAAACAGACCACAAAGAAGAATTGCCGCTCGGAGCTTCAAAAATCGGTGGAAACCCTGATCTTCCGAAAGACTTCAACTGGTTTTATTATGAGGGAGAAGCATACACCGGTGAAATCAAAAACCGTCCATTGAGTTTTCTGGCACAAATTAATTGTGGGGAAGTCAGAATGTATGATGAAGAAGGTCTGCTTCCGAAGAAAGGCATCCTTTACTTCTTTTATGAACTATTGACGATGACATGGGGTTATGATCCGCAGCACCGAGGAAGTGCAAAAGTTTTTTATTTCGACGGCGACCTTTCAGAATTATCGAGGACACCCTTCCCCGATGATATGGAGAACGAATGTAAGATACCAGAAATCCCCCTTCACTTTAGTCAAAAATACAATGTTCCCGATTATGGGGAATTTATGGAAAGGCATGATTATCGCAATTTGGAAGAATTCTTGGAAGTCAAAGCAGATCTAGGGTATGAACAAGAAGAGGTTATGAGCAAATTACTAGGTTATGCGGATATTATTCAGAATGGCATGCTGCTTCAGTGTGAGCTAGTAACAAATGGGACCGAACTCGGAATGGGTTATCCTGACATGAGCTCAGAAGAATATAAGATCTTGCAGCAAAAGGGCGAGCAATGGCAGCTCTTATTTCAGCTCGATACCGTTATAGAAAATGACTATGAACTCATGTTTGGAGATTCTGGTCGAATCTATTATTATATCAAAAAAGAAGATTTGAAAAACTGCAGGTTTGATGATTGCTGGCTGGTGCTGGAGTGTTATTAGATGGGGTGTTGACTCCAAATCTATTCTGAAAAAATGAAAACAATCCACCAAGCAGCTGTAAATGTTCCATACGCTAGCTTAGTGGGTTGTTTTATTAAACCCAAGTGAGCTTTACATGGGTTAAGGAACCTGTCCCCAAAACCCAATCATATTAATCCTCTTTATATTTATCTTTCACCACTCCTGACCCAATCCCTCCTCCAACCATCAGTAAGAGCGGTCCAAAATTCCAGAAAAATGAACCATCCAGGAAGATGAGTTCTAAAGCAGTAAATTTGTTTAATAGTATGATCCCTATCTTTAGAATTAAAAAAGCAAACCCAATTAAGAATACAACATCAAACAAAAATTTCAGCTTCGGATGAGCTAGCTGTTTACTATCTTTAATGACCTTTTCTGTTAATTCCTCATCGCTCCGCAATAACTCATCAATACTTATTTCAAAGAGATCACTCAAACGAATGATGATTTCAATGCTCGGATAATTCTGGCCATTCTCCCATTTGGAAACTGATTGCCGACTCACAAACAGCTTCTCCGCTAACTCCTCCTGAGACCAGCCTTTATTCTTTCTCTCCATTTTTAATTTTTCACCAAACACCATTTCATTAACCACCCTTTTAACATCTATGATTCCATATTGGTGAAAATTCTATAAAAAGTAAAGATCGTTGTCGTTGCGAGCTGGTGCAACTATTGGGTGCTGGTGGAAAAACGTTGGTATAATAGGGTTTTGCTGTTTGGTGGAAATATTGTGAAATTGAAGAGGCCACCATAAAAGTGACCTCACACCTCTTACAGATTCCTATTAAAGAAAACCACGTTTCCCCTCTTCCTATCAAAAATCTCTTTCAGCCTTAAAAACGGCATATCAGAATCTACCGTCTGCAGCTTTTTCAAGAACATCCTTCCTCTTTCTGTCCCAATAATAAATTCTTCTAATTTCTTGTCATCATAGTGAGGATGAGTAATTTGGTAGTACACAGAAATCCTGGTGAATTCATTCATAAAGCCGAAATTGTCAGCCTGATCATTACTGGCATTATAGATATAATAGTCATACTCTGTATGCAGGTTTTTCACCACACCAAGTCCTAAAATGACGGCCAATTCACTATCCATTTCATGATTTTCAAACTCAAAAGAATGTTCTACTGAATCCTCATCATATGGTGTATCTGTGACCACATCGAAATCTACCCCACAAATCAAATCCTCTGAATCAATTAAAAACAAATCCTTTTTTGGTTTATTCATTGCAAATCCTCCTCGCAAATTTTGTTCATATATTATAAATAAACGGGAGTCTTTGAAATCACACACTATGCAAGAAGGATTACGTTTTCTTTGAAAAGATAAAAAGCATTAATCAGCGTCCTGGTCGCCAAATTTAAGTAACCCACAAAGTTGATGTATAGAATCTTATACATCAACTTTGTGGGTTACTATGTTAACTATTTATATATCTTCTCATAATTTATCAATTGCAGTTTTAAGTTCATATTCAACTACATCCGGAATGATTGAAGCACATCCGGTTATAGTGTAATAAAATTCTTGTAAAACCTTTTTATTTTTCATTATCTGATCCAGTTCAATATCAAACACTAAAAAGTAATGAGAATCTTTCATTCTACATACTGGCGAAAGTTCAAATAGAATAAATGGATCATAATGATAAGGTACAAAAATTTCAAACGAAGCAGATACTAAAATTGCTTCTTGATTCCATAACGGATGAACTTGCTTTTTAGTAAGATACCAGCCCTCCGGCATCAATTGAGCATATGTTTTTCCTGACTCCCTAAGAACCCGTATTAAACCTAATTGCCTTGTTTGGTCAAATTCCATAGCCGTGTCTGAAATAACAGTCATATCAACCCATTCATCTGGATTTTCCTGGTATTTGGAGATTTTTTGTAAAAATAAAATCCCCCTCCTCCCAACTTGCTTCCCATAAAACGCTTCTAAAACCTTGTCTACCGTTTGCTTTTTCCATTTAGCACTAGCTGATACATTAAGTTCATAAAGATTTTTAGTTTTCTGGATCAATCCATAATTAACTAACGTATTAATTACTTTCCAAACTGTTTCCTTGTCCATGATTAACTCTTCTGTCAAAAGACGAACATTACGGTCATTTTTTCTCTGCGTTAATTTCACATTCTGCTCTCTTTCAAAGTAATTAAGTAATAAAACACATTTTAAAAAGAAGCTATGGTTAGTACCTTCACTAATTGATGAAAATGTTTTAACAAACATCGATCTTGACCACTGGATTAAACAATCTTTCAAATCATCTGGTAACTCACCCTCAACAAGTATTCCGTAATCATTAAATAACTGTGCTTGTTCATCATTAATTGGCTTTTGAATATGTGCAAAAAGAAGTAAGTCATTTATTGTCTTTTCACCAAAGCTTTGTATAACACGAAGAAACTTTTTTGAATCTTGATAAAATGCTGCGATATCCTTCGCAATCCATGATTTCGTAGCATCTTTAAAAGGTTCGATTTTTAATTTTTTCAGGATATCATCTAAATGTACTTCACCTAATTGCAATAGGGCTTCTTTATGATTCAAAAAACTCACCCCTATCCACTAACTCCTCAAATGTAAGAATTCGATAATGAAATCCATAATTGATAAGTCTTCGTCTTCTTTTGGAATAATGTCTTTCCTCATCCGTATTTAATGAAACGAGCGAGTACAATATAGCATCTTCTTTCCACTCTTCTGCCGGCAGTAATTTCCCTAGCCGGAGATATTCTTCCCTTACTGAGCCTTGTTGATGGGATAAGGCAATCATTACTTCAACCATGGAAAGTGGCATATTCTCAATAAGTTTTGAGGATGTTATTAATTTATCAATCTCTCTACTGTTAAATGAACTTATAAGGTGTTGTTGCTTTTCTTCAGCTAACTGACTTGTCAATGTATCTATTTCAATATGTTCACCACACACTGTTGTAACCTCATTGAAATAAGAAACTACCAATAGTCTTTTTGCTTTCTCTTTTTTTAATAAAATGGATAATGCCTTATATTTGTTAGAATTTAAAGTGTCTGGATTTAATTTCTTATTATGATCTCTAGCAATATATTCACGCCACTCATCTGGTGGTAAAGGGATTTTAACTTCTACACACCTCACTGGAACTTGGTATCCTTGGTTTACTAGGGTCCGGTGCATTATCTCATACCACCTTGGCCCAATTAATGCTAATACAAGATGGCCTTTGCCATCAGATCTCGCAAGAGTAGAGGCTAAAGCTAATTTGTTTGTTGCTTGAATATCTACTGTTTTTTCATGCGTTGGTGTTGGAAGTTTATGAGCATCATCATATATTACAAAACCAAAGCCCTTCAAATCCTCTACTTGATCAGAAAGAATTTCATATGTTCCAATTGTAATTGACTTTAAACTTGTGTCTTCCTTACTAAAGATTGTAATGTTGCTCTCAGACAGGTCTGTCTTTTCAATAAGTTCACATTTCCAGTTCTCTGCCCTATATTTATCTTCAACAATTATTAGTGTTGATGTTTTTAATTCCTCAATGATTTTAATTCCGACTTGGATCTTCCCTGAATTCGGTGGCATAATTATTGTTCCTCCACCACCTGCTTGGTGGTTAAAAGTTAAATACGACTCCACTGCAGCATGCTGGTAATCAAATAGTCGCAGGTTAATGCTCGTAATATCTAGTTCCTCTCCAACTTCATAAACGATATCTTTTGCAAAAAATTCTTGTTCAAAGAGTATTTTCTTAACCTCTTTTCGGTAACGAGCTTTAAACAATAATGTCTTCGGATCCGGATGACCTATGAGTTTATTATGAATTCCCTCAATGGCTTTAATTTCGCTTATTAACTCTTCCGTTCTTGCCCTTAATTGTAAACGATCATCATCCATTGAAAATTGTAATGCTCCAAAATGATTCATATTCTTTTTAATAGTTTCTTTTAAAGTCTCTGGTACTAAATTTTGTGCTTGTTCCTCTAGGAAGCGAATAATATAGTCTACTTCTATCCCTTTTGCCTTTGCAGTCCATAACACGTATGGGGTTAAAGCATATGTATGAACCTGCTCGGGTGCTTGAATTAAATCTGCAAATTCAATTAATTCCTGACCAACTTCACCCTTTTTATCTAAACCTTCTAACAAATAAATATTCCTGCTGTCAGGATGAATGACCAATGGCTTTTTATACACTACACCACTTCCTCAATTAGATATTGTCTTTAAGTAATCCATTAATATATGAATAATTGAAGAGACTAACTCTACTGTTGATTGAATCAAAAAGTGATAGAGCTTTCCGTATACAAAAACGAAATAGAAAAATAGAAAAGTAAAAATGTAGAGTAATATATCCTCAGTAATACTACCTGTTTTGTATGTGAAGGGAAGATTCCATATTTTTGTTTAACATATTTAGAAAGACCAAAGGATCTACGACCGATGAATGAACGCGGTTCATCGATATCCGGAAGCAAGCTACCAAAACAGAGCCCAATTACATATCCAATATGAAAAGGATAATTTAACATAATTGCCAAACCAGCACCTGCTGTTAACGAGCTGACGATGTGTGTTTTATAACGCAATATAACCAAGCTCCCCATATGATTTTATTTAATGGATATGCTTGGTTTTTTATGGATATAACTTTTTTACACTAAAACAGAGGGACAGGTCCCTTAACCCAAATGGGTCGGTCAATGAATCTGTCCCCGTCATTCTTAATTTTCCACACAGGGGCAAGCACTTTGTCCCAGTCTGAGACAGGTGTCCCCCATCTACATATTTTTTGCTAATTCGACATAATATGATAAAAATCATTATATTTATATAGTAGACTAATGCTTATATATAGGTACATATTACCTAGTAATTAATTCACATAAAATTATTTGTTAAGGGTGATAGTGTTGAACGAAATGAAGGTATTAAATCGTGACCCCGGAAAACTATTAAGTCTACTTGCAGATGATGTTCAGGAGTTAATGGCATTGATTGCTGAACTTCAATTACTTCCTCTAGACTCCGATGAGTTTAAGCAAGCCCAGTTGCTTAGTGGACGTTTGAATATGGCACGACAGATACAGGACAAAACAATCTTTTCTGTTACTGGTCTTCAAGGTGCAGGTAAGACAACTTTTGTGAAGCGACTTTACAATCTTCATGATGATACTTTGCCAATTGATGCAGGACGAAGCGAGGTTTTGCCTATCTTATTAACTGAATCAGAAGCGGTAGATCCTGGCGAGTTTATCTTTAAAGTAAGAAGGTCCCATATAGTTCAAGGGGAGGAACAGTGCAAGTTTGAGATTACGGATGAAATCATTCAGCATGATCAATTTTTAGAGATTGCTAGAAGACCTGATGTTAATGATTTATGGCTTGAGATTGAGGTCCCAGTCACTCATTTTGGTACGGGAATCTCATTAGCACTACTTCCTGGTTTTGAAAGAGATAAAAGGGAGCGTTCGCAGCGGGACTTAGATTTTATGCTCTCCCTTTCAACGTCTGTTATTTTTGTCATGAACTACCGAATGCTCGCTCGAGAGGATCAACGGGTAAAAATTCAGGACATGATTAACCGCTATAAAAATCATGCACCATTATTTGCAATTTCCTTTAGTGATGAACTAGATACGGAAAAACGAGAGTACTATGCTCAATTACTCAGTGAACATTTTGATATATCGGAAGAAGAACGAACTCGAATCACCTTCACAGGAAAAAGTGAAGATCTATCCAACTGGGAAGATCATATCGTTTCCTCCATCAATCGTTATGGAAAGTTAACTACTTACACATATAAAAAACAAATGGAATTGATGAGAGAACTTAGTACAAAGTCAATCCAACTAGCAGATGCAGTCAACGAAAGAATTCGCATGAGAAGGTTGGAAGGTGAAGAGAGCGAGACAAATATCCTTCAGAATTCAGAAGTATTAAACTCCTTTAGAAAGTACAAAAAGGAATTCATGGATGAATTTGAGAAGTCATTACAAAGTGAGCTACAGCAACACGCAAAAGATTGCTCTGACAAAATGGATAAGTATCTAGTAGCTGGAAATACAGGAATAGCAAACTCCTTTAAACAATTCTTTAAAGGTGATCAGGTAACTCTTAAGGAGAAAGTGGTTTTCCGCGAAAAGACCATGAGTATATGGAATGGTGAGGACAATCAAGCATCCGAAGAAGTCATTATGAGTGTATTGAATCGTATCTTTGATGAAAAAGCAAATGAATTAGGGTTTAATAAGCCTGAATTGATTGAACAAACAGAAGAACCCGTAGAGGATAACCCCTTTGCTATTTCGGTCTCTTCATCAACCAATTCCTCGGTGGCCTTTCAGCCGGGATTAATCGATGGACCCGCAGCTTTAGAGAGAGTAACACATTATTTGCAACCAGCGTCTTCCGATACACCAGTAGTATTAGAGGATGAGGATTTAAAACTTCTCCCCTTTCTAGCGGTTGGTTTTACACAAAGCTTACTAGCAGCAACGCCAGTTCTGCAACCATTATCAGAGATTGATCTTCAGTCAAGAGACAAGAATGTTCAATCATTGACAAACCATATTCAAAAGCTTCAATTTGAAGCCTCATCATTAGTAAAAGGTACCGCTCTTTTTATGGGAATTGATGCACTAGATGGAACCTTTGATACGTTTGGTGCTTTAACGGGCCTTTTAACAAAGTTTGGTGTTTCCGCCTCGGCAGCAACTCCAGTAGCTGGTTTATTAATCGGAGGAATTGCCGGTGGCTTAGCCGTTCATTCTGGCTTACAAAAAATTGAACAGCAGCGCCTGAACCAAAGTACTTATGCTAGCATGGCTTTTAATATGACCGCTCTTCAACAAAAGGAGTCTATACTTGCCACTATGAATAAAGTACTTGGAAAAATGGAAGCAAGACTTCAATCGGTTCATAAGTATCGAGACCACGGAGGAGCTTCATATGGAAAACTTGATACAGCAAAATATAAACTATCTCGTATCAAAGAACTATCAGGAACGATGCAGGGGATGACGTACCGAAATGAATTATATTTGGGATAGTGCTTATGTAAATCGTTGGAGTTGGGCTAAAAAAGCTGAATTTGAGTTTAAGCAAAATCTCCAAAAGTTAGATATTGATGAGCTTCTATTAAAAGAGGAACTAACTGAAATAACAATTGGAGTTTATGGGCCAACACAAGTTGGTAAGACAACCCTTATTTTACGATTACTAGGAGTCCGTCAAGATTCCATTGAGACCATTTCAGGTTGGCTCCGCGGAAAGAGAGAGCAAGGACATTCCGCTACTGTTACCGCTACGGAATATAAAAGATCAAAGGACAATTTTTTCCATCTTTTCACAAAGGAAAGTGGATGGAAGAAGAACTTAACCGGTGAAGAATTAGAACAAGCCCTCTATGATGTAAGAGCTCAGGTTGAAGAATGGGGAGAAGTTTCTACTGATCAAATGATCATAGAAATTGCATCTTCATTCTTCGAGGAAACTCTACCACCTGTAAACCTGAATTTCATTGATCTTCCTGGGATTCAATCTGCTGAAAAGGCGGAACAAAAACAAGTTCAAGAGTGTGTAAAGCGTTGGCTCCCCCTTTGTGAAATAACGCTACTAGTTGATGATGCCACACTCATTAATAGCTATGCTCAAATTGAAGATAAGAACGTAAAGGATTGGATGATTGAGTTGGATCGGTTTCGGATTATTCCAACTCATGCCCTTTCCTTAGAATCTCTCCTTTTAGATTTAAACGGAGAAATAGGAGTAGAGCCAGTACGTCATTATTATGCTACTGAACTTTCAAGAAGCTTAAATTGGACGCTGGACGCTCAAGAGCTTTCCTCTATTCTATATCCCATTGATATCGGAAGAACACTCGAGTCAATGAAGTCTTCAAACGAGGGGTTATATAAACGTGTTTATCCTATGATGGAGGAGATTCTTCAAGAGCTCCGAGATGACCTATGTTCACAAAAGCCAGAAGCTCTTCACTTTAAACACTTAGCTTCAATTTATAGCAAAGCCGAAAAGCACAAGCATGTGGAACTAGAACAAATTAATAGTAAGTTAACGGAAATTGAAGAGGAAATCTCGAAACAGCAGAAATTCATCCGAAGGTTACTTAACACACACTCTCGTAAATTAAATGAAAAAATAGCCTTGGCTGATGACCAAAGTGAAATCATTGAACAAGTTAAAGAGGTTTTAGATAAAATAAATGCATTTGATTGGGAAAGTGATCTCGAAGATAAGTTTGAAAACCCGGAAATTAAAAAAGCAAAGCGAGCATCAGAAGTGAATTCGGTTGCTTCCTCTTTCAGATTTGATTGGGAATTAAAAGTCGAACAGACCATTAATTCAATAAAAAAGATAGTGTATGGGACTCAATATAAAGATGAGATTAAACCTCCCGTTGTTAATGAATCCATCTATTTTATTGATAAAGTATGGGATTTTTATGTTTTCCAAGGTAAGTATGACGATGACCTCCATTATGTAAAAGAGACAGCTAGATGGTGGATTACAGAATTGATACAACAGGTAATATCACTAGTGGAAGATGTGATTTCTACCTTCGAAAAGGAAGTAAAAAAAGAAGAAAGAAAGATCAAACTTCAAGAAACAAAACAGCTACAGGAGCTTTCAGCCGAAGAAGACAAACTTCAGAAGCTAGTAGACTGGAAAGAGGAAGTAAAACAACATCTCAACCAAACGGATAGAGAATGGCAACAGGAGCTTGAATATTGTCAGACATTAGAGTACTTTTTCAAAAAAAATGCCGTATCACACTATCAATCTCTTAAAACCATGTTGAAGCAAGGGTCTACGAAATCAAAATGGAAAGCACAGCATTTACTATTCTTATTACATAAAGACAGTGAACTAGTGCTTACCTACTTAAAAGGAAAGGAATTAGGATCAAAATGAGTGTTCTAGATAAGGAAAAAGTAGATCTTGAATATACCGAAGCTATACAGGAACTGCAAAGTCTTTACGATGATTTATTTTATGAGGAATTAAAAGGAAAGATAAATGAAATTCTCCTAGACTTTCGGGACAATCAACATAACCTAGAAGACAAATTGAAAAAATCAACTGATGCGTCAAATGGGTTTCTGAGAGTCATACAGGAAGATCTCGAGAAACATATTACTCAAAAGCATAATGATACCCTAACAAATATCTCTAATTGGATACAACAGCTAAACAAATTTACAAATACTAGATTCGATCAACAAACCCTCCTGGTTAAAGAACAAATGAAGCAGGAACAAGAAGAAAGAGAATCCTCGATTCAAGCCTTTGACCAATGGAAAGATCAGTTGAGTAAACGACTGGATAAGGAAATAGCAACAATTGAAAAGCATGCAAATAACCTAGTAGAACAAGTAAATGCTTCAAAAGAAACACTCTCAGGCATTGTTACTAGTAATCAGACAGAAATAAAGTCCCTACTACAAACAATAAGAGAAGATCTAATACATCAAATTAAACAAATAGAAGAGTTAACATTAAAGGAATTAGAACAATTACAACAAAAAGAACTTGCAACAAGAGAAGAGATTGAACAACTTAGGCAAAAGATAACAGATATGAATGAGCAATCTGAAAGTAGAATTCATATACTTAGCAACAATGTGGAGAAGAGACTAGATAAGAACAAGATCCTGCTTTTTAGTATAATAGGAACACAAGCAGGGATGATTATTTTAGGGCTTGCAGCTTACTTTTCTTCAAATATATAGGAGAATTTCTTTCGGCATTATGAAACAGTATTCCTCTACCAAAAGGAATTTAAAAGTTTCAAACAAACATAATAAAATAGAACTAAAGAAGTATATCAATTACTATAACAACAAGCGATTAATTTGAAATCAAAGGGCATGAGTCCGGTACAATACCGATTTCATGCCCAGCTTGCTGCCTAATGAAGAAACCGTTCTCTAACTTTTAGAGGTCACTTCAAGCTAATATTATTCAGTGAGGTTTATTGCTGTCTCTAACTATTAATTAAACACCAACAGGTGCCTCTACTGTATCTTCATTCGTTTTTTTCAATAGTCTTTACCAGATAGTTAAGGAAATCATCACGCAAATCATCTCTTCGAAGAGCAAACTCTAATGTAGCTTGTAAGAACACTTGCTTGTCCCCAACATCATATCTTTTTCCTTCGAATATATTAGCATACATTTCTTCTCTTTAGGCTAATACTTTTAATGCGTCTGTAAGTTGAATCTCTTCAACTTTTCCTGGCTCAGTCTTTCTAAGATATCAAAATAGCAGGGGTAATTACATACCTACCAAGACATGGCTATATTAGATGTGTTCATCTAGTGCTGTTTTTTCTATTACGCCGTTAATTCTGTACACTGAATCCTCCATATCTACATACGATTTAACAGTTCATGCGTTCCTTCTAATTCTTTCGCTATATTTGAATAACTGCTACCTTTTTTGATAGCCTCATGTCTAATATAATTAATTCCGGCCACCGCCAACATCTCCTTATTACCTCCTGCACTTGATTGTCCCAACAGGAAGGTATGTGTACTTTGGAATGTTGGCAAGTGGTTTTTTAAATTTTTGCAAGCCCTCAATGCCTTCACAAATTAAATGCCAAACGCTAAATATTTATGATGCCATACCAGCAGAAAAAATTATTAAAAAATCACAGATTTTTGTAAATCTATAAAAGTATACTGCCATTATTTTCAATAATTTATTATAATAGTTATTAAGTACTAAGCAACCGGGCTAATGATGCATGAGAATTAGTTTTTTGTTATTTAAAAAATTAATTAGGAGCTGGTATATTTTTAATAATAATCTTATAGAATCACGTCATAATAATTTTGTTTTCAAATTGCGGAGGGCTATATGAGTATCAAAAAGATAAGTAAAGAAACGTTAGACAATGTTTTACAGTATAATGAGCGACAATATTTGGTTGGGAATTTGAAAATTCCGCAGATGTTGCAGCACATCCACGATAATAATATAGAAGTTGGTATTTCTCATTATAAGAAATTTACAGCTGATAAACCTCATATTCATATAGAGGTAACAGAATATCAAATGATTTTACAAGGGTATTCAGAAATTAAGGATATGTTAACAGAAGAAATTATAGAATTACATGAAGGTGATTTCTATATTGTAAATAAAGAGACACCCTATGCACAAAAATCAAAAGAAGATACTAAAATTTTATTTTTTAAATATCCAAGTATAAATGATAAGCAGATCATTGAGATTGATCAATCAACACAAAGTTGGTTGAATACCGAAATTTAAAAGGAGTAATTAAATGTGAAAAATAAAGATAGTATTGTTCTAAGGATTGGAAAACGAGTATTTCAGATGTTAGGTCAATGGAGTGTTCTTGGTTTTGTATTTACATTAAGTAAAAATATCGATAATAAACATACAGTCTCAATTATCGGTAGTTTTCTTATACTTTTCGCTATTGTTTTACTAATATATTATTTCATCACAAGTATAAACATACTTCGAGATCATAATCGTTTTAAAAGGAGCTATTCAAAAGCGTTAACAGGAAAAAAAGTATCAATTGGCTATGAAGTTGGCTCATTTTGGGATGTCGTTGATAGATTCAAAGATGTAGAAAAAGTTGCTGTAATAATTGGTATTAACAATCGTTTTTGCACTGATGAAGTTATCACAAGATGAAAGTCAGCAAGTGAACAGCACTATACATGATCAAACAAAACAATTAATAACAAGGCATGATCATAATAATTTACCTGTCTACCCGTATGGAACACTGTGTACATTAAAGCCAAATAGCGGTAATCATTACGGAGTGGGATTATTAGCTATGTGCGAACCAAATGATTCTAATCAACCAGGTAATTTTGCATCTACAAGAAAGGATTTAATTTTCTCCTTTGAAAAATTATTTAAGGAAATGTCAAATCATTATACGGAACATACATTAGTTATTCCCCTAATTGGTACAAAGTCATCAGGTGGGCCATTAACACATGAAGAAGTGGCAAAGTACCTAATTTCTGCCTTTGCAAATTACACACGTATTTACGAACGCCGTTTAGCAAGAAGATTAGTAGTTTCAATATATGATAAAGACTTTGAATCGGTTGAAGATATAATGGAAATTAAAAGGCATATTGACATGGAGTGTGGAATGGGCAGTTTTTCATACTCTAAAATCAAAAGTGAAATGGATGTACAAACAATTTGATAAATGCAAATGAAAGAGCATTCATCTGTATTTTCAAGCAAATTCATTGTGGAAATTGTACCACAATTTGTTTAGAGCAGTACTATTTTCTCCCACCATTGATTTAACTTTTGTCGATGTTGAGAGACAACAATTGCAGGATCAGGATCAAACATCCGAATTCATTGCCGCCAAATCCCTCACTGCTGTCTCAATCTATCCGTAATACTCAGCTTGGTATTAATGGTCATAAACCTTCGGAAATATACGGTAAGGGAGTAAGATCTTCGCCTACCGATTTCCAAAACAAATAGAAAAAAGTGAAATCAACAAGCGATTCCACTTTTTTCTTCAAACGAAACTATTTGTTCCAGCCTCTTCTTACTTTTTATATTTTTGAGAGTTACTTCACCCCATAATACCCCACATACCAATCCGCAAACCGCTGCAATCCTTCTTCAATAGAAGTCTCCGGTTTAAAGCCCACAGCTTGCTGCAATTGTTCTGTTGAAGCATACGTAGCTGGTACATCCCCTGGTTTAATCGGTTCATATATCTTCTCAAACTGAACTTCCTTGCCTAATGAATTGCTAAGTGCTTTCTCAAGTGTTTCAATAAACACCATTAATTTTTCAGGATTGTTGTTCCCGATGTTGAAGACTTTATGCTGAACTTCGTCTTCTGGAGGATTACTTAGTAATCGTTCAATCCCCTCAACGATGTCGTCAATGTAGGTGAAGTCGCGGTATAGGTCGTTTTCAAAGTCACCGTTGTTGAAGATTTTGATTGGTTCACTTGCAAAATATTTATCTGCAAAGCCGAAGTAGGCCATGTCAGGTCTACCCATTGGGCCGTATACGGTAAAGAATCGCAGACCTGTAGATGGAATCTTATAGAGATGGCTATACGTGTGTGCCATTAGTTCATTTGATTTCTTTGTTGATGCATATAGCGATACTGGGTTATCAACAAAGTCTGTTTCTTCAAACGGGACCTTTTTGTTGGCACCGTAAACAGAACTGGACGATGCATAGACAAGATGGTCGACTGGGTTGTATCTGCAAGCTTCAAGGATATTATAAAAGCCAATAATATTGCTTTGAATATACACGTCTGGATTTTCAATCGAGTACCTTACTCCTGCTTGTGCAGCAAGGTTAACTACGATATTCGGCTTGTACTCTTCAAACATTTTCATAACTAAATCCTTATCAGAAATATCACCTTTTATAAAAGTGAAATTCTCAAAAGGCTCTAACCCCTTCAACCGCGTGTGTTTAAGATTCACATCATAGTAATCATTGATATTATCAATCCCAATCACCTTGCAGCCCTGCTCCAACAACTTTTTGGATAAATAGTAGCCAACAAAGCCAGCTGCCCCAGTGATTAGATACGTTTTATTAGGATCGAGCGTTTTATAGTTCAAAATGATTCTGCTCCTTAATAACGTCTCTAGTTACAGCTTGTCTGCCAATCGAGTGATATTCAACGCCTGCAGCTTGCATGTCCTTCACAGCATAGATGTTTCTTCCGTCGTAGACCAACGGTGTTCTCATTAATTGCTTATACGTACCAGGAGTAATAGCCTTCACTTCTCCCCATTCAGTAAAAATAAAGCAAACATTAGCATTATCTAATGCATGCTCAATATTAGAAACATACGTAATGCTACCCTTTCCATTCTTATCTTCCGGATGAACTTTAGCAAAATTCTTAGCACCTACAGGGTCATAAGCATAAATATCTGCACCCTGTTCCAGTAATAAAGGAATATTCTCAAGAGATGCAGCTTCTCTCAAATCATCTGTACCTGGTTTAAAAGTTAAGCCAAGCACAGCTACCTTGAGACCGTTAAACGTAATCAGCCTCTTACTAGCTTTCTTATACAGCATTGTTTTCTGTTCTGTATTAACATCAATTGCTGCTTTAACAGTCTTAAGTTCATAACCGTTCTGGTTGGCAATATACTCAAGCGCCTTAGTATCCTTAGGGAAACAAGAGCCACCAAACCCGATACCCGCATTTAAAAACTTACTGCCGATCCGTTCATCAAAACTCATTCCTTTGGCAACATCCTGAATATCCGCCCCGACCAATTCACAAAGATTCGCAATATCGTTCATATATGAGATTTTAAGAGCAAGGAAATCATTTGATGCATACTTAATCATCTCAGCAGATCTTCTGTTTACTGAAACAATCGGTAAATGGAATGGTTCATAGATGTTCATTAGTAATTCTTCAGCCCATTTACTCTCTGTTCCAATAATGATTCTCTCCGCATGAAGAGTGTCATTAACAGCAGATCCTTGCGCTAGAAATTCAGGATTTGATGCTACTTCTACTTTTACATCATTAACTAAAAAGTCTTGAATAAACTGCTCTACTTTATCATTTGTTCCAACAGGGACAGTAGACTTTACTACAACAAGACAATCCTTTTCTACTGATTCAGCAATTTGTCTGGCAACAGTAGCTATATATGAAAGATTTGCGGAACCATCTGGTTGCTCTGGAGTACCGACACCAATAAAGATTGCATCCGCATCCTTGTAAGCTGATTTGTAATCAGTCGTATAATGTATTCTTCCTGCAGAATAGTTACTTTGCATCAGCTCTTCTAAGCCAGTTTCATAAATTGGGGACACACCTGATTTCATTAATTCTACTTTTTTTTCATCTATATCAACACAGGTTACTAGATGACCCACTTCTGCAAAACAAACACCTGCTACTAAACCCACGTATCCAGTCCCTGCTACTGCTATTTTATACATATTCACTCATCCTTTACTTTTAATTCATAAACATTTAAAAGCTTACAAATTAAGGTTTTAATAAAAAAATATAAGTATTTGGGAATTTAATAGGTTTTTTAACCAAATATCATTTTCAGCATCTTTTTTTGGTAGTAAATTATTAAATATGAAGTTTTTCTCTAATTAGAGTAATTTTCGACCGGATAACAACCTTCTGTTCTTTATTTAAAAAAATAAATACTATTGTGAAATATATAATTGTTAAAATAACACACTGTATTAATAGTGACACAATATTATTAATGCTATAATAATTCACTATTATAAGACCTATAGCGCAAGTTATAACATTACTAATTAGTGGTTTTACTAGACCTAGATAATACGTGTTAAGTTTTTGTCCTGTAATCTTTGCAGTATAAATTGGTAAAAGTATTAAATTATTTAAGGAGAAAGCGAGAGTCGAAGCAATAACTATTCCCCATAAACCTAACTTAATCGTTAAAATAATTGCTAATACTAAGTTAATGATCCCGCTGATTATAGCAAATAATGCAGGGACTTTAAGGTTATTTGTCGCCTGATTAACAACATTTAATTGAGACATGGACAGATTAATATTTAACGGAATCATCATTAGTATAATAATATATTTAAACTCACTGAAATCTTCATTTAACCAAATCGATAAAAAGTATATCCCTATACTCGAAATTATTGAGATTGGCCATCCGAGAATTGTGCCACTAAAATTAACTGCACTATTAGAATTCTTAACAACACCCCTCAAGTCTCCTCTAGCATAATGATTTATTGTAGTTGGACTAAAGGCAGAAGATAATGCAGTTGCTAGACTCCTAAGTGTATTAACAAATAACAATATAACTGCATATTTCCCCATTAAATCACTATCAATATATCTATTTCCTACTAATAAATCTATTTGGGTCATTAGATTTCTTCCTAAAAGTATTACAGAATTGAACAAGCCAGCAGATAATAAAATACCAACACATTTAATATCAAACAATTTAATTGAGAATTTAACATCTGGTATCAGTTTTCTAAATGTAATATAACCCAAGAAAATTATAATAATGTTTTGTACAATTGTGCTTAACCCTAAGTACCAGATATGAGCATCAAAAAACTTAAACAATAACACAATTAAGACTGCTTTACTAATACTTGCAATAATATTTACAGTATTACTAATCTCCAACCTATTTTTAGAATATGCTCCGGTTGTGAAAATTGAAGCAAATATACTTAACATAAACGTTATTGAACTAAGTAAAAATGCAAATTTCACATCTGCTACTAAATCTTTATCAATATTAATAAAATTTTCTAGGTTATAAGAAATTATGATTAATATTGGTAATAGGGCTACAGCAATAATAAAGCAGGTACCTAATGCACTACTAATATATCTATTAGCAAGGTTTTTATCCTCATTGTAAGAAACAGTATAAAATCTTCCCACCATTGAATTTAATGTATAAGTAAGAACCGTAAAAAAAGATAAGAAGTTTGTTATGATTCCAACATAACTATATGCTCCCATTCCTAAATTCTTTGTTAAAATGGGGGTCACTAAAAAATTTATAGAAAGGGAGATTATCATGGCTAATAAATTAGTGATTACATTTATTCTTATCCTTTTATTCAATCAATTCACCCTTAATTTGACCAATATTCTATTTAATCTATTGGTTAGCTTAGATCTTTCTTTTTCATATAACTCATACAGATATCCTCTATAGTTGTTATATTGTTTAATATCATTTATTTCAGTATTAAACTTTTTATCATAAAATCCACTGTTTGTAATAAAATAACTACAATAACTTTTTCCGCTTAAATTTATTTTTAAATTTTTTGGTTTTTTTATGTGTATATAAATAAATTCATCTTTTTTGAGAGACCCATTTTCAATATACTCCCTGTAAACTTTACCATTCTCAAAACAAAATATTTGATACTTATAGTTCATATCGTTTAAAGCCAGCCTAAATCTTTTGTATATCGATGAAATATCCGCAAATATTCGTTTCTCGTACACACTTAATTTATTTTTTTTGTAGATTTGAAGTACTCCTCTAGTTTCATCGAAAGCAAAGGACCTATCTGTTGAAAATACTGTTTTATAATCACCAACATTACTTCCAGGTAATTTAAACCTATTATTATTATCAATATTATTACTATATAAAGATAAATGACCTAATGGCAAAATTTTATCATAAGAATTTAGTAGGCTTTGAGTAAGAAATCCTCTCAAATCACCAAAAATCATATCAAAGTCACAGTGTCCCCAAAATTGATACTCTTTTAAATATTCTTCACAAATAACTCCAAAGGCTGGCTTGAAATCACAAATTTTATACGGAGCATTTAAAGCTATTTTAAATTCAAATTTACTTTGTACTAAATTTTTAAATTCATCAAAAGACATGTTTTTAATTTTTACATTATCAGGTTTCTCTTTGATTTCTTGATCCGTAATCATTAAAAAATCTATTGTTTCATTGTATTGGCATGATTTCAACCACAAAGGAAAGTATTCTGGTAGTTTACCAAAGTAAATTCCTATTATACATATTTTATACACTACTAAAACCTCCCCTTTTATGAGCAAATAATATATTACCGTATTTTTGTAGTTGGTAGCTCGAGCCATTCTCCAAAAATAGCATCATAATTATCTGGTTTAAATTTGCCAACTCCACCTTCTGGGTAGAATGTCATTTCACCAAAATATAATCTACTATTTATTGAATAAAAATCTATTCTTACAAAAGGATAGTTCTTAGCTAGAACTCTTGCCAAATTTAGCATATCGTTTAATCTTTTAGGTTTACTTATTAATGTTTTAGGATCGTTTGGATATCTAATCGCCGTTGGGAGTAATCCCCATTTTTTATCATAAAAATTTCTTTTATGTTCAATAAATCTATTAAAATCGACTTGTATTACTTCTGGCTCTCCATTAAAGCAAAATATTTTATAATCTTTTAATTCCTTACCCGATTCATCAACCATATACTTTTCACAAATGATCTTTGGCGTTAGATTTTTATATGGCCATTCCCTACATTGAAAAAAGTAATTTCTATTTAAACTTTTAGTTATTTTCTTTTTCGCTAATTCAATATCTAATTTGCCTTTATCTGTACAAATTACCATTCCTCCAGAATCATGTGTACATTTTAATACAAATTTTTCTGGCAAACTCTCAAAATCTATATCATCAAATTTATCCCATACACCTATTAGTGAAATTAAATATTCTTCCCCAATTGTTTCAGCTATATATTTTCTAACTTCATATTTGTCAACTAAATTTGTATAAAAACTATTTCTATCATACAACTTTAACCATTGTAATTTTTCATTAAAGGTTTTTGGACTTTCTAAATTCAATGACTTCCCTGTATAAATTTTATATAGCATATTTAAAAAAACACTATCGGGTAAAGTATTAAATATTGAAAGATGCGAGATTCGAATTAAGAAATCCTGCGGGTTATCCATTAATCGCTTTATCTTTGAAATCATATAATTTTATCTCCCTGTTATTATCAAGTTAATAATATTTATTTTGCTATATTCCTATTAGCAAATTTAGACCTATTAATGAATAAACAAAATAAACCTAGTGGCAATATCTGTGAAAATAATATACTAAAGAATGCGATTGGATTATATAATGTTGGTATTAATGCAATCCGTATTGACACAAAAATGTAAAAGAAATATATCCAAAAATCCTTATTTAAGTTTGCTTTCTTATGCATCTTTAATGCATATAATGATAAAATAACTGGAATGATTGGAGATAGCACTACTCCTAAATAATAACTGGTGTAACTGATATTCGGAATAATTTGGCCAGTGACATAATTTGATGTATTATACATTGATGTAGTGTTAATTTCTGTGGAAACCCCCGGAAATAAGGTCCCATTAAATGGTATGGTCCTTACCAGGTCAGAAACAAATGTTATCAACTTATTAGTAACATCAACATTATATGCTGCAGCAACGTTACCAACCCCTGGAAAATAGGCATTTAAAGTTAAAGCTATACTAGCTACGCCTGAAGTACCCTGCCAGTTCCCAAAGGAAAGTATCTTTTCAATTACCATGCCAACTAAGCCTACAACTCCTAAAATTCCTATAGTTGCTATAATCTTTCTCGATTTTGATGGATACAGTTTCAACATCATTAAAATATTAAACAATAATCCAAAAAAGGGCTGAATATTACTTTCACTTACAATTAAAAAAGGCGATAAGCAAATTATTATAGATAAAATAAACTTGAATCTCGATGGTCGTAATTTTAGATAAATTAACTGAAGCAAGTAAACGGGAATTATATAACGAAATATGTTAAAAATAAACACAAACAAAGTATTTAAAATCCTATCGATCGAGCCTCTTGAAGCAATATTATCAAAATCATAATCTAATTTTAAAGCATCCGTATTATTCGAAAAGAACGATGTATAATATTTACCTATTTCAGGAATGTACAGGTAAATACTAATACAGAATAAAGTAAGAATTATAAACATCAAATTAATATTTTTATAATTTTTACTATTAATCTCAATCCTCTTATTTTTATACTTCTTCACATTCTTATTAATAATTAAGTAAAATTCTATGCATAGAAACACAATAATAATTTCATAAACCATGAATATAATTGCATATTGTATATTCAAATCAACTAATGTATTAAAAACAGTTGTATAGTTTCCTAATGATAAAAATAATGGAGTTATTACGAATCTAATAAAATACCCAAAATATATAACGCTTAAAGTAATGTTATCCGCGAGATTTTTTAGAACATTAACTGTAATTAGCGATAAAACTAAAAAAATTAATGGTAAAACCCATAGATTATTATAACCATTAGGTTTAGAATCATATAATATTATTAAACAAGATAAAGGAGAAATTAATAGAATAAACATATAGATGTTAAAGGTTTTAAGATTTTTTATTCTCATAAATGATTTCTCCCAATTTAGATTTTACCCATCAATATATCATCAATAAATTCATCCCACTTATGAATTATTTTTTCTGGTGAATAAAGATTGACAATTTCCCTCGCATTTTCCCCCATCTCACTAGCAACTGTAGGATTTTTCAACATATATATTATTGAGTTAGCTAAAGCATCTATATCTCCTCTTTCTACTAATAAACCATTTATTCTATGTTTTATTAGCATTCTAGTTCCACCGGGGCTAGCATCAGTAGCAACTACCGGCAGTCCAAGGGACATCGCCTCAATTAACGAGTTTGAAATCCCCTCGTAATCGGAAGTTGATACATACAGCTTGGCATTTTTAACTCTACTTTTTACATCATCTATTTTCCCAGCAAAAACTACCTTATCTACCAAATTATTCTCAATAACCATTTTTTGTACTAACTTCATATCTTCTCCGTCACCATAGAATATCAATTTGATATCAGGAATTTCATTAACTACTTTCCTAAATGCCTTAACCATAATATCTTGTCGTTTTTGCTTTATTGAAAATCTAGCCACAAATGCTATTTCGTTTTTCCTCTCATTATGAATAACTCGCTTTTCTTCTAAAATTGTGACCGGATTAGGTATGATAACTGATTTTTTTTGTAAATTATTAGGATAAAACTCTTTCGCACCCTCTGTTTGAAATACTGCTCCATCTGCATATCTATAAAAATACCTTTTGAAATCTAAGAAAATTCCGCGTTCAAAATAAGGATCACTTCGTTCAGTAACTATAATAGATGACTTAGTAAAAAAAGATCCCGTGACTGAATATACATTAGCGTTAGGTAAAAAAGTAATAACAACGTCCGGCTTTACTTTTTTAATAGTTTTTCTGACATTAATCATTTGGTTGATTCGTCTAAACACCTTATTTTTACTTTTATTATTTGTAGGATAATAAGTTATTTCTTTATTAAGAGCATAACTTGGTTGATCACCCTCAAATGTAAATACGTAAACCTCATTATTCAATTCACTTAAACCGTTGGCCAGGAATGAAAACATTTTAGCTGCTCCACCGTAATTTATATCATGCATTATGAGTAGAATTTTTTTCCTCATTCTATCACTCTTTCTAAGTTCAAATATCTACTTACGATCTACTATTTTTGCAGGTATTCCTACTGCTGTACACCCTTGGGGAATATCAGATAACACAACAGCATTTGCACCAATTTTAACATTATTTCCTACTGTCACATTACCTAAAATCACTGCACCGGCGCCGATTAACACATTATTTCCTATAATAGGTGAATTCCCATCCTCACCAGCTATTGTTACATTTTGATAAATTTTGGTATTTTCACCTATTATAGAATTCTTGTGAATTACTATACCCAGACCTCCATGCATTAACTCAACAGAACCTGCTAGCTTACTTGTGGGAGGAATATCACATGAAAATAGGAACCTAATTACACGTGATATTAATTGAGGTAAGACTGGTACAGACTTTGTTTGCAATCTATGCATTAACAAATATAATTTCATAATTTTTGTCTTTTTCATTCAATCACCCAATGGTATTATTTAGCCCTTTTCGAGAAAATTTTAAATAATGTATAAGGGAACAAGTAAGAGATTTTAGATATAAATTCAATTACACTTTCTTTTTTAATAAATCTTTTATTAATAAAATTGACAATATTACTAGATATACTAGCAATTTGATATGCGAATAGAATAGGGGCTGGTAATAACTTTACAACATTCCTATCTTCTTTTATTTCATGCCACGTTGTTCGTTTATCATTTAACTGTATTATTGCTCTAAACCCTGCATTTGTCCCCCTTATTCTGAACCTTGTAAAAGTACCATCTATATATCCTAAGTTATACAATTTAGCTATTTGTCTATAAAAATCTAAATCCTGACCGAATCTCTTTTTGACTGGAAATCGAATACCGTTTTCAAGCAATAAACTACGCAACACAACTACACATGATGTTTGCACTTTAAAAGATATAAAAGTGTCTCTATACACATTTCCCGAATAAATGTGTGTATTAATTATTTTTGTACGATGTGAATTTTCCCAAAACATCTCATAGGAGTGCTGACTCCATACATAACCTTTAGACTCCATTTGAGCAATTTGATGAAGTAATTTTTCCGGCAGCCACACATCATCAGAATCTAAAAAAGCAATATACTTTCCCGAGGATTTTTCTATACCTAAATTTCTTGCTGATGCGGGTCCACCATTGCTTTTTTTTATTATATTAATTGATTTATATTTCTCAGTTAAATCATCTATATTTTCTTTCGAACCATCATCTATAACTAACATTTCTATATTTTGGTAGGTTTGTTCTAAAATACTATCTATTGCTTCTGTTAGCCACTTTTTACCTGAATAGAAAGGTATTACTACACTAACCAAAGGTTGCTCGTTCAAACTATCCCCTCCAAACCACTTGTTTCACGTAATCTGTATACGAAATAATTATCCTAAGAACCTTTTCTGAGACATTAGGCATACTATAATCCTCTACAAGCCTTAAAGTATCTTCACCTTGGGTTTCTAAGATTTCAATTCCTTGAAGAATTCTTTCTTTTCCTAAACCGACCATCATTACAGATCCTTCCTCCATGGCTTCGGGCCTTTCATGTGCCTGTCTGATATTAAGCGCTTTAAAGCCGAGAATAGAAGATTCTTCACTAATTGTTCCACTGTCACTAAGAACGACTTTTGCTTTGAGCTGAAGTTTTACATAATCATTAAACCCTAGGGGCTTCATAGTTCTCACTAAAGGGTTAAATTTAATCTTTTTAGCCTCAATCATTTTCCTAGTTCTAGGGTGTGTACTCATAATTACTGACATATTATATTTTTCAGCAATTGCATTTAAACTATCAACCAAGTCTAAGAAATTGACTTCTGAATTAATATTTTCTTCTCTATGAGCTGAAACTACAAAATACTTTTCTTCCTTTAAATCCAATCTTTCTAATACATCGGAATTCTCTATGTCGTCTTTTCTAGAATTTAAAACTTCAAACATAGGGCTACCTGTTTTTATTATTCTATCGGAAGGAATCCCTTCTCTTAGTAGATATTCCCTTGCAATATCACTATAGGTTAAATTAACATCTGCTGTATGGTCTACTATCTTTCTATTAGTTTCTTCTGGTACTCTTTGATCAAAACATCTATTTCCTGCTTCCATGTGGAATATAGGAATATGACGTCTTTTTGCTGCTATAGCACATAAACAGCTATTGGTATCTCCAAGTACCAAAAACGCATCTGGTTTTACCTCTTCCATTATAGGATCAATTTTAACTAGTATATTCCCAATCGTTTCAACTGCTGTCCCAGTGGCTGCATTAAGAAAATAGTCCGGCTTTTTTAAATTAAAATCCTTAAAGAATACTTCGTTCAATTCATAATCATAATTTTGGCCAGTGTGAACAAGCGTATGTTCAATTGCATTTGATTCTTCTAATTTATTTATAACAGCTGACAATCTAATAATCTCCGGTCTTGTTCCTACGACTGTCATGACTTTTAATTTCTTCATAATTTATACCTCCACGAAATAAGTGTCTGGTTTCTCTGGGTCGAAACATTCATTCGCCCACATAACGGTTACAAGGTCTGTTTCCCCTATATTTATTATTGAGTGAGTATACCCTGTAGGAATATCAACAACTTGTAATTTCCCACCACTTACTCGATATTCAATTATTTCTTCAGAATCTATCTTTCTAAAACGAATTAAACCTTCACCACTAACCACTAAAAATTTTTCGTTTTTAGTGTGATGCCAATGATTCCCTTTTGTAATTCCAGGTTTAGAAACATTGACTGATACCTGACCTCGTTCAGGTGTTCTCATAAACTCTGTAAAAGAACCTCTATGATCAATATTCATTTTTAGATTATAAGAAAATTGATCTTCTGGTAAAAAGCTTAAATAAGTACTATATAGTTTTTTAGTTAATGCATCTTCCATGTTTGGAATAGTTAAGTTTGCTCTATTTTCTTTGAAACTCCTTATAAGGTT
The DNA here is from genome assembly GCF_008923265.1 of Bacillus mesophilum. NCBI lineage: Bacteria > Bacillati > Bacillota > Bacilli > Caryophanales > Bacillaceae > Bacillus > Bacillus mesophilum. Next base: position 258,392 of record NZ_WBOT01000003.1, on the reverse strand, counting down.
AGCCAATTCACCGAGTTTAATATTATGTGTTTTAGGTACAACACAGTAATCATCATGCATAGTTGGCTTTCCCTCAAGAGCCCGGAAAAACTCTTCCAATACATCATCTATATAACAAAGATTCAGCTCTGCATTTGGATTATTTATCTGGATTTCTAAGTCTCTAGCTATATTATGACAAAATGTAGCTACCACAGTATTATAGTTTGGCTTACTCCACTTACCAAATAAATTTGGAAGTCGATATACATATACTTTGGCATCAGTCTCATAATAATGATTTAATAATAAATCTTCTCCAGCCTTTTTACTTACTCCATAAGGAGTATCTTTTTCTGCCTGTATAGATGAGGTAAGCAGAACAGGAGCCTTATTGTCATGCTTTTTTAATAGCTCTAGTAATTGAGAAGTTAACCCAAAGTTCCCCTCCATGAATTCTTCTTGATCTTTTGACCTATTAACTCCAGCTAGATGAAAGACGAAGTCACATTCCTTTGAATATTTTTCAAGTAGTAAAGGATCACTTTCCCTAGTAAATTCAAAAATATTACTATACCCTCTATTCTTAAGTTCTGCTATAAGGTTATTTCCTACAAAGCCCTTTGCTCCTGTAACAAGAATATTCATCACTAAAACCACCCTTTAATTCATAACATGAACTTTTTTATTCCATTCATTTAATTCGTTTTGTACATAATCTAATTCAAGTAGTTTTTCTTTAATTTGTTCAATGCTAAGAATTTGTGTATTATCCGAGTTATACTCTTCTACAGTAGTAAGTTTTTGATCTCCCTCCGCAAAGTACTTATCATAGTTAAGATCTCTTTGATCCGCAGGAACTCTATAGAAGCCAGGTAAATCTTCTGCATTTACATATTCTTCTTTTGTAAGAAGTGTTTCATAACGTTTTTCTCCATGACGGGTTCCAATAATTTTAATTTCATTTTCCGCATTAAATAATTCCTTTACAGCTTGTGCTAAATCACCAATAGTACTAGCTGGTGATTTTTGAACCATAATATCCCCTGTTTCAGCATTTTTGAAAGCAAAAATAACTAACTCGACCGCCTCTTCAAGACTCATAAGAAACCTTGTCATATATGGATCTGTAACAGTTAAAGGCTGACCACTTTTTATCTGTTCAATAAATAACGGAATTACTGACCCACGTGAAGCCATTACATTACCATATCTTGTACCACAGATTAGAGTTCTATCTGGAGAAACAGTTTTTGACTTTGCAACAAAAACTTTTTCCATCATCGCTTTTGAGATACCCATTGCATTAATTGGGTATGCTGCTTTATCAGTTGAAAGACAGATTACCTTTTTTACTCCATAATCAATAGCAGCAGTTAACACATTATCAGTACCCATTACATTAGTTTTGACAGCTTCAAGAGGGAAGAACTCGCATGATGGAACCTGCTTTAATGCTGCTGCATGAAAGATATAATCCACTCCATGCATAGCATTTTTCACACTAGCAATATCTCTTACATCACCAAGATAAAACTTTAGTTTTTCATTATTATAAAGCTTTCTCATATCGTCTTGTTTCTTCTCATCTCTTGAAAAAATACGAATTTCCTTAATATCAGTATCTAGAAACCTTTTCATTACAGCATTACCAAAAGAGCCTGTCCCACCAGTTATCAACAAGGTTTTATCTTTAAACATATTTTAGTCCTCCAGTATTCTCTTCATCATATTTACATACTGTTCAGTGCATTGATCCTTTGTATATTTTTCTAAGAATATATCTCTACAATTTTTACCCATGTCTTCACGTTTACCCTTATCAGTCAGGAGTTCTTTAATAGAATTAATCAGCTTTTTACTCTCTCCAACCTCCATCGCAAAGCCAGCATTGTTGTCAGTCAAATCTTTAGCTATATCCGAATCCTCCCCAATAATAGCAATTACTGGTTTGCTAGCCATCATATAACTGTAAGTTTTGCTAGGTACAGCTAGGCCAGTCAAGCCATCTGCTAAGCTCACGATGAAACAATCACTGATATTTAGTGCATCCTGAAAATCTTGCCCATGTAAAAAATCAAAAATGATAACATTATTTAAATTCTCTGTTTCTACAATACTTTTTAATGTCTTCATCTTATTTCCGTGTCCGGCAAAAACAAACTGAATTCTATTGTCATCTTTTAGTTCCCTTATTGCATCAGCAATGGTATCTAGATCTTGACATATCCCCATATTGCCAAAATAAGACACTACAAGGTTTCCACCTTTTTTAATTGAATTGAATAGTGTATTTTTAGATGACTCCACTTCATTAGACAATCCCTTATCCTCATACCAATTAGGAATTACTTCAATTTGCTGCTCAGATAACGATTTTCTATGTTTAAGTAGGTAAGCTTTCATTTCATTTGATAAAGCCACTACTTTATTTACATGCTTAAAAATACTTTTATTAACAATTTTCATCATTTTGCTTATAATACTATCCTCTGAAATAGTGTTTGTAATATATGCCATTTCAGGGTACACATCATAACTAACAAAGATTACCTTTGTATCAAATAATTTATTAGCAAGCGCCGCAATTAATGGTAGAACTGGTGGATTTGAATAAACAATAATTGCTTTATATTTTCTTAGTTGCCAAAATCGTAAAGCAACTGAAAGTGTAAATGAGAAATAATTTATTAATCTACCAATGAAGTTTGTACGCTTAAGTTGAATATATTTTAATCTCTTTATCTCAATATTCTCATGAGTCTCTTTCATTGGAACTTCATCAATTTGATTGTACTCTTTGGGATATCCAGACATCGCCTCAACAGTAAACCCAGATTTACTAAGAGCCAATGCAGTATCAAATGGTAGTGTAGCAGAGGAAACATATTCAGGATAAAAGTACTGACATAAAAATAAAATATCTTTCTTCTTTTTCATTACATTTGCTCCCTACCTTCAGTACGTATAATTGACTCTTCGAATGCAACAACCTCATAGTCTATTTTTTTAAAATTTATTTCAGCACCAGGACTTCCTGAGATTTCTATATCGTAAACAAACGATCCAAATACTTTCCTCAAAGTCCCTGACAGTTTAAGGCCTATTGCAACAGCCCAGTTAAAAACCTTTGATGTCTTAACCTCTTTCCCTCGAGCCTTTGCGATAAGCCTTACTAATTCAGTAGTATTCACATAATTCTTATTTTGGGGAAAATATATACCACCTTGGCTATTATCAATTATTATCCTTATAAATTCAGATAAATTATCAATATATATCATGCTTCGCTCGTTCTCTATATCTGGAAAAATTGGTAGCGATATAGCCAACTTTGCTAGCCTAACGTAGTTCCCAGGACATCCTCTACCGTATACAATCGGTGGACGTAGAATTGCCACATTAAAGTCACTAGAACTGATTTCTATTAAAAGCTGTTCAGCTTCATATTTTGACTGAGCATAAGTAGTCTTTGGAATTGGCTTAGTATCTTTAGTAATAGAGCCTATTTCCGTACCATAAACACCCATGGTACTTAAAAATATGAATTGCTTCACACCTTCTTTTTTGGCTTTCTTTGCAAGGTCTACTGTTAAATCCCTATTTACTTTAAAATATTTCCCGGTATCGTTTTCATTAACATGAACAATTGCTGCTGTATGGAAAATGGCGTCATATCCAGAGAATGACTTTTTCCTCCAATGGTCATCTCTTATACTAACAAAATCTACAGAATACTTATCAGGATATTGTGAAACCCATTTTTTAAATGAAGTACCTATATAACTATTAACTCCTGTAATAAGTATCTTTTTCAATTTAACCCCTTCTCCTCTTTAGTAGATGCTACTTCTGTAGATCCTAAATTAATATCTACCAAATACTTGTTAACATATCTATCTTCGCCCAATAACACAACACCAACAGTCCTAATAATTATTTTCAGATCAAGTAATAAGCTATAATGCTCTACATAATAAACATCAAACTTATATCGGTCTCCTAAAGAAAGATATATGTTACCACTAACTTGAGCTAATCCTGTCATACCTGGATTCATATTAAGCCTTTTAGAAATTTCTTCAGTATATTCAGCTAGGGATGCTACTCGTTCGGGTCTTGGACCAACAAGGCTCATTTCACCTTTTAATACATTTAATACTTGAGGTATTTCATCTATTTTACTTCTTCTAAGAAACTTTCCAATGGCCGTGATACGGTTATCGTCTTTCATCACTTCTTGACCTTTAACCATTTTTTCCGAACCTGGTCTCATCGTTCGAAATTTATAGACCTTAAAGATTTTCTTATTTAATCCCGGTCTATCTTGTAAGAAAAACACTGGCCCAGGAGAAGTAACTTTAATTAAAATTGCAATTAAAATCCATATAGGAAGAAAAGGAATAAGAACTATTAACGAAACAATAATATCAAATAAACGCTTAATTAATTTTTGAAATTTCTTATCCTCCATGACTATACCTCTATCTCATAATCAATTGGAATTAAATACCCATCGATAAGTTTTATAGACCCATCATCTTTATTTGTTTTTGCAGACCAAATTCTGTATGTTTTATCTCCATCTCTGTAGAAAGCACCTGGGTAAGGATGTGTAACTGCTCTTATCAACTTATCCGCTTCGTCCATAGTCATATTGTTTAAAACCTCGCCATCTTCAGGCTTTCTTCCAGGCCATTCTGTAGCTTCTAGTTCATCTTGTTTCGTAAGTGTAATTTTGTTATTAACTATATCTTCCCAGTACTTTGCAATTAGTGTAATATGCATGTCATCAACTTTTTGATAAAGTTGTGTTGCGGTAGTATTCTGATCTAATTTGATAACCCCTTGACCGATAATATTACCGGTATCAACACCTTCATCCAACTTAAACATAGTGACACCAGTTTCTTTTAACCCCTTGATAATTGCCCATGGTATTGCTGCTCTTCCTCTCCCAATTGGTAATAAGGTAGGGTGCATACCAATACAGCCATATGTCGGTGTTTCCAGTACATCTTTCTGAGCGATTTGGGACCAACCAATTATAAACAACCAATCTATCTGATGTTCTTTTAGAGCACTAAGAACCTCTTGATCGTTGATATTATCTATCTTCAAGAGGGGCGCATTATTTTCAGTTGCAATTTCATCTAAATAAATTCTTCCCGACTTATTCTTCGCTTTTTCGTCCTTAAGCGTGATAAGTAAATCTAAGCTACCATCAATGCGATATATTTCTTCAATACAACTCAGACCTAATTGTACACAAGTAGCAAAAGCTATTTTTTTCTTCAACTTACCTCATCCTCTCTTTATCTAGAATCCACGTCGAAATACACTTTCAAAGGCCTCAGCATAAACCATCCCAGCTTGCCCACCACGGTAGGCTGCTAATCCTTTGATTGCCTCATTACTTCTAGGATGAGGATAGTCTCTCATTACTCCACGATACTGAGCTAGAGCTTCTATCTTTTTATCAACACTTTCTTCACCAACTTCTATAAAAGTATTCGGTGAAAACTGATTCATGGTTTTGTTAAGTCCCCATTCTGTTGAGGATGGAACTTCCATGAAGAGTAGTTCTTTTAAGGGTTTAACATCACTTCTTCGTTGGAATAACCTAGATGCAGCTTGGCAAGCCAGAGAAGTGTGTAGGTGATCGTTATTCAAGTCCGCTGGATGGTGTGTAAAAATTACATCCGCACCAGTTTCAATAATTGCATTTTCAATAAACTGTACAAGTTTTAAATGTGGGACCATGTTAAATTCAATGTTTGGAAAGTCGCCCGTAATGACTCTATCAACACCTAGAATATTCATAGAACTATTTACATCTTCATTTAATTCTTCCGTGCTCGGTCTAAACTTTCTAACATTAACATCACCTGAAAGGATGCAAACATTTACGGAATGGCCTTCCTGTGCTAATTTATACATAGTAGCACCTGCTCCTAAAACTTCATCATCTGGATGTGCAATAACAACTAAATATGACATTTCATTACCTCGCTTAATTTTAGTAATTATCCTAATTTTAATAGTTTAGTTTTTAGTAGATTAGGACTTATTTGAAGTTTAAAACTGTCACTCCAACCAACTTCTAAACCACCAAAATTTAAACTTAGATATTCTTGATTGTTACCCATACCAAGTTCCTACATAGTAAAATAAAACACAGGGCATCCAACCCCACCTCACACCACACCACCGACAAAAAATGTCTAAGGTTCCCACCCACAGCGCAGCCGAGTGCCTCCATTGATAGTGGTCAGGAGACATCACCATGAGTTCTTTCAACAATTTGTTACATATTGAGACATGTTTTGGACAAAAAAAGGTCTAGATAAACTGTTTGTGTTGAGGAACAGCCTATCTAGAATGTCAGGATTACACGTTTAATGCTTTTAATTCATTTAGTTTCGTTTCCATGTATTTCACTAAATCGTCCTTAATTTCTTCGTTTTGCAGGGCGAATTCGAGTGTTGTTTTAATGAAGCCGAATTTTTCGCCGACGTCATAGCGTGTGCCTTCGAAGTCGTAGGCAAATACGCGCTGGATTTCATTTAGCTGCTGGATAGCATCGGTGAGTTGTATTTCTCCGCCTGCGCCTTTTTCTTGCTTGTCTAGGAACATGAAGATTTCTGGAGTTAAGACGTAACGGCCCATGATCGCTAGGTTAGATGGTGCCGTTCCTTGCTTTGGTTTTTCAACGAACTGGTTCACTTGGTAACGGCGACCATTTTGACTAGCTGGGTCAATAATGCCATAACGATGTGTTTCATTTTCTGGTACGGTTTGAACTCCGATGACAGAAGAGAATGTCTGGTCATATTCATTCATTAATTGCTTTAAGCATGGTGTTTCAGCTTGTACGATATCATCTCCAAGCAGAACAGCAAATGGCTCGTCACCAATAAATTTACGTGCACACCAGACCGCATGTCCTAATCCTTTTGGTTCTTTTTGGCGGATATAGTGAATATCTACTTTTGATGATTTTTGAACTTCATTTAGTAGCTCAAGCTTGCCTTTTTCGATTAGGTTTTGTTCTAGTTCAAAGGAATTATCGAAGTGATCTTCAATCGCTCTTTTGCCTTTTCCAGTTACGATGATGATATCTTCAATGCCAGCTTCAATCGCTTCCTCAACAATGTATTGAATTGTTGGCTTATCTACTATCGGTAGCATTTCCTTTGGCATTGCTTTTGTTGCTGGCAGAAATCTTGTACCAAGTCCTGCTGCTGGGATAATCGCTTTTCTTACTTTCATGGTTAGTGGCCTCCTTAGTTAGCTACTAGTACTGCTTCTTTGACTTTTACTCTGTTATTGGCAATATCAAGCACGGTTTTACTTAGGTCTGCATCGTTCATATCAAGATTAATAATCAGTTCTTTGACTTCATCTACATATAAATTAGCAGTTTTGCCTATAAAGATTTTTGGGTATATAGCTTCTGGATGTACTTCGTTGGCACCAAGCAGTTCTTCAAACATTTTTTCTCCCGGACGGATTCCAGAGTATTTGATTCCGATTTCTTCTATAGTATAGCCGGATAGTTGAATTAAGTTTTTAGCTAAGTCGACGATCTTGACCGGTTCACCCATATCCAATACAAAGATTTCACCGCCACCCGCAAGAGCTCCAGCCTGCATAACAAGCCTTGATGCTTCTGGGATGGTCATGAAGTATCTTGTCATTTCTGGATGTGTGACGGTTACTGGGCCGCCCGCTTGGATTTGTTTTTTGAATAGCGGGATGACACTTCCTCGGCTGCCAAGGACATTTCCGAAACGGACAGCTACAAATTTTGTTGCGCTATGCTTGTCCAGCTCTTGGATAACCATTTCGGCAATTCGTTTCGTTGAGCCCATGACGTTTGTTGGGTTAACAGCTTTGTCAGTTGAAACAAGAACAAACGTTTTAACAGAGAAGGTATCTGCTGCTTCGGCGACATTTTTGGTGCCGAGTACATTGTTTTTTACTGCTTCTCTTGGATTATATTCCATTAATGGAACATGTTTATGTGCCGCTGCATGGTAGACCACATCTGGACTATGAGTTTCCATTACCTCGAAAATGCGGTCACGGTCTTGCACATCAGCAATAACTGGTACAATTTCAATGTCATTTTTCATTAAGTTCCGAAGTTCCATATCTATTGTGTAGATGGAATTTTCTCCGTGCCCAAGCAAGATCATTTTTTTCGGCTTGAATTTATAGACTTGACGACAAATTTCAGAACCGATGGAGCCTCCTGCTCCTGTAATCATGATCGTTTTACCGGTCAATTTTTTCGAAATACTTTCTGTATTAAGAACGACTGGATCGCGGCCAAGTAAGTCCTCGACTTGTACATCACGGAATTGATTAACGGATACTTTGCCTAGCATGACATCTTCGATCATTGGCATGATTACGGTTTTGGCTTTTAGGCCAACGCATTTCTCGAAGATCCGCTGCATTTCAATTTTGTTTAGTGATGGGATAGCGATAATAATTTTTTGTATTTCTAATTTTTCCACTGTTTCTTTAATCGCTTCACTATTGCCCACAACTGGAACCCCGTGGATTTGGAGACGGTATTTTGAACGGTCATCATCGATAAACGCTACTGGCTTCATTCCTGCATCAGGATTATTCAGCAGCTGGCGCGCCAGCATGGTTCCGGCAGCACCGGCACCGATAATGAGCGCTCGCTCAGGTTCGATCTCCGGTTTGATGATACGGTCGCGATACACGCGCCATGAAAAGCGTGATCCTCCGATCAGGAGTACATGCATCATCCATGTCAGCATTAGCGCACGGAAGTAAATATCCTGGAATGCGAATTGCTGCACAATGGCAGTCATAGCGATTGATAAGCTGACCGCTTTAACGATGACCATTAGCTCTCCTACACTCGCATACTCCCATGCCTTACTATACAGTCGATAAACAGAAGCAAAAATATGATGGCTAAGCAGTAAGGTAATCGACGAAACAAGTAATGTTTCAAGGGTAAATATTTTCAGTGTCGGGTGCAGGGTCAGGTAGCTCACATAAATAGCGGATAATACGATTAATGAATCCAGCATGATTAATAGAGCCATTCTTTTTTGGTACGTCAACTCGAAAGCCCCCAGTTCCTAAAAAGCAAGAGAAAATTTTGGTGATTCATATGCTTTTTGACCTATTTAAAATTATAAAAAAGAAGTATCTAACGAGAACGTTGTCGCGTATTTCATTAGATACTTGTTACTGTGTTGGTGTTGGAAAGTAAGCGCTTAGAAGATTCCAAATAACTTCTTTCTTTTAACCTTTTCTGGTATTTCTTTGTAGACGTTTTGCCCATTTAAAAGCAGCTGGGCATTTTCCGTTAACAGATAGACCAGATCTGAACCATATTGCGACTGTATTTCCGCGAAGGCATCTGCCATTTGGAAATTGCGGTTGATCGTGTTATGGGCATCAGATGCTATAAAATGCGTTAAGTTCGCATCAATTAATTGGTTTGTGAATTTTTGTATGTTCTTACCAAAGTGTCCGTTTAGACTTGAGGCTGTTACTTGTGTAAGCGCCCCATTCTTTACAAATTGGTATAACAGGTCCGGCTGCTCCAGAAGCTGTTTGTTTCGTTCTGGATGGACAATGATCGGAGTAAGTTCCTGCAACTGAATGTCGTATAATAGTCTCTCGGTGTATCTAGGAACATGATTTGAAGGCAATTCAATAAAAAGGTATTGTGTATGATTTAAAGATAAGATTTTGCCATTCTGCAAATCCTCCAGAAGTTCCCCGTAAATTCTGACCTCCTGGCCTGGCAGAACAGTCAGCGGGATTTGTTCCTTATTAAGATGGTCTTGCAGCTGCTCTACGCTCGCTTTAATGTCATCCTTGTAATTCTGATAGGATGCATTTAAGTGGGGAGTGGCAATGATGGTCCGGATGCCTTCCTGCACAGCAGCTCTTGCCATTGCCAGACTATCTTCTATTGTTTGGGCACCGTCATCTACACCTGATAAGATATGACTATGAATATCTATCAATCTTTTCACCTTCTCTCCCACTAAATTACCAGATTTAAAAAGCTATTGTCATAGTACCACCATACTTTTGTGTGGTAAAGGGTTTATTTTGTCGAAAAATGTCAGTTTGCACCGTAATAATAATAATTATCGGTATCTTTCATCTTTTTATTGTTTAATACAACGCCTAAGATCTTCGCTTGTGCAGCTGTCAGCATCTCTTTTGATTTCAGAAGCTGTTCTTTTTCCGTCTTGCCGCTTCCGACCACTATGATTGTTCCTTCACATTTGTTAGCGAGGATTTGTGCATCTGTTACGGCTAGTACTGGTGGTGTATCAAACAGGATGATGTCGAATTCGTTTAATGCTTCTTCCATTACGCGTGTCATCGCCCTTGATCCTAAGAGTTCAGATGGATTTGGCGGGATTGGGCCGCATGGCAGGATGTATAGGTTCTTTTCATCGTTTGCTTTAACAGCTTCCATTAATGACATCTGATTGGTTAGGACATTGGTTAAACCTGTTGTGTTTAATGTGTTAAATGTATAGTGTACGGTTGGCTTTCTTAAGTCCGCGTCAACTAGAAGAACTCTTTTCCCTTGCTGTGCAAATACGACTGCCAGATTGGCTACTGTTGTTGATTTTCCTTCACCAGGACCTGAAGATGTGACAAGAATGGTACGAATTTCTTGGTCGATTGCTGAGAATTGAATATTTGTACGAATGGTACGGTATTGTTCCGCAATTGGTGATTTTGGATCGTGCTTTGTGATGAGCTTTCGCTTACTATTCATTAATTGCTTTTTCTTAAGAGCCAATTGATTCACCTCTTAATCGTGTAGTTCGCTCTGCGCGGTTTGCTGTTTCAGCTGTATTGTCAATCGTTGCAATTACACCGATGACTGGAAGTTCAGCGATCTTTTCAATATCCTGCTCCGTTTTGACAGTGTTGTCCATGTATTCTAGTAGGAATGCTAGTCCGACACCAGCCATTGCTCCTACTACTAGGGCGATTGCAATGTTTAGTAGTGGCTGTGGTTTGATTGGAGACTGGTTTTCCGTCACTACAGCCGGAGATAGGATCGTTACGTCATTAACATCTATGCTCATGATCGTTGCAATTTCATTTCGGAAGACTTCTGCTGTTGTATTGGCAATCTCTGCTGCTGTTGCTGCATTTTCATCTTGAACAGAAAGGTTCACAACTTGAGAGTTTTGCTCGTTTTGAACGGTTAATTTTGCATTCAATTGACTTGCTGACATATTAAGATTTAATTCATCGATTACTTTTTCAAGAATTACGGGACTTTTTATAATGATGTTATACGTGTTAATCAACTGTAGATTCGTTTGCACTTCATTTGTGCTGTATTGACCCTCTTCTGCTGTCTGATTCACGAGAATTTGTGTTGATGATTGGTAAACCGGGGTTAAAACAAAGTAACTAACGGCACCACTTGCCATCACTGCTACTAAAGTAATAATTATGATAAGAGCCATTCTCTTTTTTAACGTTTGAAATAGTTCTTTTAAACTAATCGTTTCTTCCATCGTATCCTCCTAGTTCTTTATAAAGTGCTAAAAACAAAAGTATTATACCATAATATATTGCTAATATTATGATTTATTGTCATAATTTGAATGAAATTGTAACGTTTGTCGCATTTAATCCTTTTTTATTTAACAATACTTTGTAAGCAAATGATAGTCTAAATAGCAGAATGGAAGTAATTTACTAAGAAAGTTGGGTGGGTTTGGTGCGTTAGTGGGTCTTTTGGCATGGTGGCTGATTGGTCCTTGACCCTGTTATTGATTATAGATGGAAGTGGGTTGTGAGGGACAGGGTCCTCGATCCATTCGTTGATTAGATTATAGGAAGAAGTGGGTTGTGGGGACAGGTCCCTCGACCCAGTATTAATTATAGGAGGAGTTTTTTATGAAGAATTTTCTATTAACTATACTTGCCGTTGGGTGTGCGGTGGTTCTTTTTTTAGGGAATATGCATTGGAAGGAAGAGACGGCTGTTTCGGTGGAGGATGTTGAGAGTGGCAGCGCTGGGGATTCGGTGGCTGAAAGCGACGCACCTGTTGAGGAAGAAGCAGATTCTACTGGGGATGCGGAGGCAATCCTGAAGCTTGCGAAGAATTGGCCTGAGGAAGCTCGATTACGATTGGAAGAACGGATTGCTGAGGGTGGTCCTTTTAAGATGGCTTTTGTGGGCTCAAATGCTTTAAATAGTTGGGCACCTCTATCCAAGGCGGCGATTGAAGAAGCATATGGCGAGGAAGTTGTGAGTGTTACTCTGCAGGGGTTTGAGGGAACTACGGCAGATTATACGAACGAGAACAAAGCAGCGGAATTGGCTGCTTTGGATGCGGATCTTGTTTTGCTGGAGCCATTCACACTTGCGGATAATGGTGTGATTCGGATTGAAGATTCGCTGCTTCATATCTCTAATTGGATGGATGCTGTTCAAGCTGAAAATCCGGATACGGTGTTTATGCTGCAGCCATCGCAGCCTATTTATCAGGCTGGTTACTATCTTACACAGTTGGATGCTTTGGAGCAGTTTGCGAATGAGCGGGAGATTGTGTATTTGGATCACTGGGCAGCGTGGCCAGGGACGCAGGAGGATGAACTGCTGGGCTACTTGACGGATGAGAATCTGCCGAATGAGGAAGGTGCGCGGGTTTGGAGTGAGTTTGTGAATGGGGGTTTTGTTGGGGAGTGATAGGTGGGTTATGGGGACAGGTTCCTTGACCCATTTTGGATTGGGTTTTAAGGGACAGGTTCCTCGACCCAGTTTGATTTGGGTTTTAGGGGCAGATTCCGCGATTCAGGTTGATTTTGGTGACGTGGATGAGTCCCTCACCCATTGTGTACTATAATGAATAGCACCTCGAATGGTTGGGAAGCCTGACCATTGAGGTGCTTTTTTATTGTCGGAAGTGATCTAATAGGACAAAGTTTTTTTGCAGTTCTTTTTCGCTGATGGCGATTCTGGTAGATAAGTCGATTGGCCGAAGGACATATTCTTTGATGCCGATGAATTCGGATTCGGCTATTAAGTAGAAATAGGTGCCTTTTTTTAGGCCTTGGAAGTTGTTTTTTAGTTTGTATTTTTTCATGGGTGATGGGGACAGGTTCCTCGGTCCAACCTCCTTTTCTTAGTTTTGGTGGATTATTTAAATATATCATGTTTGCTGTATTTTCATATTAAGCAGTTTTTTCGATTTATTTCATGGTGGTTATTTTAACAGATGTAGAGGTATTTTAGCGGATTCGAGGAAGAGGACGCAGTTTAAAGAGGTATTCGTTATTTTTTATTAAGCGAAATAGAATAAGAAGGAGCAGATTGCTGTGCTCCTCCTTTGTTTGTATAACTTAGTCAATCATTAGGTCTTCCCAATTTACTGAGAAGGTATCTCCTTGGGTTGTGAAGATGACTGTTGCGTTTTCTTCATCCACTTCAATTGCACTGACATAACGGTAGCCATCAAAATGGATGGGTTTATGGGGACAGGTTCCTTGACCCATTGTGGGTCGAGGAACCTGTCCCTATGATCGCTGTATCACACTTTTCGAGATCCCGGTGACTCTTGATATTTGCTGGATGGTGACGCCGTCTAAGGTTTTGAGTTTTGCGAGGATGTTGTTGCGGTTTTCTTTTTCCATTCGCTGAAGTATGGTGGCGTTGGGGTAGCCCCATTCTTTTAGGATGTTGATTACTTCGCTGTCGGGGATGAGTTTTTTGGCATAGTCTTCGAGGCAGTTGTCTTCGTTGTTCTGCTGCATATATTCATTAAATAGAGAGATGGCTTCGGTACGTTTTTTGGAAAACAAGTTAAACACGCGGGCAGTATTGATAAGCTGTTCTTTTTTGGTGTATTCGTAGAGGCTTGTCCATTCGCATTCGAAAACGGACTGGGCTAAGCCTGCTTTTAGGGGATTTTGATGAATGTACCGAATCACTCTCATGAAGTATTCTCTATTTTCTACGGGCTCGCTTTTGAATCGTTCTTGAAATAGGTGTCCGCAGCGTTCGTATTTCTTGTTGTACCAGTGGACATAGCTGGCGCTGATTCTTTGTACAATTTGAGAAACAGAATCGTCCTTTTCTTTTATTAATAGGTGAACGTGATTGTCCATTAGGCAGTAGCAATACAGCTCGAGTTTGTTTGCTTTAATGAATCTGAGTAGAATGCTCTAGAAGATTTGTTTGTCTTCGGTGTCCTCAAAGATCAGTTGGCGGTTTATTCCTCGGATAATGATATGGTAGATTCCGGTTTTGCTTTTTTTTCGGGGGAGTCTTGGCATGGGGGTCCTCCTTTTTGATGGCTAGGGTGGGTTTGGGGTCTTGCTTTGTGGATTTGTTGTTGATTGGGTGACTGTTTGTAGGTCGGAATCGTCTTATGAAGTGGTGATTTGGGGAAGTATGAGATTACTTTTTAATGTATAGGGATTTCAATGGGTGATGGTTGTTGTATGTTTTGTATTGAGGATAAATCCACGTGGTTGAAGGGTGCCTTAATTATGTCAGTGGTGCTGAATGGAGGTAAGGCTTGTTCTGTATATATATTCAACAGTGTGTTTGGGAGTTCCTGCTTTGGGGCGGCGTTGGGGCGGCGTTGGGCCGTCACTGTGACGCCCCGAAAAAACTCTAATTTTGTCGAACCTGTCCCCATAACCCACCATTTCCCTCTTCCCAATCCGCTCTTTATAAACTATAATCATTTCGGGGATATAAGAAGAAAGAACTAGTTTTGACGGATCGCCGTATGCAGTGAAAGCTGCCCGTGCGGTGAAGGCTCGTTATAAAACTTGGTTGTTATAAGAATAAGACGAGAATAGCGAATTGAAAGCTGCGCCTATTTTAAAATCCGTGACCGTTGAGTCTGTCGTTACACCTTTCTACTCTTTTGATGGAGGAGAAGACTGGATTAAGTCTATAAGTGAAGTAACATTAAATGGTGCTCCACTAACCGGGGTTTCAACAACAGATCTTAGTAAAATTGATGTTAATGATTATCAAAATGATGAAGCCCAATATTTAATTTCTCCATTACCAGAAGAAGGTTTTGATATAGATATTGAGGCAGAGAATATTATAATTTTTAATGTTAAATATCTTAATGAAGTATTTCAAGAGACTGGTACCCTAACCTTTAAGTTTGTTATTAAAGCAAACGGTTATGCTGACGTACCACTTGAGTTCGATTTAAGTCATTTGTTTGATTCAAACATTTAGATTGTAGCAGATTTGCGGGGCGTCACAGTGACGCCCCGCTTTTTGTCGATTTTGGGTCAAGGAACCTGTCCCCATGACCCACCCACCCAAAACCCACACCACCCCCAATTCCCTGCCCAACACCCCTGCCAAAAGTATCAGAATCTTCCCCATTGCCCTTAAATTTACATTGTTCTGTTGTTTCTGTCGAAATAAGTTGGTAAACTAGTATTGTTTTTAAAACCTATACCATATTAGGAGGATCTAGAATGAAACCATTCGTTCTAAAGTCTTTAGTCAGTGCAACGGTAGCTGCTGGCTTCTTTTTGCCTGCATTTGCGTCAACACCAGAAGTACAAGCTGCGGAGGAGGCGACGATTGATCTCAGAATTCTTGAAACGTCTGATATCCATATGAACCTCTTAAACTACGATTATTTCGTAGATCAGCCAAGTGAATCGCTTGGTTTGTCAAAGACAGCAGCATTGATTAAGCAAGCTCGCGCAGAAGAACCAAACTCTATTCTTTTGGATAATGGAGATCTTCTTCAAGGAAATCCGTTTGGAGACTACTATGCAACAGGCAAGGAATTAAAGCCTGGCGAAGTTCACCCTGCAATCAAGGTTTTAAACGAATTAGATTATGATGCAATGACTCTTGGAAATCACGAGTTCAACTATGGATTGGATTTTCTAAACGAAGCAATCAACGATGCCGATTTCGCTGTATTGAGTGCTAATATTTATAAACACGATCAGCAAGATGAAAACTATTTTACTCCATACACAATCATGGATAAAACAGTGAAAGATTCTAATGGTCAAGATCAAACGATCCAAGTTGGTGTGGTTGGATTTGTGGCTCCGAAAATCATGAGCTGGGATAAAGCACACTTAGAAGGAAAAGTCATTGCAAATGATATTGTGAAGGAAGCAGAAAAGTTTGTTCCTAAAATGAAAGAAGAAGGCGCTGATGTTGTTGTCGTTCTTTCACACGCAGGTCTTGGTGAGTTCGAAAATGGCGCACCTGCTCCGTATCAAGAGTTTGCAGAAAATGCTTCTTACTACTTAACACAAGTTGAAGATATTGATGCTGTTTTAACAGGACATGAGCACGGTACATTCCCTGCTGCTGATCCAGCATCTGCAGATTATCCAGATGGCCACGGTATTGACAATGCAAAAGGAACAATTAACGGTGTTCCCGTTACAATGCCAGGTTCTTTTGGTGACCACCTAGGGGTAATTGATTTAGAATTGAAGCAAGAAAACAATGATTGGGTTGTTCAAGAGGAAGCTTCTACTGCAACATTGAAGTCAATCGAGGGTGTTCAAAATGATGATTCTGTAAATGAATTATTAAAAACAGAGCACGAAACAACTTTAAACTATATTCGTGAAGCGGTTGGAACTACAACGGCTCCAATCAACAGCTATTTCTCATTAGTACAAGATGATCCATCTGTACAAATCGTTTCAAACGCTCAAAAATGGTATGTAGAGAACTGGGTTGAGAAAAATCCTGAATTCAAGGATACTCCTGTCCTTTCAGCTGCCGCTCCATTTAAAGCAGGCGGACGCAATGGCGTTGAGTATTTCACTGACCTTCCAGAAGGTGAAATCGCCATTAAAAACGTAGCAGATCTATACTTATATCCAAACACATTGTACGCTGTGAAAATCAACGGTTCTGAATTAAAAGAATGGTTAGAGTGGTCTGCTGGCCAATTCAACCAGATCGATCCGAACAAATCAGAGGTTCAATCCTTAGTAAACGCTGATTTCCGTTCTTACAATTTTGATGTTATCGATGGGGTTACATACAAAATTGATGTAACTGAGCCAGCAAAATACGATAATGGTCAAAAGCTTGTAAACGCAAATGCAAACCGTATTAAAAACTTAGAATACAATGGTAAAGCTGTAACAGCTGACATGGAGTTCATTGTTGCAACAAACAACTACCGTGCTTCTACAAACAGCATTATGAACGCTGACAGTAAGAATACAATTCTAGCATCTCCAGATGAAAATCGTCAGATCATCATCAACTATATTACGGAAACAAAAACAATTAACCCAGCTGCAGACGGTAACTGGACATTCGCTCCTGTAGCGAAGGACACAAAAGTTTCATTCGAATCTTCACCAAAAGCAAGAGACTATATTGCAAGCGGATCTCCAATTTCTTATGTTGAAACAAAAGATTCTGGATTCGCTACTTTTGAAACAGTTCTTAGCAGCGAAGGGTATGGAGAAGGAAATGAAGGAAGCAAAACATTTACAGATGTTCCTGCTGGCTTCTGGGCATACGATTACATTGCAGAACTAGCTGAAAAAGGCGTTATCAATGGTACAACTGAAACAACTTTCTCACCTGCTGCAAACGTAACACGCGGTCAATTCACTGCATTCATCGCACGTGCATTTGATCTGGAAAGCACGAAAAAAGCACCATTCACAGATTCTAAAGGTTCTCTAGAAAACGAGATTGCCGCAGCATATGAAGCTGGCATCATCAACGGTACATCTTCTACTAAATTCGAACCAAACAAAGAAATCACACGTGACCAAATGGCAGCAATCGCTGTGCGTGCATATGAGTACAAAACAGGCAAAAAAGCACCAACAACTACTTTAAAGTTCAAAGATAACAACAAAATCAGTGCTTCTCTTTACACTGAAGTACAAAAAGCAGCTGCACTAGGCATCATGAACGGTACTAGCGCAGGCACATTCGAACCACTAAAAACAGCTAAACGCGACCAAGCCGCTAAAGTTGTTTCTGAATTACTTGGTAGTTTATAAGAGTTGAAGAGGGACAGGTTACTGTCTCTCTTTTTTTGTGGGATAATGGGTTTTGGGGACAGGTTCTTCGGCCCACTTTGGGGTTTTGGTGGGTTTTTGGGGACAGGTTCTTTGACCCACATTTGTTTTTGGAAGACAGACTTTGATCCAATCTTCCGCCAATTGTATCACCCTGACGGGGTTTAGGGGCAGATCCACTCAATCCATAACTCTATTTCCTTTTGAACTCTTAGAAAGTGGTGAATATATGGCGAAGTTTCTTTATCTTTTAACGATCATTATAGGATTAGGATTTATATTATATTTTTATGGCCTGGAAACATTCATAATTGTATTTGCTTTGTTCCTTATTGTTTTTGTTCCGCTTGTTTATTGGATTTCAAAGACTCAAAAGAAATAAAAGGAGTTGGTTGTGCACCAACTCCTTTTTAGTTCGACAAATTTTGATGATTTTCGGGGCGTTTCGGGGCGTCACTGTGACGCCCCGTCGGACGCCATATCGGGCCCTTCGAAGATTTTGAAGTCAATCTGCCCTTCCAGGTTGTAATCCATTCTATCTCCTTGATTACCTTCTGGATCCCCGGTATAGAATTCTGCAGATCCGTTTAGAACATAGTATCCCTCAAGAAATCCATCTTCAATGAAGCTCTTCATGAATTCCGTATAGTCATCTTGCTTATCCGGTGAGTAACTTCCTGTTCTCGTGTAATCTTGCCGAACGGGTTCCCCTTTTTTAAGTGTTGTTCCCCCTAATGGTTCTGGCGTGGGGTAATCAATTTCATAATTTCTTGTTTTTTCAGTCATAGGGAAATAAAACGGCGACATTGCATGGTAAATCATTACTTCTTCCTGATCCCCTACGTACTCAAGTTCAGCGTAAATGTTTACTGGTTCATCTGTTGTGTACTCTGATTTTTCCGTAACTAGGCGGTAGATAAAGTCTCCCTCTTGTACTTCACTTTCGGTGTTTTCAACCTGGTATTCGTCTAACTTTGAATGGCTTTTTCCAACCTCGTAATCATCTGATTTTGATCCAGTGTTGTCTGTAGTGCCACAACCTGCTAATAAAAGGACTGCCATCATGAATGATACAAAAGTAAATCTTTTCAAAATAATTACCTCGTATATAAAGACGTGACAAATTGGGATTAAGTTACAAGTATAGTCTGCAGTAAGTTTTAGAATAAATTTCAAGAAGAAATAAAATGATTTGTTTCGACAAACTTCGAGGAATTCCGGGGCGTCACTGTGACGCCCCGAACGACGTCCCGAACGACGAACAAACACCAACCACCCCAACATTTACCACTCCACTCCCGCCTATTTCCTCCCGATATATAAGTTGATAGTATTAGGTCAAAACAACCATAAAAACATCCTGATTGCTATCGTATATTGAATTCGGAGGAACATCGATGAAGAAGACAGCAAGTTTTGTATTATCAGCAGCTATTTTGAGCAGTGCGTTTGCACCAACTTATTCTCAGGCTGCAGGCATGATCCCATTTAAAGATATTGAAGGTTCATATGCTCAGGCAGCAATTCTTGAGCTGCAGGAGAATGGCATTCTTCAAGGAAATGGGGCTGGAAAATTCAATCCAAAAGGTACCATCTCTCGTGAGCAATTTGCCATAGTATTAGCGAATGCGTTAAAGCTAAATCTTGAAGAAGCACCGGCAACTCCAACCTTTAGTGATATTCCTGCTTCACACTATGCTTATAAACATATTGAAGCAGTTAAAAAAGCTGGAATTGCTTTAGGTTATAAAGATGGTACGTTTAACGGTACTGAAAAGCTGAACCGTGAACAAATGGCCGTTTTATATGTTAGAGCATTAGGCAAAGATGTTGATGGCTATGATGCAAAGCTTCCTTTCTCTGATAAAGGGATGATTTCTGCTTTTGCACGTGATGCAGTTGGTTATGCTGCAGAAATCGGTCTTATTAATGGGTATTCAAACGGGACATTTGGCCCGAATAATTTTGCAACACGTGAAGCGGTAGCGAAAGTGACGCTGCCATTTATTAAGGTAGTTGAGAATTTGAAGCCGGTTAAACCTGAACCGACTCCAGAGCCGCAGCCTGAGCCAGAACAACCTGAAATTGAGCCACTACCTGAGTTACCTACACCACCAGTGACAGATGAAGTTAAATTTGAAGATATATCTCTTTTCATGAATGCAATTGTTCAAGAAAAATATGGCGAGTATGATGGTTGGGGAACAACGATTACTGCAAAAAGTTTCACAGATTTAGGCTTTCAAGGGGTTACAGAGGAAAACTTTGTCCTTGTTCTAGGTGCAGCAGCAATGTTCTTATATATGGCTGAAGATAAAGACCCCCACTTCGAGATGATTCTTGCTAATAAAGAAACTGTTCAACAACAACTACAAATGTTTTTCGGAAATATGACTCAACCCGATGTAATTGAAAACCTAAAAGCTAATTTTGATTATATTAATACTTCTTTAAGAACAAATGAATGGGTTGATCCAGAACGTTATGACATCTCTGAAGCAGATAAGATTCGTTTGCAAGAGGTATACAAAGGGAAAGATCTAACGCCTTTACAAATTGTTGAACTTAGTTACCTAAGTACAATTGAGCGTGAAGAAGAGACTGTAATTAATGAAGCACCTATTGCTAGAAATGTTATGATTAGCGGAAATTCACAAGTAGGACAAACGTTAATTGGCCAGTATGATTATGTTGATAATGAAAATGACTTAGAAGGAAATTCAACTTTCAAGTGGTATCGTTCTGATGATATCCAAGGAACCAACAAAGTTTTAATTGAAGAAACTAGCAATTCTTATACTCTAACAACCGCTGATGAAGGGAAGTATATTAGTTTCGAAGTTACACCTGCTGCCCTTGCAGGAAAAGCGACTGGCACAAGTGTTGTTAGTGGTTTCTTTGGTGAAATTCAATCAGTAGTTGAATCGACTAAATTTGCTGCAGGAGCAATTATTTTTGAAAATGGTATTAATAAAGATGGCGTCATCATGAGTCCTAGTATTAAAGATGGGGACTTGGTATCTATCTCCGAAAACGGCAGAGTCGTTGCACATGCGACGGTCGATCAAACAGGAGGGAGAAGCTACACCTTTAAGGATATGTATAACCCTGCTGATCAAACTCAAGTTACTAACCTAATCAACTTTATAAATTGTAATTTTGATGGATTCTACAACTATACCTCAGTTTACGAGATTACGATTAGTAAAGTGAAGACTAGCGTATCAGAGCCAGTAACGGACGAAGAGACTAGCGCAGTACCACAGCCAATAACAGATTTAGCCGGGATCATTGCTGGACATGGTCCTAGTGCAAGTGTGTTATTAGCCTTCACACCACCAGCAGATGCTACTTCTGTAGAAGTTCAATATGCTGAAGTTGGATACAATAGCCATACTGATAAATGGGAAGAGTATGCCGGCTGGAAAACAGCTAGTGTACTAAGCACCTCTAATGGAGATGCAATATTAGATAAAAATGATCATTCCGCACATGTAAAATTGTATTTTGGAGAACGTGTCCGTTATAAACTAGTTGTAGCGGGCGGTTCTAAAGCAGGCGAATCAAATGTTATTGAATTGATACCTCCAATGTTTTAATGTTGGTGCCTCACCGTTATTCGGTGAGGTTTTTTGTGTTTATTTATAGATGGTGGATCGTGGGTGGGTCGTGGGGACAGGTTCCTAGATCCATTCTTGTCTCACTCCCTCTATATCACCACAATAGAAAAAGAAAATTGACCCATAATCCAAAATATTTAGTGACTTTTCTTAAAATAATTATATAATCAAATAGGGGAAATAAGAAAAAAGACCTATTTTTGACGGATCGCCGTGTGCAATGAAAGTTGCCCGCATGGTGAAGGCTCGTTATAAAGCTGAAAAGTATAAAGCGAGAATAGCATCAATCCAGTAGATGAATTTGCATCATTCTATCGTGCAGTAGCTGACCAGCAAGCAGGAAATTCTGTTGAATGGGGTACAGAAATTACGTATAAAACATTAAATAATTTCGGTATGACGGCAATTAATGAGGACAACTTTGAAGATTTTATTGCAGGCTTCCTTCTTGAAGCTCAAGCTCTTAGTAAAGAAGAAGTAGAGGGTATTCTAGCGGACCCTGAAGACACACAGTTGAAAATCAATGTATTTAAGACTTTTGATAATGTTGCATTTCTAAATAACTCTAAGCAACAAACGTCTGAAATCTGGTCTATGTATGAAGAAGGCATAATGGAATTGTATCAGCCTCAAGCATATGAAATACTCAATAATGCTGTTGCTAAAAACGATGGGCAACCCCTATCACCTTTGCAAATTGCAATTACTTGGCTTACGTTTCAAAACAAATAATTTTTCAGGTAGGTCATGGGGACAGGTTCCCTAACCCATTCACCAAAAGAGAGCTCTCACTTAAGAGCTCTCTTTTGGTTTTCACAAATCACGAATACCTCGCTTCCCTATTTAAAAAAGTGGGTCAAGGAACCTGTCCCTCAACACCCATTTACCTTGAAAAAATGGAATATATTAAGCAGTGTTTATTTCCTAAATATCACTATAATTAAGTTTGGGGAAGTAAGAAAAAAGTACTATTGTTGACGGATCGCCGTATGCGGTGAAAGTCGCTTGTATGGTGAAGGCTCGTCATAAACCCTGTTAGGGATAAAACGAGAATAGCGGTCCAGCAACAACAGATTTAAAAGTTGTCGAAGGAGGCCCTGTCCTCTCAGTCGATAATGTTAACAAAACGATTCATGTAGTATTTGATTACGTAACATCTGATCGTTTCGGTGGAGCTAGTATCCATTTGACTACAGTAGAAGATGTTATTAATCACCTTGATCCGCTAGCTGAGTCAACTAGCCAAACGTATGCAGCATTTATGCTGGATGTAAATGGAGATCGCATGGTTCATGGAAATACTGAAACAGTTGGTCTAAATGGTCTAAATGGCGGTGTTTATCTAGAAGTTACAGCCTCCAATGGCAATAAAGCAGTTTACTCAATAAATGTTCAATAAGGGACTAGTTCTCTACTGATTTTCTGAATATTTATTAAAGCGAGTTCTCGATTGAGAGCTCGCTTTTTCTTTAACTCCGAACAGCACACTTTCGTAGAGATTGAAACCAAATGGGTCAAGGAACCTGTCCCTGAAAACCACCCTAAACCCACAAAAAATATTTTCTCATCTTTAACTAAACTTAAGGTTCATGTTCTATAATTAGATTGGGGAAATAAGAAAAAAGTACTAGATTGACGGATCGCCGTATGCGATGAAAGTCGCCTGTACGGTGAAGGCTCGTTATAAGGCCAATAGGTTATAAGACGAGAATAGCGTTATACCAGATACAACACCGCCAACGATTGTTGAGGCTAAATTAATTAGGGATTCCTCCAATGGAAGTTTCAATAAAGTTCAAGTGAAGTTTTCTGAAAATATTAAGGATAGTACAGTAGAAGCTGGACTGTGGAATTTCCATGTTGCGAATGATTCTTTTGGGATGCCTGTAGATGGGTTTTCTACTGAAAGATCTGACGGAACGATTGATACAGATGCAAATGATGAATATGTTACTTTATCTTTCAATTCAAAGGAATCTATTACAAAATTTAAATATGTTGAGAATAGTGAAAATGGTGAAGTGACCGATTTAGCGGGGAATAAACTTGTATCACAAGAAATAGACCCTGTTAACTAATTATAAGGAATGGAAAGTATGGTTGAACACAACAGGTTATATGTTAAACAAACTATTCTTATATCAAATGAAAATGAAGAATCTCTTTTACTTGAGGTAACGGATTCTAGTAAAGCAGTAAAATGTTCTTGTACTCTCCTTATTGATAAGAACGAGGCAGAAGTTCGTGATCTACATGAATTAGAAGAAGGAAATGAGCCGGTTTATCAAGTATTGTTCGAGGAAGTTGAAAGGATCAGTAAAGAGAAACAGTTATCTCTAATTCATTCAAACATTTCTCAATCAAACTTGGAAAACATAGATGAACAAACTTTTCTGGAACAGCAACTCCTTAGCATGAGTTGGTCGATGAGTGATCACCAAAATATCTTCATTCTTGATGGTAAGGAAATGGCTCAGGACAGTTGGTTAAACAAGGAACATTTAACTACCGATTTCACTATTGATAGTATTAGTACTATTACAAAGCAAGAAAAGGAAGAAATCGAAGTAGGAAAAAATGTTTGGTATCCGGATAGAGTGTACCCTTTTCAATACCCTTCCATTGGAAGAAACAGCCTTGTAATGAGATATAAAGGCCGCGTGATTGGCTGGTGCATCACAACTATTGCCGGCAGTAATTTACTTATGTATGATTGCTTATTCGTCAGAAGAGAATTTTGGAACTTAGGGAGAAGCATTTCCCTTTTTGGAAGCTCCTTAAAGATCCAATCTGAAGAATCCAACATCAGATATCTAACGTTTACAGTACATGGAGAAAACAGCCCGCTCCTTAAAATAATACAAAAACGAGCTGGCAGCTATATTGTCGATTTTAAGGAAATTAAGCTATATGTAAATAAGTGATTGGTGGGTCATAGATGGGTCATGGGGACAGGTTCCCTGACCCATTTCATTAGGAGAGAGTTCTCGGTTGGGAGCTCTCTTTTTTCATGCATCAAGTGTACCTCATCACGTGTACCTAAAACCGCATTTATAAAACAAGTGGATCAAGATCTTTCCCTGAGTTCGCAAAGATTGGAATAAAAACCCAGTGACATTCTAACCAATCTAGCTATAATTAAAAGTAGGGGAAATGAGAAAAAAGTACTATTATTGACGGATCGCCATATGCGATGAAAGTTGCCTGTATGGTGAAGGCTCGTCATAAACCATAAGTGGGATAAAGCGAGAATAGCGTATCTTTAACAAAAGCACCAAATTTTACTCAGAATATGTCATTCAATACGCCAACAATTAATTATTTTTCAGGTAACGATCCAGAATATTTTAGCAAAATCACTTCCATTTCATTAGATGGAATTGTTTTGACTGAAAGTGATTATACAGTTGATGATAGAGGAATTGAGGTTTTCTTTAGTTTTACAAGTAAAAAAGTAGAAGGCCAATTGGACAAAGAAGGTATTCACACCATCACCATTAAGGCTACTGGTTATGAAGATGCTACGGTAAATGTAGTTCCAGATTGGAGCTAAACCCCTTCTCTAATCATTATATTTGTATATTTATTTAAAAAGGAGCTCTCAGTTGAGAGCTCCTTTTTCTTTCCCACGTCCAAAACAGCTCAAAGTCTATACAGATAACACAAGTGATTCAGGGAACCTGTCCCCAAAACCCACTTTCAAGCCCCCAACACTAAAATAAATTAAAATTTTCAAACATTTATATTTATACAATTGAACTTATGTTATATAATGTGTTTGGGGAAATAAAAAGATACGTTTGTTGGCGGATCGCCGTATGCAGTGAAAGCTGCCTGTACGGTGAAGGCTCGATGCGAAAGCTATGTGATCATGGTATAAGACGAGAATAGTGAGATTGTTTACGGTGAAACTGCTTATGAACATTTAAAACAATTAAATACCTTTGGTTCTAGAGTTGCGGGTACCGAAGATGAAAGAGCTGCGGAAAGTTATATTAAGAGCGAATTCGAAAAGATTGGTTTAGAGACAAGTGTTCAGCCTTTCAGCGTTCCTCCAGGCGGCAGCAGTATTCATTCTGCAAATGTGGTTGGGTTCAAACAAGGAAAATCCTCCAAGGAAATCATTGTAGGGGCTCATTATGATGCTGTATCAGCTGGTAAAGGAATTGACGATAATGCTTCCGGAGTAGGTGTTTTATTGGAAGCAGCAAAGGCACTTCAAGATATTGAAACTCCTTATTCCATTAGATTTGTATCTTTTGGTGCAGAAGAAGTTGGACTTCAGGGCTCTAAATATTATGCAAGTCAAATGGATGAGTCCGAAATCAGTAATACGGTGGGAATGATTAATTTGGATAGTCTTGCTGCAGGAGATCATATGTATGTATATGGCGGAGCAGGCGAAGCTGGATTTATCCGTGACCTGGCTTTGGAGATCGTCAAGCAAAAAGATCTTAATATCGGTACAAACCCAGGTGAAAACCCTAAATATCCTGCAGGCACTACTGGTGATTGGAGTGACCATGCACCATTTAAAAAGATAGGAATTCCATATGGTTATTTTGAAGCAACGAACTGGGAGATTGGTGACAAAGATGGATATGTTCAAACGGTTGAACATGGGGCTATCTTCCATACAGAAAATGACACATTAGAATTTATTGAGAGTGCATTCCCAGGAAGAGTGCAGGAGCATTTATCAAGCTTTAGCTTGTTATTGCAGGAGCTTTTGAAATCGCTGGGCAGTAAATAAAGTTTGATAGTAATAAAAACTAGAAGCCTACACGAAGGGATTAAATCCGTTAGGCTTTTAGTTAACAATGTTAATACAAAAATAAACCCACAATTTAAGTAGGTTTATTTTTTTGCAGATTAATAGGACTGTTACTAATACCGGGTTAAAGATCCTATCCCCACCTCCCACTATAATAATCTTAGTGACATTCCTCCTGAAATATCTATAATAAAATTAGGGGAACTAAGTAAATAGAACTAATGTTGGCGGATCGCCGTATGCGATGAAAGTCGCCTGTGCGGTGAAGGCTCGTGATAAGCCCTTGTGGTATAAAGCGAGAATAGCGATAATAAAGCACCAAGTTTAACGAATGCAATATCTGTGAGTGTACCTGCTCATGGTGGAGCTGCTGAGATCAATGCAGCTTTTGATGAGAAGGTTAATGGATTTAGATTGCAGTATGTATCTCCTGACGGTGCTAAAAATGATATTCATATTACTGACTTAGCAACTGAAAAAGGCATTTATACATGGGTAAATCCGGGTGAGACAAAAGAAAATACTACTTCATTATTTAGTAGAACTTTCGATGATCATTACCAGGCTTACAATTATACATTTATGCGAAACGATGGCACTTTCTATGAACTAAGATTAAAAGCGGGAATTGATAACTCTATCTCCATTGTTTTTCTAAACCCTGGTCTAGATGCTGATGATGTTTATGCAAATCAAGTAAGATTCTTAATTTCTCAGACTACTTCTCACCTATATGTGACTGATACAGCAGGAAATGTTTCCGCTGATTTACTTCATATTGGAGAGTAACAAATAAGAAACAGAGTCATTCTCTAATTGAGCATTCTTGTTACGACTTAGAAATGGAAAGTTCTGGCCTCACCTTTAAAACGGTGAGGTTTTTTTGTTCTTTAATTATATATCTACTTTTCAATGCTCCTTATTGCTGATTTAATACTGTTAGAGTTGAAATAAAATAAACCCGCCATTAGGCGGGTCTATCTTTATTCTCAGATTGATCTGCTGTTGGGTTAAGGAACCTGTCCCCAAAACCCACCAAAAACCCACCTAGTGCCTAACCTTAGTTCCAAATAGACTCCGCCCACTCAGGATGGTCAATAAATGGGTTGCGGTTGCCTTGGATTTCGTGGATTTTGTCGTTTCTGCGTTGTTCGATTTCGTCCACTGGATCTTGCTTGTGCCATTCAAGGAGAACAGAAAGTTTTCCGTGGTATGGTGCACTTCCGTTATTTAGTCTTTCGTTTAATTCTAAGTCAACTCGGTCTCCAGCTTCGTAGCGTGTTGCCATGTAGAATAACATTCTAGCTACATCGCCTTTTACTCGATCTGGCGGCTCAAATGAATTTGAGCTTCTTTTGCAATCATCACAGTTCTTAACAGGATTTCCGCCATTATCAAAGTCTAAGTTTCCTCTTGAGCTATTCACTTGTACGTCCGTTGGTCGCAGGTGATGAATATCAGTTCCAGGACCGTTGCTTGTTCCAAAATTCCCATGAGATTTTGCCCAAACATGTTCACGGTTCCAGTCTCCAACCATTCCACCATTGCTGGATTTTGAACGTGCTTCTCCAGAATAGAACAACAATACATCGTTAGGGCTGTCTGGGTGCTCATCCGTTACCCTTAACGCTTCCCATACTTGAGAATAAGAAAGAACTTTTTGTTCAGATATAATATCATGAAGAGCTGATTTTAAAGCTTGGCCTTCCTTGCCGATAGCAGCCTGATAATACCCGCTGTTCTCATCATTAGCAGCTGTAACCGTTACAGTGAATCTTTCAGTTACACTTTTCTCTCCATCCGTTGCCGTAACAGCAACTAGGTGTGTGCCTTCTTCCAATTCTAAAGTTAAAGTATTTTTGTTTACATCACCTTTAGTAGATGTAAACGTTAACTGATCTTCATCTTGGTCAGAGAAATGCTCTGATAAATCAATAGTGATTGTTTCTCCTGCTGCTACAGTTTTGTTCGTAATTTCTTTCGATACTACTGGAGCATGGTTCTCACTTGGCAAAGGAAAAGAAGGACCTTGAATAAGGTCCCCCTCTAAATTATAGAAATCAATTTGTTCAGGATCGGCACCGTTGATATATTCAATGCTCTCGATATCTAAGTTGTCTGCGCCTCTGATTTCACTTACGTTTGTTCCGTCGATGATTAGCTTCTGTACTCCATTACCTTTGAAGTCAACGATTGCTCCAGCTTTTGCAGGGTTGATCGTCACATCATTTGTCTGGAAGCCTTCACCGTGGAATTCCGCATATTCCCCTGTAAAGAAGATGCCGTTTTTAATAACAGAAGCTGCATCTAATGTTAGAGAAACACTTGGTTTTGTGATTGTCAGTTTGCTTGTTTTAAAGTTTTTGAAGTTGTATTCTTTTTCTGCTTCGATTGGCTCTAGTCCTGGCTGTTCCTCATCTTGATTTTTCAAATCAATTTGAACCATTACCGGGTCATGGTCACTTGCACGGCCAGCCATATCTGTAAAGTCTGCATTGATGTGCAGAATATCCACTTCTGTGTTTGCTGCTAGGTTATTAGATACTAAAATATGATCTAATACTTGAGAGTTACCTTGGTATAGATATGTGTAACGATCAGATGCTTCAACTTCATTGATCATGTTAGTCATTAATTCACCTTCATGAATTTTAAGAGCATCTGCGAATTGATAGTCATTAAAATCTCCAAGAGAAACAATATTTGCTGATGGATTCTTTGTTTTCACATCTTCAATAAAGTCATAAATCACATTAGCAATTTGCTTACGCTGGATTTCACTATCGTATACTGGCGGTTGAACAGCACCGAATAGAGGCGTGTCACCAGATTTAGAATTCCAGTGGTTAGCAATGACAATTACATCTTCACCATCAAAAACAAATTCTGCTGCTAATGGTTTACGGCTATCATCAAATGCTGCATTGTTTGGATCGATTCTGCCTGGGTTAAGTGTTAAAGAACCATCTTCGTATCCTACTGCAGTAGTAGCATCTCCCGCTGGCTTACCTTCTTTCATCTGCACGCGTTCAGGATTGTACAGGAAACCTACGCGAATATTCGCATCTGGTGCTCCGCCATCTTGATTGTTTACAGGGTCAATATTTGCGTATTCATATGTTACGCCACTTTCAGCTTCAATCGCAGCAATCAGTCTTTCGTAACTTTCGTTTGCAGCTGAATTTCCTGCAGATTGGCCATTATTATCTTGAACTTCTGTTACACCTACAATGTCAGGTGTTTCCATATCTGTACCAATTGCTCTTGCTAATTTGCGAGCTTTATCGTCTGAAGAAGATGATCTGTTATTTGAGAAGTTTTCCAGATTATAAGAAGCAACCGTAAGCTTGGCGTCATCTTTAACAATCTTTGTTTTCTCAGGTACTACAGTTCCTTCTTGGTGTGCAGCTTCCATTTCATTTAACGGAACATAAATTTTGTAGTTTTGGTATGAATATCCAACAACACCTGTGATTGGACCTTCGAACTTATCGCCAGTTGCTACTTCAAAATCACGAGCAGCTCCATTTGGCTCCATACGGAAATGGATTCTGTTTGGATTCGCATTGCCTTCTTCATATAATACGCCGCCGTGAAGAGAATTTGTTTCTTCACTTTCAAGAACTGTAATAAGGTCGCCGTGCTCTTGTGGCGCTACTGCTTTAACTGTATCCAGTTCAACGCGCATGCTTTCAATGCTTTCCCAGAAATCAATCGCATCTACTTCAGGGTTGAAAGTGCCAAATTGATCGCTGTCAATGTGGTCAAAGTCAATTTTTGATTCATCAAGCTTAATTGGTTCTGGCAGTTCAACATTCTCATCCAGAACTTCAACCACTCCGCCTTGATCATTGCGGACATTGATTTGAGTAGACTTTAAATCTGTTGTTTGTCTGTCGCTATACCCATCATATGCATACTCAGAAACTTTACCAGTAACAGAAACTAAATCACCTACTTCAACCGGCCAATCTCTTGTCCCGCTATAAAGCAAAATACCTTCAGACGTGTTTGGATTCTCATCCGCTAGTTCATCTGGTGTTTGAATTGTGTAATAGTAACTTCCGCTTAATGTAAATGTATTTGTTACGATCCCTTGGATCCCGCTTACTGTTTCATTTATAAATGGTGAATTATGTCCTTCACCTTGTAAATCATGGATTTGAATTGCATCAGTGATTGTGTACTCATAAGTAGTAACTTCACTGAACTCACCAGTTGCAGATTTAACGATTGCTTTTAAGTCTGTATCTTCTGTGATTTCGATTGGTGCCTCATACTTAGTGCTCGCATCAGTAGGAGTTGTTCCATCTACTGTATAGAAGATTTCAGCATCAGCAGTCGTTGTGCTTAGTGTAACTTCAGCACGATCAACATAAGTTCCAGTTCCAGGAGACGCAACTGCTTCTTTTAAGATTGTGCTATCTGCAACGATATCTTCTTGAGAACGAGGAATGATTTGATAATCATCATCGAACTGCTGCAAAATACCTGTAATCGATTCATATGTTGTTCCAACAGTTAGATCAAGTGTGCCAGTTTCGTCACGTACAATGAAGCTAGTTCCGTCGTTAGCTGTATAGTTTGCCCAGCCGCTGTTTGAGTTTACACTTGTCAATTCAACATCTTTCACTGTAACAAGCTTAGACTCGTTTTCTTCATTTACTTCTGCACCTGTTACTACTTTAGGAGCAGGAGCTTCACCAGCATTTTTTTCAACAATTGTTGCTCCATCTAATTGAAGAAGTCCACGGTAATCAGCTAAAGTACCAGTTAATATCACTTCATCTCCTAGAGCTAAATCCAAGCTTGTTGGACGAACAGCAATACCGCCTGTTTCATCTTGAACAGAGAAAGTATTTTTCAAATCCCCTGCAACAACACCTTTAATCGTAACTGTTTCACCTACAGTCAACTCACGTGCTTCACCAATTGAGATTGTTGCTGGATCATCTGGTTGTCCCGGATCTGGATCTGGGTCTGGATCAGGATCTACTGGAGGATTTACATCTCCGCCTGCCATTTCATGGGTGCCTAGGTTGCTGAAGTCATCTTTTGGGTTTGTATTCCACTCTGTTGCAGCGTCAAAGCTATCAGTAGAAATCTTATCACCGGATAAAATATTGCTTTTACGAACTAAAGTTACATCTGTTCCGTAATTTGACTTGACTCCAACTTGTCCAAAAGAATCAATCACTTCAGAATCCTTTACTAATTCTAGGGCATCATCACCATTGAAGTTAACTGCACCACTAGCTAAGTCTCCCTTACTCTTTAAATCTGCACTAATCTGGTTATGGTCATTATAAATAACATAAGTCGCACCATTTTCTAATGTGCTAGATAGTTTTTCGCTAGTTGTTGTTGTTGTATTACCATTAGAATATAGTTTCAAAGTGTACTGACTCAAGTCAACTGCCTCACCAGTACCATTGTATAATTCAACAGCTTTATTATATCCGCCGCCCTCAATATACTCCGAAATAATCAAATCCGTAGCCACGGTTTCTGCTTTAGCACTGATTGGCAATGCCGGTACAGCTGCACTTACTAGCAATGCAGATGCCAATAGAGCATTTACTTTGCTTCTAATATATTTTGTGCCCATTAAGTCAAATCTCCTTTTCTGCTATTATGTCTATCTACTTTAAAGGAAGAAGGCCCTCAACCTTAAGCTGAAGGCCTCTGCTATACTATTGATTATAAAATTGTGTCACCTTCAACATTAATTCCATCAAGAATGACATCGCCGCCAAAGTCAGATAGATCTAGATCACCTGTTACTGTAATATTTGAGAATGTTGCTTCTTCAGATGGTGTACCTGTTAAAACTAAGTCACCATTTACAATAGCATTACTTAAGGAATCGACGTTTGTCGTATCAACAGTAACGTTCCCCTTATATTCTTTTGGCTCTTCAGTTGTACCAGAGAAATCTGCAGCTGGAACTTCTTTAACTAAAACATCAACGATTCTGCCTTCAATTTCACCTGCTACTGTTCCAAGAGATTTCAAGTGCTCTGCGAAGTTTTCCCAGTCAGATAAGCCAAGGTCTGTTACGCGTCCTTCTTGATAGATTTTCTCGAATACATCATAGCCGTCTCCGCCTTTAGCAGTAAAGGCATTTGTAGCCACTACATATTCTTCACCATCTTGAACTTCAACGTATTCACCTTGCTCATTCTTGTAAGATACACTTACAACACGCTCGCCTGCTGGTTTCGAAGAATCATATTCTACTTTTCCGCCCGAAACATGAAGGAATCCTCCATTTTCTCTTGGCAGATTTCCTAAGCTGATTTCAAATGCTTGTTTTAACTCAGCACCTGTGATATCCATCGTTGCTAGTGTGTTTCCGAATGGAAGAACGGTGATCACTTCACCATTTGTGATAGGACCAGCTTCAATGCCAGCACGGATACCGCCGCCATTTTGCAGCGCCATAATTACATTTTCTTCATACTGTTTTGCTTTTGACAGCATACCATCCGTAATTAAATTACCTAGAACTGTTTCATTTTTACGAACGCTCTCTTTTGTGTTATCTCCATCAGTACGCGGGTTAGCTAATGCTTCCGTTGCAGTTGCACCAATTTCAGTGTTAGACACAGTTTCTACTTGTTCTTTATATGGTTTTAAGATTTCAAGTGCTTCCGCATCTTCCGCTAATTCAGCTACATCAATTAACTCACCATCGTGTTCAACTACTACACCATTTTCATCAAATGTTACATCTAAAGTACCTAGGTATTTATGATACTCTTGACCTTGTACAATGACAGTTGGTTCTTTAGCTTGTCCACTTCCATTTTCAGAAATAACAACAGGCTTTTCTAATTTTGTATGGCTGTGCCCGCCTACGATCACGTCGATACCTTCAACAGATGCTGCCAAAGTTAAATCGTTATCATATGCTGGATTATCATCATACCCAATGTGTGTAAGAGCGATAATTTTGTCTACGCCTTTGTCTTCAAAAGCTTTAACAGCTTTTTCGGCTTCTTCTAAATAATCCTCAAATTTCACATCGCCAGGTGAAGAGATATCAGCCGTTTCAGCCGTTGTTAATCCGAAAATCCCAACTTTCTCTCCATTCACTTCTTTAATGATTCCGTTGTAGATTTTTCCGTTCTCTGGATCACTTGATTCCAGGTCTGAGAACAATCCTTTAAGATTATCGTCAGCTGAGAAATCAATATTAGAAGATACAAATGGGAATTGAGCACCCTTGATAAAGTCAGCTAACGCTTTATGACCTTCTCCATTTGAACCAAGATCAAATTCATGGTTTCCAAACGTCATTGCGTCATATTTCAATAGATTCAAGAATTTCAAGTCAGCTTGTCCTTCGAATTCATTGAAATATAATGTACCAGAGAATACGTCCCCAGCATTTAGCAATAATGCTTCTGGCTTATCAGCTCTAACCCCCTTCACAGCTGTTACAAATTTTGCAACATCATCTAAATGTGCATGTGAGTCATTGTTATGCATCAATGACAATGTAAAACGCTTTGGTCCGCTATTCTCGTTTTATACAGAGCCATTCGCTCTGATTTATACCGAGCCTTCACCATACAGGCGGCTTTCACCGCATACGGCGATCCGCCAACAGCAGACATCTTTCTACTTATTTCCCCACTGACTATTGTAATGTATTTCATATATTTTTGAAATGTTTTTAATATTAACTCTTTGTTAATAGTTGGTTAAAGTTTGGTTAATTGTAGTTTACAATCCAATTTTTGAGAGTATATAATAGTTACTCTTAATTTCCAAGATAAAAAAAGAGCAGAGAGACATTGCTGTCATCTCTGCTCCCTTCATTTATAAAACTGAAAACTTACTCAAACTCGTAAACTGCTACTGTACCAGAAACTTCATGTGTTGCTGCAAGTAACGCTTTACCTGTTGGGCTTTGGTTCGCAGGGATAAACTGCAATCCTTCAGGAGAAACATCTCCAGCAAATTTACCTGCATCATTGCCTTCAAGATCTCCAGCAAATTCTGTTACTGAGAAATCACGACTGGAAAGCAATGATACAAAGCTTGGTGAAGCTGGGTTTGATACATCATAAACCATAATTCCGCCGAAACGCTCTAATGCGATAAATGCATAAGTTTTTCCATTAATGACACCTGTAACAGCTGTTTCCGGCTCAGGACCTTTGCTGTTGCTTCGGTCATCTTTAGCTACTTCTTCATTGTCAGAGTTGAAGTACTCTGGAGCAGCTTCTTTCGTGATTGTTTCAAAT
Organism: Bacillus mesophilum; assembly: GCF_008923265.1. NCBI lineage: Bacteria > Bacillati > Bacillota > Bacilli > Caryophanales > Bacillaceae > Bacillus > Bacillus mesophilum. The sequence continues at coordinate 223,705 of NZ_WBOT01000003.1, read as the reverse complement.
TCATTGCCGCTGTCATATACCAATTCCATTGTTTCTGCATTGAAAATGGAGAAGCTGCGTCCGCCAAAGCCATATAATGCTTCATACTTTCCAGTTTCCTCATTGTATCCACTTTCAGTTGTTACTTTAAAGTCTTCTAAAAGATCTACATCAAATGCATCCAATTCTTCTTGTGTATAACCAGCATAGTTTTCTGCTTTTAATTCAATTTCCCCTAATTTGCCAACTTTCTTTTCCTCTGAGTATGCATCCCAATCGCGAGTATCTCCTTCGTTAGGAGTGATGATATACTCAGTTCCTCCAACTGTAAACGTGCTAATAGCATCCGGCAAATGGTATGTTAAAATTGGCTGTTTTTCAATTTTAATCTCGCCGTCTTTGATTGCGTCCATTTCATTTCCTTCGACAGAGTGATCAATGAAACCTAGACCTTTCACACTTACAATCTTTTCTTCTACTAAATCAATTGTAGCAATCGCATTGTTTTCTTGCATCGCAACATATGCTGTTTTGCTGTCAGCCGAGACCGTGATGTATTCAGGCTCTAATTGCTCTAGCTTTGATCCTCTTGAAGAAACGCGAACTTTTTCGTCAATTAAACCTTCAGTAAACGTTAATTCTTTTGCTGTAAAACCAGCAGGTGCACCTGTTACATCAATCACTGAGATGGATCCTTCAGGGTCTACACTATAATCTTGGCTTGGTTCGCCTTCGTTCGCTACAAGTGCTTTCGTACCATCTGGAGTAAATGTAACCATGTCAGGTAAAGAGCCTACTTGTACACTTGAAAGGAATCCACCGTTCTTGTTTACAAAAACGATATAGCCTTTGTCTGTCTTATCGTTTCTTGCTGCAGAAATCGCTACGATATCCTTTGTAGGATGTACAGCGATGCTCGTGATATCTTTAACATCTTCTACTCCGAAATCTGCTAATAGCAAACGCTTTTGTGATTCCACTTCTGTAAATTTACCGGACTCTAAATCAGCAAATGAAAGAATATCAAATCCGCTAACTGCTCCGTTTGTTACAAATGCTTTTTGCGTTTTTGCATCATATGCCATAATTTCTGTTCCAGCTGCACCTTTTCCGCTATCGTATCTAGCAATTTGAGATACTTTTAAAAGGTCACCATGCTGCAAAGTAAGTTTTAAAGCTGGTCCTTTGCTATTCCCGTCTTATACCAGTCTATCTGGCTTTCGCATCGGGCCTACACCATACAGGCGACTTTCATCGCATACAGCGTGCCGTCAATTGTACTATCTCTTATTTCCCCAGAATTATATTATCATTTTGTAACCGGCGAATTTTGGAGGTGGAGTTAAAATAGTGTAAATATGTGTAAATATATTAATAATAAAAAGTCACTGTTGCTATAGCATTCTGTTCCACTAATTATTTAATCCATATAATTAGACTCTAATAGATTTTTTTATCTTCCTTATACGTAAAAGTTAGTACATGAACCATGTCCATTTTACTACTTAACTATTAGTTTTATTTGAGCAGGATTTGCTAAATATATAGTGACTTTAAGTAAAATATCATTATAATTAGAACTTGGGGAATAAGAATAAAGAACTATGTTGATGGATCGCCGTATGCAATGAAAGTTGCTTGTACGGTGAATGCTCGTTATAAAACATTTAGTATAAGACGAGAATAGCTTCGACAGCTTAAAGCTTGCAGCCATAAATAATGCTGCAAAGGCAGGAAACTGGTATGGAATTACATCAGAAACATTTGAAGATGCTGGTTTTGGAGAACTAACCGAATTTGCTCTTTCCCCAGCTGCTATTGCATTAGTCACTTCTTACCAAACTAAAGGCAGTGACTTAACGTACAATGAAATCGCAAAAGACATAGAGGATGCTAAAGAAGTTGCCGAGCAGCTTGAGGTACTTAATAGTAACCCGGTTACAATTAATTTATCAACAATTAGTATTGGTGATGTAATTGAGGCTCCTCAGTCAACAAATACTGCTTCAATGTTTTGGGACAGTGCTCATTTTGGTACCTATATTACTGTGGAGAATGGAGTAGCTACACTTACAGGTACTCCTGTACCAACTACGCATCAAGAGGCACTTTATCTTAAGGTAGAGAAAGGCAATGCTTGGTCAATGGTCATTTGCCGCGTTCATCTACCACTTTAATGAGTAAACCGCACTAATTGGTGCGGTTTTTCTTATGAACCGAACTTTCTAATTCACTAAATTCTCTTTTATAAAGAGGTTTGTACTAAATTCAAAAATTCACTATAAATATTTATAAAAAAAGGACTTCCACCTAAGGATGTCCTTTTTTCCTTTATCAATTCAATTTTATTAAAACAATCGATCTTTATCATTACCACCAATAATAATATCGCTGCCTGGTACTTGAGAGGTAATTTTAAATTGTGCTGCGTTCATTTTCTCTGCTGTAGCTTGTACTCCGTCTGTGCTCAATTTTGAGTTTATTAGAGTTATGATTTGGTCTATGCTGGTAAAGTTTCCTGTCAATTGAATAGTGGATATTTTTTCTCCAACACTCACCGTAAAGCTGCGATTTTTAGATGTATCCTGATCTTTACCAATGCCGCTATTTTGATCGAAAAAGTAATCCCAATCATTTCCTTCTAAGCTGAAAGAGGATATGGAACCCGACTTAAATGATTGAATAGAGAATGTATCACCAAACCCCATAGCATAAAGCGGTCTGGTCATAAGCCCATTACTGCCGCCCTTTTGAGAATAGTAATCTTGTATATGGCTCTCAACCACAGAACCCATTGCTGCTCCTCTAGAGAAATCAGTGGAAAGCTGCCAAGAAACATTAACTGGTATTCTATCTTGTCCATACACAATTGTAAAACTTTTTGCGTTATTGGTAAAATTGTCTACAGTAACAGGCTTACTATCGAGTTTTGCTGTTGTTCCTGCTACAGTCGAAAAATCAAGACTTGTTAACATTTGACTTTCTACTGATGAGTGTATTGGCGCTTCTTCTACTACGACCTCTATCGTAATAGAGTTACCATTTAAATCTACATCAGCTGGTACTGCGACAACAGCAGTAAACATATAAGATCCACTCGCTGCAGGATCATAATGATCATTATCAATCCATGATGTAATATCCAAGATACGCGTTAATCCATTTGCCAAGGTTACCTGCGCTTGAGCAGGCAATGAACCTTTAACATCTTCAGGTGCATTTCCGGCTTTGCCCACTATAATAGTATTAGAGCTGCCTACAGATGAAACAAGAACTTTTAAATTATTTATTGCATCCTGAATAGCTTGCGTTTTTGCGATTACTTCATCGTTCGTTGTTTCGGGTAAATTTAGCGCATTTGTTATTAAATTGAAACTTTCTTGAGAGTAGTGCTCTTTAATCAGTTGATCTACTTGGCTTTTCACAGAATCCAAGCCTGATTGATCTGCAAAAATTAATCCTGCTAATGCTTCATTGATTGCTTCTGTTTTTGCAACCATTTCTGCATTGGTTGCTTCTGACATTTCCATTGCTGACTTTAGGGCGCTATAGCTTTCAGATGTGTAGTCAGCTTCTTCCTTTTCCTTAGCTTTAGCTTTTGCTGCATTTAAGGCTGTTTGGCCTGCAAACTCTAAGCCTACTAGGGCTTCTTCAATAGCTTCCGTTTTTGCTACTACTTCTGCATTTGTGGTTTCTGGCAGTTCTAATGCTGCTTTTAATAAGCTATAGCTTTCGGATGTGTAATCGGCTTCCTGCTTCTCCTCAGCTTTTGCTTTTGCTGTTTTTAATGCTGATTGGCCTGCGAATTCCAAACCTGCTAATGCACTTTGGATGGCTTCTGTTTTTGCTACTACTTCACCATTTGTTGTTTCTGTAAGTTCTAACGCTGACTTTAGTGCATTAAAACTCACAGAAGTGTAGTCAGCTTCTTGCTTTTCGTCAGCTTTTGTTTTTGCTGCATTTAAGGCTGATTGGCCTGCAAATTCTAAATTTGCTAGTGCATTTTGGATGGCTTCTGTTTTTGCTACTACTTCACCATTCGTTGTTTCTGGCAATGCTAATGCTGCTTTTAATGGGCTATAGCTTTCGGATGTGTAATCGGCTTCTTCCTTTTTCGAAGCTTTTGCTTTTGCGGCATTTAAGGTTGTTTGGCCCGCAAACTCTAAGCCTGCTAACGCTTCTTCTATAGCTTCCGTTTTTGCTACTACTTCTGCATTTGTTGTTTCTGGCAGTTCTAATGCTGATTTCAATGGGCTATAGCTTTCAGATGTATAGTCGGCTTCTTCCTTTTCCTCAGCTTTTACTTTTGCTGCATTTAAGGCTGTTTGACCCGCAAACTCTAAGCCTGCTAATGCTTCTTCAATAGCTTCCGTTTTTGCTACCACTTCACCATTCGTTGTTTCTGGCAGTTCTAATGCTGATTTAAGGGCTTTATAACTTTTTGAAGTATAATCCGCTTCTTCCTTTTCCTCAGCTTTTGCTTTTGCTGCATTTAAAGCTGTTTGGCCGGTAAACTCTAAGCCTGCTAGGGCTTCCTGGATCGCTTCCGTTTTTGCTACTACTTCAGCATTCGTTGTTTCTGGCAGTTCTAATACTGCTTTTAATGGGCTATAGCTTTCAGATGTATAATCAGATTCTTGCTTTTCCTCAGCTATTGCTTTTGCTGTATTTAAGGCTGTTTGGCCTGCGAATTCTAAGCCCGTTAGTGCTTCCTGGATCGCTTCTGTTTTCGCTATTACTTCTGCATTTGTTGTTTCTGGCAGTTCTAACGCTGATTTAAGGGCTTTATAACTTTTTGAAGTATAATCCGCTTCTTCCTTTTCCTCAGCTTTTACTTTTGCTGTATTTAAGGCTGTTTGGCCTGCGAATACCAATTCTGCTAATGCACTTTGGATGGCTTCTGCTTTTGCTACTACTTCAGCATTCGTTGTTTCTGGCAGTTCTAATGCTGCTTTTAATAGGTTATAGCTTTCGGAAGTATAATCGGCTTCTTGCTTTTTCGAAGCTTTTACTTTTGCTGTATTTAAGGCTATTTGACCCGCAAACTCTAAGTCAGCTAGGGCTTCTTTAATAGCTTTCGTTTTTGCTACTACTTCACCATTTGTTGTTTCTGTAAGTTCTAACGCTGACTTTAGTGCATTATAACTCTCAGAAGTGTAGTCAGCTTCTTCCTTTTCCTCAGCTTTTGCTTTTGCTGCATTTAAGGCTGTTTGGCCCGCAAACTCTAAGCCTTTTAAGGCTTCCTGGATCGCTTCCGATTTTGCAACTACTTCGGCATTTGTTGTTTCTGGCAGTTCTAATGCTGACTTTAGTGCATTAGAACTTTCAGATGTATAATCGGCTTCCTGCATTTCCTCAGCCTGCGCTTTTTTTGTATCTAATGCTGACTGTCCGGCAAACTCTAAAATTGATAGTACTTGATTGATTGCTTCCGTCTTTGCTTTAACTTCTGCATTTGATGTTACCGGAAACTCTAGAGCAGTCTTGAGCCAGTTATAGCTTTCTGTTGTATAGTCTTCGGGTGATAGAGCATATGCACTTTTCATGATTTCTTCAAGTTCTTTCTGACCTTCAAAAGCTACCTGACTGTCAATCGGGATTTCTAAAACTCTTCCACTGCCGCTTATATCTACGACTTGGCCATGTGATACTGCTAATTTCTTAATCGTTCCCTGAACATTTAGAGTTGTAGATTTTGTTACCACTACTTCTTCAATAGTTCCTCCTATTGTCACTTTGCCAATAGTGTCAATTGTCAGCAATCCACTAGTTCCATTATTGATAAATCTGGTACCATTTGAATCATTAATTCTGACCTTGCCTATTACACCGTTATTCGTAAATGTAGAAGCTGCTACATCTTCTATAATGGTTGTCCCAGTAACGGTTACAGATGGATCTAATACAACTGAAGCATTTGGTGTATTTATAATTAAATCTCCATTGATCATTAGATTCCTGAGATGTAGAGTTGAAGAAATTTCTCCATTTATGGTGACAATACCTTCAATTGTCCGAGTGCTTTCCTCTGGTCCGTAATAAATAGGATCTGTACCCTGGGGCTTTAAATTTAAGTTACCCCAATAGTTTCCCGCATTGCTTATAATCTCTTCAGCGCTATTCTTACCTTATAACCATATAATACGGTCTTTCGGATAAGCCTTCACCGTGCGAGCGACTTTCATCGCACACGGCGATCCGTCAATAATAATTTACTAACTCTTAGATCTAGTACTTTTATCACGATATTTCCCCATAAAAAAATGACCTATCAAAAGATAGGTCATTATCGAACTTATTTTGGGGAAATAAGTTGTTTAAGATACTACTATTGACTGGGTTTCTTCGCTCCCACTAGTTTTCTCCTCCCAACATGTTACCATGATGGTGCAAACGGCTAGCGATCGTCACTACTACAAACCCGCAGCCATCTTGTTATCATCACAGGTGCTAACTCACCTCTTATAACAAGACTTCAAACGTTCCATTACAGTTATCCCTGATTTTAATGGCCTTAGGTCCCCACTATTCAGGTATGAGAAAGATCAGTTTAATAGTCAATTCTCTGATCTCCAACTAATCATTTCAGATTAGTGGAAAGGCATTAAACTCCTAGCAATTCTTAATACCTTTTACCTCACCCTGCCTACACATGGGTTCGTCTCCTAACCATAGCCATTTTTTATGGAGCCCCGCCTCAACTTCATGAGTACGACTTCACCTGACTTCACCCCTTCGGCTTGTTAGCGCCTCAATGGATGCAGGAGGATTAGGCACATGTTCCTGACTATTTAACATGCAAGGGGATTTCACCCTTGAATTAACAGTAACAGTTCAAAGGTTGCCCCATGATTCAGATTGAAGCATGAGGCCTCATCTTTGACTTTTTTCACTTAACTTATCATTAAGTTTATAAAGTAACGTTTCGTTTCGTTTTATTGAGGAGTGTAACCAGTTACAGTCCAAGAACCACCAGCAGCAGAAATTACGCTGTTAGCATCAAGAATATTAGAAGCTTGCTTAACAGCTGGTTTAGTAGTTGTGTTATTTGCTTTAGCAACTACTTCTAAAGCGACAACAGTTCCTTCTGATTCAAAATCCACACCAGCAACTGTATAACCAGCAACTTCAAATGTTTGTGTAGAGATTGAAGAAGGATTTAAAGCTTCAGTAAATGTCAACTTAATAGTTGCTGCTGTATCTTTAGCTACATTTGTAACTTCATCACCAGCATATGAAATTTTAATGTTTTCAACCTCAGCAGTGTTTGAATTACTATCATGATCCCATGTAGCAATAGTTGCAGCAATTTTATCTGTTGCAGTCACTGCAGCATGGTCTGCTTTAATTTTCACACCAAATGCGTTTGCAGTATTGATGTTTTTATCAGCAGTTATTACTGTAAGAGTATCAATTCCAGCAACTTTACCGTTTGTACCAAGCTTGTCAACATTTGCTAACGTGTAAGTGATAACACCTTTACCATCTACATTAGAGAAAGTAACAGAAGCAGGGTTAATTGTAGCACCAGCTCTTTGTAATAAGAAATCATCAGCTTCGAACTTAGCTAGTTCTTCATCTAAATAAACTTTAACAGTTTTTGTGTCAACTGCTTCTACTTTAGAGATTCCAAACTCAGATCCTTCAGATAAGCTAACAGATGTATTGAATGCAGTAGTAAAGTTGCCAGATACATCTGCTACTTTACCAACATTAATAGATGTTGGGAATGAAACTTCGTTAGCTTCAATTGCATCAGTTAAGTCGATAAGTACCGCTTTACCTTCGTCAGTAACAGATACTTTTGCTTTAGTAGTATTTAGATATTTTCCAGCGATGGAGTAGTTAGATAGATCTAATACAGAACCATTTCCAGTTGTAGCCATAGGCTCAGAGAATGATACTTTTACAATGTTTTTGCTAGTATACTTAACTCCAGTTGAAGTTACAGTTGGAGCAGTAGTATCTTTAACAGTTACATTTACAGTAACATCATCGATTGTGTTGTCAGCTAAATCTTTGATATCTTCAACAGCAAGTCCATAAGTACCGCCAGTTAAAGATTTCCCAAGAGTTAGAGTAACTACTTTTCCATCTTCTGAAAGAACTGGAGCTACAGTTACATCAACTTTTTTACCATCTTTATCTAGTACTGAATAGTGACCAGCAGTTTCAGCAGTAGCTTTTGTAACTTTTTCAGAGAATGTTACTTTGAATTTGTTATCAGCTGTTGCTTCAACTTTAGAGATAGTTGGTTTTGTTGTATCAGCTACTACGCTTAATGAAGTGTTGTATGCTGCATTTTTGTTACCCCAGCCATCTGTGAATAAATCTTTTGCAATGTAAAGGTAAGCTGTTCCATTTGGAAGTTTGTTAGCTTCAGTAAATGAAATAGTAACCTTTTTGCCTTCGATTTGAACATTGTTAGCTTTATTAGAAGTGTTAGTGTGATAGATACCTTCAGCTAATTTTGATGCATCAACTGCAGATACATCTTCACTCATTTCTAATACTACTTCAGTTGGAGAAGCAGAAACTACAGAAGAAACAACTGGAGCATCTTTATCTTCAACTTGGTTGAATTTAACAGTTGTAGCTGGAGCTTTAAATCCTGCTAAGTCAGTTACGTTTGAAACTTTAACAGAGTATTCGCCATTAGCTAAAGTGCTGTATAGTTCAACTTCAACCGTGTTTAATGAAGTACGAGTTACGCTCTTAATGAAGTATTGACCATCATTGATAACGTAGTTAGAAGCAGTTTGAGCGGTTGTTAAATCAACTGGCTCGCTGAAAGTTACTTTGAATTTTGCTGGTCCAGCAGAAGCAACTGAAGTTACAGTTGGAGCTGTGAAATCTGCAAAATTAACAGTGCCTTTGTAGCTTGGTACAGCTGCACCAGCAGTTGTTTTAACGTTTTTAACTGTTACTTCTTTAGAAGTTTGGTTAGCAGCCTGTGTGTTAAGAGTGATAACAACTGATTGAGCGTCACCGCTTAATTCAACTTTATCATTATCAGCCAAAGCTTTACCGTCAAAAGTATAGTTAGACTTGTCAGTTGCAGTATCTTTATCAACTGCAGTGTTGAAGTTAACTGTAAATTGAGTAAGGTTAGCTGAGCTTACTCCGATTACTTCTGGAGTATCAGGAGTAACGTTGCTTGCTCTGTGTAAGAAGATAGCGAAATCGCCACGCTTAGCGTTTTGAGTTACTCCGAATTGAGTTGCAGAAACTCCGTTAGTGATTTCGTTAGCAACTAATGCTTCAACAGCTTCTGCATAACGATCAGCAACGTCAGTGAAGTTGTGGTCAGCAGAACCTTCTAGGTTGAATGCACGGTCGATCCAGATAGCAAGTTCTCCACGAGTGATAAGATCTTGCGCACCGAATGAAGTAGTTGATTTACCAGAAGTGATTCCAGCAGCTTTAAGTGCGTTAACAGCACCTTGAGCACGAGCTGGTACATCTGTGAAGCCTGCAGCAGGAGCGCTTTCAGTGTCTAAGCCGACAACTTTAGCAACCATAACAGCAGCGTCAACACGCTTGATGTTTTCGCCAGTTCCGAATTGAGTATCAGAGAAACCTTGAACTCCTTTTGATACTACGAAATCTACTGCATCTTGGTATCTTTCTGGTACATCTGTGAAGCTAGCAGCTGATACAGCTGGAGCTAGAACACCTGCTACTAAAGTAGCTGTCGCAGCTGTAGCTACGAACTTACGGTAAGACTTTGGTTGGTAAGCCATTGTAATATTTCCTCCCCGTTTTGTGAAAAAAGTTTGATTTTTCTAAATCGATGAGAATTCATCGCTTAGTAATGTAATTAACGTTTAACTCCTGTCCGCTCTTTTATAGGTAATAAATTCATTATAAGAACAATCTGGCAGACTTGGAAAATTAAACTTGTCTTTATTCTACCAAATTAGTACTATATTTCAACCATTTTTTACAACCTTTGCGGTTGAAATTATTACCATATGTATCTTGGCGAATCCTGGAGTTAAATATTCAAATAGTTTCCTATTTGATTCCACCTTTTTCATTATACATACTAGGTTCATAAATTGGAAGTTTTTTTATAAAAAAGTTAATGGATTCACAATACCCATTCATTAACATTCAGGTAGGTTAATAGCCATAGCTATTTGTAAATTTTCTGTTAAGAAGATGATTCTTTCCCTAAAGACTGTATATCTTATAAAAATCAAAGGGGCAAAAAGCTTATTTTGAGTTGTAACATCATGGAAGGCTGAAGGCACTTTTATGCTTCCAATACCGAATAAATTGGCTATTTTTGTTTAAATATACATAAATGCGAATCATTATCTGTTTTATGCCAGATCCACACGGGTATCAGTACTCCAGTAGCGGCTACTTAATCAATAGGAAGTTATACAAATGATCCCTTCTTCACTTGCAATTTGAAGCAATAAAAAACCCAGCACACAATGTGCTGGGCATCTAACTTAAGCAACTTCCTTCCGTTTCTTAGCCAAGAATGCCAGGACAAGACCTGCTGTGAGCCAGAAGATCATGTTCAGCTGCGGAATGAAGATTAGGTTGTTGGATAGGTTTTGAACCATGTAGCAGACACTTCCGACAAAGAGGCCCACTGCCATGACTTTTCCTAATACATTTTGTTTTTGATCCAAGTAAAGCTTAATGATCGTTAAGAAGTACACGATATAGATGAGAAGGAATGAGATTAGGCCAATAAAGCCTGTTTCTGCTCCAACCTTTAAGTAGGAGTTATGGACAGAGTAGCTGTCATGTCCAATGTATAGCTCCGGGTATTTTTCTACATAGTCCTTGTAGTTCGCTGTGTAGTTTCCTACTCCTAGTCCAAGGACAGGGTTGTCTCTTAGCATATACCAGCCTGTTTTCCAAAGAGTTGTACGCGAGACAACGGCACGGCTTGTTGTTGCGTCCTCTTCTACTTCTTCCTCTTCTCCGGCAACTTCGTCCACATCACCGCTGTCAGGATCGGCTGAATCGCCGCCTAAGCTGATGTTTGTGCCTTTCGGAAGCAGCTGTTCAATCGCGTAAAGCGCTGAGCTTGTACGGGACTGAACATCCGGCATAAAGTATACGACAGTAAAAAGAATTAAGAATGATAATAAAATATGCGGTTTGATCGCATTTTTAATAAATAATTTTGGCATTAAGATAATCAGTAAGATTAATGCACAAGCCATTGTGACCCAAGCTGCACGTGTATAGGTTAAAACAACGTTCGCAACGTAGATGGCAAACAGTGCAAACATAAGCAGCTGTGCTGTGCGGTTTTTAAAATAAACAACAGCAACAAGCAGAATGGTCGGAATTAGATAGTTTAAGTAAGCAGAATAATAGTTTGGATTGACAAGGGTAGAATCAACACGGCCCTTTGCCTCCTGCAGTGCATACAATCCTGCCTTGTTCAGGGAGAAATTAAATACATATTGCAGAACACCAAAAACCCCAACAATAACAACTGCAGCACCAAACCACTTAGCAAAGCTCAAATATTGCTTCTTTGTAAAGTCCACTTTCGCCACAATCAGAAACAGCACGACGTACGATAGATAACGGGCAGTCTCCATAATGGCAGATTTTAAATCGATCGCATTGACAATGGAGATCAGCGATACAAGTAAAAATAGTGCAAAAGCTGCCGTAAGAGGCCAAATTTTAAGATCATTCAGTCTGATTTTGCCTTTGAAAAATTCATATATAGCCGCAAGTGTAACAAGCGGAACGAGGATAACCTCAGCTGATAACGGCAGCGGGCCAATATATGTTTTGAAATATAGTATAGGAATAAAAAACAGGCACGCTATCACGAGGTAATATGTCAGTGTATTTTTATTAGCCATTTTAAAGCTCCTTTTTCATCTTAAATCACGCTTTCCCTGTATAAGGTTACAATATTCTGCGGCATGTGACAATTTTAATTTTTTCCTGCTGCTAGTTTTTTATAATAATTCATCGTTGAATCTGCCAGCTGCTGCAGGGAAAAATGGCTTGATGCAAAGGAATAAAGCTTCGTGCCCATCTGCTTCAGCTCGCCGCTTTCCTTTTTTTCATAGGCAGATGCAAAGGCGGTCGCAAGCGACTTGTCGTCTTTAATCGGTACAATCCAGCCAGTATTCCCTGGCTCCACCAATTCTTTAACGCCGCCAACGTCGGTTGTGATCAATGGGACATGCTGATTGGCCGCTTCCAGCAGGGCAAGCGGAAAGCTTTCACTGTATGATGCGAGCAAAGCGACGTCTGATGCTGCGTAAATGCTATCTACATCTTGGCGGAAGCCCAGGAAGGTTACTTGATCCTGAAGCCCTTCTTTTGCTGCCAGCTCTTCCAATTCTGCTTTGATGGGTCCGTCTCCTACTAAAATCAGCTTCATGTCCGGGTTATTAAGAGTTTTGATCGCCCTAAACACCACTTCATGTCCTTTAATCGGATGCAGTCGGGCTACCATTGTCATCACGAAGTCATTTTCATTGACGCCCAAGCTTTCTCTAGAAAGCGGAACCGCCTTGTCTGCCGTAAACTCAATGCCGTTATAAACGGTTTGAACTTTGGCAGCAGGAATGCCAAGACTTACTAGATTTTGCTTAAACGTTTCAGAAACAGCAAAATATCCATCCATTTTCTTTAGTGCAAACATATTCAGCTTCGTAAAGGCCTTCCCTTTCACACCCGTCTTCATAAAATCAAGCTTCGGATCACTGTGCACCGTTGTTACCCAGATAATATCCAGCCTGCTTTTTAAATACGTTCCAAAGAGGTTGGCGCGCGGTCCATGGGTATGCAGGATGTCAAAAGAGTTATCCTTGATAAAACGGATCAGTTTATTTAGAACACTGAGGTCGTACCGGGAGGATTGCTTAAAGACATGCACATCGATGCCTGCTTCCTCGGCTTCCTTTGACAGTGCTCCTTCCTGCAAAACAACGAGTGAGACAGAGTCTTTAGGAAGCTTGGAAAGCAGCGTAATCACATGCTTTCGGGAACCGCCTGTTTCTCCTCCGCTAATAAAGTGAAGTGTCTTCAACTTTGCTTCACTCCTTCCGCATTCCGGCTTATCTGATACCATTCTTTTTTAAGATCTGCATTCTTCATAATGCCCCATAGTAATGTTGCGGCTTTATTGACCTGTTTAAAGATACTGCTATATGAATGGCCTTCTGAGTCAATGACCCGGTATTGAGCCGGGAAGTGCTGCGCTGGAATCTCAAGAAAGGTTTCCACCGCCGCCGCCCCAGAATCTGCCAGCATGTTCGTTTTTATTTTGCTCAGTTCGATAAATCCATCAAAGTCGATTGCCTGCGATTGAAAAATATCAACTGCTTCTTCCTTCACAGCTGCTTCAGAAGAAATATCAATCACCGTATTAATCGCATTTGGCGAGATAGGGCAATTGATTTCGTATAAGCGGATGACCCCTTCATAGGAGGTGGCTGCAATCACATCAGCTAGTATTCTGCCTGTTGCGACATGGTCCCTGTGACAGTCAATAAAGGTTGTACAATAAATGATGCCTGGCTTTGTCTCATCTATGAGCTTCTCAACGGCCGCTCTTGTATGCGCATTGCTTTCAATCGCTCCATCCGGAAAATCAAGAAAAACAAGGTTTTGAAAGCCCAGCAGCTTCTGAACTTCATAAGCTTCATCTTTTCGCTTCTGCATCAGTTCGCTTTTGGAGAGGGAGGAAACACTACCAGCTCCATCTGTGATATAAGCAACCGTTACTTGCTGGCCGTTTTTCACATGCTTTAAAATCGTGCCGCCAAGACCAATCGTTTCATCATCTACATGCGGAGCAAGCACAAGTACATTTCCGTCACCGAGTTCGGCAGGTTTCAGGCTGTTCTGATAAAAGCTATTCAGTTTTTTGCGTGTATAGGGAAGGACAAGCGGCTTTGCCGCATTCAGTACAGTCCTTTTTAAATTCGAAGCCATAATGTCACCTCTAAAATGAATCTACATCTGCGGGCGTAATGTACCAGTTTTCGATTGAATCATCTTCATTCATCGAGTCATCCGCTGGTTTGCCGACGAGTGGCATCGGGTTGTCTTTATGAATAAAACGAAGTTCTCTTAATTGTTTAAAATAATTCGTATGCTCTAAAGCCCATGTTTGGATAATCCCGGCTTCCTTCAGCTGCTCTAAAGCAGCATCCAATAAAGCTGATTGGACTTCCTCACTGTTTACACTGAGAAAATCTACGATCGTTCCGTTTTTCACGGTGCCGCGGCCAAATGACTTTTCTTCTAAAGAAGTCACCGCATAGCCGGCGAGTTCTTCCTTAGCGTAAAGGGCAATCATATAATACTGCTTGTCCGGATGATGATGGAATCTCCAGTTCAGATAAGCTGCATCCCTTTTTAGAACAATCGGAGCAATGGTTTTTGCTTTTTCCCAGAGCACATCGAATTCTTCTGAACAGTGAGTGATCTGTTTTACGGAATATGGACTGTCTTTTCTCTTTGCAGGACGATGTTTAAATGGAAGGTCCACAATTGAGAGGAGAGGTTTCAAGAAGGAAAGAAACGGGAATTTCCCAAGCGCTAAGCTTGAGGGGCGATTAAATTTCATTAAGCGCGGTATTCTCGCGATCTCCTTTGCACCAGTGTAGCGAATAAATAATTGCTTCGCTTTTTCAGCTGGGTATCCATATAAATAATTCATTCCTCTTTCATTGGCTTGAACAAGCATCTGATTGTTCAGCTGCTTGTACAAACCTTTCCCCTGGTGTCTGGGAGAAACCATCGTATCTGTTCTGGCCCCAAAGAGAACTTCTCTGCCATGCCACATCGCTTTGGCCGGCATAAGGGCGACATGCCCTGCCACCTCACCGTCTTCATCAGCGATTGTCATGACAGATTCTCCAGCCGGGTTATGCTTATATTTCCATTCCCAGTGATGGGCACTGCGCTCTTTCCCGAACACTTCATGGAACAGTTTGTTGATTTCTTGCTCATCATGTTGTTTGTATGGACGGATCATCCTAAAAAAACAACTCCTTAACGGCTTCTTAACACCTTTAATAAAAAGATTGGCAAATTCATTTGGCGTTTAAGCCTTTTCGGCTCCTTCAGCAAACGATACAGCCATTCAATGCCAAACTTGCGGAAAAACGCTGGTGCTCTTTTCGTCTTGCCGGAGAAAACATCAAAGCTTCCGCCGACTCCCTGGAAAACCTTTACATTTAAAGAGCCCATATGTTCTTTAATCCACAGCTCCTGTTTCGGACTGCCTAGAGCAACAAACAAAAGCTGTGCACCTGAATCATTGATTTTTTTCACAAGTGCTTCGTTATCCTTCACATAGCCATTTTCATAGCCGGCTACATTTAATGAAGGAAAACGATCTTCAATCTTTGTTTTTGCCTCTGAAACAATCTCTTCTTTTGCTCCATAGAAGAAGACCCCAAGGTCCTCTTCTGCAGCAAAACGCAATAGCTGTTCCATCATATCGATGCCCGTCACTCGTTCAGATAGCTCGCCGCCTTTGATTTTAGAAGCGAGGATCATGCCGATGCCATCGGGAATTTGATAGGTGGAATCATTAATCAGCTCTTTGACAAGCGGATTTTGATTGGCTGTAATGACCTTTTCAGGATTTACAGCAATCACCGTTGACTGTTTTCCATCTTTGATACGCATGCGCAAGTCGTCTAATATTTCGCTGTACGTCATAACTGAAACGTTAACGCCTAAATATTGTTCTTTTTTCATCACGTATTCCTAGCTTTCTATTCTTGGATCGATTTCAGGTTCATTAAATTACCAATTCGATAAACCGTTAACTGTTCTTCGTCTAAGTGCGTGCAATTCTTCGTATCAAACACAACTGGTGTTTTCATTAATGAAGCTAATTCTTTACTGTTCAATGACTTGAATTCGTTATGATCGGCTAAAACAACAACCAAATGCGCATCTTTCACTGCTTCTTCAAAAGAAGATAGCGGGAATTCTACTTGTTCCTGCTGTACATGCGGATCATAAACCTTCAGATCATAGCGTTTATTGTCTAACAGCATTTCAACGATCTCGAGCGCCGGGCTTTCACGAACATCATCAATATTGCCTTTATACGTTAATCCGAACACAGCCACTCTTGGCTCATCTAGTTCTGCTGTTAAGCGATGCACTTGTGTTGTCACAAAATGCGGCATTGAGTTGTTAATATCACGGGAAAGCTTAATCAGCTTCGCTTCCTCTGTCGCTTTTTCTACGATAAAGTATGGATCTACTGCCAGACAGTGTCCGCCGACTCCTGGTCCTGGGTGGTGAATATTTACTCGAGGATGCTTGTTGGCAAGCTCGATGACTTTATGGGCATCAACGCCAAGACGCTGTGAAATTTTTGCCAGCTCATTCGCCAGGGCAATATTTACATCACGGAACGTATTTTCCATTAACTTCGACATTTCGGCTGTCACAGCTTCCGTTTCAAGTACATCGCCAGTGACAATTTTGCGGTATACATCAGCAGCTTGCTTCGCCGCTTCTGGTGTCGTACCGCCAACGATTCTTGTATTTTCAACAAGTTCGATTAAAATGCGGCCAGGCAATACACGCTCAGGGCAGTGAGCTAAGTATAAATCTTTTTCTGTATCAAAGCCTTGTTCCCGCAGGATTGGAGCAACGACATCATCCATAGTGCGCGGAGGAATGGTTGATTCTACAATGACAATATTGCCTTTTTTCAAGAATGGCGCGATCGCTTTTGTTGCGCTGATCACATAATCTACATTGGCTGTTAAATCCTCATGAATTGGTGTCGGCACAGCAATGATGAAGACATCCGCTTCTTCCGGTGTAACCGATGCACGAAGTTTGCCTTCATTTACCACCTGTTTCACGATTTCCGGCAGCCCAACTTCTTCAATATGAATTTCACCACGGTTAAGCTTTTCGATAACACGTTCGCTGACATCTACACCAAGCACATTGTAGCCTGCACGTGCAAAGATCGCAGAAGTTGGAAGACCGATATACCCTAAACCGACAACACAAATTTTCTCCATTTATAAGGACCTCTCTTTAATATGAAAATTTCTACATTATAGGAATTAATTTTGTTAGCTAATGAACATAGTAAAACATGTCATAGTTCGACACAAGTGAAGGTGGACTTAGTTCCAAATCACTCTCAGCCTGCAAAAGGTGTTACGTGCTGCAATGCGCAGAATGTACAGCATGCCTGCATTCCAGCAAGAAAACAGCCAAGCTATGCCGAAGTTCGACATAATCCTAACATAGTATAACAAATTCAACCAAACGTTGCACCAATTACATTGAATGTCCACCATGCTAATGTTAAAATAAAGTTTAGCTTTTTTATACTAACAAGCATTCTAACTTAATAAATAAGGAAAAAATTAGAATGAAGGTAAAGGAAAGCTATTTCCGTATGGATAAAATGACACAAGGAGGAAATACTTCTTTGAAAATAGTGATCTCTGGATTTTATGGACTTGGCAACACAGGTGATGAAGCGATTCTTGAATCAATTGTTGATAATTTAAAGGATGAGCTCGACCACCCTGATTTAACCGTCTTCTCTCTATCTCCGAAAAAAACGGCTGGAACTTATGGTGTTAAAAGCGTTTATAGAGGATGGCGCCATGATTTTAAAGGAAAAGTGAAAGCTCTCCGCGAAGCTGACTTACTAATCAGCGGCGGCGGCGGTCTTCTTCAAGATACGTACCCAACGAAGTTTTTGTTCGGCCCCCTTCCTTATTATTTATTAATTGTGTTTCTTGCCAAGCTTTGCGGCACAAAAGTTATGTTCTTCTCGCAAGGTATTGGTCCCGTGAACTCAACTTGGGGGAAAATATTAATGAAAGTATTTGCCAATATGGCAAACTTTATTACGGTTCGTGACCAGCACTCTAAGGATCTTCTCCATAAGCTCGGCGTGAATCGTCCTGAATCAGTCGTGACAGCTGATATCGTGTTTGCGTTTCAGAAAAAGGAGGATACAGCCTGCATCGATTCTCTTCCATTAAAGGGAGACGAGAAGCTTGTTGCTGTCTCTGTCCGTCCATGGTTCCAGCATACAGACCATTACAAACAAATTGGACGTGCACTTGATCAGCTGATTGAGGAAGAAGGCATCACACCGGTATTTGTGCCGATGGAAGGTCATCACGATGTTAAAGCTTCCAACTTTGTACTGGATCAGATGAAGCATGGTGACCGCTGCCATCTATTAGGACCAGACTTTTTGCCAAATCAATACTTAAACTTTATCAGCAATTGCGAGCTTACAATCGGACTGCGTCTGCATTCGCTTATCTTCTCCGCTCTTGTTGCTGTTCCGCATATCGGGATCAGCTATGATAAAAAAGTGGAAAGTTTATTAAAGCGTTCCGGCATGTGGTCATACTCTTTTCCGCTTGAAACATTAGATGCAGCACAACTGGTTGAAAACAGCAAAAAGGTTCTTGCTAATCATGCAGAACTGAAGGCAATGATTGAAACGAATGCACAGGGCATGCGCAGGGATGCTCTTGAAAATATTGACATGATGAAGGAACGATTCTTGAAATAACGCAAGGGAGAGGGCATTATGAAAATCCTAATTACGACTGTCTTCGATTACCCTCATGCTGGGGGATTATCGACACATGTAACAACATTAAAAGCTGGCCTTGAAGCAAGAGGACATGAAGTCGATGTTCTTTCCATTAGCGACGCGCCAGGCTGGCAAAAGAAATTCTATGCACGCGGACCAAGCTTTGTGTTGAACAAAGTGAAAAAAGGCAAAGGCATCATTTGGAGCCGAAAAGCACGCCAAAACATGCTTCACAAACTGATTGTAGAAAACAAATCGAAAAACTACGATATTATCAATGCCCAAGACGCGTTTGCTACGTTTGCATCATTGGAATCTGGCATTCCGACAGTTTCTACGGTTCATGGCTATATGGCTTTTGAAGCGGTCAGCGCCGGTTCTGTCATGGAAGGCAGCGAAGAGGCAAAGCTATTGCAGGAAATGGAGAAAAAGGCGTATAGCTCTACACGCAAAGTCATTACGGTTGATCAGCGCATTAAAGACTATGTGAAAAAGCAGGCAGGAGTGGACGGCACAGCAATCCGCAACTTCATTGATATTCACGATTTTAAGCCGGCAACTGATAAGAAAGCCGAGCTCCGCAAAAAGCATGGCTTCACTGATGATGATCTGGTCTTCTTTGTGCCGCGCCGTTTGACGAAGAAAAATGGCGTCATTTATCCGACACTTGCTTTTCCAAAAGTATTGGAGAAATTCCCGAATGCAAAGCTTGTTTATGCAGGAATGGGTGAAGCGTTTGAAGAGCTGAAGGCCTTAATCGCTGAAAAAGGACTTGAAAATCAAGTACAGCTGCTTGGCGCCGTTCCGCATGCGAAGGTTAAAGAATTCTTCGCGTTATCGGATGTTGTGCTAGTGCCAAGTGTCCACTCTGCTGGTGTAGAGGAAGCGACCTCTATTTCCGCGCTTGAAGCGATGGGTTCAGGGATTCCGCTTATTGCCTGTGCAGTCGGCGGTTTGAAGGAAATCGTCAACCATGAGCATGACGGCTTGCTGGTAGAAGAGAAAAATGTTTCAGAGCTTGAAGATGCGATGCTATTCCTGCTGGAAAATCCGGAAACGGGTGCACAGCTTGCGAAAAATGCCCGCCAAAAGATTGAAGATGAATACTCTCATTTGGCAGCAGCAGAAAAATACGAAAGCATCTATTTATCAGCATTAGAGAAAAACTAATTCACAGATCCTTTTATCAACTGAGACGTGCAGAGAATATGCTCTGCACGTCCTTTTATGAAATCGTCAGGAAGTGAAAAACGTATGGCTTCATTAAAAAAATCTGCTATTTTACTCACGTTATTAGCAATTGTCGTTAAGCTCTCAGGCTTTTTGCGCGAAAGTATCATGACGAGCCAATTCGGCGCCAGTCATTATACAGACGGCTACATTATGGCCTTTTCTTTTATTACCCTTGCTCTTGCCATGATTTCTGGCGGATTCAACAATGTGTTTCTGCCCCTATACGTAAAAAATAAAAAAGAAGATCCTAAAAAAGCAGAACAAAGCGCCAATGGCATTATGAATGCTACAGTCCTGATTTTCCTTGTTCTGTCTGTGATCGGCTATTTTATTGCTCCTTATCTTGTTCCGCTTATCTTCCCAAGTGCGCCAGCTGATACAGAAGCAATTGCAATCAGTATTACACAATTCTTTATTCTTTTTATCAGTGCGATTGCGTTAAATGGAATATTGGATTCTTATTTGCAGGGAAGACGGATTTTTGTTCCTTCGCAGGTATCAAAGCTTGTCGCTACCATCATGGGTGTTGTGTTTGTCCTGCTCTTTTCTGAACAATGGGGCATCAATAGTCTTGCTTACGGATTTATCGCAGGAACACTCTTAGGGTCAGCTATTCAATTTTACTATTTGCGGAAAAGCGGCTATCACTGGCAGCCTACACTGAAGATTGAAAAGAAATTCGGCAAGACATTGCTTGTTCTGCTTGTTCCTTCTTTGCTGAATTCAGTTGTTGGCCAGATTAATATGTTCGTCAATAAATCCTTCGCTGCCAGTACAGGGCTAGATGGAGTTGTCACCTATTTAAATAACGCTTCGATGCTTGTGACTATTCCTCATGCCATTTATGGAACAACGATTGCTGTCATTATCTTTACCCTTTTATCTGAGCAACTCGATAATCCAAAGAAATTTCAATCGACCTTTTTTACCGGCATGCAAATTTCGTTTGTCACATTAATGCCGATCGCTGTTGGATTACTGCTTGTTGGTGAGCAAACCCTTTCCTTTATTTTTGAAAGAGGAAAGTATACTGCGGAAGATACGCATAATGCCTATCTGGCTTTAGTTTTTTATGTGCCTATGATTGTCACACAAGGCTTACAGTATATCGTTTCAAGATCGATGTATGCCCGCGGCAAAACAGCCATCATTTTCCGCATCAGTGTGACGACTATTATCTTAAATGCTTTTTTAAACTGGCTATTATTAAAACCATACGGCTTTACCGGCCTTGCTTTATCCAGTTCCTTTGTATCGGTTTATTATTTAGTGGTTTCAGGCTTTGTCGTGTATAAAGACTTTGATCGTTCTGAACTGTTCAAACTGCTGAATCTGATTGTCCGTGTCTTAATTCCAACCGTGATTATGGCCGTGCCCCTCTATCTGCTGCAGAAATTCACGGCTATTACCGAGCTATACTCGCTTGTACAATTAATGATCTTAATTCCGCTTGGAGCTATTTTATATACAGGCGGGTTGTATGTATTTTATAAGGACGGCTTCAGACAGCTGCTTGCGATCGTGAAGAAAAGGAAAAAAGCGTAAAAGGAGGAATAACAGATGAGAAAATTACTAGCAGCTCTTATCCTCCTGATTGTCCTTTCTGGGTGTGAACAGCCAGAAGCACCGGAAGATTTTCGTCTTTCACTGGGGAATACAGATTTAACGATAGCCTCTGTTGTAAAAGAACAAGTCGACGATTCCAGCCTGCTCCAGTTTTATGAGGACCAAACCTATACACTGGAGCTTGAAGAGGCAGGAACTCTCGTTTTAAAATCGCGCCATATCGATAACGGAGATTTTCTCGTCACGGCCCAGCTAACAGGTGATGAATCCAAGGAAGCAGCCGTGAGCCTAAGACTATCAGTAGACGAAGCCAATCGGATTGAACTAAATGATTGGGATCAAACATTTATTGAGCGTCCTCATGATAAAAATACGGGTGAGGATTTAACCACCCAGCCAATTGGTTTATTTACTTCCAGTTCTTTTGAAGAGCAGCGCAGTCAAATTGTGCTGAGCAAACAATATGTCTCTACTGTCTTAACCGCAGATTATGAAAACGATCATAAAAGTACGGTTCGGGTGTTAGAGAACGAAACGAAGAACTACCAAGTGCAGCAGACTGATGAATCAGTTGCCCTGGAAATCGAGTTGAAAGCGGAGCCTGGCGAAATAGCGGAGAGCTGGTTTATGGTGTCTGACGAATCGTTCTTCTCTAATGAAGAAGAGGAAGAAAGCTGGATTACCTATATGCTTGAAGATTATAAAGAGGCAAATGGCTGGCTTACGATCGGCGGACCGATGAAAAAATTGCCTTGGTCCATAGAGCCTTATACTCAGGAAGGCTATGGCCGCAACCTTGGAGTCATGGTCGACCGGGAAGCCATTGACCGTTTTGGAGAAACAGGCGAACGCTACTATTATAATTTGATGATCAATAGTGCTGCAGATCTTTATGAATACCGGAAAGAAAAAGGCACAGACGTATGGGAAACCGAATACAGTAGCACGTGGCTAAAGGATGCATACGGTCTGACAGCTCCATATATTGATACAAGACATAATGAATTCATCGGTTTATATTTATCAATGATCGGTGATTACGCTGATTTGCCGGATTTAAAGCAGGCTCAATTGGATTATGCCGATTACCTGCTGGAGCAAATTGCGATTGACAATGTAATTCAAACAGAAAATGGCTTCTATATTGCCGATTATTTTTCGCCTTATGATATGAAGCAGAAAACACATGCTTCCATGAATCATGTGCTTGGCGGAGCCAATCTGCTGCTTGATAGTTATATAGCCACAGAAGATGAAAAATATTTAGAGGCCGCGAAAAAAATCCGTACAGCGATCGAGGATCTTGCGGATGAATGGGTTCGTGATACAGGCGACCTCTGGTATCAGGTTAATCCTGATCTAACCTTTTCCGGCAATGACTATGAACAGCTCACTTTACTTGATTTATTAAAGCACCAAACCAAATGGGAAGCTTCCGGCGATACCAAAAGTGCTGTCATCGATGACTTTATCACATCAAAAACAGCGTACTTATTAGAAAATGATGTTGTGCTGATTGATGAGGTGCAGGAGCTTTTAGAAGAGCAAGGTTTTGCTGAAGAACTGGGGATTTAGAAATTCCCCTCTATAGACAAAAAAGAACCAGATTCCCTTGATTAGGATCTGGTTCTTTTCATTTTAGTTCGTTTCAATTTTATCTGCTAAGTCAGAGCGGATATACGCGTATGGATTTTTTCCAGTCGTATCTGCATCAGATAAAATTTTATACCAGACATAGCCGTCAGCTGCTTTTTCTTCACCAACGATCACGATTGGCATTTTAGCTGCTTTGTACGTAAATACTAAGTTTGTTGTACCTGCTGCTGATGATGGCGTGCTGCGGATATTTGTACCAGGTGTATTTGTCAGTGCCACTACTTGCTTTTTATTGTAATCTTTAAAGCCTAACGCTTTGTCGATTCGGTACATATGGCCAGCTAGTTTAGAGCCCCAGTAAGCATCTGTTGCGTATCTTACGTTAAAGCCCATTCCTTTGTTTCCTGGCGCAGCACCGTTGCTTCTCCAATCGCCTTGGACTGCATATGCTTTGTTTAAATATTTGCTAACAAGCGCATCCACACTGTCAGTCGCCTTTGGATATGATACAGCTCCTTCTGGATTGCTGTCATAAGCCTCAATCCCAAAGAGGTTATTCAATCTTAACGCATTGGGGCTCATTCCATACTGGCTTTCGTGCATTGCCCACCCAAGAACTAAAAGTGCATTAATATTCGATTCAGCTTCAACCTTTTTCAGATATGAGCCAAGTCCTTTAACTTTGCTTTTTACTGTAGCATCTTTATAGACTGATAATCCCGTAGCTTCTAGTTCTGCTAGTTTATTATCAATGAAACGATCTAACTCTGCTGCCGTATAAGGTGTTTTTGTACGTGCAGATAAATACTGATAGTATGGGTAAAGTTCTTTTCCTACATAAGAAGTAGATGTGCCTAAATTGTTGGTATAGAACTTTGTGCCATCCCAGCTATAATATCTGACTCCTTGCTTTAGTGTTGAAGGTGCTTTACCAATCTCATAGGATCCATACTGTTTAGTACCAGGATTGTAAATACTGTGTACGAGTTCAGCTCTTGCATTGACAGTATAGTAGTTTTGATTTTTAATCATTTTGGCAGGCACAAGATGGATATCTGAGTGTTTCACATAAGCTGTTCTTCCACCAATATATACTTTAACAGCTTCTTCAGTTGACTCAATATATCTTAACTCTTCCTGAGCTGGCACTGCCGCATCAACAGTTCTGAAGTTCGCGCCGCTGTATAAGCTTGTTGTTGCCTTGCCAATTGAAGGGCTGGCATATGCTAAGCCTGAAGCCATTTTCATGACTTTTCCATTAAATGTGATGACCTCTGAAGAAGAATTCCAGCTTGCTTCAGCTTCTGCAAAGGTTTTATATTTTTTAGCAGATTCTACTAATTCGCCATTTTGATCAATGGTAGAAATCACATAAGGTTTTTCTTCAATAGGCTGTCCAGGTTCGCCCGGCAGCTGATTCTCAAAGTCTTCAATTGCATGTATCATACGAATGATAAATGCAGCTGCTTCTGCTCTGGAAGCCTGTCTTGCTGGTTCAAAACGATATGTTTTCCCATCACTGTTCGGAAAACCAATTGTAATGTTAAGCTTTACGCTAGCAGCGATCGCAAGACGTGAAGCGGAAGCTGTAACAGTATCAAAATCGGTTAAAATGGTTGGTTTTTCGAAAGGTACGTCAATATTTTTATAATCCAGAGCATTTTTGATCATGATGACCATTTGCTCTCGTGTAATTTGGTTGTCTGGCTTAAAGTTGCCATCTGTTCCGCCTGCGATAATACCCGCATCAGCAGCAGCATTGATTCCAGGTGCCAGTTTGGATGTTACAGCCACATCGGAGAATTTATGCGGTGCTTCCGGAAGCTTTAATGCACGTGCTAGGAAGGTAGCAAACTCGCCTCTCGTTACTTTATTATCCGGCTTATATACGCCTTCACTATATCCAGTTAGAATTCCTTTTTGAATCGCTTCTCTCAATTCAGCTTCGAGCTTAATACCGGTGATGTCATCGGTTGCAGCCTGTCCAATTCCTGCTGGCAATAACGACAATATAAGAGCGACGGCAAGCAACAGAATCTTTGCTTTTTTCAAAAGTATTTCTCCTCTCTTTTCCGTTGTAAATTGACAATCTAAAAATCACTAACTATAATTCTACCAGAAAATTTCCGTTTCATGGTCGTTTCTGGCTATTTTTTTATAGGGAAAATATCCTATTCTATTTTGAAACTTTTTTGCTCCTTCATACGTCTAATATAATAAGAAACAATCAAGTGAACTTTTTAAAAGAAAAAAGCCAGCTTTAGCAGTTGCCACTGCATGAGCCAGCTTTCAGATTATTTTTTCACATTCATAGAGTTGAAGATCGCTGCTGTAAAGAAAGCTCTTGTCGCACGGTGTGTTGCATAATAACGATCTGTATCAAAGATTGTCGTGCTATCGATACTGCTCATCGTTACGATTGCATCATGAGCCCAGTAAGCAGGAGTAATATCACTATATGAACTTGTATTTGCTTCAGCAATTTTCATTTCATTCAATTTAAATGCGCCTTCAAGAATCACAGCCATTTCTGCTCTAGTCATGTAAGCGTCCGGACGGAAAGTACCATCTTTAAATCCATTGATAATGCCTAATTCTTTTATAGCTGCAATATCTTTTGCAAAGCGTGAACCTTTTGGAACATCTTTAAATGCGCTAATATTCTTTGGAGTCTTCTTCAGTACGCGGTTAATGATTGCTGCAGCTTGTCCTCTTGTTACAGCTTGGTCTGGACGGAAAGTGCCATCTTCAAACCCTTGGATGATTTCGCTGTCGCTTAATGCATAGATTGCTTCAAAAGCAAGATCCTTTTCACTAACATCAGAGAATCCTTCATCAGCTAAAATTCTTGTTGCACCGTAATATTTTGGTCCCCAGTAAGAGCTGCTTAAAGAATCAATTTTAATGCCCTTGCTTGAAGTTGCGCTGATAAATTCATTATTACCTATGTATATGCCGGCATGTGTGATGCCTGCTTTGCTATATGTACGTTCAAAAAACACTAAATCTCCTGGCTGCAGATCTTTCTTCGCTACTTTTGTGCCAGCATGATACTGACTTGATGAAGTACGAGGCAGATCGTAGCCTGCTTTTCCGAATACATACCAAACGAATCCTGAGCAGTCAAAACCTCGCGGTGTTGTTCCTCCATATAAATACGGAACCCCAAGCTGTGCTTTGGCATTTTTTATGATTTCTTCTTGGGATGATTGTGCGAAAGCTGTCGTGAATGGAAGAACCGAAAATATCAATACTAGAAGGATCACCTTCGAAAACTTTTGTCTCATCTTGCCACCTCTGCTCATTTCATTTCATATTTACTCGTAAAATATCAAATCTTGGAGTATGTAGTTACATTCTACCAAATGAGGAAGGTAATTTATTTTACTATTCTATTACAATTGTAGCAGTGGTGTTTGTTTGTATGATGAGCGGGTATATACCCTTTTGAGTAAGGGATAAGCAGATTTAGGGGATTTATTTTCTCAATTTATATTACAGTTGTGTTACAAAAAACATACATAAAAAAAGATGCTGCCAAATTTCTGCAGCATCTTTCTATTTTAGTAGAGTCCTTCTGCTCTCGCGATAAAGACGGAGAATGTGGATCTTGCCATTTTTTCGTAAGGTCGGAATGTGCCGTCACTGTATCCTTCTGTAATGCCGTCGGCAGCTAGGCGGTCAATTGCCTCATAGCCTGTTACTTTTTCATTCACGTCTTTAAAGTTCATTGAGACTGATCCTTGCAGGTCATATGCATTGGCAATGAGGATGGCCATTTCCGCTCTTGAAACCGGCTCATCCGGACGGAATGTGCCGTCAGGATAACCTCTTAGTATATTATTTTGTGCTGCTGCCTCTATATACCCTGAAGCAGAATTGCCGCTCGCC
Organism: Bacillus mesophilum; assembly: GCF_008923265.1. Classification (NCBI taxonomy): domain Bacteria; kingdom Bacillati; phylum Bacillota; class Bacilli; order Caryophanales; family Bacillaceae; genus Bacillus; species Bacillus mesophilum. Next base: position 196,872 of record NZ_WBOT01000003.1, on the reverse strand, counting down.
ACATCTTTAAATCTTGTTGATCTCTTCTCGCCATTGTAGCCTAAAGCACGGCCAATCATGGCAACAGCTTCCGATCTTTTTACAAGCTGTGAAGGACGCAGCTCATTTTGATCGTATCCTAATAGAATCGACTGATGATTTAAAAACATCATATATCTGCTATACCAAACAGAGTTATTAATGTCTCTATATGTTGGCTTTGCTACATCAACATTGACAACAATACCGGCTTTTCTTTGTTCAACACCGCTTTGCAGCGGAATGATGGTGTATTCAATCTTTCCTTTTAAACCATAATCTTCAAAGGTTTGATCAGATGCTGCAGCATTGATGACTTTATCAAAGCGCAGCACTTTATATTGGCTATATTGCTTAAGAATTTCGCCTAACTCTAATGTCACTTTTCCTTTTTGATCCACATGATAAGAGATGGTTTCAGTTCCGCCAGTATCTTGTTCTAATTGTGCTAAACCAAACCCATAAAAACGATCGCGTCCTGTAGGTCCGAGATCTTTTGCTGTTTCTTGAAGCAGCTGTCTCATTTCAATATGTGTAAGAAGTGGATATTTTTCTTTATATAATGCAGCTAACCCAGTTACAAACGGAGCAGCCATAGAAGTTCCTGTCATTTCTGCATATCCATCTGCCTTAAGCGCTGTTGGGTATGTACTGTAAATATAATCTCCCGGAGCCGTCAATTCCACTTCCATTCCCGTGGAAGAGGTTGGAATTCTCGTTTGATTTTTGCCGATCGCTGATACAGCAATGACATTGGAGAATTTAGCCGGATACATGACCGTTTCACTTGTCCCTGAATCTGTTCCTTCGTTCCCTGCTGCTGCAATTACTAGAATTCCCTTCTGGTAAGCCTTATCAATCATTGCCTTAATTCCCAGGTCTTCCACATCTGTTGTTAAGCTTAAATTGATAATGTCTACATCTTTGGATATTGCCCAATCAAGCCCTGCCATAAAGGTCGATGTGGTTCCTCTCCCTTTAGAGTTCAGTGCTTTAATTGTATAAAGCTCTGCGTCAGGGGCAACCCCCACAATACCAATATCATTGTCCTTTGCTCCGATAATGCCAGCTACATGTGTACCATGTCCATTATCATCGTTATAGGAATCTGTACATTGAGATAGAACACATACTCCATCTTTAATATTCAGATCAGGATGATTACGATCCACACCTGTATCAAGAATCGCAATCTTAATGTTTTTCCCTGTTAAAACAGTGGACTGCCTTTCTGGGATCTGCATGGTTTCATGTCCCCATGGTGTTACTTGGGCACTCGTTTGAACAGGCTGATCAGGTTCTGCTTTCATGATCATATTTTTATCCATTAGTTCCTGAATTTGCTCTGCCGTCGCTTTAACTGCTGCAGCATGTATGTTTTCAAAGGATCTAAGTACGGTAAGACCTTCTGCCTCAAGTTGAGAATCCTCATTATCTGCAGATAAGAAAACAATATAATTTTCATAGCTGGTCTCCGCAGACGCAGACGCCGTGCTTGAAGCAAACCATACAGCCAGCAGCAAGCCAGCTAGCATTCCTACCCATTTTTTCTTCAAAGTCCAGTGCCTCCATTTCTATTACGCTAATAATTTATAATAATAGCATATTTGTATCATTGCTTTGGTCTGCGAGGCAATGATTTTACATTCCTTTTCCCAACCGCCGCTGCCTGACATGAAAAGAAAACAAAAGGCTATCCAGTTGCCTAGAATCGACCCCAGCGGATAGCCTGTTAAGAGAAACGTTTATTCAGTTATCATAGAGGGTATTTAGTATAAATCAGAGACATCGAAGCCCTTAGCTTTATAGTAATCTAAAATACCATAATAGATTGCTTTTGCCGCTGCATCTCTCCACGAAGGTGATGCTAGCTTGGCGTTATCTCCCTTATTATCAATGAAACCTAATTCTGTCAGAACAGCAGGCATGCCGTTTTCGCGAAGAACATGGTAGTTCCCGTTCTTCACTCCTCTATCATTTAGCTTGCCGGCAGCAATAAGTCTGTCTTGAATTTTTGTGGCAAGCAGCTTGCTGTCAGCAGTGTTTGTATTTTTCGCTGCATAATAATAGGTTTCAGATCCTTTAGCCGAACCATTGAATGCATTGGCATGAATGCTGACAAAAACATCTGCATCTGCGTCTTCAGCAATGTCAATACGCTCATCTAAAGCAAGGTACACATCAGTTTCTCTCGTCAGTTTATACTGGAACGGAGATTTTGCTAACAATGCTTTTACCTTAAGAGCCGTGTTCAGGACAATATCTTTTTCTTTCAAACCATATCCTATCGCTCCAGGATCTTTTCCACCATGACCAGCGTCAATGACGATCGTTTGCTGACTTAATATATTATCATTCCCTGTATCAATGTCGGCATCCAAGTAAGCTGAATGAACCAATCCTTCCGTGCTGCCGGAACGAACATATAACCATTGGCCAACTGAATAAGCCACTTCTACCTTCGTTCCTTTTACTAGGCTGCCAACTGCAGGATAGGCCGTTGAAGGACCAGAACGCACATTTAAGGATGATGCTGTAACTGTTCTCTCAAGACTGAAATTTTCAGTCGGATTCAGTCTCAGCTTGTAATTGATGGCTCTGGCAAGAAACACAGAAAAGTCTGCCCGAATCGTTGCTAAATCTGATCCAAACGTACCATCAGCCATACCTCCTGAAATCCCTCGGGTCATTAGTGCTTTGGCTGCTCCAGATAAGGTGCCTCCAAAATTGTAGTTAAAGGCTTTGCTTAGGATAACGGCCATTTCACCGCGGTTCACTGGATTATTGGGCTTAAAACTTCCATCTTTGTATCCAGTAATGATTTTGGCATCTGCTGCTGCTTGTATGTAACCAGAAGCAAAATATTGTGAACCTACATCCGAAAACTGTGTGCTTCTTTTGGTCTCGTTCAGATTAAGGGCACGGCCGATCATTGCTGCCGCCTCACCTCTTGTTACAATCTTCCCAGGGTTAAAGTAGCCATCAAGCGATCCAGTGACAATTTTACCATCGAACAGATACTTAATTTCTTTGTAAGCACGGTGGCCAGTGCTCACATCATTGAAGGATGAAGCTGCTTTGGACACGGTTTCTGACAAAGGTAGAAACAACAAAGCTAGCACAACCGCGAGAACAATTTTCCTCATTAGCTTACTCCTTTCGGCATTTTCCTACATACTATCATACTATTATGATATTTTAAATCACACAAATTGGCTAGTTTTAGCAGAAATTTGTCTGATTCAGTCACTATCTATATCGACATTGTTTTTAAGAAATTTATAGGTATGATGGAAATAAGTAGATTTATTCCCTATGTAATATTTTCCATATTAAATATTTGACGAGTAAAAAAAGTGGCTGTATAAATCTTAAAATAATATTTTTAAAATCTAAACATTCAAAGTCATGGTTCGGGCAACAAGCCCGTTGCACCTGAGCTGCGGACACTCGCTTTCCGAGGGGAGGAAGCTGAGCCTCCTCGGAGCACGCTCCTGTGGGGTCTCAGCTTTTCCTCTACTTCCCTCCGGAGTCGAGTGTCCTCCGCTCCATTTCACTCATGTATTTTAAAAAATTGTTAAAATAACAATAAAAAAACTGAATGATTAGAAGAGATCTACCTTCTAACCACCCAGCCCCATAGTTGTGTTAAATACTTATGACCCATCTCAAAAAAATAACCAGCTTAAGAATATCTCAAGCTGGCTTTCTGCTATTATTTCATATCCGTTTTTCTGCGATTTGATACTAGCAGTGCTGCACCAATCAGCAAGAATAGTAAACCTGAATATACATAGATTGAGTTGCTTGCTTCCCCTGTTTGAGGAAGTGTTTTCCCTGGATTTGGTTTTTCATTTTGGTTATCAGGGGTTTTAGATGGATTTTCACTTGGGTTTCCTGGTTTACCTGGCTGTTCTGGTTCACTTGGATTCCCAGGGTTTACTGGTTCGTTTGGATTGTTCGGATTCCCTGGATTTCCTGGAGTGCCCGGTTCACCTGGTTCACCTGGTTCGCCTGGTTCACCTGGTTCGCCCGGTTCACCTGGTTCGCCTGGTTCACCTGGTTCGCCTGGTTCACCCGGTTCGCCTGGTTCACCTGGTTCACCTGGTTCACCTGGTTCGCCTGGTTCGCCTGGTTCGCCTGGTTCGCCTGGTTCGCCTGGTTCGCCTGGTTCGCCTGGTTCGCCTGGTTCGCCTGGTTCATCTGGATCTGGATAGACTGGGATAAGCTGATTGCTCATCGTTAACTCTGTTACAGTCAGCTGATTTTTTACGATTTTAAACTCAATTGGTGTTTTATCTACATAATAGCCAACTGGCGGCTTAACTTCAATCAGCTGATAAAAGCCTGGTTCAAGGTCTTCCACGTAAATCTCGCCATTTTCATCTGTGGTTAACTTAGTTTTTCCGTCAACTTCTTTATACTCTTCTGTCTCTGTTGCTTTATACATTAGGGTAAAGATAGCACCCTCTAATCTTGTTTTTTCATTATGATACGCAACTTTTTTCAGCTTAAATGCCTGCATAATTTTATCATTCTCGATTGTCATTGCATTTTCAGCTTGATCGATCGTAATCGTAAGATCAGCGTCCGCTGAAAGAAGGTAGCCATTTGGTGCTTTGATTTCTTTTAAAGTATAGTGACCGTATGGAATTTTTGACAACTCTGCTTTTCCATCTTTATCGGTTACTAATTTGCCAATAAGCTCATTATTGTTATTGTAAAGTTCAAACTCTGCACCCTCCAATGAAGAGCCTGTTGCTGCATCTACTTTATGAAGGCGTAGATCTCCTTTTCCATGTTCATTCTCTTTTTCCACCTGCACAATAGCTGTTTGCTGGCTCGTGATCGTGAATGGAACTGGCGTCTTATCTAAGTAGTAAAACTCTGGTGCTTTGACCTCTACAAATTGATAGTCTCCGGCTTCCATATCATTAACAATAATGCTGCCGTTTTCGTTAGTTTCATAGCTTCCGATCGTGGTATAGCCGCTGTCTGTTTTCTTCTGGAGCTCAAATTCTGCACCCTTCAGCATTTTCGTGTGATCTTCACTATCCACTTTCTTAAGCTCGACAGCACGGATAATCTTGTCGTTTTTCACAGTGATTTCCGGTGATGGTGCAGCAGAAGATAGCGTCACAGATTTCGTGTTTTCTGCATTAAACACATACCCTTCAGGAGCTTTTACTTCCTTCAGTGTGTATTGTCCGTATGGCAGATCTAAAATCTCCGCTTTTCCGTTTTCATCCGTCACTAACGTTCCGCTTAGCTCATTGTCACTATTGTATAGTTCGAATTCAGCTCCTTCTAATGAATTTCCTGTTGCTCCATCCACTTTATGAAGGGTTAACTTTCCGATTCCTAATTCATTTTCCTTTGTCAGCTGAACTTTAGCTGTTTGCTTTTCTGTAATCGTAAATGGTACAGGTTCGGAATCTAAAAGATAGAATTTAGGCGATTTAACCTCTACAAACTGATAGTCTCCTGCCAGTAATCCTTTTACTGCGATACTTCCTTTTTCATCTGTTACATAAGTACCGACAGTCACATAACCGCTGCCTTCTTTCTTTTGCAGCTGGAATTCTGCACCCTGCAGTAACTTGCTGTTATTTTTGCTGTCCACTTTTATAAGCTCAACATCACGTATGATTTTATCGTTTTTCACGAGTAGTGATGGTGAAGGTGTGTCAGATGAAACTATTATATTTTCTGCCTCAATTTTCCCGATCACATAGCCTTCAGGTGCTTTAACTTCCTCTACAATATAGTTGCCATAAGGCAGATCTAGAAATTCAGCGATTCCATCTTCATTCGTTTTCAGCGTTCGGCTTACATTATTCTGGCTGTCATAAATTTTGAATTCTGCATCTTTAAGCGGCTCTTCAGTAGCGCTATCCACTTTCTGAATCGTCAGCTTGCCTTTGCCGCGCTGATTTTGTTTTTTCACCTGTTTTGTTTGTATCTGATCATTATCAATAGTGAATGACACAGGGTCAGTATTTAACACGTAAAATTCCGGTGCTTTCACTTCTATAAATTGATAATCTCCAGGCTCCAGATCCTTTACGACGATGCTGCCGTTTTCATCTGTTACATAGGTGCCTTGCTTCACATACTTGCTGCCTTCTTTTTTATGCAGCTCAAACTCTGCACCCTGCAGCAATTTTTGATTTTCTTTATCTTCTTTTATTAATTTAACGTCGGTGATGATCTTGTCATTCTTAACGACCTTTTCATTTACCTCTTGTTCAAGCGTAACGGCTTCTGTGTCATTAATGCCGACCACATAGCCTTCAGGTGCCTGATCTTCTTTTAGCAAATAGGTGCCCAGCAATAAGCGATCAAATGTGATTTCTCCGTTTTGATCTGTTTCTCCGCTTGCAATCTCAGCTCCACTATCTGCGTCTAATAAAGTAAAGACTGCGCCGCTAAGCTTTTTGCTCTCATCATTTCGGTCTACTTTTGTTACCTTCAGGCTGCCAAGGACACCCTCGCCCGTTCCCATGCCGGTTGTTCGTTTAACGACGATAGATGAGACAGACTCTGTGACCTCGTCCGTGATTTCTTTTCCGGTAAAATCAACATCATTTTTAATCGTATCTCCAACTTTTGCGAGGATCATGGATTGATATTCCAGGATATATGGTGAGTCAATTTGATTCTTAAAAAGAATTTCAAACGTTTCTTCACCATTCTCCCCTTCATGAAAAGTTAAAGTATATTCTTCCGGATTAAGCTTTGCTCCTTTTGCAACATTCCCGCCGCTATTCACAGTCGTTTCATATAGTTCAAAGGATTTCTGTAGCAGTTTCTGGTTGTTGCTTGGTGTATCAAAGATTTTTACGTCTGATACCGTTGATTGGCCAAAGTTAATATTAACCTTCCAATCTATGATCTTTCCATTTTGTCCACCAGACTTTTTCGCATAACTTCCGCCGTTATTGACAGAAACAGATGCTGTTAAGTCTGTGACCTTTTCACCTTTATTATTCAGTGTCGCTGTGTTGCTGTAGCTGCTTTTAATCAGCTTATCTTCAAGGCTAGTATTAAAGGAAATTTGGTAAGGTGAGTTTATTGCTTCTTTAAACTTCACTTTAAACCCTTGCTTGTTCTCAGGATCCCACTCTACTGTATAATCCTCATCTTTTACAAGCTCTTCTTCCTCTGTTCCATTCGGACCGCCTGTCAGTGACATTTTTCTAACTGTAAGTGACTCTCTATCTAGTTTTTGATCATCAGAAATATAATCAACAACTTCTGCTTCTTCCAATTGCTTTAGGTTGTAGTTAATTCCTACCTTCCAGGTAATTTCTTTTGTAACCGCGTTATAGGAACCACTTTTAAACCCATTTGATTGTGTGTAGGTATCCGGTTCAAAGCTGGCAGTTGCTTCCTTGGATCGCGAATTATTTTCTTCATCTGTCCATGTCAGCAGTGCTTTGTTCTCAAGTTTTTTGCTGTTCTTGTCTTTACGGGCTTCATAATTAAAGGTTGTAGCATATGTGATTGCAACCTGTTCTTCTACCTTCTTTAGAAATGTGATTTTAAAGCCGTTATTAATAGAATCAACTTTATAATCGACACCTTTTTCATATTCCTTTGCTCCCTTTATAACAAGAGTGTCTTCTATAAACTCCAGTCCTTCATTTGGGAACGTATCTGTCAGCACAACGCCGCTCATCGGATACTTATCTTTATTGAATACAATTTCCCATGAAGCCCTTTTCGTCTGATAGTTAACGCCTTTATGGGCTTTTGAAAGGATCTGCTGGTTAATCCATCTTTTTCCTTCGGCACTTATATCACCGTAGGTTACTTTATTGGCGATTTCCGTGTTATTAAATACACGATCAATTGCTTTTGTTTGATACGTAATCTTGTATGCTTTATTTATGTTTTCCTGAAACTTAAATGTAAAGCCGTTTTTGCCATCTGCTGCGGGAAGCTTCGTTACTGCGTATGAATGTTCATCAACTGGAGCAGTTCCTGCTTCATTTCCATTTTGATCAATCGTGACTTCACGTACATCAAATGAATCTTCAATTAATGTTTGTGTGTCGTCAAAAAGATCTGTTAAAATGGCATTTCCAGCAGTAATTGGTTTTTCATTATAGTTGTATTTGATTTCCCAAGTGATTGTTTGGGAAATCGCATCATAATGTGTTGATCTTTTTTCAAGCGGTTTTCCTCTTTGCACACCAACGGTTGCTTCTGCTTTTTGCTCGGTATAACCGTCACCGCTTATGAATGCAGCATTTTTGAAGGATGTGCCTTCTTGGTCTGTAACATTTGTTTTAAATATAATCTGGTATGCGCTGTTAATGTTGCCAAGCTGAATCTGGAAGTCTTCGCCGCTCGCTGTTTTCTCTAGAGAAACATTTACCTTTTCTCCGCGTTCAACACTGCCATTCAGCTTTGTATTGAGTTTATAAACTTCAACGGAATTTTCCTGCAGCTGTAATCCAGTAGGAATTGGATCTGTAAATACAGCATTTTCAATGTTATTCAGATGTTTATTTACATTGACTGTCCATGTAATTTCATCTGTATTGTAGCTTCGGTTTGGAACACCTTGTTTATCGATTGTGTCTCCGCTTGGTTGGAAGTTGATCGGAATTTCTACCGATGCATTCCCTTCAATCGGTGTTACCTTGACAATTCGTTCTTCCGTAACTGTAGTCGTTTCCCGAATATTTGTTAACACTTGAAGTGTTCCTTTAATGTTGGAGCGTTCTTCAATAAATTGATTGAAAACAACCGTGGCATTTCCGGCCAGATCTACTGTAAAAGTACCGATCGATTGATCTTCAAACATGATTTCCGTATTAACTGCCTCATAAATGGCTAATTCAGAAGGAACCTTAAAATGGTATGTTGCTCCATCTGTATAGCCATGACCATTAGGCAGATCCCATTCATAATCTACAATAATCGTTGTCTCACGCGTAACTTCATTTACTGTTTCGTCATTGCTGTTTTTAAACGTAAGTGTAGCGTTTGTTAGGATTTCTTCGTTAATATCCGTGTTTGGTTCTCTTTGCAGCTGATTATCTTTTTCTTCTGCTTCATCTTTTATTGCATCACTATCTTCTGTACCTTCCTCAGCAGACGTCTCTTCACCCCCTGCAGGATCTGTTTCAGAAGGGTTTTCGCTTGGAGGCGTTTCCACACCGTCATTCTGTTCAGCTTCGCCTGGATCTTTTGGTTCTCCAGATTCTGCAGGAGGAGTCTCCTCATCCGCAGCACCCTCGCCAGTAATCGTGATTGCACCTGAACCGCTCAGTTCTTCTGTATGAGCCAAAACTGTTACAGAAATAGAACCATCTGTATTCACTGTATAATTTCCGATGATTTGCTCCCCTATTAGCAGATCACCATTTTGCTCATCAACACTCACAAACTCCTCTGGTGCATTGAAATTATACGGTTTATCTTCAGTTCTTTCTGCAGAACTATAGTTCCAAGTAAGTACTGCCGTCCCTTTTCCTTCTTCATCCAAGGTAAGATCTGATGGTGTCAGTGTAAAATCTTCCGGCTGGCTGTTTTCATTAGCCAGGGCACCAAGCGGACTTAAAAAACTTTGCAGAATTAATATAAACATAAGTAAAACTAAGCTTATTTTCTTCATACTTCCTCCTTATTTACCAGTTTTCCTTGTACAATTAAGCGATCAGTCGGATTTTCCTCCCCGATTGGTGTACATGTAACCAAGGTAAGATAAGGGCTCTCTTTATCTGAAAGGACATCCACCTGCTTTTGATCCACGACGAAAACTTTGTCTACAATAAATGTGTAGTCTTCCTGATCCATTTTCACATGGAGTTCATCTTGAACCTTCAATTCATTTAACCTATTAAATTGTTTTCCATATGTGGCTCCGCGATGTCCCGCAATACTTACATTTTGCACACCCATTTTTTTTTCTGGTTCAATGATGCCTGCTCCCTTATTTAGGGCATCCACACTGACTCCGTCGAAAAAAAGCATCTCAAGATCAATGGCAGGGATAGAAAGCATCCCCCTTGCATCCTTTGCCACCACATATTCGGCCTGTTGATTCTGCTCCAGATCTCCATCAGCTAATGCGGCTGTTTCCCATTCCCCGAGCTGTTCAAAAGCTGTAATTAATTCTTCCTGCTCCTCATGATAAGCCCTTTTTTCATACTGCGGGAACAAGAGAAGCAGCCCTCCAGCTAAAAGGAACACTACCCCGACGACTGAACGAATCTTCTTTTTGTTGCTCATTTTCTCTCCAGTAATCCCTCCTTGCTTCCTTTTATAAGGAAAACCTTTCATATAAATCGAAATGCCTTTCCCATCATACCGGTTCATTCTGAACAAATTTTGAACAATTGGGTGTGTTAGCTTTCTGGAGAATTAGCGAAAGGTACCCCGCTTCATTTCGAGTGAAATAGGTGGCTATTCGCAAGCGAAAAAATCCCCTCCTGTTATAAGGGGGGATGACAATCAGCTTTCAATCGCTTTAACCTTTGCCGGTTGGAATTTGCTATTATATGTATCAATAATCTCGTATGGAACTTCAATTCCTAATTCAGTTGTGTACATTCTCTCAATTTTCTGGTAGAGATTTAGCATTTTTGTAAACTGATTTGTTTGTGAGAAGTAGTTCATGTTGAGGAGCAAATATTCATCGTTGTATGGATCGAGCTGCTGCAGTTTTACCAGGCATTTTTCAACACTGTCTTCACAAGTTGTTTTTTCCCAGTTCTGTTGGAGATATTTTCTGAGGGTCTCTTGTACGGCTTTCTTTAGATCCTGCCTCGTTTGACTAGCCCAAAAATAATCTTCTTCTTCAAGATAATCAGCTTTATAGAGTTGAAGAATTTTCAACATATCCTTTTCTGCATACTGAGATTCAATGAGCAGTTTCTGCAGTTCTTGCCTGTCACTTTGAAAATCAGCTATTAAAGAGTAGGTATCATTTTTTAAGAGAATCGGATTCGCTTCCAGTCCAGCTTCTTTTAACGTTTTACGGAGCTGATAAACAGTTGTGTGAAGCAACGTCATCGCTTTATCAGCATCAATATCCGGCCAGAATTGATCTATTATTTTAGCTTTATGAATGGGATTTCCGCTGTTTTCCCATAGATATGCAAATAGCTCCTTTACTTTTTTGGTCCGCCATTTTATTTCATTCCCGTTATGGTTTACTAAACGCAAGGACCCTAAAGAGCAAATGCGCAAATTTTGTGTATCAGTCTTAATCTTCTTAAACTCTTTGGACATTTGAAGCTTTTCTCTTACTTTAGCTATTGCCTTTTCCAGCCGCATTTTAGACACTGGTTTTAATAAATAATCAGCAGCATTAACCTCAAATGCTTCCAAGGCAAAATGGGAATGGGCAGAAACAAAGATGACCTCTATCGGCAATTGTTCTTCAAGTAGTTTTTCAGCAAATTGAAGACCATGCATTCCTCCTAATTCCATATCAAGAAAAATAACCTCCGGCGGGTTGCGCCGCAGTTCAGGCAATGCAGTAAAAGGATCAGTATAACATCCAGTAATTTCAACCTCTTTCATGGATTTCAGCATTTTTTCCAGCATCTTAACGGCATATTTTTCATCGTCTATGATGCAAGCCTTCATTCTCTTTCCTCCCATCAGAAGTCATTTCAGTACCTTCAATTATAAATGAAAAACGCTGCGTTTTCCTGTATTTTCTTTTTTAATAGAACTTTTTAACTATAAAATTAATGATATTTCAACATTCTAAGGCTTGACATTACAAGAACACTCTTTTGAAACCACAAAAAAAGAGGAGAACCCCCCCCTCTAAATAAACAATAACTTATGCTTAGGCTTAATAAACTTCAATATATCTAAGTCTGCTTGGCTGATCCTTCCTATTACATTCACACGTTCATCCGCTGGAAGGTCATGCAGCGTAATCGCGACTTCTCCGTTATAGCGCCCGTAATGGATATTATCAACCGTAATGGAGCCTTTGAATCGTTCCAAACTGTCAGCAGGCTGAATCGGCTCAGTCGTTCTTGTGTTCATTAGACGCAGCACATCACGGGCAAAATCCGGTCTTGGAAAATAGACGCCTGCTGCGAAGGAAGAATCCTCCATATGCAGCGTAACAATGTTTTCAACTTCTAAAGCAATTAAGTTCTCCAGTAAACCTTCACCACTATCAGGGTCACCGATATAAATATCATCCACACCGGAATCCATCAATTCCAATACTGCTGACATTGGATTGTGCTGGCGATGCTTTTCAAGTGTTGGCAGGCCGTCAAATAGAGGACCGCGCTTTTCTCCAATACCTGGGATGAAGGCACTGATTTTAATTCCATAAGCTTGAAACAATTGATTTTGCTTTATAAAAAAGTTCTCATCCAAGCCTGTTTCTTTTTTCGGGTAAAAGTTATGCCAGGCGATGAGCTGCTCTGCTTTTAGTCCTCTTTCAAGCAGATCGATCAGTTCTCTTTCCGTCACTGTACTCGCATTAATTGCCAGCTTATACTGCTGTGCAAGACTGAGAACAAAATCAGTGTCGAAGAATTCATCAAGCCGCAATCCAGCAACACCCAGGTTCTGAAGCTTACTAAAATCGGAAATGCCTAAATGCTTTAATGTATGTTTCGAAACATCTGCATATACTTCCATTCCAGCTTCTTTCGCAGCGGCGAGCAGTGCTTTTGCCCGTTCTGCCAGGTTTCCGGTTTCTTCTGGGATGTGAAGCGAGGTAAACGCCTGCTTGACGCCGAGCTTTCCAGCTTCAGCAATGCGTTTCTCTGCCTTCTCATCGTTCAGGTAGAAGGAAATGCCGATCAATCAAATTCACCAGCCATTTCGTCTTTAAAGCCGAATAGGTAAGTGAAAATGAAGCCTGCTACATACGCAATCACTAATCCGATTAGATAGTAAATGACTTCTCCAGCATTTACGATAAAGACAAGCGGAATACCTGATACCCCAACGGCTACTGTTGCTACGTCATAGATCGCCTGGAAGGCACCGCCTACACCAGCACCAAGACATGCAGTTAAGAACGGTCGGCCAAGCGGAAGTGTAACCCCGAAAATAAGCGGCTCCCCGATTCCAAGCATTCCTGATGGAAGCGCCCCGCCAATCGCACGCTTTAAACGCTTTTTCTTTGTTTTGAAATAGATTGCGAATGCAGCACCAACTTGACCTGCTCCACCCATTGCAAGGATCGGAAGCAGCGGGTCATCGCCAATCGAGTTGATTAACTCAAGGTGAACTGGTGTTAACCCTTGGTGCAGGCCAGTAACTACTAACGGAAGGAATGTTGCGCCAAGAACAAAACCAGCAACAGCTCCGCCGATATCTAATACAGCTAAAAGACCGTTTGTAATGCTATCAGAGATAAAGCCGCCAATTGGCATAAATACAATATAAGTTACAATACCAGTAATCAATAAAGCAATAGTTGGCGTTACAATAATATCAACAGATTGCGGAACGAATTTACGCACATTTTTCTCAACAATCGCAATGAAAATGGCTGCCATGAGGACCCCAATTAATCCGCCGCGTCCAGGCAGAAGTTCTTCGCCAAATAGGGTGATCGTTGCTGCAGCCGGGTTAATGATGAGAATACCGGCCAAACCGCCCAATGCTGGTGATCCGCCAAATTCCTTCGCTGCATTTATACCGACTAAAATACCCAGATACGTAAATAGTCCGCCGCCGATGACGGTTAAAATAATAGCAATCTGTGAATCTGCCGCCAGCCACTCTGCCTGAATCATCGCTTTTGAAATACCGGTAATTAATCCGGAGGCAACAAGGGCCGGAATCAGCGGGATGAAAATGCTTGCAATTTTTCTTAGGAAAAGTTTAAAAGGTGTGGCATTCTTTTTATTAATCTCAGATTTTACACTGGCAGCGCGATCCTTCAGATCGATTCCGCCCTCTGATTCTACTAATTTACCAAACTCTTCTGTTACAGAATTGACTTTTCCAGGGCCGATGATTATTTGCAGTGTTTCTTCTTCAACTAGGCCTAGTACTCCGTCTATTTTTCTTAATGCTTCTTTATTGACGAGACTTTCATCGGATGGCTGAACACGCAAACGAGTCATACAATGTGTATAGCTTGAAATATTCGATGCTCCGCCAAGCTGTTCTAGTATTTCTTTGGCTAATTTCTGGTTTTCTCCTGCCATTTTTTCTTTTCCCCCTTTTTGATTTGTCCTTCATCTGTGTAAACAACGGATTATTTGCTTACACCACCCCCCTTATTGATGATCCTTTAGGAATTGAATCGCTTCTCTAGTTTTATCAATGTGCTCAATGGTTTCACCGTATTCAGCAGTGGCCATGCATAAGAAAATAAAATCAATGATCAGAAGCTGGGAAAGTCTTGATGTAGTTGCTGCTCTCCGGAATGGCGCTTCTGTTGAGTCAGAAGTATATAGATGAATATCCGCCATAGTGCTGACTGTGTTCTGCCCGTATTTTGTTAAGCTGATCGTTTTCATGTTTTGTTTCTTTGCCAGTGAAACGATGCTGACTGCCTCCGGTGTTTCGCCTGAATAAGAAATAGCGAACAGTACATCATCTTTATCAGCATTGGCAATGAGTGTTGCTACTAGATGAACATCCGTGAATGCTGTTGCCCGCCTGTTAATTCTCAAGAGCTTCTGCTGAGCATCAACTGCGATAATATGGGAAGCTCCGATGCCAAAAAAGTGAACATTTTTTGCCTTAAGGAGCACTTCCACTGCGGTTTCCAATTCATCATGATGAAGCAGCTCAGTCGTATCCTTCATGCTCTGTATACTGTTGCTCATCGTCTTCTGAACGATAGAGTAATATGATTCGCCAGGCTCGATATCACGATAGCCCTGCTCCTCAGGTTTCATAAGGTCGCCCGCTATGCGCATCTTTAACTCCTGATAGCCTTTTAAACCAAGTGATTTGCATAATCTAATGACGGCCGCACCGCTTGTATTGGCTTCTTGGCCAAGTTCGCTGACAGTACGGTCAATCACAGCCTGCGGATGCGCTATAATATATTCTGCAATTTTCCGTTCTGAAGCCGGCAGCTGCTCCAGTGTGTTTCGTATAATCTTTAATCCTCCGCTTGCCATTGGGTAACTCCTTTTTCCTGTGTTTCAGGTTTATTTTGAGGAAAGCTGGATCGCTTTGCGCACATAGCCGCCAGCTTCAGCGAGCAAGCTTTGTGCTTCTGCTTTACTTACGTCTGCAGTGATCATGATGATCGCTATTTTCACCTGCAGATCCGAGTCTGTCAGTGCCTGCTCAGCTTTTTCTCTATCTGCCTTCGTGATTTTTTGAATAATGCCAATAGCACGTTCTTTGAGTTTATGGTTGCTCACATGCACATCAACCATCAAATTTTCATATGCTTTGCCCATAAGGATCATGGAGGATGTTGAAATCATATTCAAAATCATTTTATGAGCCGTCGCAGACTTCAGGCGGGTTGAGCCTGTTAAGACTTCGGGGCCGACAATCACTTCAATATTAATTTCTGCTTCCTTCCCGATAAGGGATCCTTTGTTGCAGGATAACGCGACTGTGCCTGCCCCAATCGAACGGGCATATTTTAATGCTCCAATCACGTAAGGCGTTCTGCCGCTGGCCGCAATTCCGATCACCGTATCATTTGCAGTAAGACCAATTTCTTTTAGATCTGCTTCGCCTAATTCCGGTTTATCCTCTGCTCCTTCAACTGCTTTTGTAAAGGCTCTTTCACCGCCTGCAATGATTCCTTGAACAAGTTCAGGGTCGGTGCTAAAAGTTGGCGGACATTCAACCGCATCGAGGACGCCTAGTCTGCCGCTCGTTCCTGCACCGATATAAATGAGTCTGCCTCCCTTCTTAAATGACTGAACCACCTGCTCAACTGCTTTTTCGATATCTGCCGTCACTTCTTTAACCGCAAATGCAACCTTTTGATCTTCTTCATTAAAAATCCGTAAAATCTCCCCAGCGCTGGCTGTATCTATTTCCATTGATAACTCATTACGCGATTCAGTCGTAAGAGAAACTAGTTCACGATCCAATGTAAACGCCTCCATTTGTTCTTTCTAGCTGTTTCTGTTCTTGATGTTATTTTAACGTGATTAAAATATTAATTCAATATATTTTATTATATTTTAAAATTTTATTTCAGTATATAATTTTGAATGGCATAGGCAACTCCTGCCTCATCATTTGTTACAGTTGTGAAATTGGCTGCTTCTTTCACTTCTTCTGGTGCATTGCCCATGGCGATTCCCATTCCTGCTGCTTTCAGCATGCCAAGATCATTATAATTATCACCAATGGCTGCCGCTTCGTTTAAGGTGAAGCCCAGTTCTTCTACCACGGTTTGAAGTGCGTATTCTTTTGTGCCGTTTAGCGGTGAGATTTCTAGATTGGCATAATTTAAGCTGCTGCTGATGTGTATATCAAGCTTTTCCTCGTGCAGATCTCCTGCACACTTCATTGTTTTTTCTCTTTCAGCAAAAATGGCGGCTTTGCTTATGTTTGGTTTGTTTTTCTCTAAGTATGTGCGAAGGTTCTCCGTGTGCTGCACTGAACATTGGCTGCGGTAATAATCGCATCTTTCTTTGCTTGCGCCAGACTGCTCTAGTGCTAAGATATTGTGTTCAACCCAGCGCTCATTTCGGTTGTTTTTCTCCGATACAATCAGCTGATCACCTTCGTAGAGCTGTAAGTATAACCTGTTTTCCTCACAATAGGATGCTATTCTCATTAGGTCATTCTGTTTGAAATGGAGCGTGCTGCGAATTCCTCCATCATAGTTTTGAATGACGGCGCCGTTATAGGCAATGATGGGTTCAGCTAAGCCGATATATTCTGCCAGCCAGCGTGTTGAAAGAGGGGAACGGCCGCTGCACACAATGACATGCCCGCCTTTGTTCCGAAACTCCTGAATGGCTTCTACATTTTTTCTGTTAATCTCTCTGCTCTCGTCTAAAATAGTGCCGTCCATATCAATTGCTAATACATGATACTTCATTACCTCTCCACCTTCCGATCTGATCTGTCCATTTAATATGATGTATGCTGATAGTTAAACATTTATTTCACTATCAGCATAATAGCTTTGAAAAATTATTTCAAATTGCGATTGGCGTTTCAATTCCCTTTCAGCCAACTTAATCGATAGCGAACTGGAAGAACCCGTTACGAAATCCCTGAAACTTTTTATTTATGCATTTCGTTGTGTATATATAGGAAGGATTTGTTAAAAAAGAAGACTCACTGCCGGTGATTTTGAATTTTTTTCGTGCTGTGAGCTTTGCATGATATTGGCACAGAATTCCCTTCTCAAAATATTAAGAAAACTTCATATTAATTTAATACAGTGTTAAAAATACTGAATTATACTTTCTATGGATTATCTGTATTTTTTAAGCATTAAAACTGGAGGACTACAAATGAAAATTTTGATTACGACGGAATGTTATTCTCCTGTAATTAATGGAGTGGTTACTTCGATTGTGAACCTGAAGAAGGAATTAGAAAAAGCAGGGCATGAAGTCAGAGTTCTCACATTATCAGATCAAGCAAAATCATACAAAGCAGACGACGTCACTTATATAAGTTCTTTAGGGATTGACAAGATTTACCCTGGTGCACGCATCACGCTCTTTAAGAATTATAAATACCTTCAGCAGCTGATTGATTGGCGGCCGGATGTCATTCATACGCAATGTGAATTCAGCACCTTTCGTTTGGCAAAATATATCGCAAAGTGTCTTCGCATTCCGATTGTGCACACGTACCATACCGTATACGAAGATTACACCCATTATTTTTCGCCCAATCAAAAATGGGGCAAAGCGATGGTTGCCCTTTTTTCCAGAAAGGTTTTGAAAAACGCTTCTTATGTGATCGCACCAACTGAAAAAGTCAGCACTTTATTAAAGGGTTATCGGGTAACACAGCCAATTAAAGTCATACCCACTGGCATTGACTTATCGAGCTACACGCAAAATAAATTCATAGAAAACAAAAATAAAATTAGGGAAACACTGCAAATTCCCAAGCAGAGTCGCGTACTGGTGTTTGTTGGCCGTTTAGCTAAAGAAAAGAACCTGGAAGAAATCTTGTCTTATTTTTCACAAATTGACAATCAGAATTTGTCTTTACTCATTGTGGGCGATGGACCGCATAGGCAGTTCCTTGAAAAATATGTAAGGAAGCTAAACATTGAACATAAGGTGATCTTTACAGGGATGGTGGTCCCAAAGGATGTTCCAGCTTATTATCAGGCAGCTGATCTTTTTGTGAGTGCATCAAATAGTGAGACACAGGGATTGACGTATATTGAAGCGCTGGCGAGCGGGCTGCCTGCACTCTGCAAGAAGGATGCTTGTCTGGAAAATGTAGTGGATAACGGAGTAAATGGCTGGCTGTTCGAGACATTCAGTGAGTTTGAACACTATATGAATGATATTTTCATCGATCCTAATGAATACAAGAAGCTGTCCGCTAACGCTGAAAAGAAAGCTTTTGATCGTTACTCTTCTGTTTCGTTTGCCAAGCATGTTGAGAGTGTGTATGATCACGCCATCTCTTTCTATCAAAATCCCAGAAAGGATCTTGTTTACTTGAATCAAAGTGAATGGAATCAATGAATGAAGCACAGATAAAAATTAAAAAACAAAGGCAATTTAAGTTTCTATGGAACACCATTACACTTACTAGTTTAATAGGCTGCATTCTTTTTCTCATATACGGAGTGAAAACGGAGCTTTTCTATTCACAGGAAGCATTAGAAAACTTCCTAAAACCATTTGGAATTTGGGCACCGGTCATTTTTGTTGCTCTCCAGTTTGTTCAAGTGATCATTCCGATTATACCAGGCGGAATCAGCTGCCTAGGCGGGATTCTCATTTTCGGACCTGTTATGGGGCTGATTTATAACTATATCGGAATCTGTTTAGGTTCCATTGCTGTATTTTTAATCTCAAGAAAATATGGAAATAAAGTGATTCATTACTTGTTCAAGCCAAAATTACGCGAAAAATATCACCGCTGGACAGATGACCGGAGATTCGGAAAGTTTTTTACTTTCATGATTTTCTTCCCAATCGCTCCTGATGACTTTTTGTGTTATTTAGCAGGTACGACCAAAATGCCCCTATCAAAATTTACCGTCATTATTCTAGTCGGAAAACCCTTGCCAATTGCCATTTACAGCTTTGGTATGGAGTTCATTTTCCATTACATCGTTACTCTTTTCAGCAGTTAATCAAGGGGGATTTAAGTGTGAAAGTTTTATTGTACGCAGGGTCTTTAAACCTTGTGAATAAAAGCGGTATTGGGCAAGCAATCCGCCATCAGAAACAAGCATTAGAGCATTTGAGGATCAATCATACAACCGATGTGAAAGAGGATTTTGACATCGTCCATTTAAATACCATCTTTCCTAACTCTCTGTGGATGAGCTGGCGTGCGAAACGGAAGGGGAAAAAAGTTGTTTATTATGCCCATTCAACAATGGAGGATTTCCGCAATTCCTTCATTGGGTCAAATCTGATTGCCCCATTTTTTAAAAAGTGGATTTCGTATTGCTATAACAAGGGAGATATTATTATTACTCCAACAGAATATTCAAAATCGATTTTAGATACGTATGGATTAGCACGCCCTATTTTCAGTTTGTCTAATGGAATTGATACAAGCTTTTTTAAAAAAGATTCAAAAGCCAGAGAACGATTCCGCAAAAAGTATCATTTACAAGATCATGAGAAAGTCATCATTTCTGTTGGCCATTTCATGGAGCGTAAAGGAATTGATGAGTTTATTGAATTAGCAAAACAGCTGCCAGATTATACGTTTTATTGGTTCGGCCACACGAGCATGAACCTTGTGCCGGCAAAAATCAAAAAAGCCATGAATCAGGAAGTTCCGAACTTGCATTTCCCAGGGTTTATTACCCGCGAAGAACTTCGCGATGCTTATTGCGGCAGTGATTTGTTTCTTTTTCTAACACATGAGGAAACAGAGGGAATTGTCCTCCTGGAAGCTTTAGCGGCAAAAATACCCATACTCGTTAGGGACATCCCAATTTATGAAGAATGGCTGAGTGAAAACGTTCATGTTTATAAAGCCAATCAATTTCAATCGTTCAAGGAGCAGATTATCAAAATCGCAGAACAAAATGCACCTGACCTGACAGATAACGGATTCAAGCTAGCTCTGGAGAAGGATATTACCCAGATTAGCAGAAGACTGCTGGAGTTATATGACATGGGTGATCAGGCTTAAATCTTGGATATATGCGAATAAAAGAAAAGACACAGCTAGCATAGTGCTAATTGTGTCTTTTTCGTTGTCCATAGTTATTTCAATAAAGGGATTCTATCATGATATTTCTGGATGAGTTTTTCGTTATGTTCATCGGACCCATCGATGTTGCCGCTTAGGAAGATGGGCGGCTCGAAGCCATTGTCGGCCATGAGTTTGATGGCTTCGGCAAAGATGGCATTAAGGATGACGGATCCAACTGCGGTTGAGGTTGGAGCAAATGGCACCTTTACTTTTTCATAGGAAAGGATCGCGTCTCCTTTTACAGAGTAGTTGTCAATGGCTAAATCGACAGAATTATAAAGATGCTTGCCGCTATTGTGTCTGGACGGCTGACTCTTAGAATATTCCATCGATGTGAGAGCGATGACATATGCTCCTCTCTTTTTCGCTTGCAATGCTACGTCGACGGGTACAGGGTTTCTGCCTGATGTTGATAACACAAATACGATATCCTCTGGCCGGATTTCAAACTGTTCTAGAATGGGTGCAACATAATCATTTTTACGCTCTAACTGAGAAGATCTTAGCGCTCCCTCATGAAGCATAAGCGGCTCAATGAGAATAGGATTGATTGGCACAAGACCGCCTGCGCGATAAAATACTTCTTCTGTTAAAATATGCGAATGCCCACAGCCAAACAGCTGGATGATTCCGCCGTTTTGGATAGAAGCCGCTACCTTTTCAGCAGCCTTGATCATCTTTTCCTTTTCATTTTGCTGGACAAGCTGAATTCGTTGGATTGTTTTTTGGAAATATTGGTTGAGCATGTATGTATTCCCCTCCTCGGGTGGAAATTTTCTGTTTTTACTGAGCTGAATGGATGATTTTTGATGGTACTTTGGTTTTTAAATGACAGAAAAGCGCGTATCGATGGGGTTCGGTCATTTGTACGTGTTTTTCGGTCATTTGGGTTTGTATTTCGATCATTCCGGAGAGCTTTTCGATCATTTCACTTTGTTTTTCGATCATTTGTAAGGTTTTTTCGATCATTTTAACAGTTTGAGGTATTTCTTGGCTAATTTTATAAGCGATAGGGCTCAATTTTATTATTCTTCTCTAAAAAAACGGAATGATACTCCTTTTTAAGGAAGGGCAGGACTCGGTTCCTATCAATATTTTTGGTTTTTCCATCAAAATTCTCGGTTTTCCTATCAAAATTTTCGGCTTTCCTATCAATTCGCAGCCGTTTCCTATCAAATTTTTCATTTATCCTATCAAACTGCAAAAATCCCCTCCAACCAAACGCAAAAACATCTTCATCCGTTATCCCCCAACAAAAAAAGAAGCCAAGAGTTTTTCCCTCTTGACCTATCCGTTTAGAACCTTTCCATATTCTTCTCAAATACATTTTTCACTTTTTCTACAACGATGCCGGATCCGCCTGCGTCTTCTACACTTTCAATCATCATGGCAATGAGCAGCTTTGGCGAATCTGGATTGTAGGCAACAAACATCCCATTTTCCTGACCTTTCATGCCTACATTTAACTTAAGCTCGGCTGTGCCGGTTTTTCCGGCGAGCGGGTAATCATCCATTTTCGCAGCACGGCCTGTTCCGCCTGGCTCTTGGATGACTTTTCGTAAAGCCGAATTCATTACAGCTACGGTTTCTTCACTAATGATATTTTCTTTCCAAACTTGATTTTTTTCTTCGCTTTCTAGCAGTACCGGCTTAATGAGTGAACCTTTATTTATGAATGGTGTGTAGCTGGCAGCAAGGTGGAGGATATTCATTTCCACTTCTCCTTGGCCATAACCGGAATCAGCCAGTTTTATTTCAGTGTCCATATTGCCCGTATGTGAAGATTGAAGCGGATACACATATGGAATTTCTTCTTCAAAGCCGAATGCTTTTAAACCTTCCATGAAAGAATCCTTGCCTAACTGCAATGCTTCTTGAGCAAAATAAATGTTGTCAGAGTACATCATAGCCTGGTCGAAATTGACTGGTGAACCCGGATCCTTTACCCGTGTGACTCGATAACTTCCCCATGAGGTGTCCTTTTGCCAGCGCAGGCCTTTAATATTCTTTGTTTCGCCTGCTGTGGTGACTCCCTCTTCAAGGCCAACTGCTCCTGTGATTGGCTTCATAACTGAACCTGGCACATAGTTATGGCTGAAACGATTAAGGAGTGGTTGCTGCTCATTTTCTTCGAGCGTCTTCCACTCTTGTGCTGTTAAACCTAATGAAGCAGCATTTGGGTCAAAGCTTGGACTGCTTACTAACGCCATTGTCGCACCTGTAACTGGGTCAATGGCGGATGCAGTGCCGGCACTGCCCTTCAATTCCTCATATAGATCCTCTTGAACAGTTAAATCAATTGTCAGCTGAATCTTTTCTCCATTTTCAACCGGCTTCTCCGCCAGCACTATCTCTGATTCGTCTTCTTTCGTAATACTGATTTTAATCCCGTTTGTTCCTTTTAGCCGCTCTTCCAGTACTTGTTCAAGACCCCTTTTTCCGACTAGATCTGTACTGGAATAGCCTTTGCCTTCATTTTTTTCCAGTTCCTCAGCAGTAATGGGACCAACATACCCAATCAAATGTGCTGCTGATTCACCAGCTGGATAGACTCTGCCTTTCACATCCTGTTTTAAAACACCAGGCAGAGAAAATACTTCATTTAGAAGCCTTTCATTATCAGGGGAAACCCTTTTGATCGGTACAAAATGACCAGGTTGCACCCAATCAGCATTCAGGGCATTTTCAATACTCTCCTCGGAAATTCCTAAGCTCTGAGACAGTCCTTTAATGGTTGTTTCCTCAGTATTTCCCATTTCCTCTGGCACGATGCCGATTTCATATAGTGTGCCATTAAAAGCAAGCATATCGCCGGTGCGATCAATTATATCACCGCGCTGGGCCGGGATAGATGTATAGTTTATTTTGTCATTAGCACCGAGCTCCGGGAAAATAAGCGTTGTATCCCATTCTACAAACCAATTTACCTCATCCTCATGCTCTTCCTTTATAAGTGTTGCATCATGTGTAAATTCTATTTTTCCTGCAGCACTATTCATAGATGCATAAAAGGGAAGTGCTGCGCTTGCTTCCGCAAATTCCTGTTCTTCGTCTGCATTCGATGTAACCTCTACTTCAGAGATTTGCAGGTCTTTATACACTTTTTCATATCGATCTACAAAGTCATCCTCTGATATGGTTTCCTTTGCTTTTGCAGAGAGTAAACGATACATCTCGGTAAATTCTTGGTTATTCCAATGTTTAATATATTGCGAAAACTGATCTTGAGGCATAGGTTCTTTTGAACAGCCTGCTAAAACGATAAAAATAAGGAAAGAAGCAGCCAGTAACCATCTTTTTCTCATGAATCCCCCTCCTACTGTATTCTATTTTATCATTCTCATTAGACAAATTTCTACAAGTTGCTCATTCTGAAAATGAACGTATGATGAAAAGTTTTCACTAATGAAAAAAGCTGAACCTGCACAGGCAAATACTAGATGTCTGGGCAAGTTCAGCTATTATATATATGCGCTAATGGCATTCTTATTAATGAAAAATAGAGCAAAGTATAAGTTCAGTAAATTTACGTTTCTAGCAGGGAAT
This sequence comes from Bacillus mesophilum, assembly GCF_008923265.1. NCBI lineage: Bacteria > Bacillati > Bacillota > Bacilli > Caryophanales > Bacillaceae > Bacillus > Bacillus mesophilum. The sequence goes on along the minus strand of NZ_WBOT01000003.1, from coordinate 172,998 downwards.
CTTTTCTAGCTTTTGATCCGTGGCTTGAAGCAGTTTTTTTGAAGCCTGTGAAAGATTTTGCAGGCATTCTTTTCTTAAGTCTTCATGGCAAACGAAGTTAAACTTAAGGTCTAATTCCAGATTTTCGGCAATCTGAACAATTTTATTTTTCTCTTCCTTTAAAACATGACGCCGAATTTCCTGTTCAAAGTAAGCTACTGTTCCAAATAATACCTCCATCGTCCTCTCTCCTTGTCTATTTTTTTAACACCCGTTCATGCTGGCAGCCCGACCATCATAGTCCAATATAATTAGAGACACCTCTTCTTTTCGGCAGCAAGACTAATCGTCATTACTTCCATGCCAAAGGTAGAGAATGTCAATCAGACCTTAGATTCGCGGCTTTGCGTCCTTATTTTTCAATAAGTTTGCCTTTAAACATCTGTTACTTTTATCTTAAGTCTTTATTCTCATTATTTCAACAACTTTCAACCATCTTCAACAATTTCCCCGGAAATATTTAAAAATGAGTGATATGAAGCACAATTGATAGGAAATAGTGGCGATATAATAGAAAAGACGACCAAAAATCATAGGGATTGGGGTAATTACATGCTGCTGATAGGAAAGAAAAAAACAAAAATGCTAGAGTTAGATCGGAAAGAGTTAGAAGATTCCATTCGAAAGCAAGTTGAGGAAGAAATGGCATTTAAAGAAGTCGCACTGCAACTGACTATTTCCGAGTTTCTCCATGACTTACAGCACACCCTGCATCAGCACGAATTGGTAAATGGACAGCATCATACACTTGGCTCATTAGTTGGCAGCATTAAAACTCATTTTGATCATGTTAAGTCATTAAGTGAAGACTCCGTTCTAAATTCAAAAGACCTCTCACAAAAAGGAGAGGTTCTCATTCATTCTGCCGGGGAAATGGTATCGCGTTCAAACGATGGGAGAGCTTCTATCTTAAAATCCGAAGAACTGATGAAGCAGCTTGGCGCTCAATTAGAGGAAAATTCCCGTAAAATGGAGCAGCTCAATGAGCGATCGAAGGAAATTGAAATGATTGTAAAAGTAATTAAAGAGATTGCTGATCAAACCAATCTGCTTGCCTTGAATGCTTCGATAGAAGCTGCTCGTGCAGGAGAACAAGGGAAAGGGTTTGCTGTTGTTGCAGAGGAAGTTAGGAAACTGGCGGAAAATACAGCTGAGAGCACAGCAAATATTAGCAGTTTGACTAAAAACATTCAGCAGGATATTGGGGCAACTCTGCAATCAACCCTGCAAAGCTCCAATCTCATTCAAGAAGGAATGAAGATCAGCAGCGGTTCAACTACAGCGATTGATTCCATCAGCAGCATCATTACTGCAGTACAAAAAGAGGTTGGTGAAGTCATTCAGCAAATCGGCAAGCAGACACATCAATCTCAGGAAACAGCAGACGAAATCAGCAAGACGAAACATATTTTTGATGAAGTAAATGCTTTGCTGAAGCAGCATATAGATGATGCAAGTGTTGTAGACGAAAAGCTTGAAAAGGTTATTAATCAGCTTTCCAATAAAGAATAGCAGGAAAAAGGGCATCCAATCTGAATGCCCCTTCTTATTCATGTTTTACGCTTCGATTTTTTCTAAACGATTCTGTACTTCTTCCTCGCTCAATTCGTGCTGAATAATATAGCGGTTGCTCGGGTTTGTACGGCATTCATCTGAGCAGCTGCGCATATATTTATGCTCATTTTCTTCAGAGCATAAGATTTTTTTGTTGCAGGCAGGGTTTGCACAGTTCACATAACGCTCACAAGGTTCGCCTGAAAAATAATCGCGGCCGACGACCACATGCTCTTTCTGATTGACAGGTACGCCAATTCTTTCATCGAATACATACAGCTGCCCATCCCAAAGCTCACCTTGGACTTCTGGATCTTGGCCGTATGTGACGATGCCGCCATGAAGCTGAGCAACGTCTTTAAAGCCTTCTTTCAACAGCCAGCCTGAGAATTTTTCACAGCGGATTCCGCCTGTGCAATACGTAACAATTTTCTTATCTCCAAGCAATTCTTTATTTTCACGCACCCATTGTGGAAGGTCACGGAAGTTTATGATATCCGGTCTGATCGCACCGCGGAAATGACCAAGATCATACTCATAGTCATTGCGCGCATCTAGGACCACAGTGTCTTCATCATTTAAACGCTCATAAAACTCTTTTGGGCTTAAATATTGCCCAGTCAATTCATTTGGATTCACATCATCTTCAAGACGAAGTGTAACGAGCTCCTTGCGATGGCGAACCTTCATTTTCTTAAAGGCATGTTCCTCTGCTTCATCAATCTTGAAAATCATTTCAGCAAAGCGAGGATCAGCTTTCATTGCAGCCATATATTGATCTGTCTGTTCAACTGTACCTGAAACTGTTCCGTTAATACCCTCATCAGCGATTAGAATTCTTCCTTTTAAGCCAAGCTCCTGGCAAAAAGCAAGATGCTCTTGCGCATATTCTTCAGGATTTTCAATTGGGACATACATGTAATACAGTAATACACGATAATTCTTTTCATTCATTCTTTTTTCCACCTATCAATTGTATATTTGCAAGATATATTTGTATTCAATAGGTTTTAAACACAATTCTTACGTTTTACAGTATAACAAAAGTCTATATAAGTGCGCTAGATTACACCTCAAGTAATTTATGCCACCCATTCCAGCCATCAAGGGCTCTCCATAACCCATATTCGACATCAACAGATAAAGAAAATGCAGCGGTCAGCAAGCCAGAATACTGTAGCCAGAGGTTTAAGCGCACTCCTATATTCTTCTAAGCAGGCAGATTTGTGATCTTTTTCCCAGGAGATTATTATTCGATAGTATAAAAAGAATGAAATTTTTTATGAAAATAAACCTATTTTCAGTAAAACTTTCCACTTTTATGCCGATATTAGGAGAAAACACCCGATCTAATAGAAGGAGAGATTAAGAGAGTGAAAAAGGAAATCGTATCTATTGCTGCAATGGCGATCATCTCTTCTGCTTATGCAGCCCATGCTTCCGCCGATACGCATGTGGTTCAAAAAGGAGATACACTTTGGCAGTTATCAAAGAAATATAGTGTTTCTGTTGCAGAGCTTAAGAGTATAAACGGATTATCTTCAGATTTTTTAAAGATCAATCAGCCTATTAAAATCGTTAAAACTGTAACAGCTCCTGCCACAAAACCAGCTCCTCCCGCTGTAAAAGAGCCAAGCAAGCCCAGCAGTAAACCCGTAACACATACATACATAGTGGCATCAGGCGACACCCTATCAAAAATTGCTGTAAAACATAATATAAGTCTGCAAACATTGATGAATTTAAATGGACTGACGACACATCTTATTTTCCCAGGGCAAACATTGAAAGTCACATCTTCATCCAGCCAGGGACCAAAAGAAGAAGTGAAACCAGCTCAGCCTTCACAGCCAGCACCTGCTCTTACACAATACATGGTAAAAAAGGGTGATACATTAAGTAAAATTGCTGCACAGACGAAAACAAGTGTAAGCGACTTGAGAAAGTGGAATGGCTTAAGCGGCGATTATATTTTTGTTGGACAAGTGCTGATGCTTCAGAAAAATACGGCAATTGCTCCTGAAGGTCCTGCCGTTCAGGTTCCAAAGGACGTGCAGGAAATCATCTCAGCTGCTAAAAACCTTCTAGGCACACCTTATATCTGGGGCGGATCAACATTAACTGGGTTTGACTGCAGCGGATTCATCTATTACGTACTAAAGCAGACTGGTTCACAAATGGGCCGGTATTCAACGGATGGCTATTATAGCCGCTCCTACTATGTATCCACGCCGCAGCCTGGCGATATTGTCTTTTTCGAAAATACGTATCGCAAAGGAATTTCTCATATGGGCATTTACTTAGGAAATGATGAATTTATCCATGCAGATTCAACACTTGGAGTCACCATTTCAAACATCAACAGTGCTTATTATCAAAAACACTTTGATGGATTTAAACGTTTTTATTGAATAAAACAGTTTTTGCTGCCTTTATTAAGGCAGCTTTTTTTGCGTTTGATCGCTGGTTTTTTGTCTTCCCTTCTACCTCCCACTTTGAAATGTTATAATAAAGAAATGCAGAAAATGAGGTGACCGCCACCTCACTTTTCATTATTGACCGTGGAATTAAAAGGAGGCTTGGCAGGATGAGAGGAATTCCAGAGCATTTAGAGGAGCCGTTGCAGCTTGCTTCTCAAGAACTTAAGGGCATGCTTCATGCAGATGCCGAGGATGATGTAAAGCTTGTCCATAAAGGTCTGATGCTGTATCGGCAAGGACTTGTCGGCAGCCTTAGTGTACAAGGCGAAACCATCTCGGCCGTAGTTCAGGATGTGACGCCAGCGAATGTTTTGCTCAATCTTGATTTTTTTTCAATGAGTGAATGCTCCTGTCCTGCCGATGGGTTTTGCCGGCATCAAATGGCTGTGTTTCTTCAATTGCTTTCGCGGGCACACAGTGTTTCCGAATGGGTTGAAGAATGGCGCAGACCGCTGAAGGAAATGCAGGATGCTAAAGGCTGGGGTCTGCAGAAAGCACGCGACTTGCTGAAAACAGCAGGTATGATGAAGCCTTCTTATGATAAATGGATTGAAACGTTTGAAATTAGCTTCGAGGAGCTTTTTTATAGCAAAGGCATTATTAAACCTTACATTATTCCTGAAATCTATTCTATTTATATACGCCGCTTACGAGCAGGAGCGCCTGCTGAGCGGGAATGGCGCCTTTTATACGAGCTGATTGGCTCTATCTACACATTCCGGAAGCTCGCAGACTTATCACAGCGATTAGAATATGAAGAGGCTGTGATTCACCGTTATTATGGCCATGTGTTTCAGTCGATCATGGACGATGTTTTCGAACGAATGAGGACTTTATCCGCGCAGTCTTTTCCATTTGCCTTTGATGAATTTATTGAAAGAATGAAAGTTGATTCCATAGAGATTTTAAAGGGAGATGTTCCATTAGAGTATGAACGGATTCATCTGTATCGAATTCTCTGGACGACCTTCTTCACGAAAAAAAACTGGCGTCAGGATGAACGTGAAAGACTGCAGGAAAGCAACGATTCCCACTCCTTCTCTCTAAGTGCTGCAGCAATTCATATTGATTTTCTGCTGCGGCAGGATGAAGATGCCTTACGTGCCCTTAGCGAGAAGGATCCCAGCCTTACCACCTATATGCTTTATTGGATCGAGACGCTGAATTCGCAAAAGGATTGGAAGCGGGCAGGCTTATATCTAGAAGTGTTTATCAGCAAGCTGCACGATTACTTGCAGCAGCAGCCTGATTACTACACTTGCCGCGATTTTACCAGATTGGCGATTAAGGTTATCTCTCCATTCTGTACTGAAACCGGCAGCATGGATCTTTTCGAGCGTGCACTTGAGGAAACTCTGCCATACAGTTATAACGAGTATGAATACCTTCTTTTTGAAAATCAGGAATACGAAAAATGGGGCGATTTGCAGGCGTATATTGGTTTTGATATGGGAATCCTGCAAAATGACCGGATTAAAACATTAGAAAAGGCCGATCCAATCATCCTTCTCCCTCTTTATCACCATGGAATTCAGAGTGATATTGATATGAAAAACCGTGATCATTATAAAGCGGCTGTCAGGAAAATGAAGAAACTGCGCACGCTTTACAAAAAGCTGAAGCGAATGGATGACTGGTCGCTTTATCTTGATGAGATTTTACTTAAAACAAAGCGCCTTCGCGCCTTTCAGGAAGAGTGCAAAAGGGGTAAGCTGATTGATGCTTAAAACAAGATATCTTCATATTAAATTGGATAGAGCTGCTGATGGCCGTTACTTCCTTTATGCCGTGGACGAATATGGAGCTCCATATGATCCTCATCACTGGAAACAGCTGCTCTTTGGCCGTCATGCAGGCAGCTTTTATGGAACCATGCTGACGGAGGACAACCGAAACGGCGTTAGCGGCGTATTGTTAAACGGATGGGAGCTTGTTTCGCTTTTTTCTGCAGAACAGTTCAATAAGCTGATTGAATGGGATTGGGATGAATATACACAGCTTTGTCTCGCAGCTGCTCCAGCCTTATATGATTCAATTATTCATAAGGATTGGATTCCCGACTTTTCCGTCTGGGAACAAGATGAGTTTCGCTGGGAGCTGCCTAAGAATGTACTGCATGAATTTGATCCATCCTTTTGGGAGCAGAATGTGGAGGGTATCCCTGTACAAAACTTCATCGGTGACATGTTCCATTATGCACTCGGAGAATATTTAAACCGCAACCGGGAAGCACGTTCAAGCTTTGGCGAAAAACTTGAGAAGCTGAACAGTGAACATTTATCCGCAGCGCATCTTGCTGCCTATTTTGATGAAGAAAGCTTTCAGCGCTGGATGGGGATCAAAGAAGACGATACGCCTTTTACGATTGGTCTTAAGCTTGAGGAGCCTGGTGAAGCAGAACTTCATTGGAATGTGACGGTTTTTCTGCGCGGAAAGGCTGACCCTGAACTTTTTGCCGATTATAAAGACTACTCTAATTATCAAACAGATTGGCATGACCATGAAGATAAAGTAGAGCTTGAGCTCGAGAGATGGCTAAAGCTGTTTCCATGGCTTAGTAATGGTAAAAATGGGATTACCTCTTTTCTGACTGAAGATGAGGCTTGGATGTTCCTAACAGAAGCTAGTGAAACATTGCTTGCACTAGGTGTGGACATTCTGCTTCCTTCCTGGTGGCAAGCCATGAAAAATGCGAGCATGAAGGTGAAAGCACGGGTAAAGAGCTCTCAAAGTCATCGCCCTTCCTTTGTTGGCCTTCAGTCGATGCTGGATTATGACTGGCGCATTTCAATGAATGGAGTCGATTTGACCGAGGAAGAATTTCACGGCATGGTCGAGGAAAAAAGAAAGCTTGTATACATTCGCGGCCGCTGGATCAAGCTCGATCCGCAGTTTATTCGTCATATTCAGGATATGATGAAAAGAGCGGAAAAGGAAGGCTTGCATGTACGGGATCTTATTGAACAAGAGCTTTTAGCGGAGGAAGCTGGATATGATGAAGAGCTTGAAAATCCGCAAAGCTATGCACGCATTCAAATTGAATTAAATCGTCAATGGAAGCAGATGATCAAGCAGCTGAGAAATCTGAAGGAGATTCCTTTAGCTGATAATGCAGAAGGCTTCCACGGCGAGCTTCGTCCGTATCAGCAGCTCGGAATGAGCTGGCTTCTGTTTCTGCGCCGGTACGGATTTGGCGCGATTCTCGCCGATGATATGGGGTTAGGAAAAACGATTCAGCTTATTTCTTACCTTTTAAAAGTACGGGAGATGGAAGAAGGACCGGCATTGATTATTTGTCCGACCTCCGTGCTTGGCAACTGGCAAAAAGAGATCGAACGATTTGCACCAGACATGAACGTTTATTTGCATTACGGTCCAAATCGTCCAAAAGGTGAAGCATTTGCTGAGACCTGTCATGGTGCAGATGTGGTCCTTACCTCTTATGGTCTGACACACTTAGATCTTGAGGAGTTTGAAGCGATGGATTGGAGCTCTATTTCCATTGATGAAGCCCAAAATATTAAAAATGCTGGGACAAAGCAATCAAGAGCAGTGCGCAAATTAAAGGGTAAACACCATATTGCTCTTACCGGAACACCTATGGAAAACCGCTTATCGGAGCTATGGTCCATTTTCGACTTCACCAACCACGGCTATCTCGGCAGTCTTGGACAATTTCAAAATAAATATGTTCTGCCCATCGAAAAGGACGACGATAAGGACAAGGTTCGCCAGCTTCAAGCCTATATTCGCCCCTTCCTTTTGAGAAGGACGAAACGGGATGAAGAGGTTGCTCTGAATTTACCGGATAAGCTCGAGCAAAAGGAATATTGCCCGCTGACAGCCGAGCAGGCTTCCCTATATGAACAGCTTGTCCGCGATACGTTTGCGCAAATCGAAACATTAACCGGGCTTGAACGCCGCGGTATGGTCCTGCAGCTGCTTGGCCGCTTAAAACAATTATGCAACCATCCAGGACTGTATTTAAAAGAAGAAAAACCAAAATCCATCCTTTCGCGTTCTTCTAAGCTCGAAAAGCTGCATGAGCTGATTAGCGCTGTTCGGGAACAAGGGGAAAGCTGTCTTATTTTTACTCAGTATATTGAGATGGGCAGGATTATTCAGCAGATGCTGAAAAATGAATTCCAGCTTGATGTGCCATTCTTAAATGGGAGTGTGCCAAAACAGGAGCGCGACAACATGATTGCCCGTTTTCAAAACGAAGAGTTCCCTGTCTTTCTTCTGTCTCTAAAAGCCGGAGGAACTGGGCTGAACTTAACAGCAGCAAGTCATGTCATCCATTTTGACCGCTGGTGGAACCCAGCAGTAGAGAACCAGGCAACTGACCGCGCTTATCGGATTGGCCAAAAACGATTTGTTCATGTTCATAAGCTGATCAGCACTGGAACTCTTGAGGAAAAAATAGATGTGATGCTTGAGAAGAAACAGTCCTTAAACGATCAGATTATTCAAAGTGAAAGCTGGATTACTGAGCTTTCAAATGATGAATTGCATGATCTTGTTTATTTGAGTTGATTTAGCTTAAAGCAAGCGGGAAAAATTTCAAGTTCCCGCCTGCTTTTTTTATAGCAATCGATCCACGTTCCCTTTCGCCAGTGGTTTTTTTCTTGCTGCTGGATTTAAAACATAGCTGACCCAATTTCCCTCTTTAATTAAAATACTATAGAAAAATTCCTTTCCATCTGGCTCAGGGAAACAGATTTCTAAATGATTATTATGTAGTTGGTATTGAACCTGATTCTTTGGGTGATTTGTATTATATTGAAGTGTCAGCGGCATGTTTTCTATTAGCGGGAGTCTTTGGTAGGATTTGATCTTTGGACGTTTACTCAGAAGCACCGCATCTCCAAAACTTGGACGATGCATCGTGTCAATTTCATTACAAACCCCTTTATAAAAAAGAAATTTCTCTTCCATGATTTCACCTCCTCGTTCCTAAATTATTTACTCATGTAAACCGGGTGTTTCTTCTCAGTTCTTTTCTCCTATAACTTTCCATAATCCTCCTTTTTTCTTTGTTTTTCCTCTTTTTTTATGTCAATTTTGTGAATGCATTATTTATATTCTTATAAAATCAGTTAGAAAAAACCAGTGCAGCTGCACTGGAAAATGGGGATTGGGGGCGTTATTTGATTTTCTCTAATGAGGGTGTGTTTGGGGAATTCCTTTTAGCAGTATTGAATGTCATCTTTATTGAGCTTGCTGGCTTTGTGCTTTTTGATGTGTCAATTCTCTCCTTTCTTCCTCCATGTCAACCAGCTGGCGGGCATGCTCATTTTTGCATTGCGAAAGAATGATGAGCTCAAGCTGCCCCACTCTTTTTGACAGCTCTTCTACTCTTTGATTCGATTTTCCCAGCATTCTAATCAAACTCTCAAGCATGCATTCGACGGTGTTATCTGAAGCAGCTCTATCATACATACTTGTTAAAACTCCCTTCCTGCTGGTACTTCAATTGGTTCCTTCCGTCTTTCAAGGAAACGTACGCTCTCTGCAACCACCTCGGTTACATAAACTCGTTTTTGTTCATTGTTTTCATAGTGCCTCGTTTGGATTCTGCCTGTAATGCCAATCAGTGAGCCTTTTTTGCAATAGGAGGCTGTGTTCTCAGCCGTTTTCTTCCATAGTGTGCATTGAACAAAATCTGCGTCAATTTCTCCCTGCTGGTTTTTGTATTGACGATTGACGGCCAGCACCACATTTGTGACCGGCTTGCCATCCTGTGTTCTCTTCAGCTCAGGATCTCTTGTAAGACGCCCAACTAAGGTGACTTGATTAATCATTTGTATTTCCAGCTCCTTTCTTTTGATGATCCCAGCTTAATGGAAATCTGCAGCATATGTAAAATCGCCGAAATTTAATTTTTGGACAGAAGCGATTGCAAATACTTATATATTTTCTAGTAAGAAATAACGTTTTTGTCTTTTAATAATTCAATTTTACAATTTCAGACAAAAAAATCGTTAGATCAATTCTTTTAGGAAAATTCGCTTTCATTCGCCAATGTGTTATACTTTTACTAATAAATAGGATCGAATGGAGGCAGCGCGCATGAAGACGTTTAAGTTAGTTTCTATGCAGGTGGTCGAAGAGGATAAGCTTACGGATATTGAGCTTGATGACGGTTTGATCATTAATAAAGAAGACGAGAATAGCACATGGCTTTTGGAAACATATATAAACAGTCAATATAAAAGCTATTTTCAGCAGAAGTCAGATCAAGAACTTGTTGTTCAAGTAGTCATTTCTAAAAAGGAAAACGATCCGGCTGCTTTCTTAACAACCATTTTATCAATGAACGAATTTGATGACCATATTAGCATTTTATTTAAAGGTCAATTAAAGCGCACAAGAAGTGATTTCGCTGAGACTCTTCTCCAAGATCTATTAACACAAGGTTTAACTGGCGAAGACCTCATGAATGAATTTAAACTAAAGATGCGGAGCCGCCCGAAATTAGCCGCTAAATAACGTTGCTATATGCCGCACGATTTCTATAAAAGCTTTACTAAATACAAAAAAACAATCCCTTTATGAGGATTGTTTTTTTATTGTGCTGTCACTTTTGGTCGATCATGCCTTATTCGGCAGTGTGACATTCTTAAGCATTTTTCAATTGCTCAATCACATATTTTGCTTCCATTTTACAGGAATAGTCCATTTCCTTGCCCGTCTGCTTTTGGAGAGATTCGATCTCCTCCATTTGTTCATCTGATGGCTTTTCTGAGAAGATTTTCTCGATTATTTCGTTAATTTTCGCAGCAAGTTCTTGATGAAATTCAGGGTCGGCTTTCATTTCGTCACTGACCTGACTATACCAGGAAGAATGATTCTGTATATACTCCTGCCACTCTGAAACAAAGCGCTGAATATCAAATTGCTCTTCGTCCCATTGAATATTGCTCATATACCGTTCAAAAGAAGTTGTAATGGAACGAGATACACTTATTTTGATTCCTTGCGAAAGATCTTTAAACGCCATGCTTTTAAAAGTACCCCCAATCTAAGCTCTGCAAATGAATAAAGTCTATTTGTAATCATACCATAAAAATATTGTTATTAGTAAACAGTAAGTGTCATAAATAGTCGATTCCTCTATAGTTTTTTACATAATTAGAGAAAATATGTCTTACTTTTCTTCTTTAGGTCACACTATTTTAAGCATAACATGTATCGAATTTTGTTTAAAGGAATATTGGTGTGTGTTTGGGTTACTGGAGGAGGTTTGAGCTTTTTCTTGTTGAGCAGGTTATTTGAAGAAGGACAGGCCCTAAAGCCTGTCCCTTAATTAGAATTACTGATTGTTTTCTTCGTCGTTGTTTTCCATTTCATCTTCGATCATATCTTCGCCAGGATTTTCTTCGTCATTCATGATTCCATCGTCATTATTGTCATCTTGGTTCATATCTGTATCGCCGTTGTTGTCATCATTCATGTCCATATCCATGTCCATGTCCTCGTCACCAGCTGGATCCTCCACATTGTTATCCTCTGGCGGCGGGTCCTGCTCGTCATTTCCGCATCCTGTAAGAAGCATGGCTGAAAGCAGAGAACCTCCAACGATCTTTAAAAGTTTGTTATTCATAATGTTAGCTCCTTTCTTCGCTGTTTATTGTCGACCTGTTATTCGGTCTTTTTTTATGTTTCCCAAAACAACAAACAACTTGCATGAAATATTTTAAAAGCAGTTAATTTCTGATCTTGCCCTTGCATATTACATACATACACTTTTTGGAGAGGTTATAAACGCTGGTTGGTTGTCCAATAATATCCAGTTTATTTGGTAAAGAAAGCGGTTAATTTATATGATTTAACTTTTCCCATCTAAAAAAGGGAGGAAGCAAATCCTCTCCAGCAAGTCTACAGGATCTCAGCTCTTTCTTTTTGAGCAGCAGGGTTTCGATTACTACATTTCAACCATGTGTAAAAGTAATGTGAAACAGCAGAAATTAAAAACCCGAGTGATAAGAAATGTTATTCTTTCATCACTCGGGTTTATAGTTGATTTTAAATTTAAGCCAGCATATACCTAATTCTTATTTCAACGCAAACATGATTTCTGCTTCGCATACGATTTCACCGTCTACGGTTGCAGTGCCTTTGCCTTTGCCGATTGGGCCTTTCACACGAATAATTTCAACTTCAAGGCGAAGCTGGTCTCCTGGTTTTACTTGGCGTTTGAAGCGGCAGTTATCAATGCCTGTAAAGAAGGCAAGGCGGCCTCTATTCTCTTCTTTCTTTAGCATAGCAACTGCTCCGACTTGTGCAAGAGCCTCAACGATCAGGACACCAGGCATCACTGGATAATCAGGGAAATGACCATTAAAAAACTCTTCATTCGCCGTCACATTTTTAAGGCCAATCGCTTTTTGCCCTTCCACAACCTCTAACATTTTATCAATAAGCAAAAACGGATAACGATGCGGAATGATTTCTTTAATTTGTGTAATATCGAGCATTGTTAGTACCTCCTCCTATTATTAGGTATTATTGTACTAAAAAACCCGTTGAACCGCAAAGTTAAATAGGGAAAGAACAAGGAAGAGAGCTGTTTTTGTTTTAAAAAAATTATTTCCGCCGTTATTTCAATATATCCGCTGAAAACACCCAGATCTCCGCCGAACTACAGCTCACCCTCCGAACATAAAAAAGCAGACCTCCTAATTAAAGTCTGCTAACAATTTATTCTTTTTCGACGAGATCGATAATATGAGTCCAGGTTGACTTTTTAAAGATGTCCTTTGCATCGCCATCCCCCATGACTCCATACCCGACTGCAGCACCTGCAATGGCACTGATTACAATCAAGGCAGCGACAATTATAATCCGAAGCCAGATCGGAATAAGACGAATGCGGATCCGTCTTGCACGCGGTTTTTCTTCGTTTACTTTTCGTTCTTTTTTAACTTGTTCGCGCGTTTTCGCCGCTTCTTGATTATGACTGTTTACTGACATGTTCTAAGCTCCTTTAGCGAATTCCGTTGACTAGACCCATCATTTGGTCTGCCATCGAAATCGATCTGGACTGAAACTGGTAGGAACGCTGAAGATTGATCAGCTCGGTCATCTCTTTTGATAAATCAACATTGGATTGCTCTAATACCCCTTGAGCGATTCCAATCTGATTACGAAGAGGTCCATTCAGCTCTGTTAAAATCTCCTCTGCTTCTACTCCCAGATCAGCCATATTTTCAGGCAGACCTAATAGGTTTCCGCCCTTTTGTTCTAAAAACTGTGGCTTATTCACATATGAAATTCCCAAATCATAACTTGCCGTTCCTCCGCCAGGGACATCAACGGTTAGTCTGCCTGTTTCCGAAAGAGCAAAGTTAGAAGCTTGTGCGTTAATGGTGATTGGATTATTATTTTCATCCAGAACAGGATAGCCATTTCCCGTTACAAGCATTGTTTCGTTTTGAGAGATCGGCGTTAAATAAAAAGCACCGTCTCTTGTATATCGAATGGCAGAACCATTATCATTCTGCTCAAGCACTCTGAAAACCTGTCCTTCTGCTGTTAGCGCCATATCAAGCGGGCGATCCGTTGTTTTCAGGTTGCCCTGCGCCATCACAATCTTTGAAATCGCAAGCTTTGCACCTGTTCCCTGACGAATGCCATTCGGTGTCAGCCTCCCAGCATCCCCTGCCCCTGGAGCACCTGGTCCATTGTTAAATTGCTGAAACAGCAGATCAGTGAAGTTCGCTTCTCTTCTTTTGAATCCATTTGTATCAATGTTGGCTACATTGTTGCTGACAATGTCCATTTGCTTCTGCAGCTGTGCCAATGTATTGGTTGCCGTGATCATCGTTCTATTCATTGTTCTTCTCCCTTAGAAAGTGTAGACATGATTATCCGATGCGCCCAACTTCATTTGCAGCCTTTTCCATGCTGCGGTCATATGCCTGCAGAACCTTCTGATTCGCTTCAAACGCACGATAGGCTGTCATCATGTCGGTCATCGTGCGGCTGACATCTACATTTGAGCGCTCAAGGAATCCCTGCTGAAGGTTAAACTGCACACCGCCAGCCAGATAGGCACTAGGCAAATTGTTGCCATCTTCAGTCCGGTAAAGGCCATCTCCTTCTTTAATCAAGCTGTTGGCATTGTCCGAATAAGCAACTCCAAGACGAGCCACTTCGCCATTTGCACCTGTCAGGATACCTTCCTCATTAATGGAGAAGTCATCACTTGTCAGCTGAATCTGCTGCCCAGCATCATTAAGTACATACAAGCCGCTGGCAGTTGTTAAATATCCTGCTCCATCGAGAGTGAAGTTTCCGTTACGTGTATAACGCTCTTCTCCAGAAGGTCCAGTAACAGTGAAAAATACAGAACCAACTGCACCATCCTCCCCATTGTCAGGGACATTCACATTGATTAAGGATACATCTGTATTTAAACCTGTTTCTTTTATATCACCTTGAAGGAAATTAGGAATCACTTCCTGCATATAGACCCCTGTGCTTATACTGCCAATTGTTGTGTTTCCTGGTATATTTAAACCCTTCTCTGTCGGAATAGATTGCTGATCCATACGCTGAAGCAGCATTTCCGGGAAGCTTCTAATAGCAGACTGATCCGCTTTAAATCCTGGTGTATTCGCATTCGCCATGTTATTTGAAAGCATTTCTGTTCTCCGCTGCTGAGCAAGCATTCCGGAAGCCACTGTATAAAATCCTTTAAACAAAATTCTCACCTCTTAAAATACTGAACGTCTCTTGAAAAAGACGAAGCAGCGGATCGAAAACGCAGAAAAAATAGAACCTCTTTACGTCTTACTTTTATTATAAAAAAAAAATCAACAATATACATTAAAAAAATAAAGGAAAAAGTCATATTTTGATAAAAATTGGCGAAGCATCTGCAAGCTATTATGAATTTCCGATAATGCATGTCTGCATGTTTCACTGTGATACTGAAAAAAAGCTGCCAGAATTTTTCACTGGCAGCTTTTTAATTAACTAAATTTCCGCTTAGGCAGCTTGTCAATATTATCAAGCATAATGCCTGTTCCGATTGCTACACAATCCATTGGATTTTCGGCTATGAGCACAGGAACCTTCAGCTCTTCTGCTAAGAGCATATCGATGCCGTGAAGCAAAGCACCGCCGCCTGTTAAAATAACACCGCGGTCAATAATGTCTGCTGAAAGCTCAGGCGGTGTACGCTCAAGTACGCTCTTAGCTGCCTGAACAATAACAGATACCGATTCTCTTAACGCCTGCTCAATTTCTTCTGAATACACAGTAATGGTTCTTGGCAGACCTGAAACCATATCACGGCCGCGAATATCCATCTGCTCACTTCTTGAACCAGGAAAAACAGTTGCGATCGTTGTTTTAATATCCTCTGCCGTTCTTTCCCCGATTAAGAGTTTATATTTTCTTTTGATATACTGAAGAATTTCATTATCAAATTTGTCGCCAGCCATTTTAATGGATGAAGACGTGACGATGTCGCCCATTGAAAGAACTGCTACGTCTGTAGTACCGCCGCCGATATCAACTACCATGTTTCCGCTCGGAAGGAAAATATCCATCCCCGCACCAATTGCAGCGACTTTTGGTTCTTCTTCAAGGTATACTTTTTTGCCGCCGCTCTTTTCTGCTGCTTCTTTAATGGCTTTTTGCTCAACGCTTGTAACATTTGTCGGACAGCAAATTAAAATGCGCGGTTTTGATAAAAATCCTTTGACATCAAGTTTGTTGATAAAATATTTTAACATTGCTTCTGTTACATCAAAATCAGCAATTACGCCATCTTTTAAAGGACGAATTGCAACAATATTTCCCGGTGTACGGCCAACCATGCGGCGGGCTTCTTCGCCAACGGCAAGTACCTTGTTTGTATTTTTATCAATTGCCACAACTGAAGGCTCGTTCAAAACTATTCCGCGGCCTTTCACATGTATGAGCACATTGGCCGTCCCTAAATCAATTCCAATATCCCTAGCAAACATTCTCTTTCTTTCCTCCTTGAAATTTTGGCCCGCATTGTCCGCAGCGGCTTAAGCAGTAAGACACAGACATTGATGATCACTTCAAAGCCTGAGGTGGCCTATATCAGTTTTATTGCAGTACATATCTCTAATTACCTCTGAGAAGTTCTTAACAATTGTCGCAAATCATTCTCAGCAAACGATGTCTTTATGAAAAATTGCGAGCAGAAAAAGACAGAAAAAAAAGAGCCTTTTTTCCCACATCTATTAGCTAAACTAAGTTATTATCCTAATTGTATATTTTAGCACATCTATCTATAATAAAGTAACTTTTTGTCAAATTATATAGAACAAATTAAAGAATTTGTCGAATTCGTTCCTATCCAGTTTGTTGTCCCAATTTCTGGAAGAACCTAGGTCCCTTGTCCATCATATAAAAAACACAAACGGTATACATAGAATACAGAAAACATTCTTTGCATACCGTTTGTGTTACGTCTTCTTTTGTGTGGTTCCCTTATTAATTGATGGGCTCCCCCTCTAGCTCTTCCTTTTTGTACTTCATTTTAGTGGCTTCTCCCCCACGGAGATGTCTGATGGATTTATGATAATCTAAAATTTCCTTTACTTCATTTGCAAGATCGGGATTAATTTCAGGAAGTCTTTCTGTTAAATCTTTATGGACTGTACTTTTGGATACGCCAAACTCCTTCGCAATCACGCGAACTGTTTTTTTCGTCTCCACGATATACTTTCCAATCTTGATAGTTCTCTCTTTGATGTAATCGTGCACACCACTCGCCCTCCCTAAATTGGATGTGAGAAGTGTGAAATGAGACTCGCTTTTATCTTTGTCCTATACGATAGTCCGCACAATTTACCTGCGGAAGAAAGGCAAAACCTTTCCATTTACCTGCTGTAAATAATCATCTGCCCCTGCTCATTCACTGATAGCATTAAAACGATACCCACCTCAAACATTCTCTTTGTAAGGTTTGTAACATTTTATTAGCTTGGATGAAGATATATGCACGATTTCATGAATCGGGACAAGTCATTGCTTATTTTTTTCAGAAAACTTACAAATTTGCTTGTTTTTTACGTAGCTTTTAAAAAAAATTCTGCTATATCATCCGTATTAGTTCGATAGATTCGTGTATTATGACCCATTTCTTTCAGCTGATTAAAAAATACCCTTAGGACAATATCTCTTAAATTTCTTCAGTCTTTCCCCCATTTGCATTATAAAAAATAACAAACCTTATTCTCCCCGTATCCATCTGCCTACCGATTCAATAATTCCTTTCCAAATTTGCAGTTCTATTCGTCTATTGATTAGTTTTGTATTCACTGTTTTCGTGTATATAGTAACAAAAACCGCTATGATTTCTTGCCTATTGTCGCTTTGGGTCTATTCACATACACTTATGCTGACCAAAACGTTCATAAATATGGGTATACAACCAGAATCACCCAAACATATATAAAAGATAAATAAAGGAGATTTGAGATGGAAAAAGCTGTTTTAAGACCTAGGAAGGCACGGATTGATGAAATGCGGAAGAAAAAAATGAAGAAAAGAAACGTACAGCTTGCGACAGTTACGGTGGCAGCCGCTGTCACCGCCTCTAGTATTGGTCTCGGCGGTAAAGAAGCAAAGGCTTCTGCGGGCATGTATGAAGTGGAAAAAGGCGATACTTTGTACCGGATTTCGAAGGATTTTGATTTAACCGTTCAGCAGCTCAAGGAAATGAACGACTTACATTCGGATAAAATTTTTCCAGGACAGAAACTGGAGGTGCCAACTGAATATCACACAACGGAAACTTTTCTTCAGCACGCCGCTATTTACACAGTAGTCCCAGGTGATACATTGTGGAGCATCGCAGATCGTTATGGCGTGCCAGTATCTGAATTAAAAAGCTTGAATCATCTTCAAAATGATATGGTACTCATCCACCAGCGCCTGATCATTATGGAGGATATTGCTGTTCAATCTGCTAAAATTATCGGAGCTGCTGATAATTTTACCGTTGAATTTCAAGCAGGCGGCCGCCATTTCGCATTAAAAGTTCCTTATGGCACGGCCCAGGAATATCAGCGCCTTGCGGGTAAAACGGTCATTGTGACACATAAAAACGGATCTGTTATTAATATTCAGAAATAGAAGTGAAATTAAGTTTATCGTGGTGAATGTAAAGCTGCTGCTGTACCTCCTATTCTTGAGCGTCATGCACAAGGCTGAATCTATTTGCTAAACAAGAACAAAAACCCGCACATTATGTCGGGTTTTCGTTTTTATCATCTTATGCGTTAGCTGAGTCTTCTTCAGAATGGTCACCAGTATGGTCCCCTTCTTCTTCAGAACCGCCTTCTGTTTCAGTTTCTTCATCAGAAGTGCCTTCATCTTCAGCTTGGTCATTTGGATTTGTTGTGCTGTCTTCACCAGGTGCTGTTTCAGTGCCTTCTTCTGGAGCAGAGCCGTCTTCAGGCGCTGTTTCTTCTCCATCTTCAGGTTTTGCTTCTTCATCACCTTCAGGAGCAGAACTTTCTTCAGAACCATCTTCATTGTCAGCTGTCTCTGTATCTCCAGATAAATCAGCTTCCTGTAATGCACTTAGAGATTTGTTAAAATACTCATGCGGATTAACTGCCTGTCCATCCTTGCGAATTTCAAAGTGGACATGTACACCTGCATCTTCATTAAATAGGCTTTGTCCTGCTTTAGCTAAAACATCGCCTTGCTTAACTTGATCGCCAACCTCAACATTCATCTCAGTAACAGATTGATATTGTGTTACAATACCTTCTGTATGTTCGATTTCAATTTTGTTTCCAAGCGTTCTATCTTCCTCGACCTTTGTCACTGTACCGCTTAGTGATGCAAGGACATCAAATGTCTCCCCATCCTTCATAGCGATATCTATACCAGTGCTAGGGTGGTAGATGTTATTATAAACGATGAGCGCAGCCTCTTGATCTGCAGTGTCAGCACTATGATCATAAAACTGTGTTTGAATAACAGCAGTGTCTTCATCAGCTACAGGCATTTTGAAGTCTTCTAGTGAATTTGTTACTTCAATTGCCGGTTCTTCTGTTTTGCCAGTAATATCGGTAGCTTCATGATTAAATTCATCTGACTCTATCGCGCTATCACTGCTATTTTGATACCATAGAACCGCCGATAAAATAATAGCTGCACTTGCAATGTAGATTGCTGGGAATGCCCAACGCTTCTTTAAAAAACGCTTAAAACTTGAATCTTGAGAAGATCGTTTCTTTTCTTCCTCTCTCATTATCATCACCTCAGCAATCAGTCTGAACAGATTGCAAGGATTATATACCTTTTTAAAAATATTTTTTTAGATGTTATTTTTCGACAAAGCTGATTAAATTATTCATATTTCTTATAACTTTTTTCAAAGGAGTTTTTATCATGTTAAAATGGCTGCTTCGCCTCCTTCCTATTTCTTATATGATTCTTATTTGGGTTCTATCAAGTCTCCCGCATAATGCAGTAGTAGAGTTGCCTGACTCCGCTTTTGATCGTTTCTTCAAAGAATCGATGCACCTTGTTGAATTTGGCATCCTGTATCTTCTGCTTGTTGGAGCTGCTTTTACTTTCAAACAACCCTTTACGTCTAAAATCAACCTTCTCCTGGCCGTCCTAGCCTGCCTCTATGGCGTTACAGATGAAATACATCAGTATTTTGTGCCGTACCGTTCTGCAACCCTTATTGACGTTGTGAAGGATGTTATAGGTGTGGCAGTTGCCTATTGGGTAATTTCTCAAGCTGTTTTTGGAAAAAGGTTTCAAAAAATCGGCCGCTTTCTGGAAAGTATCAAAAGGGTGACGGCTGCGGGGAAGTAATTGTTTGTTGTATTTAGGTGAAAAAAATAAGTGGTTCTCTGCTGTAAAATGGAACAGTGCTCGCGATATAGCAGAGTTCGCCACTTGGATATTCGCTGTCCTGGAAACATAATCGCCGTTAGCATAACCTTATTCGCTGTTAAAACATTATTATCGCCGTTATCTCCATTTTTTCGCCCAAAATAATAATATATTCGCCAAACCCAATTTTACCGCAACAAAGCCGCCGAATGCCTTCGGCGGCTCTTTTGTTTCTGTCTATTTTTTCGCCATCACTTTAGCGAGCATCGTATCAGATGTTGAGATCTCGACTCCCTTATAATAGTGATTGACGATTTCTTTATATGTTTTTCCTTCTGCAGCCATGCCATTGGCTCCGTATTGGCTCATGCCAACACCATGTCCGTACCCCTTCGTTTGAATGACCACATTATCGCCTTTTCTTTCCCAAGTAAAATCAGTTGATCTTAATCCTAGTTTTTCACGGATATCGACACCTTTTAATTCCTTGCCATTAATATTCACCTTGGAGACTCTTTTTCCTGCTGTTCGCTCTGTTACACTTCCGATTGCTGGACCTTCGGGCAATGACACGCCCAGCTTTGCTTCAAAGTCGGGCACTGCTATGACCAATTGGTCTGTAAACTCTGGTGATTTCTGGTCCCATGGGCTCTCAACACTTTTTAAGTAAGGAATGGCATTTGTCCATACGGACTCTGAATTTTCGGTAAAACCATTGCTCGTTGAAAAGAATTGTGCCTGTATAGGATTACCTTCATAAGTAAGGATCTGACCTGCTGTAGCACGAACAGCTTCTGTCACCTTCTTAATATTAGAGTCATATTCTTCTTTCCACTGCTTCTTTAGCTCTTCTTTATTTTTATATACCTGATGGTCGACTGTATCATATACTTGTGCATCTCCAGGAATATTCAGATCTTGATCCTTCATTAGATGCTGAACAATATAGGTTCTTGCTGTCAGTGCCTGTGCTTTTAGAGCTTCATTTTCAAACTCTGCAGGCATCTCAGCTGATACGACTCCAACTAAATAATCTTCCATTGCCAGATTTTCAACCTTTTTTGTCGCTGTTCGGAACACAGCCACTTCAATGGCAGGTTCAGTGCCTGCTGGTTCAGCCACCGTTTCCTCCAGTTCCTCATCCAGCTTTCCTGTCTCTTCATTATTTGAAAAGGGGATAACCAGAAGAGACGGAACAATGATCGTGACGGCAAAGAGAATCGACGCTAGTAGAATGAATGGTTTGATTTTTGTCATATGTAAGCCTCCGTAGTTTCAGTCTCATTCCATTCATATGGGACTGGACAAGCTAATATGACAAGTATTCGAAGAAATTTTGAGTAGCCGTTTCTGCCGCAGCCTTAAGAGTCCAGCTTTACTATTATAGCTAAAGAGCATTTGGTTTAGCTGCTTTTATAATTCCTCATATTAAGCAGCGAGGCAATCATACATAATAAAAAAACCGCAAACCGTTCTGTCCTTACAGACAAATCAGTGTTGCGGTTTTTCAATATATCCCAGTTGATTAAGCGTTTAAATCTGTTACAAACTTTTCAGTTTGCTGCTCTTCAACTTCTGTAATACGTTCAATATCTGCACCTAACGCAGCCAGTTTCTCATGGAAGCTTACATATCCGCGATCAAGATGCTTTAGTTCTGTAACGCGTGTAATTCCATCAGCAACAAGACCTGTTAAAATTAACGCAGCAGCAGCGCGAAGATCCGTTGCAGCTACTTCTGCTCCCTGCAGATTAGAAGGGCCATTCATGATAACCGAGCGGCCTTCAATTTTAATTTCAGCGTTCATGCGGCGGAATTCTTCGACATGCATAAAACGGTTTTCGAACACCGTTTCTGTGATCACACTAGTGCCGTTTGCATGAAGCAATAACGCCATCATTTGTGCTTGCATATCAGTCGGGAACCCAGGATGAGGCATTGTTTTAATATCTACTGCTTTCAGCTTTTCAGGTGCTAATACACGCACACCTTCTGCCTCTTCAATAAATACAACACCCATCTCTTCCATTTTTGCGATTAAGGATGTAGAATGCTCTGGAACTGCTCCTTTAATGAGTACATCTCCACCTGTAATCGCTGCAGCAACCATAAATGTTCCTGCTTCAATGCGATCTGGAATGATGTTGTGGTCTGCTCCGAAAAGCATTTCCACTCCCTCAATGCGGATCGTTCCTGTACCTGCGCCTCTTACTTTTGCTCCCATGCTGTTTAGGAAATTAGCAAGGTCTACAATTTCAGGTTCTTTTGCAACATTCTCAATTACTGTTGTGCCAATTGCAAGTGTTGCTGCCATCATAATGTTTTCCGTTGCGCCTACGCTTGGGAAATCTAAATATATTTTTGCTCCGCGCAGACGGCCATCTGCTGCTTCAGCTTCAACAAATCCATTTCCAACCTTTACTGTCGCTCCCATTGCTTCGAAGCCCTTTAAATGCTGATCAATAGGGCGAGAGCCGATTGCACAGCCCCCAGGCAATGCCACTCGTGCACGGCCATTTCTAGCAAGAAGCGGTCCCATTACTAATGAAGACGCCCGCATTTTACGAACATATTCAAAAGGTGCTTCTTCTCTTAACTCTCTTGATGCATTAACGATTACTGTATTATGATCAAACTCCACTTCGGCGTTTAAATAGCGTAATACTTCATTAATTGTAAATACATCGGAGAGAGTAGGGACATCACGAATTATGCTTTTTCCATCACTTGCTAACAGTGTAGCAGCGATAACCGGCAAAACAGCATTTTTTGCGCCTTCAACTTTAACAGTTCCGCTTAGCCGATTCCCGCCGCGGACGATGATTTTTTCCAAAGTGTATTCCCCTCCGCGTCCATTATCTCTATATTAATATTCAATCGTAATGATGGGTGTGCCAATAACTATGGTTGTATTAGCGCCCATCCCTTCAGTTCTTAATCCAATTTGTACATTCATTTTCTGTCCGCCAGCTGCAACCGATTCATGGAACATCGGTGAATTAGCAGTTGTCGAAACAAAGCTTTCTTCTTCTAACGTTTCAATTTCTTCTGCATCAAATACTTCTAGTAAATGACTTGCAGTATTTGACAAAGACCCATTAATTTTATCATTGAATTCGCCTTTCATACAAGAGAAAATTGTGGTATTTCCGCGAAATAAGTCGGAAAGTCTGCTTTTCAGCTTATTTTCAGCCAACTGCTCAGTATCGCTGTTCCATAAGCTGCCTTTCATCTCATATGTCAAGTAGGATTGGATCTCTCCGCCAGCTTCTGCAGACATCACTTTAATGCTTTCAGCTATGCCTTCATCATCTGTTTTTGAAGCAGTTGCTTCCCATTGATCAGACTCTGACTTTACTGTCCATTCCCAATCAGCATATGCCTTTTTTAGCTGATTTGTGTATCCTTCAGCTTGGTCAAGCGTTTCAAAACTTTCCATTTTTTCTCTTGCATGTAAAGACCACTCAGATATCATAATATTCTCGTCTTCCATTACAGAAGCAAACTTTGATAGGTCAAGTTCTTCATATGCTACAATCGTCTTATTCCCAGTCGTTAAGCCCATAAAACCAATTACGGTAATAATTGCTAATAAAATCGCTTTTTTATCTTTCATTTTGAATCTCCTCCCCTTAGTATCATTGTTACCAAGGAGAAGCACGACATACTTAAAAACTCTCGTCACTTTTTGACAATCATCAAATATGTACTCGTCAAATTCAGAATGTACTCTGTCTTTTGTCCAACTTTGAAAAATGCTTCACAAGAGTATAAAAACGCGTAATATTTTTTCACAACAAGAGAATCATACTGAAAAATGGCATAAAAGAAAACATGCACGAAGACCTATATTTGAGATAAGCCTATTGTTTGTAAAATCAGAGGCAGCTGCTGTGACCATAATAAATAGTCAAGGAAAAAATTACTAGCAGCAGAACCAATTATAATGGATAAAAGGATATACAGAACTCTTGCCTGCACAACCCGATTTGGCTTTAATAATTGGTCTAGACGAATAGCCTGCAATGCCCACCAGGCAAGGGCAATAAATACAAGATGCGACATAATGCTGATGAGCGCCTGCTGCCCAAAGTCTCCTGTAATCATCTTAACTCCTCCTCCAGTTTAAAGGCATCCATAATAGACACTCCAAATCCATCCTATCATTCGACGTATATTCAAGCTAGTAAGTTACACTTTATTTAAAAAAAATTTACATTCATCCATATTTTTTCTTTATGAATGCTTTTTAACTGCAGCTAAACTTGTTTTATTCTTGCACCGAATTGAGCGGTCTTCTGTAAACTTGCCCACTATCAGATCTTACACTAGGGATTCGAGGCAAAAGTGGTTGATATACATTGCGAGGTTTTTATAACGGATGGATACGGTGTAATGAGCTAAATCGGCAGTATACTAAAAAAACACCTCACAGTTAGTTCTGTGAGGTGCCTTTAACATTCATTAAAAATGTCTCTCAGATACGTTAATTCGATTCATGGCACGCTGAAGAGCAAGTTCTGCTCTGCGGAAATCGATATTCTCACGCTTCTGTTGGTGAAGACGTTCTTCAGCTCGAAGTTTTGCACCTTTAGCTCGTTCTACATCGATTTCTTCAGACTGCTCAGCTGATTGCGCCAAGATCGTCACCTTTTCAGGCTTTACTTCAATGAATCCGCCACTAACAGCGACTAAATCCGTTTTTCCGCCGTTTTTTAAACGGACAGCTCCAATTTGTAACGGCGCTACCATTGGAATATGGCCAGGCAAGATCCCGAGCTCACCGCTTGCGGCCTTTGTACTCACCATTTCTACGTCTGATTCATACACCGGGCCGTCAGGAGTAACAATATTGACATTGATTGTCTTCATTTTTTACCCTCCTGGTCCAGATTTAGACCTCTACGCCCATTTTCTTTGCACTTTCGATCACTTCTTCAATTCTTCCTACAAGACGGAAAGCATCTTCTGGTAAGTGATCGTATTTGCCTTCAAGAATTTCCTTGAAGCCTTTTACAGTTTCTTTAACAGGTACATATGATCCCGGCTGGCCAGTAAACTGCTCAGCAACGTGGAAGTTTTGTGATAAGAAGAACTGAATACGGCGAGCACGTGCAACGACTAATTTATCATCGTCAGAAAGCTCGTCCATACCAAGAATCGCAATGATATCTTGAAGTTCTCTGTAACGCTGTAATGTTTGCTGTACTTGACGAGCAATAGAGTAATGCTCTTCCCCAACGATTTCAGGTGATAGAGCACGGGAAGTAGAAGCCAACGGATCTACCGCTGGGTAAATTCCCATCTCAGAAAGCTTACGTTCAAGGTTTGTTGTTGCATCTAAATGAGCAAATGTTGTAGCTGGAGCCGGATCCGTATAGTCATCGGCAGGTACGTAAATCGCTTGGATAGATGTAACAGAACCTACGTTAGTAGATGTGATACGCTCTTGTAGTTTACCCATTTCTGTAGCAAGTGTTGGCTGGTAACCTACCGCTGAAGGCATACGGCCTAATAGGGCAGAAACCTCAGAACCTGCTTGTGTGAAACGGAAGATGTTATCCATGAAGAAAAGAACGTCTTGTCCTTGGTCATCACGGAAGAATTCAGCCATTGTCAGACCCGTTAGTGCAACACGCATACGTGCTCCAGGCGGCTCGTTCATTTGTCCGAATACCATCGCTGTTTTCTTGATAACTCCAGAGTCAGTCATTTCATGGTAAAGGTCATTACCTTCACGTGTACGCTCTCCAACACCGGCAAATACAGAGATACCACCGTGCTCTTGTGCGATATTATTAATCAATTCCTGAATTAAAACGGTTTTACCTACTCCGGCACCACCGAATAGACCGATCTTACCACCCTTAATATAAGGTGCAAGCAAGTCTACAACTTTAATACCAGTTTCTAAAATCTCAACTTCAGTTGAAAGCTGTTCAAATTTAGGTGCTTCTCTGTGGATTGAGTCACGGCGAATATCGCCAGCAATGACAGGATCCAAGTCAATTGTTTCACCAAGTACGTTAAATACACGCCCCAGTGTAACATCACCTACAGGAACAGAGATTGCTGAACCAGTATCAACAACTTCGCTTCCTCTTGTTAGACCATCAGTTGAAGACATTGCGATTGTACGTACAGTATCGTCACCTAAATGAAGGGCAACTTCAAGGGTTAAGCTGATTCCAGCTCCAGACTCACTCGCCGAATTGGAAATAGTCAAAGCATTATAGATCTCAGGAAGCTGACCGCTTTCGAACTTAACGTCAACAACTGGACCCATAACCTGAAGAACGCGTCCTTTATTCATCTTTTTCCCTCCTACTACGAAAAGCGTAAGCGTCTCGCCCAGCCCCGACAAGCATAAGGCAAGATGGCCAGAAGGTTGTTCTTTAACCTTTTGGACAGATTGACTTATGACCTCGAGGGGCTAGACGCTGAAGCTAGACACCATTCAAATTTTAAAGTAATTATACAATGTTATCTCTTTAGAAAAGCGTAAGCGCCTTTATAGATGCTGAAGCTAATCATTAATTTAAATATACATCTATTACATAATCTCTTATTCATAGAAAATGACGCCGGCAGCCGTAAAAACGGCTTGCTTTCAAACACAGAAGCCAGAGCAACATCTCCAGCTTCCCCGTTTCATTCGTCATCTCTCTATTCTAATGCAGCTGCTCCGCCAACGATTTCCGTAATTTCCTGGGTAATCGCTGCTTGTCGAGCACGGTTGTATACCAGACTAAGAGAGCTGATCAGATCACTTGCATTATCAGTTGCATTCTTCATAGCTGTCATCCGGGCAGCATGTTCGCTTGCTTTGCTGTCCAGCAGTGAGCCATAGATGAGGCTTTCAGCATATTGAGGAAGAAGCACTTCCAAGATCTCTTCAGCATTTGGTTCGAATTCATATGAAGTCAAAGTGCCAGTAGATGAGATATCTGTAAGCGGAAGAAGTTTTCTCTCCGTTACATCCTGCTGAATCGCGCTGACATAATGACTGTAGTATAAATTAAGTTCATCAAATGTTTCATCTAAGTACATTCCGACTGTTTTGCTGGTAATATCTTTAATTTCCGTAAATGACGGCTGATCAGATACTGCAACAATATCAAGAATCACATTCATGCCACGCTTCTTGAAGAAATCACGGCCAGTTCTGCCAATTGCGATGATCGCATATTCATCAGTAGATTTATGACGTTTTTGGATTGTTTGATATACAGTTCGGATAATATTGCTATTGTATGCACCAGCTAAGCCACGATCAGATGTTATTACTAAATAACCAGTCTTTTTAACCGGCCGGCTAGTAAGCATCGGATGATTTGCATCCTGGCTGCCAAGTGCGATTGAGGCAGTAACCTCTTGAATCTTTTCCATGTAAGGAACAAATGACTTAGCATTCATTTCTGCACGGTTCATCTTAGCTGCAGATACCATCTGCATGGCTTTTGTTATTTGACTCGTCTTCTTTGTAGAAGTAATACGAGATTTTATATCGCGTAATGATGCCACAGGTTCTCACCACCCTCATTCAAAGTTTGTTGACTAAAATAGGAGCCTGATAGGATTTTAGGAGAGGCTTCCCTCTCCAATACTCGAAAGACTTCTATTATTCAGATACTGCGAACGTTTTCTTGAAATCATTGATCGCAGCAGCCATATCGTCATCAGAAGGAAGCTCTTTCGTTGTTACGATATGATCAAGCAACTCTTTGCGGTTGTGGTCTAACCATGTTAAATATTCATCTTCGAAGCGGAGGATATCATGTACAGGGATATCATCCAGGAAGCCGCGTGTAAGTGCATAAAGAATCGCAACTTGCTTTTCAACCTTTAGAGGTTTGTTCAAGTCTTGCTTCAACACTTCAACCGTACGAGCACCACGATTTAATTTTGCTTGTGTAGCTTTATCAAGATCAGATCCAAACTGAGCAAATGATTCAAGTTCACGGTAAGAAGCAAGGTCAAGACGCAGGGTACCTGCAACCTTTTTCATTGCTTTGATCTGTGCAGATCCACCTACACGTGATACAGAAAGACCTGCGTTAATCGCCGGACGAACACCAGAGAAGAAAAGGTCAGACTGAAGGAAGATTTGTCCATCAGTTATGGAAATAACGTTTGTAGGAATATAAGCAGATACGTCACCTGCTTGTGTTTCAATAAATGGCAATGCTGTAATAGAACCTGCGCCCTTTGCATCGCTCAATTTAGCTGCACGCTCTAATAGACGGCTATGCAAGTAGAAAACATCCCCTGGATATGCTTCACGGCCCGGAGGACGACGCAATAATAGGGAAAGCTCACGGTATGCAGATGCTTGCTTAGTTAAGTCATCATACACAACAAGCACATGCTTGCCGTTATACATGAACTCCTCAGCCATTGATACACCAGCATAAGGTGCTAAATAAAGCAATGGTGCAGGCTGTGAAGCAGATGCAGTAACAACAATTGTATATTCTAAAGCACCATTTTTACGCAATGTTTCAACTGCGTTACGAACTGTAGATTCTTTTTGTCCAATCGCAACATAGATACATACCATATTTTGATCCGCCTGGTTCAAAATAGTATCAATTGCAACGGATGTTTTACCTGTTTGACGGTCACCGATAATAAGCTCACGCTGTCCGCGGCCAATTGGCACAAGAGCATCGATCGCTTTAATACCCGTCTGCAATGGTTCATGAACAGATTTACGATCCATAACACCAGGAGCCTGGCTTTCAATTGGACGTGATTTAGTTGTGTTGATTGGACCCATTCCATCAACAGGCTGTCCAAGAGGATTCACTACGCGGCCAATCAGTTCTTCACCAACCGGTACTTCCATGATGCGGCCTGTGCGGCGCACTTCGCCACCTTCACGGATTTCTGTGAATGGTCCTAAAATGATAATACCAACGTTATTTTCTTCCAGGTTTTGTGCCATACCCATAACGCCGTTTGAAAATTCAACAAGTTCTCCAGCCATGACATTGTCGAGGCCATGAACACGGGCAATTCCATCTCCAACAGAGATTACAGTACCCACTTCACTTACTTGAATTTCCGACTGATAGTTTTCAATTTGCTTCTTTATCAGTGCACTGATTTCTTCAGCTTTGATGCTCATGAGTTTCACCCCTATCTACGAATCTTATCCTAACAATTGACGCTCAAGACGATCTAACTTACCGCGCAGGCTTCCATCGAAAATAGTGTTCCCAATTCGAAGCTTAATACCGCCCAGCAGATTAGTGTCTATAATATTGTCAATACGAAGTGATGTTTTTCCAATCTTTGCTGCAAATGTTGCTGATAAAGCTTCTTTTTCAGCGTCAGTCAATGGTCTTGTTGTATAAACCTTTGCTTCAGCAATTCCTCTAGCTTCATTTGCAAGTCCGATAAATTGGTCTGCCACTTCAGCAATAATATCCTCGCGGTGGCGTTCAATTAATATCATTAATGTATTTACAACGAAAGCGTTTAACGAAGCAAAAGCATCCTTCACAATCTCTTTCTTCTTTTGAATAGAAATTTTCGGAGATTGAAATAGCATTTGGAATTCTTCACTATTTTGAATGACATTTTTTACTACGAGTAACTCTTGCTCCATGCTGTCGATCAGCTGGTGTTCTTTGGCAAGGTCAAAAAGAGCAATTGCATAGCGTTTTGAAACCGCAGCGCTCTTCATCGTTTTTCCCCTGCCTCTTTAATATATTCATCAATTAACTGCTGTTGGTCTTCTGCAGTTAATTCTTTTTCGATAACTTTAGACGCAATTAAAACGGAAAGTGATGCTACTTGATCACGAATTGCCGCTACAGCCTTTTCCTTCTGCTGTTCAATTTCCAGTACAGCAGATTCTTTCAGACGCTGTGCTTCTTTTTGTGCCAACTCAGTAATTTCCTGGCCTTGAATGTCTGCTTGCTTCTTTGCATTGTCAATTAATGTTTGTGCTTCTGTACGAGCTTCTGTTAATAACTGACGCTGTTCGTCCAGATACTTTTTCGCCTCAACTCTGCTAGTTTCAGCTGCTGTAATTTCGTTTGCAATGTATTCTTCACGCTGCTGCATCATGCCCATTAATGGACCCCATGCAAACTTTTTTATTAGAAATAGCAATATAATAAATGTGAAGATTGTAAAAATGATATCTCCACCGGTAAATACACCAGAAGATGCCCCTAAGGCAAAACCATTTAATAGCACGGACGAGTTCACTCCCTTCAGAAATCTTCATCTGGAATCTAAGATAGTATCTATATTTCGTTCGATAATTGATTCACTAATCCAAATATTAGGCATAAAGGAATGGCGAAGGTTCTTATCGATCGACTTCGCCATTTCTAATTTTATATACCGATTATTGACCCATTACCATAAACGCGATAACAACCGCCATGATTGGAATCGCCTCTACGAAAGCTACCCCGATGAACATTGTAGATTGAAGCATACCACGAGCTTCTGGCTGACGAGCGATTCCTTCCACTGTACGAGAAACGATCATACCGTTACCTAAACCTGCACCTAATGCTGCTAAACCAATTGCGATTGCTGCTGCTATTGCACCCATTTTGTATTTCCTCCTTGAATTGTATATAGTTTATTTTTGTTTTGTTCAATAAGCTGAACATATAATATATTAATGGTCATGATTTACTTTATGAGACATGTAGACCATTGCTAACAGAGTAAAGATAAATGCTTGGATAGAACCGATAAATACGGAGAATCCTTGCCATACTACCGTTAATGGAATTGCTAGTATGGTTCCCCACCAGGTTGAGTATGCGAGGGAAGTAGAGAGTAGAGAAAGTAAAATTTCACCTGCATATATATTTCCATATAAACGAAGACCTAGTGTTAGTGTGTTTGAAAATTCTTCTACAATCTTCAGCGGAAACATAAACGCCTTTGGCCTGAAGAAGTCTTTTCCATATTCTTTTAACCCCTTCATTTTAACACCATAGTAGTGTGATAGTGCGATCACCATCGCCGCAAGGGTTAATGTAACAATTGGGTCAGCGGTAGGTGATTTCCACCATAGTTCATGGTCGAGGACTACAGCGAATGGCAGACCTAACATGTTGGAAACGAATATGAACATAATAAGCGTGATTCCCAACACATGGAATCTTCCACCTGTTTTCCAATCCATTGAACTGTTAATAATGTTTTTAACGAAGTCCATAACCCACTCAATGAAATTCTGCTTGCCCGTTGGTTTCATAGAAAGGTTGCGGGTACAGACGTACGCTATAATAAATACGATAATACTAGCTACAGTTATCATGAGTATATTAGATAAATTAAAATGCAAACCCATGATTTCTACAGTAGGAGCACCATGATTCAAATTTTTCACCTCTCTCCCTTGCTGAGTGCTGATTGTAATGTCTGAATGGCAAAATCTATCATAATGACGATATAAGCTGTCATTAATCCTATAATTACACTGATGAAATGCACTTGATCAGGATATCTCGTGGCAATCAGCACTGCTAATGCAGCTACTGCCATTCTAGAGATCATGCCGATTGAATACACTTTCCGGCCAGTGGCAACCGCTTCTCCAAATTGATCTATTTTTCTGACCATTGACCATAAAATATACATACTCAAGGCTGTTCCTATGATCAAACCTAAGTATATATGCTGATGGGAAGTGAATCCCCAGCCAAGAACATAGATCGCTAGAAGATAAAACATATACTTTCTTTGCCTAATAAACATTAATTTAAATTCTGGCATATCCCTTTTCTCCTGTCCGCCGTAGAGAACCATTTACCAACGGCCGTATTCATCCTCTTATTAATAGTATGTATGGATTTCTTTTTAAAAGAGGGAGAAGTGCCTGCGCCAAAAACAACAAGAAAAGAGCAACAGAAAGAGCTTATTAATTGATCGGATTTATACAGCAGGTTAAAATTCTCCCCTTCAAATCAACACGATTTTATGTATAAAAACCAAAAGCAAAGGGAGGTTTTAAACCTTAACAACATGCCAATATTGCTTTGTAAACCCTATCAATTATACCCTTTGTAAGCATACAATAGGGGCTTGTCAATGTCAATGCGTTTCAAGCCAAAAAGTTCACAACCTAAACCTGGAAAAATCAGAGTTCACATATTGTTCATATTTTTTCTTTTTTACCTCTTGCAAGCGCTTTACAGCTATGATTCTTATATAAACTCTGGTTTTAAAATGCAGTTTATAAGAGAAGGATTATTAAATAAAACTATTTAAAGAGAGACTGCTTTATTTGCGCAAAGGCTGCTGCTCTTCGGTTACAAAAAGAAATCCACTGCCCATTTGCTCTGGATAGTGAATTTCTTTATTGATATATATAGTCAGTTTAAATCTTTGTTCCCATCCTTCTCGTTCTGCTGTGTTAATTCACCATGCGGTCCAACAACTAAATAGGTTTCAATCCAGTCCTCTTTCCCTGATTTCTTTGCAAATATCTTCGTTAAGTAAAGGCCAGTTGCCGGCAGCTTCGATTCTTCAATCTCCTCTTCCAGCTGTCCTTTCTTCACTTTCCGTTTCCAATCAAGAAAACCAATAAACCGGAGACTTTCAGGATCAAACAAAGCGATTCCGAATTCTTCTGCACCTCCAGGAAGATATGCTTCGTAGCGGTATACACCCGGTTTATCGCCTTTCC
The DNA here is from genome assembly GCF_008923265.1 of Bacillus mesophilum. Taxonomy (NCBI): domain Bacteria; kingdom Bacillati; phylum Bacillota; class Bacilli; order Caryophanales; family Bacillaceae; genus Bacillus; species Bacillus mesophilum. The sequence goes on along the minus strand of NZ_WBOT01000003.1, from coordinate 140,406 downwards.
CAATTGCAAAGCCCATCACTCGTGGATAATTAGGTTCCTCTAATACATATAAGTAAGGAATCTTAATCTTGTCTGCTCCGGCGTTTAACGTAAGACTACCATCATATATTTTTTCGGTAAGTTTTCTCGGGTCGGCTGACATTTTGATATCAACTTTCTTTCTTTTACCTGGTGCGATTTGAAAAGAAAGCGGCAATTCCCACTGAATCCCTTCAACTTTGTGCGGAATGTTAAATGAATAGGTTATATCTGATCTGCTTGTATTCTCTATTTCAATCGACGTTGTATGCATATGCTGCTGATCGGCAAGCTTGAACTTTCCAAACTGCAGAGAACCCGGCATCACCAGCGACTCTGTTTTCAAGGCTTTTTCCAGCTGAATCCTTCCTGCACCTTGTTCGTAAGTTTTGTATGGAAGTCCTGTCTGGTTCACAAGCTGTTTCGCCGTATTCATTAAGGCTGACTTAATTTGTACAGGTCCCCAATCAGGATGGGCCTGTTTTAAAAGTGCACATGCCCCTGCTACATGCGGCGCTGCCATACTTGTTCCCTGCAGCGGGAGATAACCGCCTGGAATAGTACTTTTAATTGCTACTCCAGGAGCAACTACATCCGGCTTAATTTCCCATGTAGAAGTCACAGGGCCGCGCGAACTGAAATCGGCTAATAAATCTTTTTCTTCTATTATATTGGTATGAGCTAACAAGGTTTTGTTTTTCATTTTTTTGATAAGACGGTTTCCATCTTTTTTTGAAAGCGATGCTACAGGAATATGATGTTTACCTTCAAGATTTCCTTGGAAATGACCATTTGTATTGTTATAAATCACAACAGCTTCAGCACCTGCTTCAAACGCATTTTGACTTTTTTCCGAAAAAGTCAGCTCGCCTCTTTCAATAAGCACTATTTTCCCTTTCACATTCTTTAAATCCGCTTTTGTGCCGATCCCTCCATCTGCAAGTGGATATGATTTATCAAGCTTCCATGCAGGAGAACCCTGCAATAGCTGCAGGCGTGTGTTTCTTCCTTCTACTTTTAGATACGGAATCATGAGAGAGGGAGTGGATGCACCTACAGAGATGGCTTTCGTAGCAGTACCTGGCGAGCCGACACTCCAAATATTAGGACCTGAATTGCCTGATGATGCGACAGCGGTAATTCCTTCGTCAACCGCCTTATTTAAAGCCATGCTAATCGGCAAGTCTGGCCCGTTAACGTTGTTGCCTAGTGATAAATTCAATACATCTACCTTATCTTTGATTGCTTCTTCGACCGCTGCAATAACTTGCTCCGTTGTGCCGCTGCCTCCTGGCCCTAATGCACGATAGGCAATAATCGTCGCTTCTGGCGCAACCCCTTTTAATCTGCCGTTCGCAGCAATAATGCCCGCCACATGAGTGCCATGCAGAGTGGATTTCCCTGCATCAGCCCTTGTTTCCATCGGATCGTCATCCTCGTCAACAACATCATGGCCGCCTCCATAATTCCTGGCCAGATCCGGATGATGATAATCAAGACCCGTGTCAATAATACCTACTTTTACTCCCTTCCCAGTTAACCGATGATCTTCGTCATCAAAATAACCACGGATTAAATCCCCGCCAATTAATTCAATATTATTTTCTGAGTGAACAGAATACGTGTTAACAGAAGAGATAAAGGAAACGGCGGTCTCCGCCTGCAGTTCTTGAATTGCGGATGAATTTCCTTTAACAGAGATTGCGTTTAAAGCAATATGATAAGTACGGCGGACCTCAAGCCCAGCTTCAATAGCACGCTTTTTCACGTTTTGAACATTTTGCCCGTCCTTTAGTACAATGATTGCAACCTCTTCACCATCCTCCTTGCTGGGAATCGGCGGTGTCTCCAGTGGGGTGCTATATGCAGATAAGGGGAAAATAAGGATAAAAACAAGAAACAATAGAAGAAAATATCTCATAGTGATGCACCTCTTTTTACTGCTTAGCGTTTTCTTTTTGAGATGGGAGTATGCATCTTTTGCTGAAATGCATGATTAGGTGGTGGGAACGTGTAAGAACGGTCCTATTAGGCTGCCTTTTTAATATCCTTAATTAGCAAAGTCTTAAATTTCATAATAATTTACAAAAAAAGCAGTCCAATTCAATAAGAATTAGACTGCTTCTGCTGCATTAATAATCCAAAGCTGATACCACAGTGCGTCCGAGTTAATCAGCACTTATTGCGGATTATATTCTTCCGGACGGTTTTCCAGCTGTTTAAAATGATAGCGGATTGCTTCGCAAATACGATAAGAAGCATGCCCATCGCCATACGGATTGACAGCATGAGCCATTTTTTTGTAGGCCTCTTCATCTGTCAAAAGCTCCGTTGCCATTTCATAGATTGGCTGTTCTTCAATTCCGGCTAACTTTAATGTACCTGCTTGGATTCCTTCTGGACGCTCTGTTGTATCACGAAGGACAAGAACCGGTACACCAAGAGAAGGAGCCTCCTCTTGAACACCGCCAGAATCTGTCAAAATTAAATAGGCACGGGAAGCGAAATTATGGAAATCAATCACATCAAGTGGTTCAATTAAGTGAATGCGATCGTCATTTCCTAAAATTTCCCCGGCAATTTCCCGAACAGCAGGATTCATATGAACTGGATATACGACTTGAATATCTGACTGCTCGTCTACAAGCCGTTTAATCGCTTTAAACATATTGCGCATCGGTTCACCAAGATTTTCACGGCGGTGTGCTGTTAGTAATACAAGGCGATCAGATCCAATCTTGTCGAGCACTTCATGATGATATTCATCTTTAACTGTTGTTTTCAAAGCATCGATTGCGGTATTGCCAGTTACAAAAATGCTTTCTTCCTTTTTGTTTTCACGAACTAAATTCTGTGATGACTGCAGAGTTGGAGAGAAATGCAGATCAGCCATCACACCTGTAAGCTGACGATTCATTTCTTCCGGGAATGGCGAGTACTTATTCCATGTCCGCAGTCCTGCTTCAACATGTCCTACAGGAATCTGATTGTAAAATGCAGCAAGTCCTGCAATAAAGGTCGTTGTTGTATCACCATGCACTAGAACAATGTCAGGCTTAACTTCCTTCATAATAGCATCCAAGCCTTCCAAACCTCTTGTTGTAACATCAATCAGGGTTTGGCGGTTCTTCATAATATTTAAATCATGATCAGGTGTAATACCAAAGATCGTCAGCACTTGGTCAAGCATTTCACGGTGCTGAGCCGTAACAGTAACAATAGATTCAAAGTGCTCAGGATATTTTTGCAGTTCAAGAACAAGCGGCGCCATCTTAATCGCTTCTGGTCTTGTCCCAAAAATCGTCATTACTTTTATTGGACGTTTCATGATCATCGTCTCCTCCCTTATTTTGTGCCAAATAAACGGTCGCCGGCATCGCCAAGACCTGGAACAATATAACCATGGTCATTTAACTTTTCATCGAGTGCAGCAATATAGATATCAACATCAGGATGTGCTTCCTTCACTGCTTCTACCCCTTCTGGAGCAGCAATTAAGCACATAAATTTAATATGTTTGCCGCCTCGTTTTTTCAGGGAATTGATCGCTTCAATCGCAGATCCTCCTGTTGCGAGCATCGGATCCACAACGATAAAATCTCTTTCTTCCACATCACTCGGAAGCTTTGCATAATATTCAACCGGCATTAATGTTTCAGGATCACGGTAAAGTCCGATATGTCCAACCTTTGCAGCTGGAATCAGCTTCAGAATTCCATCTACCATCCCAATGCCCGCACGCAGAATCGGAATGATCCCCAATTTTTTACCGGACAGTACTTTTGACTTCGTGGATTTTACTGGTGTTTCAATTTCGATTTCTTCCAAAGGCATGTCTCTCGTTATTTCAAATGCCATTAACGTAGCCACTTCATCAACAAGCTCCCTGAATTCTTTTGTACCCGTATTCTTTTCACGTATGTATGTTAGTTTATGCTGAATTAATGGATGATCAAATACATATACCTTTGCCATCGAAATCTCTCCTTTTTTGTTTAAAATAGTTCTGTTTGCACTTCGTCTAATTTTACAGAAAAATAAATACGAGGGCAACTATCAAAGCAAATTGTTAAGGAAGTGTCATGAAAGAAAGAATATAGGTGAAGGAAGACGCACGCCTGCGGTCTGTTTCTCAGCAGTAAAAAATCCCGGCCAGGTGAATCTGACCGGGATTTCAATTTATTTTCATGTTATCTATCAGGATAAAGTGTAAATTGGCTTGTCAAAGCTTCTACACGCTGTTTTGCTTCTGAGAGCTTTTCAACATTCTCATGATTCTTCAGCGTTAATGCAATAATAGAAGCAATTTCATCCATTTCTTTTTCACCAAAACCGCGTGACGTAACAGCAGCCGTTCCAATACGAATACCGCTTGTGACAAACGGACTTTGCGGATCAAATGGGATAGTGTTTTTGTTGACAGTAATACCGATCTCATCCAAAACTTTTTCCGCTACTTTTCCAGTTAAATCTAAAGAGCGTAAATCAATAAGCAGAAGGTGATTATCAGTTCCGCCAGAAACTAGGTTGATTTCTTCTTTCGCAAGTGACGCCGCGAGATGCTGAGCATTTTGAATAATGCTGCCCGCGTACTCCTTGAAGCTGTCCTGCAGCGCCTCACCAAATGCAACTGCTTTCGCAGCAATCACATGCATAAGCGGTCCGCCTTGAAGACCAGGGAAGATGGATTTATCAATCTTTTTAGCAAACTCCTCTTTGCAAAGAATCATGCCGCCGCGCGGTCCGCGTAATGTTTTATGTGTTGTTGTTGTGACAAAGTCAGCATAAGGCACTGGATTTTCGTGAAGGCCTGCAGCAACTAAACCTGCGATATGAGCCATGTCCACCATTAGATAAGCGCCCACTTCATCGGCAATTTCACGGAATCGCTTGAAGTCAATCGCACGAGGATATGCACTTGCACCCGCAACAATCAGCTTCGGCTTATGCTCACGCGCTTTTTCTAGGACATCATCATAGTTAATGTATTGCGTCTCTTCATCAACACCGTATTCAACAAAGTTATATTGAATTCCACTGAAGTTTACTGGACTTCCGTGTGTTAAATGCCCGCCATGTGAAAGATTCATACCAAGAACGGTATCACCATGCTGAAGTACAGTATAATAAACCGCCATGTTTGCCTGTGCACCAGAATGCGGCTGCACATTGGCATGCTCCGCTCCAAAAATTTGCTTCGCGCGGTCACGGGCAAGATCCTCAGCTACATCCACATGCTCACAGCCGCCATAATATCGGCGTCCCGGGTAGCCTTCTGCGTATTTATTGGTCAGTACAGAGCCCTGTGCTTCCATTACGGCTTCGCTGACAAAGTTTTCGGACGCAATTAACTCAATTTTTGTTCTCTGTCTCTTAAGCTCATCTTGAATCGACTGAAAAACCTGCTCATCCTGCTGTGCTAAATGCTTCATTTATAATCCTCCCCTTGTCCAACAGCTTATTATCGCGTTCTTCACAAGCAGTCTTGTTCCTATAAAGGCAAGTCATCCCGACGTGATGCCATGAAAAACCTTGTTCTGCTTGTTAAAACGCGTCCTATGTACCAAAAATCTCTTTCATTTTAACATGTTTTTCTGTTTTAATCTTTAAAAAAATCGAATCGTTTTTGGGGCTCTCGTTCTTTATAAACAATCTGTTTTTTTGGAGGATGCACCATTTACAAGATGATTGAAGCAATGATTGGGATTTTTCAAGCCATTGTTTGGTGCTATGACTGTCTGCCAAAAGGGGTGCATGCTGGATTTCTCCCTAAAATGGGGTTGTTCCGTTTTTTCGCTGCAAAAGGAATATATTCGCCAACCGATCAAACCTAACTTCAGTCCATAAAAAAACCTTTGCATACGCAAAGGTTAGCAGGATTCATTTTCTGTCTTTTTTTCATAGACAGCTCGTACTCCGCCGATTAATTTAGGCCGTGTTGTTGCTAGTGTGACATGCGCTGCACCAACATTTTTCTGCGTTGTTCGAATAGGGACAGCTACATGTTTTAAATGCATGCCAATGAATGTGTCTCCTATATCAATGCCTGCATCAGCTTTTATATGTTCTACAACTACAGGGTTACTCATTGAGCCGTAAGCATAGGTCGCCATGGCACCTCCGGCTGTTCGAACGGGAATGACACTGACTTCTTCCCACCCTTTAGACCCAGCAGCCTGCCTCTCGATCACAAGTGCTCGGTTCAGGTGTTCGCAGCATTGAAATGCCAGGGAAGCTCCGGTCTCACTGGTCAATTTCTTCAGCGAATGAAAAATCATTTCTGCGACCTGCTCTGTTCCAGCTGTTCCGATCCTGCTTCCAGCAACCTCACTTGTGCTGCAGCCGATAACAACCACACTTTTTTCATTTAAAAAAACTGCTTGTAAAAATTGCTCAACAATCTCGTCCAGCTCTTTTTTCCATGTCTGCAATTCTTCTGCCATTGTCTTCACGCTCCTGAGACAGGTAGATTATTTATTTTCATATGCCGAAACTTTTCCAACGCGCGTTTCATGACGGCCGCCTTCAAAATCTGTACCAAGCCATATGCTTGCAATTTCACGCGCGAGACCAGGTCCGATTACACGCTCGCCCATCGCCAGCATATTACTGTCATTATGTGCCCGCGTCGCTTTTGCACTAAACGTATCGTGTACAAGCGCACAGCGAATACCTTTCACCTTATTAGCTGCAATACTCATGCCAATGCCTGTCCCGCATATTAAAATGCCGCGGTCAAATTCTCCACTGGCCACCTTTTCAGCAACTGGCAAAGCATAATCCGGATAGTCAACAGATGTATCACATTCACAGCCAAAATCTTCATACTGTATGCCCATTTCATCCATTAAGCTTTTTATTTCTTCTCTAATGTTAATTCCGCCGTGATCTGATGCAATCGCTACCTTCATGTTAACAGCCTCCTCTATTTTCTACTCTTATTTTTACATAAAAGCGCTTAATTATAAAGTTTATATTCGGGGCGCGATTCGGCGTGTGTTTTGGGCGTATTCGGGGCGTCACAGTGACGCCCCGAATACGCCCCGAACCATGTCGCAACATGTCGAACCCCCGCCCCTCAAAATTCTTCATCCGCCACTCCACAAAAAAAAGAGCCCGCAGGCCCTTTTAGGAAGTATGAAATCTGGTGATGGTGTTTTTAAGTTTTTCTGCTTGTGTTTTTAGTTCGTTGGCAAGGACTTCAACGTTTCCAATGACATTTGTTTGCTGTTGAGAAGAAGCCGCCACTTCTTCTGCACCAGCAGAGGTTTCTTCTGCGATGGCTGCAACCTCTTGGGATTGCTGAGATGTGTGATGAATGCTCTCCATCTGTTGACCAACAAGTCCTGTAATTTCAGAAACAGATTCAGCCATTTCATTGACCGTTTTCGTCATTTCTTCGATTACTGCATTTGTTTCAGTCCCTTTTTTTGCTTCCATATTAGCTGATTGAACTTGCTGACTGATTTGACTCACAACATTTTTCACTTCTTGCTGGATGTTTTTAATCAATTCGGAAATGCCCTGCACTGCCGTCGCACTTTCATCCGCAAGCTTGCGCACTTCATCCGCAACAACCGCAAAGCCTTTCCCATGCTCACCCGCACGCGCCGCCTCAATGGAAGCATTTAATGCAAGAAGATTGGTTTGAGCTGCAATATCGCCAACAAGTTTGATAATCTGTTCGACCTTGGAGGCATTATCTTCTAATCTCTTAACCGTCTCTAATGACTGTTCATTTCCAGCTGCAAGCTTTTCAATGCCAGAGATCAAAGAATGAATCACCTTCTTGGAATCAACAAGGTCATCGATTAACTCCTTTGAAACGCTTTCAGAATCTTCGGCTTTTTTCTGTACAATTTGGGCAATCTGTATGACACTCTCCACTGACTCAGCCGTTGACTGAATAGAAACCGCTGAATGATCGGCACCAGCTGAAATTTCTGCAATAGTTCTGGAAATGACCTCAGCCTGCTCAGCCGCTGCTGTTGATTCACGTGAAATGGAGATTACCTTATCATTGGTTTCTTGAAAGTTCTCTTCTATTTTCTGAACCATATCCTTCAAGTTGTAGAGCATATGATTAAAAGCTAAACCCAATGAACGGATTTCATCATCAGATTTAGAAAGCTCCACTTCCGTATTTATATCGCCATGTGCTGCTTTTAAAGCCGTTTTTTCCAGCTTTTTCAGCGGGTTAATGAGGAATCCAGCTGCAAAATAAGCCAGGATACCAGACCAAATTGCACCGAGGCTCAGCGTAATAATCGTAAAAATAACTTGTCCAACTGGAACTAAATCTTTAATAAACGGATAAACCACATATAAAAACAAGGCACTTGTCGTGTATGTAATGATGGCCAAAGTCATTATAAATACAACAAGCTTTCTGCGCAGACCAAACTTATACTTCGTTTTCTCTTCCATAACTTTCCCCCTGCAAAGCCGATTTAGTTGCGTTCCTGCTTTTCCCAAGATTTCTCTACCAGATCAATCGCTTCTTTTAAATCATTGAAGGTGGCTCTGTAAATCTCAAGAGATCCTCCGAATGGGTCAATAATATCTTTTGCTGCATTCCCTGCAAATTCCTTCAATGTAAAAACCTTTCCCTCAACCCCATTAAAACGGTCTAAAATTAGCCGCTTATGATCGGAAGTCATAGTAAACACATAATCGGACCACTGCAGAAGCTCAGCTGTTAATGGTGATGATTCATGGTTAAATGGAATGCCCTGCTCTTGCAGAACTTGCTGCGCATGCAGAGAGGCTTTGTTTCCAGCACCTGCATAAACACCGGCAGATTTCACCTGGAGCCCCGGAATTCCTTTGCTTTTTAAAATGGCTTCAGCCATCGGGCTTCTACAAGTATTGCCTGTACAAACAAATAGTATATTCTTCATATTTGCTGCCCCCTCTCCTATATTATAAGACAAAACACCCAAATCCCATAGACTAGAATGCAAAAAAGGAGAGAAAAGTCACACCTTCCCCCCAAAGTTTTCTATATATTGTCACATAAACAGCAATTTAATGCCAAAGGCGAGCAAGATCGCTCCACCTAGAGTTACACTGTATGAGCCCAGCCAGCCTTGCACTTTCCGGCCAATGAAAAGTCCGACCCATGTTAATATAGCAGCTGCAGCGCCGAACATGGTTAAAACAACCGCTGTTTTAGCTCCGAATATTCCCAGCGATAAGCCGACTGAAAAACTATCCAGACTCACACTCACCGCGAATAATAGCAAACCAAATCCTACAGGTGAAATTAAGCTGTTTTCTTCTTTTTTAAAGCTTGATAACACCATTTGAATTCCGAGTAAAATCAGCAATCCTCCGCCAATATAGGCGGCAATTTCCCCAAACTTGTCCGACAGGAATCTGCCGGTAATTATGCCTAACATGGGCATGAGGACGTGAAACAGTCCTACGGTCAATCCAATCTTCACAATTTGCCGCAAACGGAGCTTAAACATTCCCATTCCCAATCCTATTGAGAAGGCATCCATTCCTAGCGCGAATGCCATTAAGCCGATTGTGAGTAATTCGCCAAATATTTCTGCCATGTTGTATATCGCCCCCTTGGACTTGCTAATTCAAGATATGCAAGTCCAAGATCATTTAGACGATGTTTTTCACAATGTCCAGTTTTTCTCGTTATAGCAGCACAAAAAACCGCCTCACTTGGAGACGGCTAAAAAAATTATAAGGAAATAACACGATACCCGGCCGCTTTAACAAGACGATTCATAATAGCCTGTCCAACACCTTCGTCTGGAAACATTTCACTTAGAATAAGGTCAAGATCCGCGCTGTTAAAATTCCTTAACGTATCATATAAGGAGCCAGCAACTGATTCCAGATTTTCTCTGCTTCCGCATGCAATAACCTTGTCTGCCTGATAAAAAGATTCATTTTCCTCAGTTGTCAGGACACCAACCTTTAGTCCCTCCTGCTGCTTTTCGAGTATAAGCCGCTGAATATCCTCCCGTTCTCCTTTAACCAGAACAAGCGCTGCATCTGGAGCATAGTGGCGATACTTCATCCCAGGTGACTTTGGTTTCTGCCCGCTGTCAAGCAATGCAGGATCAACCGTAATTTCCCCAATAACTTCTTCAATTTGCTGGGCAGTAATCCCGCCTGGACGCAATATGACTGGCACCTCTTCTGTACAATCCAGAACGGTAGATTCCAGCCCTACTCCCGTTGGCCCGCCATCGACAATTCCAGAAATTTTTCCATGCAGGTCGTCCCAGACATGTTCAGCGGTTGTGGGACTTGGTCTTCCGGAAGAATTGGCGCTAGGTGCGGCAATAGGAAGATTTGTACTCTGTAATAAAGCAAGAGCTACTGGATGATCTGGCATGCGGATTCCCACTGTGGATAACCCAACCGTTGCCTTTTCAGACAGTACCCCCTCCTTCATTTTTAAGATGATCGTAAGCGGTCCTGGCCAATATGCCTTCATCAATTGCTTAGCCTTTTCAGGAATTTCCTCCACAAAGTCTGAAACCACCTCTTCATCCGCAATGTGGATAATAAGCGGATTATCCGCTGGCCTGCCTTTTGCTTCAAAAATTTTTGCTACAGCCTGGTCATTTAAAGCATTGGCTCCCAATCCATATACCGTTTCTGTTGGGAACGCAACAACTTCATTATTTAATAAAAGATCTGCTGCCTGTGTTATTTGTGGGTAACCAGTTAAATTATCCACATTTTTATCCACTGACCATCTTTTTGTATCCATCTAAATTCACCTTCAATATTTCTTCTTATGAATGCCTATATTGCTCACTTTTCTACGAATCACTTTTGAAAGTATAAAAGAAGTTAGAGGATAACTCAAGCTTTTATCCACAAATTGTGCATAAAAAAGGCTTTTTTGTGTATAACTTTGGCATTTTATCCACATTTCATATGGAAAACTTCAAGAAATACGAGTTATCCACAGAAAGGATGTGTTTGACATGTTCAGATTCGTATAAGTCCGCGGGCAGCTTAGTGGAATCATGAGGCTGAAACCCCATTAGCGTAAAGAAGAGAGCAGCACTTTGTTTGTTTGAAGCCATGTACAGCTCCGTTAACCCCTTATCTCTAGCCAACATTAAAATTTGTTCCAGTAATATAAACATATCCTTTTCAGTAGAGTTCGGGCTAAGCACCAGAGATCGCAGCAAACCAACCTGCCCATGAGGCTCTATCCCTAATGATGCCTGAATCTGGCCCATATCATTCTCACTCAGTAAGAAATAATCAATGGAATCTTTAATCCCTTCAGAACTTACCTTTGCATTCTGTAAAAATAATGATAACTTTTCAACATCCTCAATACCAGCACAACGAACTTCTGCGTTATTCATTCCTCTCACCCCATCTTCAAATAATGAACTTAATCTATGAATATGATTGATAGGAAGACAAATAGAACAGAAAATGATAGAAAAGATGAAATATATGTTGGGGAAAACTAAAAGCTATACAAACCCGATAGTATCAAAGCACAATTAAACACTCAAAGTACAAAAAAAACACGGCAGCCACTGGTTGACTGCCGTGCTATGCTGGACGCATATCGATATCCTTTAGAATACCAAATCTATTAATCGTTAGAGTTTCCGCCTTTACGGCCGATCTCGCGATAAAAGTCTTTATCATGATTTTCACTTGTTGCTTCCCCGCCTTTGCGGCCAATTTCCTGATAGAATTCTTTATCATGATTTTGACTCGTTGCTTCTCCGCCCTTGCTGCCAATTTCCTGATAGAATTCTTTGTCATGATTTTCGCTAGTTGCTTCTCCGCCTTTGCGGCCAATTTCCTGGTAGAAATCTTTATCGTGATTTTCGCTAGTTGCTTCTCCGCCTTTGCGGCCGATTTCTTGGTAGAATTCTTTATCGTGGTTATTGCTAGTAGCCTCTCCGCCTTTACGGCCTCTTTCCTCACGAGACATTTTACCGTTATTGTTGTTGTTAGCCATTGTATCCATCTCCTTTGTTGTTTGATGTTACATTCATATAAATATCCGATTTTGATAGATTGAAACACCTTAAAGAAAGTTACTATAATTTTCCTCTATACTTTACAAGAAAAAACGCAGAGAAAAAAGTCATCTCTGCGCCCCACAAATGCTTATCCAAAAATCTTATTCCAAATTTCCACTAGGAAAAACTTAACCTCTACCTCTTCTTCATCCTGTTCCCCTGTGTATACCGGTTCTTCCTGTTCTATCTTTTCTTCCTTTTCAATTTTTTCATCTGTATTCACTTCTTCAGCAGAAGCTTTTTTTCCATCTTCCTCAAACCCTTCACCAACAGCTACGCCATTTGAAAAATCAAGGAAGCACAGTGGAGGAAACAGGACACACCACCAGTTTGCTCCGTCGCCATCTCCAAGCGTGATTAGAATGGCTTCATATTCACCGGCTGGATATAAAAACTGACCATATAGCTTTGTAGGGAACTCGACATTGCCAAACTCTGCTTTGACTGACTGCGGGACATTCTGCTCTTCCACCACTCTCTCAGCAATTGCTTGGATCTCCGGCAGACGTGACTGAAGCAGTTTGCGTGATTCTTCAACAGATGTTAAATCAGACACCCATTCTGTAATTTTTTCATTGACTGCATCTCGTACCAGTCTTTTCACGTTTTGATCTGCTTCTGAATCACTGTTGGCAAGAATCCGCAGCCGAATGGCTTCATTAGGAATCACCAATTCTTCATCAGCCGTTACCTCTGTCTGCGGAATATATAAACTAAAAATTGTTCCAATCGATAATAATAAAATGTATAAGTTCACAGTCCATTTTGTTTTCATTTCCGGCACCACCCTTTCGATATCCTCATTGTGGACAGATTCGGAAATTCTTAAACTAGTAAAATGGAAAAAAATTATTTGTTCTTTATTAAATAGAAAAACTGCTTAAAATAAGCAGTTTTAGGAAGTCATCTATTTTGGCTGTCGTCGCTTTCAACGATATGTTTTAGAATTGACAGTTTGTTATGCCAAAATTGCTCGTAATAAGAAAGCCATTGCTGAACCTCTGTCAGCGGCTCAGGATGAAGTGTGTATATTTTTTCTCTTCCTACCTTTTTTCCGGTAACCAATTTTGCCTCTGACAGGATATGAAGATGTTTGGCAACCGCTGTGCGGCTAATCGGAAAGTGATCGGATATCTTTGAAATTGGCAGTTCCTCGTTGGCCAGCAGACGAAGCACTTCTCTTCTCGTAGGGTCTGCAATAGCCTGAAAGACATCATGTTTAACTGCAGACATTTAACCTTCAACAGCCTTGCGAAGGTTTTGAACAATGCCGGCCCAGCCGTGATCCATTCGATCTCTTATAACAGAACTTTTTTCATTCGGCTTTGGAAGAATTACATCTGGAGCCTTCCATCCGCCATGGATAAGAGTGAATTCTGTTAGATTCCCCACCTCTTTTAATAGAAAGGTAACAACCCAACCATCTGTATCCCAAGAAAAAGAAATTTTGTTAGGCTCATCAATTTCTAAAACTTTGCATGGTGATGGTCCGAAAGGAGATTGAACATGAAACTCATAGCCCTCCTCAAGTTTAAAATTATTAGGCATAAACCATAATTCAATTCCTTCTGAAGTTGAAACTTTATCCCACACTTTTTGAATTGGCGCTTCGATCATCACTGTTTGATTAATATCTTGTAAAGCTTCCATTGGAAATCCTCCTTAAATATAACCATTTGGTTTCACTTTCGTATAATATAACACCTTTCGGTTATATGTCAATTATATGTATCGTTAAGATTATTTCCTTAAATGATTGATTGTATGAGTGGATGTGAGGAGTTGGTTGCATGTGGTTTGCAGGAGTGGGATGGAGTGGTTTGGGTTATTTTCATGAGTTTTTTGATCATTTCGGTTTATCAATTAGACTCGCAATAGAGTCTTATTTAGGGGCCTATTTTGCACGGAGAAGTGCGTACCCCAGTTATTTCCATGGGTTTTTCCGATCATTTCCCAGGTCAATTCGATCATTTGAATCGGTTTTTCGGTCTTTTTGCTTGGTTTTACGATCATTTCCTTCGCGTTTTCGGTCAAACTCTCATTTTGGTCTTATTTAGAATGGTTTTAGTGCATGGAATGTGCGAATTTCGATTTTTTCTCTAGATCTCTCAATCATTCGAACCGGTTTCCGCTCTTTTTATTGAGCTTTCCAATTCATTTCCTCTCTTTCCTATCAATTTTTTTAACTTTCCTATCAAACTAAAGGGGTTTCCTATCAAATTTTCTGGGTTTCCTATCAAATTTTCTGGGTTTCCTATCAAAATTTTCGTTTTTCCTATCAAAATATCATCTTTTCCTATCAAACTGTCTCTTTTCTCTTAAATCCGATATCTCCCAGCTAGCCGAGGAAAGCGCTCCAGCAAAGATCCCACATTATATACAAAAAACTATCCCCGCCCAGAGATAGTTTTTTACATTTCCGCAAAGACCATACGATCTTTGCCATTGATATCATATACAACTTGAATAGCTGCTTTTGGAAAAGTATCCTGCAACAGCTGCTTGACTGCTTCACTTTGTCCTGCTCCGACTTCGAAGCCCACAATGGCTGATAGATTTAAGACAGCGGGCAGCTGCTTTATGAGATCACGATAGATCGTCAGTCCATCTACGCCTGCAAACAAAGCCCGATGAGGTTCATGCGCTGTAACAACCTCGGACATCCAGCTTTTATCACTGTCTGGAATATAAGGCGGATTTGAAAGAATAACATCAAAGGTTCGGCCTGCCTTAGTGAAAGGTTCAAGCAGATTCCCTTCAATGAATTCAATATCAGCATGAAGCTCCCCAGCATTATGTGCAGCCATTTGAAGTGTCGGTGCATAAATGTCTGTGGCTGTTACTCGAAGTTTGGGCATTTCAAGCTTTAAGGTGACCGCAATGGCTCCGCTGCCTGTGCCAATATCCGCTGCAGTGATCTCAGGCTGATTAAATTTGCGCTCTATCCTTTTCATCGCTTCTAAAACCAGTTCTTCTGTTTCCGGCCTTGGAATAAGCGTATCCTCATTCACTCGAAACATACGGCCGTAAAAATACTCATACCCCATAATGTACTGAACCGGTCTTCCTTCACCATGAAGAGTCACAGCATCTTGAAATTGAGCGAACAGCTTCTCATCAATGACATCCTGAAGGGAAGCAAGCATTTGAGCATAACTCATCTCTAAGAAATGCCTCAGCAAAATGTCTCCCGCATTTTCATCTCTTCCTTTATCCTTTAAAAAGGAAGAAGCCCAATTAAGGGCTTCAAACACTCGCATGCTATTACTCATTCGAAGCCGCTTCCAGCTTAGCGGATTGCTCTTCCATAATAAGTGTATCAATCACTTCATCAAGCTTTCCTTGAAGGATTTGATCCAGCTTTTGAATCGTTAAGCCGATGCGGTGATCGGTAACGCGGTTTTGCGGGAAGTTGTACGTGCGGATACGTTCTGAACGGTCGCCTGTCCCTACCGCAGATTTACGCTGCTGATCATATTCCGCTTGAGCTTCTTGCTGGAATTTATCATATACACGCGCACGAAGAACCTTCATTGCTTTTTCTTTGTTTTTGATTTGTGATTTTTCATCCTGACATGATACAACAACACCAGTCGGCAAGTGAGTCAAACGGACAGCTGACATCGTTGTATTAACACTTTGCCCGCCTGGACCGCTTGATGCGAATGTATCCACTCGGATATCCTTATCATGGATGTCGATCTCCACTTCTTCTGCCTCTGGAAGGACAGCAACGGTTGCTGTTGAAGTATGGATACGGCCGCCTGATTCTGTTTCAGGGACACGCTGTACCCGGTGCGCACCGTTTTCAAATTTAAGCTTTGAGAAAGCTCCGTTTCCGTTAATCATAAAAATGATTTCTTTGTAGCCGCCAACGCCAGTTGAACTTGCTTCAATGACATCAATTTTCCAGCCCTGAACTTCCGCATAGCGGCTGTACATCCGGTATAAATCCCCAGCAAATAGAGCGGCTTCATCTCCGCCTGCTGCTCCGCGAATTTCCATGATAACGTTTTTATCATCATTCGGATCCTTAGGTATTAAAAGAATTTTTAAGCGCGCTTGCAGCTCTTCAATGGTTTCTTCGAGCTCAGATAGCTCTTCCTTTACCATTTCACGCATGTCTGCATCCAGCTTTTCTTCCAGCATTGCTTTTGCATCCTGAAGCTGTTCTTTTACACTTTTGTACTCTCTATAAACTTCTACTGTTTCTTGAATACCTGATTGTTCTTTAGAATACTCACGGAGCTTTTTCGGATCGTTGACAATTTCCGGATCACTTAAAAGCTCATTCAGCCGGTCATAGCGGTCTTCGACTGCTTGAAGACGATCAAACACAGTTCTTCACCTCAATTGTTATTAAGAAAAGTTACGCTTCATAGGAAGTGCTTGACTCCCTGGGAAGATAAACTTTATGTAATTTTTTCTAAAAAATGCATGGCTGATATCTAGCTATCTTGAAACATTTACAATCAGCCAGCAGATCAAACCGTATGGATAACATTCTAATTATAGTATAGCCGTATTCTACAGTCAAAATGAAATCAAAATAAGGTCTTGCTCCCTCTTCCTATATCCCTTATAGTAAATGGAAAGAATGGGAAGTTTATTATACTTCATACGTTATACTAAGCCCGCTGCTTAGGTTAAACAAGGTTTCCTGCTCTCTTATACTTTATCGCTGTAAATGGTTAAGGAGGTTTTACAATGAAGGCTATACTGCTCGGAGTCTTGTCTGCTTTTTTCTTCGCTTTTACGTTTGTCCTGAACCGCTCAATGGAGATGGCAGGGGGCAGCTGGCTTTGGAGTGCATCACTCCGCTATTTTTTTATGATTCCGCTTCTAATTATTATTGTTTCGTTTCGAGGGAAACTAAAGCCTGTTTTCACTGAGTTGAAAAAGGCACCGGGAAAATGGATGCTCTGGAGCACTATCGGCTTTGGACTGTTTTATGCCCCCCTCTGTTTTGCAGCCGCCTACGGTCCTGGCTGGCTCATTGCAAGTACATGGCAGATTACAATTATCTCGGGCTCCCTGCTTGCACCACTATTTTATGAAAAGATCACAACGCCCAATGGAACGATACAGGTGCAGGGCAAAATTCCTTATCGCGCCCTTTCCATGAGTCTGATCATTTTGGCAGGTGTCGCCATCATGCAGTGGGATCACGCTTCAAGTATTTCTATTAAAGAAATGCTGCTATGCATAATTCCAATTGTAATAGCGTCGTTTGCTTACCCTCTCGGAAATCGCAAAATGATGGAGGTTAGTGCAGACAGATTAAACGCCTATCAGCGCGTGCTTGGCATGACGATCGCAAGTTTACCGCTTTGGATCATTCTGGCGATTGTCGGCTTTGTCACATCTGGTATGCCAAGCACGGCTCAATTAACACAATCAGGTCTTGTCGCTCTTTTATCAGGCGTATTCGCAACGGTGTTATTTTTTGCAGCTACTGACCTTGTGAAAAATGATATGCAAAAGCTAGGTGCCGTCGAAGCCACACAGTCAATGGAGGTCCTTTTCGCCCTTGCAGGTGAGATCCTCTTTTTATCTGCAGCTTTCCCAACCCCGATTTCGCTTACCGGCCTGTTACTTGTTATGATTGGAATGGCTTTGCAAAGCTATGTATCTGTTTCAAAACCCTCTTTAAAAAAGAAAGCCGCTTGATCCGGGCTATAAAGTAACGGCAGCAGCTGCTGCCGTTTTTTGTTTTACCGTTCTTCATTTACTCGTACTTCTATGTCATAACGAGGCAGCGCCTTCACAAGTGCTTTATGCAATTTTGCTTCTGCATCAATTTTTTCTTCCTGGTTCATCCTGTCATTGTGATAAGCAGTTACCCACAGCTTTTCTCCATTTATCCATACCTGGTCCGTTTCAAAGCCAGCTATACGCACCGTTTCTTTCGCATGATTGATATCATCAGATTGATTAACTGCATTGCCGTCTAAATTTAAGAAGTTGGGATTTTGTTCGTCCATCGTATGCTCCCGTGTACGCTGAATTTGCTCGTCCCGCTCATTATTAGTATTTGAAAGAAACGTGGTACCTTTTAAGGTTTCGTTTTGACCGTAAAGGCTGCGCGTATTTTGTACATCGTTTTGGGTTCCATTTTGCGCACATCCTGCCATAAAAAATGCCGCAAAAAGCATAATAAAGAACACTTTCATGCTAACACCTCCTGTTATTAGGATATCCGCTGAGACGAACGTTTCTCAGTCCAAATAAAGGAAGTAAAAAAAGCTGTCTGGCAAGATCCAGACAGCTTAGCTTAAGATAATGTTTCTGTTTCAGTTGAATTCTTTAACGTATTAGGCGATTTCGGTACTTGATGGTGATGTCTGCAGCGAGGCTCATACGCTTCGGATGCGCCAACAAGGATAATTGGATCATCATATGAAGCTGGTTCGCCGTTGATTAGCCGCTGTGTTCTGCTGGCTGGTGACCCGCAAACAGCACAGACAGCTTGAAGCTTCGTCACTAGCTCGGCAATAGCCATCAAGCGCGGCATAACTCCAAAAGGCTCACCGCGGAAATCCTGGTCTAAACCTGCTGCAATCACACGATGTCCGCTATCAGCCAGATGCTGAATAACATTCACAATCTCATCGTCAAAAAATTGAACTTCATCTATAGCAATCACTTCAATGTCAGAAGTGATATTCTGAAAAATTTCAGTGGAATGAGCAATCGGTTTTGCCATAACGGATGAGCCGTCATGTGACACAACAGCTTCCTCACTATATCTGTTATCTATTTGCGGTTTGAAAACAGCAATCTTTTGCTTTGCAAACTGAGATCGTCTGACACGACTGATTAATTCCTCAGATTTACCAGAAAACATACTGCCGCAAATTACTTCCACCCACCCATGATGTTTCATTACATACACAAACGGCATCTCCTTCCTACAGCCTCATCTGCATGCAAAATGCAGCGATGATAAGGGAAAAATCAGGTTTATAAGTAGTATTATTGCAATAAAAAACAGGCAAGAGAGAAAACTTGCCTGTTTTTGTGTTGTTTATGTTTATTATTTCTTAATGCCGTATTTTTTATTGAAACGATCAACACGTCCGCCAGCTTCAGCGAATTTTTGACGTCCAGTATAGAATGGGTGGCACTCAGAGCAAGTTTCTACGCGGATTTCTTCAAGTACAGAACCCGTTTCGAATTCATTACCGCATGCACATTTCACCATTGCTTTTTTGTAGTTAGGATGAATTCCTGCTTTCATTCTTTTCATCTCCTTCCGCCCTGAATCATGCTGAGACAGAGTTATATGTTACGGATAAACCGTAAATTAAAAACGCACTGGAATCATTATAACAAGTACAAACATTTTTTGCAAATATCATTTTTCATCTATTGTCGAAACATAAATGATTTTAACATTTACATATAAAACAAATTTTATGACTGCGAACGCTTAGACTTCATTTCTTCAGCAAGATTAGCATAAAATTCTTCATTTGATTTTGTCTGCTTTAACTTGCGCAAGAATTTATCGGCAAAATCTGGTGAATCTGACATGGACTTGCGAATCGCCCAAAGCATATCAAGATGTTCCTTCTTAATAAGAAGCTCTTCTTTTCTTGTGCCTGAACGGCGAATATCAATTGCAGGGAAGATTCTTCTTTCAGCAAGAGCACGATCAAGATGCAGTTCCATATTTCCTGTACCTTTGAACTCCTCATAAATCACATCATCCATACGTGAGCCTGTGTCTACTAGCGCAGTTGCTAAGATCGTTAAGCTGCCGCCTTCTTCAATATTACGGGCAGCACCGAAAAAGCGTTTTGGACGATGGAAAGCAGCCGGATCAATACCGCCTGATAAGGTTCTTCCGCTTGGCGGAATGACCAGGTTATAAGCACGGGCAAGTCTAGTAATACTGTCCATAAGGATGACAACATCACGCTTATGCTCAACAAGACGCATTGCTCGCTCAAGCACCAGCTCTGCCACTTTGATATGATTTTCAGGAACTTCATCGAAGGTTGAACTGACAACGTCACCTGCTACAGACCTTTCAATATCAGTTACCTCTTCCGGACGCTCGTCTATTAAAAGAACAATTAATTCTGCTTCCGGGTGGTTTGTTGTAATGCTATTGGCAATTTCCTTTAACAGCATTGTTTTCCCAGCTTTAGGAGGGGCTACGATTAAGCCACGCTGTCCAAATCCGACTGGCGCCAAAAGGTCCATTATACGTGTAGAAATATGCCTTGTTGTCGTTTCAAGGTTCATCAGACGATTTGGATATAATGGCGTCAAACCAGGAAAGTGAACACGTTCCTTAGCCGTTTCTGGATCATCATCATTAACAGCCTCAACTTGCAGTAAGCCAAAATAGCGTTCATTTTCTTTTGGAGGACGCACTTTTCCTGAAACTTTATCTCCGTTTCTTAAGTCAAATCGGCGGATTTGCGATGCAGAAATGTAGATGTCCTCTGAGCTTGGGGAGTAATTAATTGGTCTTAAGAATCCAAAGCCTTCCGATTGGATAATTTCCAGGATTCCTTCCATGAAGAAATAGCCTTCTTGCTCCGCTCTTGCTTTCAAAATGGCAAAAATAAGCTCTTTCTTTGATAATTTGCTATAATAAGAAACTTTATATTCGCGTGCTAGCTCATAAAGCTCCTTTAATTTCATATTTTCTAAACTCGATATATTTAATCCCATATCAAACAACACCACTCTTTTGAATTTTCAATCAATATCCCTATACGGTTTTATAAACTGAATCAATTTAAATAAGGAAAGATAAATAAGCATGAGGTTTCTAGAAGTTATTGAAGAATCCTTGATTTATGTTTGAGAGATCACCGCAGCACGGATTGTATTGAGGGGTCCCGTAAAACAATCTCTATTTTACCCTTTACGTTCAGTGTTAATCAACTGTATTTTTTTGTAATTATTTATGAAGGAATGGAAGGGTTGGAGCTAAGCAGCGATCCAGCTAATGTTTAAAAACAGAGGCTTCGCTTATTTTTAAACTGTTTATGTTTATCAGGTTAGAAAAAGCAGGGGAAACTGCATCTTTCCCAGTTCCCCAATATTGTGATCTATGCAATTATCTCATAACAAGATTTGGTTTCTTTTTCAAACTATGACGGCCTTCAATGAAACGGACGGTTCCTGACTTTGCTCTCATAACAACAGAATGTGTAGAACCATATGAGCCTTTAAATTGCACCCCTCTAAGCAATTCGCCATCTGTTACACCTGTAGCAGCAAAAATGGCGTCATCTCCTTTTACGAGGTCTTCCATTAAAAGTACATTATTCACATCGAGACCCATTTTTAAACAGCGTTCTAATTCAGCATCATTTTGAGGAAGCAATTTCCCTTGAATTTCACCGCCTAAGCTTTTTAGGGCCACTGCTGCTAAAACACCTTCTGGCGCTCCGCCTGATCCGAATAATATATCAACACCCGTATGATCAAATGCAGTATTAATGGCTCCAGCCACATCTCCATCATTGATTAGCTTTATTCTTGCACCAGCTTCGCGAAGCTCGTTAATAATATGAGCATGACGCTCTCTGTTTAAAACCGTTGCCACAACGTCCTCGATATCTTTATTTTTTGCCTTGGCAACAGCCTTTAAGTTATCTAAAACAGATGCATTAATATCTATTTGGCCAACCGCTTCAGGACCAACCGCAATTTTATCCATATACATATCAGGTGCATGAAGCAAATTCCCATGATCTGCTACTGCTAAAACGGCAAGAGCATTCCAGCCGCCAGAGGCGACAATATTAGTTCCTTCCAACGGATCTACTGCAACATCTACACGCGGACCATAGCCAGTTCCAAGCTTCTCACCAATATAAAGCATTGGGGCTTCATCCATTTCGCCCTCTCCAATGACAACCGTCCCCTTCATAGGTACGGTGTCAAAAACGTCTCTCATTGCAGATGTAGCAGCATCATCGGCTTCATCCTTTTTACCTCTGCCCATCCAGCGTGCTGAAGCAAGCGCAGCTCCTTCAGTTACTCGGACAAGTTCCATTGATAAGCTTCTTTCCATCCGTTGTTCCTCCCCAGATAACGACATTTCTCTCTATTATTTACGCATTATTTAATTGCTCAATCTCTTCTTTCGTCAGCTTCTCGCGCCAGATGGTCGCACCAAGACCGCAAAGCTTGTCCACCAGATGACTATATCCGCGGTCGATATGCTCTAGTCCGGTTACCTCTGTAACACCTTCAGCCATAAGTCCGGCTATGACAAGAGATGCACCTGCTCTAAGGTCACTTGCCTTCACTTTTGCTCCCTGCAGCTTAACTGTGCCATTTATGATGGCTGAGCGTCCTTCTACCTTTATATTGGCATTCATTCTTCTTAGTTCATCAATATGCTTAAAACGAGCGCCATAGATCGTATCTGTCACCATGCTTGTTCCTTCAGCTGCTGTTAAAAGCGACGTAAATGGCTGCTGGAGGTCTGTTGGAAAACCGGGGTATACAAGCGTTTTTATATCAACCGCTTTCATTTTGTCTGCCGGCCCCACAAATACCTGATCATCGTTTGCTTCAATCTGAACGCCCATTTCTCTGAGTTTTGCGATCAAAGATTCTAGGTGATGAGGAATCACATTGTCTATCAGCACACCATCTCCAGCTGCTGCACCAAGAATCATATAGGTCCCTGCTTCAATACGGTCAGGAATAATTGTATGTCTGCAGCCATCAAGGCTATCCACACCATCGATGCGAATGACATCTGTTCCTGCTCCCTTAATTTTAGCACCCATATTGGTTAAAAGTGTGGCTACATCAATAATTTCAGGCTCTTTTGCTGCGTTTTCAATAATCGTTCTTCCCTTAGCCCGAACAGCAGCAAGCATAATATTAATAGTCGCTCCTACACTTACTACGTCCAAATAGATTCTTGCACCGCGCAGTTC
Source organism: Bacillus mesophilum (assembly GCF_008923265.1). Lineage (NCBI taxonomy): Bacteria > Bacillati > Bacillota > Bacilli > Caryophanales > Bacillaceae > Bacillus > Bacillus mesophilum. The sequence goes on along the minus strand of NZ_WBOT01000003.1, from coordinate 117,431 downwards.
ATCTGCCCGCAAATAGATCGCACCCTGCTCGTTGGTCACATGTGCACCTAATGCTTCAAATCCTTTGATATGCTGATCAATTGGGCGAGGACCGAGATGGCATCCTCCGGGCAAGCCAATCACGGCCTTTTTAAAACGGCCGAGCATCGCACCCATTAAATAATAGGAAGCCCGTAATTTTTTTACCTTCCCATTTGGCAAAGGCATGGAAATCATTGAAGATGGATCAACAGTCATATCATTATTCTCGAAACTGACTACCCCGCCAATTTCTTCAAGAAGTCCTTTTAAAATCTGAACATCAGAAATATCCGGCAAACCTTCAATCGTCACAGGCGACTCTGCTAATATCGTTGCGGGTATTAAGGCGACGGCGCTGTTTTTTGCACCGCTGATTCTGACCGTCCCTTTTAATGGACTGCCGCCTGCAATCATAAGCTTTTCCATTATGATCTCCCTTCTTTTGCCTGGTATGTCAATGCAATAGTTGCAATTGCAGTCTTTCCTGCGGACAGGCATGTCCTCGTCTAATCCATAATTTTTGATAACACCATCTGAATCCGGCCTATCCTTACACTACAGTTTACACGAAAATTTACCAGTCATATACTGATATAAAAAAAGTGGTTATATTTTGAATAGCGAGTTAATTGTTATCTATAATTAAAACTTTTTTATGTCATCAACTACCGCATTTTTAAGCTGTTGAGAAAAGTTTTGTCCAAATGCTGACAAAAACGATGAAAATATGAAAATCGTTTAATTAAGACCGAGAGTTCCAGTCTGCTAGGAAGGCTTCAATGCCTTTGTCTGTTAATGGATGTTTGAAAAGCTGCTGAATTACTTTGTATGGAATCGTGGCAATATGCGCTCCCCGCAAAGCCGCGTCCGTTACATGCTGAGGATGTCTAATAGAAGCTGCAATAATTTCAGTGTCAATATCATGGATGGCAAAAATCTCAGCAATGGTTGAAACTATATCAAGACCATTATGACCGATATCATCTAATCTTCCAAGGAATGGGGAAACATATGTAGCACCTGCTCTGGCAGCAAGTAATGCTTGATTAGCACTGAAAATAAGCGTAACGTTTGTTTTAATGCCTTCTTTTGTAAAAACATGGACTGCTTTTAGTCCTTCTGGTGTCATTGGTACTTTAATTGTGATATTTGGAGCAATTGCGGCAAGCTCTTTTCCTTCTTTAATCATGCCTTCTGCATCAAGAGCGATAACTTCGGCACTTACCGACCCGTCTACCAGCTCTGTAATTTCCTTTAAGCGATCATGAAAGGATACGTCTTTTTCTTTTGCAACAAGTGATGGGTTTGTTGTTACCCCTGCTATAATCCCTAAAGCGTGTGCTTCTTTAATTTCTTCCATATTAGCTGTATCAATGAAAAATTTCATTTTAATTCCTCCCTATTTTCAAACCGTACCATTTTTATGAACAAAAATCGTTGAGTTTCAAAACTATCCCAGTCTCACTTTTAATCTCTTATGTATGTCAATGAAAGAATCAATAATGATCAAGAGGCTAAGAAAGAAGAACCAGGGGAATATATCTGTTCTAAACTAGTAAACATTAAGGAAGATTACCTTTTTATAATGAAGGGAAACCGCCTTTTGGTAAAGGCGGTTCCTTTTCACGTTCAATTATGCTTTTGCAGATGAACCAAATTCACGCATTTTGCCGATAACTGTTTCTTTAATCGCCTCACGTGCAGGTCCTAAGTATTTGCGCGGATCATATACTTCACTATCCGCTGCAAGTACTTCGCGAACGCGTTTTGCAGATGCAATTTGGTTTTCTGTATTTACGTTGATTTTTGCAGTACCTAGAGAAATTGATTTTTTGATATCGTTAGTTGGAATTCCAGTTCCGCCATGAAGTACAAGTGGCACACCAGTCAGGTTCCCAATCTCTTCCATCTCTACAAATCCTAGGTTTGGTTCACCCTTGTAAGGACCGTGAACAGATCCTAATGCTGGAGCAAGGCAATCAATGCCTGTGCGTTTTACAAGCTCGTCACATTCTTTAGCATCAGCATAAATAACGCCTTCAGCAACGACATCATCTTCCTGTCCGCCTACTGTTCCAAGCTCAGCTTCTACAGAAACACCTTTTGAATTAGCATATTCAACAACTTTAGTAGTTGTTTCAACATTTTCTTCAAATGGGTGGTGTGAAGCATCGATCATAACAGATGTGAAACCAGCATCAATTGCTTCTTTACATTTGTCGAAGCTTGAACCGTGATCTAAATGAATGGCAACTGGGACAGTGATTTTATAATCTTCAAGAAGTCCTTCTACCATTTTTACAACTGTTTTGAAGCCGCCCATATAACGAGCTGCACCTTCTGATACTCCTAAGATAACAGGAGATTTTTCTTCTTCTGCTGCTTGAAGAATCGCTTGAGTAAACTCAAGGTTGTTTAAATTAAATTGACCTACTGCATAACCTTCTGCTTTTGCTTTATTCAGCATGTCAGTCATAGAAACTAAAGGCATTATACTTCCTCCTTAATAATGATCGCTTGTTGATACAGGTTGTCTGCATTTAAGTTTACCCTATCATGCTGCTGATTATGTAGCAGAGAAACCTGAAGCGACCTATGGAATTCATTTGTATCATACCAAAATGGACAAGGAATTGCTATTATTCCATTGCAATTTTATAAACTGTCATAAAGCAAGCGCTACCATTGGAAAATCATGCTTATTGCGGGACAGGCAAGTACTTTTTAACGGCAGCTCTAATGTCATCAATATCAAACGGTTTGGCAAAATGTGTTAAAGCACCTAGATCTTTTGCTTCTTGAATCATATCTAATTCGCCATACGCTGTCATAATAATGACGCGGATTTCTTTGTTATCGACGCGCATTCTTTTTAAAATTTCAATCCCATCCATCCCGGGGATCTTCATATCTAATAGGACCAGGTCCGGTGTATGCTTTGCGACAATATCAAGAGCTTGAACTCCATTAGCAGCTTGAAATGTTTCGTAGCCTTCTTTCTGCAATACTTCGTTCAGCAATATACGGATGCCAAACTGGTCATCGACAATTAATATCTTCCCTTTCAAAATAGCCACCTCATTGATTATATTTTTTCGAAGAGCTTGTAAATACTATGTAAAAATGTAGCTTTCGCCCAGTCTCATCTTGTAAAATTCTCCTTACCCAATGATAATTCCTGCCTTATTCTTAATTTCGCGTTTTTAATTTCACCTTTTCCACTTGTTTTACTATAATTAAAATTCATACATGCTTAAGAAGGAGGAAATTCGTTTGTTAAAAATGTTTTCTACACAGCTGACAGGTGTCTTTAACACCCTGCAGGAAAAAGAATCTGAGACCATTGAAGACGGTGCACGGCTGCTGGCTCAAGCGGCTGCAGGAGCAGGTACCATCTATATATATAGCACACACGAAATGAAGGCTATTGCTTATGAGGCGACAGAAGGGGCAGAGCCGCTGCAGAATGCTAAAATCTGGAGCGAGGAGATGCCGCTTAGCGAGATCCATGATACTGATCGCTTTTTAATCGCTGCGCGAAGCGGAAATGACGAAGAAGCTCTAAAGCTTGGACGGGCACTATCTGATCGGTATATTCCTTTTGTTGCGATTTGTGCTAATAGCAAGAGTGATGCAGGAGAAACGCTTGAGGCTCTTGCAGATGTCTGCATATCGCTAAAGCTGACAAAAGGACTTCTGCCGGATGATGTTGGGAACCGTTTTGGTTTTCCATCCGCTATTGCTGCTTTATTTGCCTATCATGGCATTAAATTTACTTTAGATGAAATCATGGCGGATTATTAATTTATTCCTTTTATTAGAGAAAAAAGCGGAGAAAACACAATGTTTTCTCCGCTTTTTAATATTATTCACCTTGTTTAAGTGACGCACCTATAAAGTCGCGGAATAGCGGCTGCGGGCGTGTTGGTCTTGAAATGAATTCTGGGTGGAATTGTGAAGCAACAAACCAAGGGTGATCTTTTACTTCAATGATTTCTACAAGTCTTCCGTCTGGACTAGTACCAGAGAAGACAAATCCTGCCTTTTCCATATCTTGACGATAATGATTGTTAAATTCATAACGGTGGCGATGACGCTCATAAACAACTTCATCCTGATATGCATCAAAAGCAAGCGTATCTTCCACAAGCTTACATGCCTGCAGACCAAGACGCAGTGTACCGCCAAGATCTTCAATATCTTTCTGTTCTGGCAATAAATCAATAATTGGGTGTTTCGTATCTGGGTTAATCTCAGCAGAATGAGCTCCATCAAGTCCTAAGACGTTACGGGCAAACTCAATGGATGCCAGCTGCATGCCAAGACAAATGCCTAAGAATGGTTTCTTTTGTTCACGGGCATATTGAATCGCAAGAATCTTCCCTTCAATTCCCCGATCTCCAAATCCGCCTGGCACCAAAATACCGTCAGCATCACTTAAAAGCTCAGAAACATTTTCAGCTGTTACATTCTCTGAGTTAATCCACTTTACATCAATATCTGCATCATGAGCGTAACCTGCATGCTTTAATGCTTCAACAACGGAAATATACGCATCCTGCAGTTCAACATACTTTCCAACAAGTGCAATCTTTGTTTTCTTCGATAAATGCAGAACTTTATCAACCAATTGCTTCCATTCAGTCATATCTGCTTCCTTACAATCAAGCTTAAGGTGCTGACAGGCGATTTGATCAAGATTTTGTTCCTGCAATGCCAGCGGTACTGAATATAATGTTTCCGCATCCTGGCACTCAATAACTGCCTCTTTATCAATATCACAGAATAATGCAAGCTTGTCCTTCATTTCTTGGGAAATTGGCATTTCTGTTCTGACAACTACTACATTCGGCTGAATGCCAAGGCTTCTTAGTTCCTTAACACTATGCTGTGTAGGTTTTGTTTTCATTTCACCAGCAGCTTTAATATAAGGAACAAGCGTACAGTGAATATACATCACGTTATCACGGCCGATATCGCTCTTAATTTGGCGAATCGCTTCAAGGAAAGGAAGAGACTCAATATCTCCTACCGTTCCGCCGATTTCAGTGATCACTACATCTGAATTTGTTTCATGACCAGCGCGGAACACTTTATCCTTAATTTCATTTGTAATGTGCGGAATTACCTGTACAGTGCCGCCATTGTAATCTCCACGTCTCTCTTTTCTTATTACAGTGGAATAAATTTTCCCTGTAGTAACAGAGCTGTACTTTGTTAAATTGATATCTACAAAACGCTCATAGTGTCCTAAATCCAGATCTGTTTCCGCTCCATCACCTGTTACATATACTTCTCCGTGCTGATATGGACTCATCGTTCCCGGGTCAACATTAATGTATGGATCAAACTTTTGAATGGTAACGCTCATGCCCCTATTTTTTAATAGACGGCCAAGTGAAGCAGCTACAATTCCCTTTCCTAATGACGATACAACACCGCCTGTAACAAAAATATATTTTGTCATTTACTATTCCCCCTTCAATACAGTTTGTGCAATTTTTTCTTTCTTTAAGGCTGTTTTTGTAAACTTTGTTGCTTTTAGAGGGAGATGACTTTTATAGATTTTACTGCCCCGATCTGCATGTGTTTACGCGTGGTCATGTACCTCACTCATCTCCAGCCATACCTTAAAAATGAATTGGACACTTCCGCAGAAAAAACAAAAAGCGCTCCACTTACTATTTTTCAAGTAAGGGAGCGCTGTAAGCGTATCATTTATCGTTCCTTTTTTAAGGAGCCCAAAAATGATTCTACAAGCCTTATATAAAAAAGTCAAGATTATAAATCCTCTTCGTCCTCATCTTCATCCAGGTCTTCGTCGAGGTCATCTTCATCGTCTTCTTCATCAATATCTTCGATTAGATCGTCGTCTTCTTCTTCAAACTCATCAAGATCATCATCAAGAAGATCATCGTCTTCATCGTCATCTTCATCAATATCATCGTAATCTTCAATGTCGTCGTAATCGATTTCTTCTTCATCAAGCTCGTCATAATCTTCCAGTTCAAGATCATCATCAGCCGTTTTCTTCGCCTTTTTCTTTTTAGGCTTAATGACTGTAACAACTTCCTCTTCATACTGATCAACAGGATACCATGTACGAAGTCCCCAGCGATTATCTCCAAGGCCAATAAAGCGGCCATCAATATTCATATCCGTATAAAATTGTGAGATTTTCGCTCTCACTTGCTCATCCGTCATTTCTAAAAGATCCTTCACTTCATTCATAATATCATTGAATGCAGCAGGTTCTTTCTTTCCTTTTAAAATTTCATATGCGATTTCAATTAAAGACATTTCCTGCAAATCTTCTTTTGTGAATCCCTGTAAAGCCATCTTCGCACGTCCTTTCACTATGTAAGGCTTTATGCAAGCCGATTAATCATATCAGTAAACCCTTTTATCCACTGCATTTATAGGCAGTGAAGGCATATTCTTCATTATAAACAAATTTCAAGGGTTTATGCTAGTTATATCTTTTAGGATTATTCTTTTTTAGACGACAAAAAAACACAAATCAGCCAAAAGCTGTTATTTTTACAGCGGCCAATTTGCATATAAAAACAGAGTCTAAAAGGAGTGCTTTCAAGTTTTGGTCTGCTGACCGTTCGGAAGATTTACAGCGCATGAAAGCAAGACAGGGCAGGATAGGATCATCTATTTCCGCCTGTCTCTTTCATTTGTTTATATGCAAGCCGGCTAAAGTAGATCGCTAACATAAAGAATGGAATGGCGCCAAGCTGCCATTGATATAATAGATAAAAGAATATGATAAAACATGAAATCGCGCTAAACCAAATAATCCGTCTCAATTACTCACATCCTGAATATCAATATCTGTGAAGTTCAAGCCAGAATACAATCAATTTTATTATAAAGGATATTGTATGCCATTGTATAATATTAATGTCAGAAAAGTCACTACTAAGTAGAAAAGGTCTGCGATAGACTAGTGCAGACCTTTTAAATTATCATAATATTTAACTACTATTACTTTTGTGACCTACTATCTGGCTGAAACTCCACAGCCGAGGCACTTCCTTGGATGCCTTGAAAAAGCAGCTCGGTCTGCAGCTGAATATATTGCTCTAAGCTATACATTTTTTGCAGTGTCCAACGGCGGAAAGCCCACATTTGTCCTTGAACGAAAATGTTATGAGCGATCATCTTTACTTCTTCCATAGCCAGATCCAGTTCCCCGTTCTCCACACAGAGCGTAACCACATGCTCAAACATAGCAACCATCTCAAGCTCTTTTTTCAAAACATATGGCAAGGCATCTTTAGATAAGGACTTCACTTCCTGATACATGACCAGTACTTCATCCTGCATTTCATCCACTACTTTGAAATAATCAGAAATTCCTTGCTTTAGACTTTCAATTGTCCCTTTTTTAGTATCCAGTCCTTCATACAGCCTCTCTCGCACTTGATCATATATGCTGTCGCAGACAAGATAGAGGACATCCTCTTTTGTGCGAATGTATTCATATAAAGTGCCAATGCTAAATCCAGCCGCCTTTGCAATTTCCCGTGTTGTTGTCCGATGAAATCCTTTCTGGATAAAAAGTGTAACAGCGCCTTTAATCATCTGATCACGCCGTTTTTTAACAAGACGTTCATCTTTTACGGAAGCCTGCACCTGTCTTTTTTTCATTTTATCAACACCTTTTATTTCATCCATTGCTAATTAGTTGTGTAGGATAAAATCTTGGCTGTAACACCACTACTTTTGTTGAACCTTAATAAAGACTGTTCCATAAGTTTATCAGGATTGGGTGAGCATTCTTGAGATGACGAGGCGCTGGATTTCTTGGGTGCCTTCATAGATTTGGGTGATTTTGGCGTCGCGCATGTAGCGTTCTGCTGGATAGTCTTTGGTGTAGCCATAGCCTCCGAAGATCTGGACTGCTTCTGTTGTCACTTTCATGGCCGTGTCTCCTGCGAATAGTTTGGACATAGCAGATTCTTTGCCATATGGGAGACCAGCGGATTCTAGCCATGCAGCCTGGTAGGTCAGCAGTCTAGCTGCCTCAATGCCTGTTGCCATGTCAGCCAGCTTAAAGCCGATGCCTTGCTGGGCTGCAATTGGCTTCCCGAATTGATGACGTTCCTTGGCGTAATCACTAGCGGCATCAAGCGCACCTTGTGCAATGCCGACCGCTTGTGCTGCTATGCCATTTCTTCCTCCGTCGAGGGTTTTCATCGCAATTTTAAAGCCTTCTCCCACTTTTCCTAACACATTCTCAATAGGCACTTTGCAGTCTTCAAACATAATTTCAGTTGTCGGAGAAGAGCGTATGCCTAATTTCTTCTCTTTTTTGCCCACAGAAAACCCTTCAAAATCAGCTTCTACAATGAATGCAGTTGTTCCCCTCTGTTTTTCCTCGGGGCTTGTTAGTGCAAACACCACATAAATATCAGCAATTCCGCCATTTGTAATAAAGATCTTTGAACCATTTAGAATATAATGATCGCCTTCTAAACGGGCCGTCGTTTTCATGCCGCCTGCATCTGATCCGCTTCCAGGCTCTGTTAATCCGTAGGCGCCAATTTTTTCCCCCAGCGCCATAGGCTTTAAGTACTTTTGCTTTTGTTCTTCATTTCCAAATGTATAAATAGGCCAGCCAGCAAGCGACGTGTGCGCGGACAGTGTCACGCCAGTAGAGGCGCATACTCGAGATAATTCCTCGACTGCAATACAGTAGGCTAAATAATCACTGCCAATTCCGCCATACTCTTCCGGCCAAGGAATTCCTGTTAATCCGAGCTCAGCCATCTTATCGAAAATCTCACGATCAAAGCGCTCCTCTTCATCACGCTCAGCAGCGGTAGGAGCCACTTCATTGCGGGCAAAATCACGGACCATTTTCCGAATCATCTCATGCTCTTCTGATAATTTGAAATTCATTTTCTCCCCTGCCTTCTTCATTCACTAAAGGTTTTTGCTGATCACAATCCGCTGAATCTCACTAGTACCTTCATATATTTCTGTAATTTTGGCATCCCGGAAATAACGTTCGACAGGATAGTCCTCTGTATAGCCATAGCCTCCAAAAACTTGGATGGCCTCTGTCGTCACTTCCATCGCTGTTTTTGATGAAAACAGCTTTGCCATGGACGCTTCTTTCCCGCATTTCTCTCCATATTGGCGCATCTGTGCAGCACGATAGATTAATAGTTTAGATGCTTCAACACCCGTTGACATATCGGCGAGCTTGAAACCAATTCCCTGCTGAGTAGCGATTGGCTTGCCAAATTGCTGCCTCTGGGTAGCATAAGCGGTGGCTGCTTCCAAAGCGGCCTCTGCAATGCCAAGCGATTGCGCAGCAATTCCAATACGCCCTGCATCAAGGTTGGCAAGAGCGATCTTAAATCCTTCTCCTTCTTGCCCGAGCAGATTTTCCACTGGCACTTTCATATCTTCAAAGCTTATTTGAACAGTCCTTGAGCCATGCAGCCCCATCTTTTTCTCATCTTTGCCAATTACAAAACCAGGAGTATTTTTTTCAACAATAAAAGCCGAAATGCCCTTACTCCCGAGTGCAGGATTAGTAGAAGCAAAAACAATATAAACATCCGCTTCGCCGCCGTTTGTTATAAAAACTTTCGAACCATTTACAATATAATGATCTCCGTTACGAATGGCTTTTGATTTTAAAGCCGCAGCATCAGAGCCTGCGTTTGGCTCTGTCAGGCAGAACGCACCTAAATATTGTCCGGATGCGAGCTTGGTGACATATTTCTGCTTTTGCTCTTCTGTTCCAAAATAAAGGATCGGATTCGTTCCTACGGAAGTGTGGACAGATAAAATCACTCCTACCGTTGCGCTCACCTTAGAAATTTCATGAATCGCAGTAATGTATGAAACAAAATCCATCCCTGAACCGCCGTATTTTTCAGGAATTGGGATGCCCATTAAGCCTAACTCACCCATTTTATTAAGGATATCGCGAGGAAAGACACCGCTTTCCATTTGTTCAACAAAAGGGGCAATTTCCTTTTGCGCAAAGTCACGCACCATCACCCTCATCATTTCCTGCTCTTCAGAGAATCTTAAATCCATCATTTGTTCCTCCCAGATGCTCACATTGAATTAATTGTATTCATAAAAGCCGCGGCCCGTTTTTTTGCCGAGCCAGCCTGCCTTCACATATTTTCTCAGCAGCGGACACGGCCGGTATTTATCGTCACCAAACCCTTCATGAAGCGTTTCCATAATATAAAGGCAAGTATCTAAGCCGATAAAATCAGCAAGTGTGAGCGGTCCCATCGGATGATTCATGCCGAGCTTCATCACCTCATCAATTGCTTCTTTTTCAGCGACTCCCTCATACAGTGTAAAAATGGCTTCATTAATCATCGGCATAAGCACACGATTTGAAACGAACCCAGGAAAGTCATTTACTTCAACCGGCACTTTTTTCAGCCTGTGTGTTACGGCTTCAATCTCTTCATATACTTCGTCAGCTGTCGCCAATCCGCGGATAATTTCAACCAGCTTCATGACCGGAACCGGATTCATGAAATGCATGCCAATGACCTTCTCTGGGCGATTTGTACTGGCTGCAATTTCTGTAATCGGCAAAGAGGATGTATTGCTCGCTAAAATGGCATGTGTTGGTGCCCATTCATCCAGCTGTTTAAAAATGCGCGACTTAATTTCCATATTTTCAACAGCCGCTTCAATAATCAGGTCACATTCCTTGGCATCTGCAATATCTGTAGACACGGTAAGTTTGTTTAAAGTGGTGTTCAATTCTTCTTCGGCCAGCTTTCCTTTGCTGACCTGCCGAGATAAGTTCTTTTGTATTCCTGTCATGCCGCGGTCAAGGTGATCGTCGGTTAAATCATTTAGAATGACCTCGTAGCCAGCTGCAGCGCACACCTGTGCGATACCTGAGCCCATTTGCCCTGCACCAATGACCATAATTTTTTCAATCTTCATCTTTACTCCCCCACCTTTACGATTTTGGAACTTCAATCATGATGGCATCTCCTTGACCGCCGCCGCTGCAAATGGCTGCGATTCCGATGCCGCCGCCTCTTCTCTGCAGTTCATGCATGAGTGTTAAAATAATTCTCGTCCCGCTCGCACCAATCGGATGCCCAAGTGCAACAGCTCCGCCGTTTACATTAACTTTATTTTCATCCAATCCTGCTATCTTCTTGCTCGCCAACGCTACAGCTGCAAAAGCCTCGTTAATTTCAAACAGATCAATATCTTCCAGTCTATGCCCTGTCTTTTGAAGCAATTGATTGATGACAAGTCCTGGTGTTTGCGGAAAATCCTTTGCTTCAACAGCCAATGCTGTATGTCCAAGAATGTATGCGCCGATTTTTTTCCCTTCCTTTTGTGCTCGTTCTTCGCTCATGAGCACTAAAGCGGCAGCTCCATCATTGACTCCCGGTGCATTTCCGGCAGTAATCGTGCCTCCGTGACCAAACGCAGATCCAAGCTTAGACAGCCGTTCAAGTGAAGTATCCTTTCGTGGCGATTCATCCTCTGCCACCATAACCGGTTCGCCTTTGCGCTGCGGTACCTCAACGGAAACGATCTCTTCGGCAAGTTTTCCTGATGATATCGCTTCTATCGCACGCTCATGGCTTCTTAAAGCCCACTGATCCTGCTCTTCACGGCTGATTTCCAATTCTTCCGCTGTACTATTTCCATACGTGCCCATATGTGCACCTGTAAAACTGCAGCTAAGTCCGTCACTAATCATTGAATCCTGAACAGTTCCATCCCCCATCCGCAATCCCCATCTCGCTTTTGCCAGGAGGTATGGCGCATTGCTCATGGACTCCATTCCGCCAGCTACAATAACCTCTTCATCTCCAGCACGAATGATCTGATCGCCGAGTGTCACACTTCTCATACCTGATGCACACACCTTGTTAATGGTTTCCGTCTTGACATCCCAAGGCAATCCGGCTTTTCTGGCAGCCTGGCGGGAAGGAATCTGCCCCTGTCCTCCTTGAAGCACCGTTCCAAGAATCACTTCACCGACATCCGCTGGACTCACATCTGCCCGTTTCAGAGCCTCCCTGATCGCAGCGCCCCCTAAATCTGATGCTGTTAAACTGCTTAAACCTCCAGCAAACTTTCCTAAAGGTGTTCTAACTCCTGCTAAAATAACAGTTTTCCCCATGTTTGTTCGCTCCTTTTTTATTTGATTTTAGCTAATTCACCGGAATTCATATAATGACTGAACGCTCACTCAATTTTCAGCTGTAAAAATGCATCTGATAAAAAGGATGTTTATTGCCTTTTCGGGATGTTAATAGTTCACTTTTTGAAAGCGCTTTAATTTTATTCTATTTTACCTTAAAAGTTATTAGAATTGAAATACTTTACTTAATTTTCTTAAAAATAGTTAGTTTTATTCAAATAGATAGTCATTAATGATCCCTTGCTGTTAGAAATCCCCTGAATGATAAAAGCACGCCGTAACGGCGTGCTAAGAAAACGTATTGGTCATGTTCCCATTTCCATCTGAATTGTCCTAAGAATCTGCTTGTATTAAATGCTTAGGCGTCTTTAATCATCAAGGACAATTACTTACCACCAATTCACCATTTCCAAGCTGTGTTGTAGAAGCTGTAAATGTGTTGGTGCCATTAATTGTTAATGAGATGCTCTTGTTATTCATAACACCATTTAACCGTAAGATATACGTCGGCGCATTTCCAAACAATTGAGGATTATTTGTTACTCCTTGACCAGTAATGACTACTTCACCAGTCGGACAGTGCGGAACATCAAAAGTGACCGCTGTAAACGTAAATGGCGGTACGCCATCTGCACCAAAATAGGTAAACGTGAACTCATTATCGTCGAAACAATTCTCACATGTGTGGCCATTATACCTAACTCGCCCATGATCATTGCTGGGTAATAATATTCCATTAATACTTACTGTTGTGTTGTTAGCACCATTTCCTCTGTTAATATTGAAGTTATTACCTGCTTGGTTAGATGTTTCACATCCGCAATCTCCAGGTGGTGGTGGCGGCGGGTTTGGCACTACTTTGCTGAAACCGCAAATGCAGTCGCAGTCTAAGATAAGCTCGTGCAGTTCATATGTGTAATCAGCCGGCAGCCAGTAATAAAATAAAGCACAGCCATTTTTGTCAATTACGCCCGAAAACCAGAATTCTTGATTTTGCCCTACAGTCAGGAATTCGTTCCCTTTTAGAAGAATACGGTACCAGCCTGGTCCTGATTTTTTTAATAGCTTACAAGCACAGTCTTTACAATGATCTTTTGGGTTTAACCAATTGCATAAACACATAATCTTCACCTCCTTTATGGCATAATATGCCAACAAGAAGGTGTGGACAGGGTGCTTGTACTATCAGATATAAAATAGGCTTGAATTTGTGTTTCTGTATAAAACTAAAGTTAGATCCAGCAAAGAGTAATTTATCTTAGCTGGATCTCTGTATATATTTTTTTAAGAAGCAAGCTCCTCTTTTTCTCCAACAACAGCTTTCTCCAGAATTTCAGCCACATCATATGTGTGTACCTGCTCTTCTACTTCCTTCGCTTTTGTGCCGTCAGACAGCATCGTTAAGCAATACGGACACCCTGAGCTGATGACTGAAGGGTTCACGGCCAGTGCTTGTTCGGTACGAGCAACGTTGACGCGATGGCCTGTTTCTTCTTCCATCCACATCAAACCTCCTCCTGCACCGCAGCACATGCCGGTATCACGATTTCTTTCCATTTCAATGAGCTTAACACCAGGGATTGCCTTTAAGATCTCACGCGGCGGATCGTATACCTCGTTATATCGTCCTAAGTAGCAGGAATCATGGAAGGTAATGGTCTCATTCACCTCAAAGATTGGCTGCAGCCTTCCCTCTTCCACAAGTTTTGCCAGCAGTTCTGTATGGTGATAAACCTCTGCCTGTAAACCGAAATCTGGATATTCATTTTTAAAAATGTTATAGGCATGCGGATCAATTGTAACAATTTTTTTCACTTCGTTTTTCTCAAATTCCTCTATATTTTTCACTGCCATCTCTTGGAATAGAAACTCATTCCCAAGTCTTCTTGGTGTATCTCCAGAGTTCTTTTCCTTATTGCCGAGAATGGCAAATTTGACGCCGGCTTCGTTTAAAAGCTTCGCAAATGACAGCGCAATTTTTTGACTGCGGTTGTCATAAGAACCCATGGATCCAACCCAGAATAAATACTCAAACTCTTCGCCTGCTTTTTTCATTTCCTTGACTGTTGGCACATGTACATCCTCACGTGCTTCTCTCCAGTCTTCTTTTTCCTTGCGGTTCAGTCCCCAAGGATTGCCCTGACGTTCGATATTCGTCATGGCCCGCTGTGCATCTGCGTCCATTTTTCCTTCAGTTAATACTAAATAACGTCTTAAATCGATGATCTTATCCACGTGCTCATTCATTACCGGACATTGATCCTCACAGTTGCGGCATGTTGTACACGCCCAGATTTCTTCCTCTGTAATAACCTCGCCAATTAGGCTCGGGCTATATGCAAGGCCGGCAGCCGCTTCTTCTGCTCCTTGTCCTGCAGCAGCAAGTGCAAGCTGATTTCCTTTCGTATTCGAAAATGCGAATGTTGGCACCCATGGCTGCTTCTGTGTAACCGCTGCACCGTGATTTGTCAGATGATCACGCAGCTTCAAAATGAGATCCATCGGTGACAGCATTTTCCCTGTTCCTGTGGCCGGACACATATTCGTACAGCGTCCGCATTCTACACATGCATAGAAGTCAATCATCTGATGCTGTGTAAAGTCTTCAATTTTCCCAACACCAAAGCTCTCTTGTGATTCATCTTCAAAATCAATCTTCTGCAGCTTGCCAGGGTTTTCAAGACGGTTAAAATAAACATTGGCAGGACCAGCAATTAAATGAGCATGCTTTGATTGCGGCACATATACAAGGAATGCGAGCAAGAATAACAAATGCATCCACCAGGCCGCATAGAAAACTGCAATGGAAGCTGTCTCACCTATCCATGAGAATGCGATGGCAAATAGAGATGCGATTGGTTCTGTCCAGACTGGATCATGTCCATGCCAGATTAAACTCATCCCATTTCCCAATAGCACTGAAAGCATTAATCCGCCTATAAAAATTAATACTAAACCAGATTTTAATCCTCTTTTTAAACGAACGAGTTTTTCAATGTATCTGCGGTAAAATGCCCATACAACCGCAATGAGGATCATGAATGTCACGATTTCCTGGAAAAACGTAAAACCTGGATATAGCGGTCCAAGCGGCAAATGTGCACCAGGTTTAATTCCTTTTATAATGAAATCAATGGCTCCGAATTGGACAAGAATAAATCCATAGAAAAACATGACATGGATGATGCCGCTTTTCTTATCCTTCAGTAATTTCTTCTGACCAAACACATTGACCCAAATTTTGTTCATTCGCTCTTTAATATTGTTGTCAAACTCCACCTTTTTCCCAAGCTTGATATACTGTATCCTTGTTCTAATGACATACACAAACAACCCTATTGCGTAAGCGGTTACAAAAACAAATGCAATCAGATTGAGCCAAAGCAAACCGTTCATGATAATCTCCTTCCTATTTTCAGTTAAATATCTAATTTTCTGAATTTATACTTAGTCCTATCATATATAATGAATGAGCATTCAGTCAATACATAAACACAATTTTCTCGATAATAATTCATCTATGATAGAAATGTTATTTGCGGAGATACTATAGAGAAACGCTTAAGGAGCTGATGCTATTGACTATACTTCAAACGATTTTATTGGTTTGCCTTGTTTTAATCGTCTGGATCGTTATTGATTTTCAGCTCGGTAAAAAAGCACATAAAAAAAAGACGGATATGTTCGATCCAATTACACGTGAAAGCGAAATTCAATTATTTACATCAGGTCTTGAACTCTACACGGATCTTTTTACTGGAATGCGAACAGCGAAACAACATATTCATGTGATGTTTTATATTGTAAAAGATGATGAAATCAGCAAGGAGTTTTTTGGCATTTTATGTGACAAAGCGAGAGAAGGAGTAGAAATTAGGGTGTTACTCGATTGGGTCGGCAGCTTTCCTCTTCGCAAGAACGTCGTTCCAATGCTGAAGAGCCAAGGAATACAATTTTCATATGCTAACGCGCCAAAGCCTCCTTTTTTGTTTTACTCCTCTCAAACACGCAACCATCGTAAAATTACCGTTATCGATGGAAAAACAGGCTATATCGGCGGATTTAATATTGGCAAGGAATACATGAACAACGATCCGAAATTGTCACCGTGGCGGGATTATCATTTAAAAATAACTAATGATGGTGTCCGAGATCTTCAGGCCGGATTTCTAAAAGATTGGCATAAAGCAACCAAAACCAATTTATTAAGCAATTCCATCTATTTTCCCGAATTGCCTAAGGGACCCATCCGCCATCAGATCATGCCGACAGATGGTGTTTATTTGGAAGGAAGTTTTTCTGCTTTCATTAGAAATGCTAAATCTTCAGTGATCATCGGCACTCCTTATTTTATTCCAAGCAAAAGACTGATGGATGACCTTTGCCATGCCTTGAAGAGGGGCGTAGATATTCACATACTTGTTCCTAAAAAAACAGACCATTTACTTGTTAAGGAAGCTTCTTTTCAGCACCTGCGAAGGCTCATTAAAGAAGGTGCATACGTTTACGAGTATTTACATGGTTTTTACCATGCAAAAGTCATGGTCGTTGACGAGAGCATATGCGATATTGGAACTGCCAATCTGGACAAAAGGAGCTTATTTTTAAACGAAGAAATCAATTGCTATATTTTTGACGAAGCATTTATTAAAATGGTGAGGGATGTCTTGAAGAAGGATATCTCGAACTCAAAACGGGTAACGTTAAAAGAACTAAATACGCTCAATCCAGCTACCCTATTTAAAGAAACCATCGCACGCAGTGTTGCCAGTTTCCTTTAATGGAAGCGGAAGCCATGGTACATATGGCATTAGGTGTATAGAAAAAGCAGGTGTTTTACATGAAAATACGATTTGGCTATGTATCAACAGCAATTAGCCTATGGGACTCCTCCCCTTCAAAGGCATTAACCTTTGCCCGCTACTCACAGCTCGGCAAGGAAGAACGGAAGGAAAAATTACTTTCCGTAACGGCAGCCAACTTAGCGAATACGAAACGAATGCTGCATTATAATATTGCTCATCAGCTGGAAATATACCGCATGTCCAGTTCAATTGTTCCGCTGGCTACACATCCTGAGGTAATGTGGGATTTTACCACGCCTTTTCGGGACAGCTGGTTAGAAATCGGCCAGCTTGTCAAAGAGCATCAATTGCGGGTCAGCTTTCACCCCAATCAGTTCACGCTATTTACTTCTCCGCGCGAAGAAGTAACAGCCAATGCGGTCAAGGATATGGGATATCATTATCGGATGTTTGAAGCAATGGGACTGGCACAGCAAAGCTATATCAATATTCACATTGGCGGTTCTTATGGAGACAAGGAAAAAACCATTGTTCGCTTTTATGAAAATCTGAAAGAGCTGCCGCTGCACATTAAGAAGCAGATGACGCTGGAGAACGATGATAAAACGTATAATACAGACGAAACTTTGCTTGCCTGTGAAAAAGAAAGCGTTCCGTTTGTCTTTGATTATCATCATCACATGGCCAACCTGGGAGAATTGACGCTAGAAGAGTTCCTGCCGCGCACCTTTGCAACTTGGGGACATACCGGACAGCCTCCCAAAATCCATATTTCCTCTCCTAAAAATGAAAAAGCCTTCCGCTCCCATGCGGACTTTGTTGATGTTGAATTTTTAAAACCGCTGCTGAGCGTACTTCATAATTTGAATGTGGATGTTGATTTTATGATTGAAGCGAAAGCAAAAGATCAGGCTGTATTAAAGCTTATTGAGGATATCAGTAAAATTAGAGGGGTAAAAAGAATATCTGGCGGAGCAGTAGAATGGAAATAAAAGCGGCCTGGGGCCGCTTTTTCTATTTCATTAATTCCTGAAACCATGGCGCAATCACTTCAAACGCTTTAAAGCCTAAATAAATACCCACAATCCCCATAATCCCCGGTAAAGCCGGCGGAGCTGGAATCGGCAGCTTTAATAGCGCAAAAAGAAATCCTACTAAAAAACCGGTAAGTGTAGCCAAAATAACAATTTTCATTGTAATCCTCCTCGTTTAACATCCATTTTTGATAGTATTTCCCTTAATGAAAATAATATATGGAGAGATTTTATACAAGAGGAGTTGAAGTTTGTCAGCTTTAGATATGTTATTATTTTTGGAATTTCGGTAATTTATTCTGGACTTTTGGTTTCTCGATATTAGGTGAGCTGTAACCGCTCAAATCAGCTGATAATTTCATGAATGAGCTGGCATTCGGTCATTTCCCAGAGGTTTTCGATCATTTCCCAATGTTTTTCGGTCAAATTGGTTTGCTTTTCGGTCATTTCGAACCTGTTTTCCGTCATTTACGCCGTTTTTTCGATCAATCCCTGGATTTTAGTGATTACAGAAGTTACTCCTTTTTGGTCTGGATCGTGTTCCTATCAAATATATGTGCTTTCCTATCAAATTTGAGCAATTTACCATCAAATTCTCCAGCTTTCCTATCAAAAATTATGATTTTCCTATCAAACAGAACGACTTTCCTATCAAATCGCTATTTTAGCACATAAAAAAATCCCCCTGCTCTCTCGCAGGAGGACAAACTGTACTTACATTTTTTCTGGTGCAGAAACGCCGATTAATGCAAGGGCATTTTTTAATGTGGTTTGGACGGCTTTAATAAGAGCCAGTCTAGCTTTTGTTCTTTCCGGATGTTCAGCATCCAGTACTTTTTCAGCATTATAGAAGCTGTGGAAAGTAGAAGCTAAATCAAAAATATAGTTGGTAATTCTGTGCGGTGTACGTCTTAACGCTGCCTCTGAAACGGCTTGCGGGAATTCACCGATCTTTTTCAATACGTCCATTTCTTTTTCCGCTTCAATTAATGAAAAGTCAGCTTGGTGATCGAATTCGAAACCTTGCTCACTGCCTTGACGCAGAATGCTTGAGATCCGTGCGTGTGCATATTGCGCATAATACACTGGGTTTTCATTTGATTGTGATACAGCAAGATCCAAATCAAAATCAAGGTGCGTATCAGCACTTCTCATCGCAAAGAAGTAACGAGTTGCATCTAATCCAACTTCTTCTACCAGATCACGCATGGTAACAGCCTTACCTGTACGTTTGCTCATTTTCATTTTTTCGCCGTTTTTGTATAAATGAACAAGCTGAATGATTTCTACTTCCAGTGCATCTTTATCATAGCCTAATGCCTGGATCGCTGCTTGCATACGAGGGATATAGCCATGGTGGTCTGCTCCCCAAATATTAATCAGCTTTTCAAAACCGCGCTCAAGCTTGTCTTTGTGATAAGCAATATCTGGTGTTAAATACGTATAAGAGCCGTCATTTTTAATTAAAACGCGGTCTTTATCATCACCAAAAGTAGTTGAGCGGAACCATGTTGCACCGTCTTCTTCATAGATATGTCCGTTCTCTCTTAGCGCATCAAGAGCGACGTCGATTTTTCCATTATGATATAAGGATGTTTCTGAATACCAGACATCAAATGGAACACGGAAATCTTCAAGGTCATTCTTTAACTTTTCCATTTCATATTTCAATCCGTATGAGCG
Organism: Bacillus mesophilum; assembly: GCF_008923265.1. Taxonomy (NCBI): domain Bacteria; kingdom Bacillati; phylum Bacillota; class Bacilli; order Caryophanales; family Bacillaceae; genus Bacillus; species Bacillus mesophilum. The sequence goes on along the minus strand of NZ_WBOT01000003.1, from coordinate 97,713 downwards.
GAAGAAGTCAAAACGCTCTTTTTCATCCGCCTCAACATATTTGTCGCCATATTCTTCAGCAAGCATTTTCCCAATGCCAATAATGTCTTCGCCGTGATATCCATCCGCAGGCATTTCTTTTTCTAAGTCCAGAGCCTGGAAGTAACGCGCTTCAACGGATAGTGCCAGGTTGTTGATTTGGTTGCCGGCATCATTAATATAATATTCTCTTGATACCTCATAGCCTGCTTTTTGCAGGATGTTGCTTAGAGAGTCACCTACTGCTGCACCGCGGGCATGTCCAAGATGCAGATCTCCTGTCGGGTTTGCAGAAACGAACTCGACTTGAACCTTCTGACCATTGCCAGTTGCTGTTTCCCCATAGCTGCTTCCTGCTTCCAACACCGTTGGAATGAGATTCGTTAGATAACTATTGTCCATGTAGAAATTGATAAAACCAGGACCCGCAATCTCCATTTTTTTAATAGAAGCCTTCGATTGATCAAAGCCTTTAATTAATTCTTCAGCGATCACACGCGGTGCTTTTTTGGCCACACGCGCAAGCTGCATTGCCATATTTGTGGAGTAATCCCCATGAGCTTTTTCCTTTGGTGTTTCTAAAACAACAGCGGGAATCTGCTCTTTTTCTGCCAGACCTGCTTTCACAACCGCCGCTTCAATTTCTTCTTTTAACTTACTTTGAACTTGTTCGACTATATTCACTTTGCATCCTCCTCAAACGTAATCTTTAGATGATAAGTGCCTGTATTCGCACCTTGTGTTTTCAACTCATATAGAAGCTCAATCGAGCCTTGTTTTGTTGTTTCATTATATGTATGGTCAAATCTCTTCGTTGTGGTTAACATCTCAAGAGTGCCATATGGCAGTTCATAGCTGCCTCTCATTTTCTTGTTAAGCCGAAATGGCAAGCGCATTTTGACAGCGCCGCTTCTTAAAATGACCCCATCTTGATCGCCCATTTTAATAATCGTTTTTGCCGTGCCAGCTTCCATGTTTTCATCATATTGCAAAAAGTGTGCTTCTCCTTTTTGATGAAAACGGCCAAAGGCTGTCAGATCGAAGGTTTGCTTTTCGCCACGGTCTCGGATAACCGTCTTTACGTTTATTTTTACCGGCATTTGCTCTGCAGGAAGATTCGCCATTCTTACACTTCCTTTGCTTATATTTCTTGGATAACCTTTTTAGTATAGTACAAAAAAGGCTCGTTCACCACCTAGAATTGCTACTAATAATGCATTTTACCCTATTTTCACTTATTTCATTAGTTCTAGAATGCTGAATCCTTTAAAGTACAAAAAAACGGAGACCATCGTCTCCGTTCATTTCTTATTTCTGAATCCACCCAAGAATCATCTCACGCAGAAGTTTGCTTGCTGTATTTGCTGTTTGTTCTGAGTGATCGTAAATCGGAGCTACCTCTACAAGGTCAGCGCCGACAACATTTACTTCAGAACGGGCAATTTCATGAATCGATGCGAGCAGTTCACGAGAGGTGATGCCGCCTGCATCAACTGTTCCTGTTCCAGGAGCGTGGGCTGGGTCGAGCACGTCAATATCGATTGTTACGTATACCGGTCGGCCAGCAAGCTTAGGCAGAATTTCTTTTAGTGGCTCAAGCACTTCAAATTTTGAAATGTGCATGCCAGCTTCCTTTGCCCATTGAAATTCCTCTTTCATGCCGGAACGGATGCCAAAGGAGTATACATTTGGAGGGCCGATTAACTGTGCTGCCTTTTTGATCGGTGTTGAGTGTGATAAAGGCTCGCCTTCATAATCATCGCGAAGGTCAGTATGAGCATCCATGTGAATAATCGCCAGGTCAGGATATTTTTTATACATTGCCTTAATAACCGGCCATGAAACGAGATGCTCACCGCCGATGCCAAGTGGAAACTTGCCGTCTTTTAAAAGTCCATCGACGTATTCTTCGATCATCTCAATGCTTTTTTGCGGGTTACCGAATGGAAGTGGAATATCGCCTGCATCAAAGTATTTTACTTCCTCTAGTTCACGGTCAAGGTATGCACTATATTCTTCAAGTCCAATTGATACCTCGCGTATGCGCGCTGGGCCAAAGCGTGAACCTGGGCGATAGCTGACGGTCCAATCCATCGGCATTCCGTATAATACCGCTTCGCTTTCCTCGTAATTCGGATGACTTTTAATAAACACATTACCAGAATAAGCTTCATCAAAACGCATGTCTTTTATCCCTCGCTTTATGTATAAAAGCAGGCATGAGCCTGCTTCCTTTTATTATTTCACTAGATCTTGTACAAATTTAGGCAATACGAATGCAGCTTTATGAAGCTCCTTCGTGTAATATTTCGTTTCAATCTCATGGAAGCGCTCTTCGCTCACTTCTAATGGATCATGCTTTTTTGAACCTACTGTGAATGCCCACATTCCGCTTGGATATGTTGGAATGTTTGCCGTGTAAAGGCGTGTGATCGGGAAAATTTCTTTAACATCCTTTTGAACGTCGCGAATTAAATCTGCTTTGAACCAAGGATTATCTGATTGTGCAACAAAGATTCCGTCTTCCTTTAATGCCTTTGAAATGCCTGCATAGAAGCCTTTTGTGAATAAGTTAACCGCTGGGCCAACAGGCTCAGTTGAATCAACCATGATGACATCATACTCATTTTCGCTATTGGCAATATGCATAAAGCCATCATCGACTTGAACATCCACACGAGGATCATCAAGCATGCCTGCAATTTCCGGCAGATACTTTTTAGAGTATTCGATTACTTTCCCATCGATATCAACAAGTGTTGCTTTTTTCACGCTTGGGTGCTTCAGCACTTCACGAATAACGCCGCCGTCACCGCCGCCTACTACAAGAATATTTTCTGGATTTGGATGTGTGAATAATGGAACATGCGCAACCATCTCATGGTAAACGAATTCATCTTTCACAGAAGTCATGACCATATCATCAAGTAAAAGCATGTTGCCCCATTCTTCTGTCTCGACCATATCTAGTTTTTGAAAATCTGTCTGTTCTGTATGTAAAGTGCGCTTAACCTTCATTGTAATACCAAAATGATCTGTTTGTTTCTCAGTAAACCAAAGACCCATTTTATTCAACCCTTTCTTTTTAAAAAAGTATTTTCCTTCTAAAAGGAAACAAAGATTCAACCTTTATAGTTCCCTAAAGGCATAAATACAAACATCAGAAAAAGTATAGTTGATTCTAGCGAAAATGCAAGAGAAAAAAATCTTATGAGTGACTGTTTTGTCCTGTTTTACAAAACTATGGAACGGAAGGGCGCGAGACTCCTGGGGGATAATTGGATAGGTTGAGTCCCGACAGGCGTGGGAGCGCGATGAGGCTAAGGCTTCCATCCGAAAAAAGCGATTACCCTGAAGTGGAAATCTACCAACCCCTCTTTCTCTTCTATAAACCTGAAAACTAATACTTTTTATTTTAATGGTTACCGGGAATAAGCATTCTTTTTAACACTTTCATGTTTAAAATAACAAAGTTATTTAAATACTAGTAGAAGTGGAAATTTATACAAAGATGAAAGCGGGGTGGCTTGAATGGAGATTATGACGGATCAGCGGTTTCGGAAAACGTTTAAATATTTGCGTGCCTTATTTTTTGCGGCGCTCATTATGCTCGGGATTTCAATCCTTTTGGTGATCGGTATTTTAGTCTACGCAAAGGTACTCGGGCCGCCGCCGCTGACGGTGCCTCAATCTTCTTTAATTATGGCTGATGACGGAACAGTCATCGGTGAAAGTCATAATGGGGAGAAGCGATATTGGGCAAGACTGAAGGACATGAGCCCAGAACTGATCAATGCCACCATTGCCATTGAGGATAAAAGCTTTTATGAACATAACGGCTTTGACTATAAACGAATTGCCGGTGCTGCTCTTGCTGATCTTAAAGCAATGGCAAAGGTTCAAGGAGCAAGTACCATCACTCAGCAATATGCCCGCAATCTCTTTCTCGCCCATGAAAAAACATGGAAACGAAAACTGCGCGAAGCGTTTTATACGATTCGCCTGGAAATGAATTATACAAAAGATGAAATATTAGAAGGCTATTTAAACACCATTTATTACGGAAATGGTGCGTATGGTGCACAGGCGGCAAGCCAGTTTTACTTTGGGAAGGATACTGGTGAGCTTACACTTGCTGAGGCCTCCATGCTGGCAGGCATTCCGAAAGGGCCAAGCATTTACTCACCCCTTTCCTCTCTTGAAAAAGCAAAATCGAGACAAAAGATTATTTTAACGACCATGCATGAGGATGGTTACATTCAAAAAGCTGATATTGAAACAGCCATTAATGAACAGCTTACTATCATTGGCGAGCACCCTCACAACCAGACGGAGACCGCACCGTACTTTCAGGATGCCGTCCGCTCAGCATTAAAAAATCAGCTGAAGCTGGATGAACGCACCATTGAAACAGGGGGACTAAAGGTCTATACGACACTTGATCTAAAACAGCAAAAAATAGCCGAAGATACCGTGGAAAAGATCCTATCTTCTGAAAGTGATATCCAAACGGGGCTAGTGGCGATGGATCCAAAAACGGGCCATGTAAAAGCATTGGTTGGCGGCCGGGATTATGAAGAAAGTTCTTTTAACAGAGCCATACAAGCGGTAAGACAGCCTGGTTCTACCATTAAGCCGCTTCTCTATTATGCAGCCCTCGAAAATGGTTTTACGCCCGCTACAATGGTTCGCAGTGAACCAACGACCTTCCGTTTTGATGATGGGAGAGCTGAATATTCTCCGCATAATTTTAATAGCAAATATGCGGATGGCGAGATTACGATGATGCAGGCACTCGCCCTCTCGGACAATATATATGCGGTTAAAACTCACTTGTTTTTAGGAGAAGATACGCTTGTAGACACCGTGAAGAAATTCGGTATTTCATCTGAAATGGCTGAGGTTCCATCCCTTGCCCTTGGAACCTCGGGCATTCGGGTAATTGAGCTTGCGGGCGCCTATAGCATGCTTGCAAACGGAGGAAAAGATGTCTCCCCTGTTTTAATCACCAAGGTTGAAAACCATAAGGGCGAAATCATCTATGAAAATAAAAACAGCACAGAGCAAATATTAAAGCCAGATTTGGCGTTTGTTACCGCCCATATGATGACAGGCATATTTGATAGAAGATTAAATGGGTATACCAGTGTAACCGGCAGCACCTTGAGTGATGAACTGACCCGACCTTATGCCGGCAAATCAGGATCAACAGAAACAGATAGCTGGATGGCTGGCTTTTCGCCTCAGCTTGTGACAGCCGTGTGGACAGGCTATGATCAGGGGCAGAAAATAGAACTTGCGGCCGATAAAGTCTATGCAAAAGATATTTGGGCTGAATTTATGGAGGAAGCGCATAAAGGAATGACTGTAAAAGGATTCAAAGCGCCAAAAGGCACAGTTGGCGTTTATATTGAACCAGAATCAGGCCTGCTGGCTACACAGAACTGTCCTGTAAAACGGCTCACCTACTTTGTATCCGGGACCGAGCCGACTGAATATTGCTCTTCCCACCTTCCTCAATATGAAGAATCTGAACAGAAACAAGATGATCACAAGGATGAGAAATCAGAGGAAGATGTACCGTGGTTCCGAAGATTTTTTAGCTGGTAGAAGTATACATGTGATAAAAATGTGAAAAACCTCAAGGAAAAAATCCTTGAGGTTTTTCGTGTCCTAGTTCTATACCGTGCATCTGCACTGTAAATTAGTTTACTTTTTTTATTTCCATTGAGCAAGTGTTTCGAAAAGTACGTCAACAAACTGTCACAATTTAGACAAATTTATGGACTTTTTTACCTTTTACCCTTGCAAATCTTTTTTTAGCTGATCTGAAGATCTTTCCCACATAGACTCATCATGGCTTTTTAAGAATTGAGCTAAAATCTCTTTCGATTTCGCATCCATATGATCGACGATGATATGATGTTTCATTGATTTATCCATTCTGTTTACATGCTCCGGCAGTGATTTATAGCCTCTGCGAATGGAACGGTCAACCGTCATTTCACAGGCAGTAACACCTGCAAAATATGGGCCGCCTTCTTTTCTGTCAATCGTCACCCAAATAAGCCAGTATGGCTTTCCGTTTGGCACTTCTTCTTTTGTTTTCAAAAATTTAATGCCGCGCTCCACTGCACTTCTCGCATGCATCGCCCCAATTTCAATGGAAGCTTCCCCTGCATCGACATCAATAATAACCGGTGAAACATTATCCAGACTGAAACTTCCCGCTCCAAAGCCGCCATGCCCTTCAGTTGGATCATTTTTGATAATGTTAAATTCTAAGCTTTTCTTTTTCTCAGACATCTTCTAAACCTCCGTATTAAGTCATTAATAATCGATAAAAGAACTCATCTAATCCTTGACTAAGGAAAGGTAAAACTGTTGCAAAAATCGGCTGAATCGTATAATTGCCTAAAGGCGTAATTACGAGAATAATAAAAATGAGTGACCCATACACTTCAAATTGTGTCATTTTCGCTCTAATGTTAGCTGGAGCTAAGTCTTCTATTATTCGATAGCCATCTAATGGAGGCAGAGGCAGCAAATTAAAAACAAACAGCACCAGATTTAAATTAATGAATGTATCTAAAAATTCAATAACAAACAATGGGGTTGATGGTAATACCCCAAGACCGCCCAGTCCATAAAAGATGATAAAAGCTAAAATGGCCATCAATAGATTGCTCAATGGTCCGGCAATGGATACCGTTATACCGGCTAGCTTCGGGTTCTTAAAATGATAACGATTGACAGGCACCGGTCTCGCCCATCCAAAACCAGCGATTAAAATTAAGATGGTTCCGATTGGATCCAAATGCTGGATGGGATTTAATGTGACTCTTCCCTGATTTTTTGCCGTCGGATCTCCAAACTTATAAGCTGTGTAAGCATGGGCAAATTCATGCACCGTAAAAGCAATCATCAATGTGATGATAACAAATGGGAGTTGACTGAGAGGAAACGCCAACACACTCTCCAAAAAATCCAAAGCTCCAGCTCCTCACTGAATATATTCGATCATTCTTTTATATGTATGGAATCATCTAGTAAAATTATACATGATCTACTCCCTAATGTGAAAATATCACGGCAGAAACAGCGCTTGCATATAAGGCGATTTTATGAAAAACTACTTTTAGAATGCAAATTATTTCAAGAGGAGGTTTTACATATGCCATATGTAACAGTTAAAATGCTGGGCGGCCGTACCGAGGATCAAAAGAAAGCACTAGTAGAAAAAGTAACAGATGCGGTCAGTGAAACAACTGGAGCTCCAAAAGAAAATGTAGTCGTGTTTATTGAAGAAATGCAAAAAAACCACTATGGTGTTGCAGGCGTGCGTTTAAGCGACAAGGAATAACCAATGAAAGCCGGACTCTATATAAGTCCGGCTTTCCATTTGCTTGCTCAGTGCACTCTAGCTTTATTTTTAAGAGACTCTATATACGCATAAGCCTCTTCGATTTCCTCATCCGTATAACGCTGTTTGCTTTTGAGAGTAAATACTTTTTCCGATACCTCTTCTTTAGGAAGATTATCAAAATATAAAACCGTCGAAACAAGCTCAAGAAATCTGGCATTCTGCTCGTTCATATCTTTTAAACATTCCTGCAAAAAAGGCATATCTGTTTCATGCAAGCCTAAAAATTCACGGCCGCTTTCCGTCAATGTATAGCGGTATTGATAATAGCCGCCTTTTTTCTCTTTTACTTCATTTACAAATCCCATATTGCACAGCTCTTCCACCCTTAAAGTCAGTTCTTCTGAATAAGGTCCGTAAAAATGAAATTGAAACCGCTCTTGAAATGGAAAATCTATTTTCCTCGCAATATAGATCATTTTCTGCAACTTTTTGCGTCCAATAATTTCATCGGCATCAGCAATGGCCTGCATTAGCTTTGCGTGGTCTTTCAACAAGGCAAGTCATCTCCTACTTCAATTAGTACTGTGTCTATTGCATATCGGGGCCTGATTACATTCGTTCACTTATTTCCAAAAGCTCTCGAATTTGCTTTTTGATTTTGGGGTTCGTGCTATTGTCTCTTAATACATCAACAGGATAATAAAGCTTATGATCTGTTCTTCTTTTTCCTGAGACAGCTTCCACAATAGAAGATTCACGCGACAGTTCACGGATATCCCCATTTTTCATCTGTAAATTGATTGGCAGACGCTCTTCTTCTTCGCCTGGACGGTAAAAATCGTACGGCAAATCAGACGATGAGTCGACAACTAAGTAATATTCAGGGTCAAGACCCACTTTTTCAAACAGCCTTGACAGCTCAGCCAGCTTTTTATATTCCTTGGCAGGATCAAATTCGGCATACTTAAAGAGATTGCGATCCATAAACCGGCAGCAGAGATCTCTGAGGATCGAATCTTCCTCTTCCTGCCACATTTGAAAATAATAAAGAACAATCGATTCGTCCAGCTTAACATAATCTTCAACTGTTACTTCGCCTTTAAAGAAGGAATAAAAGTGAGTAGGCTCCAGCTTAAATGCATACTTTTGCTGAAATAAATCCTTTGCACGGTGCAGGATTTTTGTGAGGATAACCTCTGCACTGCGGGTAACAGGATGGAAATACACCTGCCAATACATTTGATAACGGCTCATGATATAGTCTTCAATTGCGTGCATGCCGCTATGCTTGATCACGACCTGATCTTCCTGCGGCCGCATAACACGCAGAATTCTCTCCATATCAAAATGACCATAGCTTACACCGGTAAAATAAGCATCACGCTGCAAGTAATCCATCCGGTCTGCATCAATCTGACTGGAAATAAGACTAATGACCAGCTTATTTTTTGAGGTTTTAGCAATGACTTCCTGAACTTTCTTCGGAAAATCTTCTCCAGCTCTGCGAAGCACTTTGTTCACTTCGGTATCTCCTAAAATGATCGCCTGTGTAAAATATTCATGATCTAAATCAAACACCTTTTCAAAGGAATGAGAAAAAGGACCATGTCCTAAATCATGAAGCAAGGCAGCACATAAAGATAAGAGGCGATTTTCGTCGTTCCACTCCGGCCTCCCTCTAAACACATCGTCAGAAATCCTGCGTACAATTTCATACACCCCAAGGGAATGGTTGAAACGGCTGTGTTCTGCTCCATGGAAGGTTAAATAGGTAGTGCCGAGCTGTTTAATTCTTCGAAGTCTCTGGAATTCCTTTGTGCCAATTAAATCCCAAATCAGCCTGTCTCTCACATGAACATACCTGTGCACGGGATCTTTAAATACTTTTTCTTCGCTTAATTTTTCCGACGAATAAGCCATTCTTTCCCTCCGTCAACTTGAAGATCAGTTCTAATGGCTGTGGATTGAGACAGCCACTCTAATATATGTGTTTCGTCCATTATAGCTAAAATTAAGTATCCGTTCACGCGGCATTTTTCCAACAAAATTGGAAAACTGCTTCATGACAAGGCTTCTGCACAGCAAAAAAAATTTTCGACTTTTCCCATTTACCCCTAACAGGTAATCTACTAACTAACAGCTGCCTCCGAAATACCTAATCTATAATCGAATTAAAAAAAATCACCTAAAGACGAATGGTCAGGAGGCGATTTATTTTTTTAGCTTGTTATTGATTTTTTCCATTAATTCTTCTTCCGTCAGTGCTGCAAGCGGACGATTATTAACAAAGGCGAATGTTTTCTTCCTGCCTGGACCGCAATAGGATTGACAGCCAATATCGATCTTTGCCTCTCCATCAATATCCTTCAGCTTCGGAATCAGCGTCTTTAAATTCACTGCCTGACAATCGTCGCAAACACGAAATTCGTTTGCCATCTTTACAACCCTCTCTTCGTCATAAAACGACATAAGCTAAAGGGTATTTTACAATTTTTCAAAACTGAATGCAAGCTGCAGAGATTAGCATGAAAGACGTATTTAACCAGTTTAATGGATAGTAAAGCGGATGATGACAGGGATTTGCTTCATTTACTGACGGAAGGTTGTCTATTTGTCCTTTTTGTGAAATTTTCATGTGCATGTAAGAAAACATACCTATCTATTGAAAAACTCTACTATCCTGTTAAACATCGATGTATAAATACTTTCAATGTTGTCAATCCTTTAGATAGAGCTTCAGAAAAAGTGAAAAGATATATGGGAGTTGAGGATATGAAAATACGTCAAGATGCATGGACTGATGAAAATGACTTATTGCTCGCAGAAACGGTATTAAGACATGTTCGTGAAGGCAGCACGCAATTAAATGCGTTTGAAGAGGTTGGAGATAAACTGAATCGGACTTCGGCAGCTTGCGGTTTCCGCTGGAATGCAGTGGTTAGACATCGCTATGAAAAAGCTTTACAGCTTGCCAAAAAACAAAGAAAGCAGCGCCAGAGAATGCTAGGCAAAGAACAAGCCGGCAAAAAGAAACTGCTCTATTCACCGCCAGTGCCAAGTATGCAAGAGATTGAATCTATTATTCCACCAGCAGAAGAATCCTTTGAGTTTGAAATGCCAGCACTAGAGGGCACTGCAGAGCTTACAGAGGAAGCAGAAGGCATGGAGCTGGAGGAAGAAGCAGTTTACCATGTTCCTAGCTATTCTTCTATTCCGCAGCCAAGCACTCGGTCTGGAATTGAATTAGACGATGTAATAGCTTACTTGAAAACTTTAAATCACACGGATATTCAAACAGATATATTAAAATCGGAGAATCAAAGACTCAAACGCGAAAATGCCGATTTGAGATCACAGAACCAAGAGCTGGAAGCCAAAATCAGCAAACTTGAACAAAACACCGTCACTATTCAAGAGGACTACGAAACACTCATGAACATTATGAACAGAGCCCGAAAACTCGCCATCCTAGACGAAGACGAACGCCCAGCCACCAAATTCAAAATGGACCGAAATGGCAACCTGGAAAAAGTAGCTGAGTAACAAGAAAAGCGGAGGGCGCTCGTTCAGCCCCGACAAGCATAAGACGAGATGGCATAAAGGTCGTTTCTTTGACCTTTAGGACAGATTGGCTTATGACCTCGAGGGGCTAGCGCCCGGAGCTAGACATCTTGAAAAGCGGAGGGCGCTCGCCCAGGGGCGACAAGCATAAGACAAGATGGCATAAAGGTTGTTCTTTAACCTTTAGGACAGATTGGCTTATGACCTCGAGCCCCTAGCGCCCGGAGCTAGACATCTTGAAAAGCGGAGGCGGCTCGTTCAGCCCCGACAAGCATAAGGCAAGCCGGCCAGAAGGTCGTTCTTTGACTGCATCAAATTTTATAAAATAGATAGCCTTAATGGAGAAGTTGGCAGCAGCACCAATTAAAGAGCCGTGAGCAGATTTGCTCACGGCTTTTGAATGATCAGATATTAAATAATGTCTGCCATAATCTTGGCATTCCGTTCAACGACTCTTTTCAAGTAGCCTTCATATAATGACGTTTCCTCAGGAGACATTCCTGCTGAATAAAGGTGCTCGCTTCTATTTTTAATAGCATTAAGAATGCGGAACATTAGATCGTTAATTGTCAGCTCTGTATTTAGCAACTCTGAAAGCGAAGCCATAACACCCGGTTCAATGTCCGGATATACGAGCTTTGTGACAGCATCCTTTTTTGCTCTTCCATAAAACTCTTTAATTAGTTCGGCGCGTTCGCTTCCGCTTTTGTTTACGCAAAGATAAATTTGAACGGCAATGCCTCCCCGCAGCCTGCGCTGAGATATACCGGCAAATTTCTTGCCGTCAATACTCAAATCATAGCTGCCAGGGCAATAAGAACCAACAATTTCCCGCGCTTCTATCTCTTTATGAAAATCAGAAAACATTTCCTTAATAAGCTGCCACATGGCTTCATATCCGCGATTGATGTCAATGCTTTTTTCATGCTCAGAAAATAGCAATGATAGATTCAATACACCTTCATCCAAAACAACAGCAAGACCGCCCGAATTCCGGACAATAACGTCATAGCCTTGATCCTTTAAAAAAGCCACTCCCTCTTTTAAGTAGGGCAGCTTTGTATCCTGAATGCCAAGAACGACTGTATTCCCGTGCACCCAGCTCCTCGCTGTCGGAGGTGATATTCCAGCTCCAATGGAGGCGCATAAGCTATCATCCATTCCAAAAGAATGCAAGGCGCTTAAGTGAAGTCCTGTTACGGATTCATCGATAATTCTCCATTGCTTTTGCTGCAATAAATCTTGAACAGCACTCATATTATAAATCCCCTTTTCGGAAAAACATTTCTAGTAAACAAGAGTATTATAGCAAGAATGAAGCCAATAGTGAAAGGCTGTACAAAAGGGAATGCTTAGAGGGAAATACAGGGTGAATTCCTTTTTCAGGCACAAAAAATAGAATGGGGTCACAACCTTGGGTCCATTTTAATGAAAATGAGCCATTTTAAAGTTTGGATTGTCTTAAATATAAGAAAAAATAAGAAAAACCAACTCTAAAATACCCAAGAATTATGGATCTCCGCCGTTATTTTAATATATCCGCCGTTAAATTTTTTTATCCGCAAAAACACGCATTTGTCCGCCAAACTCAAACTCCCCGCCCCTACTCCATGCTTCCCCCATAAAAAATGGCCAGACCCATTCGGGCCTGGCCAGCATCTATTTTATTGATTTAAAGCCTGTGCTGCTGTAATTAAGGCAAGTTTATAAACGTCTTCTGCATTGCAGCCGCGGGAAAGGTCATTCACTGGACGGTTCAATCCTTGTAAAATTGGACCAACCGCTTCAAAGTTGCCTAAACGCTGCGCAATCTTGTAGCCAATGTTTCCTGCTTCAAGGCTTGGGAATACAAATACATTCGCATCACCCTGCAGCGGAGAGTTTGGCGCTTTCTTTTCAGCAACAGATGGAACAAATGCTGCGTCAAATTGAAATTCTCCGTCTAAGATTAATAGAGGATCGCGTTTTTGTGCTTCTTGAACAGCAGCTGCAACCTTTTCTGTTTCAGGAGACTTTGCAGAACCTTTTGTGGAGAAGCTTAACATCGCAACGCGTGGTTCAATATCAAACATTTTTGCCGTTTTTGCACTTTCAATCGCGATCTCAGCAAGGTCATTGCTGTCTGGTGCGATATTGATGGCACAATCCGCAAATACATATTTTTCTTCATCGCGTACCATGATGAATACGCCAGACGTTTTGCCTACGCCTTCTTTTGTTTTAATGATTTGCAAGGCCGGTCTTACCGTATCAGCTGTTGAATGAGCTGCTCCGCTGACAAGCCCGTCTGCTTTGTTTAAGTATACAAGCATTGTTCCGAAGTAATTTTCATCCAGAAGGATTTTGCGTGCATCCTCTTCTGTTGCTTTTCCTTTACGTCTTTCAACAAATGCAGCTACAAGCTCGTCCATCATCGCAAAGTTGTTTGGATCATAGATTTCAGCTGATTCTAAAGAGACATTTAAATCTTTCGCTTTTGCTTCAATTTCTGAAATGTTTCCGATTAAGATCGGTGTAATAGACTTCTCTGCAGCAAGACGGCCTGCTGCTGTTAAAATTCTTTCGTCAAGTCCTTCAGGAAAGACAATCTTTAAATTGTTACCTGTTACTTTTTCTTTTAATCCTGAGAATAAGTCACTCATATTATTCAATTCCTCCAAGCAATTAAAATTTATGTATATACCCTAAACACAAATCGAAATGATCTACATTTTCTAGCATACCCCACACATAATAAATTTCAAGGATTTCACCATTTTGTTATCGCTTACACCCGAAATGTCTTTCTTTTCTGTCATCTATTGTTCACATTACCCGTTTCTTACGTTAATATTTCATTTCTTGTTTAAAAATATCCATTAAATTATCGCAGCCTCTTTTCGCTTTTTTAAGATCCATTATCAATGTGTTTTCTTCAAGTTTTATTCACATGATATATGGCCAAACTATGTTATAGTTATTTTGTGATAAGTACATATATAGGAGTGATTTTCATGAGTGAAGCAGCCAAGACACTAGACGGCTGGTATGTGTTGCATGATTTTCGTACTGTGGACTGGACTACTTGGAAGATGCTTTCAAGCGAAGAGCGCCAGGAAGCCATCCATGAATTCTTGTCGTTAGTGGAAAAATGGAATAAGACGCAGGCAGAGAAAAAAGGAAGCCATGCGTTATATACGGTTGTTGGCCAAAAAGCAGACTTTATGATGATGCTTCTACGTCCAACAATGGAAGAACTGAATGAACTTGAAACTGAATTCAATAAAACAAAGTTTGCGGAATTTACAATGCCTGCTCACTCTTATGTTTCAGTAGTAGAGCTGAGCAATTATCTGCCATCTGATCAGGATCCTTATCAAAGCCCTGAAATCCTGGCACGCTTGTATCCAATTCTTCCAAAAGCAAAATATGTTTGCTTCTACCCAATGGACAAGCGCCGCCAAGGGGAAGATAACTGGTATATGCTTCCGATGGAAGACCGTCGCAGCATGATGAGAAGCCACGGCATGATTGGCCGTCAATATGCAGGAAAAGTAAAACAAATCATTTCCGGTTCTGTAGGTTTTGATGATTACGAATGGGGCGTTACCTTATTCTCAGATGATGTCCTTCAATTTAAGAAACTCGTATATGAAATGAGATTCGATGAAGTAAGTGCCCGCTATGGCGAATTTGGTTCTTTCTTTGTTGGCAATCTGCTTGAAGAAGACAAGGTCAGCCACTTTTTACATGTAAATTAATACTTGCAGCTCCCCAGGCAAAACTGCCTGGGGAGTTTTTTATATTCAATTTCATGGCTGCCCTTATTTCATCTCGCATTATGATTTTGTTGGCATAAAAAAACAAGCTCCATCATAGGAATGAAATAGTGAGTTGAATTATTTTGATAACCCAGATTTTACATTTCACCAATCAGCCAGAAAACATCTTAGGGGGTGAATGGATGGGTGTTATTGCGTACAACGAAGAAGATGTCAGACTGTTGGCAAGATTGATGAGAGCAGAAGCCGAGGGAGATGGAAATCTTGGCATGCTGATGGTCGGCAATGTTGGCGTAAACCGGGTGCGGGCAGACTGTCTTGATTTTCGCGATATCCGATCCATTAGGCAAATGGTCTATCAAACTCCAGGCGGCTTTGAAGCGACTCAGAAAGGTTATTTTTATCAGGGAGCCAGACAGGGTGAAATTGATTTAGCCCGAAGAGCCATTAAAGGGCAGAGAAATCATCCTGCAAGCAATTCTTTGTGGTTTTTCCGTCCTGCAGGTAATTGCCCTGCTCAATGGTATAACCAATGGAATTCCGGGCGGTTTAAGGCACATTGCTTTTATCAGCCGACGCGGCAGGATTGTCCAACTGTTTTTTAGCATGTTGAAATTATAGGAATCATTAGGAGGGGAAAAGAAGTGAGTCAATCAAATTTTAATCAATATCCTTATTATGGTTACCAGCAGCAGCAACAACCTTACACAGCAGCACCTAAAGCAAATACTTATCCTGTTCAGCAGCCTGTTGCCTATCCGCCGCAAATGCCATCTGGAGCAGTGCTTCCAGCCACTGGCGGTCAAGCGCCAACTCAGGCACCGCAAGTACCTGGCATGCTGCCAATTGAGCAATCGTATATCGAGAACATTCTTCGCTTAAATAAAGGAAAGCTGGCGACAGTTTACGCTACATTTGAAAACAATACAGAATGGAATGCGCGCATTTTTAAAGGTCTTATTGAAGCAGCTGGAAGAGATCATCTCATTTTGAGTGATCCGGAAACAGGTATACGATACTTAATCCCAATGATCTACTTAGATTATGTAACATTTGATGAAGAAATTGAGTATGATTATCCTACGTTCGGCGGGGTGCAGGGATTAACTCAATATAATCCTAGATAAATACATCCATACAAAAAGCGTGAAAGGATCTTCTTTCACGCTTTTCTCATTGGACGATTATTGAAAAACTTCAGGATATACGGTTTCTGCCACCAATTGCACAGCTTCTCCGATTCGCGGTCCTGGTCTTGATGTAATATCACTGTCAAGCTGGTACACAGCATCGCCAGAAATAGCAGTAATTTGGTCCCAGCCTGTACGGCTCTTTAATTCTTCAATTGGATTATCAACATAGTTAACGGTAGTTGCAATCACTTCTGGATTACGGCTGATGATGTCTTCTTCTGATACTTTAATCCATCCTTCTTGATCTCCAAACACATTACCAACATGTGCAGCCTTTAAAATTTCCTGCTGGAATGTGTTGCTTCCTGTTGTATAGATGTCTGGAGCAGGACTAATCTCTAAATAAAGCTGTTTGTCTTCTTCCACTCCTGCCAGCTTTTCACCAACTGAAGCGATTTGATCCTGAATGCTTTGAACAAGCGCTTCGCCTTTCTCCCCTACACCCATTACATCAGCGATTTGCTGAATATCTCCATATACATCTTCAAAAGTTAAAGCAGACTGAATGACAAAAACAGGGATACCTGAATCAATGATCGGCTGCAGCTGTTCTTCCGCACCAACCGTATAAGCGATCACGACATCTGGGTTCAGTTCAATGACCTTCTCTGCATTTACTGTCATCGAATCAGAAACCTTTTCGATTTCCTGGACTTCTTCAGGATAATTATCTACATCTGTTACACCGACTACTTTATCTCCGGCATCTAAAGCAAAAAGAATTTCCGTATTACTGGGCTGCAGTGAAACAACGGTTTCTGGCACTTGTTCGAACGTCACTTCTGTTCCCATATCATCTGTTACAGTATAAGAAGCTGATTCTTCTTCCTGCGGCTGTTCTGTTTGATCATTATTGTCCGCGTTATCTTCTGCTGTGTTACACGCAGCCAAGAAAAGAACCAGCATGAAGGATGCGAACCATCCTGCGAATTTTTTGTTTTTCATTTTTATTCTCCTATCTGACTTTATATGATTTGCTTGTAAATTTTATTTCTTGTACGCCGTTCATCTTATTGACATACACTGCCATCACAAATAAAACATTGGCCAGCAAATGCGTATAATCAAACAAGATTTCTGGAACATTTCTTTCCAGGCTGACTTTATGTAAGGCACGAACTGACTTCTTTGCTTCACTTCGGCAAACATGTAAAACGCATGCCGCTTGCGTTCCTTGAGGAAGGAGAAACGTTTTAATCTCTTCTTTCACTTCCTCTGCGTATTCATCGTAAAGACTGCTGAGCGCCTGTAAATCTTCCTCTGCAATCGCCAGTTTTCCGCGAACTGAACCATTCAGATGATACGCCATCGGCAAAAGACCCATTAAATCCTGATGCACTTTTGGAATATCTTCAGTTAAAGAAGCAGCTTCTCCAATTCTTGTTGTCAATGAATCTGTACGAATCTCATAATCAACCGTAGAAGCCGCTTCACGCATAAACGGATAGCATAAAAAGCGATTATCTTTTCTCTCCATGTTCATCCACCTCCCTTTTTTAAAAATGCGAATGCTTTCAATGCTATTGGGCAGACTTGCCTTTAATTTTAGGCAGGGCATCCAGCCAAAAAAAGTGAATGATCTTTTACTCCATATAAAGAAGCCGCCCAAAAAATTGGCCGGCTATTTATCCATATTTGATTACACACCAAATACAATCAAACTAACACCGTACAATTCTCTTAACTTCCGAAGAGTAAAATACTTGCAGAGCTGGCAGGTATCCTGGCTTGTGCTTCATCCTAGTTTAAGACCTTCCCATTTGCGAGAAACAAACAGTGGTTTTCTTCTTATTTCGTCAGCACTTACAGTTGCGGAAACAGCTTCGGTTTTACACCGAATTCCCTATTAAGCTGATTGCTCAGCACCAATTCCTTCGTTTCTATTCACTTACAATCAGTTTACCATATTATAAGCAATACATATGATGTCTTCTGACGGATTCTAGTATTATAAATATTTCACTGCTGCAATAATAAGCAATACCCATGCAGCTAAAAAGGACAAACCGCCAAGCGGGGTAATCGCTCCCAGCACACTAATTTTCGTGAGTGTTAACACGTATAAGCTTCCAGAGAATAAAATTATTCCTCCTATCATCAGCCATCCTGCAGTTGATAGAAGGGAACTTGCCGGCAATTTCCCAAGCAAAACTCCAATAATAAGCAGGCCAGTTGCATGGAACATTTGATAGGTAACACCTGTCTTCCATGTTTCCAAATATTTAGGCTCTACTCTGCCTTCTAAACCATGAGCACCAAATGCACCTAGAGCCACAGATAAAAAGGCATTCACTGCTCCAAGAATAATAAACAATTTCATCCCAATTCCCCATTTCGTTTCTATATGATTAAAGCTCCTATACATATTAAAGAGATTTACTGATTGGCAGCCTGTCAGGCGAAGCCAAAGGCTTCGCAGCACTTATCCTTTATTCTTAATTAGCTGCTGCGCCGGTTTTTCTCCTATGCCGAGACTAATATATACTTTTTAAGGTATTAAAAATCAAACAGCGAATCTCCGTTTGCCTCATCCTCCATCTCTAAACGCTTTGCCGGCTGAATGGCTGGCGCAGGATTCTGCGGCAGGATCTGGGGCATTGGCAGCGGCTGTGATACGGGCACAGAATAAGAAACAGGCATAGAACTTAGCTGTTGTGTTTCTTCTCCGCCATCTTCTAGAATCAGCTCACAAATTGATTTTATAGCATGTACTCTTTCTCTTACTAAAGAGCTTTTAGAAAGACCCTTTGCTTCCTTTAGTTCTTTTTCTATTTTCCCTAAAAGCTGCTGAATAGATATACTCAAGTTTTTCACCTCTGATCATCATTAATATAAATTTTATCAATTTTTCTTTTCAAAACGCAAACATCGCTGTCCTGAAGCTCTATAAACGTCAAGCGAAGGCAGGCGGCTCGTCTTAAACTCAAATGCCCTGCAGCCTTTTGGATAGCGCTGATCCCAGGTAATATAGAAGAATTTACACTTAAAACAATCCACTCTCTTGTTGTCCATCCTGCTTTCAGCCTTTCGCAAATTTTGTCTGTTTCACATGAAACATACGAGATTTTGTCAAATGTCGTCTATTTTCCAGTCAATTTCTTTTTGCCCTTTTGCTCTTAAAAAGGCATTCACCTTCGAGAATGGCCTGCTTCCAAAAAAGCCTCTTCTTGCCGAGAGCGGGCTTGGATGTGGAGATGTAATTACCTGATGCTTTTCCAGATTTAACAGTTTCATCTTCTCTTGAGCTGGCTTGCCCCAAAGAATAAAGATAACGGGTTCTTCCCGTTCATTCAACCTTTTAATGATTTCATCAGTAAATTGTTCCCATCCTTTTCCGCGATGAGAATAAGCTTCGCCTTCCCGAACAGTTAACACGGTATTTAACATTAATACACCTTGCTTTGCCCATTTGACTAGGTACCCATTATTTGCAGGCTGGATGCCTAAATCACTCTCGAGCTCTTTATACATATTTCGTAGAGATGGGGGAATTTTCACCCTAGGCTTTACCGAAAAGCTCAATCCATGAGCCTGCCCTGGTCCATGGTATGGGTCCTGACCTAATAAAACCACTTTTGTTTCAGCATAAGCGGTATCATGTAAACTATTAAAAATATCCTGTTTAGGAGGATATACAGTTTCCTGTTCATATTCTTTCTCAATAAACTCAATCAGATGCTGAAAATAAGGCTTTTCCATCTCTTTTTTCAAGATTTTCTGCCAGTCGTTATGCAATAACATGCACATCTCTCCTCCTCTCTCATTCTAGTTATTACGTTCCCTTCATTCATCTAGTATAAAGCAGAAATAAAAATAATAGGTTTTAAAATTTTCATAGCGGATAAATATATACTAGCAGGGACAAGCTCCCGACTATCATAAAATTAATTGAATGGAAGGTGCTAAATATGTATAAAGTTGAAGTTGTAGAAAATGGTGTGCAAGCTACAAACACAATCGATATGTTAAATAATCAAGGTTATTCAAAAGAGCATATTTATATTTTTGCTCATGACAAAGATCGTTCTGAGAATCTAACAGATGCAACAGATACTGGCTCTGTCGGCATGAAAGAGCAAGGATTGTTTGATTCTGTTGGTAATGTCTTCAAAAAGCGCGGAGATGAGCTTCGCACAAAATTTGAATCACTTGGTCTAACAACTACTGAAGCTGAACAATATGAAGAAGTTCTTGACCAAGGCAAATTAGTCATTGTAGGATCTGACTCTGCAGAGAAATAACAAATTCACATAAAAAAGCCCGAATCTGCTGATTCGGGCTTTTTTGTGTTCGTTAGTGAATACCGTATTGAATAATCCCAGTGACCGCTCCTACTGCAAGGGCAATCACAATGACTAGAGCCGGATGCAATTTCACTTTCTCCATTAAGATATAACTGCCCACCACAAGGAGCAATGTGTAAAGCGTTCCCGTACTAACAATAGAATCCTTAACAAACTGATACGTCAGCACACCAAGTAAAATAGCGATGACAGGTCTGACATTGTTCGAAATGTTTTTCACCTGCGGGGTATCTTTATATTTTAATAGAATGGCCATTAATAGGAGCATTAGCAGAATAGATGGTGCTACTGTGGCAAATAGCGCAACTAAACTGCCGATGATCCCGCCTTCAGTGTACCCAATATAGGCTGCCATTTTTGTTGCAATTGGTCCAGGCAGCGCGTTCCCAGCTGCAAGCACTTCACTGAATTCTCTTGAGGTCATCCAGCCATATTGGCCAACCACCTCATTTTCTACAAGCGGAATACTAGATGGTCCCCCGCCATAACCAAGGATACCAGGAATAAAAAAGGCTAAAAAAAGCTGCCAATAAATCATGAGGTGCCCTCCTCCCTTTTACGCTCCGGGATAAAAGCAATCAGAATCATCAGGACAATTAAAATGCCTGGATGAATATTTAAAAATTCCATAATGACAAGAGATCCTGCCAAAAACGCAATGGCCTTCTTCCATCCAAGGGAGCTGCCAGATTTTTTGATAAAGTCCCAAGTCATGACGGCTAGCATTACTGCAACAACCGGAACAACGGATGCAGACATATGCTGCACCCAGGGAATATCTTTAAAGGCCTGCAGGAGCTGCAATAAGAGAATCATCATAACTGCCGTGGGTGCAATAGTTGCAAGCAAGGCAATGATGCACCCCAGCGCTCCGCCAACGCGATAACCAATATAGCCAGCCATTTTCGTATTAATTGGGCCTGGCATTGTGTTAGCAAGCGCAAGAGTGTCACTGAACTCCTCATCATTCATCCACTTATATTTTTTAACGACTTCTAGGTGTACTAGAGGAATTGCGGATGGGCCGCCGCCAAATCCAAGTATACCGGATCGAAAAAAGCCAATGAACAGATCTAGGTATTTTTTCCCTTTATTTCTTGGGCTTGATGGCAGAGGAGCATTATATTGGGTATTTAATGTTGTATTTACCAAGCAGCAATAGCTCCATCCGTTCTAGATTCTGTTCCGCCCATTAGTACACCCGTTTGCTCATTCCGCCAAATGATTTGTCCGCGCCCAAAACTTCCTCCATCTGCTGTTACATGGATCTCATGACCTTTTCGAGCCAGTGCCTGCACCAGATAATTCGGAAACTCGGGTTCTACATGTACTGATTTGCCTTTCATCCATTGCCACCTTGGCATGTCTAATGCTGCCTGCGGATTCAGCAAATAATCAACCGTATTTGTTACGACTTGAAAATGACCTTGCGGCTGCATATAGCCGCCCATAACCCCAAATGGGCCCACTGCTTTTCCGTCTTT
Source organism: Bacillus mesophilum (assembly GCF_008923265.1). Classification (NCBI taxonomy): domain Bacteria; kingdom Bacillati; phylum Bacillota; class Bacilli; order Caryophanales; family Bacillaceae; genus Bacillus; species Bacillus mesophilum. The sequence continues at coordinate 76,026 of NZ_WBOT01000003.1, read as the reverse complement.
TGTTAAGAAGCCCGGGATAATTGTATGATAGGTTCTCTTGCCGGGCTGAAGAACATTCGGATGATCGCTGTCGAGCGAAAAGTCATGACCGCGATTTTGCAGACTTATCCCTGTTTCAGGAATGACAATCCCTGATCCAAAGCCCATATAATTACTTTGAATATAAGAAATCATATTGCCTTCTTCATCCGCTGCAGCCAGATAAACAGTTCCTCCCTTTGGAAGTTCATAAGGCTTCGGATCGGATGCTTCTTCGCCAATCACCCTGCTTCTCTCTTTTGCATACGCCTCAGATAATAGCTCTTCCGCTGAAATCGGCATATGCTCCGGTTCGGTAATAAATGCCTGACCGTCTGTAAAAGCCAGCTTCATTGCCTCAATTTGCTCATGCAGGGTTTCGGCATTTTGCCATGAAGGACCTGAAGATTTCTGCGCATATACATTCAACGCCATTAAAGCCACCATTCCTTGGCCATTCGGCGGAATTTCCCAAACATCATAACCTCTATAATTTGCAGAAATAGGCTTAACCCATTCCGGTTTATATGCTGCAAGATCTTCTTTTGTTAAAAATCCATTATGTTTTTTCATAAAATCATCGATCTGATCCGCTAAATCCCCTTCATAAAAGGATTTCGCATTGGTTTCTCCGATTGATTTTAACGTTGATGCATGCCCCTTAGAGCTCCACATTTCGCCGATTTCCGGTGCTCTGCCATTCGGCGCAAACGTTTCAAACCATGCGGCATATTCTGCAGAGGTAAAGTCCTTTTTAAAACGCTCATAAGCCTTTTTCCAGTACTTCCCTAGGATTGGTGTGAGCGGATACCCTTCTTCCGCATATCGGATGGCAGGCTTTAATGCTTCTGCAAGAGAAAGCTTTCCGAATCGTTCTGATAATGCTGCCCAAGCAGCAGGCACACCAGGCACTGTCACAGGAACAGTTCCGAATACAGGCATTTTTTCATGGCCAAGCTCTTTCACTTTTTCTGCTGAGATGGATTGTGGAGCTGGTCCTGATGCATTTAATCCATGAAGCTCATCTTTTACCCAAACAAGAGCAAATGCGTCACCGCCAATTCCGTTCGATGTTGGCTCAACAACTGTTAAAGCGGCAGCCGTGGCTATCGCCGCATCGATGGCATTGCCTCCTTTCTGCAGAATTTCAAGTCCTGCTTGTGCAGCAAGCGGCTGTGATGTAGCCACCATTCCTTTCTTAGCAAAAACCGTATTTCTTTTTGATGGAAATGGGTGGTGTAAGTAATCCATATGTATTTCCTCCTCGGCACAGTATATTGATTTTCTAAAAATTAAAACGAACATATGTTAATCATTTTTTCGTTTTTAATTATCATATGATTATTAAACATAATATGATTATAAAACATAAATATTCAGAAATCTATGATTTTTTATCTCGATTTACTTTGAAAAGCGAAAGATCTCAATAAATTTATAGCTTTAAACGGCGGATGCTTTTTATCTGCTGAGAAGTATGTTGCTTTCAACAACGAGAATGCCTGCGAGTGCATATAATTCTTCATTAATAAAGCGTTCAAGCGCAGCAAAATTGTTAAAAATGATCTGTTTGTGAAGGGGGAATGGTCCTGTCATTTAGCAGCAGCAGCTCCCTGCATTTTGATTTCCGGCAAGTACTTCAACAACCTTCACAAGGAAAGTTAGCTCTCCGCCGATTTCAAAAAAAGCTGATACTTCCTTTTCAGCCTTGCTGCTGTTGAGCACAAGTATAAACTGCTCAATCACACCTTTTTCCTTACGAGATTGACTCTTTCCCGCACAGCAAATCTGGAAAGGCCCAGTTTTTCCTAATATTCACATAAGATAAACGTCCGTTATCACTTAAAAGCTGCAGAAAATCACGATCTACTTTGTCCCTATGAATTTTAGTTCTTCTCTATTTTCAACACTTTTAAGAACGCCAGTTCCAATCTGAGTTAAACTTTTTATTGATTAAGCGCAAACAACCTATAGACAAAAAGAAAGTTAAATATGTATTTTTTGATCATATGTTAATATAATACACTGCGAATATTTGTTATAAAAAGGAAACAGAAGTTGCGGAAAAAGGGGAAAAAGAGAAAAGAATGCAGAATAATAGGGAGTGATTGGGAGAGAGGACAAACATTATAGCAAAGAATGACAGCGTGAAGAGGGGAAGAAGAGCAGATCATAACAGCTGCTAAGAGGGAGCAAAAAGAAAAGCTGCACAAAAAATAGCTCTAAGCTATGCGCTGCCTAGAGCTATTTATTTCTAGCTATCATAATCGCTTATCCAAGGATACGCTGATACACCGATTTCGCATGAGTAATATCCTTTGTGCCATGGATCAGTGCTCTGCCATCCTGAAAAAGAACCATACGCTGCTTCCCCATTTCAATAGAGAGCAAGTAGGGATTTCCTTTAATCTCATAGCCTAATGCTTTTAGTTGCTTTGAGAGAGTTTCAAGACTAATGACCGTGTCAAGCGGCGGTCTAATTTGGACTGTATCTCTGCCGCATAGAACGGCGGTTTTGGTTCGATTTTCACTTTGCAGATACGGATATGTTCGGCTGGTGCCACAAGAGAGGCAGCCGTCATCCTTTGCTTTTGCAATTTTAATATTTGTGTACTGATTGTTCCAAAGGTCGAAGCTGACAAAGGATTGTCTAATATGCTCCCAATCTTCTACTAAAATTTTCAGAGCTTCAGCAGATTGATGGGCAATGACCATCTGTGCAGCCGGACCAATGATTCCCCCGGTATCACAAGTCATTCCCTGAATTGGAATTTTCTTTAATAGACAATTTAAGCATGGTGTTTTTCCAGGGATAATCGTAAGGCTCATGCCATAACTGCTGACACATGCTCCATAAATCCAAGGAACCCCATGCTTTTGAGAAGCATCATTTATGAGCATCCGTGTTTCAAAGTTATCGGTGCAATCGAGGATTAGATCCACTTCCTTGCATAAATCCTCTATCACTTCAGGTGTCGCATCGCCAATAACAGCCTTAATGTTTAGATCATGGTTAATTTCTAGTAATCTCTTTTTGGCTGCTGCTGCTTTTGGAAGCTTTTCAATGACATCCTGTTCCGTATATAGCTGCTGCCGCTGGAGGTTGCTTTCTTCGACATAATCACGATCAATGATGGTGAGTTTGCCAACACCTGCTCTTGCAAGCACTTCGGCATTCCCGGATCCAAGCGCTCCAGCACCAATTAGCAAAACGTGCTTCCTGCTGATCATCCTCTGGCCTTCAACTCCAATTGGTGCAAATAGTGTTTGCCGTGAATAGCGATCACTCATAGCAGCTTACCCTCCACTGACAGGCGGAATAAAGGCAATGATATCTCCCTTTTGGATCACTTCATCGTCTCCTGCAAATTCTTCATTAATGGCTGACATTGTACTATCCAGCTTTGTTAGGTTATATTTTTCTGCTATTAGCACTTTAACTTCTGAAACTGTTTTTCCTTCTGCCTGGATTTCAATATATTCTGCACCTGCTTCATCACGCAAGTGAGCAAAAAGCATAATTTTATTCATTTAGATCACTCTCCTCTGGTTTACCTGAAGGATAGGCTACCGTCTCAAGCTGATTGCCAATCCACTTTTCTCCATCCTCCCAATGTTCTTTCTTCCAAATAGGAACGATCTCCTTGATGCGCTCAATGGCATAGCGATTCGCTTCATACGCATCGTTGCGGTGAGGAGTGGAAACAGCAATGACAACAGCGATATCCGTAATATCAAGCTTTCCAACACGATGAGTAATGGCAACTTCAGCACCAGCCCATTTGTCTTTTATTTCATTCCCAATCTGCTCGAGTTTTTTCACAGCCATTGGTTCATACGCTTCATAAACTAAGAATAATGTTTTCTTCCCATGTGTCAGCTCTCTGACGGTGCCAATAAAGGTTGTGATGGCACCAGCCTCACGCTGAACAACTTTATCGATCACAGCTTGTGTGTTAATCGGTTCTTTTGAAATTTCAAAGTTCATTGCTGATCACCTCTAATTAGTCTGGAGAGATTACTAACCTTTTAAAAAAATAAAGGTTCAAGTTCTTGCACAAGAGAATAGCCGCCTATTTGTTCAACAGCCTGCTTAAAGTCATCAGATTGAATGACTCTAATAAGTGTCTGTCCCTGTTCACTTTCGAAGAAGCTTTTTGTCATAAGCAGATCGTAATGTTCATCTGCCACTGGGATAAAGTCGAGCTTCATCACCTTAGCAGCAGAGTAAATGCCAAGACCAACTCCATTAGGGTTTCCTTTCACCTCTGCAGCAACACTTAAGTGTGAAAACATTTCACGTTCATATCCAGTGATCTGCTCAGGGCTAACCCCATCTTCTTTCATCATCATATCAAAAAGAACTCTTGTGCCTGCACCTTTTTGCCGATTGGCATACTGTGCCTGTTTTTCAACGATATCAAGCAGCGATTGTATGTTAAGCGGGTTGCCTTGTGGCAATAGCCAGCCTTGTTTTCTTCTTAAGAAAGGATATAAGACAACTTCCGTTTCCTGCAAGAATCTTTTTATATAGGAAGTGTTATATTCTTTTGTTTCAGGGTCAAGCAAATGCACTGCAGCTAAATGTGCTTCCCCTTTTTTAATAGCCATCATACCGGCCATGCTGCCTGTATGTGACGCCTGTATACTGAACGACCGATTTTGTGCTTTTAGTTTTGATGATAAAAGGTCGATTGTCAGATCGTGACTGCCGCTGAACACAATGGCATTTTCAATTTCATGCTTTGGTTTATAAAGTTCTGCTTCCGCGTATTCTCCTTGCTCATATCCTAAAATTTCAGGAGGAATAACAAGCAGGCCGTCAGCACGCACAAGCGACATGGTCACTCCAGCAGCTCTTGATAAGGGGTTTGCCACATATTCCCCATTAATATACCCTATACTCACTCGAATAAAATCTTCAGCACCCATAGACCCTACCATTCGCCGGCCAATTTTCACTTTCAGCTTTTGCCGTTCGGGTTCATTTACACCTAAGTACTCACAAATAAGCAAACGCACAAACCATTCTAAGCTTAAATAGGCTGACACAGGGTATCCTGGAATGCCAACAACGATTGTGCCATTCACCTTGCCGATAATGACAGGTTTACCAGGTCTTGCTGCGATTCCATGCGTATAAACGGTGCCAATCTCCTGTAAAATATGAACAGTATAATCCTTTGACCCCGCTGAAGATCCGGCATTGATAACGACAATATCTGAGGTATTTGCCGCTTCGAGCAATGCGGCTTTTATTTTCTCCGGATCATCCTTAACGACTGGTGTGAGAAACGGATCTCCTCCCCACTCTCTTATATAATTGACAAAGGCACTTCCATTAAACTCAATAAGCTGTCCAGCTGACGCAGCATCCGCCGCGGAAACTAGCTCATTACCAGTGGGAATAACTGTAACAAACGGTTTTTTAAGGACCTGAATCGTTAAAGTTCGAGCGGCAACTAATGCTCCAATATCAACTGGTCTGATTTTATGGCCTTGCGGAAAAAGCATTTCCTCTTGTACAATATCCTCCCCAATCGGACGGATATGCTGCCAGGGAGCGGCTGGTTCAATGATCTCCACAATACCTTCATCCAGCTCTTCTACGTTTTCAATCATGATTACCGCATTAAATGGAGGAGGCACTTCATTTCCAGTATCCACATAAATAAAATCTTCATTTTCCCTTAGCAGCAGCGGGTTGTGTTCATGAGCTGAAAAGGTCTCTTCTGCAACAATCGCTATGCCATCCATCGCTGAAGCATGAAAATGAGGCATCGAGCTCTGTGCAAAAACAGGTTCTGCCGTAATCCGCCCAAGAGCAGACATACTTGGTATCCACTCCACTTTCCGCTTCGGCTGAAAATTTGCGAGCATTTCATACTGTGCCTCTTGGCGGGGTTTATTCTCTAAATATATTTTTCGTTTGTATGGTGACATGTTAACACTCCTTAATACCAGGGCGCCTTAACCTTCTCTATCCAGACCTTTTATAAAATGATAAGCGCTGGAGCTGTTAATGTTCTTAAAGAAATAATTTAATAGCGACAAGATTTCCTTTTTGCACACCTTCACTGCGGGCCGGAATTTCAATCAGCCCATCACTATTGACCAAGGTTGAAATAAGTCCCGATTTTCCGAAAATAGGTTCAGCCAGCCATTGTTCTTCTTCCTGAAAGAGACGAGTTCTCACATAATCTGTTCGTCCCGCAGCAGAAGGGATATTTCTAGTGGTTTTTGCAAATGTAACCGGAGAGTCTAAACCTTCATATCCTTGCAGTTGATTCAAGATTTTTTTGGCGAAAATATGGAAAATAACCATTGCTGAAGCTGGATGACCGGGCAGTGCAATCACAGGTTTTCCTTCTGCACTTGCCATAATCGTTGGTTTCCCAGGTTTAATCGAAATGCCATGTACAAACACACCTGGTTTTCCCAGCGAATTCAGCACATCACATGAATAGTCCATAATACCAACAGAACTTCCCCCTGAGATAAACAAACAGTCTGCTTCAGCCAGCATTTGCTGCATTCTTCTTTTTAAATCATCAAAATCATCATTCACAATACCGCCGTATTTAAATTCATATCCCCATTCTTTTACAACGGCTCCAATTGTCATACCGTTCATATCACGAACCTGGCCGGGCAATAGCTCTTTGGTTTCGAGTGCCTTCACTTCATTTCCCGTTGATAAGTAACCAATAATGGGTTTGCGTACAACTGGGACTTCTGCTATTCCTTGCGAGGCAAGTGCACCTAGTTCCTGGGCCCGAAGCAAGGTTCCTTTTTTCAGCAAAAGGCTCCCCATCCGAAGATCTTCATCTGCTTCAATCACATTTTCTCCAGGCATGACATGTTTATATAAATTTAGAAGACCATCTAAATCTTCACAATGCTCAATCATAACTACCGCATTACTATGCTCTGGAATCATCCCGCCAGTGGGGACATAAAAGGCTTCCCCGCTAAAAAGAGGCTTTAAGGGCATTTCCCCCATTTTCACTTCACCTGCAACATTTAAATAAGCAGGAAGGTTCTCAGAGGCCCCGAATGTATCCGCCGCTAGGACAGCATAGCCATCAACAGCCGACCGGCGGAAGCCAGGCACATTTTCTTCTGCGTGTATATCCTTTGCAAGGATGTGCTGTACGGCCTCTTCAAGCGGCACCATCTTCCATTCGGAAATGGGAGAATAATATTCTTTTATTAGCTTGAATGTTTCTTCTACTGTTTTTACATTAAAAAATTTCATGGCTGCTCTTTGCCTTCCGAAGAAATCTGTGCTGCTTTTTTATATTCTTCCGGGTAATTCATATTAAAAAGGGTTAACTCGTTGATAGGTATCTTCATAGATTCAACTCTTATATACACTGTCTGAATATAGTTTAGCATATTGCGAATAGCCAGCTTTTCTTCCTTTAAGAACATTTCCGCACAATTTCTTGCTTCCCTTCTATATGCAGCAAATAACGGGTGTTTTTGGCCGTCTCGCTCTGGAACGGCAGCTTGGTAATCATCCAGCTTGCTTAATAAATAACTTCCGAGTGATGCAGATATAAAAGGCATATCACAGGCAACAATTAAGTTTTTTTCCGTTGCTGATAAAGACAGACCTGCTTCAATTCCGGCAAGCGGCCCCTTTCCTATATAACGGTCTGCAATCATCGGCAATTGCAAAAATGCATAATCCTCAGGTGTATTCGTTACGACAATGACATGATCGACAATGGTTGCGAGCTCTTCTGCAATCCGCTCAATCACCGTTTTTCCGTCTATTTGCAGCAGTGCCTTGTTGGTGCCCATCCGGCTTGATTTCCCGCCTGCTAAAATAATGCCTGTTGTCTCCACTTTTATCACCAGCCAATCTTAATGGTATTTGCCATCAACAGCCGTGCCAAACCCCTTTTCTTGCGCAATATAGTCCAGGTGAATTGTTTTTATATCCATGAGGGCAGGTGTTTCCTTCTTCAGCAGCTTTCTCATATCAATCACCTTTGTATACCCTTTGCATGTTTGACAGCCGTGAATTTCCGCTCCTTCTTCGCCATCCACCTTCATAACAACCATTTGGGTATGATCTTCTGTGCCGCAATGTGCACAGCGCAGCTTTTTCTCTTCCCTGCTATGCAGACAGCGCGGGCATTTAAGCTCTTTTTTCCCTTTTTTTCCTACAACAGCAAAACGCGAAGGCTCACCGCATGCCGGGCAGCATGGGTCATGCTGAAATTTACTCAGGACCGTTTCCAGCTCTGCTGCAGCCTTTTGTAAGAAAGGGCGGGCAGCTTGTTCTGCTGCAAACAGCGGGAGCCATTCCGGTACCTGATATTGTTCTGCAACTGCATGAAAGTAGTATCGATTTACAGCGACCACTTCTTTAAACCATTTACTCACTATGTCAATGGTTAAATTCTCTTTTAAGATATCACAATACTCATGATTTCCTGGTTGCCTTTCAGCTAAAAAACCAAACAGTTCAATGATAAAACGATGATATTGATTCATATCTGCTGCAAGGTCGAGCTGTGGAATAAGGGGTGAGGAGATAAGTTCAAACGAAGATTCTTTCACTACAGCTGTTTCATTTATAGACTGGCGCCACTCTTTTATTAATTCTTCTATTTCCGCCTGCAGCTTCTCATAGCTTTCCTCTACTACATTCGTGTTCGGCATAAGGATCCCTTCTTTCAATGTTCTTTTTTAAAAAAGCAGGAAGAGCTACCCGATAATGGGTAGCTTCCTCATATAATTAGGTTTGTTTGCCATTAAGCCCGCTTCTGCTCTTGTTCCTGTTCTTTTTCCTGTTCCTTAAGCTCATCATACCAGCGGCCGTGATGGTCGCGGGCAAATTCCTCGGGTATATCTCCTTTTGTCATCCCTCTAATCGAAACGCGGGAGCCTGGATGTCCAATAGATAAATAGATATGGCCAACTACAACCGCTGTCGATAGCCCAAGTCCGATATTATGAAGCGGATAGGCCCACATCACAAGCCCTTGAGGAAAGTACTGCGGAAACCACATAACAAGACCGGAACCAATGAGCATAATGGCTGTCATAATTGTCAGCAATGAATTTAACTTTTCACCTGCATTATAAAAATCTTGCTTTGGTATCTTCGCATGACCGCCGAAAAACTCTTTTGGAAAATGTAAAAAGAATTGAAAGTCATGTTTTTTCCAGGAAAAAATCTGTTTCATCCAGTGAATAAAGCTCTTTGGATCTGTAAATAAAATATAGACAACAGGCAGGATGAAAAACACAGCTGCTATTCGATGAACAAGACGTGCTCCTGCCGGGCTTCCAAAAACAACATAAAGCCAGTCAAAAAACTCTGTATAAAGCGGCAGACCGGTCAAGTACAGAACAAAAAATGCCAAAGCATTTAACCAGTGTGCAAATATGACATGCTTTGAGAATCGCTTAACCATCTTTGGTTCTTTTTTATTCATGGTCATGATCCCCTTCCGATCGGTCTTTTCTGACAGCATTTGATATAGCAGCACCAATAACAGCCATCGTTGTAGCTCCAAGCATCATTTTGCCAAGCGGCTGAGCATAGTCCTTCCAAACCACTTGGGATAAAGCCACTTTTGGATTCTCAGGCAATCCATAGACAGATGGTTTGTCAGCGAGAAGATAAATGGTATTGGTGCCTTCAATTCCTTGCGGGTTATAAATATTTGCATTCGGAAAACGTTCCTTCACTTCACTTAGCCGCTTGTTTGCTTCAGCTAAGACAAGTTCCTTTTCTTCATAAATTAAGCAGTCTGTATGGCAGGCAACCACACAAGCCGGCTGCAGACCTTGCTCAAGCCGGTCTGTGCAAAGAGTGCATTTTTGGGCTTTTCGGTATTCACTGCCGTTTTTATCTTTATAGGTTGCAAGCTGCACAACTCCAAAGGAACAGTTCTGAACACAATAACCGCAGCCAACGCATTTTTCCGGATCAATAACGACGGAATTGAATTTTGTATAGCTGATCGCACTCTCTGGACAAGCCTTTTCACAGGCAGCCTGATTACAATGCAGACAGGACATATGGCGGAAAAGCCACTCAAAGTTTCCATCCGATGTTTCCTGCTCATTAAACGTAATGACATTCCAAGTGTTTGCCGTTAAATCCATGTGTGACTGTATACTTCCGTTAAAGTCCTCCGGCTCTGCCGGCAGGTCGTTCCAATTTTTACAGGCAACCATACATGCCCGGCAGCCATCACATTTCGTTACATCCACAAATTTAATATAATCTGCCATTATTTCGCCCTCCTAACATCACATAGGAACGCTTTATACTCAGGAATTGTCGTATTTGCATCTCCAATATGAGGGGTCAAGCGGTTAGCTGTTGCACCTGTTGCGATCCCTTTATAGCCAAAATGCCATGGCATGCCAATTTGGTGAATGGTTTTATCTTTTAATTTGTACGGTTTAAAACGTTTGGTGATCATGGCAAAAGCCTCTATTTCTCCACGGGCCGTTTTTACGATCACCCGATCCTTGCTTAATATCCCCTTTTCCTGTGCCAGCTCTTCACTTATTTCAATGTACATATGCGGCATCAGCTCAGCCAGCCAAGGGATATTCCTTGTCATCGCTCCAGACTGCCAGTGCTCTGACACGCGATAGGTTGTAGCGACAATTGGATATTCTGACACATCTCCTTGTGCATTCATTTCCTTCTCGCCAAACTTCACAGCCGGATTCAGCTGAATACTTGAAAACGCATTGGAAATTGGGTTTTCATAAGGCTCATAGTGCTCTGGGAATGGCCCTTCATTAACGCCGCCAGAAAACAAAGCTCCTTTTCCGCCCGCCATCATAATGAATGGGTCATTAAATGTAGGATCATCCGGTCCTTTCGTGGCAACAAAGTCTGGAACATCAAAACCGCTCCATTTTTTCTCCGCTGCATTCCACTGTATTCCGATACGATCCTTGCTCCATGCCTTTCCATTTAAATCAGCACTTGCACGGTTATAAAGGATTCTCCTATTTGCCGGCCATGCAAAAGACCAGTTTAAGAAGTTACTCATACCTTCATTTGTATTATCTCTTCGTTTTGATAGGTTCTCAGATTCTGGGTAAAATCCGCTGTAAATCCAGTTGCCGCTGCATGTAGAACCATCATCCTTCAAATCTCCGAATCCTTTAATCTGCTGTTTTGTTTTCATATCATAGCCGTTAATTTCACGGCAGACGATATCGATATCAGGGTGATCCGATTCTCCATAATCCCATGTTAAAGCCTTCATCGGCATATCCTGCTGCTTTGGACTATTTTCATATAATCCTTTCAGCTTTCTAGCAAGCATATGAACGATTTCCAGGTCAGCTCTTGATTCACCCTTTGGTTTAATCGCTTGCCAGCGGTATTGCATCCAGCGTCCTGAGTTTGTAACAGAGCCTTCTTTTTCAAAAGATCCGCAGGCAGGAAGGAAAATCACCTCTGTTTGGATCGCAGCCGGGTCTGCACCAGCTTCCTTTTGCCAAAAAGCTGATGTCTCTGTTTCAAATAGGTCAACTGCAACCATCCACTTTAGGTTGCTCAATGCCTCTTTTTCTTTCCCTGCATTTGGTCCGCCGACAACAGGATTGGTGCCAAACATTAACAGCCCTTCAAGCTCTCCGCGGTACATTGCATCAAATAAGCGCATATGTGAATAATCCTTGCCTGGCGTCAGTTTTGGCATCAGATGATAGCCAAATTCATTTTGCTTAGTTGCAGAATCGCCGTAGTAAGCTTTCAACATGCTTGTGTAAAACTTCGGTTTGTTGGAGAAATACCCGGATTCAGGTGTAATCCGCTCTAGAAATCCTTTATACTTTGAGTCCTGATCCGATCCTGTAGGTACTTCCATATAGCCATTGACATTGTGATATAACAGCCCAAAATCGGTTGATCCTTGTACATTTGACTCTCCGCGCAGGGCATTGACACCACCGCCGGCAATGCCAATATTTCCGAGTAAAAGCTGTAAGATCGCATATGCGCGGATATTTTGGGTGCCGACAGTATGCTGTGTACCGCCCATAGCATATAGGATCGTACCCGCTTTGCCTGTTTCACTAGTTCCTGTGAATGTTTGACAGATTTCGAGATACGTATCTTTATCCGTGCCTGTAACACCTGTTACTGTGTCAACATCATAGCGTGCATAATGTTTTTTCATTAGCTGAAAAACGCAGCGGGGATCCTTTAAGGCTGGATCCTTAACAATCTCGCCATTTTCATCCTTTTTAAAGGCCCATTTTGTTTTATCATAATTCCTTGTTGTTTCATCGTAGTCGTTAAAAATGCCATCTTCAAAGGAGTATTGTTCATCTACAATAAATGATGCATTTGTGTAGGCTCTTACATATTCTTTATGATACATGTCATTTTCAAGCGCATAATGAATCATGCCGCCAATAAAAGCAATATCTGTTCCTGAACGAAGCTGACCGTAGATATTGGCCATTTGCGACGTTCTTGTATATCTTGGATCCACTGAAATGAGCTTTGCTCCCTTTTGCTTCGCTTTTGAGATCCATCTAAAGCTGATTGGATGATTTTCAGCTGGGTTTGCTCCTATGACCATTAGGGCATCCGCATATTGCAAATCATTCCAATGATTTGTCATTGCGCCTCTTCCATACGTAGGTGCCAGACCGGCAACCGTAGAACTATGTCATATTCGGGCCTGATGCTCGATATACGTTAAGCCCAGTCCTGCACGGAAAAGCTTAGAAAGCAAATACGTTTCTTCATTATCAAGTGCCGCTCCACCCATATAAGCAATCGCCTCTGTCTTGTTGACAGTATAGCCATTTTCTTTTTGTACAAAGGTGCGATCGCGGGTATCTTTAATATTTTTCGCTACTTTATCGAGCGCAAAATCCCAATCGACTTCCTCCCATTTTCCGCTTCCTGGTGCCCGGTATAATGGCTTTGTGATACGCTTTTCTGTTGTGTATACTTGCCTAACGGTTGTACCTTTACTGCAGAGCGATCCTTCATTGATCGGATGATCCGGATCTCCTTCTGTATATACAACATCTTTTCCGTTTGAATACACTAAAATCCCACAGCCCACAGAGCAATAAGGGCAAATGGTTGGTGTCGGTTTTAACTCTGAAATTTTTAATTCCTTTGCTTTTGCTCTGGCTGTTTTATCATCAAAACCCAGCTCTACCACTGCTAATGTAGCAGCTACTGCACCTGATATCTTCAGAAACTTCCTTCGTGTTACATTTAGTTCCACTTTTTCTCCCCCCAATTCCAAGATTGAACTTTAGCTTGTTCATTTCCAGTGAAGTTCATTGTCTAGTTCCGACGGTTAGCTCCTCGAGGTTATAAGCGAATCAACCATAAGCCCAATGAACAGCCCCCGTCCAATTCGTCTTATGATTGTTGAAGCTGCAAGCACCATCCACTTTTCTATTTTTCTCTAACACTTTCAAACGGCCGATTTTCTAGATCATTGATAACTCTGCCAGCAGAAGTGTATGGAATGGCCATTTTCCCTCGTAAATAACCAATTACTTCTATGTTTAGAAATTTGGCAAGCTGAACTGCCTGCTTTGTTGCAGCCGTTCTTGACCCGATCACAGGAAACCCGAATTTTGCTGCTTTAGAAAGCATTTCATAAGACACTCTTCCTGTTGTCAAGAGCAGCAAATTTGAAGGCTCTAATCTATTGCGCAACGCAAAACCAATCACTTTATCAACAGCATTATGCCTGCCAATATCTTCTCGCACTGTAATTTCTCCCGACACATGAACAATACATGCCCCGTGCATACCGCCTGTCTTTAGATACAATGGGGAATTCTTTGCAAACTCACTTCTTTTTTTCAAAAGAAAACTCATTGTGAACGTTCTCATACTGTTAATCTTGGGAAACGCTTTCACATCTGTCATTGAGAAGAATGTGACCCCTCTTCCACAGCCAGCGGTGTAATGCTTTTTCTTTGTGATCATCCAATCAGGCTGAAAATCATTTTGAAGTTCCACATAAATTGTGTTGGAATCCTCCACAAATTCAAAGGTGCGAATATCTTCTGCCTTTTCAATTAAGCCTTCAGAATACAAATATCCGTAAGCCCAATCCTCTAAGTCCTCGTTCGTCAGCTGAAACACCGCAATCTCAAACCCATTAATAAGCAATGTAATAGGGAATTCCTCAGGACTGCCTTTGTAATTCATGGCTTTTCCCCCTTTTAAAAGCACACACAAGTTGTATATAGTTCTATCCTACACATCATCTCCAGAAGCAAATGTAACTTTTATCACTTTCGAAAGGAGAAAATGAAGATTATCGCCATAGGTCACAAAAAATTCATAATTTCTTCTTTAAATCGACAATTTTCATGAAATACAGCAGAGTAGTACACACTTTAAGATGGAAAAGAGCTGAATTATGTATTGGACTGTTTAACACTTTTGCAGAAAGAAACATAAATTTATTCAACAAATAAAAATTGGTACGCCAAAAAGCGGATTTCATGATTCTGAATCCGCTCCCGTTCCTTACTTCCATTAATATTCCTATCTTATATGCACACCAGCAAAACCTGCTCCGCCGATATGTCCGATCGCTGGTGCAGTTCCTATATGAGGTGCAGCCGCAAATCCACCGGTCCCTGAAAAATGACCACCTGCAAAATTTCCTGTCAGCGGTACAAAGGATTGTCCGCCATAATAATGATATAAATGTGAGTGATGATACGGAGCATATGGATTATATCCATACCAGGCATTATAAGGAACGCTATACGGATTCATCATGAATTGTCTTTTCACTTCTGATTCCCCTTTCTATTTATCCGACATGATGGAATACCCAAAACCGGATACAACAGTATATGTAATTGGATGAAATGGGTTTGTCGTTTTTTCCGAGAACTTACACTTTATTACGTTAATCGAAATTGATATACTGAAAAGAATGAAATGATATATTCAGGGAGGAAAGACAGATGACAATGAAAAAAGTATTAACAATAGCAGGCTCTGATACGAGCGGCGGTGCAGGTATCCAAGCTGATATTAAAACCTTCCAAGAGCATGGCGTTTATGGGATGACTGCTCTTACAACCATCGTTACAATGGATCCTAAAAACGACTGGCACCATAACGTCTTCCCTATCGATATAGAAACACTTCAAACACAATTAGAAACCATTCTTTCTGTTGGCGTAGACGCGATGAAGACCGGAATGCTTGGTTCGGTAGATATCATCAAGCTTGCTGCTAAAACGATTACTGAAAATGATATTAAACATGTGGTAATTGATCCAGTTATGGTCTGCAAAGGGGAAGATGAAGTCCTTCACCCTGAAACAGCAGATGCATTGAGAGATATATTAACGCCGCTTGCAACAGTGGTCACACCTAACCTTTTCGAGGCATCGCAGCTTGCTAAAACAGCTCCGCTTAAAACGATTGAAGATATGAAAGAAGCAGCTGTTAAAATCCATGAGCTTGGACCGAAATACGTTTTAATCAAAGGCGGCAGCAAGCTTCAGCATGAAAAAGCAGTCGATGTCTTGTATGATGGCTCTGATTTCACAGTACTTGAAGGTGAAAGAATTCAGACAACCTATACACATGGAGCAGGATGCACATATTCATCTGCCATTACAGCTCAGCTGGCAAAAGGAAAATCAGTTATCGAAGCTGTTACTGCTGCCAAGGAATTTATTTCAGATGCCATTAATCATGGATTTAAATTGAATGAATATGTAGGACCGACTAGACAAGGTGCTAGCCGCCATTTAAAAGCAGAAGAAAAATAAAGTAATCGAAACAGAGCCGGAGACGGTTCTGTTTTTTTAACTCTGTCTCGGTGTCCTTTAAGGACTTGCCAATCGGCAAGTTTTCATGATTCCTTAATCTCATTTTTAGCTTTTCCTCGGATTTTTTAGTAAAATAGGGTTTGATTTACTCAAGGTAACAACACTTTATATAGATATGAATCTTTATGAAAAGGGGGTGTAGCAGATGATGGAACCAGTGATAACCCAAGATGTTCAAACAGAACTGGACCGACATGCGAAAAAGCCGGTTTATATTCATCTTGAAACAACCAATGGAGCGTATGCTTCCCATTTTGATGAAACGTTCTTTTCATCAGGAGCATATATACGAAATGCACAGCTTGAATATGAGCACGGAAAGATCACAGGCAGCGGGCCCTTTCGAGTGGGACTAAAGACAGCGATCGGGTGGGTATATGCGGAAGGAATCACTCATTTTGAAAAAGATGGAACTGGGAGACTTTTGCTTGCCGGCCATGACTTCAGCGGAAAACTTGCTGTTGCCCTGCAAATAAGCGAGACACCTTTTGAATAGATGAAAATAAAGGTTCAGAGAATTATTGGAAACGAAAGGAGGAGCTTATCGTGGAAAAAGAAAGACATGTTTTAGTTATTTTTCCTCATCCTGATGATGAGGCATTTGGTGTTTCTGGAACGATTGCGACTCATGTACAAAACGGCACTCCTGTTACATATGCCTGTCTGACTTTAGGAGAAATGGGACGCAATATGGGGAACCCTCCATTTGCTAACCGTGAAACATTATCAAAAATCCGCAAAAAAGAGCTTCAGGATGCTGCGGCTGTAATGGGCATTCAGGACTTACGCATGATGGGATATCGTGACAAGACCATCGAGTTCGAAGATGATGATAAGCTTACAAATGAACTTGCTGCAATTATCGATGAAGTTCATCCGTCCTTAATCATTACCTTTTATCCTGGCTATTCTGTTCACCCTGATCATGATGCAACAGGGGCTGCAGTTGTCAGAGCTGTGAGAAATATGCCGGCAAACGATCGACCTAAGCTGCAATGTGTTGCTTTTTCGCGTAATTGTGAAGAGGAAATCGGGCAGGCTGATATCGTTAATGAGGTTAGTGCTGTCGCACATATTAAAATTGCTGCAATCAAAGCACATCTTTCTCAAACACAGCTAATGGCACAGGAAATGGAAGAACAGCTGAAAAAGCAAGATCCGCAAGTGATGGCAAGAGTTCATAATGAAAGATTCTGGACATATCCGCTATAATTGAACAACTAAAGATGGTGAAGACTATAAGAATGACCATCTTATAACAACATAAAACCCGAACCATTAGACAGTATGAAAGATCTGCTGATGGTTCGGGTTTCTTGTTGATCTATTTTACTCTTCTTCTTTTTCACTCTTGTCCTGCTCAAACATTTCTTTTAAATAGACAAGCTGATTGCCGTCTTCCCGTTTGATCATTTTTACTAAGATGGGCTTTGTTAATCTCATTTTTAATCCTGTTGTCGTAATTGTAGCCTCAAGGTCCACTTGAGTGCCTTCTTCGACGGGATGAAAATGGTATTGATATTCCGTAATCAGGCCGTTTGAATTAGTTTTTGTAGCAAATGACCGATTTTCTGTATACTCCGTCATTTCGACCTCTGCCTGAATATTTCTTCCGCTAATTAGCCTTGTTTCTAAAAATATGGTGCCAGCTTTAAACGGCCCCTCCGTCTGTTTCTCCATTTTTACTACATTTGGCATAAGCTCGTGCACATTTTCCATGCTCACGACATAATGAAATACTTCTTCTACTGGCTTATGAATAACTACGCTTGAACGAAAATCTGCCATCTATCTGCACCTCAATTAGTCTCAGTATTATATGCTTAGTATATAACAAAATACTGATCTTTTCATGAAACGTTATAATGGGATGCTGTAGAGCTGATCATCATTTTCGCCCGGTGTACCGCGGCCATCTGTATTATTGCTGATGAAGTAGAGCTGTCCATTAGTAATATACACATCGCGAATTCTGCCAAGATTGGAAATCTGCTCATCATTTTCGCCCGTTTCCAGATCAAAACGCAATACGGCTTCTCCCCTTAGTCCAGCAACGAATAGCTGATTTTCATAGTATGCCATCCCAGAAGGTGCCCATGTCTGGTTATCACCAGAAGTGAAAATTGGAGTTTCCATTCCATCCTTGCTTTCATTCCCTGTTATTTCCGGCCAGCCGTAATTTGAGCCAGCTGTGATCCTGTTGATCTCATCATTCGCAGATGGACCATGTTCACTTGCATACATTGTACCGTCCTCTGCCCATGTGAGCCCTTGCGGATTGCGATGTCCATAGCTGTATACATACGAGTCCTTAAAAGGGTTATCATCAGGGATCGAACCATCTAAATTTATCCTTAAAATTTTCCCTGCCAGTGAATTTAGATCTTGTGCCAGTTCTGGATTGGAGGCATCTCCTGTAGTAGCGTATAGCTTTTCATCCGGACCAAACGCAAGCCTCCCGCCATGATGAAAACTGCCGCTTGGTATTCCATCTATAAGTACCTCCGTTTCACTCCATTGGTCATTTTGGAGCTCAAGAACGACGATCGCGTTAAATGGCTGCCCATCTTCTTCGTATGTGTAATACGCATACGCCTCATTTGTTTCTTTAAAATCAGGTGCGAGCACAAAACCGAGCAGACCTGCTTCTGCAGCAGAAGAAAGCGGTCTTTGCAGTTCAACAGATTGCCGGATGCTTTCTCCATTTTCCACTTTTGTAATTGTGCCTGTCCGTTCAGACAAGTAAAAATCACCATCTAGATGGTTAATTTGCCAAGGTGTGTTCAGCTTTGCTGCTAAAGATTCCTCATTCTCTACTGTTGCAGTTGTGACTTCCTGATCCTCCTGCTGCCTGTTATGTTCATCAGAACATCCAGCCAGAATCAATAGTATAGAAACAAGTGCAGCTGCTTTTTTCATCCCATCACCTCTTGTTTATAATACGTCTAGAATCGCTTTTCCTACACCGCTCTCTTCATTTGTGAGGGTAACCATGTGGCATTGCGACTTAATGTAATCGTCTGCATTGCCCATAGCAACCGCTCTTCCTACAACTTTAAACATCGAAAGGTCATTATAATTATCGCCAAGCGCCATCGTTTCTTCTAAAGAAATCCCTTTTTCTCTGACAAACGCTTCTAATGCAACACCCTTCTGTGCACTTTTGCTCGTAAGCTCCAAGTTTCCATGCCCGGATGAACTGATGATTAAACCTTCGAAATTCTGCAATGCTTCCTTTGCTTCTTGCATACGCCCTGGATCAAACGTAAAGGCTAAAAGCTTATATATTTGATGATCTTCACTTTCAAAAAGGACATCATAGCTGTCCACTTTATGTACGAGGCCTTTTTCAAACCTTTCTTCAGCCGCCTTCAAAACCTTTTTAACATCGGCTTCCTGATTACCGCTAAGAAAAATGTCAGCCATAATGGTAATGCCTCTTTTTTCATCTACTGTATATGTACCTTGATTAGTATATACCTCATAATAAACTTCCAGTTCTGTTAAAGCCTTCGCTGTGCGCGTAGCCAATTCTTTATCAAGCGGGCTGTTTGACACAATTTGTCCTTGTGCTGAACGGACTTCTGCTCCATTTGCACAAATGATCGGACACTCTAATCCTGCCTCCTCTAAGACAAAGATCGCTTCCTGATAGGATCTGCCTGTAGCTACAACCACTTCTATTCCCTTTTCCTGCGCTTTTTTTATCGCTGCAATATTTTCATCAGTGACCGTTTGAGTTGCGGTTAATAATGTACCATCCATATCACTTGCAATACACTTAATCATCCAATTCACCTCATATTTTAGTAACCTGTTATCTTGTCATTTTATCATGTTCCTGACACGAACCAAAATAATACACAAAGTATGAATCATGTCCTATATGGCTAATTTTTACTATATTTCTAAAAAATAGAAGGATCCGCCAGTACGAATTAAACAAAGAAAGCAAGCGTTACTTTACTGTAGACCTGCTCGTCCTTTAGGATGCAACAAAAAAGAAGATTCCTCCGAACCTTCTTTTTGCTGGGTGGAGACTTAAAATCCGCCTCCGCCATTATTATTATCTTTTATTTGGTCCATATATGATTCTGCATAAGCTCGTTCTGATGGTGACACATGTTTTGCATTTTCTTCTGGATCATAGTTGGTAAGCCCCTTTTTCTTGGCTCCCCAGTCTACCAAAAAACCAATTCCAAGTAATGCTGCACAAAGGATTAATATCCACATCTAAATCACCCCTTTTTATTGTACCAAATTTTTACTATTGTTTCCATTTTTATTCTTTTTTGCTATACACTAATCATATCCGAAAAAACAGAAAAATATTTTTATTTAACGCTTGATTCATACGTTACGTGAGGTTTTATGATAAAGACAGAAAGAATCTCAGGAGGGAACATATATGAGCGAAACATACTCAATTGGCCAATTTTCAAAAAAGACAGGAACAACCATTCGTACATTGCATTATTATGATGAACTCGAATTGCTTAAGCCATCCATAATTACAGAATCAGGACGCCGATATTATTCTGATGAAAATATCGTTCAGCTTCAGAAAATAATATCGTTAAAATTTCTAGGATATTCTTTAGAGGATATAAAAGAATTTTTGCACTTAACTGACTGGAAATTAATGGACTCCCTTCTTTTTCAAAAGGACGAAATGCTGAAAAAGAAGGCTCATATTGAACGGGTTATCCGTGCATTAGATCAAGCCATTGATATTACAGAGTCACAAGGACAAGTAGATTCCTCCATTTTTCTTATGATCATTCAAAATATTCAAATGGAAGAAGAGTTTAAAGATTGGCTAAAAAGATTATTGCCAAGTGATCGAGTGGAAGATATTTACAATATACCTGATGAAAAACAGCGCGAGCTGAATAGAACTATGACTACAACTTGTATTCAGCTTAAAGAAGCCGCTGGAAGTAAACCAGAGGACCCAGCTGTTCAAGAGCTTGTCGGTCAGTTATTCATGATGACAGCAGAATTATTAGGCGGAGAAGATGTGCTATTTCAAGAGATTATTGAGAATGAACAGATTTCAGAAGAAGACCTTGATAATGATCCATTTTCCCTTGCTTCACCATTTTCAAAGGAGGAAGAGGAATGGCTGGCTAAAGCGATGGAAATCTATTTACTGAATAGAGGTGCTGATGAATATGACAGCGAATAAGACCGAAGTTTCCGCCTCTGTTGGAGGATGGAAATCCTTCTGGCAGTTAATTAAAATGTCCAATCCCCCGAAATGGCTCTTCATTATAGCCATTTTGTTAAGTCTTGTTGAGACGGCTGCTGGTTTGGTTGTACCCCTTTTAACTAAATCACTTGTTGACCAAATGGCAGCTTCTGCACTTGAAGCTTCACTCATTATCTTTTTTGCAGCAGCATTTATTCTGCAGACCATCTCCTCAGGATTTTCTTATTATTTTATGACATATATGGGAGAAAAGATTGTCGCTTCCCTAAGACAGCGGCTTTGGAGGCATGTGTTAACATTGCCGATCCCGTATTTTGACCAGCACGAATCCGGAGAAACCATGAGCAGGATTACACAGGATACGAATATTGTGAAAGCATTGATTACTCAGCATTTAGTCACCTTTATTACAGGGTTAATTTCCATCATTGGAGCCATTATTATTTTACTTGTAATTGATTGGAAAATGACGTTAATTATGCTGATATCTGTTCCTATTTCCGTCCTGATCATCCTGCCATTAGGACAAAAAATTTATAAAATCTCTCTTTCTACACAAGATGAGATGGCTCATTTCTCGGGAAATTTAGGCAGGGTATTGGCTGATATCCGGCTTGTAAAAGCCTATCATGCTGAAAAGACAGAAATCCAACGCGGCGAAAAGGGAATAATGCATCTCTTTCAGTTCGGTTTAAAGGAAGCTAAAATCCAAGCCATCGTCTCTCCTTTTATGACATTGATTATGATGCTCGTTCTTGTAATTCTCATTGGATATGGAGGCGTAAAAGTCGCAGCAGGCACTCTCTCAGCAGGCGCACTAGTAGCCATCATTATTTATCTGTTTCAGATTATCGTTCCATTTACACAAATGGCTTCTTTTTTTACAGCCTATCAGAAAGCACTTGGTGCGACTGAAAGAATACAGGAAATGCTCGAACTTAACAGTGAAGCGTCTGGTTTGGCAGTGCCTGAAAATAGCAGCAGTCAAAATATTTCTTTTCATCAGCTTGTTTTTTCCTATCAAGACAAACCAGTTATACAAAAGATCAATCTTCAGGTTCCATCTGGTAAAACAACCGCCTTTGTTGGGCCAAGCGGCAGCGGGAAGACTACCCTCTTTGCCTTGCTTGAACGCTTCTACTCCCCATCAGACGGAGCCATCTTCCTGGGGGATCAGAATATAGATGAATTTGATCTTCACAATTGGCGCAGTCAAATTGCCTATGTGTCTCAGGAAAGCCCGCTTATGTCCGGTTCAATTCGTGATAATATCTGCTACGGTTTGGATCGTCCTGTTTCAGATGATGAATTGCTTCAGGCTGCAAAGGTAGCCAATGCAGCTGAGTTCATTGAAAACCTGCAAGATCAATATGAAACAGAGGTAGGTGAACGAGGAATAAAATTATCTGGCGGACAGCGACAAAGAATTGCGATCGCAAGAGCAGTCATTCGTGATCCTAAAATTTTATTATTAGATGAAGCTACTTCTAACCTGGACAGCGCATCTGAACAGCTCGTACAGGAAGCTCTGCAGCAGCTGATGAAAAATCGAACAACACTAGTGATTGCCCACAGGCTCTCAACCGTTTTGGATGCAGATCAAATTGTCGTGTTAGAAAAAGGCAGCATTACAGGAATCGGTACACACATGGAACTGTTTGAAACTCATGAATTGTATAAAAAGCTTGCAAAACAGCAGTTAAAAACTGAAGCATAGCATGAACCGAAAAACAGACCTCCAAAAAGGGGGCCTGTTTTTTAATGTCTTATTAATGAAATTCCAATTTCTTCTTTAAAAAAGGTTTAAAAAAGACAGCAATGGTGGAATTTAGGTAGAGGGTAAGCAAATAGTAAAGCAAATACATAAAAGAGTTGGCAATCTTACTAAAATGTATTAAAATTAGTTTTTGCTTATAAATATTAATAGAAAAGGTGAATGAATTGCAGCAAACAACAGAGAAGAAATATGCATCCGCTGATCTAATAAAATTCATCATCCCTTCCCTCATTGGGATTGGTTTTTTTATGGTGCCTATTTCTTATGACGGGGAAATTACGATCCCAATCGCCATTCTATCTAATTTCGTACAGGATATACTCGCAGGATATATCCCTGCGATCATGACGGTTTTGATCATTATTACATTATTCGGCACACTTGCGGCTAAGTGGATAAAGCCGGCTTTTATAAAAAACAGTTCATTTTTTACAACCTTATTTGATGTTAGCTATATTTGGGTGATTGCGCGGGTAATTGGCAGTTTATTTGCCATTGCAGCATTGTTTAAATTAGGTCCGGAAGCGGTTTGGTCTGAAAATACGGGCGGATTGCTGCTGTATGATCTGCTCCCGGTTTTATTTGCGGTCTTCTTATTCGCAGGTTTATTTTTACCACTGCTTCTGAATTTCGGGCTGCTGGAATTCTTCGGTACACTTTTAGCGAAATTTATGCGTCCTGTCTTTAAACTTCCAGGACGATCTTCCATCGATTGTGTTGCTTCATGGCTTGGCGATGGGACCATTGGTGTTTTATTAACAAGCAAGCAATATGAAGAAGGTTTCTATACAAAAAGAGAAGCTGCGATAATCGGCACAACTTTCTCTGTCGTATCGATTACATTCTCTTTAGTTGTCATCTCACAGGTTGGTCTTGGCAGCATGTTTGTCCCATTTTATATCACTATCTTAATTGCAGGACTGGCTGCTGCTTTAATTAGCCCGAGAATCCCGCCTTTGTCACGAAAACCTGATACGTATTATAATGGCGAAGCCAGCAAGGGTGATGAAAGCATTCCAGAAGGGTACACTCCTTTTAGCTGGGGAGTTACAAAAGCTGTGGCAAAAGCAAGATCTCATAGTGGAGTGGGTGCATTTTTTAAAGATGGAGCAAAGAATATTCTCGATATGTGGATGGGTGTTGCCCCTATTGTCATGGCACTTGGAACACTCGCCTTAATTGTTGCGGAATACACACCTGTTTTTCAAATTCTTGGAATGCCGTTTATTCCTCTATTAGAATTGATGCAGATCCCAGAAGCAAAGGCTGCTTCAGAGACCTTGGTTGTCGGCTTTGCTGACATGTTCTTACCATCTGTAATCGGTTCTGGCATTGAAAGTGAAATGACACGATTTGTTGTAGCAAGTGTATCTGTTACACAATTGATTTACATGTCAGAAGTAGGAGGCTTGCTGCTTGGCAGTAAGATTCCTGTTACATTCCTTGAGCTAGTCATTATTTTTATTCAGAGAACCCTTATTACATTGCCGATCATTGTGATTGCGGCTCACATTATTTTTTAATACTACTTAAATACCCGCCGTTATGGCGGGTATTTCTATTTCCTCCAGATTTACATCCTTCCAAATTTACAATATATTTACAAAAAATTAATAATCATGGTAAGTCCGTTTTTTCAATTCCGCATTATTTCAAGCGTCTAATTGAAAACAGAAAAAGTTTTGTAAATAATTTTACGTTAAATTTACATTATATTAATAATAAATTTACACTGAATGTTTATAGTCATTATGCGTAGATTAAATAGAAAAAAGCAATTTAAATGGGTCTGCTAAAACAAAAAAGTCAGAAGACTGTTTCATCTCTTTAATAGAGCCGTTTTCTCATCATCTTTTTTACAAATCCTTATGGTTTAGTTTTGTCCATATCACAGGATATACAGCGACAGCAAAAAATCGCACTTATCTTGATCATTCTTATGTTAAACAGGTTAGAAAACACGAAATGTATAAACTCTGGAGGTATTTCATGAACTTTAAGAAAAAACTCATGACAGGAATTGCTTCGCTTAGTCTCATACTTGTCATTTCTGGCTGCAGTCAAGATAACACGGATGCAGAGCCTTCATCAGGCAATCAATATACGCTTGCGATTTCGGGATCTACATCTGTTGGGCCACTGGCGGAAAAGCTCGCTGAGAAATTCGAAGGTAAAAATGCTGAAGTCAATATCGAAGTCAATCAGATTGGCTCTTCTGCAGGTATTACAAATTCTTTGAGCGGTGTTTCTGAAATTGGCATGTCCTCTCGCGATTTAAAGGAGGAAGAAAAGCAGGAGGGTTTGGCAGAAACCGTCATTGCTTATGATGGTATTGTCGTTGTCACGCACCCTACCAATAAGGTTAAAGATCTAACACTTGATCAAGTCAAACAAATATTCACCGGAGAAGTCACAAATTGGAAGGAACTAGGCGGAGATGACATGGAGATTGTGGTTGTCTCTCGTGAGGATGGTTCAGGTTCCCGCGATGCCTTCCAAGAAATTGTTGGATACTCATCAGGTGAACTTATTAGAAGCTCCATTGTAGCCAGCGGAAATGGAAATATTAAAACAACCGTTGCTATGAATCAGCATGCTGTAGGATTTATCTCATTTGAGTACATAGATGAGACGATATCTACGGTTAAAATTAATGGTGTTAAAGCAACAGCCGAAAATGTTCTGCAGCAAAAATACTTGCTATCAAGACCGTTTTTATTTGTTCACAAGCCAGAGAATTTAACTGAATCAGGTCAAAAATTTATTGATTACATTTTAAGTCCTGAGGGACAAGATATTGTGTCTGAGGCTGGAGCTATCAGAGTAAAATAATATCTTTGCAACATTATTTCCACACGAAAGACCTGGGAGGAAAACGGAATGCCAAATCATGCTAATGAAGAGTTAGTTTCTCAGATCGAGAGTTCAAATAAACGTAAATATTTCTTAGAGAAGTTGTCAGAAAAGGTCTTTCTGTTTTGCTCACTTCTCTCTGTGATCAGCTTATTACTGATTATTGGTTTCGTCTTTTACAAAGGCACCCACCCCTTCTTCGCTGAAGGATATAGCTTTATTGAATTTATTTTTGGATTAGACTGGGTTCCAAGCGAAGACAAGTTTGGTATATTGCCAATGATTGTAGCTTCCATCTTCGCTACAATCGGAGCCTTAATTATCGGCGTGCCTATCGGGCTATTTACAGCTATATTTTTAGCTGAGATTGCCCCTAAGAGTATTGCCAGGATCATATCACCAGCTGTCCAGCTACTGGCTGGGATCCCTTCAGTCTTATACGGTGTGTTTGGTCTAGCCATTATTGTACCTTTCTTACAAAATAATCTAGGCCTGGCTAAAGGGCAAAGCTTAATTGCCGTGATTCTCGTGCTGGCAATCATGATGCTTCCAACCATTGTTACTGTCGCCGAAACATCAATTCGCGCAGTTCCAAAAACTTATAGAGAAGGCTCTCTTGCATTGGGAGCTTCACCGATCGGCACGATCTTCAAAGTAGTTGTACCAGCTGCAAAATCCGGAATTATGGCGGCTATTGTCCTAGGCTTGGGAAGAGCAATCGGTGAGACAATGGCTGTTATTCTCGTCGCAGGAAATAGCCTCGTACTCCCGACTAGCCTTACAGATAGCGTTCGTCCTTTAACAACGAATATTGCTTTGGAGATGGGCTATGCATTCGGAACACATCAGGAAATGCTATTTGCTACAGGGATTGTTCTATTCTCATTCATTTTAATTTTAAACCTTGTTTTGGCTAAAATCGGATCAAAAGGAGGGAAATAGGTTGAGGAAAGCAAAGGATTATTTTTTCCAAAGTCTGCTTTGGCTATCAGCCATTATAACTGTTGCAACACTTTGTATCATTGTAGGGTTTATCTTCTATAAAGGCATTCATTTAATCAATCTGGACTTTATTTTTGGTGACTATTCTCCTTCTGGAGGAGGCGGTATTTTACCGATGATTGTTACCACCATTTATACTATCGTGATTTCGTTATTAATCGCGACTCCTATTGGGATATTAGCAGCCGTGTATTTGCAGGAATATGCCAAACAAGGCAGGCTGATCAGAGTTATCCGGTTTGCAACAGAAAGTTTAACAGGAATCCCCTCCATTATCTACGGATTATTTGGAGCTGTATTTTTTGTTACTGTCTTGAAAATGGGTATGTCCATTATTGCTGCATCACTGACATTAACTATTATTGTACTTCCTGTTATTATCAGAACCACGGAGGAAGCATTAAAAACGGTTCCTCTTACCTATCGGGAAGGTTCACTTGCACTGGGAACAACTAAGCTTCAAACCT
Source organism: Bacillus mesophilum (assembly GCF_008923265.1). Taxonomy (NCBI): domain Bacteria; kingdom Bacillati; phylum Bacillota; class Bacilli; order Caryophanales; family Bacillaceae; genus Bacillus; species Bacillus mesophilum. The sequence continues at coordinate 48,854 of NZ_WBOT01000003.1, read as the reverse complement.
TATATAAAGTAATTTTACCTAGCGCAATGCCTGGAATTCTCTCAGGAATTATTCTTTCAATCGGAAGAATTGTCGGGGAATCTGCCGCTATTTTTCTAACAGCAGGGACTGTAGCCGCAATGCCGGAGAACATTTTCTCTTCTGCAAGAACGTTAACGGTTCATTCATTTCTTGTGACTCAGGAAGCTGGAGATATTGAATTGGCAGCAGCAGTAGGCATTGTTCTCATCGTGATTATTTTGATACTTAACCTTTCAGCCACTTTTATTTCAAAAAAGTTAAACAAGGCCGACTATTAGTGAGGTGCTAAAGCATGAATACAACGAAGATGGATAGAAATAAAGGGAATGAGCAGCAAATACAGAATAAAATAAGTGTAAATGATTTAAACTTGTTTTACGGTGAAAAACAAGCCCTATTTAGTATCTCTATAGATATTCAGGAAAAAGGGGTAACGGCTCTAATTGGACCTTCAGGCTGCGGGAAATCAACCTTTTTGCGCACGTTAAATCGCATGAATGACTTAATTGACGGTGTAAAAATCAGCGGTGATATTGTAATTGACAACGAAAATATTTATCGATCAAATGATGTAATCAAGCTGCGCACAAAGGTTGGGATGGTGTTTCAAAAACCAAACCTATTCCCGATGAGCATCTACGATAATGTTGCGTATGGACCGCGTATGCAAGGCATTAAAAGCAAGAAGGTCCTCAATCAACTGGTAGAGGATAGCCTGAAAAGCGCAGCTATATGGGATGAGGTAAAAGACCGTCTGAAGAGCTCTGCTCTTGGTCTGTCTGGCGGACAGCAGCAGCGCGTATGTATTGCCAGAGCGATCGCAATGAAGCCTGAGGTTATTTTAATGGACGAGCCCACTTCAGCACTTGATCCTATTTCAACATTAAAGGTTGAAGAGCTGATCGCCAATATGAAAAAAGATTATACAATCGTTATCGTAACGCACAATATGCAGCAGGCTGCACGTGTTTCTGATAAAACTGCTTTCTTTTTAAATGGCGAAATTATTGAATATGCTAACACAGAGACCATCTTCTCAATGCCAAAAGATCAAAGAACAGAAGATTATGTAACCGGCCGTTTCGGTTAATTCAGGAGTGATATGAATGGTTGTTCGTGAAAATTTTGAAAATAATCTGCAGGAACTTCAAAATAAAATGTCTGAAATGAATACGCTGACGCTTGAAGCATTTGAGAATGCATTTACTGCATTTAAAACCCAAGATGTAGAGCTGGCTTTAAGAGTAATTGAAGAAGACAATGAAATTGATGTTTTGGAAACAGAGATTAACCAATTTATCGTATGGCTTATGGTAAAAGAACAGCCTGTTGCTCGTGATCTCAGAAGAATTATCGGTGCTTTAAAGATTTCGGCTGAGATTGAGAGGGTAGCTGATTTTGCAGTCAATATCGCAAAATCGACTATAAAAATCGGAAATGCCAATTCACTTATTAAAGGAACAAAATTAGAGGAAATGAAAATAATCTCTATGGATATGCTGCAAAAAGCAGTTAGTTCATTTATTGATGAGAATATCCTCCTTGCTAAAGAAGTCGGTTCATTAGATGATCAGGTAGACGATTTTTATAGTGAAAACTACAAACAATTGACAGTGTACTTGTCCAGCAGTGCTGCTGACACAAATCAAGCAGTTCAGTTATTATTTGTAAACCGTTACTTAGAACGTGCAGCTGATCATATTACAAATATAGCTGAAAGTGCTGCCTATTTAATTAAAGGTGAGATTTACGATTTGAACACATAATTAAAAGCCAAAAAATGCAGCAGTGCATTTTTTGGCTTTATTTTTTTAGAAATTAAAAACAGCGGAAGCTGCTGACTCTTCTTAAATCAGTTCCATAGTACGTCCAGCGGTTTCTTCTCCAGCGCCAGCCAGCTACTGAAGTTCTGCCTACAAATGTTGGATAGAACCAGAAACTGTTTCCATTCTCAAGCCACACATATGTGAAGCGGAACAGACAGCCTCTAATTGCTCCCGGGTCCACTGCAAAAACAGATGCTCCGCCGCTGCTGCTGAATTGCTGCTGCTGCATTTGCGGTATAAAGGATGGTGGTGGTGAAGATGGAGGTCCATCTTGTCCTTGGCCTCCGCCTCCGCTAAATCCAGGAGAGCCACCTTGGCCTGGTCCAAATCCCGGCGGCTGTGACGGAAATCCCGGTGGAAACCCTTGTGACGGAAATCCCGGAAAAATTCTCATTTGCTCTTCTTCGTACCCAAATGGATATGGATTAAAATACATGATTCAATCTCCCCTCAAGACAGTCTTTATTTGTGTTTATTCGAATTGGTTCAGACTATATTATGCAGTTTGGCTAAGGCGGGTGTTTGACCACTTTGATTTTTCCGGAAACTGATGACTTGTTTCTGTATTGTAGTTTTGCCCTTAAATGGGGATATACATTTATGTGGGATGATTAGATTTGATAGGAAATCGCGGGATTTGATTGGAAGTTTAATTATTTTGATAGGAAATCCTAAATGTTTGATAGGAAAGTCCGTTTTTTTGATAGGAAACATTAAATGTCTGATGGGAAAGTCCGTTTTTTTGATAGGAAACATTAAATGTTTGATGGGAAAGTCCAATTTTGGGATCGCATATACTCTTAGATGAATGCTACACATTGGCACTATCAGTGATTTACTTAATTCTGATTATAAATTGGTCATATTGATCGAAATTGATCGAAAATCTTTAAAGAGTGATCGAATAATTTCAGGAAATGATTGATATCCCATACATATCCGCCACCTCAAAAGATTCCTAAGCCAATTTACAAATACACACTATAATAATCTTGCTCCTTCCCCTTTCTGCACAGCAAAACAAAAAGAGACAGGTTCCCCCGTCTCTTAGTTTGCTGTGATTTCCGCCAGCTTAGCAGAGATCGCATTTATTAGTTGTTCTGTTTCTAATTCTATTTGGGCACCAATACGGCCGCCGCTGACGATAATACGCTTCAGATCGTCAGCCTCTTGCGCCAGGAAAGTTGGGTACAGCTTCTTCATGCCCAGCGGCGAGCAGCCGCCGCGTATATAACCAGTCAGCTTTTGAATATCGTTGACCGGCACCATTTCAATCTTCTTTTCTTCCGCTGCTTTCGCCGCTTTTTTTAGATCCAGTTCTTTTTCTACAGGAACTATAAAAACATATACACCATTGCTGGAGCCTTTTAGCACCAAAGTTTTATAGACCATCTTTGGATCTTTTTTAATTTTCTCTGCAACTGAGATTCCATCAATTCTCCCGTCATTTATTTCATAAGAAATAAATTCATAGTGAACTTTGTGCGAATCCAGAAAGCGCATCGCGTTCGTTTTTCCTTTGGCCATTTTTAAACACCCTATGTCATTTTAAAACCATTATAACATTTTTCCCCAATTCAAAAGCCAGGAGGGATCAATAGTTAGATTCTATATACACGGGCTTCATATGGCTTTAAGGAAATTTCCTTCGTTGGTTCATGAAGAATATCACGGTAATTGTGCAATAGTATCTTTTCTTGGTTCAGCGTAAATTCAGAGGTGAAAGTGGCTTCCTCCATGGATAGATTAGTGATGACCACAACCTGCTCTTTTTCATAAGTTCTTGTGTACGCATAGATTTGTTCATCCTCTTCCAGCAGTAAATCATAAATGCCATACGTAAAGAGCTCATGATTTTTTTTCAGCTGAATCATTTTTTTATAAAATGATAGAACAGAATTTGGATCCTTCTGCTGTTCTTCCACGTTAATATGGAGATAATTAGGGTTCACCTTCATCCAAGGCTGCGTGTTTGTAAATCCAGCTTGATCCTGAGAGGACCATTGCATCGGAGTTCGGCTATTGTCACGTGAAGATGCCCAAAGAATCTTCATAATTTCTTCATGAGGAACTCCTTCTTCACTCTTAAATCGATAAATATTCTTAGTTGCCACATCATCATAATCATCAATGGAAGGATAGTGCACATTCGTCATGCCGATTTCCTGCCCCTGATAAATAAATGGTGTTCCTTGCATAAGAAAATACATCGTTGCCATAGCTGTTGCACTTTCATACCAATATTTATCATCATTGCCCCACGTTGATACAATACGCGGCTTATCATGGTTTTCAATAAAAAGGGCATTCCAGCCATCATTTTCTAGCCCTTTTTGCCATCTTGAGAGGACTTTTTTCAATTCTACAATATCAAGAACAGGATTCGTTTCAGCATCCCATAACCCTAAATGCTCGAATTGAAAAATCATATCCATTTTTCCTTCTTTTTCACCAACCCATAGATCTGCTTCATCAACTGATACACCATTTGCTTCTCCAACAGTCATGACATCGTAGTTGGCATAGGTGCGCTCTTTAAATTCTTCTAAGAAAGGATGAATGCCTTCCTGATTCATATGCATATCAAATGATGACACATATTGTTTCTTTTTCGGGTTAGGCATATCAGGCAAGCCTGGACGTTTCTTTATGTGACTGATCGCATCAATTCTGAAGCCATCAATTCCTTTTTCCAGCCACCAATTAACTGCGTCATAAAGCGCATCTCGCACCTCTTCATTTTCCCAGTTTAAATCTGGCTGTTTTGTAGAGAAAACATGAAGATAATATTGATCTGTTGTTTCATCGTATTGCCATGCTGAACCTCCAAAGATGCTCTCCCAGTTGTTTGGTTCTTTGCCTTTTTTGCCATCTCTCCAAATATACCAGTCACGCTTTGGATGATCCTTTGAGGATTTTGATTCAATAAACCATTCATGTTCGTCACTTGAATGATTTAAAACGAGGTCAAGAATCAGCTTCATCCCGCGTTTATGAACTTCTTCTAAAAGTTCATCAAAATCCGCCATTGTTCCAAAGTCTTCCATTATATCCTGATAATCTGAAATATCATATCCGTTATCATCGTTCGGTGATTTATACATTGGACAAATCCAAATGACATCTATTCCTAAATCTTTAATATAATCCAGCCGTTGTATGATCCCTTTAAGATCACCAATTCCATCACCATTTGAGTCTTGAAAACTGCGGGGATAAATTTGGTACCCTATAGCTTCTTTCCACCATATTTTTTTCATATGAACCCCCCATTAAATAGAGTTTCTATCCGTATTTTTTCCTCGTGCGCAAACGTTTGCATTTCACTTCAAAAAAAAGCTGTGAAACATTCACTATTGCTATGCTCAGTGTAACGCTTACAAAGAATTTTTTCAACTGTTTTTAGATAATAAAAAAGACTTAGGAACTTTCGCGAACAGGTGCTTATTTTTAAGGATTTTACATTAAAACAACAACAAGCCCCACACCCAAAATGCCGACAGCCAATGAAAGGATATACTGTTTGGACCCTTTAAGATATTTCCAGTCTATGAAAGTTTGAAACCCCATTGTTGTGATGACAACAGCAATGAAGAACCACTCTATCATATTTTCTTCTATAAAGAGTGAACAGATCATAATCATCATGAGAAAAAGAAGAGGCTTTCCAATTAGATCTGCTTTTACTGCCCCGTACTCCCGCTCTGCTTTTTCATTGCCAAAAAAGAGTTTTCTTAATAATAAATGAGAAAGAGAAAGAAGGATCACGATTAATGGCAGTATGATAAGATTGTCCATTATTTATTCCTCCCTCTCATTATCGGCCATGCATTTTATAAAAGAATTAAGCTCCTACCAGCAGTTGATCTCGATATGGCTGAAGAGAATGCGTCTTGATGACTTGGAAGAGTTCATTGTCGCTACCGATGACATTCTCAGCAAAATTCCAGGCATTTTCTTCAATCTGCAGCGCTATGCCAAGCCTTTCTGTTTCTGTTTCAGCAAGATCAAGCTGATCAGCAAGCCATAGTAAATTTCTGTCTTCAGCATGACCAATTTCATGCGCAAAAACAATTTCTATGTATTCATTAAAGAAATCTAATGATGAAAATAACTGCAAACATTGACCTTTTATCTCTTCTAAATACAATGTAATTGTATGTGTACCAATATGGTATTTGCCTCCAGCAAAACGCTCTCCCGGGAAAAATGCTTCAAATTGAACGATTGCTTTACTTCCGGACCGTTCCAGCAAAGAATAAAGCCTATTTTTTAGTCCTGTTTCCAAAATTTCACCTTTTCTATATTTAATCTTACACCATTATATGCAAAAACAGGAAGTTAATAAATGTTATTTTATTCCTTTCTAATCTTTTTACTGATTCGGCATAAGTGATTTATGAATCCAAATGGCTGCTTGTGATCCATCGCCCATTGCAATGGTGACCTGCTCCGAGTGAGCAATCACATCACCAATTGCCCATACATTAGGAACATTTGTCATTTTTGTTCGCGGGTTTACAATGATATGCCTGTTTTCCATAATTTCAGCCCCAAGCTGCTGTGCTAAGCTGGAATGAACCGCCGTACCTCCAAACCCTAAAAAGGCCTTTTCAGCATATAAGCGTTCTCCATTTTTTAAAAGAACGCCTTGAAAAGCATCCCCTTCTGACATTACTTCTACTATTTCTGCCTGAATGAGCTGTATTCCTTTTCTTTGCATTTGTTTTTGCAGAATCTCATCCGGCATTCCTTCTTCATGATTAATCATGACAATATCAGTGGTCCAGTAAGCGATTGTAAGAGCTTTATTCGCTCCTGCATTGCCAGAACCAATGACAATTGTTTTTTTATTTAATACTTCATAGCCATCACAGTCTGGACATACATAAATGGATGTACCAAGACATGGCATGATACCGGGAATTGGAGGAATTCTGTCCATTACGCCTGTTGCAAGCAATAATCGGCCACTTTGAAACGCTTCTCCTGATCCAAGCGTAATAACAAACTGGTCTTCTTCCTTCTGAGCCTTAACGGCCTTTCCTTTTACAAACTGAATTCCCAGGCTTTCTGCTTGTTTCTTGCCAAGATCTCTCAGAGTTTGACCGCTTACTCCGTCGGGATATCCAAGAATATTATGATAGCTTTTGCAGATTTCTGATCGTCCTCCTCCAGCATCGATCACCAGGACACGATGTTTATATCTTCCTAACTGAATAGCTGCCTGCAACCCCGCTATGCCGCCGCCGATAATTAAACAATCATAGTTCATTTTCAAGACCCTTCCTATTTAAAGAATAAAAAACAAAAGGACACCCTAATAAAATAGGATGTCCTTCTCACATATTAGCGATTCATATGAGCTAAAAATCCGCCTAAAAGCTCGTCCAAATCCTCTGTTTTTTCTTCACTTTTAACTGAGCGCTCCTGTTCAAGATCTTTTTTAGCATCTTCCCAATTAAAATCTGCAAAATCATCATCTGAATCACCTTGCATGATGTCATTTTGCTCTTGAAACAGTTCTTCCTCCAGGGTGTCAGGCAGAGCAGACATTTCCTCAGCCGACTTATCGGAAGCAGCCGCTTCCTGTAAGTACAAAGCTTCTTCAATATCAGTTGATTTGCTGTTAAGGGCCGCTAGCAGTGTTGTTGCTCTGACCGGGTCATTAATGAGCTGATAAACAATACTTCCCAGCAAGGCCTCAGAGTGCTCATGCTTCAGCCAGTCTTTCTGTGACTTCGTTAAGTTCCTTGGCATTGGAATACGAATCGTTTCCCGTCCGCTTGAGCTCATGGTGCTGACTCCGTTTATAACGAATTCCGCCATCTTGCTCGAAAAATTTCTTCTTTCCGTCTCACGGAGCTTTTGTAAACTCTTTATAATATGGTCAGGAGTATCAGAGGGGATGCGGAAGGAAATCGATTGCCCTCTTTTCATTTCAGAAGCCATACAGCATCACCTAGTTCGCCTCTACTGGCTTTTTATTCTGCGCAGCAGAATCCTTGTCCACTCTTCTTTTATAATCTGATATTAGCTTATAATAAGCATTGGACATCATCCAAATACTTTCTTTTTCATCCTCAAAAAAGTCGATATTATAACCGTCTAAGCTATTATTTAAGGCCTTTAAATAATCCTTTAATACGGTTGACCCGCCGCCAACAAAATAGCAAATTTCAGTCTGTGAATTCTTCTGCCATATATTGCGCAGAAGGCGATACTGTTTTTTGGCAAGGTCTAGCAGGATTCTATCTGTAATATCATGAACGCTCGTTCTGCTTCCTTTTACCATAATATGATTGCGGTCATTCTTTTTTGTAATAATTTCTACGACATCTCTGCGGCTGTCTAATTCAACACCATGCTTGCTGCGAATCTCTTCGCGGATGGCTTCCAGTGCTTCTGACACACCTAGATTAAAGCCCTGAGCCTTATCATCATCTACATTGCGGTCTTTAATGACTGCAATATCAGTGGAAAGTCCGCCAATATCCTGAATTAAAATTCGCTTATCAATTAAATCCTTATTAATGATGTTTAAGTCATTGTCCATGACCAAATTAATAAACGCTGCAAAGCCTTCCGGATAGACCTTTACTTCTTCAAATTTTATATTTACTTTAAGCCCTTGATATTTAGGTGTGATCAAAAATTCCACTTGATGAACAGAGCCTAATAGCTTAGAACGATAGCCGGCATCCTTTCCTTCTTTTACTTCACGAAGCGGCAAACCTGTTCCAAGCATATAGCTTGCATCAATGGTATTTCCTGACTTTTTGAATTTTTCCGTTTTTTCAGCTTCTACTGCATCCAGTGCAAGTGCAGCGAATAGCATAATGAGCGTTTGATCTTCTTCCGACTTGCTGCTGCCCGGATCTAATTCTGATGCATTATCACTTTTAGTGGCTAAACTGCCCACTCTGTATATTGCATTATTTTCTTTTAAAGCAGGGGAGTGGACTCTAATATGTAATCCGTCTAAAGGGTTTTTACTGTCCAGCTCTTCAATACCAATAACTGGTCTGTCCTCAATATCTCGCGCAATTACATTTGGGATGCTCATCTCTGTTTCAAGCTTACCAAAAATGGCTTTTACCGAATCATTTCCAACATCAACAGCAGCAATCCTTGAATTAACCATCCTTCATCCAATCCTTTCAACTCTTTTAATAGAAAAAAGAGGTAATACATCAAGAGTAAATGAGATTCGTAGATTAATCAATTACTCTTGTAAAAACGTAATATAAGCGTAAAAACGTAAACAAAGTGTAAACAACTGTGATTTGTCTGCATTCTCCGTTTACACGTATACACATCTGCATACATGCTGATATAACAGCATGTATGCGTATTTGCAAACATGTATACACTTTTGTTTACATTTGTATTCAATAATGTATACAAGTTTTCAAATTTGCATACAAACCTTTTTCTGTCTTTCATTCATAGATTTCAGCACACCGAGATCTGCTTCATCCTCTATAACACCGTATAAAGCTGGCAGCAGGACACGACTTACGGAACTTGACCCGTGTTTAAGCTGCATGTAATCCATAGCATACCAGCAATGATCCTATTTATAGATGTAAGTTTACAAAATAAACAAACTATTATTTTAGAAAAATGTAAGGATAATCGTTCAGAGTAAATACATTCCATATTTAAAAATATTTCAGAGTATTTCCAGAATAAAGTTTTGACACAAAAACCAAAAAAGTATTATATTAATATATTATACAAGGAGGTTGTACAATGTCAGACTTTAATAAACAGAAAATTGTGGCCAGTGTCCCTCAACGTGGCTTTTTTGGACATCCTAAGGGACTCTTCACCCTGTTCTTTACAGAGTTCTGGGAACGATTCTCTTACTATGGAATGCGCGCTATTCTCGTCTATTATATGTATTATGAAGTATCAAAAGGCGGCCTTGGCATAGATGAACCTACAGCTTTAGCTATTATGTCCATTTATGGCTCCCTCGTTTATATGTCAGGTATTATCGGAGGATGGCTGGCTGACCGCATCTTTGGCACCTCAAAAGCTGTATTTTATGGCGGAATCTTAATTATGCTGGGACATATCGTTTTAGCGATCCCTGGAAGTCTCGCAATGTTCTTTACTTCTATGGTATTAATTGTTCTAGGTACAGGTTTATTAAAACCGAATGTTTCAAGTGTTGTTGGTGATATCTATAGTGAAGAAGATCATCGCCGTGATGCCGGCTTTAGTATCTTCTACATGGGGATTAACCTTGGTGGTTTCCTTGCACCGCTGATTGTTGGTGAAGTTGGAATGAAGCACGATTTCCACCTTGGCTTTGCAATCGCAGCAGTTGGTATGTTTATTGGATTATTGGTATTCTTATTTACAAAAAAGAAAAACTTAGGTTTAGCAGGCACATATGTAGCAAACCCGCTCTCCCCTGCTGAAAAGAAGAAAGTATATACAATTTTCGGAATTGGTCTAGTTGTCATAGCCATTCTTGTTGCCATAACAATTCCGCTGGGTATCTTAACTTTTGATAGCTTTATCACGCTGATTGGTATACTGGGCATCGGTATTCCTACTGCTTACTTTATTGTCATGTACCGCAGTCCAAAAACAACGGCAGTCGAGCGTTCAAGAATTATTGCATATATTCCTTTATTTATTGCGTCAGTTATGTTTTGGGCTATCCAAGAACAAGGGTCTACGATCTTAGCAAATTATGCAGATAAGCGAACACAGCTTGAGATTGCAGGCTTTGATATTTCACCAGCTTGGTTCCAATCATTAAACCCATTATTCATTATCATTTTTGCGCCGGTATTTGCTTGGCTATGGGTAAAGCTTGGAGATCGCCAGCCATCTGTTCCTAAGAAGTTCTCCTTAGGTCTTCTATTTGCAGGAGTTTCATTCTTAGTTATCCTATTGCCTGCATATTTTGGCGGCACAGATTCACTTGTAAATCCTTTATGGCTTGTTTTAAGCTACTTTATCGTCGTTTTAGGTGAACTTTGCTTATCACCTGTTGGTCTTTCTGCAACAACAAAATTAGCACCTGCAGCATTTTCTGCGCAAACCATGAGTTTATGGTTTTTATCTAACGCAGCTGCACAAGCAATCAATGCGCAGATCGTTAAATTTTACACACCGGAAACAGAAATGCTGTATTTTGGGGTCATCGGAGGAGCATCAATTCTTCTTTCCATTATCTTATTTGCCCTATCCCCTAAGATTCAGTCATTTATGAAGGGTGTCAGATAATCTAATAAGTAAAAAAGACAGGTCATTCGCCACACGGCGCGCGTCCTGTCTTTTTTATTTTGCTCGTCTAAAATTGTTACTCCCCTATCGCTTCATTTCAATCATGAATTTATACCGATCTGCGCGATAAATGGATTTAACGTATTCAACTGGTGTGCCGTCATGTAAAAATGTATTTCGTTCAATTAGAAGCACTGGTCCACCAGATTTAATTCTAAGATAGTCAGCTTCATTCTGACTGGAAATAGCTGATTCTATCGTTTGAGTAGCATAATCTATCTGCAGGCCAAGCTTCCCTTCCATATATGCATATAACGATTGATTAACAATTTCTTCTGTAAGCCCCTTCATTAAATTGGCTGAAATATAATTCGTTTCTAATGCCATTGGGACATCATCTGCTAATCGAATTCTTTTAATTTCATATACTGGACCATGTTCAGGGATGGAAAGCTGCTGTGCTATTTTTTTTGTAGCCGGGATTAGCTGAAAGTGAACTAGCTGGCTTCCAGGTATCATTCCTCTTTTTTTCATATCTTCAGTAAAACTAGTAAGTCCCTGTAATGGCTGTTCAAGCTTACGCTCCGCCACAAATGTGCCTTTTCCTTGGACACGATATAAAAAGCCATCGTTCACAAGTTTAGTAAAAGCTTGTCTTACAGTCATTCTGCTGATTTGGAACCGTTCAGCGTACTCTCGCTCTGCTGGCAGTGCATCACCTGGCAAAAGCTCACCCTTTTCAATTAACTCTTTTATAATTTCCTCTAGCTGATAATAGATCGGGACGGGGGAATTTTTATTAATCATGCTCCTCTCAACTGCTTCCTTTCTATATAAAGTTTCCTGGATATATATCTATTTTAAGCTTCTGTTCACGTATGTATAGAAAATACGTTAAGATCTAGTATAAAGTTTCATTATCATCAAGACTACTAGGAATTATAAACCGGGAATTATGTTTGCAGTCCAAAGCCTGCTAGTTATAGGTAAGGTTTAATCTGTCTGTCTAATTTCCGGAACGTTCTATAGTCTATTTTCACCTTAAAGAAAAAAGCCAGAAGAACCGTTCCTCTGGCTTATTCACCAATTGCCGCTTTGTCTGCAATTATTGTAACATATGGGTGATTTCTTAATATAGATGCTGGGAAGTTTTCTTGGATTTCTCCCTCTATTAGCTGCTTGTAAGCTTCATGCTTGTTTTCACCAGATATCAGCAGGAGGATTTCTCTGCTCTTCATAATAGAGGCAATGCCCATGGTGATTGCTTGGTTTGGCACCTCATCAATATTGGCAAAATATCTCGCGTTTGCCTCTTTCGTTGATTGAGCAAGATCGACAATATGCGTAGGGCTTTGAAAGCTTGTTCCCGGTTCATTAAATCCGATATGGCCATTTCCGCCGATTCCAAGGATTTGCAGATCAATGCCGCCTACGCTGGCCATTAGAGCTTCGTATGCTTCGCACTCTGCTTCTGCATCAACTGTGTTGCCTCGTGGCACATAGGTATTTTCCTTGTTAATATCAATATGATTAAAGAAGCGCTCATTCATGTAATGACGATAGCTTTGGGGATGATCTCCTGATAATCCTACATATTCATCCAGATTAAAGGTTGCAACTCCATCATAAGAAGTTCCATTCTGATCATGGTCCTCAATCAATCGCTTATAGGTTCCTTCTGGCGTTCCTCCGGTAGCAAGACCCAATACCATTTTTGGATTTGCTTTCACTTTATCTATAATATACTGAGACGCTTTTTCGCTCATTTCCTGATAATCATTTACTTTAATAATGTTCACTTTATTCATTCTCCTTTCGGTAGGCAACTTCACCACGGCATAAGGTCATAACAACATCATGCTCTTCATTCAAAATAACGATGTCTGCATCTTTTCCTGCTTCAAGGCTTCCCTTGCGGCTAAATACACCAAGCTGTTTTGCAGGATTAACGGAAGCCATCTGGATCGCATCCTCTAACGAACACCCGGTAAATTCAATCATATTTTTAACTGCGTGTCCAAGGCGTAATATACTTCCTGCTAATGTCCCATCCTGAAGTACTGCTTTCCCATCAGCAACGGTAACATCCTGCCCGCCTAAATCATAATGCCCATTTTTTAGGCATTTGGCTCTCATGGAATCTGTGATTAAAATTAATCCTTCTTCACCCTTTTGCTTAAAAGCAAGCTTGACCATTTCAGGTTTGACATGAACACCATCTGCGATGAGCTCAACCATCAATTCATCATGCAGCAGGGCTGCTCCTGCAACACCTGGCTCACGATGATGCAGACCGCGCATTTGGTTAAATAAATGGGTAACATGCGTGCATCCCGCCTCGATTGAATCTTTCACTTCTTCGTATGTGGCATTTGAATGGCCAATGGAAGCAACAATGCTTTTGCTGTTTAAGTATGATGCCAAATCCTTGCCGCCCGGCCGTTCAGGTGCAAGGGTTACTAATTTAATATTCCCTTGAGATAGGTTTTCCCATTTTTTAAAAAGTTCTACATCAGGATCAATAATATATTGAGAAGGCTGTGCTCCTGCCATCTCTTTGTTCACAAATGGGCCTTCAAGATGCACCCCTAAAATTTCAGCTCTTCCCCCAGGCTGCGGTTTACTCATATAGACTGCTGCAGTTTTTAGCGCTTTTTCAATTTCTTCCTGCTCTTGTGTCATGGTAGTTGCTAAAAAGCTGGTCGTTCCTTCTGCAGGCAAGCTATTCGCCATAGTCATAAGAGCAGATTCCGTTCCATCCATTACATCTGCTCCGGCAGCACCATGTATATGCACATCTATAAAACCCGGTACCGCTGTAAGATTTTCCTGAAAATCAAAGACGACAGCTTCAGTTATATCTTGCAGATCTTCTAATCGACCGATCTCACTTATTTTTTGGTTCGTAATTTTAATATATCCTGTATAAAATTGATTCTTTTCTGAATAGATTTGCATACCCTTTAACAAAATAGGCTTATCCATCATATTTCATCCTTTCATTTTCAAGGTCATTTTAGCATTATACTCATATAGTTGTCTATACCAATTACTCGTAAATTCATATAGACAACTAATAAACTAGCTGTTATGATTATTTTCATGAAAAGCGCTTTCAGCTTAACAAGCAAAACAAAAATATAATTAAGGAGTTGGTATTTATGTTAGGTTTTTTACAGCGTATTGGTAAAGCTCTAATGCTTCCGATCGCAGTACTGCCGGCAGCAGGTTTGCTGCTTCGCTTCGGTCAGCCTGACTTACTGGATATTCCCTTCATGGCTAATGCAGGGGACGCTATTTTTGGAAATTTAGCTTTGATTTTTGCTATTGGTGTTGCCATGGGATTTGCAAAAGACAGCAACGGTGCGGCCGCTTTATCAGGAGCGATCGGCTATTTAGTTTTAACAGAAGGTGCTGTAGCTATTGATCCGGATATTAATATGGGTGTTCTTGGTGGTATCATTGCCGGAATCATTGCAGGGCTATTATATAATAAATTTCATGATATTAAATTACCGGATTGGTTAGGCTTTTTCAGCGGACGACGGTTTGTTCCAATCGTAACATCTGTTACCATGATTTTGCTCGCATTTATTGCAGGTTATGCATGGCCGCCTGTTCAGGCAGGAATAGATGGAATTGGGAATTGGATTATTGAATTGGGTGCAGTTGGTTCTGGTATCTTTGGATTTTTAAACCGTTTATTGATTCCATTAGGACTCCACCATGTTCTGAACAGCTTATTCTGGTTCCAGTTTGGTGAATTCAATGGTGCAGCTGGAGATATTGCCCGTTTCTTCGCTGGAGACCCAACAGCCGGCGGATATATGACAGGCTTCTTCCCAATCATGATGTTTGGTTTGCCTGCAGCAGCGTTTGCAATTATCGCAACAGCAAAGCCGGAAAACCGTAAAGCAGTCTCTGGTATGTTTATTGGCCTAGCGTTAACTTCCTTCTTAACGGGAATTACTGAGCCAATTGAATTCTCATTTATGTTTATTGCACCACTTCTTTACGGAGTGCATGCTTTATTAACTGGGGTATCAATGTGGTTAACATCCATGTTAGGCATTAGAGATGGTTTTACCTTCTCAGCTGGTGCAATTGATTATTTGCTCAACTTTAATATTGCCGAAAAGCCGCTTCTTCTTTTACTAATTGGTCTCATCTATGCGGCAATCTACTTTGTCCTATTTTACTTCCTGATTCGGGCCTTTAACTTAAAAACACCTGGCCGCGAGGATGAAGATGAATCTCTTACTGAAGATGAAGACACGGAAACAATTGGCGGTACTAAATATGATAAAATGGCTAGTCAATTCATCAAAGATATTGGCGGCACAGAGAACATCGATGTCATTGATAACTGCGCAACCCGCTTACGTTTAAATGTGCATGATATGAATAAAGTAAATGAGTCTGCATTAAAAGCACACGGCGCCAAAGGCGTTATGAAGCTCAACAAAACAAATCTGCAAATCATCGTAGGTACAGACGTTGAATTTGTCGCAGATGCTATGAAGAAACAGAATAAGTAAAATGAAAGCTGACCGGGGACTTTTCCAGTCAGTTTTTTTATACCTTTTCCCCTTTTCTGTAATGAGGCGAGGCGGGGCTTCGTTTGATTCTAACTTAATATCTCTTCTCAATTTATGGGATTAGCACTGTTAAAACTTTATTTATGTAATTGATTACCCTTTTATAGTGTTTATAATTCAGCTTTTCGTTAATCTCTGCTTACTAGTCACGGATTTCAGAGCTGTGTTTCTGCTCTTTTTGTATTTTTATACCACTTATTGGGTTCCGTGTCCTGGTGCTGCTCTTTTTGTCTCTCTATTTTCCACTTACTGGGTTTTAGTGTCCTGTTTCCGCTCTTTTCGTCTCTCCATTTTCCACTTACTGGGGTTCAGTGTCCTGTTTATGCTCTTGTCGTCTCTCTATTTTCCACTTATTAGGACTCACTGTCCTGTTTATGCTCTTTTCGCCTCTCTATTTTCCACTTATTGGGACTCAGTGTCCTGTTTATGCTCTTTTCGCCTCTCTATTTTCCACTTACTGGGATTCAGTGTCCTGTTTATGCTCTTTCCGTCTCTCCATTTTCAACTTACTGGGGTTTAGTGTCCTGTTTCCGATCTTTTCGCCTCTCTATTTTCCACTTATTGGGATTCACTGTCCTGTTTATGCTCTTTTCGTCTCTCTATTTTCCACTTACTGGGTTTTAGTGTCCTGTTTATGCTCTTTCCGTCTCTCCATTTTCCACTTACTGGGGTTTATTGTCCTGTTTATGCTCTTTCCGTCTCTCCATTTTCCACTTACTGGGGTTTATTGTCCTGTTTATGCTCTTTCCGTCTCTCCATTTTCCACTTACTGGGGTTTATTGTCCTGTTTCCGCTCTTTTCGTCTCTCTATTTTCCACTTACTGGGGTTTATTGTCCTGTTTCCGCTCTTTTCGTCTCTCTATTTTCCACTTATTAGGTTTACGTGTCCTGGTGCTGCTCTTTTTGTCTCTCTATTTCCCATTCACTGGGGTTCACTGCCCTGTTTCCGCTCTTTTCGTCTCTCCGTTTTCCACTTACTAGGATTCACTGTCCTGTTTATGCTCTTTTCGCCTCTCTAATTTCCACTTACTGGGTTTTAGTGTCCTGTTTATGCTCTTTTTGTCTCTCCACTTTCCATTTTCTAGGATTTAGTGTCCTGTTTATGCTCTTTTCGCCTCTCTATATACCATTTAATGGGATTATATGTCCTATTTCAGCTCTTTCAGTCTCTCTACTTACCATATATCATGATCCCCCGTCCCGTTTTTCTCATCTCTACTAACCTATATACCCATTATTGGATTTCCGATTCGTTTTACTTGTCTCTAGCTATAATATGCTGGTCTATATGTTTATACTTCTGAGATTTTTTGAACGCATCCTTAACGATTTCACACTCATTACTCATTCTGATAAGCTCTCCTGCAGAAATTTTCCCTCTCTCACAACCTTTTCCAGTTTTAGGTACATTTGCATATCCATTGCTATCGAGAAAGCAGTCTATTATACTATGAATATATTGTCTTTTTTCGACAATATTGGACATAATGCGTAATTTTTGCATGAACCCCTGAAAAAAGGAGGTCTATTAATGAAAAAAAATCAGCGCAAAACGGAGTTCACTTCTGCACAGGAGGAGGTAGCTGCAACTGCAGTTATGCGAAGCAGCCGAAAAACAGGATTTTCATTCTCCTTTTTCAAGCCTCTTAAATTGAAGTTGTTTTTTGCTGTCCTTTTCACCGTGATGCTTATTGGTACAGGGATTTTTATGTACCAAAAACTTTTTACAGGCAGTACCTATGCCAGTGAAACCGTGAGTATTGTTGAGGAAGTTCGTGAACTATCTTCTCTCGCGACTGCTGAAGCCGTGATTACTACTGTCATCAAAGAAGAAAACAATAAAATTTTTAATAAAGATATAAATGTAAACTTCCCTGGTACGAAAAGAACGATCCTGCTTGTTGTTCCAGCAACTGTTCTTGCAGGTGTGGATTTACAATCAATCAGCAATGAGAGCTATACGGTAGACGAAGAAAAGAAGC
Source organism: Bacillus mesophilum (assembly GCF_008923265.1). Taxonomy (NCBI): domain Bacteria; kingdom Bacillati; phylum Bacillota; class Bacilli; order Caryophanales; family Bacillaceae; genus Bacillus; species Bacillus mesophilum. The sequence goes on along the minus strand of NZ_WBOT01000003.1, from coordinate 31,178 downwards.
ATATTACGATGACACTTCCGCATGCAGAGCTGCTGCAGGAGCCATCAATTCAAATGGACAAGGTTCAGACATTCTCCGACCAAGGAATCTTCCGAAGTGATGTAGATTGGGAGGAAGGCTTCGATTTAGCAGCTGTCGCTTCAGATGATATAAAAGAACAGGCTGTTAATTTAGGACTGTTAACAAAAGCAGAGCAAAGTGCAGTTAATGCGCTCACTGGCCTTTTCAGCGGTCTTGGCTACACAGCGTCTATAGAATTTAAATAATAGAAGCGAATGCAAGTGGAGAATGATCTCTGCTTGCTTATTTTTTGTCTAGCGGAAGTTTGTTTATTGACCTTTCTTTTTTCTCTTTTATTCCTTATCATGAAAGAGAGTAATCGTATACATATTAGATCTCACTGGAGATACAGCCAGTGAATTGGAGTGACTGATCAGTGGAAACCAAAAAAGCTTTGCCTGTTCTTTTTGCCGTGATGTTTCTTGTCATGGTTGGTTTTGGAATTATTATTCCGGTTATGCCCTTTTACGCGGAAGAGATTGGAGCTTCTCCTACACAACTCGGATTGTTAATGGCAGTTTATTCCCTTATGCAGCTGCTTTTTGCACCGATGTGGGGAAGAATTTCAGATAAAATCGGCCGGAAACCTGTCATTATGATTGGGATTTTTGGTTTAGGTATTTCCTTTCTTTTGATGGCACTCTCGACGGAGCTGTGGATGCTCTTTGCAGCGCGTGTGCTTGGCGGCTTTCTTTCCAGTGCCAATATGCCGACTGTTATGGCATATGTAGCAGATATTACGAGTGAAGAAGATCGCGGCAAAGGGATGGGTATTGTTGGAGCTGCCGTTGGCATGGGTTTCGTGTTTGGACCTGCTATTGGCGGTGTGTTTTCCAGCGAAAGCCTGCATATACCATTCTTTATTGCCGGAGCTTCTTCCTTTATCACATTCTTTTTCGTATGGTTGGTTTTAAAAGAATCACTCACACCTGATCAAAGAAGCTCTGCAAATAAGAGAGCTCCGCTTCGGCAGGCATTCAATGGGCCCACCTCCATGCTGTTTTTACTGCAGCTCTTTGTTTCTTTATCTCTATCAGGACTAGAAGCGACTTTTGCCTACTTTGCTGCTGAAAAGGCAGGCTTAGGCACTGTTCAGCTCGGCTATATCTTTATGATCATGGGACTGGCAGGAGCCATTGTCCAGGGAGGAATCGTTGGCAGACTGACGAAAAAATGGGGTGAAGGTGCAGCTATTCAAATTGGAATTGTTGTCTCAGCTATCGGTTTTGGACTTATTCTGCTGACTGACAGCTTTTGGAGTGCTGCTTTATTTTTAAGCGTGTTTGGAATTGGAAATGGCTTTATTCGGCCAAGCGTCTCTTCTTTGCTGACCAAGCAATCTGTTTCTGGCCACGGAAGTATGACAGGGCTATTATCATCCTTTGATTCGTTCGGGCGTATTATTGGCCCTCCCCTCGGCGGCTGGCTTTTTGCCGTTGCGATTGGGCTTCCTTATATTTCTGGTATGCTTCTATCCCTGCTGGCGCTGTTTCTTTTCCAAGTCTATAAGAGAAAGTCAAGAACAGCTATTGATCACAGCGCTCCTATAAAATAGATACATTGAAACTCGGCTGACATTCGCTGCTGCATAAGAAGCGAATGTCAGCCTTTTTCCTGCTCCATTATGATTGCACAGGTATTGAAGATTAGGATCTTAACACTCATGGTTTAATAAAACAATGATTCGGGGAAAAATACTGTCATCTTTACCTAGAGTTAATGATTAGGAGGATTTTATATGGACCTTCATAACGGTAAATTGTTTTGGGAGGAAATTACTGAGGATATTGAAGTGAAAACAGAATCTCAGCCAAAAAGTCATTATGATGTCATTATTATCGGCGGAGGCATGTCAGGAGCATTAAGTGGATACATACTGGCAAAAGAAGACTTAAGAATTGCCATTGTTGATAAACAAAAAATGGGCACAGGGAGCACACTGGCTAATACTGGTTTGCTGCAGTATTCGAATGACATCATGCTTTCTGAATTAATACAACAGATTGGCAAAGATAAGGCCGTCCGATTCTATCAGCTTTGCCGGGAAGCAATGGATCAGTTGAGAGAGGTCGCAAAAGAAATCGGTTCACAAGCTGACTTTTTGGACAGAAGCAGTTTTTATTATGCAAGCGAAGAATCTCACATTGAACTGCTGAAAAAAGAATATCAGGCTCTTGCTGAAAATGGTTTTGAGGTCGAATACTTATCAGAAGAGGATATCAGGGATCAATACCCTTTCACAAAACCGGCTGCTCTTAGAACGCACGGCGATGCTGAAGTGAATCCTTTTAAATTTAACCGGGACATTTTAGCAGAACTGAGTAAAAAGGAAAATGTTGATTTATTTGAGAATATTGAGGTAACAAAAACAAAAGAAAAGGATAATGAAATTGAACTTGTGACGTCTTTAGGGGTTTTAAAAGCAAAACACCTGATATTTGCAACCGGTTATAATAAATCACTTGCATTTCCCGGTACAGAAACTGAAATCAACCGTTCTTATGCCATAGCAACTGAACCGATTGCTGATTTATCACCTTGGAAGGACAGAGAAATGATCTGGGAGACCAAACGGCCGTATCTGTATTTGCGGACAACAGCAGACGGACGCATTATAGCTGGCGGGCTTGATGAAGATAAATCCCAAGCACCTAAAAAAGAGAGAACCATAGAAGAACATGCTAAAGAACTGCAAGAAAAAGTGCAGGCTCTGTTTCCTATGTTTACGATTGAGATTGCTTATTCCTGGGGAGCTGTTTTTGGAGAGTCTGCAGATGGACTTCCTTTTATCGGGCGTATTCCAAATAAAGAGCGGACCTATTGCCTGTTAGGCTATGGAGGAAATGGTACAGTCTACAGTATGCTTGGGGCTCATATCCTGCGCGATTTAATAACAGACCAGCATAATCCGGACGCTGAGATCGTTCAGTTAAATCGAAATTAAGACTCCAGTTTTCTTGGTACTCATTATAAAGGCAAAAGGGTTCTCCATTCACAAAACTTTAAGAAAACCCTTTTGCTATTTAATTTGTTGGAGGCGGTTCTTCCATCCAGCTATGCTTGATCATCAGTTTTGCCCCTTTATGGGCATATTCGAAAACATCTTTCATAATCCCAGCTAATGTAGCTGCGATATCATTTCTTAGGCTAAAAGCTGTGCCTAATGAATTTCCTCCTAATGAGAAGCTGCAGAACAGACTGACACAATACATCATCAGTTTATCTGAAAAAGGAGCTAGTGTAGACTTTGTGATGTTTCCTCCCGGCGGTACAGGCACTTTTAAGTCACTTGCAGCCAGCAGCTGGCTTAAGTCCTTTATAATCTCCTGTGCTAACTTTCCGCCTTCAGAAAAATAATCCTTAACTTCCTGTTCATGAGCACATTGTGCAAATCCCTTAATGAGCGTCATGCCAAAGAGATTTGCTTCAATCGCATGGTACATATGCGAAACTTCCACTGTATTTAAAGATCTTTTAGTGGCAAGAGGGTTGATACCGCCTAAATAGCTGTTGTCTTTAACAAAGTCTACTTTAACTGGCATTGGTACACTAGGAGACCTCGTTAATAGCCCTCGCTGCAATAAATATGCTGTACAAATCTCATAATACCGCTGTGTGATGACCGTTAATTCTCTAAATAAGTTTATAATATCTTCCCGATACGCCATCGTTAAGTTTAAGGTGTGCATGCCCATGCTTATTTGTTTTAAGAGGCGAAGAAGCATAATATCAAAGCCATTATCGTATAACTTTGGCACCCCTTTATTCACATCTGCTTCTGTAAAACCAAGAGGAACCACCATTCCTTCTTCTTTGAAAATATCAGCGATCCGTTGTATATACGGCTTAATTTCACTCTGCAGGCTTGTCATTATTTCCTTTGCTTCCTCATCATCAGCTTGCTCAATAAAATAGTCCAGCATGCGGGTAATCATGGTTTTCTGCTTATATGTCATCCAGAGTATGCCTATTTCAGAAGAAGTGATTGCAGTTCGCTTTGACATCCTTTTCCCTCCATGAAAGTTTACAATTCATCATTCCAAGTTATTTTTCACATGGAACGCAGAAATCATTCTCTCTAATAGAAAGTATTTAGCCTCAACTTTAGCGGGCTTTACACATTGCGAACCATTCCCCTCTTGCCTAGCTGCTGCTTGTCATTTAGAAACTTTTTCCTTTAGAATAAACATCATAAAGGAGAGTGCTTAACATGTTTTCTATTTTGCTGATTGAGGATGATACTTCCTTGTACACAGAGATAAAAGAACGGCTTGGTCAATGGTCTTACACTGTTCATGGTGTACAAGATTTCAGCAATGTTTTAGCCGAATTTTCACAATTAAAGCCTGATCTTGTCATCATTGATATACAGCTTCCTAAATTTGACGGTTTTCACTGGTGCAGAGTGATTCGCGCTGTTTCAAATGTACCGATTATTTTTCTGTCATCCCGCGATCATCCAACTGATATGGTGATGTCCATGCAGCTTGGCGCAGATGATTTTGTCCAGAAGCCATTTCACTTTGAAGTTCTCATTGCTAAAATTCAGGCTATTTTAAGGCGTGTCTACAATTACAGTTCAAATCAGTCAGAATTTAAAACCTGGTGCGGAGCTGCTGTTGACTTTGAAAAAAACACAGTTTCTAATGAACATGGAACGATTGAACTCACCAAGAATGAGATCTTTATTTTAAAACTGCTGATTGAGAAGAAAAATTCCATTGTTACACGAGATTCATTAATGAATAGCTTGTGGGACGATAAACGATTTATCAGCGACAATACACTTACTGTCAATGTAAATCGCTTGCGGAAAAAGCTTGATGAAATTGACTTAGGCAAGCAGATTGAGACAAAGGTCGGACAAGGCTATGTGGCGCTGGAAGAGGAAGTTTCATGATGATCGGCACTTATTTACGCGAAAGATTGAGCTGGATCCTTCTCTTTTTCGCAACACAGGTACTGGTTCTTTTTATTGTCTTTATTGATTCAAGTATTCCTTTTGGCTCTGTGCTGTACATACATTTGCTGTCATTCCTTCTGTTCGCCATTTTTTTAGCTGTTCGTTATCATAAAGAAACAAAATTTTACCGAAGTCTTGCAGAAAGAGAGTACAACCTGGATATTACAGGCATCATTCAGGCTGAAAGTCCATTTGAAAAGCTTGTTGAGGAAACCATTACAGAGCAGACGGCTCTGTTAAAGCGAGAGGCAGCTCAAAATTTTATCCTGCTTGAACAAGAGAAGGACGATTTGTTAGCGTGGATTCACGAGGTGAAAACACCGTTAACTGCCTTGAAGCTTATGATTGATCGTCTGGATGATGAAACGATGAAAAAGCAAATGACATACGAATGGCTGCGGGTTCATTTGCTGCTTGATCAGCAGCTCCATAAGAAACGGCTGCCTTTTATGCAGAATGATTTATATATCGAGAAAACAGAGTTAGAACCGATTGTTTTTGAGGAGATCCAAACATTGCGTGCATGGTGCATGCAAAAAGGGCTTGGCTTTCACATTGATCTGCATGAAGAAAAGGTCTACACGGATGCAAAATGGCTTGGCTTTATCCTTAGACAAATCCTGTCTAATGCAATCAAGTATAGTGAACATGGGGATATTACTGTAAGAAGTGAAAGAAAAGGTGATCAGCATATCCTTCAGGTGCAGGATTTTGGCAAAGGCATAAGTGCAAAAGATCTCCCCCGTATATTTGATAAGGGCTTCACATCAACTGAACAGCATCAGAATAACGCTGCAACTGGAATGGGGCTGTATTTAGCGAAGAACGCAGCAGACTCCCTGCTCATTCATATTGATGTAACATCAGCTATGGGCAGCGGTACTACCCTTACTTTAACCTTTCCTAAAAAGAATGATTTTGTAGATATGAAAGCATTGCATTAATCTATATATTCTTTTCAAGCATGTGACAGGAATGTCACATGCTTTTATCATTTGTTCGTCCAATCAAAGGAAAAGAATGTTCTCCCATTTTATAATAAAGACAAATTAACAGATTGAAAGGAAGGATATCAACTATGGTAATTTTAGAGGCTCAAAAAATATATAAAAGCTATGGAAATAAATTTAACAAACAAGAGGTTTTAAAAGGGATTGATGTCAGCATTGGAAAAGGAGAATTCCTTAGTATTATGGGTGCATCTGGATCCGGTAAAACGACATTGCTGAATGTCCTTTCCTCTATTGATCATGTAAGTACCGGAAGCATTAAAATTGAGGGCAAAGAAATCACTTCTCTAAAGGAAAAACAGCTGGCTGAATTTCGCAAAAAGAGTTTGGGATTTATTTTTCAGGATTATAATCTGCTCGATACTTTAACGGTGAAGGAAAATATCCTGCTTCCGCTCTCGATTGCGAAGGTATCAAGAAAAGCAGCTGATTCTCTTTTCAATTCTCTTGCATCGGAGCTTGGCATTCGTGAGATTGAGCATAAGTATCCGAATGAAATCTCAGGCGGGCAAAAGCAGCGTACTTCTGCAGCACGTGCGTTTATTCATGAACCGAGCATTATTTTTGCTGACGAGCCTACTGGTGCACTTGATTCGAAATCAGCATCAGACCTGCTGAATAAATTAAGCGAATTAAATATGAAGCGCGGTTCTACCATTGCGATGGTGACACATGACCCTGTCGCCGCAAGCTACAGCTCGCGTGTTATTTTCATAAAAGATGGGCAGATTTATACACAGCTGACGAAGGGTGAGCAGGACAGGCAGGCATTTTTCAAGGATATTATGAAAACACAGGCCGTTTTAGGAGGCGTCCAGCATGAGTCTTAACCAGCTAATTTTTCGCAACTTAAAGAAAAACCTAAAAAATTATTATTTATATGTGTTTGCGCTTATTTTTAGCTCGGCTCTCTATTTTTCCTTTGTGACGCTGCAATACGATCCTTCCATGGATGAGATGACAGGATCCATAAAAGGCGGCGCAGCATTGAGGGCTGCATCGATTCTGCTTGTCGCTATTGTTTCCATCTTCTTAATTTATGCAAATAATCTTTTCATCAAAAGACGCAGCAAGGAAATTGGTTTATTTCAGCTGATTGGGATGACCAAAGGGAAAATATTTCGCATTTTGACTTTGGAAAATTTCCTGCTTTACTCGGTATCCGTCATAATTGGTATTGGAGCAGGCTTTGCTTTTTCAAAACTGATATTGATGATTCTCTTTAAGATTATTGATATTGATATGCTTGCAGAGCTGCGGTTTTCACCAGAGGCGCTTCTTCAAACAGCTATTGTATTTGCAGTTATTTATCTGCTGATCATGCTCATGAACTATTTGTTTATTAAAAGGCAAAGCATCTTATCTCTATTTAAGGTGACATCGTCTACAGAGACTCGTGTCCGGAAGCTATCCATATTTGAAATTCTAATTGGAATTGTCGGAATCACCCTAATTTTAACTGGCTATTATGTTTCTTCTAAGTTATTTAGCGGTGATTTTACCAATATGAATCTTTTATTCATGGCGATGGCCTTTATACTGGCATCCGTGATTATTGGCACGTACTTGTTTTTTAAAGGCTCAGTCAGCTTTATCTTTAATTTAATACGAAAAAGTAAAAATGGTTACTTAAATATTAATGAAGTTCTTTCACTATCCTCCATCATGTTTCGCATGAGGTCGAATGCGATGCTGTTATCGATCATAACAACGGTATCAGCCCTGGCAATTGGACTCTTGAGCTTAAGTTATATTTCGTATTATTCGGTGGATAACGGTGCAGCCAGCAGTCAGCCAGATATGTTTACATTAGCTGATTCAGAAGATGCTGCAGCATTTACAGCAAAACTTGATGCAGAAAATATTGATTATAGCCAAAAAGAGATTGAAGTTTTGCAGGCGAATTTAAATATTGGAGATATTATGGACTCCGCCTTGGAAGAAATGAACTTTGACCCTGCTAATGTATCAATGGGAATTGTCAGTGATGAAGCATTGGAAGAAATTGATGCTGAAGCTGACGAAGTATTATTTGCTGGATATAATGATGCTTTAGGCAGATTTTATAATTTCGAGGACGAAGGCAATATTACTCTTTTTTCAAAATCTTCTTCCATGGATCTGCGCTATATTGGGCTTGAGAAACAATCGGTTGTTCCCTACTTTTTTTCAGGCGGAGGATTCCCTGCCGCGATTGTAGATGAAGCTGTTTTTACACAGCTTCAGAATGATCTGGATCCTGAAATACAGCTTGAAACATCTACTTATATTGGGATGAATATTAAGGAAGAAGCACAATATGAACTTGCAAATGAAGTTTTTAATGACCTATTCGCTGATTCGGAGGGCATGAATATGTCCAGGATGAACAGCAGTGCTTCGCAAAAGCTTGTGATGGGTCTTGCGATGTTTATTGTCGGCTTCTTAGGACTAACCTTCCTGATTACTTCCGGGTGTATCCTTTATTTTAAACAGATGGACGAAAGTGAAGATGAGAAGCCAAGTTATGTCATTCTGCGCAAGCTGGGGTTTACGCAGTGGGATCTGCTGCGCGGTATACAAGCAAAGCAATTATTCAGCTTTGGAATTCCGCTTGTGCTGGGTCTCTCTCATAGTTATTTTGCGGTGCAATCGGGCTGGTTCTTTTTTGGGAACGATCTGTGGACACCAATGCTGATTGTTATGGTCGTTTATACTGGATTGTATTCAATCTTTGGGGTGCTTTCTCTAATGTATTATAAGCGTGTCATTCGGGAAGCACTTTAATTTAAAAACCAAGCAGTCTATTTCACTAGTTGAAATAGACTGCTTGGCTTTTTGTATTACATTTTCCTAATGGTTTGCTGCCTTTTTGAGTTCCGGCAGCAGAATCTTCTTTATAGGTAATGTGCTGGAACAGAAAAAAACATCCAACCACCTTGCTTCTTTGCAGAGTATTTGGTAAGATAACTGACGAACGTTCGTTAGATTCGAGGTGGTTGAGTTGAAAAGTACGGAAATTAAGGAAGCTGCTTTAAAGTTTTTTACCATTCATGGATATGAAGGGGCTTCTCTTTCACAAATAGCAGATGAGGTTGGCATTAAGAAGCAATCCATTTATGGACATTTTAAAGGGAAAGATGATTTGTTTCTTCAAGTGCTGCTCGATGCAAAGGATACAGAACTTTCTTCAAAGTTAACTTATTTTCAATCAACATTGGATGAAGCTCCAGAACAATCCTTATATGGTTATCTTCAGCTTGTCGTTGATCTGTTTCAGAAGAATGAGCATCTTAAGTTTTGGCTGCGTATGTCTTTTTTTCCACCGGCACATTTGGCAGAAGCCATCACAGCTGAAGTAATGGATCTGGAAGAACAGATGCAAGTCGTTATTGAAAAAAGATTTAGTGAATGGATTGAAAAAGGGCTGATTCACAATAGTGATCCTTCAATACCTGCTCTCGCCTTTATTGGGGTCGTCGATTCTATCCTTTTAGAACTTGTATATGTAAATGATGAAAAAAGACTATATAAAAAGCTGGAAGCATCCTGGTCCATCTTTTGGAGAGGAATTTCATCGTAGAAAAAGAGGTGTTCATTATGAAAAATCAAAAAGCAGTATTAGTCATCCTTCTTAGTAATGTTTTCATTGCTTTTTTAGGGATTGGACTCATTATTCCTGTTATGCCATCATTTATGAATATAATGCATTTGTCAGGAGCGACGATGGGCTATCTTGTCGCCATGTTTGCTGTTGCCCAGCTTGTAATGTCACCGTTCGCCGGGCGCTGGGTGGACCGGTTTGGGCGGAAAAAAATCATTATTCTCGGACTCTTCTTATTTGGGGTATCTGAGCTTATCTTCGGTTTAGGCGAAAGTGTGCCTGTCCTTTATCTATCAAGAATATTAGGCGGGTTTAGTGCAGCCTTTATCATGCCTGGTGTTACTGCATATGTAGCCGACATCACGTCCCTGAAAGACCGGCCTAAGGCTATGGGCTATGTATCTGCGGCTATTAGCACTGGATTTATTATTGGCCCTGGAATCGGTGGGTTTATTGGAGAATATGGTGTACGGCTTCCCTTCTTTTTTGCAGCTGGCATTGCTTTTGCAGCCTGTATTCTATCGGCCTTTATATTAAAAGAGCCGCTTTCTAAGGAGAAGCTTGCTGAATTAGCAAACAATCAGGCACAATCTAATTTCTTCTATGATCTTAAAAAATCACTTCGGCCCTTATACTTTATTGCCTTTTTAATTGTATTTGTACTTGCATTTGGCTTATCTGCCTATGAAACAGTTTTCAGCTTATTCTCAGATCATAAATTTGGATTCACACCAAAAGATATTGCGGGCATTATTACGATCAGTTCCATCTTTGGTGTTATCTTTCAGTTATTTTTGTTTGGGAAATTAATCGATCTGCTTGGAGAAAAGAAGCTAATTCAGCTTTGTTTGATCGTTGGTGCTGTTTCTGCATTTTTATCAGCCGTTATCTCAGGCTATTTTGCTGTTTTAGCTGTCACATGCTTCGTTTTTCTTGCTTTCGATCTCCTGCGTCCAGCCTTAACGACATTCCTGTCTAAAGCAGCTGGAGAGGAGCAGGGCTTTGTGGCCGGCATGAACTCAACATATACGAGCCTCGGTAATATTGTGGGTCCAGCTATTGGCGGGATTTTATTCGATGTGAATATTCATTACCCTTACCTCTTCTCAGGTGTGGTCATCATAGTTGGACTTCTCATTACGGTCATCTGGAAAGAAAAGCAGTTTTCACAGAGTTTAGCGAAATAAATGGACGTACCTCTGTATGGAGCTTAGTGAGGTTAAAACATAATAAAAGGCATAGCGGAACATACCGCTATGCCTTTACTTTTAAGCACCTGCTCTTTTACAGAGCTCCTTAAATGTTTGAAGCAGTTCCACATCGATTTCATGCAATAGGCTTCTATTTTTCCGTACTCCTGAGCCAACATGAATTTCACGAGGTGAAACACCCTTTAAAAAATCCTCGATATTCTCTGGTGTTATGCCTGATCCCGGCATAATCGTCAAATGGCTGTCTTCACAAGAATTTATCAGCTTCTGCAGCTGTTCTTTAGCCTGAGGAGCTTTTTCTGCTCCTCCAGATGTTAAAATACGTGATATCTTTTTGTAAGTCTTTAACACTTCTAATGCTTCCAGCTGATTCTCCACTTGATCAAAAGCACGATGATACGTGACATCCAGGCCTTCTGCATCTTCCAGCAGAACAGAAAGAGCCTCTTCATCGACTTTATTCTCTGCAGTTATTGCTCCAATCACAATTCCTGCTGCGCCAATATCTCTGCATGCTTTGATATCTGATTTCATGATCGCTAAATCCTGCTGTGTGTATGTAAAACTCCTGCTATGCGGGCGGATCATCACACTGACAGGAATTGAAACAGCATGGCAAACCGCCTCAATCAAGCCATAGCTCGGGGTAAGACCGCCTTCCCCTACAGCTGTAATTAACTCAATTCGATCTGCTCCGGCTTTTTCTGCTAAAATAGCATCGTTTAGCGTATCCGCAATGACTTCAATCAACATATGTTTTATAACTCCTTTAATTGAAAAACTTCATGGATTGTGCCTACTTCATGGCCTGAATCATTTTTCACTGAATTGGGCTTAAGTGCTCTCAAATTCCGAATGGTTTCTTTATTGCTATAGTCAATCTGCTCTAGGATAGAAGCAACAATATTCGGCCACACTTCTTCAGATCCATTGATTACCTTTAAAGCAAAACCAAGGCGCTCTCTTCTTAACCCAAAGCAGTATACACCCTGTGCTCCCCCTTTAGCAAAGATATTATCGTCCTGAAGCAGAATAGAGCAAATAAAATGATGGGAGGCAATAATATTTGGCTCCTTGTTCATGATCGCCCCGAGCCTTTGAACAGCGGATCTTAGTGCGGAGTCTTTAATCATATCTGGACATGCCAGTTTTAAATAAGTTAAAGCCATATTTTCCAGAGGGATCGCCAATACTGGAACGCCACAGCCGTCCGTCCCTGCCTTGATTAGATTTTGAGGCACTTCTGACAGCTCAGAAAAAATGTCATTGATTTGCTTCTGCAACGGGTGCTCCTGTCTCCAATAGCCGCTCACCTCATATCCTAATTCCCTGCAGACAGCGGCAAAACCGATATGCTTGCCTGCACAATTATGATAGAGACGCCGTTTTTCTTTGCCTTCTCGAAGCATTTTCTCATAAGGTCCCTTATTTAAAGGATAGGACGGGGGACAGAGCAGTTCTTCCTCCTGAACAGGCAACTTATTCAGCAATGACTCCAGTGCTGCAATATGATAATGCTCTCCGCGCTGAGAAGCGGCAAATAGTGCGGCTTCTTCATCTGTTACCCCATATTTGTCAGTGATATCTGTTAACAATAGAGGCAGTGCCTGAATTGGCTTAGCAGCTGATCGAAAGAAAACATTCTGCTTGATATCTCCAAATTTGCGGACTGTTTCTTTCTTGTCGTTTACACCTGCAATAATCCCAAAATGGACATTCTCAACACTTCCATTTCTTCTTTCTTCAATGATGGCATGATGCACGAAGATTCCCCTTTTCTGCTGTTTATTACCTATCATACTATATTGCCTGGCATATTTTCTAACCAGCCTATTCAAGCATATATTCCTTAGTGTAAACGAAGTATTACTAAACTATAAGTTGTTTGAGCAGCCCAGACCCGAAGATAATACTTGTCTTAAAAAAAATAATAAAAACACATAATAGAATTCTAAATATTTAAAAAATAATATAAAATAACATAAAAAGAGTTACGGGGGTTCTGTATGGGAAGATGGAAAATGATTTTATTAATAGTTGGTATCTTTTTGCTCATATTCGCCATTGTTACAGTATCACGTACCTTTATGACTGAGTCAAGGCAGCCTGAACCAATGAAGACTGAAGTGACAATTGATGAAGACAAAGCTATACGTCATTTTTCGGAAGCGCTTACCTTCAAAACAATATCCTATCAAGATCGAAATGCCTTTGATTATCCAGAGTTTGAGCGCTTTATTGATTTTTTAGAAGACACATATCCGGCTGTTCATCAGCAGCTGGAGGTAGAGAGAGTAAATGATTATGCGCTAATTTACAAATGGTCTGGAAGCGAATCCGGCAAAAAACCAATTGGTTTAACCAGTCATTATGATGTGGTCCCTGTTCTTGAAGGAACCGAAGCAAATTGGGAGCAAAGTCCATTTAGCGGTACTGTTATAGACGGCGAAATATGGGGGCGCGGCACCTTAGACGATAAAATTGGGGTAATTGGGATTCTTGAAGCTGCAGAACATCTTTTAGAGGATGGCTATGCACCGAAAAGAGATGTGTATTTTATGTTTGGTTTTGATGAAGAAATAGGCGGAGATGAAGGTGCCGCTGCGATTGTCGATCTGCTTGAAGAACGAGGAGTGTCATTTGATTTTGTTCTTGATGAAGGCGGAGCGATCGTGGAAAATATGGTTCCTGGCGTTGAACAGCCTGTTGGTGTGGTAGGTGTGTCTGAAAAGGGTTCGGCTACTGCTGAACTGACGATTTCCGGAAGCGGAGGGCACTCTTCTCAGCCAAAGGATCATACCAATATCGGCCGAGTCGCCAGTGCGATTGCAAAGCTTGAGAATACTCAATTTAACGCAGATTTGCGCGGTCCAGGTGAAACCTTATTTGAATTTGCCGCACCAGAAATGAGTTTTGGAATGCGATATGTGTTTGCAAACAAGTTTATTTTTGAACCGATCATTGAATCCATTTTACTAAAACAGCCAGCTACTGCCGCATTAATTCGAACGACCATTGCACCAACGGTTTTCCAGGCTGGTGAACAATATAATGCGCTGCCTGAACAGGCGACGGCCATTATTAATCTTCGTGTCATGCCAGGCGAATCGCTTGAGGATGTGAAAAAGTTTATTGAAGAAACCATTGATGATGATGAGATTTCTGTGTCGGTATCAGGCAGTGAAGCAACTAGCGTGTCTTCTACAGACAGCTGGCAGTTTCAAACCATCCAGCAGGCTGCCCGCAATGTCTACAGCGATGCTGTTATGGTTCCATACTTAATGTTTGCCGGATCAGACGCAAAGCATTATGACCGTATCGCTGATAATACGTACCGTTTTCTGCCCGTTCTCATCACCTCAGAGGATTTAACAAGGATGCATGGCACAAATGAACATGTCAGCATTGATAATTATTTGAATGCTATTGCTTTTTATATGGAGGTTATGAAGGAAAGTGATCGAAAATAAAAACTGCCCAAGAATGTCTGATCATTCTTGGGCAGTTTTTTATTTCCATTGTGCGATTGTATCGACAGGCAGACGGTAAGATTGGTATCCTTCTTCATCTGCTTTACCAATTGAAATAAGCATAATTGGTACATATCTGTCCTTATCCATATCAAACGCTTCAGCAATTTGATCCTTTTCAAAGCCGCCGATTGGGTTCGTGTCATAACCATGCGCTTTTGCTGCAAGCATAAGCTGCATAGAAACCAGACCGCTATCAACAAGCGTAAGCTCTTTATTGATTTGCTCTGGCAATGTGGAATAAATTTTTGAGATTGATTGAATTTGGCGCTCCTTTACTTCCTCAGGCATAATGCCAAATTCAACTGATTTTGTGAAGATTTCTTCCGCATACGTATGACTCTGCAGATCAGCGAATACTGCAATCACCGCAGAAGACGTTTGCACTTGTGATTGATTAAATTTAGCAAGCGGCGCAAGCTTTGCCTTTGCTTCCGGGCTTTCAATCACAAGAAAGCGCCAAGGCTGCAAATTAAGGGATGAAGGAGCTAAGCTTGCTTCTGTTAAAATTTCCTCCATCTCTTCCCGGCTGATTTTCACCTCAGGATCATATTTTCGAATTGATCTTCTGCCTTTTAAAACATCCATAAAATGGGTCATAACAATTCTCTCCTTATGTTTAATTTCCAGGCTGCAAACGTTGTTTGATAACTCCCCAAGCAGTGTGTTATTTTGATCCTTGATAGGTCAATGTTTAATAATTCCAATATATATTCTTTCCCTATAGTGGTCAAAAAAAGTGCTCAATGGGGAAAGTAATAGGAAATCCACTGGTTTTGATAGGAAATTCAATAAGTTTATTAGGAAAATAATTATGTTTGATAGGAAACTATTGAATTATTTGCATATTTATACAAGAACGTTCCATTGCGCTTCGGACCCTCGCTTTCCGCGGGGAGCAAGCTGAGCCTCCTCGTCACTCCGTTCCAGCGGGGTCTCACCCTTTGCTCTTCAGCCCCCAGGAGTCGAGGCCTCCGCTCCATTTCACTCATGTTTGAATGATATATGATCAATTAACAAATAAAAAACCGAATGATTAGAAAATGTTGTTTTCTAATCATCCGGATGTATAACTAAGGCTGAATACTTATGTCCAAGTCTTTTCTCCAACATCTTATACAGTCTTCAATGTCCTTTTTAAGAACTCTCTTGTACGCTCCTGGTCAGGATTGTTAAAGATTTTTTCTGGAGGTCCTTCTTCCGCGATGACGCCTTTGTCCATAAATACAACACGGTCAGAGACTTCTCTAGCGAATTCCATTTCATGTGTAACGATTAACATGGTTAAGCCTGTTCCGGCGAGCTCTTTCATAATTTTTAATACTTCGCCAACCATTTCAGGATCTAACGCAGATGTCGGTTCATCGAAAAGCATTACATCTGGTTCCATTGAAAGGGCACGTGCGATAGCAACACGCTGCTTTTGTCCGCCTGATAAGTGGCGCGGCTTGGCATTAATGTAATTTTCCATCCCTACAACACGCAAGTATTTGCGTGCAATTTGTTCCGCTTCTTCCTTTGAACGCTTTAATACCTTTATTTGTCCGACCATACAGTTATTTAATACATCATGATTATTAAACAAGTTAAATTGCTGAAAAACCATCCCAAGCTTTCGGCGGTATTGGTGGATATCATGACGGTCGTCCAAGATATTTTCTCCATTATAGATAATCTGACCGCCGCTTGGCTTTTCAAGTAAATTTACACAGCGCAACAGTGTTGATTTTCCCGAGCCTGAAGAGCCGATAATTGTAACAACTTCACCTTTTTCCACAGAAAAATGAATATCCTTTAAAACCTCATGCGAACCAAATGATTTGCTTAAGCGCTGGATTTCAATGATTGTTTCCATATATGTTCCTCCTCTCAGTCAAGAAATTACATCCCTTTATTGGCTTTCTTTTTCATATCTTCTGCTGTTTCAACATGCAAGTTATTGCCGATAACAGTGTAGTTATCCGGTCCCTCGAGTTTGCGTTCAAAGTAGCGCAGGATGAGAGTAATCGCAAACGTCATAATAAAGTAAATGATACACGCGACAAAGAATGATTCGAAATAGCGGAAATTATTGCCCGCCACCGTTTTCGTCTGGAAAAATAATTCTGTTACAGAAATAACACTTAATACAGCCGTGTCTTTAATATTAATAATGAATTGGTTCCCTGTTGCCGGCAAAATATTGCGGATTACTTGCGGCATAACTACATGTATCATGGTCTGCAAATGATTCATGCCGATCGCCTGCGCCGCTTCATATTGGCCTTTATCGACCGAAATAATGCCTCCGCGCACAATTTCAGCCATATATGCACCTGTATTAATTCCTACTACCACAATACCCGCAATAATCGGGTTCATATGAAAATTAAAGGCAAGTGCAGAGCCATAAAAAATGACCATTGCCTGTACAATCATTGGCGTGCCGCGGAAAAATTCAATATAAATGGTTAAAATGGCATTGATCAGTTTAAGCAGATTCTTTTTTATTCCTTTTTCAGGAGCAGGTATTGTTCGAACTACTCCTGCCAGCAAACCAATGAGCGATCCAATAATCGTTCCTGTTAAAGCGATGACTAACGTCCAACCAGCTCCGCGCAAAAACATCGGCCAGTTTGACTGTATGATTTGTATCATCCAATCGAGACTCATGGTGATCCTCCTTTTTTAATGAATATGTCAAAAAAGAAGCCGGCTACATGTAATGTCATGCAGCCGGCCGTGCAGCGTTATTAGTTAGCTGCTGGCTGATTTTTAATCGCCTCATCCATAATTTCTACACGCTCTTCTTCAGAGATTCCTGCTAAAATTTCATTGATCTTTTCAGTTAGCTCGCTGTCTTTTGCAACACCTACAGCAATAGCTGTATCGTCCTCAGATGTTTCAAAGCCTTCTGTAAATTCAACCATTGCAAAGTTTTCATTTGCAGAAGAAGCACTCACACCTTCAGGACGCTCGGAAACATAGCCGTCAATTACGCCAGATTCTAGCGCAACACGCATAGCAGGGAAGTTATCCATTGCCGGCTGCTGTTCAACGCCATCAATTTGTTCAATAACTGAGTAATGGAACGTATTCAATTGAGCCGTTACTTTTGCACCGCTGAAATCTTGAATAGAAGTGGCATTTTCATAGTCTCCGCCTTTTTTCACTACCATGACAAGGTCGGATTTATAATAGTTGTCTGAGAAATCGATTGTTTGCTTTCTTTCTTCAGTTGGTGACATCCCTGCGATAATTGCATCAATTTTATCAGAAGTTAAGGCAGGTACAAGACCATCCCACTCCGTTTTAACGATCACTAGCTCTTTCCCTAAGCCCTCAGCGATTTTTTTCGCAATTTCTACATCATAGCCGCCTGCAAATTCAGCGTTTCCATCAATTTTCACACCGCCATTTGCATCATCCATTTGTGTCCAGTTAAAAGGTGCATAACCTGCTTCAAGACCTACACGGAATACATCCTTCTCCGTATCAGACTCTGATCCTGATCCCGCAGAACCCTCATCTGAGCTAGTTCCGCACCCTGCTAAAAGCAATACTGCCGCAAGTGCCAATACACTTAAAAACGATAATTTTTTTCTCATATTTTTCTGGCCCCCATTTTTTCTTTTAATAAAAAACAAAAAAGACCTGAGATGAACTCAGGTCTTTGTATACATAGTTAGCCTAAATCCTCCACTTTTCCCTTAAAGAGATAGCACACCTCGAGTAAACCGGGAAGTTTACCGAGACAGTCCTGCAGCTCTTAACTGCAGACCCAGCATCCAATACTTGAGCATATTGCACACTTCGGCGGGATTTCCTTCTTTTTAGCATCATCGCTGCTCACGCTCAACTAAAAACTATTAAATACCGCACCTCTACCTCACCGAAAAGTGAGGTTTATTCAATTTTCATATAATCATAGGCTACAATAAAACATATAGTTCTGTCAACTAAGCAAATATTGACAATATATACTGAACATCTACTCTGTTATAATTTCAAGCTTTTCCCTGATAGAGGTCCTCGGTTTGGCTTCCGGCACATGCTCAGCATATCCGATCATCAATGTGCCAACGATCTTTTCACCTGGCTGCACACCCACCTTTTCACGGAACACCGGATTGTAAATCCAGTCATTTGTACGCCAAATCATGCCAATTCCTCTAGCCCACGCTGCAAGCTGGAAGTTTTGAATAAATGCCGAAACGGCACCGTAATCTTCGTCCCATGTTTTTTGACGAGGATCTTCAGGCATAATGACGACTAGATGTATGGGAATTGATCGGAAATACGCTGCTTTTTTTGCTGCCTTTTCTGCCGCTTCCTCTCCTGTGCCTTGAGTTGCTTTAAAAGCTTCTATAAATTTTTCTTTTCCTTCCCCGCTATATAAAAGAAAACGCCATGGCTCCGTCATTTTGTGATTTGGCGCCCATTTTGCTATCTCCAGCAAGTCAATGATTTCCTCCAGATCTACTGGCTTCTCCTGAAACTTCTTGATGGAGCGTCTTCCTTTAATCAATTGGTCAATACTTTGCTGCATTTCTCCTCATCCTCTCTCATTATTCCCCTCTTCTTATAAGCGTAATTTAAATTGATCTTTTAGGCAATTTAAGCGATCTTTTGGGGGTGTGGTACTGTGATTAATTCATCTTGACTGATTTATCTATTATGATCTACTTATTCAAATCCGACCTGCTTGGCATTCCTGCCTGGGCACCAAGTTTTGTTACAGAAAGACCTGCTGCTTTAACGGCAAATTGGCAGGATTCTTTTAAAGGCAAGCCCTCAGAAAGGGCAACTGCTAAAGCACCGGTAAATGTATCCCCTGCTCCTGTGGTATCAATTGCATCCACTTTTAATGCAGGTATCGAGACTCTTTCTCCTTGATCAAAATACTCCGCACCGTCTTTTCCTTTCGTGATAACCAGCTTTGAGAGAAGATTCTCTCTGTTTGCAAATGCTGAAAACAGCTGGTTAGCCTCCGCTTCATTTGGCGTAATATAAGTGATTTTACCAAGCCATTTTTCTGGTATGTCATGATAAGGAGCAGGATTGACGATCACATTTACATTGCCTTCAGCAGCTATTTCTAATGCTCTTTCTACCGATTCAAGCGGAATTTCAAACTGAAGCAGAAGCCAGCTGCTCTTTAAAATCTCTTCTCTATGCGACTCAACTATTTCTGGTGTAATTCTCTTATTCGCTCCAGGCACTACTATAATTTTATTATCGTTATTCCAAACTGTAATACTGGCTATCCCCGTTTTTTCATTCTTCAGCCTGCGAATATGCTTTATATCAATCTGATGGCCTTTTAAATGGTTTATATATTGTTCACCAAATAAATCGTCTCCCACACAGCCAATCATTTTTACTGGCGCTCCCAGTTTTGCTGCCGCAACCGCCTGATTAGCACCCTTTCCTCCTGGCACTGTAAGAAAGTTTTCTCCCAGTACAGTTTCGCCTATTGCAGGCTCTCTGTTTGTAATTGTAACAAGATCCATATTCATACTGCCGATTACAGTGATCATCTTCATTCTCCCTTCAATTAGTAAAAACATGAAGAATTATCTCCACTCTACTGTAAAGAATAAGTTAAATAAAAGTAAAAACCTTTGACAACTGCAAAAAATTCCTGTAAATTACCGTATGTACGAACATTTAATAACTAACACAATAATAATATTCGCTTTTAGGAGTGTTGAACCTTGGATAATGTATTTGATTACGAAGATATTCAGTTAATTCCTGCAAAATGCATAGTAGATAGCCGTTCTGAATGTGATACATCTGTTAAATTTGGCAAGCATACATTTAAGCTGCCTGTTGTGCCTGCGAATATGCAGACTATTATTGATGAGAAAATCGCTGCTTATTTAGCTGAAAATAATTATTTCTATATTATGCACCGCTTTGAACCGGAAACACGTATTGCATTTATTAAAGATATGCATTCTCGTGGTTTAATTGCCTCAATTAGTGTTGGGGTAAAAGAAGAAGAGTACGGCTTCATTGAGCAATTAGCGGCAGAGAAGCTTGTGCCGGACTATATTACAATTGATATTGCCCATGGTCATTCAAATGCTGTAATCCGTATGATTCAGCATATTAAGAAGCATTTGCCTGAAAGCTTTGTCATCGCCGGGAACGTTGGAACACCTGAAGCGGTAAGAGAACTTGAACATGCTGGTGCAGACGCAACAAAAGTCGGAATCGGGCCCGGGAAAGTTTGCATCACAAAGATTAAAACTGGTTTTGGCACTGGCGGCTGGCAGCTTGCGGCATTACGCTGGTGTGCAAAAGCAGCAAGCAAGCCAATTATTGCTGACGGCGGTATCCGTACACATGGCGATATTGCAAAATCAGTCCGCTTTGGCGCTTCAATGGTCATGATCGGCTCTCTTTTTGCGGGGCACGAAGAGTCTCCTGGGGATACGGTTGAGAAAGATGGAAAGCTCTTTAAAGAGTACTTTGGCTCTGCTTCAGAGTTCCAAAAGGGAGAAAAGAAAAACGTAGAAGGCAAAAAAATGTTTGTTGAGCATAAAGGCGCTTTGCAGGACACATTAACCGAAATGGAACAGGATCTGCAATCCTCCATCTCATATGCTGGCGGAAACAAACTTGAATCCATTCGCACTGTTGACTACGTGATCGTGAAAAACTCTATTTTCAACGGTGATAAAGTTTATTAATACTGTGATTAGGCCAGGGAGATGGATCACCTGGCCTTTTTATTTTGGATTGTGCAATTTGGATGAAGGCTATATCTGTAATTTTTTTGAATAAAAAAAGCAAAAGCCCGCTTGTCACCTACTGACTAGACCGGCTTTTGCTGCTTCCGTTGTAAAATGTGGAACACGATCTGTTCTCTCGTTTTTTACACGGTTAATGCCTCTTTCATTTTTTTCTTAACGATTTTAGCTGCATTAATTTTTGTGTGAAGATTTGGGGCAATGGAGCGTTTGTACTGGTTTCCTTTAATTGCTTCTCTTATTTCCTGGGCAGTGCTAAAGTCTCTTTCAAATACGTTTTTGACAACTCCAATGTGGATAGGGTGATGGGAGTCGCTTCCGCAAACGACTGGAATGTCCAGCTGTGCTGCAAATGCCAGAACCTCTTCCATCATTTCTTCAATCCCATGCTCATGCATATCTTTTCCATTCAAATCAAATGCATGGAACCTTTTGAGCAGAGCAGGATCGTGATGATGCAATGGTGTTGTTTCTCTTAAAGGATGGGCACCAATCATCAGCAGGTCATGATGCTCACCTAAGTCCAGTAAGTCAGGAAGAGCGATAAAGGATTCCTTATTAGTATGGAAATCAAGCAGTCTGCGGATTTGCAGAAGCTTCTCTTTATGTCCTACGAATAAAATATGACCTGTTTCGTAAACATCAATCTCCATTCCTGTAAACACTTTAAAGCCATCAACATCGTAATAATCATCTATATAATCAAAGTGCTCATCGAGCTGCTCGTAGATTTCATAGTAATTTTTCGTGTTAAAATGCTCCGTCATTGCGATTGCAGTCAGCCCTGCTTCTTTTGCATTCAAAATAACCTCTTTCAAGAATTCAATATCAAAATCCACTCTCTTTGCCAGTTTTACATGTGTATGAAAATCAATGATCATGCTGAATCTTCCTTTCTATTAAAGCGGGAATTGATATCCCACTATGTAGATCAATGCTGTTATCAGTGTACTAATTCCTATAAAATAGTAATCATATTTTGTCATTTTTAAATAATTCAATTTGATATCTTTTGCAATATTATTCTCCAGCGTATAACTAAATCCTCGTACCTCTAAAACCTCTACTGTTGTTCTGGTCCGCTTTGCTGTATTCAGCATCATCGGATAAAAGGCCATGATACACATTTTGATATAGTAAAAGACATAACGGCTGTAAAGGACTCCTGGTTTAGCCGGCAGTTTCCCTCTTAATCGGAAGGAATGAATAATGTTCTGGTATTCCTCGATTAATATGGGCAGCATACGATAACCATATGAAACGCCAAAGCTAAACTTTCCTGGTACCCCTAATTTAAGAAGTGCGTCACTGAACTTTTCTGGGTCCATACTTGTAAAAACAGCCATTGTCGCTAAGGAGACCGTAGCCACCTTCATCGTCACTGGAATAACAGCAATTAAGACTGTAAAGCTATTGCCTAAAAACATGGCGGCAAAAACCAAATACGTAAACTGCGAAATAACACCAACAATCAGAAGGAATATAAGCAGCGGGCTTACTCTCGACATATAGGCAAGTACTGCCGTAAATAAGGTCAGCCCAATTAGGATGGTCTGATTATGTGTCAGCCATGGAATGATTGAATAAATGAGCACCCACAGAATCAGCATACGCGGATCCAGCTTAGCAAGCGGAGTTGGTTCATTACCATATGCTGTTCGCATGAGTTCAATTTTAATATTTTCAACGGTCAGCTTGCTAAAGAACTTTTGAAAAACACTCACTTGCAGATTCCTCCAATTTGATTCTTCTTAAAAAGCCGTCAATCGTGAGTTCAACCGGGTGGATCTTCAATTCATGACATAAAGAAACGATTTGAGGCTCAACCAGTGAGGCTTCCTTTAAAAGAAACTGGTTTGAAAATAACTTCTGCGGTGTTGTATCAGCGATGATTTCTCCGCGGTTAAGAACAACCACCCGCGTTGCCCACTCAGCAACAAGCTGCATATCGTGGGTGGCAATCACAGCGGCCTTGACCGAAGAGTCCAGCTCCCCGAGCATAGCAATCATTTCTTTCCTTGTTGCAATGTCCAGGCTTGCTGTCGGCTCATCTAATAAAACAACCTCAGGCTGCATAGCCAGTCCGATGGCAAGGGATGCTCTTCTCTGCTGTCCCCCGCTCAATAAGCGTCCATCCCGATGCTTCAGCACTTCTAGGTTAAACTGCTGAACAATTTGATCCGTAATCTCCTCCTGGGCAGGGTGATTGCGCACTTTAAGGAAGAAGGATATATCTTTCCGGATTTCATCTTCAATGAACATCTCTTCTGGATTCTGATAGATATGGGCAATTTTCTCAGCTCTTTTTTCAGGAGAAACCTTTTTAAGAGAATCCCCGTTATAAAAGACATCACCCTGCAGCGGTTTAATCAGACCGGAAATAAGCTTGAGTATCGTTGACTTTCCCGCCCCATTACTTCCTACTAAGGCAATTCTGTCACCTGTCTGAATTTGAAGCTGAAGATCTTTAATAACAGGTACAATCTTGCGGGATAAGGTTTTATAGCCATAATGTACTCCATTGAATTCAACAATTGACTGCTGTTTTTCAGGAGAGACAGTAAACGGCATACCTTTCTCATGAATGGTGTAGTTTTCAAACCAGCGGCCCGCTTCCTCTATTGTCACAGGCAATTGCTCTGACAGAGGGCGTTCATGAAAGGCTGCCATTGTTACTTGAGGAGGATGTATATGTTTTTCTGTGAGCTCCTCAACCGAGTTCAATGCCTCTTTCACAGGCTTCTTCCACTTAACACTTCCTTTTTCCATCAGCATCACATCTTTGCAGTAGTTCGCAATAAATTCAGTATGATGCTCAATGACAAGAATCGTTAAACCTAATTCGGAATGCAGGTATTTTAACTTTTCGTACAATTGTATGGCATGCGCAGGATCCAGCTGTGCTACAGGTTCATCAATAATTAATACCTCAGGCGTAAGGGCAAGTGCACCTGCTAAAGCTACAAGATGCTTTTGCCCCCCGCTTAACTGCCAGACATATTCATCTGCTAAATGAGTGAGATCAAGAAGTTCCAGTGCCTTCTTGCCTCTTTCCATATAATCCTTATATCCGTAATTTAACGGAGAAAAAATGACTTCATCAAGCACCTTTGGACGAACTAACTGATTCTCAAAATCTTGATATACATAAGCAACTTTGCTAGAAAGGGATGCAACATTTGAAGCTGCTGCATCCTCTCCATTAATAGACATTTTCCCTTCAAAATCTCCTACATAATAATAGGGGATTAGGCCATTTATCACTTTGCAGAAAGTAGATTTACCTGCCCCATTTCCGCCTATGATAGCCGTAAATTCATGTTTTACTATTTCGACAGAAACATCCTTTAATACCCATTCTTCTGCCCCAGGATATCGAAATGAAACATTTTCAAATAGAATCATTGGAACTGCCCCCATCTGACTTGTTATTATGCTGCTTGATCAAGATCAGCTGTTCCGCTTCCTTTTTTGCGAACCAGTTTATAGATGATAAAGATTGCTCCAGCTGCTAAAATCCCCCATGCGCTATAGCCAATCCATTTTTGATCATCTGCAAACTGATTAATAAAATCGGCTGACCAGAAAGCTAAGTTCATATCCATCTCAGCAATAAACTCGGCAATCATACCAACAAATGTTAAAATCACAATCGCTGCAATTAACCCAGGTGTAATATAAGAACCAATAGATGTTTCTACTTTCGCATCACGCGGACGCATACCTAGTAAAGGTTCAATTTTTCCATATAATTTTGGTGTTAAGATCAACGTAGGAATAAGACCGACTAACACACCTGTAATGACCATTTCATTTAAAAAGCTAACACCTTCTAAGACGACTATACTTTCAGGCAATCCTGGTACGGCATCAAAGCCTTCTACTCCAAACCAGACCTTCCCGATATCAACAATTGTGCTGAGGAGCTGATCAATTCCCACACCAACAAGAGATGCAATCGCAAGCTGAACCTTGCTTAACGGGTTGCGGACAAGGAGACCGGCAACATAAATGGCAAGCGTAAATTCAATAAATCCTTCAATCTCACCAATTCCGCCAAAATCGCCCATTAGCAAACCTGCGAAAACGATATTTCCTACTGAAGCACCGACTGCAACATAAAGCGGATGAAATAAAGCTGCTAAGATGAGTGGAATAAAAGCAAAATAAGAAATAGAAAATTCAATTGGCCCCACTTCATTTGATGGAAGCAGCTCCGTAATCATTTTCGATAATCCAAATAAAGACATAGACAAAACAAATACCATCATTTTTTGTGACTGTGTTAACTTTCTTTCCTTGTTAATACTCATTTTCTTCACTCCCTTTTTTGATCTTGCCTTCAGTATAGAGATGGTTTGTGAAGATAGTTTTAAGATAATGTAAAATTAATATCTTTTTTATTTATATGTAATTTTTATTTCATTTTTGTAGTATACTCAGATTATGAAGATGAAGGAGGGCGCAGAGATTGGTAGATTTCACAAAGCAGCAGCTTTCAAAAAGCCAGCAGATTATTGCTGACTATATACAAAAAAACATCGATAACGTACCTTTTATGAATGAACTGGACATTTCAAAAGCTTGCGGGACAAGTGTTGCCACTGTATCCCGCTTTTGGAGTGCTGTTGGTTTTCAAAATTTAAAGGATTTTAAACAATATATTAAGACCGCGGCAAATCAAGTGACACCAGCGAGCAAAGTAGAGGCATCTCTGAGAAAATATGAAAACGGCTATACGCCGTTTATGCTTGATAGTGCACTCCACTATTTATCGGACACAAAAAAGCACTTAGCAGATCAAAGTTTTCAGCAATCGATTGAAAAAATTGCAAATGCGGATAACATTCATTTATTTGGAGCAGGATCTTCCCAAAGTCTTGTTTCGCTATTCGCCTTTCGTCTTAAAAGATTTAATAGTAATGTATACACCTTTAACTCAAGCGGCCATGAGATATTTGAGGATATGATTCATATGAAAAAAGGGGATGTACTCTTTCTTTTTGGTTTTGTACAAGCATCTGTTGAAATTAATGTCTTGCTCGATTACGCCAAGAAGAAAGAAATCTGCACCATTTTAATGACAGATATGCTGGTATCTCCATTGCTTGAACAAGCCACTTATACCTTGTATACAAGCAGGGGTGATGTGGGTGAGTTCCACTCTATGGTGGCTCCCATTGCTTTAATTGAAAGCATTGTTGTAAATGTAGGAAAGCAAATGGGAGATCAAGCCTTAGATAAACTGCATGAACTGCATCAGATTCGAAAGGATTATCATGATCGGCTGCCCCGAAAGTAGACCAGATAAAGACAAGTACTAATCAGAATCACATAACGACAAAAAGCTAATTGTCTGCATTCGGACAATTAGCTTTTTTTAATTTTATAATTTGAATTTCGTTACAGCATTTTGCAGTTCCAGGGCTAAGTCGCTTAAGTTTCGTGCAGATGAAGACATCTCTTCAATTGCTGCTAATTGTTCCTCGGCTCCTGCAGCCACTTCTTGTGTGCTTGAAGTAGTTGTTTTTGTAATAGTAGAGATTTCATTAAAGGAAGCAGAAACCTCCTCTGCCGCAGCTGATATTTCCTCTGACGTTGCCGACATCTCTGAAATATGATCAGCCACATCTTTCGTAAGCTCGACAATTTCCATAAAGAGCTCTCTTGTATCTTTTGCAACGGTTACACCACTTTGGACTTCTTCAATCACACTTTTCATCGATTTGCTTGATTGTTCAATATCATACTGTATTTCTGTTATGATATTTGAGATTTCTTTTGAAGATCTCTGTGATTCCTCAGCAAGCTTACGGACTTCGTCTGCTACAACTGCAAATCCTTTGCCATGCTCTCCAGCACGCGCTGCTTCAATAGCGGCATTGAGGGCAAGTAAGTTTGTCTGATCAGCTATAGCAGTGATTGCATTCAAGATCTTAGTGATATCCTGTGAACGAACGATGAGTGATTGTGTCAGTTGATCTGATCCAATCACCGATTCGTGGATCGCGTTCATTTGCTGTATTGTTTTTTCTACAGATCCACTGCCTGCGCCTGCTTTATCCAATGTTACATTTGACTTTTCAGTGATTAGAGCAGAGGCTTCGGCCATATGCTGGATGCCTTGTGCGACTTCATCAAGTGCCTGTACACTTTCAGAAACCATTTCCGATTGAGCTGAAGCACCTTCTGCAACAGTTTGCATGGACTCAGCAATTAACATGCTTGTTTGGTTGGATTGGTCTGCACTTGCTGCCAATTGTGCCGATGTGGAGGCAGTCTGCTCAGATCCCTCTTTTACCTGCAATATTAACGAGTGCAAATTCTCTTTCATGGTACTAATATCTTTTGCCAGTATTCCAAGTTCATCCTTTGAGCGTATTGCCAGCTTTTCTCCGGTTAAATCACCTGCTGCAATGGTTTGAACTTGTCCTGTTAATTGTTTAATTGGCTTACTGATTCCATTCGCAATGAGAACAGCTGCTAGAGTAATTAGGATAAAAGCAGCAATCATAATAATGATCGCTATGTTTCTAATGCTATCCGTAACTGCTAAAACAACATCTAAAGGTGTAAATAAGTAGATGCCAAATCCTCCAGCTTGCAATGGGGCATAAGAAACTAACAGATCTTCTCCATTTTCTTGAACTGTTTTTGTCCCGCTAGCTGTTTTCCCCTCTTGTAAAAGATTCGCTAAATCAGCAGAAAACGCGGCTTCATCCACCCTTTTCCCAACTAAATCTGTTTCAGGATGATATTGAATGACATTTTCCTGATCAATTAAGACAGGATATGTGCCATTATTTGCTCCTTCTTCATCTTCTAAAAACTGCTGCACAAGACTTTCAAAATTAACGGAGGCAGAAACTACGCCAATTACATCTCCCTGCTGGGATGTAATTGGCGTAGCAACAACAATGATCCGATTTCCTGTTGCTTTCGATACGATTACATTTGAAATCGTTTGCTCTCCCTTCATCCCGTTTATAAAATAATCCCGGTCTGATAAATCTAATGTCCCGACATTACTTGCGGTTGTATGGGCCTCAACGATTCCATCCTTTCCAGTGACAACAACTGTCTCATAATTTGGATCTTGTTCTTTTACAACACTCATTATCTGACTGCGTTCTTCTAAATCTCCATTGATAATGGCATTTGATTTTGAAATAATCGTTATTTCATCTAATCTCTTTAAAATCCAATCTTCCATGCTTGAAACTGTATTCTCTGTTTCCGCTCCTAACCACTCTTTCTCATTTGAAACAACTTCCTTACTGCTTGTTTCATAAATAAGGTAAGAAGCAGCTGCAAGAGGAATTAATCCAATTAATAAAAAGTATAAAATAAATTTAGTGCGAATGTTTGCTGATCTTGATGCACGTTTTTTCATAGATTATTCCCCTTTAAATTTTCTAAGCTGTAGCTTACTTTACATATCGGTGAAATTTAAAATAAATTCACTAATATGCCGAGGTTTTTGTGGGTTTTTTTATTACCAGTTTCTTCATCTATAAAAATATCTATATTAGTATAATATATGACCTGATATAGAGACGCTAAGCACTTCATTAACTTTACTAGTTAAGAATTAGGTTCATACTTGTTGCTGCCAGGACGCTTTTTGATTTCATTCCACGCTTCGATTGCTTCATTGCGGCTTCTTCCTCTGTTTCTTAAATCAGAAAAGTAGTCTTGAATAAATTGATTATATTCAAACTGAGGGGCAATAGCCTTCTTATAAGAAGGGGCTTTCTTTCTTTTTTCTTCCTCATGCCAGGCATCTGCAGCATCACGATATGTTTTTCCAATATTACTTTTAAAGTAGTTTTGAATATATGTAGAAAAATGAAAATTTGCTATAACACTCTTAAAAAAGGCTCTTACATCCTGACTGCAGCGATGATTTTCTGTAATAACAGTATCAAGACTCAAATCACCCTTTGACTCCGCTTTCTTTCTTATGTTTGAATTTCTACCAGGTTTTCTGACCTCTCCAGTCTGAAGATAGATTTCTATTCTCTCAGCAATCTCCATTTTCGAACCTGAAGCACTGATGCCATTTTCCCTGCAAAATGTTTGCAGTTCAGCTTTTAGCCAATAGTACTCTTTAAAAGTATCAATATTTATACCCTTCGTAAGAACTGGTCTCAAAAGAATTCGCCTCCTATAACGATTTTACTTCATTTTAGAACAAATGTTCCTTTTTTACAATATTATCCTTTATCATGAGTTTTTCTCTAGAATCCCACTCTGCTTTTGATTACTTGTTCACAAAGGTGTTTCAGCCTTAATGAAAAAGGTATTAACACTATAAGCAGTTATTTGGGAAAGGGTGATTTTTTTTCATGTCTTTAGGAGTTGCTGGTTTTGCGCTTGTTCTTTTGGCAATTTTACTTGTTCTGGCAATGTGGGTTCGGTTGAAGATTAGTATTCTGCAAAAGTTGTTTTTACCGGCATCACTGATCGGCGGTTTTCTCGCTTTGCTTCTGGGTCCTGAGGTGCTCGGCCGACTCGTAAGCAATCTTGGTTTCAGCCGTTTAGAGTCTGGTTTATTTACAGAGGAAATTGTGGAGGTCTGGGCAGATTTGCCGGGACTGCTGATTAATGTGGTTTTCGCATGCCTATTTATCGGAGTTTCCTTGCCGAAACCAAAGAGAATCTGGAAAATTGGCGGACCACATACTGCATTAGGCTACACTATTTCTTTAGCTCTTTATGTTGTTGGAATTCTGCTTACTATTACAGTTATGACACCTCTTTTCGGTTTAAACCCTGCAGCTGGCGCCTTACTCGAAATCAGTTTTGTAGGCGGTCACGGCACGGCTGCAGGTCTGCAAAGCACTTTTGAAGAGTTAGGATTTCCAGAAGGATATGACCTAGCGATCGGACTTGCTACAGTAGCGATATTATCTGGAGTTATAATTGGGATGGCTTTAATCAATTGGGCAGCACGAAAAGGAAAAACAAAGATATTGGATCATCCCGATGAAATCTCTGTCGAGCAGCGCTCTGGCATTATTAAAGAAGAAAATCGGGAAGGTGCCGGTCTTAAGACGACTTCACCTATGTCTATTGAACCGTATGCTCTTCATCTGGGCTTTATTGGGATTGCTATTTTCATAGGATATATTTTATTGGAAGGTTTCATCTGGCTGGAGGAAGCTACATACGGAAGCGCCTATGATGTTTATTTATTTCAGTATGTGCCGCTCTTTCCCTTTGCCATGCTTGGCGGAATCCTCCTTCAACTTTTACTTGGACGGTTCGATTCTCATAAACTGACAGATCGCGAAACCATTAATCGCATCCAAGGTGTTGCGCTCGACTTTTTGATTATTAGTGCGATGGCGTCTCTCAGTCTCCAAGTAATTGGAGAGAATCTGCTTCCGTTTATTATTTTCGCTGCAGCCGGAATTATGGTCAATCTACTATTATTCTTGTATCTTGCTCCCCGAATGATTCCAAATTATTGGTTTGAACGGGGGATTGGAGATTTCGGCCAAGGAGTAGGTGTGGCTGCAACAGGTATCATGCTGATCCGAATTGCTGACTCAGACAATAAAACACCTGCACTGACTGGCTTCGGCTATAAGCAA
Source organism: Bacillus mesophilum (assembly GCF_008923265.1). Classification (NCBI taxonomy): domain Bacteria; kingdom Bacillati; phylum Bacillota; class Bacilli; order Caryophanales; family Bacillaceae; genus Bacillus; species Bacillus mesophilum. Next base: position 482 of record NZ_WBOT01000003.1, on the reverse strand, counting down.
ATTCTATTTGAGCCCATGCTCGGCGGAGGCCTTATCACTTCGGCCGCTGTCCCCTTTATTATTCAATTTGGCGCTATCCCTGTTCTAATTGCAGTCACACTCCTGATGATTGGCTTTTGGTGTTTAGGCGTGCTGTATTTTGGCCGGAAAAAAGAGGAAGAATGAGAGCTCTTCTCTTCATTCTAAAACAACAATGGATATTTAGATCATTCTCTACTAAGAGGATGGGACAAATCGAAATTAATATTTCTAAAACACGAATATTCAATATCTTAGTTTCGGTATTTAATCAAGTCCGTTCCATTGCGCTGCGGACCCTCGCTTTCCGCGGGGAGCAAGCTGAGCCTCCTCGTCACTTCGTTGAGGGCACTGATTTTCTTATAATTTATGTTTCTTGTTTAACCCAGTGGGAATCTATACTGAATTTTATAAAGTAAAAAAGCCATTTTCTGTCTTTTATCAGATAGAAAAGTGGCTTTTTC